>NZ_JBHJYN010000014.1:183397-206044 GCF_042270185.1 Streptomyces sp. NPDC055962
CGTGAAGCGCCGCAGTTCCCGCAACGCGCTGCCGAGGTTGTTCCAGGCGCTGGCTTCATTGCGGGTGTCGTGAAGTGTCCTGCATGCGTCGAGAGCGAGGGAACGGACCACGAGGAGGTCTTGGAGACGTCGACGCCATCCCAGATAGCGGCCGAGGGCGAAGCCCAGGTCACGGCCGGCGTGGGGGTTGGTGTGGGCGGTGGCGATGAGGTTTTCCCGTTCGGCGTCAAACCACGACAGTGCCTCTTCCCGGTCAGGGAACCGGGACGACACCACACTGCCAGGGGGGCGGAAATGGGTGTCGGCTGCCTCGGCGTGCTCGGCGTAGTAGTTGATGAGCCGGGTGCGTGCCTGGTCGTAGCGGCGGCGTGGGTCGCGGCCGCGGGCCTTGACCGCTTCTGCTTGTTCATTCGCGTAGGCGCGCAAAAGGTCATGCATTTGCCACCGGCCGCGGACCGCAGGGTTGCGCTCGATGAGGTGACTGGCAGCCAGCCGCCCCAGAAGGCGTTCGGTAGCCGGCTTAGGCTGGTCGGCCAGGACGGCGGCGGCCGGGGTGGAGATGTCGGGGCCGGGGTTGAGGGACAGCAGACGAAAGAGATTCTGCTCCTGCAGTGAGAGCCGGTCCAGGGACTGGTCGAACATGGCCCGCAGGCTCCGCTGCCCGTCGCTCAGCCCGTCCAGGACGCCTTCCGCCTGGCTGAGGGCATCGGCACGCTCGGACAACGGCTGCCCGGGATCCTGGGCCAGGAGCGCCGCGGTGATCTGCAGAGCCAGGGGCAGGCACCCGCATGCCAGCACCACCCGCTCGGCAGCACCCGGGTCCTCCTCAACCCGCACGTCGTCAGGATCGTTCTTCTTCAGCGCCGCCTGGAGCAGGGCGACGGCGTCCTCGGGCTGGAGACGGTTGACGGTCCGCATCCGCCCGAGCCCGGCAAGACCATCCCGGGACGTGACGATCATCCCGTGATGCCCTGGTGGCAGCAGCGGCTGCACCTGGGCAAGAGCGGAGGCGTTATCGGCGACCACCAAAAGCCGCTCACCCGCCTCCTGCCGCGCATTCAACTGCGACCGGTACAACACCTCCCGGCCCGCCCCCGGCGGCGGAAGATGCTCAGGCCGCACCCCCATCGACCGCAGCAACGCCTCCAGAGCATCCTCCGCCTGCGCAGGGTGAGAGTCGTAGCCCCGCAGATCGACCAACAGCACACCGGTGAACCAGTCCCGCTGCTGCGCAGCATGCCCCCCGGCGTAGGCCAGGGTCGTCTTGCCGACCCCGCCCCACCCCGACAACACGGCCACCGCAGGCCCGCCCGCGGGGCGGTCGGGGTCCAGCACCTTCAGGATGAACGCCAGGTCGTCCGCACGCCCGGTGAACTCCTGCGGCAACGCCGGCAGCGCGTCCAGCGCGGTCGGCACAGGCGCGTACTGCTGCACGAAGGTGTTGGCGGTCAGCGAGCCCTGCCCCAGCACCTGACTGTTCGTGAACGCCGCATCCCGATAGTCATTCCGGACCCCGCCACCCGACTGCCCCTGGCCCTGCTTCCGGGGATCCCCACTCTTCTCGCCCTTGCCCTTGCCCTTGCGCTTGGCGCTGCCCTTGCCCCCCACGACGCAGTCCTACTTGTCGTAGTTGTTCGTCACGGTCATGCTCCCGCTACCCAGGACCTGACTGTTCGTGAACGTCGCACGGCTGAAGTCGTTGTGCACCGTGCCCGCCGGCTTGGCAGCCTCCGCCTCAGCGACCAGAGCCTGCAGCTCAACGACCACCTGCTGCTGCTCCGCTTCCGGCAACTCCTCAATCAGAGCTTCGAGACGGGTCTGCCACCTGGCAACCTGCGCGATCTCCACCCGCCGCGCCTCGTCGCCCTCCTGGGCGGCCTCGAGTACGGCCCGGGTCTGGTCCAGGCGCTCCAGTTCCGCCTGCTCGCGTCCGGCTTCCCCGCGGCCGAAGAGCCGCGCGAAGCCACCCCGGATCCCGTTCCACGCATCCGTGCCCGCGGCCTGCACGATCGCACCGCCCCCGGCAGCTGCAGCAGCGACGAGTCCCTCGACCAACATGGCATTCCCCCGCATCACAAGAAAGGACCATCAGAGTAGTTCGACAACGCACCGCTATCAGCCAGTTCGTCACAAGAGCCCCACGCATCGAGGCAAGGGCGAAGCTGGCGCTGAGCTGGCTCCCCTCGTCGGCCAAGGGCTTCGGAACGGCGGCGAGATCGACGGCCAAGCGGCGGCGCTCCCGTGGTCCTGCTCTGGCTGCGGCGCCGGCCGCTGCGCCTCGTCGTCGGCGCCGAGCTCGGATGCGTGGATCGCCCGGGCGCCGGTGACGGCCCCTGCCCAGGTCCGTTCTTTCCCGCCGTGTGTCCGGGCGAGCTGCCCGGCCAGGCCGCGTTGATGAACCCCGGCCCGGCGCAGCTCTGCGAGGACGATCTGAACGGCGTGAGAGCGTTCCTGCGACACCGGCCGCCCTCCCCGGACGCCTAGCTCTGTACCCCGCCCCGCTCCTGCGCCGGGCCTGCTCGTCCCCACGCCCTCCAGGTGCGCAGCTTGGAACGTCTCGGCGGTCTGCTGGTCGTGGGCAGTCGACCTGGTCGATCGTGACCACCTGCTGTGGGGACGGCGTTTTCGGGCATCTTGGTTCAGACACCAGCCGCAGAGTGGCGGGGGTGATCATGTGCTCGCCGCCGTGGCGGTCTGCTTGGTGTTCGCGTAGCATCCGCATCTCGGGGGACCGTCACCCTCTTCCCGTCCTCGCTCGTGGGGACCTCGGCCGTTGGGTGTACGCCGTGGATGTCCGACGGCCGGAAGGATTCGCCTGACTGGCTCGCTTGACCGGTGTGACGATACGGCTATGGATGCCGAGTCGCTCTTCCTTGACCTGTATGACTCCGTGGCGGACCGCGCCGACTATGCCCAGTCCGATTCGCAGGCGCGCAATTTCCTGTCCGAGGCAGTCATCACCGCCCTGACCGCAGCCACACTCGGTGCATTCGTTACCGGTTTCGCCCAGGCCTTTGGTGACAGAATCACGCAGGGCACGGCCGACCGCGTACGGGCCTTGTTGAGTCGTTCTGCCGAAGAACCGGGCGAAACCGGCGGTGCTGCCGCCAGCCTGTCCGCCACCGAGCCCAGCGCTCAGCCGGAGCAGCTGCGGGACGGTTCGACGGAGCCGGCAGTGGAGGCCCTGCGGCTGCTAGAGCGCTACCTCCCCCTGCTGCGGGAGTCCACGAGCGAGCAGCGGGCGGCGGAGGAGCGTTGGGTGGCCCGGGAACTGGAGGCACAGGGCTTTCCGCCGCACGTCGCCGCCGCCGTCGCCGCCGACATGGTGGCCCGGTTGCGCGCGGCAGGCGGCGCGGCCGAGGAAGGCAGCCACTGATGACCAGCGTGCAATGGTTCCATGACCACTGGGCTGATAAGACCGTGGGCGACTGGTGGACCCGGCGCTGGGTGCACGAATTGGTCCGTCGCCTCAAGACGGACGAAGACCCCGCACATTGGACGGAATCCGTTGCCGAACTCAGATCAGAACTGGACGAGGTGATCCCCAATCAGGCCGCCAATCCCTTCACCGCCGCACACCTGTATTTCGCCCTTGACCTGGTCGACACGATCAACCTGGTACAGGAGCACAGGCAGATGGCCCCGGGCTACCTGATCCAGGTAGCTCTCACCGACAAGGAACTCGCAAAGGCTGCCGGATTCCCCGCAGCCCCCGTCTGTAACCCGCCGAGAGGGAGCAGCCTGCCTGCGGAAACGCGACCCCGCCGCAACCTCCTAGGCCGTTACCCCAAGGTCCCGCTGGACGGGCGACTTCCCCTAGCCGGCCTGCCGGACCAGTGGTTCCGCTACCTGCTGCGCCACAACCAGACCGGAGTCCTGAAGTCTCTTTACCAGCTCAGCCACGACCGCGGGTCAGCCTCAGTTCTGCACTGTGTTCGGAACAGCAAGAACCTTGCAGAGTGGCACGCGGGCATGGCTCTACAGATCGTCGCTTACGCCGGACAGATGCTCACCCCGGTCTCCGACCATGGAGTGGCCTTTGCCCCTGGAGAGGCGCCTGATCCCTCTGGCCTCGACGCGCGGTACCACCCGCTCGCGCAGCTATTATTTTCCCCCGATGAACTGACGTCGCTGAGGCGCCAAGAGGCCTACATGTCCGAGCAGTTCGCACACCTCTTCACGGCTGTGATTTTCGGACTGCATCTTCAGGAGAACCTCGATGCCCTCGTCAGGGCGGTGGGTGAGGCCTGCGGCGGCTTCCTGGAAAAACGCAAGTCTCTGCGCGCGATGCGGGGCCGCTATGAGGCTCCTCCCTACCTCATCCCTGAACTTGACGCTTTGCTCAAAGCTGCTGCGGCCCGGGCTTCAGCAACCGGAGTGGCGGCCGACGACGACAACGCTGAACTAAACGGGTAACGAAGAAGGCGCTCAGGCTCCGAGATCCTCTCGCCTGTTACCGTCCCAGCAGGAGGCACAGACGCGGCGGCGGGCCATGCCTCCAAGGCCGCTTGCCGCGGTGCCGAATACCCTCGTTGGGTATCCGCCGGCGGTCCCCTGGGATCCGTCCACGGTCTGTGAGGTGGACAGAAGAATGAGCGCTCTGGACGGACCCCAGCGGATCCCCAGCAGACGTCTGGACAGACGATTCGGCGGCCTCGCCGGTGAAACAGCTGGCCTGCGGACGCACGGAAAGGCTTTCAGGGCCTGAGGCCTCCTGAGGGCTGAATCCCCGGGCCGGTGCGCACCATCCCTTCCAGCATTGGGCGCGTATAAAGCCGCCCTCTCCACGCACCACTGCAGGTCAAGCCCCATTATTCCTGCGGTGAGTCCTCACACTGCCCCTCTTCCACCTGGCTGCCTGGCTGTGGGTGTAGTGGCTGGTGGAGGGGGCATCGAGGAAGCGAAGTGGCGCGCTGCGATGGTCCCTTTTACCCGGTCTGTCGCGGGGCTCCGTACTGAGCGGCGCTGCACTTCTGGTGTCGGTCCTTCGGCTTCCGCGCCCCCTCGTTACCTCTTCACGGACACGTATGCGGGTTCTCCCTCATCCGGGTCTCCCGGCTCGCCGAAGAGCTTGACGTCCCACCACAGCACCTTCTCCTGGAGCCAGTGAAACCCCGCGGCCAGCTCCCAGGGTTCCAAGCTGGTGGTGAACCTGGCTTCCGCATGGCGAGCGCCCTTTCCCCGACGGCCTTTGAGCGTGAGCCATTGCTGGGACTCATGGTCGAACTGCAGATGACCGTGCACGAAGCGATGCCGACTCTCGAACTGCTCCTTGCACCGCTCAAGGACCACGAGCAGCGCCTCGCGCGAAGCGGAAGGAACGCGGTCTTCCTCGATGGCCTCAAGGCTCTCGATGCACCGCTTGGCGAAGAATGAGCCTGTTCCCCCGGCCTCGTAGGCGTAGGCCCGGGGCGCGCCCGCAAGGTGCACCAGAAGGCCGTGGAGCGTGTACTCCAAGAGCGCTGCCTCACGGACGAGGAGGCCGACTCCTATCGTGAGCTCCGCCTCCTCCTCGTCCATGCCGGCCGCGAGCCACGGGATCGGGGGAGCGAATGCTGGAACACTGGATGCTTCCTCGGGGTCAGAATGGGACGGGAGCGACTCTGGCATGTGTGCCTCCATGGTGGTGCTGATGCGCCTGTGAGACCCACGCGACCTGCGCAAGGTTGCCCAGCACAGGTCCCTCACCGCCTCGGCAAGGGTGGGCACAACGCCACCGGCTCTACTCCGGCTGCGACGTCGGCCGCTGCGCTTCGCTGTCCGTGCCGAGCTCGGATGTGTGGATCGCCCGGGCGTCGGTGACGGCCCGTGTGCGATCTCTCGGTTTTGTGACAGTGGGGTGAGAGACAGCGTGGCTTGGGGGTGTTGGTGCTGGTCGTGGGTTGTTTCGGGGCTACGGGGTCACTGTTCTGGAGGTGAGAGACCTGCAGAGCATCGCTGTGGCGGAGCGTTATCGCGGGAGGGGTGATGCTGTCTCAGTTTCGTGAGTTCTGATCCGCTGGCCGATCGGTGTTGGTGTGCTCGGGAGTGTGCATCAGGGAGAGCAGGACCCGGCCCTGGAAGGGACGGATGGTGGTTCGAGTGGGGCTTTGCCGGCTGCGTCGGTTCGGGCGTTGCGGGGACCGGCGGTGCGCCGTCTGCTGGCCCTGCGTCGGGAGGGGAAGCTCACCACCACGCGGGTGAGGTTGGCGGCGGACGTGCTGGGGGTGCGGGAGCGTGCGGTGTGGCGGTGGCTGGCGGCCGCGGAGCGGGACGAGGCTGCGGCTCGGGCACCGGGGGAGCGGGCCGCGTATCCCGGGCGGTTCACGGTTACTGATGAGGTCCGGGCTCTGCTGGCCTTATGGAAGGGCAACGTCGCCGCGGTTCATCGTGAGCTGGCCGCTCGCGCGGCCAGGGGCGAGGGGGATCCGCCTCCCTCAATCCCGACGCTGCACCGGGCGATCCGCCGGGACCTGACGCCGGGGCAGCGGGCCGGGCTCGCGGGAGGGGAGCGGGCGGCGCGGAAACACGATGTGTTCCTGGCCCGGCCACGGGGCTGGCGCAACCAGGTGTGGGAGACCGACCACATGCAGGCCCCCGTCCTGGTCGATGTCGAGGGCAGGGCGCGCAGGCCGTGGATCACGTGGTTCACCGACTGCGCCACTAACGCGATCACCGGTGTTGCCGTGACGCCGGTGCATCCGTCGCGGGAGTCGGTGCTGGCCGCGCTGCGCTCCGCGGTCCTACGCGAGGAACCCTACGGCCCGTTCGGCGGCCTGCCCGAGAAAGTACGAGTGGACCGCGGCAAGGACTTCCTGTCCAGGACGGTGACCGCCGCGTTCGATCTGCTGGACGTCACGGTGGAGGACCTGCCCGCCTACACCCCCCACCTCAAGGGCACGGTGGAGGGCCTGAACCGGGCGGTGGAGGGCATGTTCCTGGCCGCGCTGCCCGGCTACGCCCGCCAGCCGCGCCCCGGCAAACGCCCTTCCCGCCCGAAGGACGAGGTGCTGCTCGGCTTCGAGGACTTCACCGCCCGTCTGCTGGACTGGACACGGTGGTGGAACACCGAACACCAGCCCGCGCCGTTGCGGGGCAGGACCCCGCTTGAGGCGTGGCAGGAGGATCCCACCCCGCTGCGGGACGTGGCCGCGGCGGATCTGTGGACATTCACCCTGGAAGACGCCGGCACCCGCACACTGACCACCCGCGGTATCCGATTCAGGAAACGTGACTACGTGGGGCCGTGGATGACCGGTCTGGCCGGGATCCAGGTCCGGGTCCGTTTCATGCCCCACCACGACCATCGGATCGAGGTCTACCACGCGGCTACCGGCCGCTACCTGGGGCCGGCGGACCTGGCCGACCAGGCCACCGAGGAACAGGTCAGCGCGGTACGGCGGGCACGGGCCGCCCGCAGCCGCCGCCTGAAGAAGGACCTCGAAGCTTCCCAGCACGAGCGCTACGCCGCTGCCACCCAGGCCGAGCCCCCTCGACGGCTCGGCGCACTGAGCGGTGCACAGGCCGACGCCGAACTCGCCCGGAGTGTCGGCACCAGCCTGTCGCAGCTTGCGCTGCCGGACGTCATCCCGCCCGCCGCACCCCCGGCCGACTGGCGCACCCCTGCTTCCCTGGCTGCGCTGACCACGGCGGCCTGGCCCGCCCCGCTCCCGTCCAGCCGTGACTCCGCCCCCGCAGTCCCGGACGGCCCGGCCGAGCGGGCCGCACCTTCTACCACCGATGCAGACGGAGACGCCTCGTGACCGCGGCCACTTACCAGTACGTCGACCTGCCCGACGCTTCCGTGGTCACCACCCGCGCTCTGCTCACCGCGCGGGAGAACATCGGCGATACGGCCGCTGCCCGCGCGATGATGTGTATCCACGGCGGCGCCGGCTTCGGCAAGACGCTCGCCGTCAACACCTGCCTGCGTGAACTCGAACCCGGCGAGGACGTCCGCCGGGTCACCTTTCGGGTCCGTCCCACCGCCCGAGCGGTGCGCTACGAGCTGTTCACCGCGCTCGACCTGGCCGGCGAGCCGCCGCGCCACCCCAGCGAGTTCGACCGTCTGCTGAAGACCGCTCTGGCCGAGCACCCTCGCACCTTCCTCGTCGACGAGGCCCAGTGGCTCAACGGGGAGGCGTTTGAGTACTTCCGCTATCTGTGGGACGAGCCCTCCACCCAGCTGGCGATCATCTTCGTCGGCGGTGAGGGCTGCCACACCGTGCTGCGCCGCGAACCGATGCTCTCCTCCCGCATCTTCATCTGGCAGCACTTCACCCGCCTCACCCCGGACGAGGTCCTCGACGTCATCCCGCTGTTCCACCCCGTCTGGGCCGATGCCGATGCCGATGCCGATCCCGACGACATCACCTTCGCCGACAGCCACGCCGCACACGGCAACTTCCGCGCCTGGGCCCAGCTGACCGCGCACACCCGCACCGCCCTGGCACGCACCGGCCGTCCCCGCGTGGATCAGGAACTGCTGCGCTGGGCCTTCAGCCGCCTCGCCTGAGCACCTACACCACCCATGCCTCCCGCCGCGCGGTCGCCGTCCGTCATCGTGGTCATCGACCGCGATGACGACGTCATCCACACCCACACCGCCCTGGCCGCCCACCATCCGCCGTCCGGCCGGATCACGTTGCACCCCGGACCGGGCACCACCAGCGAGACCGGCCTCGCCCACGACCTTCTCGCCGCCCTGGGTAAACCGCCCCTGCTCCCGGGCCGCTTCCCCGGCGGCCGTCAGCCCGCCTGGGAAGCCGCCACGGCCTGGATGACCGCCCTGCCCGCCACCCGTCTGACCGTCCTGCGCGCCCACCGCCTCACCGCCCGCCGCACGATGCGCCTGCTGCAGCTACAGGCCCGCACCGGGATCCACCTGACCCTGGTCTGCCACCGCCCGCACCTGCCCGCAGCCCTGCACCAGGCGCTGCGGACGGCCGACCACGTGGTGAGCGCCGACGTCGAGACCGCACGGCGCCACCACTACGGCCCCACCCTCGGACAACCGCCCCACCCGGGCGTGGAGGAGAGCGCCTGCCCTTCCCACCGGTGGCTCACCCTGCCCGCGCTGGAGCGTCTTGTCTCCTACGACAGCCCCCGCCCGTGCACCGACCCGTGCACGCCGCCCCCGATCGCCTTCCGCCACCGCCCGCGGCCTGCCCCTCTCACGGCGCGCACCGCCCACAAGGCCGCCCACCGCCTGCACACGGCGACCGCCCACCCCCGCCTGGCCGCGGCTCTGGCCACCGCACTGTTCACCGGCGCGTCCCTCCAGCAACTGGCCACCGCCCGCCCCGACGACTACGACACCGCCGTGGCCACGCTCGCCCTGCACGACCGCGTCCGCTACACCGACGGCTGCGCCGCCCACCCCGTTCCGCCCTGGGCGGCCGTGTTCCTGCGGGCCGCGGTCTGCTTCACCCGGCTCGTACCCGGCGAGGACCGGGAACTGCTCGCCGCGCCGGGCGACCGCGCGCACCTGCTGCGCGTGGCGGAGGCGGCCAGGCTGCGCCCGCCCCAGCCGCCCGCGGCCCGCCGCAAAAGCCCGGCCGGCCGGGTGGAGTGGGACTGGCGCGAGCGCAAGGAAGCCGGGCACTACGCAGCGATCCCGCCCGGGCGCGCCAAGCCCTCGTGATGCCCCCGGGGCGCGTCCGCTCGGGGAGGCAGGCTCAGAGGATCGAGAAGTCGGCGAACTCGACGTCGTCGAAGGTGATGTGCAGCCCATGACCGCGCCGGCCCCAGTCACGGAAGTAGGCATGTCCCAGCGCGCGGGCCAGGATCACCGTCTGCTGCTCCTTGCCCGCGCCGGCGTCCTGTGCGGCGAACAGCTCCCGGGCGACCTCTCGGGGCAGGCCTTGGGTGATCCACCGTACCCGGGGGTCGTCCGAGGATCCGGCCGGTGCGGTGAACCCGAAGCGCGCCCTGGTGTGCAGGACGATGCCTTCGGCCTCGGCCCGGGCGCGCAGGCGGGCTCGTATCCGCGGCTGCGACCGGGCCAGGACCGCTTCCTCGATCGCCCGGACCTGCCGCGGGCCCGGCCGCCGGCGCGCCGGGGACTTCGTCGTCACCCACCGCTGCACGGTGCGCTGCGACACCCCCAGATGTGCGGCGACCCTCCGGGTGGAACCCCGGTGCGCCGTCAGGAGGAAACGCAGGCGTGCTTCGGTGCTCGAAGGGACGGGGCGGGTACGCAACACCCGCTCCAGCCCTTGGCCGATCTGTCCCACACCCGTCTCCAAGCGGCCGGTGGGCGGGGCCTTGGTACCCCGCGGTCCACAGGGTCGGTTCTCCCACACGGCCCGCCCCTGTCCGCCCGTTCTCGCATTCTCGAGACAGCACCGGCCGGTGCAGGCTACGAGCCTGTGGGCAGGCACCGGCGACATGCTGACGGCGCGGATCAGTACCGGGGTTACGGCCGTGAGCTGGAGACCGGCCCGGTCAGTGCTGTCGCCCGAGCCCTCCCGGCATGCCCGCTTCTCCAGGCTTCGTGGCTGTTCGGCGAGACCCTGTGGGCCGGATCACGGGGCCGCGGCGGTGCGGACTGGAACAACCCGGGACTGCTGTCGGTTCAACTGGCTGTGGGTACGGAGGGGACAGTGTCCCCGGGCCTCACCTGTAGCCCATGGGGAAGATCGTTCGGCTGAAGCCCCATGGAGCCCTCCGCCGAGAGGCGACCGCCCTCCGCACCCACACCCCCCTCGGCCCCGGCCGGCCTCCCCCGGCCGCCCGGGGCTTTCCCGCGCATCCGCCCACCGGTCCGGCCCGGCAGCCTCCCGGGGATGAGGGCGCACATGTGACCGCTCACGCCCGCGCCGCACGGATGCTTCTCCCTGTCGCGTCAGACCGGGATGCAGCAGGAAGATCAGGGGCGTACCGGCGGGGAGTGGTCGCCGGTACGTCACCGCCGTGATGCCGACGGCGCTCGGAGCGGTGCGTGCCGACCCGACGGCGAACTCTTTTCTCGCGGCGCTGCGCCACCCCTCCGCGCCTGATTGCCGGTCGGACACCCCATCCCCGGCCGGCGGGATGCCATTGGTGCACGGCACGGCACGGCAGAGTCAGTTGTCGTCGTGTGTGGCCGGGCTGCGGGATTCGTGCCCCTGCGGACGGGTCGTGTCAGGCGGGTTGGTCTCCGGTGACGCGCTGGGAGCGGGAACGCGGGGCGGAGGTGGGATGGGTGTGCGCATGACTACCGGTGGGATGGGCCTGGATCCGGGGATGTTGATGCGGATGCGAGTGGTCAGCGTCGTCTCCGTCCTTGGGGCGCACGGGCCCTCCGGTTGCCGGCTGGGGGTTGTGTTCCCTGCCCCGTGCACGGGGCAGCGGGCCCCAGGTGTGCAGACGGCCGGGGGGAACGGCTGCGGAGGGAGCCGTCTCGCGAGGGGAAGGGGCGGGGGCGGTGCAGGCGTGTCCGAGGAGGGAACTGCCCATCCGTTCCCGGCCGGCATGAGGTCGGCCCACGTGGGCGCTGACGGCGGTGTCGCGGGTGATGGCCACGTACCGGAGGTCCGCCGGGGCAGAGGAGGACGTCCGCCGAGGCCGGGCACCCGCAGGGACAGGGTGGGAGTGTCCACCGCGGGGGCGGGCGGGGTGATGGCGGCGAGCGTGTACGGCTCCGGCGGGGGAGTGCCGGCGCCGGATCCCGAAGGAGCCACGCCGCGCGAACCGGCCACGGGAGGCGCGGGCGCGCAGCTCGAACACAGCTGCGGTACCCAGCCCCGTCCGTCGTCGTATCCGAACGAGGGCCGGCGGCACTGGGGGCAGGCGAGCTCCCCGCGGCGCTGCGCCTGGTCGATGAGGAGTTCCCGGCTCATCCGCGCGGCGGCGTCCTCGTCGGCGGTGGACGGATCGGGCACATGGACCAGGATCTTGAGAGCGGGCTCCTTGCGTGCCGTGGACTCCAGCTCGCTCATCAGCAGCTGCAGGTCTCTGGGCGTGACCCGGTCATGGACGGTCAGCATCTGCTGCGCGGTCGGGCGCCGGCGTGAGCGCAGCCGGCTGCTGCGCCGGTCGGCATCCGCCCGGTCCCATGCCTTCGTCCACTCGGGAAGTTCGCTCCTGCGGACGTTGCACGCCTCGGCGAAGGCCGCCACGAACGTCCGGCTGGGCGTGGAACTGCCTTTGAGGACCCTGCCGACCGTGCTGTGCGGGAGGCGCCCCAGGCCGCCCAGACGCACGTCCAGGGAGCGCAGGGGCGGCCTGCCGTCGTCGTGGTGGAGGTCCACGATCGCCGCGTGCAGGTCGGCGAAGTCCTTGACGACGCTGATGTGCACCCCGCTGCGGTGGCCGCTGAACACGCCCTGGGCGCGGGCCTCGTCGCGCCGGGCGTGCTTCCACAGCCGCTCGGCATCCTTCGTGCTCAGACCGCAGGCCGCGGCATAGGCGAGGACCACAACCATGTTCTGCGGCACGGCACGTCCCGAAGCGGCGCGCGCGAGAGTGTCCGCGCTGTACTCGGTGCGAGCGGCGAGCTGCTCGTAGGTCACAGCGGCGGTGGCCCTGCCACTGCGCAGCCAGGTCACCAGAGCCAGCAGCGACCGGC
Source organism: Streptomyces sp. NPDC055962 (assembly GCF_042270185.1). Classification (NCBI taxonomy): domain Bacteria; kingdom Bacillati; phylum Actinomycetota; class Actinomycetes; order Kitasatosporales; family Streptomycetaceae; genus Streptomyces; species Streptomyces sp. NPDC055962. The sequence goes on from NZ_JBHJYN010000014.1 coordinate 195,927, forward strand.
TGCACGGGGGGATCGGATTCTCTCGGCGCGCCATCGGACCCTCAGGCCTGCGCGTGCCGCACCGCCGTGGCCCTGCCGTGCCGCAGCCTCACCAGGAGGCGACGGCCCAGGGACACGGCCTCCAGGACCAGGACGAGCACGCCGACCGCCGGCATGCCGGCTGCTGCCAGGACGGCGGCGACGATGATGATCACGATGAGGACGGCCGCCTCGGGCGCCGTCAGGGGACGCGAGGTGCCGCACGTTGCCTTGTTCAACTCACTGCCTCACTACTTGAAAGGGTCAACTACACGTACCGCGGACTCAACTGCGGGTGCTGCGGGCTGTGCTGATGGTGCACCCGGGCCGGTTGCCGCCACCCCGGGGTGGTTAGCGATGTTGCAGCATCCCGGCCCGTAGCACTAACCCCCAGGCACCCAATCCGCAGGTGTGTCCCTTGGCCGCTCCAGGCCCACGTCAGCCCCCTCCTGGGGGTTGTGGCTGATCAAGGGCCGTGCCGCAGGTTCCATTCCGCAGTTCCGTCCCACCTTTCAACGGGCACGATGGTGACCGAGAGTGATAATCCGCAGGACCGTTCCGCGATCCACTACCGCTTTCGGACACGCCGAAACCCACATCGCCGCAGCTCAGAACAGCACTTGCCATCCCGGTTCCCGCACCCGCGTCCCACCCTTGACCTTCCGGCCTACATGCCTGATCTTTGTGCGTGCCTGACTGCCTGCCTCACGGCCGCCAGCGGGCTCTCCGAAGGGCTGCGGGCAACAGAGTCACCCAGGAGATGGACCAGTCCCGTTGCCGCGGGTTCGGTCCACTGTTCTGGCGCCGCCCATCGCGGCGCCAGAACAGCAACGGGCCACCGCCCCGGAGCCAGGAGGACCTTCCGCCTCGCGCCGCTCACCCCAAGGGGGCGAGCCGCCACGACCCGGATCAACTCCGCACCGAAGCCTGGCACCCATCGGCTTCAAGGGCGGAGAGCAGAGAACAGCGCCCGCTCGTCCCGCCCCCTCACTCGTTCGGTAGACAGCCCTCGCAGCCCTGGCCCATCGGAAGGCATTGAGGGCCGTCTGGCTGGCGAAGTCCCCTGATGACACGATGGTTTGCCGGGATGGATGGGGGAGTGCGTGCGGGCTGACAAGCGGCGGATCCAGACGGCGGTGCTGGGCGGGGCGGGCTCCGAGGAGCCTTTGATGCTTCCGATGGAGGCGATCGAGCTGGACGCCTTCCGCCATGCGTGCGGGCATCTCTCGTCCGGTACGGGCGGCGGTGCATGCGGGGCAGGCCGGCCCCCATGGGGCGACGACCTCCTCACCGCGCATCAGCCGCCCGACCGGGCCGCTCCCGTATTTGCCGCACGGCTCTTCCCTCTTCCATGCGGGCAGCGCCTCCTCAAGCACGTGCTGCGGAACACGGCAGAGTGCGGCGACTCGTTCGCGGGCCTGCGCGTTGAGGTGGATCTCGCTGTCCGGGTACAGCATCCCGGTGAGGTTCTGCAGCCCGCCGACATCGGTGACGGCGGCCAGCACCTCACGGATGCCGAGGTGGTAGCGGGCGGCGATCCTGTGCAGGAACGACAGCGTCAGCTCCCCGCTCAACGGAGCGATGCGTCCTGCTGCGCCGCCCATGATGGCGGGCGTGATCCCGCCAGATGCAGCTTGTGCCCGTCCCGCCCGCCGGCTCCGGGGCAGGCGGACGGGCTCGGGCGTGTTGCGCCGGTGCGCCATAGCGGACGCCCTACTGCTTCCGCCGTACGGGCCCGGCCTGGTCTTCGGCGGCCGCGTCGAGCTCTACCTCGCCAAGCAACTGCTTGGTGATCCGTTCTGTGCCTTCGGTGAGGGCGATGAGGGCGATGAGGGCGGCTTCGCGGATGAGGCGGGAGAGACTGCCGATCCGCCCTCCGGTGCAGGCATGGAGGTAGGAGGCGTGCTTGACCAGGGTTCCGGGTCGGTGTGCGCGCAGCCGCAGCAGGTCTTCCATGGCCCCTACGAGGTCGTCCCAGACCGCCCGGTCCTGCTCTGTGGCATACGCCAGCGGGCGGTGGCGGAAGATTTTGAAACGGCCGGCGATCTGCGCCCCGCGCACCCCGCTGAGCCGCGAGGAGGTCTCGACATCGATCGCGGAGTACACGAACGTGGCCGGGATACGTTCGCCGAGGTGCTTCAGCTGGTCAGAGGTTTCCGCGCCGGCGCGCCGCTGGGTGTCCAGGAGGTGGACGTCGTCGATGAGGACGAGCTGGGTGCCCAGTTCGCACAGCAGGTCGCATACGGCGCCGGTGATCTGGGTCTGGTTGAGCCGGTCGGTGAGGGGCATGCCGAGGAACCGGGCGAATTCGCTGACGAGCATCTTGGGGGTGGCGGCCGGCGGCACGCTGATGAACAGCACGGGCCTGCGCTCCGTATGTCCTGGATGCTGGCGGGCGTCGGCCAGCTGGAAGGAGCGCCCAAGCGCCATCATCGTGGTGGTCTTACCCGTCGTGGCCGGCCCGGAGATGATCAGGCCGCGCCGGGGCGCCGGCCTGCTGGCGGCGGTTGAGCAGCAGCAACCGGCGTACGGCGGTGAACACGCTGTCCATGGCCGGAGTGCGCATGACGGCGAGTTCGGAATGGTAGTCCTCGCGCTCCGCCTGAGACCAAGCGCCGTCGGTGACGTCACGCGCGGATGCAGGGGCTCGGTGGACGAAGGCATCCCATCCCTGCCAGACGGTCGGTGGGGCCAGCGGGGCGAACCCGACGGCACCGGTGGAGATCGGGCTCACCATCGCAGGGACTCCTCGAAGGGGTCGTAGACCGTGACCCGGGGACGTCTCGGTGCAGGCAGGCCGGCTTTCTGTACCGCGCCGGTTGGGGAGTCACTCTGCGGTGGGTGTTCAGCCGGCCAGATGCTCAGGGCGCCGTCGTCGGCCAAGGGCGCCTCGTCGTCCTCGCTGTCGCCGAAGCCCTCATCGTCCCCGGGCTCATCGGCTTCTGCCTCCAACTGCCGGCCGTACAAGACCCCCCACACCGCACCATCGGTCGCGGCAGCGCGAGCGCGGGCGGCGACGACCTTCTCCCGCCGGGTGCCATGTCCGGCGGCAGCGCGTTCCAGCAGCTCGCGCAGCGCGAGCGCCAGGTCGTGCTCGTGCTGCGCGCGGTCTGCGCGGCGAACGACGGTGCGCTTGACGTACTGCCAGGTGAAGTCGGTGAACGGGGCGCTGACCAGGGTGTGGTGGATCCACGGCACCGCCTCCCACCCGTACCCCCGCGACTGGTCTGACTTCGGCAGCCGTACCCAGATCTGGCCGGGAGCGTGCGGGTTGTAGTGGATCTCCCACAGACCGTCCGCCGTCGGCGAATGCTCGCCGCGGTAGGGGTTGAGGACCTTGTGGTCGTAGGTGCGGTAGTCGATGCGGATGCCGTAGTCGTTGATCTTCTGCCGCTTGACCGGCATGAGCTCGATGTAGTCCTCACGTCCCAGCGGCACCGGGACGTACCCGCACACGGCGACCAGCGCCGCCCACATCTCATTCGGCGACAGCGCACAGCGGGGCATCATCGGGTGCCGCAGCCCGTCGTGCTCACGCTCCTGCCACCCGCAGATGATCCACTCCTGCAGCAGGTCGTCCAGCTGGGCCAGCGTCCACACCGCCTCCCCTTCGGCGTCCTGGCCGCGCTCGCCGGTGTGCGAGCCGGTGTAGCTGGCCACATGCTGCACGAACAGTGTGTTGATCGAGGAAAAGGTGCGCTCCACATGCCCCTTGGCCGGGCCGTTGCCCGGCGGCGCGGGCTGCACGGAAATTCCCAGCGACCCGCAGGCGGCGATGAACGAGGACGACACGAACACCTTGCCCTGATCGACCACGATGGTCTTCGGGGTGATCACCGGACGCGCTGCCGCGCCCTCCAGCCGGGCATCCACGCCCAGCAGCCGCTCTTAGGGCACCACCGAGCGTTCCATCGCCAGCGCCTCGGCCCAACCGGGCCGCATCGGCGCCGGGACCATCATCTGCGCCAGCAGCAGCGCCGCGTCCACGCTGCGGATCCCTTTCGCACGCAACACGGCGGCGCAGATGGTCCGGGTGGCGACATCGAGCGCGATGGTCAGCTCGGGCCGTTCCACCACTCCGTCGTCGAGGACCACGAAGGCGTCCAGCACGGTGCTGTCCATCATCACCAGCTCACCAGCTCACCAGCTCACCCGGAGCCAGCACCGTCGTCGGCACGAACGGAGGAGCCGGCCTCGCTGAGCGCCAGCGACGCTGCCGCGCACTGCCCAGCAGCCCACGCCCGTCAGCCAGGGCGTGCACCAGCCGATTGAACGTCGCGCCCGAGGGCAGCCGCACCACCCCCTCCCCGTACTGCTCGGCCAGCAGCCGCTCGGTGTACACCCGCAACCGCCCCAGCGTCCCGCTGGAGCGCTCCCGCCCTGTCGCCAGCACCTCCCGCAGAGCGGTCACCACCCGCTCGTCCGCACGCCCCAGCACCGTCCGCGGCCGGGTGGCACGGTGGTCCACCAGCCCCCACACCCCGTCCTGCCGGTAGCGGGCCCGCATCCGCCGCACCGTCACCGCGCTGGTGGGCATGCCGGCCGCCGACAGCTCCGCAGCCTTCGCCTCCTCCCGCTGCGCCAGCGTCCGCGTCTGCGAGTCGTACTCCGCCCGCCGCGTACCCGCGTCACCGGGCTCGCCCGGCTCCCCCGTCTCCACCTCCCGCACATGCCGCTCCCACGCCAGGGCCCGTTCCCGCACCGCCTCGGGCAACGACTGCAGCAAGCCCAGCGGCGGCACCCTGGACACCCCCGGAGCGTCCAGGACTTCAAACCCCGCATCGGCGAACAGCAGCGACAGCAAAACCGCCGCTACAGCACCATCCTCGGCGACCAGCCCGACCTGCCCGTCAGTAAGGGCCGCCACCGTCCAGGTACGCTCCGCGAACCGCACCTGGCATCCCAGCTCCACCACCGGCCTGCCCGGCATCCCGCCACCCACCCTCACTCTGCTGCCTGGGCCCACACCGACATCCGCTCATGCATCGCTGCCCCCAGGTCCGCCCCCAACCGCCCCGCCCACAGGGCATGGAACAGCGCAGGAAGCACCAACAGCGGATCCCCGACCCTGCGTACGCCCTCCCACAGCGGCGCCGGCTCGGCGAACGCCTCCTGCAGCGCGTCAGCCATCAACCCACCACCGTGGTGCCGGGGGTGCCGGTACCCGGCCAGCCAGGTCACATTGCGCCGGTAGACCGGATCGACAGGACCGAGCACCCAGTACCGCCAGCCCACCGCCGTACAGATCTCTCCGACCACCGCAGCAACAGACCGCTGGCGCCGAGACAGCTCTCCCCTTGCTGTGCAGTCGACCAGCACTCCCTGGCCGTCGACCAGCCGGAGCATCAGCTGAGGAGCATGCGCCCGCACCCCACTGGACACACGCCACCGCAGTTCAAGCGGCCGAGCGGCCAAACCGCTGACACGCGGGTCGCGGTCGAGAATCATCACATGCAGTCGCATCGCTGCGGACCCGTAATGCACCAGCCGTCCGGTTGTCGCCGACCACCACCATCCCGGTGCCAGCCGCTTGCCCGTGCGGACCGGGAACGGCTTCAGCGGCGGACAGTTCTCGAAGAGCACCTCGGCGGCAGCCGAAGACCACCTCGAGCACTCCATGACCCCACCCGCGGCCCGGAACAGCACATCCACCGCCTCGACTTCCGGCCGCCGCGCCCCTGCCCCGCCCCACCCAGCCTCCTGCATACAGAACCAAACGGCTTATCGGCCCATCCGGTAATGGGCACGCACGACCCATCGCTGAAGTCAGTCAGCCGCGCCCGGACTGTTCTGCCGCCCAGGTGTAGCCCAGCTCGGCAAGGGCAGCGAGCTGGGCGGCGTCCAGGCGGTCACGCCTGACCCTCTGGTTACTCAGAAACACACCCAGCCTGATCGCCGAACCGTCCGCCATCTCCTCAATGTGCCCCCTTCCAACGACGGTTCTGCCTTCACGCTGGATGTACTGCGTGAGGGCCGCCAGCCCGCGTTGGAACGCCTGCTGCGCCTTGCTCGAGCCCTTCGTCGCACGCGCGCCGACCGGGGCGGCGGCGGGCGCTTGGTCAGGCTGCACGCCGATCACGGTCAGCCGCTGCTGCTGCTCCTCGGAGAGTTCCGTCCAGCTGCGGCGTTGCCGATGGAGCCATCGTCCGATGTCGTCGCCATCGAACCGCACCCCGGGCGCGATATCGGGCAGGACTCCGCCGGCCTCGTCGCCGGCGAGGTCGGCGAGGATGCGGTGGTGGCGTTGCCAGTCGAGCGGCCAGGGGCAGTTCCAGTCCGGGTCGATCGCGGTCAGCTGCTCGGCGCGGGCGGCGGCCCGTTCCGGGTCTTTGCCCAGGCCGTTCTTCGTGCCTTTGCGCCTCAGGTTGGCGAGGAGCTGTCCGATGGCCAGCTGCTCACTGTCACCCTCGCCTTCGCCCCAGACGGCGTCTTGTCGGGGTGCGAGGTGCCCGGTGGCCCGCCGGTACGCGCGCAGGGCGGCGAGCTTGGCCTCCCAGGCTTCCTCGCCGGGCTCCCAGACCATCCCGGCTTCCGGCGTGTCCAGCAGGACCTTGCGCCGGTCCTCCAGCTCCCCGGCCCGCAGCGCCTTCCGCTGCTGGTGCACCCACCGCCCCAGCGGGAAGTCCTTCGTGACGCCGACCTCGACCTCGACGTCGTAGGGGACGGCGTACAGCCCGGTGATGCCGTGCTCGGCTCGCCAGCGGAGCAGGGCCTGGTACCCCTCCAGCCAGACCAGGGACTCGGGCCGGTAGACCCGGGTCCGCAGGAACGCGGCGATGGTCGCTGGGTCGCGCGGGCTGGAGAAGTGGAGCAGCGCGGACTCGGCAGCGGCGTCGGTGTCGCCGGTCTCCTGGTCCTCGGCGTTGCGTGCGCCGCTGGCCCCGACGATCCGCCCGTCCTCGTCGCGCTGGATGTGGACCTTGCGCTTGCCGCTGGTAAGCGCGCGGGAGGCGAGCTGCTCGACCAGGCGCTCATCGTGGCTGCGCAGGCCCTGGAGGACCGCTACGAGCGGCTTGAAGCTTGCGGAGGCCACCATGTCCGTCGGGTCCTCGTTCGGCTCCAGGAACACCGGCACGATGATCCGGGCGACCTTCGTGGTCCCGTCCGGGTTGGGCCGGAGCGCGCGGCCGATGTTCTGCACGATCTCGACCTGAGAGCCGCGGGTGTCCGCGAAGCAGATCGCTTCGACGCCCCGTGCGCCGGTGATGTCGACGCCTTCGCCGAGGACGCGTACGGATGCGAGGAACGCCCGGTGGACCCGCCGGCCGCACGCGTCGATGCCGTTGGCGAACTGGCGCAGGGTCTCGCGTCGCTCGGCGACGAGGTGGTCCCCGCACAGCCACTGCGCCCAGACCCGGTCCGGGGGTACGTGCCGGCCGGTCTCCAGCTCGTACGGTTCGGCGCCGATCGAGGAGCGGGGGAGCAGTGCCGCCTGCTCCATGGCGGCCTCGGCCACCCTACCGTCCGTGCCCGCCGCGGCGTACAGCTCAGCCGCGGTCTCGGGCAGCTTCGCCGCGAACGCGGCGGCTTCCTCGACCCGCTGGTGGAACGTCATGACGGTCTTGAGGTTGTGCCGCGCGGAGTGTTCCAGGAGTGCGGCCTGGAGCAGGGCCAGGCGCCGGCCCCGCAGCCCGTCCTCCGACAGCGCGAGCACGGGGTCGGGGTCGCGGATCTCCAGCACGTCGATCTCGAACCCGGCGAGGATCCCCCGCTCCACCGCCTCCGACAGCCCCAGCTCCGCCCCGGGCAGCCAGGCCCCGTAAGTGCCGTCCGGATCATCGCTCATGCTCGCGATCACCGGCTCGGGCCCGTCCGCGCCCGGCCGCGGCCGGGACGCGGCGAAGAGCCGGGGGGTGGCGGTCATGTAGAGCCGGAAGGCGGCCGGAATCCGCATGTTGTCGTGAACCGCGGCCCATGGACGCCCCAGATCACCCGCGGTGGAGTGCGCCTCGTCCACCACCGCGAGGTCGAACGGGGCCATCACCTGCCCGTACAGCCGCTCCCCGCCCGCGAGCGCGGCCTCCAGCGGCCCGCGCACCTTTCCCGGGCCGGCCGGGCCCTCGGCGTCCTCGCGGTCCACCAGGGAGGCGTACGTGGCGAACACGACGACCGGCCCGGCCCCGGCCCACAGGGCGAGCTGAATCGGGTTCGTCGTCGTACGCACCCCGAGCTGCTCCAGGACCACATCGTTCTCCAGCGAGCACACCGCGACCATCGGCACCCGGTGCCCGACCCGGCGCCACGCCTGCGCGGTCTGCACGAGCAGGTCCAGGGTCGGCACGGTGACGAGGATCCGGCCGCCGGGGAAGCACTCCAGCGCGGACGCGGCGGCCATGATCGTCTTCCCCGAACCGGTCGCGGACACGATCGTGCCCCGCGCTCCCTGAGCGGGCACAAAAGATCTTGCAGGAAATCCAACCCATCTACGGAACGCCGACTTCTGGGCGACCTGATGTTCCCTGAGCTGAATCACAGACATTCCCATGGCCTCCGACGACTTATTCCGGTGGTTTTCAGACGGTCGTGGCGGGCGAGAACGGCGGTACGGAGACCGTGCCGTCCTCGCCGACCACGATCCGCTCGGCGAGCTGCGCCAGGACCTCGATGGGCTCCATACCAGCCCGGGTGGCCGACTTCCGGATCAGCCGGCCGGAGCCCGCGGACAGCCACAGCTCCGCCCGCAACCCGTCCTGCCGCCGCCGGTAGACATCCCAGCCGGAGCCCCCCATCAGGAGACTGACGCGCCGCCACTCCCAGTACTGCACCGCCCAGACCGCGACCAGCCGCTCCGAATCCGACCCGCACCCGGAGAACACCTCGCCCAGCAGGTCCCGTTCCGCCTCCCGCGCTCTGACCGCCGTCTCCGCGAACCGCTCTGCAACCACCGCCCCGGCTAGCGTCTCCCTGACGCCGAACCGGATCCCGCGCCACATCATCAGCACGCCGCATGCTCAATGCCCACGGGTCCTTTCTAGAAAAAGCATCCGCCGAGACAGAGTCTATAGCGCATGCCCCGTGTTTTCGCCAACGGTACATGCAGCATCTATCTGATGCAGTCCCTGTACCGGAATTCAATGCGAACGAGCGGCCCGGCTGGCCGAAGCGCGGGGGGACGTTGTGCCGGCCCCTGCCGGAGCTGCGGGATCTGCCGATGTGCGGTTCACGGACTGCTTCCGGGCAGACGAACGGCAGGCGGTGACGTTGGCCGCTCCAAGGATGCGAGGGCGGGGTAGCGATGGATGCGGCGAAGTGGTCGGTGGACCGTGAACGTCTGGAGCAGTGGGTTCCCGAGGGCGAGCGGATGACGGCCGGCTGTGCGGTGACCTACGGGCGCTCCCTGTGGGGTCTGGTGCCGCGCCGGGCGTCCCTCCTGCTGACCGACCGCCGTGTACGAGTCCTGCGCCACCTGGGCAATGACCTCCGCTACGGGATACGCGGTATCTGGTTCGAGATGATGCGAGGCGAGGCCACCGCGGTCTGCGGGAATCCGCTGGTGCGGGTGGAGTTCGACAAAGGGCAGGAGGTCGAGCTGCACCGGCGTGACGGCGGGGTGGAGCGCCTGCTGATCAGCCAGTGGGACGCGGTACACGCCGAAGCCCTGTACGAGGCGTTCCCTTCACCGGAGCCGGGCCCCCGATGATGCGATCACTACCCAGGGGCCGTGCGTTGGCCCCTGGGCGGGGCGGTCGGTGGGGGTGACTTCACTCTTCATTTGCTCGCCTCCGAGTTGGCGCGAGACAGCCGGCTGGATGGGCCGCCACAGTGCTGCATGTTCTTTCCTGGGGCCTGTACAAGAAGAAGCACCGGCACCCCACCTCCCGGTAGCCAGCAGCTCGCGAAGCGGGCCCCGCCTGAAGCGCAGCGGAAGGCGACCCTCACCGGTAGGTGACCCTCGGTCAACCCCGAAGCGCAGCGCAGGGGATGACCGAGGGGTGTGGGAGAGCGCAGCGAACCCAACACCAGGCCGAAGCGCAGCGCAGGCCAGCCTCACCCCGAAGGGGTGAGGCGCCCGGAGCGCAGCGCAGGGCTTCCCTTGCACAGCGCGCAGCGCTGTGGTACCCGCTCCGCGGGTAGCGCCTGGCCACGGCAACGACGAGCCG
>NZ_JBHJYN010000015.1:0-128029 GCF_042270185.1 Streptomyces sp. NPDC055962
CCACCGCCTACGAGACCTTCGACCCCACCACCGCAGCAGAACGCTCCATGGCCTTCGAAGCCCTCGACCAGCTCGCCATGGAACACCTCCTGGGCGTCCGCTGACCCACCCCCCGGAGCACCCGGCACCACCACCGGGCGCCCCGGACGGTGGCGGAACCGCCGTCAGACGTCCACGGGCGGGGCGTAGGCGACCGGGTCGGCCAGCACGTCCTGCACCACCAGCGCCGCCGCGCCCCGTGCCGCGTCACCCGCGACGGACGACGCGCGCAGCCTGCCGCCGTTCCTCGACCAGAGGCCGGACACCACGCGGCCCGTGAGTTCCGCGTCGGCGGGCGGGGAGAGCCACGGCATCAGTCCGCGGTATATCCCGCCCAGCACCACGGCGTCCGGGTCGAACAGATTCACGGCTCCGGACAGCACCTGCCCCAGCATCCGGCCGGCGTCGGCCACGGCGGCCAGTGTCACCGGGTCGCCCGCCTGCGCCCGCCGCTCCAGCTCCATCACACCGGCGGCCCCGCCCTCGCCGATGCCGGCCGCCCGCAGCAGGGCGGACTGGCCGGCGTACTGCTCGAGGCAGCCGCGCGAGCCGCACCGGCACTCCGGGCCGGTGGGATCCACCACCACGTGCCCGATCTCCCCGGCGAAACCGTGCGCTCCGCGCAGCAGTTCGCCGTCCAGCACCAGGGCTCCGCCGACGCCGATCTCGCCCGTCAGGTAAAGGAAGCTGCGTACGGTGTCGAGCCCGCCGAACCACAGCTCGGCCAGAGCCGCCAGATTGGCCTCGTTCTCGGACCGCACGGGCAGGGGCGCCGTACCGGGGCGCAGGCCGGCGAGTGCGCCGGCGAACAGCTCCTCGGCGGGGACCTGGTTCCAGCCCAGGTTCGGCGCCTGGCGCACCGAGCCGCCCGAGACGAGTCCGGGCAGCGCGAGGGCGGTACCGACCGGGTACAGCTCCTGTTCCCGCGCCGAGTCGAGCGTGCGGGCAGCGATCCCGGCCGCCCGGGCCAGGACCTCCTCCGGCGGGGCGCCGCGGTTGTCCAGGTGCTCGGTCTGCCGCACCCGGCCGGTGCCCGCCAGATCCACCACGCACACCGACACGTAGTCGATGTTGATCTCCACCCCGAGCCCCGCGGGCCCGGTGCGCGCCACTTTCAGGGCCGTGCCGGGGCGCCCGGCCTGCCCGCTGAATGTCTTGCCCGACTCGGTGACGAAGCCGCTGTCCAGCAACTGCTCGACCAGGGAGGACACCGCGGCCCGGGTGAGCCCGACCCGTGCGGAGACCCCGGCGCGCGTGGCCTCGCCGGCCTCGCCCTCGTCCCGCACGGCACGCAGCACCAGGCTCAGGTTGTGGCGGCGCACGGTGTCCTTGTCGGCCTTGGACCCCAGGGGCGCGAGGTAGCTCTTCATGTCGTCGACGAGCCTATGCGATGCCCCCGGGGACCCGGCCCGCGGCAGGAGACCGTACAGCCGGCTACAGGTGCGCCGCGTCCTTCACCGCACGGAGGTCGACGAACTTGAAGCCGGTCGCCTCCCGGCCCTCCCCGCTCCCCGACGCCGACGTCTCGTGGCCGTCCTGGACCACGAGCAGCCCGTGCGGGTAGCGCGCCCCCAGCGGCTCGTTCAGCACATCGGCGCCGTCGCACTCCTCGCTGCCGTCGAGGTCCGCCGACACGGCGCCGACACGGAAGCCGCCCTCGTACGCGTTGCGCTCGGAGATCTCGCGGTCGTACAGCGCGAAGCTGTCGTCACCCTGGCCGGACGCCATGAGGTGGCCCTCGCCGCCGGACTCCTCGACGAGGGTCAGGCCCTCCACGTCGGCCGCCAGCCGCCTGCCGCCGAACCCGGGGTCCGCGCCGGGCGCGCACTCCTCGGTCTCCGGGTCGTACGTCCCCGGTACGCCGTACTCGCGGACCTTGTCCACCAGGACCGGGCGCCCGTTCAGCCCGGCCGGAAGCCGCCAGATGCCTACGTCCTCCTGACCCGCGTAGAGCGTGCCGTCCGCCGGGTCGACGACCATGCCCTCGACCTGGGGCAGCTCACCCGGCTCACCGCACGGCGTCCACGCGGTGCCGTCCGGGAGCCGGAAGGAGGAGGGGAGGGAGAGGGTGCGCACCAGCCGGTAGCCCACCGTGCCCGCGGCGGTCGGCCGCAGTTCCAGGAGCGCGAGGTCCGTGGTGTTGCGCCGGCTGACGAGCGCGTACGAGCGTCCGGAGGAGCGGTCCTGCCAGGTGGCCAGCCCGTACGCGGTCCGCTGCTCGTTGATCTCCGCCTGGCCGGCGGAGAAGACCGGGGCGGCGCCGGGATCGGTGACGTCCTTCAGAGGGCCGCCGGGCTGCGAGGGGTCGACGCGGTAGATGCGCAGACGGTCGTTGCCCCGGTCGCTCACCACGGCCACGTCGGCCCGGCCGGCCGGGGTGCGGAGACCGGTCACGAGGTCGACGTTGTTGAACCTGCCCGGCGCGTCGTCCTCAGTGGCGGGTGCCGGCGCGGGGACCGACTGGACCAGGCGCGCGCCGAGGTCGTAGACCCGCAGCCCGCCCTCCTTGGCGGTGGCCACGACCAGACTGCGCCCGGGGGCGGCGTCGTTGCGCCAGATCGCCGGGTCGTCGGCGTTCGCGTTGCCGCCGGCCTCGTCGTCGTACAGCGCGGCCGTCTCCGCCGTCGCGCCGACGACCGGGAGCGAGCGGGCGTGGGCGGGGGACAGTGTGACGAGGGTGAGGAGCGCCGTACCGAGGAGGGCGGTGGCCGCCGGGCGAGGGGAGCGGTGCATGCGCACAGTGCTTCCTGTCGTGAGAGGGACATGTCCATGACTCATCGGGAAGTGTCGGGCGCGGGGGCGGTGCACCGGTGTCGTGCCCATGAGGACGACAAGGGCGCCAGGTGAATTCGTGGTGTCCTGGGCCTGGTGCCACCGGGCCCAGGACACCATGTGCGGCGAGGGGTCAGGGCTTCGCGCCGCGGGCCGTGAGCATGTCCGCCATCAGCGAGATCTCCGACTCCTGCGCCCGGGCCATGCCGGCGGCCAGATTCCTGATCTCGTCCGTGCCGGCCGAGCCGGCGGCCGCCCGTGCCATGTCGGCGCCCGTCCGGTGATGGACGGTCATCAGCTGAAGGAACAGCACCTCGGCGGCCCTGCCCCGCGCCGCGCGGAGCCCGTCCAGCTCGGTGTCCGTCGCCATGCCCGGCATGAGGGAGCCGTCGGACGGGACGGCGGCGTGCCCCATCCACTCCATCGGCGGCCGGTCCGTGCTCTTGGGCCTGCCCCAGGACTCCAGCCATCCCAGCATCATGCCCCGCTGGTTGGCCTGGGTGTTGATGATGTCGTAGGCCAGCCGTCGCACGGCCTCGTCCTCCGTGCGGTCCCGTACGAGGAACGCCATCTCCACCGCCTGCTGGTGGTGGACCGACATGTCCCGCGCGAACCCCACGTCCGCCGAGCTCTCCGCGGGAGCCGCCCCGGAGCCGGACGGGGAGGCCGCCGAGGGGCGTACCACCATCAGGAGCACGAGCCCCACGGCCACCACGAATACCAGGGCCCCGGCCCACACGAGTGGGCGGTGGGCCCGCGCGGACGCGGTCACCCGGCCACCCCGCCGGAGCAGGCGGCGCCCGGCTCGGGGGTCTGCGCGCCCTGGACGTACTTGGTGAAGAACTGCGCGACACGCGCGTCGGTGGCGCTCTCCACGGTGAGCTGCCTGCCCCAGGCGCTGAGCATCAGCGGGTCCTTCTGGCCGGCCACGGGGCTCATCAAGGAGTAGGGCGTCTTCGCGACGCGCTCGGAGAGCGCCTTGACGTCGGCCTCGGCCGCCTTGTCGTTGTACGTGACCCAGACGGCGCCGTGCTCCAGGGAGTGGACCGCGTTCTCGTCCGGTATCGCCTTCGTGTAGACGTCGGCGTCGCAGTTCATCCAGACCGGGTCGTGGTCCCCGCCGACGGGCGGGTTCATCGGGTAGTCGACGGGCGTTTCGACGTGGTCCTGGGTCAGGTCGTCCCAGGACTTCTCGCCGGTGACCGGCGAGGTCCTGGCCTGCTCCTCGGCCTTGTCCTGCTCGTCGGCGGCCGAAACCAGGTAGCCGCCGCCGGCGACGAGGCCGGCGAGCACGACGACGGCCGCGGTGATGGTGACGACGCGGCTGCGGCGCTCGCGGGCCCGCTCCTTGCGGCGGGCCTCCTCGAGTTTGGCGCGGCGCGCGGCGGCAGGGGTGTTCCGGTTCTTGGCGGAAGCCATGTCAGGTCCTCGGGATCAGCGGATCGTGTGCGCACGGGGCGCCGCACGGGGAACGGGCACACGGAAGGCCGCCTCCGGCGCATCGTCGGCGCGGAGGGCGGACCCGGGGCGGGCCTAGATCCGTTGGACCTGGAGACGGAGCCGGTCGACGGCGCCCACGCCGTCGACGGACGGGCCGCGGATGGCGGCGCCGCCGGTGAGCGGCGTGGTCCGGAGCGCCGCCGAGGGGCCGGGCAGGGCGGCGGGAGCGGGGTTGCCCGGAAGGACGACGGCCGTCGAATGGTCCGTCGTCCCGTGGCAGGAGCTGCCGGCACCGTGCTCGTCGGGGGCGTCGGCCACGACGACCGGGGCGACCGCCCCCGGTACCGGGGTGAAGGTTCTGACCGCGCTCCCGGAGGGCGTCCCGGCCGGAGCCGCGGCCGCTGCGGCGGGGGAGCAGCAGAGGAGCACGGCGACGAGCATCAGCGCCCAGCCCAGCACGGCGGAAAGGCCCATGCCGCTCCGCCGTCGGTCCGTCCGTCCGCTCGCTCCGGTCATCGCCGCCATCGTAGATGGTGTGTGAACCTTCAATGAGTTCGGCCCGCGGTTCGGCAGGATAGTGTGCCCCGGTGACGACGCAATCGAACGTACCTGCGGGCTGGCACCCGGACCCCCACGGCGCGCCCCACCTGCTGCGCTACTGGGACGGCTCCCGCTGGACGGAGCACACGCACCCGGTCGAGGGACAGGCGCCCGCTCAGGCCGCAGCGCCCGTTTCCGGCCACGCGCCTGCCGCGCAGCCGCAGGCCGCGGCTCCCCAGCAGCAGGCGGCTCCCCAGCAGTTCGCCCCGCAGCAGCAGGCGGCTCCCCAGCAGGGCGTTGCGCCGCACGGCGTTCCCCAGCAGGGTCTTCCCGTGCAGGGTGCTCCCCAGCACGGTGTGCCGGGCGCCGGATCGCTGTTCGACCAGCAGGTCCTGGTCGTGAACCAGAAGGCCAAGCTGATCGAGGTCACGAACGAGTACCGCGTCTTCGACCAGCAGGGCAACACCGTCGGTTCGGTCGTCCAGGTCGGCCAGAGCGCGCTCCGCAAGGTGCTCAGATTCGTCTCCAGTATCGACCAGTACCTCACGCACCGTCTGGAGATCCGCGACGCGTACGGGCAGCCGCAGCTGCTCCTGACCCGGCCCGCCAAGTTCATCAAGTCCCGGGTCGTCGTGCAGCGTCCGGACGGCCGGCCCGTCGGCGAGATCGTCCAGCAGAACGCCATCGGCAAGATCAATTTCGCCATGACGGTCGACGGGCAGCAGGTCGGAGCGATCAAGGCCGAGAACTGGCGTGCCTGGAACTTCGCCATCGTCGACCACAACGGCGCCGAGATCGCCAGGATCACCAAGACCTGGGAAGGCCTGGCGAAGACCATGTTCACCACGGCGGACAACTACGTGCTGCAGATCCATTACCAGCTCCCCGAGCCGCTGTTGAGCCTCGTCGTGGCGACGGCCCTGACCGTCGACACCGCGCTCAAGCAGGACGCCCGCGGCCTCGGCTGATCACCGGGGGACGCGCCGGGCGTCTGGCAGGATGACGGGCATGCCGAGACTGGTGCCTCCTCACATCGCGCCGGGACAGCTCTCCTCGTCCCCTCAGCCCTCGCTCCCCGCCGGGGAAGGACTGCTGGTGCGGCCGTGGCACCCGGCGGACGCGCCGGCCGTCCTCGCCGCTTTCTCCGATCCCGCGATCCAGCACTGGCACATGCTCAGGGCCGACTCCGAGGAGGAGGCCGCGTCCTGGATCGAGCAGTGGACGTCGGCCTGGTCCACCGAGACCGACATCCACTGGGCGATCGTCCGGCCCGGCGCCGGGGGGCGTGACGAGGTGCTCGGGAGGATCGCGCTGCGCGGCCTGATCCCGTCGGTCGGCTACGCCGAGTGCGCCTACTGGGTCCTTCCTGCCGCCCGAGGGAAGGGTGTCGCTCCCCGGGCGGTCGGCACGGTGCAGCGGTGGGCCCTCGACGAGAAGACCGGCTTCGAGCGCCTCGAACTCGTCCACTCGCTGGCGAACGAGGCGTCCTGCCGCGTCGCGACCAAGGCCGGATTCGCGCTCGAAGGCACACGCCGGCGCGGAAATCTCCACGCCGACGGGTGGCACGACATGCACGTCCACGCCCGGGTCCGGGGGGACGGTCAGCCGGGCTGAGGCCCGTCCCGCTCCGGCTCCGCCGCCTCGGAGAGCACCCGTCCGGCCACCGCGAACGCCGCGTTCGCCGCCGGGACCCCGCAGTAGACCCCCGTCTGCAGGAGCGCGGCCCCGATCTCCCGCGGGCTGAGACCGTTGCGTACCGCCGCCCGGACGTGCATGGCCAGCTCTTCGTGGTGGCCGTGGGCGACCAGGGCGGTCAGGGTGATCAGGCTGCGTTCGCGCCGTGACAGCGTCGGGTCCGTCCAGATCTCGCCCCAGGCGTAGCGGGAGATGAACTCCTGGAAGGGGGCGGTGAATTCGGTGGTCGCCGCCTGTGCCCGGTCCACGTGGGCATCGCCGAGGACCTCGCGGCGCACGGCTGTGCCGCTCCCGCGTTCCCGGGGCGCGAAGTGGGCACGCAGCGCCTCCCGTACGGCCTCGGGGCGCTCGGCCGGAGCCAGGTGGGAGGCGTGCGGCAGTTCGGTCAGCGCGGCGCCCGGGACGGCGTCGGCGATCTCCCGGGCGTGCGCGGGCGGCGTGGCCGGGTCCTCGCGTCCGGCGACGACCAGGGTCCGTGCCCGTACCCCGGGCAGTTCCGGCCGCAGGTCGTAGTCGGCGAGCACGTCGCAGCACGCGGCGTACGCCGACGGGTCGGTGGCCAGGAGGTCGTCGAGCAGCCGGGGCTCGGTGAACCCGGGTGTGAACCAGCGGCCGGCCGCGCTCTCCGCGACCCTGCCGAGTCCCTCGGCGCGCACCAGCGCGGCCCGCTCCCGCCACGGCCCCGGGTCGCCGAAGTGGGCGGACGAACAGACGACGGCCAGGCGGTCGACGCGTTCGGGGTGGTGGACCGCGAGCCAGAGACCCACGGCCCCGCCCAGCGAGACCCCGGCGTACGAGAACCGCTCCAGCGACAGCGAGTCGGCGAGAGCCAGGACCAGCGTGCCCAGGTCGGCGATCCGGGCACCGGGGCCGATGAGTCCGGCGGGCGATCCGCCGTGCCCGGGGAGGTCCCACCGCACGACCCGGTGGGCGGCGGAGAGTTCGGGGGCGACCCCGTCCCAGAGCGCGGTGGAGGTGCCGAGCGACGGACCGAGCAGGAGCGGGGGAGCGCCCGCCGGTCCTTCGGCGTGATGGTGGAGGAGATGGTCGGGTGTCGTCGTCATCGGCGCTCCAGAGCGCGGTCGGTGAGATGCCCGGCGCAGCCGGTGTACCGGGCGGGGTCGGTCAGTTCGGTGAGATCCAGGCCCTCGAAGGCGGGCTCGCCGGAGAGGACCTCCGCCAGCGGTCTGCGCTCGGCGCGGGCCAGGGCGGCGGCCTCGGCGAGGATCTCCGCGGCGCGGGCGCGGCCGACCCGCCCGGCGGCGACGGCGGCCAGCCGCTCCGAGACGATCAGTCCGCCGGTCAGCCCCAGGTGGTGGTACATGGCCTCCGGGAACACCGTGAGGCCCTCGGCGAGTTCGGCCGCGTCCCTCGCGGCGCCGCCGACCAGGCGCAGCAGGTCGCGCAGGGGCTCCCACTCGGCGTGCCAGGCCCCGGCCGGCCGCTCGTCCTCGGCGGCGAGCGACCCGTACAGCGTGGCCGCGGCCCCGGGCGCACGCCGGGCCGCCGCGGCGATCAGGGCGGCACGGACCGGATTGGCCTTGTGCGGCATCGCGGACGACCCGCCCCCGGACCCCTCGGCGACCTCGGCGATCTCGGTGCGGGAGAGCGTGAGCACATCGGCCGCCGCCTTTCCGAGCGCACCCGCGGTGAAGGCGAGGGCCCCGCCCAGGTCGGCGACCGGGGTGCGCAGGGTGTGCCAGGGCAGCAGCGGCTCGGCCAGGCCCAGTTCCTCCGCGTACGCCGTGACGAGAGCGAGTGCCGCCGGGCTCCCCGCGTCCGTGGCGAAGGCGGCCAGCGTGCCTGCCGCGCCGCCGAGCTGGACGGGGAGCGTGCCGCGCACGGCCCGCAGCCGGTCCCGCGCGTCGAGCACCAGCGAGCGCCAGCCGGCGGCCTTGAGGCCGAAGGCCGTCGGCACGGCGTGCTGGGTCAGGGTGCGGCCGGGCATCGGCGTGTCGCGGTGGTCCGCCGCCAGCCGCTCCAGCGCGTCGGCGGTCCGCCCCAGGTCGTCGAGGACGAGCGCCAGGGTCCGGGAGGCCACCAGCATCGCCGCCGTGTCGAGGATGTCCTGACTGGTCGCGCCCCGGTGGACGAACGGCCGCACCTCCTCGCCGACGGCCGCCGACAGGGCGGCGACCAGCGGGATCACCGGATTGCCGCCGCCCCGCGCGCGCAGCGCCAGCTCCCGTACGTCGAAACGGCCGGCGTCCGCCGCCTCGGTGACCGCATGCCCCGCGTCCGAGGGAGCGAGCCCCGAGGCGGAGCAGGCCCGGGTGAGCGCCGCCTCGGCGTCCAGGAGCGCCTGGAGGAAGGCGTGGTCGCCGGTGGCGGCCTCGGCCGCCGAGCCGGCCCGTCCGGGGGCGAGGAGCCCGGCGTCGTTCTCGTGCATCAGCTGAACTCCAGGAAGACCGTCTCGCCGGCGCCCTGGAGACGGATGTCGAAGCGGTAGGTGCGGGCGTCCGTGCGCGCCGCGATCAGTGTGGCGCGCCGCTCCGCGTCCAGCGACTCCAGCAGCGGATCACCCGTCTTCGTGCCCTCGTCCAGCAGATCGGGGAGGTAGACGCGGGTGTAGAGGTGGTGGACCAGGCCGCGGGCGAAGACGGCCGCACAGATGTACGGGGCTCCGCCGGGCGGGAGCGTACGCACGAACCAGTGTCCTGCCGCGTCCGTCGGTGCCCGGCCGAACCCGGTGAAGTCCACGCCGTCGCGTCCGATCACCTTGCCTGTCGCGGGGTCGTGGCGGAGCGTCCCCGGGAGCCCGGTGCGTGATCCGTCGGGCGCGGGCTGCCAGGTCTCGACGATCGCGTCGGGCACGGGGGCGCCCAGCCCGTCGAGCACGCGGCCGTGCACCGTGACCGTGCCGGGGTGCCCGGCCGGGGCCACCTCGCTGCCGCCGGGGAAGGGCAGGGCGTAGCCGTAGAAGGGGCCCACGGTCTGGGAGGGGGTGGGGGCGTGGGACATCAGGCGTCGCCTTCTTCCTCGGTCCAGGTGGCGCACGGTCCGTCCAGGACGATGTCCCAGCGGTAGCCGAGGGACCACTCGGGGACGGACAGGTCGTGGTCGTACGCCGATATGAGCCGCTCGCGTGCGGCCTGGTCGGTGACGGAGCGGATGACCGGGTCGTAGGGGAGGAGCGGGTCACCCGGGAAGTACATCTGGGTGACGAGTCGCTGGCTGAACGACGTGCCGAACAGCGAGAAGTGGATGTGCGCGGGGCGCCAGGCATTGGTGTGGTTGCGCCACGGGTAGGCGCCAGGCTTGACGGTCGTGAAGGAGTAGCCGCCGTCGTCGTCGGTCAGGCAGCGTCCGAACCCCGTGAAATTCGGATCGAGGGGCGCCGGGTGCCGGTCGAGCTGATGGGCGTACCGGCCGGAGGCGTTGGCCTGCCACAGCTCGACGAGCTGCCCCCGCACCGGCCGGCCGGCCCGGTCCAGCACCCGGCCGGTGACGGTGATCCGCTCCCCGAGGGGCTCGCCGTCGTGCTGCGCGGTCAGGTCGCGGTCCAGCGCCGTCACATCGGTGACGCCGAAGGCGGGCCCGGACAGTTCGACCGCCTCCGGGTCGCGCACCGGGACGAGGGAGCGGTGCGGGTGGCGGAAATGGCTGCTGCGGTACGGGGGGTAGTCGCGCGGCGGGTGGTGGACGCCCGGCTCGGCCGCGGCGTGGGCCCTGGCCACCTCGGAGTCGATCTCCCGCTGGGTCATCCCGTCGGGCAGGGGAGCGGAAGGAAGGTCACGTGCAGTCATGTCGCGGCTCCGTGAGGTGCGGATAATGCTCAGTGCACTGAGTAAAATGCGATGGCCATGAAGCTATCCAGGGCTTGTCGTGATGGTCAATACCCTCAGTACACTGTGTATCTTCGGCCGTCCGGTCGGATCGCGGGCGGCCCAGGGCCGACGGAGAGAGGACAGTTCCGTGCAGGCGGTCGACCTGAGCACCCACCCCGGGCACCTGGCCCGGCGCCTCCAGCAGGCGCACCACCTGCTCTGGAGCACGATGGTCTCCCAGGAGATCACCTCGCCCCAGTTCGCCGTCCTCAACGCCCTGACCGCCGAACCGGGCCTCGACCAGCGGACGGTGGGGGAGCGGGTCGGCCTCGACCGGTCCACCGTCGCCGAGGTGATCACCCGGCTGCTGCGCCGGGAGCTGCTGGACAAGGTGCGCGATCCGGGCGACGGGCGCCGTTTCCTGCTCCGTCTCACGGGCGAGGGCGTCCGCACCCACCGGCGGCTGGCCCTGCGCACGGTCGGGATGAACCAGGTCTTCCTCGGCCCGCTCTCGCCGGAGGAGCAGCAGACACTCTTCGGTCTGATGCGCCGGGTGGCGGACGCAGCCGAGGCGTTCCGGACGCCGGACGAGGCGAGGGCACCCGCAGGCCCCTGAGTGCGGGCCGCCCGGGCGTATATGTTTTACGTGTGTAACACCTGTTAAACTCTATGGGTGAGTGAGACAGCCGTGCGAACCCGCAAGCCATCCGTCCGCAGACTGCCGATCGCGGGTACCCTGCGGCTGAAGAGCCCCGCCGAGATCTGGTATAAGCCCGCCCTGAGCGTGGTAGTCGCCTCGGCCGTCCCGAATCTGCTGCTCCACTCCCTCGACCGCCTCGACCTCATCATGTACACGATGGCGGGTTCGCTCTGCGCGCTCTACGGGCACAACCTGCCGTACGCCCGCCGGGCCCACACCGTCCTCCGCGTGATCCTCGGGATGGCCGCGGGACTGGCGGTCTCCCTGGTCGCCGCCTCGCTCACCGACTCGACGGCCGTGCTGATCGCCGTCGGGGCGCTGCTCGCGGCGGTGCAGAAGACCTTCTGCGACGCGACCCGCATCGGCCCGCCCGGCAACGTGATCTTCGCCTTCGTCACCTCGGCCGCCCTCTTCGCCCCGCAGGAGCTCGGGCAGGTGCCGGGTCACCTGGCCCTGATGCTGGCCGCGGGAGCCTTCTCCTGGCTGGTCACCGCCGGTCCGGCCCTCCGGCGCAGGGAGGGGCCCGAACGCCTCGCCACCGCCCGCGCGCTCGACGCCGCCGCGGCGTACGCCGAGGAGCCCGGCCCCCGGACCCGGCACGCGGCGGCGGCAGCGGTCCAGGCGGCCTGGCAGTCCCTGCTGGCGGCCGGCCGCCCCACCCCCGTACGGCAGGCGCTCGAGCGGCTGGTCGTCCATGCCGAGCGCGCCCTCGCCACCACGACGGCCGGCGGGCACGCCGACGCCGCCGGCCCCGAGGGGCTGCGCGGCTGGGCGGAGGAGACCCGGGGCCGCGGTCCCGTCCCGGACCCGCCGCCCGCTCCCGGCACGGTCGAGCAGCTCTTCGGCATCGACGCCGAACGGGCCGGGCAGCGGATGCGGCGGGGGCGCCGCGAAGCCCGGCGCAGGCTGCTGCGCACCCTTGGGCCGGGCTCCCCGGTGCTGCCGGTCGCCGTGCGCACGCT
Source organism: Streptomyces sp. NPDC055962 (assembly GCF_042270185.1). Lineage (NCBI taxonomy): Bacteria > Bacillati > Actinomycetota > Actinomycetes > Kitasatosporales > Streptomycetaceae > Streptomyces > Streptomyces sp. NPDC055962. The sequence continues at coordinate 11,916 of NZ_JBHJYN010000015.1, forward strand.
CGTCGGCTGCGCCCTGGCCGGCTACGTGTCCTCGGCGCTCGGCGTCGGCCACCCGTACTGGGCCATCGTCACGGCGGCCTCCGTCTACCAGCCCAATCTCAGCCTCTCGTGGAGCAGGGGGCTCCAGCGGACGGTCGGCAACCTTCTCGGTGTGCTGGTCTTCGCGGCCGTCCTCCCGCTCGCCCGGGTCAGCCCGCTCGTCCTCGTGCTGTGCGTCCTCTTCTTCAACTTCGCCGCCGAGGCCCTGATCACCCGCAACTACTGGCTCGGCTCGGTCGCCGTCACCCCGATGGCCCTGCTGATCCTGGAGTTCGGCGGGTTCCAGCCCGCCGGGCAACTCGTGGCGGACCGCGCCCTGGACACCCTCGTCGGCGTCGCGGTGGGCTTCCTCGCCGTGGTCGCGGTCACCAACCGCCGGGCGTCCGGCCTCGTGGAACGGGCCCTCGCCGCAACGGAGGACGCGCGCGAGCGCGCGGAGCGGTCGGTCGCCGACCCCGCCGCGGATCCCCTGGCCCTCGAAGCGGCGCGCAGGCGGCTCACCGCCTCCCTCGTCGAGCTGCGCGACGCCAGTGACGTCGCGTCGGGCGAATGGTGGCAGCGCGCCCTGCCGGAGGAAGAGCTGCTCGCCGCTGAGCAGGCAGGACACCGTACGCTCGCGGCGACAGCACAACGGCAGGGACTGATCACCCTGCCCCCGGCGAACGGAGCGGTGTGACCGACGACATCGTGGCCTCGGTGGTACGGCAGTGGCAGGCCGTCAACCCGGGGCTGGACACGGGACCGATGGAGCTCATCGGCCGCATCAACCGCTGCGCGGCCCTCCTCCAGCAGGCGGAGGACGCGCCCCTGCGCGCTGCCGGTCTGACCCGTGCCGAGTTCGATCTGCTCGGCGCGATGCGGCGCACCGACCGCGAGCTCACCCCGGGCGAGCTCGCCCGCGAGACCTTCTCGTCCGGGGCCGCCGTCACGAAGCGGCTGCGCGTGCTGCAGGAGGCCGGCCTGATCGGCCGTCGCAGCGACGACAGGGACCGCAGGGTCGCCCATGTGGGGCTGACGGAGACCGGCAGGGCCCTGGTCGACCGACTGCTGCCCGAACAGCTCGCCTACGAGCGGTCGGTGCTCTCCGGGCTCGACGAGGAGACGCGCAGCGGACTCAGCGGGCAGCTCGGCGAGCTGCTGGTGCAGCTGGAGGGCCGGCTCGGCGGCGGCCGTCGCTGAGGAGACGACGGCCGCCCGGCAGGGGGCGCCGCCGGCCCGCCTGCCGCCGGATCTCACGGAACGTGAGGGCGGCGCAGGGCGGCGGCGGCCCCGGCATCCGGAGGCCGGAGCCCGGCAGCGCGGGCGAGCCGTTTCCACGTGTGCCGCGCCGGAGCGCTCGCACGCACGTCCGTCGCTCTGGAATCCGCTCCTTTCGATCCGATTCGATCGCATGTGCCCTTGTCCCGCTCTGAGGTGCACAAGCATTCGCAAGCGTCGATGATTTCCGCTTGCCTGTACCCCTGATCCGGCATATCTGCTGGAGATTCGCTCCCTCGCCTGCCTGAGGCCACTCCTTCGCTGTCCCGCAGAGAAGGACGCAAGGGTCTGCTTTCTCCCGATTCTTCGACGTCGTCACTCCCCGCGCACGCGCGACGGCGCTGAGTGCGAAAACTGGCGAGTGTATTACCGCCGGCGGGCTCGCGCAGGGGGTTGGGCGAATATGCCGAGGCACTGTTCTGATCTGGTTAGGCTCACGCGCAGTGAAGTCGAGTTGAGATGAATCAGGGCACTTGTTCATACCTGTCCGTCCAAGTGCGTATACCTCCCGAATCAACCGCCAGAGGGTTTAGATGGTCCGTGTTGAATCACCGCCGACCAACAGAGACGTCCCCGTCGTACGCGCCGCGCTCCTGCCCGTCGTGCTGATGGCCGGCGCCACCGCCGCCGGTGCCGTGCCGGTCACCGGGGCCGCACGGGCGGCAGTCGTCTGGTGCGGGGCGATCGCCACCGTCGTGGTCGCCACGCTCACCGTCGTGCTCAACCGCCGGCGCCGCGCGATGCGCGTCCAGCGAGCCGAGTACGAACAGCGCATCGCCTTCCTGGAGCGGCGCATCGCCTCGTACGACCAGGAGACCGAGCGGCTCAGCAAGGAGCTCCTGCCCGTCGCGATCCGGCGGCTGCGCGCCAGCAACTCGCCGCAGGAAGTGATGCGCGACGTCGTCGACGCAGACGAGTCCTACCGCGACCTCCCCAAGGCGCAACGCGCCCTGGTCCTCCAGGTCCTCGACATCATCGACAACGAGGAGGCCATGCGTGACTCCGCGCAGCGCGCCTTCGTCAGCGTCGCCCGCCGGGTCCAGGCCATCGTCCACCGGCAGGCCAGTGAGCTCAGGGAGATGGAGGACCACCACGGCCGCAACCCCGACGTCTTCGACGACCTGCTCCGCATCGACCACGGCACCGCGCTGATCGGACGGCTCGCCGACTCCATCGCCGTACTCGGCGGCGCCCGCCCCAGCCGCCAGTGGCCCAAGGCCGTACCGCTGTTCAGCGTGCTGCGCGGAGCGATGTCCCGGATCCTCGAGTACCAGCGCGTCGATCTGCACTCGATCGCGAAGGTCGCCATCGTCGGCACCGCGGTCGAGCCGCTCATCCACGCCTGCGCCGAACTCCTCGACAACGCGACGCGCTACTCGCCGCCCCAGACCCGGGTGCACGTCACCGCGGTCGAGGTGCAGACCGGCATCGCCATCGAGATCGAGGACGGCGGCGTCAGCCTCAGCGAGGAGGCCCGGGTGCGGGCCGAGAACATGCTCGCGCAGGCCCAGGCCGGCATCAACATGAACGACCTCGGGGAGTCCCCGCGCCTCGGCATGGCCGTGGTCGGCCGGCTCGCCCGCATGTACCAACTCCAGGTCTCACTGCGGCAGTCCGCCTACGGAGGCGTCCGTGCCGTGCTCATCGTGCCGCGGGACATGATCACCACGGGCCCGGCGCCCGGCATCGCGCACGGCATCGGCGCCACCTCGCGTCCGCAGAGCTCGCTCGACATGTCGCAGATGCAGCACGTCGTTCCGCCCCGCGGCAAGCAGAAGTCGCGGCACGAGGCGACCGGGCCCGTGCCGTCGCTCGCGTCCTCCGCCCCCGCTCCCGCCAAGGCCCCGGCCCCCGCGGCGTCCGCCGCACGGCCCGCGCCCGCCGCATCGGTGATGGGCGGTGGCGACGACGAGATCGTCGTGACCGAATGGACCGAGGGCGGGCTCCCGCAGCGCCGCAGCCGGGGGCGCGCGCCGCTCGGTTCGCACAATCTCCCGCAGCAGTCCGCGCCGGCCGCAGAGCCCGCCGCGCGCAACGGGCACAACGGGCACAACGGGCACAACGGGCACGGTGGCGGCGACACGCCGCCGCCCGGCCTCTGGCTGGAGGCCTTCACCCAGGCCGTCAACGGAGTGCCCAAGGAGCCCGGGAACGACTCGGATTCTGACGACGCGTGGGACAAGGGAGACGAGAAGTGATCCAGCAGCGGGGAAACATGGACTGGATGCTCAAGGAACTGGCCGACGACGTACCGAGCATCCACCAGATCGTGGTGCTCTCCGCCGACGGCCTCCGGATCGCCCGGCACGGCGGCGACCCCGACGTGGCCGACCGTCTCGCCGCGGCCTGCGCCGGGCTGCAGAGCCTCGCCGCGGCCGTCGCCACCGAGATCCCGTACAGCGACGGCCTGATGAAGCTCGTCGTCATCGAGGTCACCGGAGGGTTCTTCTACCTGATGGCGGCCGGGGCCGGTGCCTACCTCGCTGTCCTGGCCGGCGAGACGGTCGACGCCGGACTGGTGGGGGCCCGCATGCGCGACATGGTCGTGCGGATCGGGGCGCATCTGACGAGCCCTCCGCGCCATGACGGGCAGGCCGGATGAGTCCTCCCCGACGAGAACGCCGAAAGGCCGAACCGGCGCTGAGCGACCCGGAACGGCTCTATGTGATCACCGGCGCGCCCGACGGCGAACGTGCGGCACTCGACCTCGTCACGATGGTGGTGGCGCAGGCCGAGCCGTCGCCCACGGTCCAGCCCGAGCAGGCCGCGATCCTGAGGCTCTGCAAGGCGCCGTTGTCCGTCGCCGAGATCTCGGCCTATCTGAGCCTGCCCTTCAGCGTGGTCACCTCGCTCCTGACAGAACTCCTGGCGACCGAACTGATCGAGTCGCGCGCGCCCATCGTCCGCGCCGCGCTCCCGGACCGGTCCCTCCTCGAAGCGGTGATGCATGGACTTCAGAAGCTCTGACACGATCACGGGCCCCCGCAGCGAGGACGTCCTCCCCAGCACGGCCACGGCCGCGGTGAAGGTCGTCGTCGTCGGAGGGTTCGGGGTCGGCAAGACGACCATGGTCGGCTCGGTGAGCGAGATCCGGCCCCTGACGACCGAAGAGACCATGACCCAGGCCGGCATCGGCGTGGACGACAACGTGGGTGTGGAGACCAAGACCGCCACCACCGTCGCCATGGACTTCGGCCGGATCAGCCTCAGTGAGGAACTGATCCTCTACCTGTTCGGCACCCCGGGCCAGGAACGCTTCTGGTTCCTGTGGAACGGACTGTTCGAAGGAGCGCTCGGGGCCGTCGTCCTCATCGACACCCGTCGGCTCCAGGTCAGCTTCGACGTCATCGGAAGGCTGGAGGAGCGCGGCGTGCCGTTCGTCGTCGCGGTCAACACCTTCCCCGACGCACCGCACCACCCCGTCGAGGCCCTGCGCAGCGCGCTGGACCTGCCGGACGAGGTCCCGATGATCGACTGCGACGCCCGGCTGCGTACCTCGAGCCGCGATGTGCTGATGACCCTGATGCGTTACCTGCACCGCCTTGCCGTGCCGCTCACCTGACGACGGCACACCCCCTGCCGGTGAACGGGCCCTGTCCCCACGCGCCCGGTCCCGGGACGTCTTATTTCCTGGAGCCACTGTGACAACCCCCTTCCAGCACGAACCCGGATCGGCCACCGGACCGGTGCCACCCCCGCAGTGCCCCGCGCACGGCATGGGCATCGGCCCCGGCGGACTGCGCCGGCTGTACGGTGCCGAGGCCGAGGCGGACCCCACGGGTCTCTACGAGAAGCTGCGTGCCGAACACGGCACGGTGGCCCCCGTCCTGCTGCACGAGGACGTGCCCGCCTGGCTGGTGCTCGGGCACAGCGAGAACCTCCACATGACGCGCACCCCCTCGCAGTTCTCCCGCGACTCACGACGCTGGCGCGCCCTGCAGGACGGCAGCGTCGCCCCGGACCACCCGCTCGCCCCGCTCTTCACCTGGCAGCCGGTGTGCTCCTTCGCCGAGGGCGCCGAGCACGAGAGGCTGCGCGGCGCGGTCACCGACAGCATGGGGCGCATCGACACCCGTGGCGTGCGCCGCCACATCAACCGGTACAGCAACCGGCTCGTCAACGACTTCTGCCGCGCGGGCCGCGTCGAACTGGTCAGCCAGTTCGCCGAGCGGCTCCCGATGATGGTGATGTGCGCGATCATCGGCATGCCGGAGGAGTACAACGACCGGCTGGTCCAGGCCGCCCGCGACATGACGCGCGGCTCTGAGACCGCCGTGGCGAGCAACGCCTACGTGATCGGTGCGCTCGACCGGCTGGTCCAGCGCCGTCGCGCGGCGCCCGCCGAGGACTTCGCCAGCTGGCTGGTCGAACACCCCGCCGGCCTCACCGACAAGGAGGTCAGCGAGCACCTCCGGGTGGTCCTGATCGTCGCCTACGAGACGACCACCAACCTGATCGCCAACGTGCTGCGCATGGTCCTCACGGACCCCCGGTTCCGGGCCAGGCTCAGCGGCGGGCACATGACCGTCCCCGAGGCGGTCGAGCAGACACTGTGGGACGAGCCGCCGTTCACGTCGGTCCTGGGCCGCTGGGCCGTCGGCGACACCGAGCTCGGCGGCCAGCAGATCAAGGCGGGGGACGCCCTGATCGTCGGGATCGCACCGGCCAACACGGACCCCGCGGTGCGGCCCGACCTCACCGTCAACATGGAGGGCAACCGTGCACACATGGCGTTCAGCAGCGGCCCCCACGAGTGCCCCGGCCAGGACATCGGCCGTGCCATCGCCGACGTCGGCGTCGACGCCCTGCTGATGCGTCTTCCCGACCTGGAGCTCGGGGTCGAGGAGAGCGCTCTGAGCTGGGCAGGGAACTTCATGTCGCGGCACCTGGTGGACCTCCCGGCGGGCTTCGCGCCCACCGCGGAGCAGGAGATCGACGCCGAGCCGCTGCCGGCGGTGTCCCGTGCCCGCTCGCGTGCCGACTGGCAGGTGTCGTCGCCCGCCGTCCACCGGAGCCCCGTGCCGCCCCAGGCGGGCCATGCGCCGGACGGAGCCGGCACCACCGGACCCGCGCCGGCGGGGGCAGCCGCCATCCCGGCGCAGCGGAGCGGGCCGTCCAGGCTGTGGAACGCCGTCGTGCGGTGGTGGAGCGGCCACTGAGGTCCCGGCCTTACGCGCCGTGCCGGGTGCCCCGGGCCTCAGGGTCCGGGGCACCCCGCTTCGCGCCCCGTACCATCGAGCAGCGTGAAGCTGACAATTCTTGGCGGCGGCGGGTTCCGGGTCCCTCTCGTGTACGGGGCGCTGCTCGGCGATCACGCCGAAGGCCGCGTCTCCCGGGTGACCCTGTACGACACGGACACGGACCGGCTCACCGCCGTGGCCCGGGTCCTGGCCGAGCAGGCGGACGGAGTCCACGACGCGCCTGCCGTCGTCGCCACAGGTGATCTCGACGAGGCCCTGCGGGGGGCGGATTTCGTCTTCTCCGCGATCCGGGTCGGCGGGCTGGAGGGCCGCGCGGCCGACGAACGCGTCGCGCTCGACGAGGGCGTCCTGGGCCAGGAGACGGTGGGGGCCGGCGGCATCGCCTTCGGGCTGCGCACCGTCCCCGTCGCGACCGCCCTCGCCCGGCGCATCGCCCGGATCGCCCCCGACGCGTGGGTCATCAACTTCACCAACCCGGCGGGCCTGGTCACCGAGGCCATGGCACGCCACCTCGGCGACCGGATCATCGGCATCTGCGACTCACCGGTGGGCCTCGGCCGCCGGATCGCCCGGGTCCTCGGTGTGGACCCGGACCGGGCGTGGATCGACTACGTCGGGCTCAACCACCTCGGCTGGGTCCGCGGTCTGCGGACGGGCGGCCGCGACGAACTCCCGCGGCTGCTCGCGGACCCGGAGCTGCTCGGCTCCTTCGAGGAGGGCCGGCTCTTCGGCCCCGACTGGCTCCGCTCGCTGGGCTCGGTCCCCAACGAGTACCTGCACTACTACTACTTCAACCGGGAGGCGGTCCGCGCCTACCAGGACGCCGGGCAGACCCGGGGTGCCTTCCTCCGCGACCAGCAGGAGGGCTTCTACGCCCGGATGAAGGACCCCGCGGCGCCGCCGCTGGCCACCTGGGACCGTACGCGTGCCGAACGCGAGGCGACGTACATGGCGGAGAACCGGGACGTGGCCGGTGCGGGGGAGCGCGAGGAGAGCGATCTGGAGTCCGGGGGCTACGAACAGGTGGCCCTCGCCCTGATGCGGGCCGTCGCCCGCGACGAACGCACCTCGCTGATCCTCGACGTGCGCAACCGGGGCACCCTGTCGGTGCTCGACGACGACGCGGTGATCGAGGTGCCGTGCCTGGTCGACGCCAACGGTGCGCACCCCGTGGCCGTCGACCCGCTCCCGTACCACGCGGTCGGACTGGTCACGGCGGTCAAGGGCGTGGAGCGGGAGGTGCTCGAAGCGGCGGAGAGCGGCTCACGAGCGGCGGCCGTGCGTGCCTTCGCCCTGCACCCGCTGGTCGACTCCGTGTCGGTGGCCCGCCGGCTGGTCGAGGGGTACACCCGGGTCCACCCGGGGCTCGCCTATCTCGACCGGCCGTGAACGACGGTTGGTGATGCCCCGTCAGGGTGCCGGTACCGCCCTCTGCCTGCCGGACGGGGCCCAGGAGGGCGCGACACCGGTGACCTGGCAGACCATGAGGAAGAGAGGGATGGGCGGCGTGTACGGCGTGCGGCTGTCCGGCGCGTGGATCAGCCGCGGCCGACCGGCGGGGACGTAGGCGCCGGCGGCGTACGACGCCTGCTCCGGCCAGTCCAGATCGAGGTCGGAGCCCGACGGGACGATCCACCACCACTGGTCCGCGTCGGCGAACACACAGCCGGCGCGCGGCAGGTGCGACATCAGGCGGAATCCGTACTGCGCGGGCACGCCCACCGCGTCGCAGCCGAGACTCGCCGACAGCGCGGGCGGCAGCGGGAGCCGGACCCGGCCCTGCGGTCCGTCCTCCTCCGCGGACCGGCCGCGGCGCGCGCCGAGCAGCTGGGACAGGGCGTTTCTCAGCATGTCCGCTCCGGGCCGTACGGCAGTTCCGCCCAGACGATGCGCCCCGAGTGGTTCCCCGCGTCGTGGGATCCCCAGGCGGTGCTCATGGAGTCGACGAGCAGCAGTCCGCGCCCGTGCTCCCCCTCGGCGGTGAGCGACAGCCGTGGGCCGCCGGGCTGATGTCCCTGGTCCTGCACGGAGATGCGCAGCCGGCCGCCGTCGCAGCGCAGTTCGGAGACGACCCGGGTGCTCGCCGTGTGCACCACCGCATTGGTGACCAGCTCGGAGGCGATCAGCACCGCCGCGTCGTGGGCGTCCCCGGTCACCCCCCAGTCCGCCAGCCGCGCACGCATGAGGCGCCTGGCACCGGCGACCGACTCGGGGTGCGCCGGCAGCGCGAAGCAGTATCGGAGCGCTTCCGTCCCGGGGCTGAGGTCCATGAGCCGGGGGATGAGCGCACTGCCAGGTGCCACGACCGATTCCTCACAGTGGGGGCTGTGTCACGCTTCGCACCGCCCCTGGGTGGGGTTGCCACGATCACGCGAACTGGTTCGGTGTCCAACTCTCCCCCTGACATGAACACTTGGCAAGAGGCACTCTGAAATTTCCAGAGTGGCTGTGTTCCTCGAGCCATGCGCATGGCACACTGCTGACAACAGCGCATCGGGAGGTCTGAAGTGAGCGAACCGCGGTCCGCCCCGACCGTGGGTCAGGTCGTTCTCGGCAAGCGTCTGCAGGATCTGCGGGAGCGCGTCGGCCTGAGCCGGGACCAGGCGGCGAAGGTGCTCCGTGTCGCCCCGGGGACCATACGCAGGATGGAGACCGCCGAGGTCGGTCTCAAGATCCCGTACGTCCAGCTCCTCCTCAAGGCCTACGGCATCGCCGACGACGAGACCGACGCCTTCGTCGAACTCGCCGAAGAGGCCAACAAGCCGGGCTGGTGGCAGCGTTTCCACGACGTGCTGCCCGACTGGTTCAGCATGTACGTCAGCCTGGAGGGTGCCGCGAGCCTCCTGCGCACGTACGAGCCGCATTTCGTCCCCGGCCTGTTGCAGACCGAGGACTACGCGCGCTCCGTCCTGCGCACCGGCGCGGTCGGACAGACCCGGCCCGCGGACATCGAGCGCCATGTGGCGCTCCGCATGGAGCGGCAGTCCCTGCTGACCAAGGCGGAGGCGCCCAGGCTCTGGGTGGTGATGGACGAGACCGTCCTGCGCCGCCCCGTCGGCAGCCCCGACGCCATGAGGGCCCAGATCGACCGCCTCCTCGAGGCGACGGACCTGCCCAACGTGACGTTGCAGATTGCGGAGTTCGCGACCGGCCACCACCCGGGCACCTACGGTCCGTTCGTCCTGTTCCGCTTCGCGGTCCCCGAGCTCCCCGACATGGTCTACACCGAGTACCTGACCGGCGCCGTCTACTTCGACGCGCGTCCCGAGGTGGCCTCCTACCTCGAGGTCATGGACCGCATGGCGGCTCAGGCCGCAACTGCACAACGCACGAAGGAAATCCTCAGGGACTTCCGCAAGGAGCTGTGATGAACCACATATACAACGGCATGCCGGCCGCCGACCTCGGCACCGAAGGCTGGTACAAGCCGTGGAGCGGTGGTAACGGGGGCAATTGCATCGAGGCCATGAAGCTGGCCGACGGCAGGGTGGCGGTCCGTCAGTCCGCGGACCCCGACGGCCCCGCCCTCATCTACTCCAACGGCGAGATCGCCGCCTTCATCCAGGGCGCCAAGTCGGGCAAGGCCGACTTCCTGCTCACCTGAAGAATCGTCACATCACCCCCGCACCAGACGCTGTTCGCCGAATCCCCGACCAACGGAGTGCGCCATGACCGGGCAGGAACCCCAGGCCGTCGAGATCGACACGAGCAAGCCGCATCCGGCACGGATGTACGACTGGTTCCTCGGGGGCAAGGACAACTACCCGGTCGACGAACAGATGGCGCAGCAGCTGCTCGCCCTGGACGCCCGGGGCCGCGACATGGCCCGGGTCAACCGCGCGTTCATGCACCGGGCCACCCGATGGCTCGCCGAGAACGGCGTGCGCCAGTTCCTCGACATCGGCTCCGGAATTCCCACCGAGCCGAACCTCCACCAGATCGCCCAGCGGACCGCCCCGGACGCGCGCGTCGTCTACTGCGACAACGACCCGATCGTGCTCGCCCACGCGGCGGCGCTGCTGCGTTCCACGCCCGAGGGCGCCACCGAGTACATCCAGGCCGATGCCCGCCGGCCCGACGCGATCCTGGAGGCGGCCGGGAAGGTCCTCGACTTCGACCGGCCCATCGCGCTCTCCCTCCTCGCGCTGCTGCACTTCGTGGACGACGAGGACGGCGCGGGCGAGCTCGTCGACCGGCTGGTGGAGCGGCTGCCCTCCGGCAGCTATCTCGTCCTCTCGCACACCACGGGCGACTTCGATCCCGAGGGTGCGGCCGCCGCGCGGGCCATGTACAAGGCGCGGGGAATGACCCTGCGCCCCCGCTCCCGTGCCGAGCTCACCGCGTTCTTCCACGGCCTCGAGATCGTCGCGCCCGGCGTCTCGCTCTCCGCCGACTGGCGTCCCGAGCTCGGCGAGGTCATCGACGTACCGGGCCACCAGCCGATCCCCGGGTACGCGGGCGTGGCGCGCAAGCGCTGACCGGCGGGGGGGGGGGGGGGCTCACCGGAAGGGCGGGGCACCCGGCCGGGCCGACCTGCCCGCAGGTCACAATGGACGCATGTCACGACGCACCTCACGCCCCCGCCGGCCGGCCGCTCCGCAGGCGGCGCCGCCGCGGATCACCGCGGAGTCACCGTGCCCGTGCGGTCTGCCGGCGGCCTACGGGGACTGCTGCGGCCGGCTGCACGCGGGCACCACGGCCGCCCCGACCTGCGAGGCGCTGATGCGCTCGCGGTACGCGGCCTTCGTGGTCCAGGACGCCGCCTATCTGCTGCGCACCTGGCACCCGGACGCCCGCCCGCCGGCCGTCGACTTCGACCCGGCCATGCGCTGGACGGGCCTGGAGATCCTCGAGACGACCGAGGGCAGCGCCTTCCACACCACCGGTACGGTCACCTTCCGCGCGCACTACACCGACGGCGGCCGTCCCGACGCGCTCCACGAGAAGAGCCGGTTCGTCCGTCACGAAGGGGCCTGGGTCTACGCGGCAGCGGTCTTCGTCGACTGATATCCCGTTGCACGGGCCGGACCGGCCTTCCCAGGATCCGCCCATGGACAGCGCGGAGCCGGACGCCGGGCGGACCCGTTGCCGGCGCGGACGCGGGATCGCCCTCGCGCCGCTGGAGATCACGGACGCCCCCTTGGTGCACCGCTGGCGCTCCGACCCGGTGGCGGCGCACGAAGCCGGTGTCCGGCCCGGCTCGCCGCACGAGCTGACCGCGCGCATCGAACACCACATCGACGACCACACGCGCGACGACTTCCTCGTACTGCTTCCCGACGACACCCGGCCGGCCTCATCGCCCTGCACGACCAGCAGCCGGCCGAAGGCACCGCCGAGGCGTACCTGGTCCTGGACCGCGGACACCGGGAGCGCGGCCTCGGGGTCGACGCCCGCACCGACCTGGCGTTCGGCGAGCTGCGATGCAGCGCGTCGAGGCGTTGACCCACACCGACAACGCCGCCGCCCTGACGGTCCTCGCCGCCGCCGGTTTCACGCACGAGGGAGTGCGCCGCTCGTCCTGCCTCCACCGGGGCCGCCGCTACGACGACGTGGTGCTGTCCCTGCTCCGCACCGAGTGGGAGGCCCTGGACCGGCCCCGCTCCTGGGACCTCTGAGCGGGGACCGTCAGACCACAGCCGCCGTCCGCTCCGTCGAGGGTGCCAGCTGCTGCTCCAGGTCCTCGGCGAGCAGCCGTTTGGCGATCACGTCGACCGCCGCCCTCAGCTGCCGGTCGTCGGGCCGGGCGCCGTCCTCGGCGAGCCGCTCGTTGAGCCAGCGGCCCCAGGCCGCCGAGATCGTCGCCGCCTCGCGGCTGCCCGCCGCCGTATGGGTGAAGAGCCGGCCGTCCCCGGTGAGGTAGCCCTCCTCGATCATCCGGTCGAACACGGGCACCAGTACCTCCGGCGGGATCCGGTGCCGGGCCGCGATCAGCCGGAGGCCCGCGTGGCCGACCATCCGCGTGAACAGATCGACCTGCATCACGGCCCAGGCCCCCGCCGTGTCGAGCCGGGTGTCGGACTCCGCCACGATCCGGCGCGCCGTGTCGGGGCCGGCCTGGTGCAGGATCCTGGCCACGGCTGATTCGAGCACGTTCGTCGCGTCCCCGGTCTTCGGCTGGGCGAAGCCCTCGCCCATGTCGGTCGAGCCCGCCCGCGCGCTGTCGCGCAGCTTCACCTGCTTCAGGAAGAGGGAGACGACGAAGCCCAGCAGAGCCACCGGGACCGTCCACAGGAAGACCGTGTGCAGGGTGTCCGCATAGGCCTGGGCGAGGGGCGCCGTCTGTTCCGGAGGCAGCGCGTGGACGGCTTGAGGGCTCTCGGCGACCCGCGCCAGGGACGCCGGATCGCCGCCGGCCCGGGACGCCTCCTCGACGCCCCGGGTCAGGTTCGGCCGCAGCGCGTTGGCGTAGATCGTCCCGAACACCGCGGTGCCGAAGGAGCTGCCGAGCGTACGGAAGAACGTCACCCCGGACGTCGCGGTGCCCAGGTCCGCGTAGTCGACGGTGTTCTGCACGGCGATCGTCAGCACCTGCATCGACAGGCCGATCCCGATGCCGAGCACCAGCATGTACAGCGACTCCAGCCAGACACCGCTGCCCGGGCCCATGCGGGACAGCAGGTAGAGGCCCGCCGCCATCACCAGCGAGCCGATGACGGGGAAGAACCGGTAGTGGCCTGTCTTGCTCACCACGTTGCCGCTGAAGATCGAGGCCGCCAGCAGCCCCAGCACGAGGGGCAGGGTCCGCACTCCGGAGAGCGTGGCCGAGTCCCCGTCGACGTACTGCAGATACGTCGGCAGATAGATCATCGCCCCGAGCATGGCGAAGCCCACGATGAAGCTGAGGATGGAGCAGACCGCGAACACCGGGTTGCGGAAGAGCCGCATCGGCAGCATCGGTTCCTGGGCGCGTGTCTCCACGAGGGAGAAGAGAGCCAGGGCGACGAGCCCGCCGACGAACAGGCCGATGATGACGGGCGAGCCCCAGGCGTACTCGTTGCCGCCCCAGCTCGTGCCGAGGATCAGCGCGCTTGCGCCGAGAGCGACCAGCGCGATGCCCAGGTAGTCGATGACCGGGCGTCCGGCCGCGCGCACGGAGGGGATGTTGCGGGCGGCGGCGATGACCACCACGATCGCGATCGGTACGTTGACGTAGAACGCCCACCGCCACGTCAGATGGTCGGTGAAGAGTCCGCCCAGCAGCGGTCCGACGACCGTGGCCACACCGAAGACGGCACCGATCGCCCCCTGGTACTTGCCCCGCTCGCGCAGCGGGATGACATCGGCGATCAGCGCCATCGAGGTGACCATGAGCCCGCCCGCGCCGATGCCCTGCAGACCCCGCCAGATGATCAGCAGCAGCATGTTCGACGCGAGGCCGCAGAGGAACGACCCGGTGATGAAGACGACCGCGGAGATCTGGAAGATCAGCTTGCGGCCGAAGAGGTCGCCGAACTTGCCGACGAGCACCGTCGCCACGGTCTCCGCCAGCAGATAGGCCGTCACCACCCAGGACATGTGCTCCGCGCCGCCGAGGTCCGAGACGATCGTGGGGAGGGCCGTTCCCACGATCGTCTGGTCGAGAGCGGCCAGCAGGATCCCGAGGACGATCGTGGCGAAGACGATGTTGCGGCGCCGGGGGTCGAGGACGGGCGGCGCGGTGGCACTCTGCGGGGCGGGGGCTGTCTCGCTGGCAGTGGTCACCCTCGCACCCTCACACCGGCCCCCTGCCCCCGCATGCGGGGGCAGTCCGGACGGGTCAGGCCAGCAGCTCCCTCAGCGAGGCGCTCATCCGGGTGACGAAGGCCTCGCGGACCTCGTCCGTGACCCGGTCGAGCGACAGATACGGATTGAGGTCCTCCAGCTCGACGAGCAGAAGGTCACCCTCCGGCGTCCGGCAGGCGTCCACGCGCTGGATGCCGTGGGCGAGGGAGTTCCACTCCACGAAGCGGCGCGCGAAGTCCAGGTCGTCGGAGCTCGCCGCGTACGGTTCGAGCACCCAGCGCCGGTCCGGATGCGGTGCGTGCAGGGCGTACTGGAAGTCGTGGTCGACGAAGTAGAAGGACACCTCGTAGCGGAAGTCGATCCGGGGCTGGACGAGCAGGGTGCCGTCGGCGTCCTCGGGCAGCTCCGGTTCCTCCGTGAACCGCAGTCCCACCGAGTCCGCGCCGAGCTTGGGCTTGACCACGTATCCGTCCGCCCGGGGGAGCAGCCCGAGGTCGGCCGCACGGTCCACGGTCGGGATCACCGGGAATCCGGCCCGGCTCAGATCGACCAGATACTGCTTGCCCGCCATGTCACCGCGGCCGTCGAGCGAATTGTAGACGCGGGCCCCCGCTTCCCCGGCCCGGGTCCGGAACGCGTCGTACGCCTCCTGGTAGTGCAGGACCGGACCGCTGTTGCGGACCACGACCGCGTCGAACCCGTCCAGCAGGGCCGCCGCGTCCCCGGGGTGACAGAGCGCGACGTCGAAGGACTCGCGCAGCCGGGACGTCAGGAAGATGTCCTCGTCGCAGTACCGCCGGCCGCGCGCCTCGTAGGCGAGGTCGGTGACGAAGAGGACGGACGGGCGGGATGCGTCGAGCACGGCGATCAAGAAGTACTCCCAGGGGGTTCGGTTGCGGGCGGTCGGTCAATAGCCTTGCCGGTGCTGCCCGTTCACCGCTGTGCAGCACCTGATCTCTGCCCCACAGGAGTCACACGTGTCCCAGGCCTCGTCACCACCCGACATTCTCTCGCCCGCGTTCGCCGCCGATCCCTACGGGGCCTACCGGACGATGCGAGAGAGCGCCCCCCTGATCCACCACGAGGCCACGGGGAGTTACCTCGTGTCCCGCTACGAGGACGTCGAGCGCGTCTTCAAGGACCGGTCCCAGGAATTCACCACCGAGAACTACGACTGGCAGCTGGAGCCCGTCCACGGCCGGACGATCCTCCAGCTCAGCGGCAGGGAGCACGCCGTACGCAGGGCCCTGGTGGCGCCGGCCTTCCGGGGCGCGGACCTTCAGGAGAAGTTCCTGCCCGTCATCGAGCGCAACGCACGCGAGCTCATCGACACCTTCCGGCACACCGGTGAGGCCGACCTCGTCGAGGCGTTCGCGACCCGGTTCCCCGTCCTGGTGATCGCCGACATGCTCGGCCTGGACCGGGACGACCACCAGCGGTTCCACGGCTGGTACACCAACGTCATCGCCTTCCTCGGCAACCTGGCGGGCGACCCCGGGGTCACGGCGGCGGGGGAGCGTACCCGCCAGGAGTTCGCCGAGTACATGATCCCCGTCATCCGGCGGCGCAGGGAGGAGCCCGGGGACGACCTGCTCTCCGCGCTCTGCGCCGCCGAGGTCGACGGGGTGCGGATGAGCGACGAGGACATCAAGGCGTTCTGCAGCCTTCTCCTCGCCGCCGGCGGGGAGACCACGGACAAGGCCATCGCCTCGGTCTTCGCCAACCTGCTGGCCCACCCCGAGCAGCTCGCCGCCGTGCAGCGGGACCGTTCGCTCGTCGACCGGGCCTTCGCCGAGACACTGAGGTACACGCCCCCGGTCCACATGATCATGCGGCAGACGGCGGGCGAGGTGGAGCTGTCCGGTGGCACCGTCCCGGCCGGCGCCACCGTGACCTGCCTGATCGGCTCGGCCAACCGGGACGAGGCCCGCTACGCCGAACCCGACCGCTTCGACCTCTTCCGTGACGACCTGACCAGCACCACGGCGTTCTCCGCCGCCGCCGACCACCTGGCGTTCGCGCTCGGCCGGCACTTCTGCGTGGGCGCGCTGCTGGCCAGGGCCGAGGTCGAGACGGGCGTGAACCAGCTGCTCGACGCGATGCCGGAACTGCGTCTCGCCGACGGCTTCCGGCCGGTCGAGGAGGGCGTCTTCACCCGGGGTCCGGCGTCGCTGCCCGTACGGTTCACCCCGGCCGCGAGGTGAGCGGTGCCGGTGCGGCGGTCCGCCGCACCGGCACCTCCCGGCAGTCAGCGGATGTGGCGCCCTGAAATGGCCCGGGCGATGACCAGGCGCTGGATCTCGCTCGTCCCCTCGAAGATGGTGTAGATCTTCGCGTCGCGGTACATCCGCTCCACCGGGTGCTCCCGGCTGTAGCCGGCGCCGCCGAGGATCTGGACCGCCTTCTCCGTCGCGGAGACCGCGAGCTCACCCGCGCGGAGCTTGGACATGGAGCCCTGACCGGCGTCGAAGGTCCGGTCGTTGCGGGCCATCCACGCGGCCTGCCAGATCAGCAGGCGTACGGCCTCGATCTCGGTTCGGATGTCGGCGAGCGCGAACGCGATCGACTGGTTCTCGATGACGGGCCGGCCGAACGCCTCGCGCTGACCGGCGTACTCCAGGGCGTACTCGTACGCCGCCCGCGCGATGCCCAGCGCCTGCGCCCCCACCGTGGGACGGCTGACCTCGAAGGTCGCCATGGCGGCCTGGCCCTTTGCGGTGCCGCCCTCGCGGGCGCGGGCCAGCCGGGCTTCGAGCTTCTCCTTCCCGCCGAGCAGGCAGTGCCCGGGGACGCGTACGTCGTCGAGGAAGACGTCGGCGGTGTGCGACGCGCGGAGGCCGAGCTTCTTGATGGTGCGGCTCGCCGCCAGACCTCGTGTGCCGGGCGGCACGATGAACGCGGCCTGCCCGCGGGCGCCGAGCGAGGAGTCCACCGAGGCGACCACGACGTGGATCTCGGCGATCCCGCCGTTGGTGATCCACGCCTTCTGGCCGGAGAGCACCCACTCGTCCTTGGCCTCGTCGTAGCGGGCCCGGGTGGTCATCGCGGAGACGTCGGAGCCCGCCTGGGGTTCGGAGACGCAGAACGCCGCCACCTTGGGGTCGTCCTCGTCGCCGTAGCACTGGGGGACCCACTCGGCGAGCTGGTCGGGGGTGCCGGAGGCGAAGATCCCGGCGACCGCGAGCGAGGTGCCGAACAGCGCCATGCCGATTCCCGCGTCGCCCCAGAAGAGCTCCTCGTTGGCGATCTGGAGCGAGAGTCCGCTCGGGTCCCCGTACATGTCGGCGAGGGACTCGAACCCGTAGAGCCCGATCCTGGCCGCTTCCTGGATGACCGGCCACGGGGTCTCTTCCCGGGCGTCCCACTCGGCGGCCGCCGGGCGGACCACCTGGGCGGCGAAGCCGTGCACCCAGTCGCGCAGGTCACGCTGTTCCTCGGTCAGGGCGAGGGAGAAGTAGCTCACGGGCTCAGGCCTTCGGGATGTCGAAGTAGCGGGTGAGCCCCGAGGCCAGGCCGACGTCACCGGCGATCCTCAGCTTGCGCATCATGAACATCGTCACGGGATTGCCGTTGCCGGAAACCAGCTTGAGGAATTCCGCGTCGCCCATCACCAGCGTCGTGCGGGGCTCGGCGTCCGAGCGGCCCGCGCTCACCGTGCAGGTGCCGTCGGCTATGGAGGTCTCGTAGACCTCGTCGCTCTCGCCGGTGATCTTCCAGCGGATCAGGGCCTTCAGCCGGCCGGCCGCCTCCGGGCGGAACTGCTGGCGCATCCGGCCGAAGACCTCGCTCAGCACGCGGGCGCGCAGGTCACCGTGCATGACCTCGCCGAGCTGCCTGGCTGACAGGCCCTTGACGATCCGCGCGAACTCCTCGGGGGAGACGGCCGCGAAGTCGAGCCCGGACAGTTCGTCGGTGAGGTTGCCGCTGCTGTTGTCGGCCACACCAAATCCTTACTCCAGAGTAAACTTACTTCTGGGTAAGGTAAGGGCGGCGGCCGCCGCTCCGCAAGCAGCCGTCACCAGGATCCGTCCGGACGCACCGCCAGGTGCGGGTGATGGGCCGACAGCACCTTGTTGGCCCTGGCGAGCTCGGACAGCGCCTGTTCGCGGTCGGCCTGGTCCTCGATGCCGAGCCTCGGCCCCCGGAACCTGCGGACCTCGCGGGCGGCGCAGTCGGCGTCGAGCTCCGCCTGCAGGATGTGCGGCGGGGTGCAGGACCCGATCAGCGCGGCGACCCGGTCGGGGATCGGCACGGGGACGAGGAGGTGCGAGGCGGTCATGTGGGGGTTCCCTCTCGGATGGTCGGCCAGGAGGTGGTTCTCCGCGGCGGCCGGTGGGCCGCCGCTCCTCCTCATGTAACGGGACGCAGTTCCTGGTTTCTCGTTGAGAACGTCTCCGTGTCGCAACCGTTTGGGACTGACCGTCTATTTCGCGTTACCTGGCGGTAAGTTGACTGGATGCCGTGCATGTGATGGGTGATCAGTTCAAGGACTGCCCGCCCCGGGCACGTAACCGCATGGCGCGCAGCACGGCCTCGGTCGAGAAGCGGCTCTCCGGATCGGTGAGCTGCTCGCCGAAGATGGCCTCCAGGCTGCGCATGCGGTAGCGCACCGTCTGGGGGTGGACGTCCAGCAACTCGCCCATCTGCGCGGCGGTTCCGCGGGTGTCGAGCCAGATCCGCAGCGTCTCGACCAGCCGCTCGCGCCGCGTGGCGCTGATGCCGGAGACGGGGGCAAGTTCGCGTTCGGCGAGCTGGTCGAGGAGGACCGGGTCGGAGAGGAGCCACAGCGTGATGAGGTGGTCCTCGCAGAGGATGACCGGTGCGTCGTCGATGACCCCCGCGTCGACCAGTTCGAGAACGCGGCGGGCCCAGCGGATCGAGTCCGCGGCGAGTGCGGTCGGCACGGTCAGCCCGATCGCCGCGCCCCCGCCCGGGATCGTGCGGTCGAGCATCTCCCTGCGCGCGTCGTCGAAGGCGCCCGGGATCAGCAGGTGCGGCTGCGGGTCGCCGGGATCGATCAGGACGTCGTGGTCCGCGCTGATCCGGTCCACGCCGGACGGGGCGCGTACGGCGACGAGGGTGACCTGCTCGGGCAGGGTCCACCCGGTCTGCTCGCACAGCTCGGCGATGGCGCTGCGGGGGACCGGCCGGCCCGTGAGGATCAGGTGCAGCAGCCGCCGGCGCACCGCCTCGCTCTGCTGGTCGGACTGGGCCTGCACCTCCAGATAGCCCTCGCGGGACAGCGACTCCAGTTCGTCCACGTAGGCGAACAGGGCGTCGGCGAAGCTGAGCATCAGCGCGGGCGAGAAGTTGTAGCTCCGGCCCACCTTCTTCGCCCGTCGCAGAGCGACCCGCGCGCCCAGCCGGTACGCGCCCTGCAGTGCGTCCATGCTGCGGCCCTCGTACGCCTCGAACCGGCCGAATCTCCGGCACATGTCGTCGCGCAGGGCCGTGGAGGAGGTGGGCTCGGCGACCAGGTCGACAAAGGACGAAAGGCTCTGTTCGACGCCCATGCGAATGGACGCGCCGTTGGGGCCGTTCAGGAGACGCGCGTATTCCGGATAGGCCCGGGTCACTTCCATGCCTATCTCTTTGATCAGGCTCGGCAGTTCGGGCCGCATGATCGCGGCGAACTCCTGGGGGAGGGGTCCCAGCGGGTCTCCGGTGTCCAGCGGCTGGATAAGTCTCGGCATGACCGTCCCCTCGTCTATCCCGGGTCCGGTGTGGAGGAGCAGGTGGGGGAGAGCGCTCCCACGGACCGACAGGTGTATACCAACATCGGCGCCGAAGATAGACCAAGTCGGGCAGGGTGCACACTGCTTGGACAAGATCGAACTGCAAGGGGCACACAACGTGGCCCAGTTGTGGTGCTCCCGTGCAGGTGGGGCGGTAAATGCTCACTTCCGGACAATGTTTTCGGCCGTGGACGGCATCGGCGCTGCCGGCGAGGGGGTGTGGTGGTGCTGTCGACGGCCTGGACGGGGTGGCCGTCGGGCTCTCGGTCGGGCCCCCTTGGATCTTCGCCCGGCGTGCGGTGTGGCAGCCGCGTCCCCTGAGGGATTCCGGCGCCGTGCGGCATTCCCTTGAGATATTGCGCACCAAGTGACAAGTGTGCGGAGGGAATTAGTGACCTGCTGACGAGGAAAAAAACTTGCCGGACCAATCTTGACCCGCAGGATTGTGCTCCAAGTTTCCCGCAAGTAACGTCACGCCCTGTCACAGAACGTGTGTGGCTGAAAGCGCAGCACGGCCCCCCACGCAACACGATTCATCGCGGCACTCCCTGCGCCTTTGCAGGAATTCGAGTGCTGTCCCCGCAACAGTGCACCCGCACTGCCGAATCGGAGGAACTCACTGTGCGCAACACCCTCAGAAAGATCGCACTCACGGCCGGTGCCGCCGCGGCCGCCGTCACCCTCGGAGCCACCACCGCCACCGCAGGCGTCGCCGCTCCGACGTGGACCGTCGGCCCCAGCTCGCCGGAGACGTTCTCGGCCACCGCCGGCACGGTCACCCTCGTCCTCAACGGCGTCCCGATGACCTGTACGTCCTCTGCGGCGTCGGGCAACCTGGCCACCGCCTCCGGCACGACGAACGTGCAGGTCGGCACCATCGCTCCGCTGACCTGGAGCGGCTGCACCAGCCCGTTCGGCCCGGTGACCCCGACCGCCGACACCTCCACCTCGTGGAAGCTGAACGCGAACACCTACAGCGCCGGCGTCACCAACGGGTACATCTCCGGAGTGAAGGCCACGCTGAAGGTCCTCACCTGCACCTTCACCGTGACGGGCAACGTCGCCGCCAAGTACACCAACTCCACCGGCGTGCTGGCAGTCAGCAACAACGCCACCTACAAGCTGACCGTCGCCACCGTCACCTCGGGTTGCGCCGGTATCGCGGCCGTGGGTAACAACCCGACCTACACCGCCAACTACAACGCGGTCACGCCGATCGGCGGCACCACCAAGCCGACCATCGTCTACACCCCCTGATCCGGCCACCCGCCGGTAGGCAGCGAACCGGGATCGCACGGCGGGCGGCACCGCCGTGCGATCCCGTGTCCTGAGCAGTCCCCGCAGGCCAGGCCGGGGTGAGTGCCCGTACAGGGCTCCCGCCGCCGCACGTCGCCGGACGGAGGAGTCAGTTGTGCGCAGGTGTCTCGGAACGACTGCGGCGGTCACCGGTGCCGTCGTCGTCGCCTTGGCGGCTCCCGCAGCCACGGCCGGGGCCGCGGCTCCCGCCTGGACCGTAGGACCCAGCTCGCCGACGTCGTTCTCCGGCGCTGCCGGTGCCGTGCGCTTCCAGTGGGGCATCAACGGCTACATCCCGATGACGTGCCCGTCGTCGGCGGTGCGGGGCGACCTGGCTTCCGCGCCCGGCGCGACGGGCGTGCAGGTCGGCACCATCGCCCCGCTGACCTGGAGTGGCTGCTCCAGTCCTTTCGGGCCGATGAATCCGGTCGCTGACACCTCCACCCCGTGGAAGCTGGTGGCCGACAGCCACACCGTGGGTACCACCAGCGGGTATGTGTCCGGTGTCAGGCTCACCCTCACCATGCTCACCTGCTCCATGGTGGCCTCGGGACGGCTTGCCTTCACCTACACCAACTCCACCGCCAGGATGAAGGTCCACGTCGACGGCGCGTACGGGATCACGGTCCAGGAGGCTTCGCCGGGCTGCGCGGGCCTGGCGGCCGTGGGCGACACCTGGTCGTACGACGCCACCTACTCGGTCGTCGCTCCGGCCGGAGGCACGGCCGGGCCGACCATCGTGCATACTCCCTGATTTGGCCGCGCGCCCGCCTCCGGTGTGAGGTTCCGTCACTCCGAGCACGTCCGTCCGAAGGGGAACACCGACAGTGAGGGCAGTCGTATGACAGGAGCACGCAGGCGCACGGTGCGCGGTGCCGCAGTGGCCGCCGCCGTACTGCTGGGAGGGATGGTTCCCGGCGCCCGGGCCGCGTCCGGTGTGCAGGAGATCGACCTGGAGCTGGCCTACACGTGCGACCTGCCCGAGGGCGAGCAGCCGGTGAAGGTCAGGATCACCGGGGAACTGCCCGAGTCCGCCGAGCCGGGTCAGGCTGTGCAGCCCGAAGGTGTCTCCCTGGAGGCCACCTTGCCCGAGGGGGCGATTCCCCTGCCGGACGGATCGACGGCGGCGCGCGTGAGCGCGGAGCTGAAACTGGCTGTCGACGTGTCCCAGATGGACCAGCACGCGCAGGCGGAGTGGATCGGCACGACGGCCGAGTCCGTGCCGGTCCCGCAGGAGGGCGCGCTGCCGCTGACCACCTCGGGCGCCGTCCCGTACATGAAGCCCGAGGGGTCGGGAGACCTCGTCCTCGCCGCGGGGGCGCTCTCGGTCGAACTCACCCTGGAAACCGCACAGGGAATCCCTGCGGAGCCACCGGCCGTCTCGCTGAACTGTTCCGTCGACCCGGATCAGCCGACGGAACTGGCGAGGACGGATGTCGGCGGTGAAGGCGAGTCCTCCTCGGCGCCTCCTGCATCCGAGCCCGCCGGGAGCGGGGCGACGGACAGCGGGGCGGTGCCCGAAGTGGGGGCCAGGGCGAAGCAGCCGGCCGCCCCCGACGCCGCTCCATGCGTCGGGGACGTGAACGACGACCTCAACCTGAACGCCTACGTGACGGGCTACGCCAACGTGACGAAGCTCGGCGGGGCGACGAAGTTTCCCCTGGCCTGCACGCAGGTCTCGCAGGGGCCGACCCGCGTCGACCTCTCCGAGCCGGGATTCACGCACATCTACCAGGATTCCACCGCCGTGCTGGACTACCAGGGGAAGCCCCAGCTGCCGCCGGCGTCGGGCACCTTTCTCACCTTCGGATTCATGCCGACAACGGCGACCCTGGAAATGACGCAGGTCCCCCCGGGGGTGGATGCCGAGGGGACTCCGGACTACAACGTGAAATCCCACCTGATCGTCGACTGGTCCGACTTCACGAACACGGGCCTGACGACCATCGACCTCGACCTCATGCTCCGGCTCCGTGACGTCAAGGTGAACGGCGTGCCCCTGGACGTGGGTGACAACTGCCGCACCAGTAAGCCCTTCACCCTCTCCCTGGAGGGCCGGATGACGGCGAAGGACGGTGTCACGACCGGCTACACCCTGGCGACGGGCGGTGTCCTGACAGGGTCGGTGACCCTTCCCCCGTTCAGCGGGTGCGGAGCCGGTGAGGACCTCGACAGCCTCTTCACCGCATCGTTGTCCGGTGTACCCGGATACGTGAAACAGGTACAAGGCGCCCCGTGCGCCGCCCAGCAGCACGTGCCGGGTTCCGAGGGGTCCGTCTGCACGGACGCGTACGAGCCGGTGGACGTGCCTGTGGCGGTCCGCTGACCCCTGAAGCCTCACCGATACCGATACCGATCGAACCGAGCACAGCATTTCCCCGACCCGCTGACGAATTGAGGGAACGATGAGACCTGCTCCGAAGACCTGGATCAAGGCCGCGGGAGCTGTCGCCGCGTCCGCCGCGCTGGTCATGCCCCTGACCGCGACCCCGGCCGGCGCCGCCACGGCCGCCGCCCAGCTGAACGGCTCCTGGGCCCCCTTCGACCGGTGTCCGGTGGACGCCCCCGCCATGCTCGCGACCGACGGTGACGTCGACGTCCCGCTGTGTGTGACGTCCTCCTCGCCGAACGGGACGATCAAACTCGGCAACGTCACGGCGACGACCGGCTCGACGAACCTGCAGTTCGGCGTCGTCCAGCACCCGGCCGAGGGGACCTACACGGTCGTCCCGCCCGCTGCCGGATCGATCATCAGCGGCAAGACCACCATCCCCGGCGGGCTTCTCGGCATCATGTGCCCGAGCAACGTCCCCGTCGTCTCGGCCGTCTGCGGGCAGATCACCAACGCCACCCTGAACAAGGTGACCGCCACGGTGGAGTCGGCCGGTACACCGACCGAATTCAGCCTGGTCGCGGGCATATCCTCCGGGCCGATCGTGAAGCTGCCCGTCAAGATCCGCCTGGAGAACCCGCTGCTCGGCTCCAACTGCTACATCGGCAGCAGCAGCAATCCGGTGCTCCTGCGCCCCGGAAACCTCAGCGCACCCAACTTCAACGCCTTCAGGTTCAACGGTGACGGCACCGAGAACCCGGACGAGGGGTCGATGATCCAGATCGCCCTGTCCGGCGCCGCCCAGGGCGACAGCCAGTTCTCCGTGCCGAAGGCCAGCGGCTGCGGTCTCGGCGGCATCCTCAGCTGGGCGATCGACCTCAAGGTCGGCCTGCCTGCCGCGGCCGGCTCGAACAACCTCGTCCTGAACGACGCCAAGACCTACACGGCCGGTCTCACGGCCCCGGGCCTGTCCGTGCCCAACGCCGGCAAGGAGCTCGCCGACAGCTGGCACTCCGCGGTGAAGTAGCCGCAGGGGGCGACCGGTGGCCCCTCAGGTTCTTGTCACTTGATGCGCCCCGGCCTTCACCGCACACGAGCCCGCCCCGACCGCATGCACCCTGGTCGGGGCGGGCTTCGGCGTGTCCAGCACAGCATTCCAGGGCCGACCGCCGCCACCCGGAGGCCCTCACTTTTCGATAGGTTTCGCGCGCCGATTGCTCATCGCGGCATAAGAAAACGGGGCTGCGCGATTACCTCGGAGAAAGTTCGGGAAGTGCTATTGCGGACTTAGGTTACTGGCCCGTAGCGTCCCGCTTGAGCCGCTCGGAAACCCGTCCGTACCTGCTTGTTCGACGCACCTGGAGTCCTGGTCGCGCCCTCTGGGGCCGGGATTCCTCCGGGAGTCCCACCGGGCCCCGAACCCTGCCACCCGGGGGACGTTCCTCCGACTGTCGATACCTGGTGGCTCCGGCCCCCTGGGCCGCGGGGCCCCGGTGCACCCGGAGAGCTTGCGCAGATTGCGACAAAGCCGCCGAGCGGATTTGTCAATCGGTGACAAGTGATCCACACCGAGATCGACATCCGGCGATTTCCGCTGTTCAACGGCTTGTCCTGGCGGTTTCGACGGACTTAACGTGCGCCTCCTGGTGCATGTGTGACAAGCCGTCGTTGCACGTACCGGAGCCGGAGCGCAGACAGATGACGTCGTTCACCACCACTTCGAGGGAGGGCCGATGGGAATCGAAGTAGTCGTCGAAGGCCTCACGAAATCCTTCGGCAAGCAGAACATCTGGCAGGACGTCAGTCTCACGCTGCCGGCCGGTGAGGTGAGCGTCATGCTCGGCCCTTCCGGCACCGGGAAGACCGTGTTCCTGAAATCCATCATCGGACTGCTGAAGCCGGAAAAGGGCCGTGTCCTGATCAACGGTGTCGACATGGTGAACAGCCCCGAGCGGGAAATCATGGAGACCCGGAAACTGTTCGGCCTCATGTTCCAGGACGGCGCCCTCTTCGGCTCGATGTCCCTCTTCGACAACATCGCCTTCCCCTTGCGTGAACACACCCGCAAGAGCGAGTCGGAGATCCGCAGGATCGTCATGGAGCGCATCGACATCGTCGGTCTGCTCGGCGCGGAGGGA
This sequence comes from Streptomyces sp. NPDC055962, assembly GCF_042270185.1. Classification (NCBI taxonomy): domain Bacteria; kingdom Bacillati; phylum Actinomycetota; class Actinomycetes; order Kitasatosporales; family Streptomycetaceae; genus Streptomyces; species Streptomyces sp. NPDC055962. The sequence goes on from NZ_JBHJYN010000015.1 coordinate 37,639, forward strand.
AAGCTGCCGGGCGAGATATCCGGCGGCATGCGCAAGCGGGCCGGCCTGGCCCGCGCCCTGGTGCTCGACCCGCAGATCATCCTCTGCGACGAGCCCGACTCCGGGCTCGACCCGGTGCGTACCGCCTACCTCTCGCAACTCCTCATCGACCTCAACGCGCAGATCGACGCGACGATGCTCATCGTCACCCACAACCTCGACATCGCGGCCACCGTCCCGGACAACATGGGCATGCTCTTCTGCCGCAACCTCGTCACCTTCGGCCCCCGCGAAGTGCTGCTCACCAGCGACATGCCCGTGGTCTCGCAGTTCCTCGCCGGACGCCGTGAGGGCCCCATCGGCATGTCGGAGGAGAAGGACGCTGCCACCCTCGCCGCCGAGCAGACGAACGGCCACGGATACACCACGGGGCCCCGCACCGTCGTACCGCAGCTGGAGCCCTCGCCCGGGATGCCCGTACGGCAGGCGGCCCTGCGCCGCCGCGAGCGGGTCGTCTCCATGATGGGCCAGCTTCCGGAGGCCGCCCGTACGGCCATCCTGAACAGCTACACGCCGACCTTGGACGGTGGGCGCCGATGACGGCACCGCCGCCCGTACGCCCGCCGTCGGAGCCCGCCCACGAGCAGGCCCCGCGGGAGACGCCGGGGGAGAGGCCGCCCTCGCGGCTCCTCGCCCCGCTGCGTCAGACCGGGCAGCTCTTCGCGCTCGCCCTGGCGGTCTCCCGGGCCGTCTTCCGCAGGCCGTTCCAGGTAAGGGAGTTCATCGAGCAGTTCTGGTTCGTCGCCAGCGTCACCATCCTGCCCGCCGCCCTCGTCTCGATCCCCTTCGGCGCGGTCATCGCCCTCCAGGTCGGCTCCCTGACCGAGCAGCTCGGCGCCCAGTCCTTCACCGGAGGCGCCAGCGTCCTGGCCGTCATCCAGCAGGCCAGCCCGCTCATCGTGGCGCTGCTCATCGCCGGGGCCGCGGGCTCCGCCATCTGCGCCGACCTCGGCTCCCGCAAGATCCGTGAGGAGCTCGACGCGATGGAGGTCATGGGCGTCTCGCCCGTCCAGCGCCTCGTCGTCCCCCGCGTGCTGGCCACCATGTTCGTCGCCGTCCTGCTCAACGGACTGGTGTCCGTCGTCGGCACCCTCGGCGGCTACTTCTTCAACGTGATCATGCAGGGCGGGACACCCGGTGCCTACCTCGCGAGCTTCTCCGCCCTCGCCCAGCTGCCCGACCTCTACGTCGGTGAACTCAAGGCGCTGATCTTCGGCTTCATCGCCGGCATCGTCGCGGCCTACCGGGGACTGAACCCGCGCGGCGGCCCGAAGGGCGTCGGCGACGCGGTCAACCAGTCCGTCGTCATCACCTTCATGCTCCTGTTCGCCGTGAACATGGTCCTCACGGCGATCTACCTCCAGATCGTCCCCCCGAAGGGGGGCTGAGCGATGTCGATGCTCGGCTGGCTGGACCGCTCCGGCGAACAGCTCACCTTCTACGTACGCGCCCTGATCTGGATCCCCAGGACCCTGCGCCGCTACCTCAAGGAGGTCCAGAGGCTCCTCGCCGAGGTGGCCTTCGGCAGCGGCGGTCTCGGCGTCATCGGCGGAACCATCGGCGTGATGATCGCGATGACCCTCGCCACCGGCTCGGTCGTCGGCCTCCAGGGGTACGCCGCCCTCGACCAGATCGGCACCTCCGCGTTCACCGGCTTCATCTCCGCCTACTTCAACACCCGGGAGATCGCCCCGCTCGTCGCCGGCCTCGCGCTCTCCGCGACCGTCGGGGCGGGCTTCACGGCCCAGCTCGGCGCCATGCGGATCAACGAGGAGGTCGACGCCCTCGAAGCGATGGGCGTGCGCTCCATGCCCTACCTCGTCACCACGCGGATCATCGCCGGTGTCGTCGCCATCATCCCGCTCTACGCGATCGGCCTGCTCTCCTCCTACCTCGCGTCCCGCTACATCACCGTCCTGTTCAACGGACAGTCGGCGGGCACCTACGACCACTACTTCAATCTCTTCCTCTCCCCGGACGACGTGCTGCTGTCGGTGCTCAAGGTGCTGATCTTCAGCGTGCTGGTGATCCTCGCCCACTGCTACTACGGCTTCCACGCCACCGGCGGCCCCGCCGGAGTGGGCGTCGCCGTCGGCCGGTCGGTGCGCAACGCCATCGTGCTCATCAGCGTCACCGACTTCTTCCTCTCGCTCGCCATCTGGGGCGCGACGACAACGGTGAAGGTGGCCGGCTGATGTCCTCCTCCACGGCGCAGACGGTGCGCCGCAGAATCGCGGGTGTGGCCTTCGTGCTCGTGCCGGCCGTGCTCGTATGGGTTTCGGTCTCGGTGTACGAGAAGGACTTCACCGACGACGCGACCGTGACCGTACGCACCGGAAGCGTCGGCAACGAGATGCACGACAACGCCGAGGTGAAGCTGCGAGGCGTCGTCATCGGCGAGGTGCGCCACATCGCGTCCGACGGTGACGGGGCCCGCCTCACCCTCGCCATCGAGCCGGACCGGCTGGAGCAGATCCCGGCCGACGTCACCGCGCAGATGCTGCCCACCACCCTCTTCGGGGAACGGTTCGTCGCCCTCGTGCCGCCCGCCGTCCCCTCCGCCGAGACCCTGCGGGCCGGGGCGGTGATCCCGCAGGACCGCTCCAGCAACGCCATCGAGCTGGAGGAGGTCCTGGACAACGTCCTGCCGATGCTCACCGCCGTCAAGCCGGAGAAGCTCGCGGCGACGCTGGGGGCCGTGTCCCAGGCGCTCGAAGGGCGCGGCGACAAGCTCGGCGACACGCTGGTCACCCTCGACGCGCACCTGAAGGAGTTCAACCCCCAACTCCCGACGCTCAACGCGGACATCAAGGAACTCGTCAAGGTGAGCCATCTCTACGCCGACGCCGCGCCCGACGTCCTGGACGCCCTCACCGACTTCACCACCACGAGCGGCACGATCGCAGAACAGGAGGCGGAACTCGCGGATCTCTACGGATCCACCACCGCCTCCGCGAACGACGTCACCGCCTTCCTGCGGAAGAACAAGGACAACCTCATCCGCCTCTCCGCCTCCGGCCGTCCCACCCTGGAGCTCCTCGCGGAGTACTCCGACGCCTTCCCCTGCACCCTGCGCACCATGGCCGGATTCGTCCCGGCCATGGACAAGGCGCTCGGCAAGGGCACCGACGAGCCGGGACTCCACGTCACCGTCAAGGTGGTGGAGTCCAAGGGGAAGTACGTGCCCGGCAGGGACACCCCGGTCTACGGCGCGACCGGCGGCCCGCACTGCTACGCCGTGCCGTACACCGGCAGGGCGGTCCCGACCGCCGACGCGCGCAGAGCGCCGGCACCGAACCCCGGCGACGTGGAAGCTGCCGACACCACCGACACCACCGACACCACGGAAACCGCGCTCGGCGTGCCGAACTCCCCCGAGGAGAGCCGGCTCGTCAACGAGCTCGTCGCCCCCTCGCTCGAAGTCCGGCCGCAGACCCTGCCCGACTGGAGCAGCGTGCTCATCGGTCCGGCCTTCCGCGGTGCGGAGGTGAAGCTCAAGTGAAGCGCCGCTCCCTCGCGGGACCGCTCGTGAAGTCCCTCGTCTTCGTCGTGGTCACCGCTCTGGCCACCACCGTCCTGGCCCTGTCCATCGCCAACACCGGGGTCGGCGACACCGTCTCCTACAAGGCCAGGTTCACCGACGCCACCGGACTGGTCGTCGGTGACAGCGTCCGGATCGCGGGCGTCAAGGTCGGACAGGTCGAGTCCATCAGGGTCGCCGACAGGCGGCAGGCCGAGGTCGGCTTCGCCGTGGACCAGGGCCGCGACCTGCCCGCCTCGGTGACCGCGTCGATCAAGTACCTCAACATGGTCGGCCAGCGCTACATCGACCTCGACCAGGGCACCGGGCCCGTGGGGGCGACCTTCAGGTCCGGTGCGACGATCCCGCTCTCGCGCACCACGCCCGCCCTCGACCTCACCCAGCTCTTCAACGGCTTCCAGCCCCTCTTCGAAGGGCTCTCCCCGCCGGACGTCAACCAGCTCGCCGGCTCCATCGTGCAGGTCCTCCAGGGCGAGGGCGGCACGGTCGACAGCATCCTCTCCCACGTCGGATCGCTGACCGGCACCGTCGCGGCCAAGGACAAGGTGATCGGTGAGGTGATCAAGAACCTCAACACGGTTCTCACGACCGTCAACGACCGCGAGGCGGGATTCGACGACCTCGTCGTCACCCTCGAGAAGCTCGTGAAGGGCTTCTCCGGCGACCGCAAGCCGCTCGGCGACGCGGTCACGGCGATGGGTGCGCTCACCACCGTCACCGCGGACCTCGTGGAGGACGGCCGGGGACCGCTGAAGAAGGACATCGCCGAACTCGGCAGGCTCAGCGGGCAGCTCGACAGGAACGCGCCGACGATCGAGTCCTTCCTGCAGAAGACGCCCGCCAAGATGGAGGCGATCACCCGCCTCACCTCGTACGGCTCCTGGCTCAACCTCTACCTCTGCGAGGCGAAGGTGGCCGGTGTGACGACCGAGGACGGCAGCGCGCCGCCCACCGGCATCACGATCGGCGGATCGAGGTGCGCGGGATGAGGACCAAGCCCGTCCGGGAGCGGAACCCCGTCACCGTCGGCGTCGTCGGACTGGTCGTCCTGGCGCTCCTCGGCCTCGCCGCCTACCGCGCCGACGCCCTGCCCTTCCTCGGAGGCGGCACCGCCTACAGCGCCGACTTCACCGAGTCCGCGGGGCTCGACGCCGGCGACGAGGTGCGCGTCGCCGGGGTGAAGGTCGGAGAGGTCACCGGCGTCTCGCTCGACGGCGCGAAGGTGAAGGTCGACTTCGAGGTCGAGGACGCCTGGATCGGCGACTCCTCCACCGTCGGGATCGCCATCAAGACCCTCCTGGGCGACAAGTACCTCGCGGTCGATCCGCTCGGCGACGCCCCGCAGGACCCGGACTCCCGCATCACGTCGAGCCGCACCACCTCCCCGTACGACGTGACCCAGGCGTTCGACGGACTCGGCGAGACCATCGAGGAGATCGACACCGCCCAGCTCGCGCAGAGCTTCGAGACCATCTCGGACACCTTCAAGGACTCGCCGCCCGACGTGCGCAGTGCGGCCGAGGGGCTCTCCGCACTGTCGAAGACGGTCTCCGAGCGGGACGCTCAGCTCGCCACCCTCCTCAAGGGCAGCAAGCAGCTCACCAGGACACTCGCCACGAAGAAGAGCAGCTTCGAGACCCTGCTGGAGGACGGCAACCTGCTTCTCGGAGAGATCCAGGCCCGGCGGGACTCCATCCACCTGCTGCTCACCGGCACCCGGGATCTCGGCACCCAGCTCACCGGTCTCGTCGCCGACAACGACAAGCAGCTGAAGCCCACCCTCGACTCGCTGGGCCGCGTCACCGCCGTACTGGTGAAGAACCGCAAGAGCCTCGACCAGGTGCTCTCGATGGCCGGCACCTACAACCGGCTCGTCGGCAACACCCTCGGCAACGGCCGCTGGTTCGACAACTACGTCTGCGGGGTCGTCCCCAAGAACTACCTGCCGAAGGACACGCCCCCGACGAACGACTGCATGCCGCCGAAGCAGGGGGGCCGCTGACATGAGACGCACCCGCATCATCGGCATCGGTGCCGGACTCGCCGTCGTGGCCGTGGCCGTCGGCTCGGGCGTGGCGGCCATGGACCAGGAGGGCACCACCGTCACCGCCTACTTCGACCGCGCCACCGGGGTGTACCCCGGATCGGACCTGCGGATCCTCGGGGTGAAGGTGGGCACCGTCGAATCGGTCAGGCCCCACGGCGAGGAGGTCCGGATCGTCCTGCGCCTCGACAAGGGCGTCGACGTCCCCGCGGACGCGCACGCCCTCGTCGTCGCCCCCAGCCTCGTCGCCGACCGGTACGTCCAGCTCGCCCCGGCCTACACCGGCGGACCGCGGCTGGAGGGAGGCGCCGTACTCCCCGCCGAGAACAACGCCACCCCCATCGAGGTGGACCAGCTCTACGAGTCGATCACGGAACTCTCCACCGCACTCGGCCCCGACGGGGCCAACGCCGACGGGGCGCTCTCCGGGCTCCTGAAGACCGGGTCCGAGAACCTCAAGGGCAACGGAGAGGCCATCGGCGACTCCATCGAGCAGTTCGGCAAAGCGACGAAGACCCTCGACAAGAGCAGCGGCGACCTCTTCGACACGCTCTCCTCCCTGCAGACCTTCACCACCATGCTGAAGGAGAAGGACGGGGACGTACGCGCCGCGGAGCAGCAGCTCAACACCGTCACCGGCTTCCTCGCCGACGACAAGGAGAACCTCAGCGCGGCACTGAAGGAACTGGGCACCGCGCTCGGCCAGGTCAAGACCTTCATCCAGAAGAACCGCGGTGCGCTCAAGAAGAACGTGGACCTCCTGGTGCCGCTCACCCAGGTCCTCGTCGACCAGCGTGCCTCGCTCGCCGAGTCGCTCGACACGCTGCCGCTCGCGGCGGGCAACGTGCTCAACGCCTACGACCCGGCCAACCGCACCCTCGACGGGCGGACGAACCTCAACGAGCTGTCCATGGGCGGGCCGCTCCTCGAGCCCGGGGCGGCGACCGCCGGTCTCGGCGGTCTCGCCCCGGTGGACGCCGCCCGGCAGAAGGCACTGCCCGTCCTGCCGCTGCCCCCCGTCGGCACCGTCTACGGAACCCCGTCGGACACGGGGGACCGGAAGAAGAAGCCCGGCACCGGCGAGAACAAGGAGGGGGACCGATGAGCCCCGCCGCGCCCACCACCGGCACCCGCGTGGTCGCGGGCCTCGGCGCCCTGGTCGCCGCCGGCGTCTGCTTCGCCCTCGTCGCCACGACCACCGGCCTGCCCTCGTTCCCCGGCATCGACCAGATGCCGCTGCCCGGCGGAGCCGACCTCGGCGACCACCCGTACGAGATCACCGCCGAGTTCGGGGACGTCCTCAGCCTCGCGCCCCAGTCGTCCGTCAAGGTCAACGACGTGGCCGTGGGCCGGGTCACCAAGATCTCCCTCACCCCGGGCAGCTGGACCGCCAAGGTCACCATGCGGGTCAACGGGAGGATCAGGATGCCGGCCAACGCCTACGCCCACCTCGAACAGTCCAGTCTCCTCGGCGAGAAGTACGTCCAGCTCTCACCGCCCGCCGAGGGCACGGCCCGGGGCGCCCTGTCCGACGGCGACCGCATCCCGCTCGTCCGCACCAACCGCAACCCCGAGGTCGAGGAGGTCTTCGGCGCCCTGTCCATGCTCCTCAACGGCGGTGGAGTCGCCCAGTTGAAGACCATCACCACGGAGCTCAACAAGGCACTGGCCGGACAGGAACCCCAGATCCGCTCCATGCTGAACCGCGTCGACACGCTCGTCACCGACCTGGACACCCACAAGGAAGACATCACCGACGCGCTCGACGGGGTGAACCGGCTGGCCGCGACCCTCGCCACCCGGAAGCAGGACGTCGGGACCGTGCTCACCGGACTCAGCCCCGGACTGAAGGTCCTGGAGAAGCAGCGCGGATCCCTGCTCACCATGCTGCGCTCGCTCGACACGCTCTCCACCGTCGCCGTCGACACGGTCAACAGGAGCAAGGCCGACATGATCGCCGACCTCAAGGCCCTCGCCCCCACACTCACCGCGCTCGCCGACTCGGGCGACGACCTCCCCGACTCCCTGCAGGTGCTGCTCACCTACCCGTTCACGGACGAGGTGCTGCGCGGGGTGAAGGGCGACTACCTCAACGTCTACCTCGACGTCACCGCCATGCCCGGCACGCAGATCATCCCCGCGCTCACCCCGGACGCCCCGGCGGCGACCGGCACCCGGAAGTCCGGCCCGTCGCTCCCGCTGCCGCTTCCCTCGGTCACCACGTCCGGCACGGAGGGCACCCGCTGATGATCACCCTCGCCACGCGGCTCAAGAACATCGCCTTCCTGGTCATCGCGGTGCTCGTCCTCGGCTACCTGGGCGTCCGGTACGCCGACCTCGGCCACTACGTCGGACTGCGCGGCTACTACACCGTCAAGGTGCAACTGCCGCAGACCGGAGGGCTCTTCACCCACTCCAACGTCACCTACCGGGGCGTCTCCGTCGGGCGGGTCGGCCCGATCGAGCTGACCGACGACGGCGTCGAGGCCGAACTGCGCATCGAGGACGACGCGCCGCCCATCCCCGACAGCCTGCACGCCGTCGTCGCCAGCCTCTCCGCCGTCGGCGAGCAGTACGTCGACCTCCGTCCCACTCGCGACGACGGCCCGTTCCTGGGGAACGGCTCGGTCATCGACGAGGCCGACACCACCGTCCCCGCGCCCGTCACCGACGTCCTCACCAGCGTCAACGACCTCACCGCCTCCGTGGACACCGAGGCCCTGCGCACCGTCGTCGAGGAGTTCGGAGCGGCGTTCGAGGGGCGTGGCGACGACCTCCAGGTCCTGCTCGACACGGGCAGCGAGTTCGTCGAGGCCGCCGACGAGGCACTGCCGACCACCACCAGGCTGATGGCGGACGGCGAGACGGTGCTGCGCACCCAGGCCGAACAGGGCGAGGCGCTCGAGGGGTTCGCGTCGGGAGCGGAGGAACTGGCCGCCGAGCTCAAGGATTCCGACAGCGACCTGCGCCGGCTGATCGCGACGGCGCCTGGTGCCACCGCCCAGATCAGCGGGCTCCTGCGCGACGTCGAACCGGGTTTCGGAGTCGTCGTCGCCAACCTCCTCACCACCTCCGAGGTCGCCGTGACCCGGCAGCGGGGGCTGGAGGAACTCCTGGTGAAGGTGCCCGCGGTCGCCGCGGCCGGCGCGAGCATCATCGACGAGAGCGGGGACGCCCGGTTCGGGATGGCCGTCACCTTCTTCGAGCCGCTGCCCTGCACCGCCGGATACGGCTCCACCACCTACCGGCCCGGCAAGGACCTCTCGGCCGCCCCTGCGGTCAACACCGGGGCACGCTGCGCCTCCTCGCCCGGCAGCGGCATCAATGTCCGCGGCAGCGCCAACGCGCCCGACGGCGGGGGCGTCCCGGAGCCCGCGGAACCCGGCTCCCTGCTGACCGGCATCGACGGGGCCCGGCTGCCCGGCGCCCTCGGCGCCGGCGGGGACACCGGGCGCACGGCCGGCGGCATGGCCGGGCTGCTGGGACTGGGAGGCGGCGAATGAACGCCCGTACGAAGAGGCTGAGCGGCTGGGCCGGCATGCTGGCGGCCCTCCTGGTCTGCGTGTTCGGCGGCTGGTCCTACGCGCAGGCGCGCGGCGACGACACCCTGGCATACGCCAAGGCGCGTGACGCCGCGATCGCCGACGGCAGGAAGCACCTGGCCCGGCTGAACAGCATGGACGGCAGGAGCGCGTCGAGTGTGAGGGCCGGACTCGCCGCCTGGCTAGGCGCGTCCACGGGCCCGCTGCACGACCGGCTGGAGAGCACGCGGAAGAAGGACACCGTCGCTCTCACCGACGACGGGGCCACCGCGCGCGGCAAGGTCACCGACGCGGCGCTCACCGCACTCGACCGACGGGCCGGTACGGCGGCGATGATCGCCACCGTGGACGTCGAGGTCACCCCGCGCACCGGCAAGGGCGGCACGGAACGCAAGCGCTTCGAGGCGACCCTGGCCCGCACCGGGGGCGGCTGGAAGATCAAGGCACTGGACGCGATACCGGTCGGGAGCGGCGGATGACACGGACCGGAGGAACCACGGTCGAGGACGCCTCCCCGGCCCCGGAGCCGGACGCGGACGTGACGGACGAGGGACCGGGCACGAGCCGGGGGCCGGGTGTGTCCCGGCACACGGCCTGGCGGCGTGGTCTCGCGTCCGTCCTGGCCGTCGCCCTGCTGGCCACCGGCGCCGTCCTCCTCGTCGAGGCGCGGCAGTTGCGTGACACCCCCGCCACCTCGAACCGGGCGCTGACCGACACCGAGGAGACCACCCGGGTCGTCGGCGACGTGAGCAGCGCCCTGGGCAAGGTCTTCTCGTACAACCCGCAGTCGACCGCCGCCACCAAGGAGTCGGCGAAGCGCCTCCTCGCGGGCAAGGCACTGCGGCAGTACGCGGCGCTGTTCGGCCAGGTGGAGAAGCAGGCGGCCGACCAGAAGCTCACGCTCACCTCGCAGGCCGTACGGGCCGGAGTCACCCGGCTCGCCACCCGCAGCGCCCACCTCCTCGTCTTCCTCGACCAGGTGTACGAGCGCGAGGGGAAGGCGGCCACCACCGCGGCGGCGCAGCTCTCGGTCACGGCCGAACTGCGCGGCAGCCGCTGGGTCATCGTCGACATCACCTCCAGGTAGGGGAGAGGCACCACATGGCACGGGTACGGACGACGAGGAATCCGCTGGTGGTGGCGGCGGTCGTGCTGACGGTCGCCGCGGCCGGCGCCGCGGGGTGGGGCGGCTGGTCGCGCTACGACGCCGCACACGACGGCTCGGCGGCCTACGCCGAGGCCCGCGACGCCGCGCTGGCGGCGGGGGAGCAGGCCGTGCAGAACATGAACACGCTCGACCACGCCCAGGTCGAGAAGGGGCTCGACAACTGGGAGGAATCGACCACCGGCGACCTCCACCGGCAACTCGTCGAGGGGCGGGACGCGTTCGTCAAGCAGATCGAGGCGGCCAGGACCGTCAGCACCGCCAGGATCCTCTCGGGCGCGGTGACCGAGCTCGACGACCGGGCCGGCAAGGCGGGGGTGATGGTCGCCCTGAGGGTCACCGTGACCGCCCCCGAGGGCAAGCCCGCGGTGAAGGAGAGCCGGATGCTCGGGCAGCTCACCCGCACCTCCGAGGGGTGGAAGCTCAGCGCCCTCGGACAGGCGCCCGTCGGCAACACCGCCGGCTGAGACCGCCCGACCGCCCCGTTCCGAGAGGACCACCGACATGTCGACGACCCGACACCTCGTCAACCGCCGCCGCCGTCTCGCCACCGTGGCCGCGGCCCCGGCCGCCCCGCGCACCGAGGCCGCACCGGCGGAGGAATCCCAGCCCGTGGCCGGACCCCCCGCGGAACCCGCCCCCGATGCCGTCCAGTCCGACGGTTCCGACGAGACCGACGCCACGGCGGAGGAGCCCGCCGGGGACGGACGCCCCCGCAGCGGACCGCCCCGCCTCCGCGTCCGCCTCCCCGCCGTGCTCTGCGCGGCCACCGTCCTCCTCGGCGCCTTCGCCGCCTGGGCGTTCAGCTCCGCCGCGACGCTCCGCGACGATCCGACCCGGCAGAACACCGCCCTCACCGACATCAGCCGCACCAGTGAGGTCAAGGGGCAGATCACCGAGGCCGTGGGCGCCGTCTTCTCGTACACGTACGCCTCGCCGGGGAAGTCGGACCTGGCCGCGCAGAAGTACCTGACCGGCAAGGCCGTCCAGCAGCACAAGGACATGCTCGCCGAGGTACGGGCGCAGGCGCCGGAGCAGAAGCTGGTGCTCACCACGACCGTCACCGAGAGCGGCGTCGAACAGCTCGACGGGGACCGGGCCAGGCTGCTCGTCTTCGCGGACCAGAGCAACACCCGTACCGGCAAGGAGGAGGAGACGACGTACGCCGCCGCCATGTTCGCCGTCGACGCCGTACGCCGCGGGGGCGCCTGGCGGATCGCGGCCATCGACACGTTCACGCGATGATCCAGGAGAGGGAGGACACATGAGGTTCGACGGAACCATGCGCCGCGGGATCGCCGGCACGGCCACCGCGGTCGCCGCCATGGCGGCGCTCACCGCGTCCCAGGCCCCGGGGCTCGCGGGCGCCGCCGCCGCGGACGACATGAAGAACGTGGCATCGGACGACGTCGTGTGGACCGAGGTGCCCAACGACGACAGCTACCACACGGAGCTGCCGCCCCTGCAATCTCCCGAGCCGCCGGCACCTCCCGGGGCCAGGAAGCCCGGCCCGGCCGTCGTGCAGTCCTGGGCCGAGGCGGGCATCCCCGCCACCGTCCTGGCCGCCTACCGGAACGCGCAGAGCGCGCTCGGCCGCAGCGATCCCGGCTGCCGTCTCCCCTGGCAGCTACTCGCGGCCATCGGCAAGGTGGAGTCCGGGCACGCGGGCGGGGGACGGGTGGACACCGCCGGCACCACCCTCACCCCGATCCTCGGGCCCGTGCTGAACGGCGCGGGTTTCGCCCACATCGCCGACACCGACGGCGGGGCCTACGACGGCGACGCCACGTATGACCGGGCCGTCGGGCCGATGCAGTTCATCCCGTCGACCTGGGCGCACTGGGGCAAGGACGGCAACGGCGACGGGCGCAAGGACCCGAACAACGTGGCGGACGCCGCGCTCGCCGCGGGCCACTACCTCTGCGCGGGAGACCGGAACCTGTCCGTCCAGGCGGATCTGGACAGGGCGGTCCTCAGCTACAACCACTCGGACACCTATCTGCGCACGGTCCTGTCCTGGCTGGACTTCTACCGCAAGGGCGTCCACTCGGTCGCCGACGGCAAGGGGGTCGTCCCCGAGAGCCCCGGAGCGGGCGGCCCCCATGCCCCGAAGACCCCGGTCGGAGGCCCCGGCAGCCCGAGCGACCCTGGCCACGGTGGTGGCGGCATCATCGTCGGCCCGCAGCCCGGCGCCACTCCGACGCCGTCCGCCTCGCCGACGCCCACCACCACGCCGACGGACTCCGGCACCCCCGGTCCCACCCCCGACCCCACGGACCCCGGCCCCACCCCCGACCCCACCGACACCGGTCCCACCCCGGATCCGACGACGACCCCGGACCCGACCACCACCCCCGACCCGACGACGACCCCGGACCCGACCACCACCCCCGACCCGGGCACCACGCCCGACCCGGAACCCGGCACCACCGACCCCGGCTGCCCCACTCCGTCGGCGGAGCCCGACCCGGCGTCACCCACGGACGCGCCCCCGGACGACCCCTGCGCAGACCCCACCGCGTGACGGGTCAGCGGGCGTCGAGCACCTCGGACAGGTCGTAGCGCACCACTTCCTCCAGCTGGGCGTAGGTGCAGCCGGAGGGAGTGCGGTCCGGCCGCCACCGCCGGAACTGGGTGGTGTGGCGGAACCGGTCACCCTCCATGTGGTCGTACGCCACCTCGCAGACGCGCTCGGGCGCGAGCGCCACCCAGGACAGGTCCTTCTTGCCCGACCAGCGGCTCGGAGCGCCCGGCAGCCGGGTCCCCTCGTGCGCCGCCGCGTCCGCCCAGGCCGACCACGGGTGATCCGCCGGCTCGATGCGCAACGGGTCCAGTTCCTCCAGGAGTTCGGCGCGCCGCTTCATCGTGAAGGCCGCGCACACGCCCACGTGCTGCAGGGCGCCCCCGGAGTCGTACAGGCCGAGCAGCAGTGAGCCGACCACCGGGCCGCTCTTGTGGAAGCGGTACCCCGCCACCACGCAGTCGGCGGTCCGTTCGTGCTTGATCTTGTACATGGAACGCACGTCCGGTCGGTACGGCAGGTCGAGAGGCTTGGCGACCACCCCGTCGAGCCCCGCGCCTTCGTACCGCTCGAACCACTCCCGGGCGAGGCCGGGATCCGTGGTGGACGGGGCGAGATGGACCGGAGCCGAGGCGCCGGCCAGCGCACCCTCCAGGGCGGCCCGCCGCTCGGTCTGCGCGGTGGTGAGCAGGGACGTGTCGTCCAGGGCGAGGATGTCGAAGGCGACGAAGCTCGCCGGGGTCCGCTCGGCGAGCATCCGCACCCGGGAGTCCGCCGGATGGATCCGCTCGCTCAGCCGGTCGAAGTCCAGACGCCCCTCGTACGGCAGGACGATCTCGCCGTCGACCACGCAGCGCGGCGGCAGGTTCTCCCGCACGGCGGTGACCACCTCGGGGAAGTAGCGGGTGAGCGGCTTGCCCGTGCGGCTGCCGATCACCACCTCGTCCCCGTCCCGGTGCACGATCGCCCGGAACCCGTCCCACTTCGCCTCGTACTGCATACCCGGGGGGATCGCGGAGACGGACTTGGCGAGCATCGGCTTCACAGGAGGCATCACCGGCAGGTCCATGGCCCCGATTCTCGCCCACCGTGCGGAGCACGTCTTCCGATATGCGGCATATGTGGGCCCGGCCTACGGTGTCCGACATGGGAGCTGGAACAGCGGTGGAGCTGGACGCGGACGGACGGGCCGTACGGCTGTCCAACCCGGACAAGGTGTACTTCCCGGAGAAGGGCTACACCAAGAGGGACGTGGCCGACTACTTCCGGGCCGTGGGGCCCGGGATCCTCCGCGCGCTGCGCGAGCGGCCCACCACCCTCCAGCGGTTCGTCGACGGGGTCGAGGGCGACTTCTTCTACCAGAAGCGTGCGCCGAAGAACCTCCCCGACTGGACCCCCACCGCCCGGATCGAGTTCCCCAGCGGCCGGCACGCCGACGAGATGTGCCCCACCGAGCTGGGTGCCGTCCTCTGGGCCGCCAACCTGGGCACCCTGACCTTCCACCCCTGGCCGGTGCGCAGGGCGGACACCGACCACCCCGACGAACTGCGCATCGACCTCGACCCGCAGCCCGGCACCGACTACTCCGACGCGGTGACGGCGGCGCACGAACTGCGCGCGGTCCTGGAGGACCACGGGCTGCGCGGCTGGCCCAAGACCTCCGGCGGGCGCGGCATCCACGTCTTCGTCCCGATCGTCCCCGAGTGGACGTTCACCCAGGTCAGACGCTCCGCCATCGCCGTGGGGCGGGAGCTGGAACGCCGCATGCCGGACCGGGTGACCACGGCCTGGTGGAAGGAGGAGCGGGGCGAGCGGATCTTCGTCGACTACAACCAGACGGCCCGCGACCGCACCATCGCCTCCGCCTACTCCGTACGCCCCTTCCCGCACGCCCCGGTCTCCGCCCCGCTGCGCTGGGAGGAGATCGACGACGCCGAGCCCCGCGACTTCGATCTCCGCACCATGCCCGTGCGGTACGCCGAGGTGGGTGACCTGCACGCCGACATGGACGACCACGCCTTCCGGCTCGACCAGGTGCTGGAGCTGGCCCGGCGGGACGAGCACGAACACGAGCTCGGCGACCTGCCCTACCCGCCGGAGTATCCCAAGATGCCGGGCGAGCCGAAGCGTGTGCAGCCCAGCCGCGCCCGGCACGACTCCGGTGACGACACGTGAGCGCCGACGAGGGGACGACGGAGCCCCCCGCACACGGCGCGCACGGCAGGCCCCCGACACGGGCCGAGAAATGGGCCTCGTACAAGCAGTCCCCGTACGTCCCCGCCCTCGTGCTGGTCCTCATCCTCGCCGCCGCGGCCGGGCTCTTCGCCGGTTCGTACACCTACACGATGGCCGATCCGACGCCGCGCCGGATCCCCGCCGCCGTGGTCAGCGGTGTCGGGGACCGGGGCGGGACGGAGTTCATCGCGGGGATGGAGAAGGCTCTCGACGCCTCGCTCCAGCTGCACCCCTACGCCACCCGGGGCGCCGCGCGCCTGGCCATGGAGGAACAGAAGGTCTTCGTGACCGTGCGGCCGGGGAAGGGCGGCGTGGCCATGGACATCGCCGGGGCCGGTGGGGCCACGGTCGCCCAGCTGCTGGCCGAGACCGGTGCGAAGGTCGCGAAGGCCACCGGGATCCGCGTGACGATCACGGACGTCAAGCCGCTCCAGAAGGGCGACCCGCGCGGGCTGGCGCTCTTCTACATCTCGCTGGCGGCCGTCATCATCGGCTTCGTCGGAGCCATCCAGCTGAGCGTGCACGCCCGCGCGCTCGACCCGCTCGAACGCATCGGCTTCACCCTCGCCTACGCCCTGCTCGGCGGCTTCGCGATCGCCGCGGTGGTGGACTGGCTGATCGGCGCGCTGGACCTGCCGTTCGTCGAGTCCTGGCTGATCCTGGCGTTCACGATGTTCGCCTCGGGCATGGTCTTCACCATGTTCAACACCATCATGGGGCGCTGGGCGATGATCCCCACCTGGGGGCTCATGGTGCTGCTGGGCAACCCGTCGTCGGGCGGCGCGGTGTCCTGGCCGCTGCTGCCGTCGGTGCTCGGGCACATCGGGCGGTGGCTGCCGCCCGGCGCCTCGGTCAACGCCCAGCACACGGCCGTCTACTACCAGGGCCACCAGTACGCCTTCCCTTTCCTCGTGCTGGCGGGCTGGGCGCTCGTCTCCTGCACGGTCTTCTGGGTGTGGCGCCATCGGCACCCCGGAGGCCGCGGACGCATGCCGGAGCATGCGGCCGCGGCCTCCTGAGCGCGCCCTCCTCCCTACAGCTCCTTGATGCGGATGTCGCGGTAGGAGATCACGTCCGTGGTGCTGTGGACCTGGAGCCCGATGTAGCCGGAGGCGTACCGCCGGCCGTCGGTCCCCGGGTCGTCGCCCCGCGGCGGCTCGAAGAGCTGACCGCCGGTGTTGTCGAACTCGTTGATCAGGACACCGTTGCGGTAGACCGAGTAGTGCTGGTCCACCACCTTGACCTCGTAGTCGTTCCAGGTGCCCTTGGGCGTGACCCCGGCGCCGCCGAGGCCGACCCGGTCGAAGCCGTACAGGGACCCGGTCTTGTACATGTCGCCGTCGGGACGGTCGTTGACCTGGATCTCATGGCCGTACTTGATGGCGACCCACTCCGGACGGGACTCCTCCGGGTGGTCGTGGACGTCCGGGAAGCGGACGAACACGCCGCCGTTGGCGTTGCCCGTGCCGGGGGCGTCGTCGCGCCACTGGAGCTTCAGCGAGAAGTCCCCGTACTGCCGGGCCGGGAACCACAGCATCCCCATGCCGTCCACGGTGGTGGAGCTGGTGATGGAGCCGTCCTCCGTGTTCAGCCCGAACTTCCCGCCACCGACCTGCTCCCACTTGGCGAGCGAGGCGGCGGTGCCGTCGAAGAGCTTGCGGTACCCCTCGTCCTGGCCCGGATTGCCGATGCCGGACTGCTTGGCGGCCTTGTAGATCTTCTTGTGCTCTCGGGCGTCGATGACCCCGTCGGTGAGCAGCTTGTCCAGGACCTTGTCGACGTGCTTGAGGAACAGCGCGTGCGAGGACCAGTCCTTCTCGTCCTCGATCAGTTCGTTGACCGTGCAGCGGTTGCCGGTGAGCCGGTTGGGGACACCGGTGTCGACCGTGCCGACGATCACGGTGAGGCGCGTGTCGTACTCCGGGCAGTTGGGCGCCGGTACGCCGCCGCTCTCGGCGATGGTGAAGGAGGACTGCTTCGCCTGCGAGGTGTTGCCGGCCTTGTCGGTCGCCCGGTGGGCGAAGGTGTGGCGGCCGACGCGGTCGACGATGACGGCGGAGGAGTACGCCAGGTACGGCCCCCCGTCCAGGGAGTACTCGACCTTGTCCACGCCGGAGTCCTCGTCGGTCGCCTTGACCGTGGCCTTCGCGCTGGTGATGAACGCGCCGTCGGAGTTCTTGTCACCCGACACCACCACCGACGTCTCCGGCGGCGTCTTGTCCTGCGACGGAGGTTCGACGACGGTGAAGTCGACGGACTTCTCCGCCGCCGCGTTGCCCGACTTGTCGGTGGCGCGGTAGCGGACGGTGTGCGTCCCCACCTCGTGCACCATGACGGGTGCGGTGTACGCGGTCCAGGCGCCGGCCGTCCCGATCGCGTACTCGATGGTGTTGACGCCCGAGCCGGTGTCGGACGCGGTCACGGTGACCGTGGCCATACCGAGGTAGGCGCCCGCGTCGTCCTTCTCGCCCGACACGGTCGCCGAGGTCTCCGGCGGGGTCTTGTCGTCGGTCGGAGGTGCGGCGACCGTGAAGTCGGCCGACTTCTCCGCCGCCGCGTTGCCGGCCTTGTCGGTGGCGCGGTAGCGGACGGTGTGCGTCCCCACCTCGTTCACGACGACGGGCGTGGTGTACGGCTGCCAGGCGCCGTCCGCCCCGATCGCGTACTCGACGGTGTCGACGCCCGATCCCGCGTCGGTCGCCGCCACGGTCACGGTCGCCTGGCCGATGTACGCACCGTCGGCGTTCTTGTCGCCGTCCACGGTCGCCGACGTCTCGGGAGCGGTGGTGTCCTCGCCGCCTCCGCCGTCCTCGGTCACCGTGAGGATGCCCTGCATGGAGCCGTGACCGGGGATCGTGCAGTGGTAGAAGTACCGGCCGGGGGTGAGGGTGACCTCGACGCTGTGCTTGCCGCCCTCGCTGTCACTGGGGTTGGCGAGGATGTTGACGGCCACGTCGCTGTTGAACTCCGGGTCCGACACGCTGAAGGTCAGCGTGTGCGGCATGCCCGTGGTGTTGCCCGTGGCCGCGCTGTTCTCGAAGACGATGGTCGCGGCGCCGGCCACGGCGGTCTTGGGCGCCGACACGTAGTTCTGGATGGAGTCGCCCGCGGTCCAGTTGAGGACCTGGGCGGCCGCCTTGGCGGAGCCTCCCCCCTGTCCGTACGCGACCGTCGAGGTGAGCCCCAGGACCATCAGGAACGAACCGAGCAGGGCGAGCCACCACCGGGCGGGCCCGTGCCGCCGTCGAGCGAGGAGTGAAGGGTGTCTCACTGCGCTGCCGCCTTCCTGGCCAGGTCTGCGACGGCCGGGGTCGGCCCGCCGCCCTTGTAGGTCACGCGCCACAGCGCGGACTTGGAGTCGGAGGTGAAGAAGCCGCGCCCGTAGTCCAGGACGTAGAGCGAGCCGTCCGGGGCGAACTTCCAGTCCATGAGGTTGCGGATGCCGTCCGCCCCCACCGGAATGATCTTCTTGAGGGACTCGGCATGCGTCGGCAGACCGCCCTTGCCGACCGTCTTCGGGTCGGTCAGCACGGCGTGGCGCGGCTGGGTGTCGTCGTAGAAGTCACCGACGAACCACTTGCCGTCCCAGTACGAGGGCCACTTGGCCTCGCTCGTGCTCGACGCGTCGTAGCGGTAGACCGGGCCGTTCATCGTGGCCTGGCCGCCGCCCTTGAGCCAGGGCAGGAGTTCCTTCTGGTCCTCCACCTTGTAGCTCGGGATGCCGTCGGCGTCGCGCGGGTAGTCGACGCCTCCGCCCTGGGGGGAGTACCAGATCGTGTTGCCGGTCACCGGCGGCAGCTTGACCAGGCCGTCGTTGTTCGGCGACTCGTTCCTCGGCGCGTCGCAGTCGTACCAGCCCAGAGGCTTGGACGGGTCGGGCAGGTTGCGGTCCCGGTAGGGCTGCTTGTTGCCCATGCAGTACGGCCAGCCGTGGTTGCCGGCCTTGGTGATCGCGGCGAACGTGTCGTACTTCGCGGGACCCCAGGTCGTGCTCGGGGCGCCGGCGTCGGGGCCGACCCAGCCCGCGTACAGGGTGTCCGTCGACGTGTCGACGGAGATGCGTGCCGGGTTGCGGACGCCCATCACGTAGATCTCGCCGCGGGTCTTGCCGCCCCCCTCGTCCGGCTCCTTGCCGGTGAAGAGGTTGCCGGACGGCAGGGTGTAGGTGCCGTCGTCCTCGGGGTGGATCCGGAGGATCTTGCCGTTGAGGTTGTTGGTGTTGCCCGCGGTGCGCCGGGCATCGGCGAACGACACGCCCTTGTAGTTCGGCTCCGGGTTGTTGCCCGAGTAACCGTCGCTGAAACCAGAGGAGTTGTTGTCACCCGTGGCGATGTACAGGTTGTCCTTCGAGTCCCAGGCCATGCCGCCGCCGGCGTGGCAGCAGCTGTGGATCTGGACCGGCCAGTGCAGCAGGACCTTCTCGGACGCCAGGTCCAGCTTGTTCGTGGCGGGGTCGAAGGTGAAGCGCGAGACCTGGCGCACCGCCATCTGCTTGTCGCGGTCGATCTTGGCGTGCGGGGTGTAGTGCAGGTAGACCCAGCCGTTGGTGGCGAAGTCCGGGTCCAGCTCGATCCCGAGCAGGCCCTCCTCCACCTTGACCAGCTCGTCGCCGCCGCCCTTGTTGCCGAAGACGCTCAGCTTCCCGGCGAGGGTGACCTTCTTGGTCGCGGGGTCGTAGACGTGGATCTCGCCCTCGCCCTTGCCGACGTCCGGGTCCTTCCAGTCGGTCACGACCGGCACGCTGCTGTCCGCGCCGCCGCGCCCGATGTAGAAGACCCGGCCGTCCTTCGCGGTGACCAGGCCGTGCGGTTCGCCGATCTGGTCGTTCTGTCCGGGCTGGTTGGGCTGGGTGAGCCGCTCGGCCGTGTAGTTGGAGTCGATCGTGGCCTTGCAGTCCGCCTGCGAGATGCGGCTCGTCCAGGCCAACGCGCCGCGCAGGTGGTCGCGGAAGTCGGTCTCCGCGAAACTCGCGGCCGTACCGCCCATGGCGGTGTAGAAGGACCGGCCGCCGTCGTAGTCACGGCACCAGGAGACCGGGTGGTCCCAGCCGTTGGCGCTCTTGCCCGGTGTGTAGGTGATCTCGCGGACCCGGGCCACGGTGTGCACGTCGCCGGACGGGTTGTCCTTCCAGTTCAGCCACTTGTCCGGGCGCTTCCACTCCAGCGGCAGGTTCTTCGTCGCCGGGTGCTGCCGGTCGCCGATCTCCACCGTGGCGCGCTGGACGGCCGTCGGGCTGTCCGCCGCCGGGCGGGCGCCCACCAGGCCCGTGAACCAGTCGGAGTACGGCTCGGTGCGCGCCGCGTCGTGGATGCCGAGGAAGCCGCCACCGGCCTCCATGTAGGCCTCCAGGCCCGCTTCCTGCTCCGGGTCGAGGACGTCGCCGCCGCCGGTCAGGAAGACGACGGCGTTGTACTTGCCGAGCTGCTTGCCCTTGGTGAAGACGGCGGCGTCGTCGGTGGCGACGGTCTTGAAGCGGCCGGCCTCGGGACCGGTGAGCCCGATCTTCTCGACGGCGGCGATGCCCGCGTCGACGGCCGGCGACTCCTCGCCCGCCGAGGCGTGGAACACCAGCACCTTGACATCGGCCCCGCCGGGCGGCGTGGGAAGGGACAACGTTGTCGCGATTCGTTCCTTCAGCCCCGGGTCCGGATGCGGGCCCGCGTGGGCCGCATTGCCGCCGAGCAGGGACGCGGTCAGGCCGCCCAACGCTACGGCCGCCGCGATGCCGCGGCGTGATCTGGACCTGTGATGTGGTGTGCGCTGCATGTGGTCACCCACCCCTCTGGGTCACTTCTCCGGTCACTTCTTCGTCATCGCACCTCTGTGGTCACTGCGACAGCGCACGAAGCTAGACCTCTTTTCGTGGCTCGCCAATAGGTATGGCAGCAATCGAACGAACTTTGTCCTGAGTGTGGATAAACGCGGAAGCCCCGGCTACGGTGTGGCCCGTCCAGGGGAGCAGCGCGTCAGTTTCCTTCACGCAGTGGGGAGTTCGACATGGACCGAAGGACCTTCAACCGGCGGATGCTGGTGGGTGGCGGAGTGGCGGCTGCCACCGGGGTGACATCGATGTCACTCGGAGCGGTGCAGGCCACCTCCGCGGAGAACCCGGCGAAGACGGCCCCCGCGGGAGGTGCCGTACGCCATCTCAAGCTGTACGCCGAGACGTTGGCGGACGGTTCGATGGGATACGGCTTCGAGAAGGGCAAGGCGTCGATCCCCGGGCCGCTCATCGAGATCACCGAGGGTGACACGCTGCACATCGAGTTCGAGAACACCACGGACGTCGACGCAAGCCTCCACGTCCACGGTGTCGACTACGACATCGCGAGCGACGGCACGCGGATGAACCGCAGCCACGTCGAACCCGGCGGCACCCGCACCTACACCTGGCGCACCCACGCCCCGGGGCGCCGCAAGGACGGCACCTGGCAGGCGGGCAGCGCCGGTTACTGGCACTACCACGACCACGTCGTCGGCACGGACCACGGCACGGGCGGCATCCGCAAGGGCCTGTACGGACCGCTCGTGGTGCGCCGCAAGGGTGACGTCCTGCCCGACAAGACGATCACGATCGTCTTCAACGACATGACGATCAACAACAAGGCGGCGCACGAGAGCCCCGACTTCGAGGCCACGGTGGGGGACCGGGTCGAGGTCGTCATGATCACGCACGGGGAGTACTACCACACGTTCCACATCCACGGACACCGCTGGGCGGACAACAGGACGGGCCTGCTCACCGGTCCCGACGACCCGAGCCGCGTGGTCGACACGAAGATCTGCGGCCCCGCCGACTCCTTCGGCTTCCAGATCATCGCGGGTGAACACGTGGGAGCCGGCGCCTGGATGTACCACTGCCACGTCCAGAGCCACTCCGACATGGGGATGGCCGGCCTGCTGCTGGTCGCCAAGGCCGACGGCACCGTCCCGGGGTACGACCCGCCGCACCACGCGGCCGGCGCGGCGGAGTCGCACGAGCACTGACGGGCGGTCACACCTGCGCGGCGAGCCGCACCTGCTCCTCCTCGACGATGCGCCGGGCGAGGGCCCCGTCCGACACGTCGACGGCGTCGGGCGTCGCCTCGGCGACATCGCTGCGCCGCGCGTAGGCGTCGAAGAGCCGGTCCTTGCGCGCCAGGATCTCCAGCATCCGCTGGTCGACGCTGTCCACCGCGAGGAGCCGGTGGACCCGTACGCTCCGTATCTGTCCCATGCGGTGCGCCCGGGCCACCGCCTGGTGCTCCAACGTCGGCTTGATCTGCGGCTCGCACAGGATGACGACGGACGCCGCCTGGATGTTGAGTCCGACGCCGCCGGCCTGTATCTGGCCGAGCAGTACCGCATGTCCGTCGACCGCGCCGAAGGAGTCGACCAGCTCCTGCCGGCGTGCGGCCGGGACCCTGCCGGAGACGGGTCCGAACACACCGTCGCCCAGGGCCTCCCGGACGGTCCTCAGCACCTCGCCGAAGTAGGAGAACACCACGACCTTGAGGCCGTTGCCCTCGGCCTCCGCCACGAGCTCGCGCAGCCGGTTCAGCTTGGCCGACGTCTCCGGGCAGGCGTAGGCGGCGCGGCGCATCCGCATGAAGTGCCCTGAGCCGACCGCCTCGCGGTACGCCTCCAGGTCGGCCGGCGAGAACTCCTCCCACTCGTCGGCCTGCACCAGCGCGGGGAGTTCCCCCAGGACGTCGGCCTGGTTCCGCCGCAGATAGGCGGGGGCGACGGCCCTGCGGAACGCCTGCGAACCGGCGACACCGTGCGTGGAGGTGACGAGCGGCGCCAGTTCGGGCCTCAACTGGCGCACCAGGCTCCGGAACTCCTCGACCCGGTTCTCCATCGGGGTGCCGGTCAGGAACAGCACCCTGTCCGCGTGCCGCGTCCAGCCGCCCACGGCCCGGGAGCGCCGGGTCTCGGGATTCTTGACGAAGTGGGCCTCGTCCACCACCACCATGCCCGGCCGCACCCCGCACCCGGGACCCTCCGGCAGGGTGGACAGCGCGTCGAAGGTGGTCAGGGCGACCCCGCCCCGCTCACGCCACTCGCCGAAGGCGCCCAGGCGCTCCGGGCCGTGCACCTGCACCGGCCGCAGGGTGGAGCGGGCGGCGACCTCCCGCCGCCAGTTGATCAGGACGCTCGCCGGGCACACCACCAGGAAGTGGGTCTCGCCCCCGGCGGCGAGATGGGCCAGCGCGGCGATGGCCTGGACGGTCTTGCCGAGCCCCATCTCGTCCCCGAGGATCACCCGTTTCTGGGCCAGCGCGAAGCGCGCGCCGAAGGACTGGTAGCCGCGCAACGAGACCCGCAGGAACGAGTCGTCGAGCCGCAGCCCGCGGACCCGGTCGGCGATCCCCGAGGGCAGGAACCCCTCGGCCGCGTCGCGGTCCGGTCCGCTGCCGGACAGCTCGGCGAGCAGGCTGTAGTACTCGGCGGAGCGCAGCTCGAAGTCGACCCAGGCCTCCGCCTCCGACGCGGGGCCCCGCAGCAGGTCGACGGAGACCTGCCCGAACAGTGTCCTGAGCTCTCGCACGGCCGCGTCCCGCGCCACCGACCGGACGGAGGTGACGGCTTCCTGGACCCGGGCGCCGGCCGTCCGTCCCGAGAACAGCATCCGCAGCCGGCTCCGCGCCGGTGCGGCCGCGGCGAGGTGTGGTTCCAGCTCCCCGGTGAGACGCCGGGCGGCGTCGACCGCGCGGCGCACGTCGGGCCCGGCCTCCACCAGCCGGTGGAGGGCCACGAGCAGCGCGGTCGTGGCCGCGTCCGGGGTGTCCATGTCTATCCGTACGGCGACGGTGTCCCGCACCGCGTGCGCGATCTGCCGGGCCGCGGCCAGTGCCTGGTCCGCCGTCTGCGCCCCGACACCCGGGATCTGGCGGAGCTCGTACCGCCCGGCCCCGTGGACCCGGCCCACCGTCGCGTAGCCCGCCTGTTCCACGGCGCCGAGCCGCAGCCGGCCCTCCGTGACGTCGGCCAGCCGGGCGACGGGGATCGAGGCCAGCTCGGCCGCCACCAAGGCGTCCAGAGCGGGGGTGAGCGCGGTGTGCGCGGCCTCGACGGCACCGCGGTGGTCGTCCAGCACCGCGCGGGCCGTCGCGGCCAGCGCCTCGGCGTCGTCGAGCAGCTCACGTGCGGCTCTTCCCGTGGGCACCGCGCCCGTGGGTCCGGCCTGAGTCATGTGCGTCCCTCTGTCCCCGCCGCCCCTTCGTGACCGGCGGCCGTCGCCCTCCCGGGCGCGTCCCATCGTGCCACGGGCACGGGACGGCGCCGCCCCTCACAGGCCGGGCGCCCGAGCGGTTCGGGGCCCGGCCCCGGCGGCGTGGCCGGGGCTGCGGTTGCCGGTCCCCGGTGCAAGACTCGGAAGCTGAGCGATGTCCGGTGTCTGCGAACACGCCGGACACGGAATCCTCCCGAGGAGCACACCATGCTCGACCCGTCCTTCGTCACCGGCGCCCCCAACTGGGTCGACCTCGGCACTCCCGACATCGACGCCACCACGGCCTTCTACCACGGGCTCTTCGGCTGGGAGCTGGTGCCCGGTGGCCCCGAGACCGGCGGGTACGGGATGTACCAGCTGAGGGGCCGGACCGTCGCAGGCGTCATGACCGTGCCCGAGGACCAGGGGAAGCCCGCCTGGTCGGTCTACTTTTCCAGACGCCCGACGCCGACGCCACCGCACGGACGGTCGAGCAGGCCGGCGGCCGCGCGATGTTCCCCCCGATGGACGTGCGCGACTACGGGCGCATGGGCGGCTTCACGGACAGCGCCGGTGCGTACTTCGGCGTCTGGCAGCCCCGGACGCTCACCGGCCTCGGCATGATCATGGAACCGGGCGCGCTGATCTGGTCCGAGCTCTACACCCCGGACGTTCCCGCGGCGGCCGCGTTCTTCCACACGGTCTTCGGATGGCAGACCGAGGACATGGCCTATCCCAGCGGTTCCTACACGATGATCCGCCCGGCCGGCGGCGACGGTGCCGACGCGTCCTTCGGCGGCATCGTGCCCGTCGACGGGGCGCCCGGCCAGGAGGCGGCGGGGCCGCACTGGCTGCCGTACTTCGCCGTGGACGACGCGGACGCCACGGCCGCAGGGGTGGAACGGCTGGGCGGGCGGGTGGTCATGGCCGCCACCGAGATCCCCGAGGTCGGCCGGGTCGCCACCTTCACCGATCCCGCGGGAGCCGCGTTCGCGGTGATCAAGCCGGCTCCGATGTAGCCGGCGTCGGGGCCTCGCCGGGGGGCTGCGGCGGGGAGGCCCGCGGGCCTCCCCGCCGCCGTTGAACGGTCGTTGATCACTTGTTTATCGGGACCGGGCACCGTGTGGCCCATGCCCATCAACACCATGACCGACGAGCTCGCCTGGCAGGAGACCGCGTTGTGCGCGCAGGCCGGGCCCGACTTCTTCTTCCCGGCTCCGGGAAGCTCCACCCGGGAGGCCAAGCAGCTCTGCAACGCCTGTGAGAACCGGGCGGCCTGCCTGGAGTTCGCACTCGCCCACGACGAACGCTTCGGGGTCTGGGGAGGGCTCTCCGAGAAGGAGCGGGAGCGGCTTCGCAGAGGGCGGGCCGAGCGGCGCTGACGGGGCGCGGGGCCGCGTTCCACCGCGGCGTTGCGTTCGCGTGGCCGCGTCGCGTGAGTGCGTCCCCGGAAGGTGAGCGTGTCCACGGGGTGTGAGCGCCTGCCCGGAACAGGAGCGCGCTGGGGGCGGTGAGCGTCTGCCGGAAACGGGAGTGCGTGCCGGGAACGGGAGCGCCTGCCCGGAACGGGAGCGCGTGCCGGGAGCGGTGGGCGCCTGCCGGGGAACGGGTCACGCGATCCGGAAGGTCTCCCCGTACACCTTCCACACCAGGGGCTTCCTCAGGCCGAGATTCCCGTCGCGCAGGAACATCCGCTGCGCGGTGTCGATCCGCGTCGTGTCGCGCTGGACCTTCCGGGCCTTGATCGCCGACCGGCTCTCGTCGAGGAAGGCGTTCAGGTACGCCGTCTCGTCGCCGCCCTCCGCGGCGGTGTCCGCCGACGCCATCGCGGCGTCGCGGATGCCGTAGAAGCCGTCCGCCTCGACACCGGGGCCGTGCAGCACCATCGCGTCGTAGTAGACGAACTGCCCGAGGGTGCCGAGGCCGTCCAGCTTCGCCAGCCGCACCGCAGGCTCGAAGTAGAGCCTGTCGCGGGTCGCGTCCTGTGCCTCCCGGAACGCCGGATCCTCCGCGGCACGGTGCCAGGCGTCGGTGAAGCCCGGGTCCAGGCCCTCGTGCGAGTCGGAGCCGTCCACCGCGCGCAGCGCGGGAAGGAACGGGGCCAGCGCGTTGTCCGGGTGCTCCTCGGTGTACGCCTCGACCAGTTGCAGCATGTCGTTGGTACCGGAACAGAATCCGACTATGCCGGCGGTGTAGCCGGTGCCGTCACCGACGTCCTCTATCGCCCCGTACTGGCTGCGCCAGTCCAGGGTGGACGCCTCCGCGCTGGAGACCAGCCGGGACGCGGTCTCCTTCATCGCCGGAGCCGCGAGACCGGGCGGCAGCGCGTCGATCTCCTCGTCGTGCTCGTCGGCCTGCTCGGCCGCCTCCGGCTCCGCCGTGCCGGTCTTCTCGGCTCCGGTCGCCTGCCGAATGATCGTGGGCGGCTCCGAGTCGCCGCCGCTGAACAGGATCGAAGCGGCGATGGCAATCGGCGCACCGAAGAGAACAACACGCGTCACAGGTTTCACCCGGCACAGAGTACGTTCCGTGAAGCCGCGGGGTGAGCCCGCGCACGGAGAGGCGGCGCACGCCTCAGGCGTGCGCCGCCTCTGTCCGGCAGGTGCCCGGGGAGCGGATCCCGGTCCCTGCCGGCCGGATGCCTGCCGGCTGCCGGGTGGATCAGGCCTGTGCGGCCCGGGCCGCCACGCGTGCCTTGCGCGCCGCCAGCTTCTCGTCGAACTTGGACGCCTCGCTGTCCAGGCCGTTCATGTACAGCCCGAGCTCCTCCTGCGCCTTGAGGCCCTCCGGGCCGAGTCCGTCGATGTCGAGGACCTTCAGGTAGCGCAGGACGGGCTGGATGACGTCGTCGTGGTGGATCCGCATGTTGTAGATCTCGCCGATCGCCATCTGCGCGGCCGCCCGCTCGAAACCGGGCATGCCGTGTCCGGGCATCCGGAAGTTCACGACGACGTCCCGCACGGACTGCATCGTGAGGTCCGGGGCGAGGTCGAAGGCCGCGCCCAGCAGGTTGCGGTAGAAGACCATGTGCAGGTTCTCGTCGGTGGCGATGCGGGCCAGCATCCGGTCGCAGACGGGGTCGCCCGACTGGTGGCCGGTGTTGCGGTGCGAGACGCGGGTGGCGAGCTCCTGGAACGCGACGTACGCCACGGAGTGCAGCATGGAGTGGCGGTTGTCGGACTCGAAGCCCTCCGCCATGTGCGCCATGCGGAACTGCTCCAGCTTGTCCGGGTCCACGGCGCGCGAGGTGAGCAGGTAGTCGCGCATCACGATTCCGTGCCTGCCCTCCTCCGCGGTCCAGCGGTGCACCCAGGTGCCCCAGGCGCCGTCGCGGCCGAAGAGGGAGGCGATCTCGTGGTGGTAGCTGGGGAGGTTGTCCTCGGTCAGCAGGTTCACGACGAGGGCGATACGCCCGATGTCGGTGACCTTGGACTGGCCGGTCTCCCACGCCTCGCCGTCCTCGAAGATGCCGGGGAAGTTCCGGCCGTCGGAGAACGGTACGTACTCGTGGGGCATCCAGTCCTTGGCGACCTTGAGATGGCGGTTGAGTTCCTTCTCCACCACCTCTTCCAGCGCGTACAGCAGCTGGGCGTCGGTCCACGCCTTCGAACTGCCGAGGTGGGCGGAGGTGATCGTCACGGGGTGCTCCTGGGGACGGGAGAATTACCTACGGCCTCGTAGGTTACGTGACCGTAGGTTAAGGCGGCAGTAAGGCCATAGCCAAGCCCTGTTCTCGCAGTCCCTGCTCACTCGGAGTCATCCCTGCAGGTCATCCCGGCACGCGGGCGGACCGGTCAGGCGTCCTGGCCTCCGATTCCCGGCAGCTGACCAGGGTCGATGTCCCGGAGCCCGTCCGCGTCCAGCAGCAGCCACCGGGTGATTCCCAGCGACCCCAGGAAAGCCAGGTCGTGGCTCGCCACGATCAGGGCGCCCTGGTAGGCCGTGAGCGCCGACGTCAGCCGGCGCACACCGGACAGGTCGAGGCTGTTCGTCGGCTCGTCCAGCATGAGCAGCCGGGGGGCGGGGTCGGCGAGCAGCAGTGCCGCCAGTGCGGCCCGGAGGCGCTCGCCCCCCGAGAGGGTGCCGGCCGGGCGGTCCGCGCGCCCGCCCTTGAACAGGAAGTGTGCCAGTCTCGCCCGGATGCCGTTGGCCGTCATACCCGGCGCGACACGTGCCACGTTGTCCACCAGCGACAGGGAGTCGTCGAGGACGTCGAGGCGCTGCGGCAGGAAACCCACCGGTACCTGGCAGGAGGCCTCGCCCGCCACGGGGGCCAGCTCGCCCGCGATCGTGCGGAGCAGCGTCGTCTTGCCCGCGCCGTTACGGCCGACCAGGGCGATCCGCTCCGGGCCGCGCAGGTCCCACTCGCCCCGCACCCGCGGCCCGTGGGCGAGTTCGAGGTCGCGGAGGACCAGCACCCCGAGACCGGGATGGACCCGGGTGTGCGGAAGCTCGATCCGGATCGCCTCGTCGTCCCGCACCGCCCCGACCGCCTCGTCGAGGCGTTCCTCCGCGTCGGCCAGGCGCTCGGTGTGCATGATGCGGTGCTTGCCGGCGGACTCCTGGGCGGTCCTCCTGCGCTGCGCCATCACGGCCTTCGGCTCACGCTTGGTGTCCCACATCTTCTGCCCGTACCGCTTGCGCCGGGACAACTTCACCTGTGCGTCGGCCAGTTCGCGCTTCTGGCGGCGTACATCCGCCTCCGCGACCCGCACCATCCGCTCGGCGGCCTCCTGTTCCACGGCCAAGGCCTGCTCGTAGCCGGACAGCGCGCCGCCGTACCAGGTGACCACGCCGTCACGGAGGTCGGCGATCCGGTCCACCCGTTCCAGCAGTTCGCGGTCGTGGCTGACGACGACCAGCACGCCCGTCCAGGCGTCGACGGCGTCGTAGAGCCGGGCGCGTGCGTGCAGATCGAGGTTGTTGGTCGGCTCGTCCAGCAGCAGGACGGAAGGGCGGGCCAGCAGCAGTGCGGCCAGGCGCAGCAGTACGCACTCGCCGCCCGAGAGTTCACCGGTGGTGCGGTCGAGTCCGGTGCCCGCGAGGCCCACCTGTCCGAGCACGGCCAGGGCGCGCTCCTCGACGTCCCAGTCGTCCCCGACGGCGGCGAAGTGCTCCTCGCGGGCGTCGCCGGCCTCGATGGCGCGGAGCGCCGCCCGCGCGGTGGCGACGCCCAGTACCTCGTCCACCCGCAGAGCGGTGTCCAGGGCCAGGTCCTGGGGGAGGTGGCCGATGTCGCCGGCCGTGGTGATGTGCCCTGCTGTCGGGGTGAGTTCACCGGCGATCAGCTTCAACAGGGTCGACTTCCCGCATCCGTTGAGGCCGATCAGACCCGTACGGCCCGGCCCCACGGCCAGTTGGAAGTCGTCGAACACGTCACTCCCGTCGGGCCAGGCGAACGAGAGGGAGGAGCAGAGGATATGTGTGGTGGATGCAGGCACAAGGTCTCCCGGCTGCGTCGAGGAATCACGGAGAACGGCTCGGACGGCTCGGACACTGAGGTCGCGCACAGGGCGCGCACGCCCGTGGGGGCGGTGCGGCGTGGTGAGCGGACACCTCAGATGTGGAGCAACGTCCTTCTCCGATCGGCGACGACAGGGACACCGGTGACGTTAGGAGCGGGGGTGGCCCACCCGCAACCGAATTGTGGTGCGCGGGGCCGTGGGGCCGCTCAGGCGGCCCCGCCCAGGAGGTCGCTCAGATCGCCGTCGAGGTCCATGAAGCGGTACTCGTCGCCCACCGGGACCAGTTCCTGCGCCCGCTTCAGGAAACGGCGGAGCTCGGACGTCCGGACATGCACCATGGCGATGCCCTCCACGGCGTGGAACTCCAGCACCGTACGGTCGTAGCCGAACGGCCGGACCCGGACGTCCCCGACCCCGGCAGGGGTGTCCATGCCGCTGGCGAGCAGCTCGCGGGAGAACTCCCAGGACACCTCGGTGCCTTCGAGGGTGGCGGGGCCGGGGAACGCCATGCGCACGGCGAAGGGGTCCTGGCGGTCGTAGTGCAGAGTGGCGGGCAGGGTCTCCATACGCGGCGCGGACGCGACCATACGCGCCTGCACGGACTGCTCGATAACGCTGGACAAGACCTGCTCCCTCTCGCCTCGGACGAACGGTTCCCGGCATTGGAGTAGACGACGGAACGCCTCCATCCGTGCACTGGCGGGTGGCGTGAGCTGCGTCACCGCCCGCCTCCCTCTGATCAACTGCCCCGTTTCGCGCGGTGCACCCTGGACGGCCGTCCTCCCGTGGGTCAGCTTCCAGCGCCATGAGGGCCATGGGGAAGACGCGACGGCTGATGGCACTGGGACTCTGCGGCGCGGCGGTGGCCGCCGCGCTCGCCGCACCGTCCGCGTCCGCGCAGCCTGCGGGCCGGGACGGGGAGCCCTCGTGGAGGCTCACCGCGACGGGGACGGACGCGCGTTTCCGCGGCCTGGCCGCCGTCGGCCGCGACGCCGCCTGGGTCGCGGGTTCCGGGGGCACGGTGCTGCGCACGACGGACGGGGGACGGCACTGGCGCGACGTCTCGCCGGCCGGTGGTCCGGGGCTGGAGTTCCGCGACATCGAGGCGTTCGGCCGGAACACGGCGGTCGCGCTGGCCATCGGCGAGGGTGACGCGTCCCGGGTGTTCCGCACCGACGACGGGGGCGCCACCTGGACCGAGTCCTTCCGTAACGCCGACGCCCGGGCCTTCTACGACTGTCTGACCTTCTTCGACAGCCGTCACGGGCTGGCGATGAGCGACCCGGTGGACGGGAGGTTCCGCATCCTGTCGACCTCCGACGGAGGCCGGAACTGGCAGGTGCTGCCCGACGCGGGGATGCCCGTGGCGCAGCCCGGCGAGGCCGGTTTCGCGGCGAGCGGCCAATGCCTCGTCAGTGCGGGCGGCAAGGACGTCTGGCTCGCCACCGGTGGCGCGGCGACCGCACGGGTGCTGCACTCCGGTGACCGCGGGCTGACCTGGACGCAGACCTCGTCGCCGATCCCGGCGGGCGACCCGGCACGCGGTGTGTTCGGCCTCGCCTTCCGCGACCGTACGCACGGCATCGCGGTGGGCGGCGACTACCGGGCCGGCCAGGCGTCACCGGCCGCCGCCTCCGTCACCCGGAACGGCGGACGGAGCTGGCAGGTCCCGGCCACCCCGCCACCCGCCTACCGTTCCGGCGTCGCCTGGCTGCCGGGAACCGGGGCTTCGGCACTCGCGGTGGGCCCCACGGGTACGGACGTCACCCGGGACGGTGGACGCACCTGGCGGACCGTGGACACCGGCTCGTACGACACGGTCGACTGCGCACCGGACGGCGGCTGCTGGGCCTCGGGGGAGAAGGGGCGGGCGGCACGGCTGGGGTAGCGGCCGGACCACCTCGGGCACGCATGCGGATCGGACACGCACGTGCATCACGCCCGTACACGCAGCCAACACGTACGCGCATCAGGCCCGTACGTGCATCACGCCCGTACACGCAGCACGCGCAGACCAGGAAGGGACACTCCCGCTGTGACGGATTCCAGCCATGAGGACGTTCCGGGCAGGATCGCCAAGGGGCTCGTCCACACCGAGTCGGAGGCGGCCTTCCTGGCCCCCGGCGCCGGGCCGATCAGATCTTCGCGTACAACGCGACACCTCCCGGCCGGACGGAGCGGCGCCGGTCGCTGCTCGTCGGGATATTCGGCTCGGTCGGCGCACGTACGGTGTTGCTGCCGCCCTTCCACGCGGCGTTCGGCAGCAACGTCCACAGAGGCGACGACTTCTTCGGCAACGTCAACCTGACGCTCGTGGACGACGTGGACATCCGCATCGGGGACGACGTCATGATCGCCCCCAGCGTGACGCTGACCACGACGGGACACCCGGTTCATCCTTCACGGCGCGCCGACTTCGGACGGTTCTCCGAACCGATCGACATCGAGGACAAGGTGTGGATCGGCAGCAACGCGGTGATCCTGCCCGGCGTCCGCATCGGACACGGATCGGTCATCGGCGCGGGCAGCGTCGTCAGCCACAGCATCCCCCCGATGTCCGTCGCGCCCGGGGCACCGTGCCGTGTGGTCCGCGCCATCACGGACGACGACCTCACCACGCGTACCGCAGGCGGCTGAACGGTTGCGGCACGACGGCACTTCAGGACGGTCGGCCTCATCGAGGCCGGTCGTCAGGCCACATGGCCGTGGAGCGGGGACCGGATGTGAAGAGCGCCGGGGGCAAGGGCCTCGGCCGTGAGGGCAGGTTCTAACGGGGCAGCTGCTGCCGGTACGGCGCGAGCGCGTCCGAGGTCTTCGTCGCGATGAACTCCGTGATCCGGTAGGCGCACACCCCGTGGGTCGTGAAGGGATCGTCGGCCACGGTCCTCTCGATCCCGGCGCGGTCCTCCCCGATGGCCAGGATCACGCCGCCGTCGCGGGGGTTCTTGCGCCCTGAGGCGACGAACACCCCGGCCTCGTACTGCGTGTCCAGCCAGGCGACGTGCTCCGCCATGAGGGCGTCGACGCGCTCGACCGGCGCGGTGTAGGTCAACTCGAGAACGAACATGACCGGCAGATTACCGGCTGCCTAGACTCGTGCGTCATGACGACTTTCAGGATGCCCGCCGACGAGGCCGAAGCCCGCGCGGTCCAGGACGCGTTGCGCGAGCAGGTCGTGCTGGACGAGCCGGGTCCGCCCCCGGGCACCGGGCGGGTGACCGGGGTCGACGTCGCCTACGACGACGCGCGGGACGTCGTCGTCGCGGCGGCCGTCGTCCTGGACGCGGCGACCCTGGACGTGATCGCCGAGTCCACGGCAGAGGGCCGGGTGACGTTCCCGTACGTTCCCGGGCTGCTCGCCTTCCGTGAGATCCCCGCCGTCATCGACGCGTTGGAGGGCCTGTCCGTGGACCCGGGGCTCGTCGTCTGTGACGGCTACGGGCGTGCCCACCCGCGCAGGTTCGGCCTCGCCAGTCACCTCGGCGTCCTCACCGGCCTTCCTGTCATCGGCGTCGCGAAGAACCCGTTCACCTTCCGCTACGAGCAACCCGGGCCACGGCGTGGTGCCTTCGCGCCCCTGATGGACGGGGACGAGGAGGTGGGCCGGGCCCTGCGCACGCAGGACGCCACGAAGCCCGTCTTCGTCTCCGTGGGCCACCGCACCGGCCTGGACAACGCCTGCGCCCAGACGCTGGCGCTGGCCCGCGACTTCCGCCAGCCGGAGACCACGCGCAGAGCGGACGCCCTGTGCCGGTCGGCACTCCGGGTGGCGATCGGCTGATCCCGGACCCGCTCGCCGATCTGTTGCGAACTGAGTACATGCACGGATGTTGTTCGTCGAACATCAGGGGCAGGCTGGTACACATGATCGACCACCACGCACCTCAGATGAGCACCGGAACCGTACGTCTCTCCCAGCGCGGCGTCGCCGTGGGCATGACGCTGGGCGTCCTCGCAGGAGGAGCCTGGACCGTGTCCATGGTCGTCACGCTGGCCTCCTGGGTGTTCTGACCCTCTGACCGGGTGCGGGTGTCCGCCGGGGTTCAGCGCACCGCCGCGACCCGGAAGCGCAGCCCGGCGGCGGTCAGCCGCTCCAGCAGCGCGTCGCCCATCGCCACGGCCGTCGTGACCTGACCCGACGTCGCCGGCAGGTCGTCGAGGGCGAGCGAGAGAGCCCCCTCGGCCAGCATCTTCGCCGTCTCGTCGTAGCCGGGGTCGCCCCCCGAGACCTCGGTGAAGACCCGGCGGCCGCCGCCCTCGCCGATGAAGCGGACCGTGAACCAGCTGCGCTTCCTGCGCTGCTCGCCCGGCCCCGTCCCCGGTGCGACCCGGGCCGACAGCCAGTCGCGCACGGCGGGGATCTGGGCGGCGCCGGCCAGCAGGCCGACGGCCCCCGCACCGCCGAGTGCCATGGGCAGGCGCTTCACCGAGGCGAAGTGCCGGTAGCGGAAGTCGGGGCCGTAGCGCTCCAGGGCCCGCGCCGACCGCTCCACGACGCGTGGATCCAGGGTCGGCAACGGCAGTGCCCAGGTCCCGATGTCCGGGCTGAAGTGCGGTGCCCCCTGCGGTGCGCGGGCCCGGCGCCCGACGAGGCGCGGCTCGTGCAGCCGGCGCTCCTTCGCGGCGCGCACCATCTGCGGGCCGCGGCCCATCGCGGTGAGGGCCGAGGCGAACGTGCCGCCGGAGAAGACGGCGTCGGCGCGGACGTAGCCGTCGACGGTCAGCGGGACGCCCTCCGGGAGCTGCTGCACGGTGAACCAGGCGCCGAGGTCGTGCGGTACGGAGTCGAAGCCGCACGCGTGCACGAGCCGCGCTCCCGTCTCCCGGGCCCGGCCGTCGTGCTCCAGGTACATCCGGTCGACGAACTCCGCCTCGCCCGTGAGGTCGGTGTAGTCGGTCCCCGCCTCCGCGCAGGCGGCGACCAGCTTCTCGCCGTACCGGACGTACGGCCCGACGGTCGACGCCACCACGTGCGAGGACTCGGCGAGTGCGCGCAGGGCGCCGGTGTCGTCGGCGTCGGCCGTCAGCAGGGGCAGGTCCGCGCAGTGCGGGTGCCGCGCCGCGATCTGCTCGCGCAGCTGTTCCAGCTTGCCGCGGCTCCGCCCGGCCAGGGCCCATCGGCAGCCTTCCGGCGCGTGTGCGGCCAGATAGTCGGCCGTGAGCGCCCCGACGAAGCCGGTGGCTCCGAAAAGGACGACGTCGTAAGGGCGTTCTGGCCCGTTCTGCCTGTTCATGAGTGCCTCCGTGGACGTCGGCGCCGGCCTGGGAGGCAGAGGGTAGCGGAGGCCTTCGTGGTGCCGCGCGGCCGGGCGGGCCCCGGTGCGAGAGGATCCGGGGGAAAGAACTAAGCGCTTGCTCGGCCAAAAGGGTTGTGCGGAGCGTGGTCCGTTCTTAGCATCATCGATGTTACATCAGTTGTGTCACACCGCTGGGGGCTTGATGGCAACGACAGGGCACGGGCAACAGGGCCCGCTGACCGGGGTGCGCGTCGTCGAACTGGCGGGCATCGGCCCGGGGCCGTTCGCCGCGATGCTCCTCGCCGATCTCGGCGCCGACGTGGTGCGCGTCGACCGGCCCGGGGGCTCGGCGCTCGGGATCGAACCGGCCTTCGACCTCACCAACCGCAACAAGAGATCGGTCCTCGTCGACCTCAAGGCCGAGGACGGGGCCGCGCAGGTCCTCGACCTCGTCGAGCGCGCCGACGTGCTCATCGAGGGGTACCGGCCGGGTGTCGCCGAACGCCTCGGCGTGGGCCCCGACGCCTGCCTGGAGCGCAATCCGCGGCTCGTCTACGGGCGGATGACCGGCTGGGGGCAGGACGGGCCGCTGGCCGACCGGGCGGGACACGACATCGGCTACATCGCCCTCTCCGGCACCCTGTCCATGATCGGCAGGTCCGGCGAACCGCCCACGGTCCCCGCAAATCTGGTCGGCGACTACGCGGGCGGCTCGCTCTACCTCGTCGTCGGCGTGCTCGCCGCCCTCCAGCACGCCCGTACACCGGGCGGTGGCGGACAGGTCGTCGACGCGGCCATCGTCGACGGCGCCGCCCACCTCGCCTCGATGATCCACGGCATGCTGGCGGCCGGCAGCTGGCAGGACCGGCGCGGCGCCAACCTCCTCGACGGCGGTTGCCCCTTCTACGGCTCCTACGAGACCTCCGACGGCCTGTACATGGCGGTCGGGGCTCTCGAGCCGCGCTTCTACGAGGAGTTCGCCGAGCTCCTCGGCCTCGGGAGCGAGGCTCCCGACCGCAACGACTTCGGTCGCTGGGAGGAGCTGCGCGCCCACGTCGCCGATCGTTTCAGCACCCGTACACGCGCCGAGTGGACCGAGATCTTCGAGGGGACGGACGCCTGCGTGGCGCCCGTCCTCTCGCTCCGCGAGGCACCCCGCCACCCCCACCTCGCCGCCCGCTCCACCTATGTGGAGCACGGCGGACTCACCCAGCCCGCCCCCGCGCCCCGCTTCTCCGCGACGCCCGTCTCCGTGCGCACCGCCCCCGCGCTGCCCGGCGCGGACACCGAGTCCGTCGCGGCCGACTGGGACCTGCCGGGCCTGCTGACCACCGGGAAGGAAACGACCGGCTGATGGAACTCTCCCTGCCGCTGAACTACGCGGGCGACCCGCGCGCCGCCTGCGACGAGGTCGCCGCGCTCGAGTCCGCCGGGCTCGACGCCGTCTGGGTCGCCGAGGCGTACGGCTTCGACTCGCCGACCCTCATGGGATACCTCGCCGCACGCACCGAGCGCATGAAGATCGGCGCCGCGATCCTCAACGTCTATTCCCGCACCCCCGCCCTCATCGCCCAGACCGGGGCCGGGCTCGACGCCGTGTCGGGCGGCAGGGCGCTCCTCGGGCTCGGCGCGTCCGGCCCGCAGGTCGTGGAGGGGTGGCACGGCAGGCCGTACGACAAGCCCCTCGGGCGGACCCGCGAGACCGTCGAGCTCTGCCGCCGGATCTGGCGCCGCGAGGTCATCGACCACCACGGCATCACCGACATGCCGCTGCCGAAGGAGAAGGGCGGCAAGCTCGGCAAGCCGCTGAAGATCCTCACCCGGCCGGTCCGCGACACCATCCCTCTCTACGTCGCGTCCCTCGGCCCCGCCAACGTCCGGCTGACCGCCGAGATCGCCGACGGCTGGCTCCCCACCCTCTACATCCCCGAGAAGGCCCAGCAGGTCTGGGGCACCGCCCTGGCGGAGGGTGCATCGAGGCGCGACCCGGCCCTCGGCCCCCTGCAGACCGTCGCGGGCGGCCTGCTGGCCATCGGCGACGACGCGGCCGCCGTCCGGGACCTGGCCCGCCCGCAGATCGCTTTGTACGTCGGCGGCATGGGCGCGCCCGGCAAGAACTTCTACAACGACCTCGCCGTCGCCTACGGCTACGAGAAGGAGGCCGCCACCATCCAGGAGCTCTACCTCTCCGGGAAGAAGAGGGAGGCGGAGGCCGCCGTACCGGACGAGTTCTGCGAGCTCATGACGCTCTGCGGCCCCGAGGGGTACGTGCGCGACCGCCTCGACGCCTTCCGTGAGGCCGGGGTCACCATGCTCAACGTCACGCCCGTCGGTCCGGAGCCGGCGCGGCTGATCTCCACCGTCAAGAACTGGCTCCAGGGGGCTTGAAGTGCAGCGGCAGATCTTCACCGAAGAGCACGAGGCGTTCCGCGAGACCGTCCGCACCTTCCTGTCCAAGGAGGTCCTCCCGCACTACGAGCAGTGGGAGAAGGACGGCATCGTCTCCCGGGAGGCCTGGCGCGCGGCCGGCCGGCAGGGGCTGCTCGGCCTCGCCGTCCCCGAGGAGTACGGCGGCGGGGGCAACGCCGACTTCCGCTACAGCGCCGTTCTGGCCGAGGAGTTCACCCGGGCCGGTGTCTCCGGGCTGGCGCTCGGTCTGCACAACGACATCATCGGCCCCTACCTCACCGGCCTGGCCACCGAGGAGCAGAAGCGGCGGTGGCTGCCCGGCTTCTGCAGCGGTGAGACCATCACCGCCATCGCCATGACGGAGCCCGGGGCCGGCTCCGACCTCCAGGGCATCCGGACCGCCGCCGAGGACAAGGGCGACCACTGGCTCCTCAACGGCTCCAAGACGTTCATCTCCAACGGCATCCTCGCCGACCTGGTGATCGTCGTCGCCAAGACCTCCCCCGAGGGCGGGGCGAAGGGCCTCTCGCTGCTCGTCGTCGAGCGCGGTGCCGAGGGCTTCGAGCGGGGCCGCAACCTCGACAAGATCGGGCAGAAGTCCCAGGACACCGCCGAGCTGTTCTTCGACGACGTACGCGTCCCCAAGGAGAACCTCCTCGGCGAGCTCGACGGGGCCTTCATCCACCTCATGACCAACCTGGCCCAGGAACGGATGGGCATAGCGGTCGCCGGGATCGCCGCCGCCGAACACCTCCTGGAGATCACCACCGCGTACGTCAAGGAGCGCGAGGCCTTCGGGCGACCGCTCTCCAAGCTCCAGCACATCCGCTTCGAGATCGCCGAGATGGCCACCGAGTGCGCCGTCACCCGGGCCTTCCTCGACCGCTGCATCGTCGACCACTCCGAGGGGACGCTCGATGCGGTCCACGCCTCCATGGCCAAGTGGTGGGCCACCGAGCTGCAGAAGCGGGTCGCCGACCGCTGCCTCCAGCTCCACGGCGGATACGGCTACATGACGGAGTACCGGGTCGCCAAGGCCTTCACCGACGGCCGCATCCAGACCATCTACGGCGGGACGACCGAGATCATGAAGGAGATCATCGGCCGCTCCCTGCTCGCCTGACCTCCCTGCCCAGCACCGACCCCGAAAGGCAGCTGCCTTGAGTACCGAAGCATTCGTCTACGACGCGATCCGCACCCCGCGCGGCCGCGGCAAGGCCAACGGCGCCCTGCACGGCACCAAGCCGATCGACCTCGTCGTCGGCCTCATCCACGAGATCCGCAGCCGCTTCCCCGGCCTCGACCCGGCGGCCATCGACGACATCGTCCTCGGCGTGGTCAGCCCGCTCGGCGACCAGGGCTCCGACATCGCCCGGATCGCCGCGATCGCGGCCGGGCTCCCGGACTCCGTCGCCGGCGTTCAGGAGAACCGCTTCTGCGCCTCGGGCCTCGAAGCCGTCAACCTGGCCGCCGCGAAGGTCCGTTCGGGCTGGGAGGACCTCGTCCTCGCGGGCGGCGTCGAGTCCATGTCCCGCGTGCCGATGGGCTCCGACGGCGGTGCCTGGGCCATGGACCCGATGACCAGCTTCGAGACCGGTTTCGCCCCGCAGGGGATCGGTGCCGACCTCATCGCCACCATCGAGGGCTTCTCGCGCCGGGACGTCGACGAGTACGCCGCGCTGTCCCAGGAGCGCGCGGCCATCGCCTGGAAGGAGGAGCGCTTCGCGCGGTCGGTCGTCCCCGTCAGGGACCGCAACGGCCTGCTCGTCCTCGACCACGACGAGCACATGCGCCCCGGCACCACCGCCGACTCCCTCGCCTCCCTGAAGCCCTCCTTCGCCGCGATCGGTGAGATGGGCGGCTTCGACGCCGTGGCCCTCCAGAAGTACCACTGGGTCGAGAAGATCGACCACGTCCACCACGCGGGCAACTCCTCCGGGATCGTCGACGGCGCCGCCCTCGTCGCGATCGGGTCCAAGGAGACCGGCGAGCGCTACGGCCTCACCCCGCGCGCCCGGATCGTCTCCGCCGCCGTCTCCGGATCCGAGCCGACCATCATGCTCACCGGCCCCGCCCCCGCCACCCGCAAGGCGCTGGCCAAGGCCGGGCTCACCATCGACGACATCGACCTGGTCGAGATCAACGAGGCCTTCGCCGGGGTCGTCCTGCGCTTCGTCAAGGACATGGGCCTGAGCCTCGACAAGGTCAATGTCAACGGCGGCGCCATCGCGCTCGGGCATCCCCTCGGCGCGACCGGGGCGATGATCCTCGGCACCCTCGTCGACGAGCTGGAGCGCCAGGACAAGCGCTACGGCCTCGCCACCCTCTGCGTCGGCGGCGGCATGGGCGTCGCCACCGTCATCGAGCGTCTCTGACCGTCCCGTCCCCAGACCCCTCACGGAGAAGACAAGCAATGACCGAGCGCACGACCATTCGCTGGGAACAGGACGAGACCGGCGTCGTCACCCTCGTCCTCGACGACCCCGACCAGTCCGCCAACACGATGAACCAGGCCTTCCGCGACTCCATCGCGGCCGTCGCGGACCGCGCGGAGGCCGAGAAGGACTCCATCCGGGGCATCGTCTACACCTCCGCCAAGAAGACCTTCTTCGCCGGCGGAGACCTCAAGGACATGATCCGGATCGGCCCGGACAACGCCCAGGACGCCTTCGACGCCGGGACCTCGATCAAGCGGTCGCTGCGCCGCATCGAGACGCTCGGCAAGCCGGTCGTCGCCGCCATCAACGGCGCCGCCCTCGGCGGCGGCTACGAGATCGCGCTGGCCGCCCATCACCGCGTCGCCCTGGACAACCCGGCGACCCGGATCGGCCTGCCCGAGGTGACCCTCGGCCTGCTCCCGGCGGGAGGCGGGGTCACCCGCACCGTACGGCTCATGGGCATCGCCGACGCCCTCCTCAAGGTCCTCCTCCAGGGAACCCAGTACACCCCGCAACGGGCACTGGAGAACGGGCTGATCCACGAGGTCGCGGCGTCCCGCGAGGAGATGCTCGACAAGGCCCGCGCCTTCATCGACGCCCACCCCGAGTCGCAGCAGCCCTGGGACGTCAAGGGCTACCGGATCCCCGGCGGCACCCCGTCCCACCCGAAGTTCGCGGCCAACCTGCCGGCCTTCCCGGCCAACCTGAAGAAGCAGCTCGCGGGCGCGCCCATGCCCGCGCCCCGCAACATCATGGCCGCGGCGGTCGAGGGCGCGCAGGTCGACTTCGAGAGCGCCCAGACCATCGAGGCGCGCTACTTCACCGAGCTGGTCACCGGCCAGGTCGCGAAGAACATGATCCAGGCGTTCTTCTTCGACCTCCAGGCCGTCAACTCCGGCGCCAGCCGCCCGGACGGCGTCGAGGAGCGCCAGGTCCGCAAGGTGGCGGTCCTCGGCGCCGGGATGATGGGCGCCGGCATCGCCTACTCCTGCGCCCGCGCCGGCATCGACGTCGTCCTGAAGGACGTCTCCGCGGAGGCGGCGGCCAAGGGCAAGGCGTACAGCGAGAAGCTCCTCGCCAAGGCGCTCTCCCGGGGCCGTACGACCGAGGCGAAGCGCGACGAGCTGCTCGCCCGCATCACCCCGACCGGCGACCCGGCCGACCTCGCCGGCTGCGACGCCGTGATCGAGGCGGTCTTCGAGGACACCGCACTGAAGCACAAGGTGTTCCAGGAGATCCAGGGCGTCATCGAGCCCGACGCGCTGCTCTGCTCCAACACCTCGACGCTGCCGATCACCGTGCTCGCCGAGGGCGTCGAGCGTCCGGTGGACTTCATCGGGCTGCACTTCTTCTCGCCCGTGGACAAGATGCCGCTCGTCGAGATCATCAAGGGCGAGAAGACCGGGGACGAGGCCCTCGCCCGCGCCTTCGACCTGGTGCGCCGGATCAAGAAGACCCCGATCGTCGTCAACGACTCGCGCGGCTTCTTCACCTCGCGCGTCATCGGCCACTTCATCAACGAGGGCGTCGCGATGGTCGGCGAGGGCGTCGAGCCCGCGTCGGTCGAGCAGGCGGCGGCGCAGGCCGGCTACCCGGCCAAGGTGCTCTCCCTCATGGACGAGCTGACGCTCACCCTGCCGCGCAAGATCCGCAACGAGACCCGGCGCGCCGTCGAAGAGGCGGGCGGCACCTGGGCCACGCACCCCGCGGACGCGGTCATCGACCGGATGGTCGACGAGTTCGGGCGGCCCGGTCGCAGCGGGGGAGCGGGCTTCTACGAGTACGGCGAGGACGGCGGCAGGGGCCTCCTGTGGCCC
Source organism: Streptomyces sp. NPDC055962 (assembly GCF_042270185.1). NCBI lineage: Bacteria > Bacillati > Actinomycetota > Actinomycetes > Kitasatosporales > Streptomycetaceae > Streptomyces > Streptomyces sp. NPDC055962. The sequence goes on from NZ_JBHJYN010000015.1 coordinate 79,285, forward strand.
GGGCTCCGCGAGCACTTCACGAAGCCGGGGACCGAGATCCCGTTCGAGGACATGAAGGAGCGGATGCTCTTCTCCGAGGCGCTGGACAGCGTCCGCTGCCTGGAGGAGAACGTCCTCATGACCGTCGCCGACGCCAACATCGGCTCCATCATGGGCATCGGCTTCCCCGCATGGACCGGCGGCGTGCTCCAGTACATCAACGGGTACGAAGGCGGCCTGCCCGGCTTCGTGGCGCGCGCCCGGCAGCTGGCGGAGCGCTACGGCGACCGCTTCCTGCCGTCCGCGCTCCTGCTGGAGAAGGCGGAGAAGGGCGAGACCTTCCACGACTGACGGCGCCCCCGCGGGCCGTGTTCACTCCCGATCACCGGCGGTGAACGCGGCCCGCAGCTCCTCCTTCAGCGACCGCTGGAAGGCCGTGAGCAGCGCCTGGAGCACCATCGGCTGCATATGGGCGGAGAGCGACTTCATCGCCTTCACGTGTTCCGGGTCCGACTCCCGCTCCCGGTAGGGGTTCCACACCTCGTCCCGGAACAGCCGGGTCAGTTCGTGGGCGGCCGAGCGGGTGTGCTCCAGCAGGACCGTGCGAGCGGCCAGGATCGTCTCGTGCGCGATGGGCACCTCCAGGAGCTCCACCCCCAGCCGCAGCAGCCCCGGATCCACCAGGAAGGGGCTTCCGGGCGCCCCGGGGCGCTCCAGCACGCCCATGGCCGCGAGCCGGTCGACGTCCTGATCACTGAGGGGCCGGCCCGCGCGCCGCTCCAGCTCGGCGCGCTCCATGTCCTCGGCGGAGTCCGGGGCCCAGGACGCCACCAGGGCGCGGTGGATCGCCAGGTCCTGCGCGCTCAGATCGGGCGGCAGCTGCTGGAGGTAGCGCTCGATCGCGGCCAGCGTCATGCCCTGGTGCTGGAGCTCCTCGATGAGGGCCAGCCGGGAGAGATGGTCGTGTCCGTAGTGTCCGACCCTCCTGGGTCCGATCACCGGAGGCGGCAGCAGGCCTCTGGTGCTGTAGAAGCGCACGGTGCGCACGGTGACCCCCGCGCGTGCCGCCAGTTCGTCGACGGTCAGCGTCGGTTCCTCGGTCCCGGTCGCCATGTCCACTCCTCGTCGCTGGGCCCGTGCGGGGCTCGGGCCCGTGCTGGGCCTGTGTACCGATCAGGTGCAACAGTATTGCTGTCTCACCACTGTTGTGAAAGTGTCCGGCAGCATCGAAGCGCAGTCCCACCACCGGTACGGACCGCACGGTCCGGCCGAACGGACAGGAGGCGGCCGTGACCACGATCCTGCGACTTCCCACCGGACCCGATCAACTCACACTCCCTGCCCTGCTGCTGCGCAATGCCGAGGACCACGGGGATCTTCCCGCCCTCTCCTGGGCCTCGGCCGGCGGAGGAGGGACGCCCCTCACCTGGCGCGAGGTGCGCCACGAGACGGCCGTGCTCGCCGCCGCCTACGGCGCCCTCGGGGTGGAACGCGGCGAACAGGTCCTGATGATGATGGGCAACCGCCCCGAACACTGGCTCAGCGACCTGGCCCTCACCCACCTCGGGGCCGTACCCGTCTCGGTGTACGGGACCGCTGCGCCCGGCCAGATCGCCCACATCGCGCGCCACAGCCGTGCCCGGTTCGCGGTCGTCGAGGGCGCGGGCGAGCTGGAGCGCTGGGAGCCCCTGCTGGCGGACGCGGCCGTACCGCTGGAGGCGCTCGTGGTCGTGGAGCCGCCGGAGGCGGGGCCCCACAGGTCCTGGGACACGCTGCGCGCGACGGGGGAGCGGCTGCGGAGCGACGAGGCGTTCGACAAGGGCTGGCGGGAGATCCGCGCCCAGGACCCGCTGACGGTCGTCTACACCTCGGGCACCACGGGCGACCCGAAGGCCGTCCCGATCACCCACCGCAGCGTCGTGTCCAACGCCCTCGCACTGGACCGGGTGGTGGAGCTCCCCGACCACGTGGAGCACATCTGCTACCTCCCCTTCGCGCACATCGCGGAACGGATGCTGGGCATCTACCTGCCGGTCTTCCGGGCCTCGCACGTCCACCTCTGCGCGGACGCCGCGGCCGTCGCGGTCACGGCGCGCGCCCTGCACCCCGCCCAGTTCTTCGGGGTGCCGCGGGTGTGGGAGAAGCTCGCCGCGTCCGTACGGGCTGCTCTGGCCGGGCTGCCGGAGGAACAGCGGGCCGCCGTCGAGGCGGCGAACGCGACGGCCCGTGAGCATGTGGCCTGCCGGGAGCGGGGCGAGCAGCCGTCCGCCGAACTGGAGGCCTCGTACCAGGAGGCCAGGGAGACCGTGCTGGCCCCGGTGCTGTCGCTGGCGGGCTTCGAACGGCTGGTGTGGACGGCCAGCGCCTCCGCGCCGATGCCGCTGGACGTGGTGCGCTTCTGGGCGGGCTTCGGGATCGTCGTCATGGACGCCTGGGGACTCACCGAGACCGTCGGTGTGTTCACCACCAACAGCCCCTCGGCGTTCCGCCTCGGTTCGGTGGGGCGCCCGTTGGAGGGTCTGGAGCTCCGCATCGCCGACGACGGCGAGATCCTGGTCCGCGGCGGGACGGTGTTCGCCGGCTACCTGCGCGCCGACGGCACCGTGGACGGGGCGCTCGACGAGGACGGCTGGTTCCCGACCGGTGACATCGGACGGATCGACGAGGACGGCTACCTCTGGCTCACCGACCGCAAGAAGGAGATGATCATCACCTCGACCGGGAAGAACGTCTCCCCGGCGCTCGTCGAGAACACGCTCAAGGAACACCCGCTGATCGGCCAGGCCCTCGTCCACGGCGACGGCCGCTCCTATCTGGTGGCACTGCTGGTCCTCGACTCCGAGATGGCCCCGGCCTGGGCGGCGGCCCATGGCATCGAGGGGGACCCTCTCACCCACCCCGAGGTCCACGAGGAGATCGCGCGGGCCGTCGAGGCCGCCAACGCCCGTCTGAACCGCACCGAACAGATCAAGCGCTACCGGCTGCTGACGCGGGAGTGGGGTCCGGAGACCGGCGAGCTCACGCCGTCCCTGAAGCTCCGCCGCCGGGTCGTCCGCGAGCAGTACGCGGACGCGCTCGACGCGTTGTACGCACGGGAGGAGGGCTGAGCCACGGGCCGCCGCCGGGAGGCCGTCGCCCAGGCGCCCCGGCGGGTCCACCGTCCGCACGGGGCGGGGGCGGGGCGGGTCCACCGTCCTAACGGGCCGGGTCAGGCCTGCTGCCAGAGCTCGACCCGGTTGCCCTCGGGATCGGTCACCCAGCCGAAGCGGCCCACGCCCTCCAGGTCCTGTGTCTCCTCCGCCACGTCCGCTCCCCGGGCACGCAGCTGCGCGAGCATTGCATCCAGGTCGCGGACCCGGAAGTTGAGCATGGTCCGCTGGGCCCGTGAACCGAAGTACCCGGTGTCGGACTCGAACGTCGCCATCACCGTCGGCCCGGCCTCCTGGAGCCACAGACCGTGCTCGTCCGTGTCCAGGCCGAGGCAGTCGCGATACCAGGCGCTCAGGGCCGCCGGTTCGGAAGCCCGCATGAAGTACCCGCCGATTCCCAGCACCCGTTCCATGCCCCGATCCTGCCAGAGCAACGACCGCGTGACCCGTGCGCGTCCCGATGTCGGCGGCGGTCCGTACGGTGGGGACATGCCGGGGATCACCTGGGTACGGGGGGACGCCACCGCGCCGCATGGTCCAGGGCCGAACCCCTCATCACCGAGCGGCTGGTGGGCCGGGGCATCGATGTGACGGTGTACGACCACGGATGACGGGGAGCCCGGGGCGCCCTCAGAGGCCGTAGCTCCTGCCGATGATGTCGCGCTGGATCTCGCTCGTGCCGCCGTACACCGTGGACACGACCGCCGCCCGCAGATGGCGCTCCATGTCGTACTCGGTCGCGTAGCCGTAGCCGCCCATCATCTGCATGCCCTCCAGCGCCGCGTGCCTGGCCGTCTCGGTGGCCTTGAGCTTCGCCATCGACGCCTCGCGCGGGAACAGCTCCTCCGGCTCGGCGTCGCAGGCCGCCGCCACGTCGAAGACGAGCAGCCGCGCGCACTCGATCTCCGTCGCCAGGTCGGCCAGCCGGTGCCGCAGCGCCTGGAACGAGCCGACCGGGCGGCCGAACTGCTCGCGCTGCCGGACGTAGGCGAGCGTGTCGTCGAGGATCCGCTCCGCCAGGCCCAGCATGTTCGCCGCCAGGAAGAGCCGTTCGGCGTTGAGGCCGGCCATCAGCTGGGACCACGCGTGGCCGGCCGTGCCGACCACGGCGTCGGCGGGCAGCCGGACATCGGTGAGGAAGACGTCGTTGACCTCGCGTCCGCCCATGGTCTCGATCTGCCGGATGTCGATCCCCGGCGTGCGGGCCGGGACATGGAACATGGTCAGGCCGTCGTGCTTCGCCCCGCCCGCGTCGGTCCTGGCCACCAGCAGGATGTGCTCGGCCAGGTGCGCGTTCGAGATCCACGTCTTGTGACCGTCGACCAGCCAGCCGCCGTCCGGCGTGCGTTCGGCCCTGCACCGCAGCGCCGCCACGTCCGATCCGGCTTCCGGCTCCGACATCGCGATGGACAGCACCTGTCCGGCCACCGCGCCACCTATGGCCGCCTTGCACTGTGCCTCGTCGCCGAACCGCTCGTACGCCTTCGCCGTGATCACCGAGGTGATGAACCCGCCCGCGGGCACGAGGCCGCGAGAGGTCTCCCGCAGGAACAGGCAGGCATCCGTCATCCCGCCGCCCGCGCCGCCGTAGGCCTCGGGCAGACACACCCCGAGCCAGCCGAGCCCGGCCAGCCGGGCGTAGAGCGACGGGGCGTGCGGACCCCCCGCCTCCGCCGCCAGCGCGTCGCGCTGCTCACGCGTCCCGCACTCGCGCCGGGCGAAGTCCCGCAGGGCTGTGACGAAGTCCCGCTGCTCCGCGGAGAGGGACCGGGGGAGGGCGTGGGTGGTCGACAAGGGGTACCTCCGGAAAGGTGTGCGGAGAGGGAGCTACAGAGAGACATATGGGGTGACACTGTTGCAGTGTCGGTAGGGTGGGACGAGCACGTCGAACGAGGAGGGCTCATGGCGGCACCGGGTACCAACGAGGCACTGCTGGCCAGGGCGCTCGTCGAGACGCCGGCCTACGACGCGCTGAGCGAGCAGATCCTGGACGCGGCGCGTGAGCAGTTCATGACCTTCGGGCTGCGCCGCTCGACCGTCGACGACGTGGCCAAGCGCGCCAAGGTCTCCCGGGTCACGGTGTACCGGCGGATCGGCAACAAGGACAGCCTGGTCTCCGCCTGCCTGCTGCGTGAGTACCGCCGCTTCGTCGTCGATGTGGACGAGGCGGTCGCCGCCCTGCCCACCATGGAGGACCGGCTCGTCGCCGGCTTCGTCGCCGTCCTCAAGCACATCCGTGAACACCCGCTGGTCGGCGGACTGCTGAGGCTGGAACCGGAGATCATGCTCCCCTTCCTCACGCTGGAGAGCGGACCCGCCTTCCTCGCCATGCGGGAGTACCTGTCGGACCGGCTCCGGCGCGCCCAGCGCGCCGAAGGGCGCCGGGAGACGGATCCGACACCGGTCGCCGAACTGATGGTGCGGATCACCGTCTCCTTCCTCCTCAATCCGGTGAGCTCCTTCGAGCTGGACGACGACGAGCAGGTGGGCGATTTCGCCCGCCGCTACCTGGCGCCGCTCCTCAGTGCCGGGTGACGGTCCTCAGTACCGGGCGTGCAGCTTCCTGCCCAGCTCGACCGCCCGGGCGGCCTTCTCCCGGGGCGTGGCGAACGACGTCAGGTCCACCACCGGTGCGAAGCGCCGTACGGTGACGGAGCGGGGAGCCGCGAAGGCGCGCAGCCCCTCCTCGCCGTGGATCCGCCCGTACCCCGACTCACCGGCGCCGCCGAAGGGCAGGGAGGGGATCGCGGCGAAGCCGAGCACCGAGTTCACCGACACCGCCCCGGAGCCGAGGCGTTCGGCCAGCGCGAGCCCGGCCGCCGCCGAACGGGTGAACACGGCGGCGCCCAGCGAGTAGGCGGACGCGTTGGCACGTTCCACGGCCTCGTGCATGTCCCGCACCGGGTTCACCACGACGACCGGGCCGAACGTCTCCTCCGTCATCGCGGGCGAGTCCTCCGGGACGCCCGACAGCACCACCGGTCCGGCCACCCGGTCCCGCAGGGAGTCGGGGCCGCCCAGTTCGGGACTGGCGCCGTCCACCAGCGCCTGCTTCACATGGCGTTCCACCACGGCGAGCTGGGACGGAAGGGTGAGCGCGCCGTACGTGTCACCGGGCGTCAGCGCCCGCGCACGGCTCACGATGCGCGCGCACAGGGCCTCGTGCACCGAGGCCTCGGCGTACACCCGCTCCACGCCCGCACAGGTCTGGCCGGCGTTGCTCATCGCTCCCCACACGATCGCGTCGGCCGCCGCGTCGAGGTCGGCGTCCGCCGAGACCAGCACCGCGTCCTTGCCGCCGCACTCCGCGAGCAGCGGGGTGAGCGTGGCCGCGCAGGCCGCCGCGACCTTGCGGGCTGTGCCGGGGGAACCGGTGAAGGCGACCTTGTCCACGCCGGACGGCCCGTGCGCACCGGCCAGGGCGGCGCCGGTGGACCCCGGCCCGGTGACCGTCCGCAGCAGGTCCGCGTGGTCCGGGACGGCCTCCCCGAAGCTCCGGGCCAGCAGGACCCCCACGTCCGGGGTGAGTTCGGACGGCTTGAACACCACGGCGTTGCCCGCCGCGAGGGCGTAGCCGATCGAGCCCATCGGGGTGTAGAGCGGATAGTTCCACGGACCGATGACGCCGATCACCCCGAGGGGACGGTAGGCCAGCAGGGCCCGCTGGTGGACCGACAGCAGACCGGAGCGCACCCGTCGCCGGCCCAGCACGCGGTGGGCGTTGCGCGCCGCCCAGTCCAGATGGACCAGGGTCAGCAGGACCTCGGAGCGGGCGTCGTGGACCGGCTTCCCCGTCTCGGCCGCGATCACCTCCGCGAACTCGTCCGTACGGCGCGCCAGTTCACGCTTCCACCGCAGCAGAGCGGCACGCCGCTCGCGCGCCCCGAGCGCGGCCCAGCGCAGGCCGGCGCTCCTGGCCCGTGCCACCGTGGCGCGGATGTCGTCGAGGCTGTGCTCCGGGCGGTCGGTGCGGGTCGTCATGGCATCTCCAGGGGCAGGGGAAGGGGCTCCAGCGGACGGCTCTGCGCCCAGTGCGGGCCGAGATCGTCGAGGCGGTATCCGAAGGGGTAACTGCGCGGCCGGGGCCGGGAGGGCAGCCACCGGGGCCGGGCCGGCAGCAGGCGTACGCCGCGCGAGCGGGCACGCACCGCGCGGACGGCGGTCGCGCGCACCCACCGGGGCTGCGCCGGGAATCCCAGCGCCCGCAGCAAGGGCTCGTCCAGCAGGGCGAGGGAGAGCCTGGCGACCAGCGGGCGCAGCGGGGCCGGGTACCACGCGGCCATGACACGGAAGGTGGCGTTGGCGACACGGTGGTTCGCCGGGTCGTACGCGAACATCCGGGCCTCGTAGGAGTCGAGCAGCTTCTCGAAGTCCTCGTAGGTGGCGGGGGCGCCCTCGATGCCCATCATGGCGGCCATCCGCCGCCCCACCTCCGCCAGCGCCGCCGTCTCCTGGGCGCAGAGGGGCCGCCACCCGAAGCGGTCGATCCACCGTTTGGGGCCGACGACCGTCGTGGCCAGTACGTAGAGGTAGTCCTCGTTGGGTATGCGGTACTTCCCGTGGATCCGGTTGAGATGACGGGCCGCGGCGAGCGCCCGCTCCGAGTCGAACCCCTCGGCAGCCATCTCGTATCCGAACAGGACGGTGTCGTCGTAGCGCTTCTGGCCGTTGCGCTCGAACTCCTGGGTCCGGTCCAGCAGTACGGAGATCCGCGGCACGCCGTAGTCGCGCAGGAACGCGACGCCGACGCCCTGCCGGTAGTCCCAGGGGAACTCGTACTGCGACATCAGCCGGAGTATCTCGGCGCAGTCGCGGGCGGGATCCATCCGGCGGATCTCACGCAGTCGGCTGTAGCGGCCCATGGTGTGCGACCTCCTCTGTGGTGGGAGCGGGCAGGCGCCGTACGGAGCTCACGGTGAGGCCGGTACGGCGGGCACCGCCGCTTCCGACAAGGACCTGGCCGGCGCCCCAGAGCTCAACTCCCCTGCTGCGCCGGGCATATGAAGGCCCTCTCTCCATGAGAGTCAAAGTTACAAATACTATCGACTTGTTTCACGAGGTGCGTCAACCGTGCTGACGCAGATTCGGGGGAGGGATGCGCGGGTGCGCGCGGCCGCGGCCCTCTGCCATCCTTCCTGTCGTGCCCGCACGCAATCGAAGGCTGTCCCGGCACCGGGCCTGGCCCCTGACCAGCACCGACATCAGCGAATGCCTCGGTCCGTACGCGGCGCACGTCACGGACCTGTGTTTCCTCACCGGGCACGGCAGCGGGACCATCCGCCTCGGAGTCGCGTGGACCGCTCCGTACCCCCGCACCTACGGCCGAGGCGTCCACCCGGACTCGGTCGGCGTCCAGGTGGACATCCACCCGGTCGACGCCACCGAACGCGCCGCGATCCGCGCTGTCCTGCGCGAGCAGGCCCTCCCGCAGCTCCACGAGTGGATCGCGCGGGCGGCCGTCGCCGACGAGACATGGCGGCTGACCGATCACCGGCACTACTGGCGGGTCACCGACGGTCGCCTCACCCACGGCGACGAGGTGTGACCCCGGGTCCCTCCGGCCCGCGCCCGGCCGCACCGGGAGGTGAAGCCGTCACCGGGGTGATCGCATACTGGAACACGGACGGGCCCCGCAGGGTCCCGGCCCACGCCGATCCTGGGAGCACCCGTATGACCAGCGCAGGAGAGCCCTCACCGCCCCCTCCGGGCGGCGTCCTGTGGAGCCTCGCCGGTGACATCCGCGGGCTGCTGATGCTCCCTGCCGCGCTCACCCTCCAGGTCGCCCACCCGGCCGTCGGCGCCGGAGTCGACGAGCACTCGGTCTTCCGCACGGACCCCTGGGGACGCGGTGAGCGCTCCCTGAGCTCGCTTCAGCTCTGGGTGTACGGGGGAGAGGCCGCGGCCCAGGAGGGCCGCAGGCTCAGGAAGCTGCACCGCGCCATCCAGGGCACCGACACCAGGGGCCGCCCCTACCACGCGCTCACGCCCGCGAACTACGCATGGGTGCACGCCACCGGCTTCCCCGTCTACCAGCACGCGTCGCGCTACCTCGTCCGCCCCCTGACCGAAGCCCAGGAGCGCGCCCTGTACCGGGAGTGGCTCCAGGTCGGCCGGATCCTGGGCATCCACGACCGGGACATGCCCCGGACGATCGAGGAGTTCTGGCCCTACTACCGGAGGATGCTCGCCGAAGAGGTGGAGGCGACCGTCGTCGTACGGGAACTGGTGGCCGCGGACGCCTCCGTGCCCCCGCCGGACCGGGGGCCCCTCCTCCTGCGCATGCTCCTGAGGGCGCTCTGGCCGGTACTCCTCCCGCCCCTGGCCCGGTTCCGCAGCTTCCTCACCGTCGGGCTGATGCCGCCCGACGCCCGGGAGGCCATCGGGCTCGCATGGACCCCGGAGCAGGAGCGGCGCCTGCGGTGCTTCGGGGCCGTGGTGCGCCGGATCGTGCCGGTGCTCCCGGAGCGGCTGCGCTATCTGCCCCGCGCCAGGGTGGCGCGCACCGAGTGGCGGGCGGGCCGGGGGAGTCCGGGCGGGAGCCCGGGCGCTGCGGGGTGATCCGGGCGGACCGGTGGCATGCCACGGCCCCCGTGTGCCTCGCCGTGCCCCGGAGCGCGCTCCTCAGGCCGAGGCGCGGCGGATCAGCTCGGTCGGGGTGATCACGGACTCGGGCCAGTCACCCGTGCCGCTGTCCAGCCGTTCCATCAGCAGCCGCACCATCAGCCGGCCCATGCCCTCCACGTCCTGACGTATCGTCGTCAGGGCGGGTTCGGTCGCTTCCGCCACCGGGACCATGTCGTCGAATCCGACCACGGCCACGTCCTGCGGAACCCGCACGCCGCGCTCGCGCAGCACCCTCAGCGCGCCCGACGCCATCATGTCGTTGGACACGAAGACCGCGTCGAGGTCGGGACGGGCGTCCAGCAGGGCGGCCATGGCCCGGGCCCCGCCCTCCACGGTGAAGTCCCCCTCCACGACCAGATCCGCCTCCGCGTCCGGGAGCACGTCGCGGTACCCGTCGATCCGGTCGAGCGCCGACGTCTGGTCGCGGGGGCCGGCGATGTGCGCGATGCGGCTCCGCCCCAGCGAGACGAGATGGCGTACGGCTTCGCGGGCGCCGCCCCGGTTGTCGCAGTCGACGTACGGCACCTGCGGTGCGTCCCCGGCTGTCGCCGAGGGGTGCTCCGGCCGGCCCCCGTAGACCGTCGGGACCCGGAACCGCCTGATGATCGCGGGCAGTTCGTCGTCCGTGTGCAGCGAGAAGGCCAGCACGCCGTCCACATGGCCGCCGGCCAGGTAGCGCGTGACCCGGTCGAAGTCACCGCTGCCCTCCACCAGGAGCAGGACCAGCTGCGCGTCGTGGGCGTTGAGCTCGCGGCTGATCCCGCGGATCTGGCGGGAAAAGAAAGGGTCGGAGAAGATCCGGAACTCGGGTTCGTCGATGATCACGGCGACCGCGCCGTTGCGCCGGGTGACCAGGGTCCGTGCCGCGTGGTTCGGGATGTAGCCGAGCTCCTCGATCGCCTTGCGCACCTTGTCCACCAGGGGCTGCCGCACTCCCGCACCGCCGTTGACGACACGGGAGGCCGTCGCCCTGGACACACCGGCGTGGGCCGCCACGGCCTCCAGGGTGGGGCGGGCGTCACGCTGGGCATCGGTGTTCGGGTCGGGCAAGAGTCGCTCCTCGTACACGCGGACCCCGTCGGGGAACGGCTGGAACTGGCGGTTTCGGCGCGAACGGACCAGGGTTCGGCGCGAACGCCGTCAGCCTAGCCGCCCGGCCCCCGCCGGTCGGACGGATGATCGGCCGTCCCGAGACGGCTCATTGCCTCATATGTGGTCATAGCGGCACAGCTCGTTGGTCCCATGAGATGCGCGCTCCGTGTGGTACTGCCTACGGAGAGCGAAATTTCGCACTGCGTGAAAGGTGCCATCTGTGTCACACGACGAGCAGGGATCCGGCGGGCGGGGGGACTATCTCCCCGTCACCGCCGATCTACCCGCCGAGCCGCACCACGGCCGGCGCCCCACGACCGACCGGGTGGTCTTCGGTGTCACGGCGGTGCTCACCGTCGCCTTCGTGGTCTGGGGTTCCACAGCCACCGATTCGCTGGAGAGCGTCTCCAGCAGGCTGCTGAACGGCCTCATCCACAACGGCGGCTGGGCCTTCATGCTGGCGGCCTCGGGTTTCGTGGTCTTCGCCCTCTGGCTGGCGATCAGCCGGTACGGGACCATCTCGCTCGGGCAGGAGGGCGAGGAACCGGAGTTCCGCACCGTCTCCTGGGTCGCGATGATGTTCAGCGCCGGCATGGGGATCGGGCTGATGTTCTACGGCGTCAGCGAGCCGCTGGCGCACTTCGTCGATCCGCCGCCCGGCACCCGCCCCGCGGACGCCGCCGAGGCGATGCAGACGGCGATGGCCACCACGCTCTTCCACTGGACCCTGCACCCCTGGGCCATCTACGCAGTCGTCGGGCTCGCCATCGCGTACAGCGCCTACCGCCGGCACCGGCGGCAGACGATCAGCTCCGTCTTCGTCCCGCTCATCGGGGAGGAGCGGGCCCACGGAACCGTCGGCCGGATCATCGACATCCTCGCCATCTTCGCGACGCTCTTCGGCTCCGCCGCCTCGCTCGGGCTCGGCGCGCTCCAGATCGGCAGCGGTTTCAAGGAGCTCAACTGGATGGAGAAGACCGGCACGGGCCTCCTGGTCGGGATCATCGCCGTGCTGACCGTCGCCTTCGTCGCCTCCGCCGTCTCAGGGGTCGAGAAGGGCATCCAGTGGCTGTCCAACATCAACATGGTGCTCGCCCTGATCCTCGTGGTCTTCGTCTTCATCGCGGGGCCGACCATCATCGTGCTCGACCTGCTCCCCACCTCCATCGCCGCGTACTTCGGTGACCTCGCCCAGCTCGCCGGACGCACGGAGGCCACCGGGGAGGGGGCGGTGGCCGACTGGCTCGCCAGCTGGACGGTCTTCTACTGGGCGTGGTGGATCTCCTGGACGCCCTTCGTGGGCATGTTCATCGCGAGGATCAGCCGCGGCCGGACCATCCGGCAGTTCGTCGGCGGCGTGATCCTGGTCCCCAGCACCGTCAGCCTGGTCTGGTTCGCCGTCTTCGGCGGCTCGGCGATCAGGCTGGAGGAGTCGGGGCAGCTCAAGGGCGTCGGCGACACCCCGGAGGCCCAGCTCTTCGGTGTCCTGCAGCAGTTCCCGGTCGCCACCCTCATGAGCATCCTCGTGATGGTCCTCGTCGGGATCTTCTTCGTCTCGGGTGCCGACGCCGCGTCGATCGTCATGGGCACGCTCTCCCAGAAGGGCGTCCTCGAACCGGCCAAGTGGGTCGTGATCTTCTGGGGCGTCGTCACCGGCGCCGTGGCGGCCGTCATGCTGCTCATCGGCGACGGTCAGGGCGACGCGCTGGCCGGCCTGCAGAACCTGACCATCCTCGTGGCCGCGCCGTTCACCATCGTCATGATCGGCATGTGCGTGGCCCTGATGAGGGACCTGCGCCAGGACCCGATGATCGTCCGCCGGGAGTTCGGCGTGGAGGCCGTCGAGACGGCGGTCATCCAGGGGCACGCGAAGTACGACGGGGACTTCGAGATCCGGATCGGGCCCGGGCCCGCGGAGGTCACGTCGGACGAGCGGCACAAGCACGAGCCCCCGGCCTGACCGCAGCTGCGGCTCAGCCCACCAGCTGGGCCGCGGCCCGCGCACAGCCCCGTGCCACCGTCACCCCGGCGCCGCCGTGGCCGTAGTTGTGCACCAGCAGACCGCCGCCGGGCAGTTCCTCCGCCTCGATGCGCACCCCGGCGTCCCGGGCCGGACGCAGTCCGACCCGGTGGCCGATGACGCGGGCCCCCGCGATCTCGGGCCGCACCCGCGCACAGCGCGCCACGATCTCCTCGGCCGTCCGCGGATCGGGCTCCGTCCGCGGGTCGTCGGTCTCCGCCGTGCCGCCCAGCACCAGCCCGCCCGGCTGCGGGAAGAGGTACGTCGTGGCGTCCGACGCGGGGTCCGCCGAGGTGAACCACTCGTCGACGCCCGGGTTCTCCACCACGACGAGCTGGCCACGGACCGGCCGCACCCCGGGATCCGGGACCAGCTCGCGGGCGCCGAGCCCCGTGCAGTTGACCACCACCGGCGCCTCGGCCGCCGCCTCGGCGAGGCGGCGCACCGTGCGCCGCTCGACCACACCCCCCGCAGCGCCGAGCCGGCCCTCCAGCCAGCGCAGGTGGGCCGGCATGTCGATCAGCGGCAGCGTCACCCGCAGGCCCTCGGCCACCTCGGACGCACCCTCCAGCCGGCGGGCCCACGGCCCCAGCGAGGCGAGACGCTCCCCCTCGTGCACACCCGCGACCATGCGTACGCCCGTCTCCGCCGGGTCCGCCGCCAGCTCCTCGTACACGCGGAGGGTCTCCAGGGACCACGCGCCGACCAGCGCCGCGGGCTCGATCCGGTACGGCCACCAGAGCGCACCGGCCACGGCCGAGGTCGTCGCCGAGGCCGGATCCCTGGACCAGACCCGCACCCGCAGACCGCGCTCGGCCAGCAGCAGCGCCGTGGTCAGCCCGCTGACCCCGCCGCCCACGACGATCACGTCCGCCACCGTGCTCACCCCTGTCATCGCATCGCCCCCGTGCGCGCCGGGGGCCGGACGGGCCATCGTCGCACCCAGGTCCGGCGGGCGGCACGGCCCCCGCGGTTCGTTAGGATCGTCAGCCTGATGACTGCCACTCTCGTCGCCAAGGAACTCGCCGCCGGGCACGGCGACCGCACACTCTTCGCGGGACTCGACCTCGTGGTCGCGCCCGGCGACGTGATCGGTCTCGTCGGAGCCAACGGCGCGGGCAAGTCCTCCCTGCTCCGCCTGCTCGCGGGGCTCGACCGTCCGGAGGAGGGCGAGCTGCGGCTCTCCCCGCCCAGCGCCACCGTCGGACACCTCCCGCAGGAGCCCGAGCGCCGCGCGGGCGAGTCCGTACGGGACTTCCTCGCCCGCCGCACCGGCGTCGCGGACGCCCAGGCGGCGATGGACGCCGCCACCCAGGCCCTCGTCGACGGAGCGCCCGGCGCGGACGACGCCTACTCCGAGACGCTGGAGCGCTGGCTCTCCCTCGGCGGCGCCGACCTGGACGAACGGGCCGAGGAGGTCGCGGCCGAGCTCGGGCTGACCGTCGGCCTCGACCTCCCGATGACGGCTCTCTCCGGCGGCCAGGCGGCCCGCGCCGGCCTGGCCTCGCTGCTGCTCTCGCGCTACGACGTCTTCCTGCTCGACGAGCCCACCAACGACCTGGACCTCGACGGCCTGGAGCGCCTGGAACGCTTCGTGTCCGGGCTGCGCGCGGGAACCGTCGTCGTCAGCCACGACCGTGAGTTCCTGATGCGCACGGTCACCAAGGTCCTCGAACTGGATCTCGCCCAGCAGGAGATCAACCTCTACGGCGGTGGCTACGCCTCCTACCTGGAGGAGCGCGAGCGCGCGCGCACACACGCCCGCGAGGAGTTCGAGGAGTACGCCGACAAGCGCTCCGCGCTCGAGGGCCGGGCACAGATGCAGCGCGGATGGATGGACAAGGGCGTCAAGAACGCCCGCCGCAAGGCCACCGACAACGACAAGATCGGCCGCAAGTTCCGCAGCGAGGCCAGCGAGAAGCAGGCCGCGAAGGCCAAGCAGACGCAGCGCATGATCGAGCGCCTCGACGTCGTCGAGGAGCCGCGCAAGGAGTGGGAGCTGCGGATGGAGATCGCCTCGGCGCCGCGCTCCGGCTCCGTCGTGGCCACCCTGCGGGACGCGGCCGTGGTCCGCGGAGGCTTCTCCTTCGGTCCCGCCACCCTGCAGATCGACTGGGCGGACCGGGTGGCCATCACCGGCGCCAACGGGGCGGGCAAGTCCACCCTGCTCGCCGCCCTGCTCGGCCGTCTCCCCCTCGACTCGGGTCATGCCTCGCTCGGCTCGGGGGTCGTGGTGGGCGAGGTGGACCAGGCGCGCAAGCTGTTCCACGGCACGGAAAGCCTGCTGGAGGCCTTCTGCGCCGCCGTCCCGGACACCGAGCCCGCCGACGTGCGTACCCTGCTGGCCAAGTTCGGGCTGCGCGCGGCCCATGTGCTGCGGCCCGCGACCACGCTCTCACCCGGCGAGCGCACCCGGGCGGGCCTCGCTCTCCTCCAGGGCAGGGGCGTCAATCTCCTGGTCCTGGACGAGCCGACGAACCACCTGGACCTCCCGGCGATCGAACAGCTGGAGTCCGCGCTGGAGGCGTACACCGGGACGCTTCTGCTGGTCACGCACGACCGGCGGATGCTGGAGGCCGTCCGCACGACCCGCCGGGTCGAGGTGGCCGACGGCAAGGTCACCGAGTCCGGCTGAGACGGGCCGTGCGAGCCGTGAGCCGCGGGCACGACGCCCTGACACGGGAGCCGGCACGGACCCCGGCACGAGAGCCTGCCCGCCCCGGCGACCGGGACGGGCAGGATCCGCGTGCGGTGGGATGCCTCAGTCGACGTAAGTGATGTCGGACGAGGAGTAGATGCAGTTCGTGCCGTCGGCGCCCGAACCGATCTTGCTGGGTTCGCCGCTCGTCGTGCCCTTGTACTTGACGCAGACGTCCAGGTCGCGACCGCCGTCGTCGTAGATGGTGATGTCCGAGAACCGCGCCGTGTCGCCGTAGTTGGTGTTGATGCCGACCAGCGCGTCACCGGGGGTGGTCGCCCAGATGTTCTGGAGCTGGATGTGACGGCCGTACTGCGTGGAGCAGTTGCCGCACGAGCGGACCAGCTTCCCGAAGTCGTCGACCTGGAAGTTCTTGACGATCAGCGTGCCGGCCCCGTTGTGCTGGAGGACCTTGTCCTCCGCGAGCCTGGCGCCACCGCCGTCGACCGTGCGGACCGTCGAGGAGGAGCTGCCGCGGAAGGTCGCGGCGTCCTCGCCCACGTCCTCCCACCAGACGTTCTTGATGGTGCAGGCGCCCGAGCAGTGCACGCCGTCGGCCGCCGGGGCGCCGAGGATGACGTTCTGCAGGGTCGCGCCGTCCGCCAGCTCGATCAGCGCGGGCTGGTCCTCGTCCTGGCCGCCACTGCCGAGGTCGCCGCTGCCGTACAGCCGCTTCATGCCGCCGTCGTACGTCCCCGAGACCTTGATGGTCGAGGAGACGGCCTGGCTGCCGTTGGCCGAAGGCCACGCCGGACGCTCGGAGGGCGGGTCGGTGGGGTCGGTCGGGGGGTCCGTCGGGTCGGTCGGCGGGTCCGTCGGAGTGGTGCCCGAGGCCGTGAAGGTCCAGCTCTTGCTGCTCACCGAGTCGCAGGAGTTCTGCTGGACAAGGGCACCCGAGGCGGTCGAGCTGTCCTTCACGTTCAGGCACTTGCCGCCGTTGCCGTTCACGACGCGGTAGGTGTTGCCGCTGACGGAGGTCAGGGTCCACACCTGGGTGGCGCCGCCGCCGCAGTTCTGCTGCTCGACCGCCTTCCCGGCGCTGGTGGAGGAGTCCTTGACGCCCGCGCACTTGGCACTGTGCGCTGCCGCCAGCGTGTATCCACTGCCGGACGACGCGAGCTTCCAGGTCTGGGCGGCGGCTCCGTTGCAGGCGCTCTGTGCGAGCTGGGTGCCGGCGGAGGTGCTGGAGCCGGGGACACCCAGACACAGACCACTGGCGGCGTTCTTCAGGCTGTACGAGCCCGCAGCCGGGGCTGCCGAGGCCGATCCGGTCGCGAAGAGCGCGGTGAGGCCGGCCGCGATGAGTGAGACCACGGCGACGAATGTGGCGGCCGCACGGCCGCCACGTCTTCTGACGTGCTGGTTCTCGGTACGCACTGGCTATTCCTTTCACCGCCTGCGGCGTCCTCCGCAGGCACCTGTCAGTGGTTGGTGCGGTGGTGAAGGCTGTTCCCGGCCCCGGACACGATGTTCCGTATAGTGAACCGAGTTCTTGTATGCGAACAGCGGTGACGGTACGTCACCCGCATCGAGCGGTCAACACGATGGTGCGGACGATCAGTCGGCAGGTCCCGCCGGTGCCGCGGTGGAGTCCCTGACCGCCAGTGAGGTGGCCAGCGTGGTCTGCGCCGTGGCGGGAGCGGAGCTCCCCGTCTCGACGGTCTGGATCAGCAGGTCGACCGCCGTGCGCCCGGCAGGAGCGGTGGGCATGACGACCGTGGTCAGCCGTGGGCGGTTCAGCCGTCCGGCCACGGTGTCGTCCACGCCGACCACGCTGATGTCATCCGGTACCCGTACGCCCCGCTCGTCCAGGCCCTCGATGAGACCGATGGCGACCAGGTCGTTGTAGGCGATCACTCCGGTGGCGCCCGTCCTCAGCACGCCGGCCGTCGCGGCGATCCCGCCCTGCCCCGTCGGCGCGTTGGGGCCGAGCACGTCGAGGCGGAGCCCACGCTCCGCGGCGGCGGTACCCGCGGCCCGGCGCATCTCGGCGCTGGTCCATGACCCGCGGGGGCCGCCGACCAGGGCCACGTGGCGGTGACCGAGCCCCGCGAGGTGGTCCACCGCGAGGCTCGCGCCGTGCGCAGCGTCCATCAGGACGGCCGAGAGACCGGCCACCTGACGGTTGACCAGGACGAAGGGGAGGTCGCCGCCCAGCCGGGCGATGACGTCGTTGGCCAGCCTGGGGCTGACCAGGACCACGCCGTCGACCTGGCGGGCCAGGGTCCGGATCAGCTCCTCCTCCGCCCGGACGTCCTCGTCGGTGTCCGCCACGAAGACCTGGTAGCCGCGGACACGGGCGTACGCCTGGGCCGCCTTGATGAGAGGCGGATAGAACGGGTTGGCGATGTCCGAGACGATCAGCCCGAGATTCCGGGTGCGGCCCGTGGTCAGCGCCCGCGCCGTCTCGTTGGGCTGATAGCCCAGCTCTGCGGCGACGGCCAGCACCCGGTCCCGGGTCTCCCGCTTCACCAGGTGCGAGGCCGAGAAGGCCCGCGAGACGGTGGAGACGTGAACCCCTGCTGCCTGTGCGACATCACGGATGGTCAGCGCCACGGTTGCATTCCCCTTGCCCGCCCTGCGGCCCCGGCCGCCTCTCCCGAACGTACCCCTGCCGGCCCCCGGCGCGCACGGGTCCGCACAGCAAGGGGCGGTCTGTGCCCCTTGTTCTGCAACCGGTTGCAGAACAAGGCATGCGTCAGACGGGCGGAGAGGATCGGGTGGCAGCGCGGACGAGCCGGCCCGTCGGCGGAACGGCGGGTGCGGCACGGGCGTGTGTACGTGTCGTACCGGACATCGGCAGTCCTCTCCGCGAAGGAGTCGAAGCGGGTGTGCGAGCCGAGGGGAGCTCGCTCCTGCGGCGTGCGGCCCTTGCTGCCGGGATGCGACCGATGCGATGCAACCGGTTGCATCCCGGGCTGGCACTCAGCGTGCGGGCGAGTCCTGAGCATGTCAATGCTTGGCGCAGCACTCGTTCCGTGCGGCGCCGCAGGACCTGCGGGAGGGGTGGGGGGGGGAACGCACGGACGGGCGGACGGGGATGGGGGGAACGCACGGACGGGCGGACGGGGATGCCCGTCCGCCCGCCCGCGCATCCGCCTCAGCGCTTGGCGCCGCCCTGGTCGGAACCGCCCGTCAGCCCGGCGCGCCGCAGCGCGTCAGCCATCGCGCTGTTGGCCGGAGCCGCCGCGGGCCGGGGTGAGCCACCGCTGCCGCCGCCTCCGCGCCTGTCCTGCCGCCGGCCGCCCTGGCGGTTGTCCTGGCCCTGGCGGTCGGCCTGTCCCTGCCGCTGGCGGGGCGGACGCTCGCCACCGCCCTGCGCGTTGCGTTCGCGCCTCTGCCCCTGTCCGCCGCCGCCCTGCCCGGCCGCGGCGTCGTCGTCGAGCCGCAGGGTCAGCGAGACCCGCTTGCGCGGGATGTCGACGTCCATGACCTTCACCTTCACGATGTCACCCGGCTTGACGACGTCCCTCGGGTCCTTGACGAAGGTCCGCGACATCGCCGACACGTGGACGAGGCCGTCCTGGTGCACGCCGACGTCCACGAACGCGCCGAATGCCGCCACGTTCGTGACGACGCCCTCCAGCACCATCCCGGGGGTCAGGTCGCCGAGCTTCTCGACACCCTCCTTGAACGTGGCCGTCCGGAAGGCGGGCCGGGGGTCGCGCCCCGGCTTCTCCAACTCCTTGATGATGTCCGTGACCGTGGGGAGGCCGAACTTCTCGTCCACGAAGTCGTCCGGCCGCAGTGACCGGAGCGTGCCCGTGTCTCCGATGAGCGAAGCGACGTCGCCGCCGGTCCGCTTCGCCATCGTCCGCACCACCGGGTACGCCTCCGGGTGCACGCTCGACGCGTCCAGGGGGTCGTCCCCGCCCCGGATCCGGAGGAAGCCGGCGCACTGCTCGTACGCCTTCGGGCCCAGCCGTGCCACGTCCTTGAGCGCCCGGCGCGAGCGGAACGGTCCGTTGGCGTCCCGGTGGGACACGATGTTCTCGGCCAGTCCGGACCCGATGCCCGACACCCGCGAGAGCAGCGGCGCCGAGGCGGTGTTGACGTCGACCCCGACGCCGTTCACGCAGTCCTCGACCACCGCGTCCAGGGAGCGCGACAGCTTCACCTCGGACAGGTCGTGCTGATACTGGCCGACGCCGATCGACTTCGGGTCGATCTTCACCAGCTCGGCCAGCGGGTCCTGAAGCCGGCGCGCGATCGACACCGCTCCGCGCAACGAGACGTCCATGTCCGGGAGTTCCTGCGAGGCGAACGCCGACGCCGAGTACACCGAGGCGCCGGCCTCCGAGACCATCACCTTGGTGAGCTTCAACTCTGGGTGCTTGTCGCACAGTTCACCCGCGAGCTTGTCGGTCTCGCGGGACGCCGTGCCGTTCCCGATGGCGATCAGGTCGACCTGGTGCTCCCTGGCCAGCCGCTCCAGCGTGGCGAGCGACCGGTCCCACTGGTTCGCGGGCACGTGCGGGTGGATGACGTCCGTGGCGACGACCTTGCCGGTCGCGTCGACGACGGCGACCTTCACCCCCGTACGGAAACCGGGGTCGAGCCCCAGGGTCGCACGGGTGCCGGCCGGTGCGGCGAGCAGCAGATCGCGCAGGTTCGAGGCGAAGACGCGTACGGCCTCGTCCTCCGCGGCGGTGCGCAGCCGCAGCCGCAGGTCGATGCCGAGATGCACGAGGATCCTGGTCCGCCAGGCCCAGCGGACCGTGTCGCCCAGCCACTTGTCGCCAGGACGCCCGCGGTCGGCGACGCCGAAACGCCGGGCGATCATGTTCTCGTACGACGAGGGGCCCGGCTGCTCCGACGGCTCCTCCGGCTCCAGGACCAGGTCGAGGACATCTTCCTTCTCGCCCCGCAGCATCGCGAGGACCCGGTGCGAGGGCAGTGCGGTGAAGGGCTCGGCGAAGTCGAAGTAGTCGGCGAACTTGGCGCCCGCCTCCTCCTTGCCGTCCCGCACCTTGGCGAGGACCCTGCCGCGCGACCACATGCGTTCACGCAGCTCGCCGGTCAGGTCGGCGTCCTCCGAGAAGCGCTCGGCCAGGATCGACCGGGCGCCCTCCAGTGCGGCCGCCGGATCCGCGACGCCCTTCCCGGCGTCGACGAAGGCCGCGGCCGCGGCCGCCGGGTCCATGGACGGGTCGGCGAGCAGCCCCTCGGCCAGGGGTTCCAGGCCCGCCTCGCGCGCGATCTGGGCCTTCGTCCGGCGCTTCGGCTTGAAGGGCAGGTAGATGTCCTCCAGCCGCGCCTTGGTGTCGGCCGCCCGGATCTGCGCCTCCAGGGCCGCGTCGAGCTTGCCCTGTTCACGTACGGAATCGAGGACCGCCGCTCGGCGGTCCTCGAGTTCCCGCAGGTACCGCAGCCGTTCCTCGAGCGTGCGCAGCTGCGCATCGTCGAGCATCTCGGTCGCTTCCTTGCGGTAGCGCGCGATGAACGGCACGGTCGACCCGCTGTCGAGCAGGTCGACGGCCGCCTTCACCTGACGCTCACGTACGCCGAGCTCCTCGGCGATCCTGCCTTCGATGGACGTCGTCACGGTTTTCCCGACTCGCCTTCTCATGCTGGCTGTGCTGGCTGTGCCACTGGGGTGGTCCACACCGGGTGGGCCCCTTCGCCTGCATTGTGCCGGGTGGCCGGGGGCCGTGTCGCGTGACCTGCTCGATCACGGCCCCGACGGGCGTCCGAAGGGCCCGGTCAGGCGCGGCGGGTCCTGCCGCTGCGCGAGGCGCCGCCGAACAGGCCTGCCAGGAGCCGGAAGGGCAGGGTCACCACGGTGGCAATGGCCGATCCGACGGTACTCAGAGCGTTTGCGATCGCACGGAACACGGTGTGCCTCCTTCGTAGGGTGTGCCTACCGCCTGGCCCGTGAGAACCGTCGTAAACATGTGCGGACTCAGCCCTTGCCGACCAGGTCGTCCGGGAACGCGCCCGCGGCGGCGGCAGTGAACAGGAATCCCCGGCCCAGCTGGGTGAGCCGTTCCACGCCCTCGGCCCCCAGGTGCTCGTACGGCGCGGCGTCCATCCGGTCCGTCGCCTCCTCCAGCTCCGCCCTGAGGGCGGTGCCCGCGTCGGTCAGCTCGCCCTCGGCGTCCAGCAGGCCCCGGCCGCGCAGCCGCTCGACCGCCGCGTCCCAGTCCGTGCGCCGCCAGCCGCGGGTGGCCAGGATCCACCGGGGCGCCATGCCCTTGCCGGTGGCGGTGTGGCTGACCAGGGCCTCCAGCGGGTCCAGGCCGGCGGTGAGCAGCGCGGCCAGGTGCGCGTCGCCGCGGTGTTCGCGCAGCAGCGTCGCCGCGTGCCAGTACGCCAGATGCGGCTGTTCCGGCACCGGAAGGTCCGCGTGCGCGGCGTAGAGCGGACGGGCATGGCTGGTGCACGCCTCGGTGGCGCGCAGGGCCAGCGTCGCCGCCTCGGCCATCTCCGGTGAGGCGAGGGTCTCCTCGCCGAGGACCCGGCGCAGCGTCGAGTCGGCCGCCCGCAGACGCGCGTCGAGGGCTGCCGCGGGGGTGATGTCGGACCAGACGGCGGGCAGATGGCCGGCCACGAGTTCGTGGTTGAAGTTGTAGAAGGCCGCGGTGACCGCGCCCGCTCCGACCGCGCCCAGAGCGGCGCCGCGGGCGGCGAAGTAGACACGGCTCTCGTTGTCGACACCGAGCTCCGTGAACTCCTTGCCGAGGTCGGGAGAGAAGTAGACGCAGGAGTGCAGCGGGTTGAGTGCGTTGTGGCAGCGGCGCCCGGCGCGCGGCGGAAGAGTACTCATGCCCGCACGTTACCGACTGGTTGGTACGCGGGGTAGCCCCGGGGTGGACGCAGGCGCACCCGGGCCGGGCATGGCAGGAAAGGTGGGGAACTCGTCATTGCCGCCCTCGCGCCCGCCGCCCAGGATGGCGGACATGAAGCAGCGATCCGTGCTCGTCGTCCTCTTCGACGGCGTCCAGAGCCTCGACGTCAGCGGCCCCATGGAGGTCTTCGCCGGGGCCTCCCGGTTCCCCGGCATCTCCTACGTGCTGCGCACCGCCTCACTCGACGGTGCGCCGGTCCGCTGCTCCAGTGGCCTCACCCTCGTCCCCGACGGCACCCTCGACGATGCCGCACCGCCCGACCTGCTGCTCGTGCCGGGCGGCGAGGGGACCAGGACCCCGGACCCGGCGCTCGTCGCCTGGATCCGCGCGCAGGCCCCGTCCGCCGGGCAGCTCGTCTCGGTCTGCACCGGCGCGCTGCTCCTGGCCGCCGCGGGCCAGCTCGACGGCCACCGGGTGACCACCCACTGGGCGGTCTGCGCCCAGCTCGCCCGCAGCCATCCGGCCGTGGAGGTGGACCCGGACCCCATCTTCGTACGCGACGGACGGCTGGCCACCTCCGCGGGCGTCACCGCCGGCATCGACCTCGCACTCGCCCTGGTCGAGGAGGAGCACGGGCGGGAGGTGGCGCTCGGCATCGCGCGCCATCTCGTCGTCTTCCTGCGCCGCCCCGGCAACCAGGCGCAGTTCAGCGCCCAGCTCGCCGCGCAGACCGCCGCCCGCGAACCGCTCCGCGAGGTGCAGCACTGGGTCACGGAGCACCCGGACGCGGACCTCTCGGTGGAGGCGCTGGCCGCCCGGGCCAGGCTCTCGCCCCGCCACTTCGCCCGCGCCTTCCAGGCCGAGACGGGGCTGACCCCCGGCAAGTACGTCGAGCGCGTCCGCCTGGAACAGGCGCGCCGGCTGCTGGAGGACACGACCGAGGGTGTCGCCGGGATCGCCCGTGCCAGCGGCTACGGCACCCCGGAGGGGATGCGCCGCGCCTTCGTCAAAGCCCTCGGGACGGCCCCCGCCGAGTACCGCCGGCGCTTCCGCACGCAGTCCGTATGACCACTCAGCCGCGCCTCCTGCCGGACACCACCTGGAAAGGATCCTCCATGCAGATCGCCATCGTGCTCTTCGACCGCTTCACCGCGCTCGACGCCGTCGGGCCGTACGAGATGCTCAGCCGGACTCCCGGAGCCCGGACCGTCCTCGTCGCCGAACGGACGGGACCCGTGCGCAACGACAGTGGGAGCCTCTCGCTCGTCGCCGACCGCACACTCGCCGACGTACCCGCCCCCGACCTGGTCATCGTGCCGGGCGGCCCCGGACAGAGCGACCAGATGGAGAACGGGACGCTGCTCGACTGGCTGCGCACGGCCGACACCACCAGCGCCTGGACGACCTCCGTCTGCTCCGGCTCGCTCCTGCTCGCCGCCGCCGGCCTCCTCGCCGGCCGGCGCGCCACCTCCCACTGGCTCGCCCTCGACGCCCTCAAGGACCACGGCGCCGAGCCCACGGGTGAGCGGGTCGTCATCGACGGCAAGTACGTCACCGCCGCCGGGGTCTCCGCGGGGATCGACATGGGTCTCACCCTGCTCGGCAGGATCGCGGGGGACACGTACGCCCGAACCGTCCAGCTCCTGACCGAGTACGACCCGCAGCCGCCCTACGACACGGGCTCCCCGGAGAAGGCACCGGCGGCCATGGTCGCGGAGTGGCGGGCGAAGAGCCGGTTCATCCTGACGTAGGCGCGGACCCCGCGCTCCCCGTCGCCCAGGTGAAGCGGGGAGTGCGGCGCTCCAGGAAGGCGGCGACCCCCTCCGCGGTGTCGCCGCTGCCGCGCGCCTGCTGCGACCAGTAGGCGTCGCGGTCCTCACGTCCGTCCGCGAACTCCTTCGCCGCGGCCTGCGTCAGCTGCGAGCGCGACGCCAGGACCTGCGCGAACGACCGCACCCGGTCCTCCAGCCCGCCCACCGGCAGGACCTCGTCCACGAGCCCCGTGCGCAGGGCGCGGTCGGTACCGATCAGCTCGCCGGAGAACAGCAGGTACTTCGCCGTGGCGGGGCCGGCCAGGGAGACGAGCCGGCGGGTCGAGGACGAGGGGTAGACGATCCCGAGCTTGGCCGGGGTGACGCCGAAGGACGCGCCCTCCTCGGCGAACCGCAGGTCGCATGCCGCCGCGAGCTGGCTGCCACCGCCCACGCAGTATCCGCGCACGGCGGCCAGCGTCGGCAGGGGGAACGCCGCCAGGGCCTCCTCCGCCTCGACCGCGAGGGTCTGGGGCCGGCCGGCCGGGTCCCGGAGCGAGCCGATGTCCGCCCCGGCGCAGAAGGTGTCACCGGCGCCTGTGAGCACGAGGACGCGCACCCCGGTGTCGGAGGCCAGTGCCTCCAGCAGTGTGGGCAGGGCCTGCCACATGGCGGCGGTCATGGCGTTGCGCTTGGCGGGGTTGCTGATGACGACGGTGGCGACGCCGTCCGTGACCGTGTGCACCAGCCGTGGCTCCGCCGGCGTCGCCCGCTCCCTGAGATCCATGCGCCGGATGCTATCCGCACGGCCCGAACCTATGATCAAGAAGGGGTCGCGAAGCAGGCACGCACCGTGAGGAGCTGTCGATGTCCGGACCCACGAGCGAGGGCGGGAAGCCCGGCCCCGCGTCCGCCGGCGGAAGGAAGCCCGGATCCGCGGCCGGGGGCAGGAAGTCCGGGCCCGCGGCCGAGGGCAGGAAACTCAGCCGCAGCTTCGGCGCGCTCGCCCTGCTGGGAGCCCTGCTCGCCGTCGCGGGGCTCGTCGGCCTCGTCTACACCGGGGTGGCCACCCTGACCTCGATGCTGCTCTTCGGCTGGCTGCTGCTGGTCGGCGGCCTCGTCGGCCTCCTCCACGCGGTCCAGGCCCGCGGCACCCCGTACTTCTGGCTGGGGGTGGTGGTCGCCGCGCTGAACCTGGCGGCCGGCGTCGTCGTCATCAAGAACCCGGTGGGTACGGCCGAGGCGCTGACGATGTTCGCCGCGCTCCTTTTCCTCACCGGGGGCGTGTTCCGGCTGGTCGGCAGTGTCGTCGTACGAGGACCCCAGTTCGGCTGGACGCTCCTGCAGGGTGCCTTCGGGCTGCTGCTGGGCATCCTGGTGCTCGTCGACTGGCCGCACAGCAGTCTCTACGTCCTCGGGTGCTTCTTCTCGCTGGCCCTGCTGTTCGACGGGCTCGGGCTGATCGCGATCGGCGTGGGAGGACGACGCGTCGTCAGTCTGGTGACGGACCAGATGACGCCTGAAGAAGGTGAGAAGTAGTCCAATCACCTGACGCTGTCATACCCACTCGGTCACATTGTTTCCGTAACTGACCACTTGTGGTCAGAGCTGCGGTCCGGACCACACTCTTCCCGACACTCATTACTCGATGGTCAGTGACATGCGAGTCGAGAGCGGGTGCCGGTCTATGGAGAGCCGTGGGAGTGTTCCGGCCCATCCCGTGCCGTACGAGGGGGTGTGGCGCTTCACCGCCCCCGCCGTGGACGTCTCGGTGCCGCAGGCCCGGCACGCGGTGCGGGACCTGCTCGACCGGCAGGGCGTACCGGTCGAGGACGACATCCTGCAGGGCCTGCTGCTGATCGTCTCGGAACTGGTCACCAACGCGGTCCGGCACGCGGCGCTGCTCTCGCCCGAACTGGCGGTCGAGGTGGCCATCGGCGCGGAGTGGATCAGGGTCTCCGTCGAGGACAACCATCCCTACCGCCCGACGGCGCTCGTCACCGACTACGCGCAGACCGGCGGCCGCGGGCTGCTCCTGGTCCGGGAGATCACCGCGGAGGCGGGCGGCACCTGCGACGTGGAGCACACCGCGGGCGGCGGCAAGATCATCTGGGCGGCACTGCCCCTGAAGACGCAGCTCTGACCGCCCAGCGGCGCGGACGGACTCACCAGCCGGCGGAGGATCCCGTCAGCTCCCGGATCGCGGGCCGTGCCGCGTCCAGCACGGTCATGAACCAGGCCGAGAACGGCGCGGCCGCATGACGCTCCGCCAGCTCGGCGGCGGTCACGAAGGCCGTCCCGCCGACCTCCTCCTCGTCCGGACGCAGTTGTTCCTGCACCATGCCGACGAACAGGTGGTTGAACTCCTGCTCCACCAGGCCCGACACCGGGTCGGGGTGGTTGTAGCGGACCGTGCCCGCCGCGGCGAGCAGCGACGGCGAGACCCCCAGCTCCTCGTACGTGCGCCGGGCTGCGGCCGCGAACGGCGCCTCGCCCGGGTACGGGTGACCGCAGCACGTGTTCGACCAGACGCCGGGGGAGTGGTACTTGCCGAGCGCGCGACGCTGCAGCAGCAGCCGCCCCTGCTCGTCGAAGAGGAAGACGGAGAACGCCCGGTGCAACTGACCGGGGGCCTGGTGGGCCGCGAGCTTCTCCGCGGTGCCGATGGTGGTGCCGCTCTCGTCGACCAGTTCGAGCATGATCGCGTCTGCTGTTCCGTTCGACGAGCTGTTCGCCGCGGTGGCTGGTGTGGTCGGCATACCCATCCTTCGCTTTGGTTCCCGGCCTCGTGCGCCGGACCCCTCGAGTGCGGTCAAGTCTGCCGTACAAAAGCCGCTTGTCCGCACTTCGGGTCCGGGCATGTC
Organism: Streptomyces sp. NPDC055962; assembly: GCF_042270185.1. Lineage (NCBI taxonomy): Bacteria > Bacillati > Actinomycetota > Actinomycetes > Kitasatosporales > Streptomycetaceae > Streptomyces > Streptomyces sp. NPDC055962. The sequence continues at coordinate 106,250 of NZ_JBHJYN010000015.1, forward strand.
CGTCCCGCCGCACCCCGGAAGGGGCAGCGGGACGGACGCGGCGTCAGACTCCGAAGGCCCGCGGGTAGCGGATCGTGCCCTCCGGCACCGGCACGGAATCGTCGAGGACCAGCGCCATCATCGCCTCGTCGGGCACCTCGAAGCCCGGACGGATCCCGAACCGCGACGCAGGGGCGAACCCGAAGGCCGGGTAGTACTCCGCATGCCCGAGCACCAGGACGAGTGACTCGCCCCTCAGCCGTGCGGCGTCCAGCACCGCCCGCACCACGGCACGCCCGGCGCCCCCGCGCTGATGGGCGGGCGCGGTCGCCACGGGGGCCAGCGCGAGCGCCGGCGCCTCCCCGACGTGGCAGCGGGTCAGCAGGGCGTGCGCCGTGACGGAGCCGTCCGGGGCCTCGGCCACGTACGACAGACCGGGCAGCCAGGCGCCCGGATCGGTGCGCAGCGCGTCGACCAGGCCGGCCTCGTCCCGGGTCGGGAACGCGGCACCGACGACGTCGCGTACCGCCTCGTGGTCGGCGGCCGTCTCGGGCCGCGTCCGCCAGCGGGGGTCGTGGGGACGCAGCACGTATCCGGCGTAGCCGTACTCCGAGCCGTGCAGGCGGCGGACCTCCAGTTCCTCACGGGTGGCCGCCAGGGCCTCCGGCATGCCGGGCTCCGAGGGATCCGCTGCCGCGGCCCGCTCGGCCAGCGGGACGTAGTACTCGTCCCAGTCGCTGTCGGGCTGCACCAGCACCCCCACCACATGGCAGCCGGCCTCCACGGCCGCCGCGGTGTTCCCCGCGACGGTACGCAGCGACGCGTTCCGGTCCCAGAAGGCGCGGGCTCCCGCCGACGGGGAGTCCGTGGTCCAGGCGCATTCGGTGACCACGATCGAGCCACCCGGGGCGAGCAGCCGCTGCCAGTCCCGCACGGCGGTGTCGAAGCCGACGCAGTAGGCGGAGCCCTCGGCCCAGACCAGGTCGAACGACCCGTCGGCGAACGCTGGCCCGGTGAGGCCGGCCATGTCGGCCCTGACGGTGCGGATCCGCCCGCCGAGCCCGCGGGCGTCGGCGGCCTCGGTGAGCTCGTCGAGGAACGGCTGGTGCAGGTCGACCGCGGTCACCTCGGCGCCCGCCTCCGCGGCCAGCAGCAGGGAGGCCCTGCCGGGGCCGCAGCCCAGGTCCAGGACGCGCGGGCGGGACGGCAGCGGGCCCGCGAGGGAGAGCAGCCGGCGTGTGGTGGAGTCGGAGCCCGGACTCTGCCGGGGCAGTCCGTCGTGCAGGGCGAAGAACGCGTCGTACATGTGCTCGGTCAACGTGGGAACCCTTGGACGAGAGGGTCCCGGCCGCCGGCACGGCGGGATGGAGAGCGCCGAGCGGTCAGCCGGTGACCCGGAGGACGAGGAAGGACCGGTCGCTGCGCGGGGCAGCCGTCGTCGTGACAGTCATCGACCTCAGCTCCTTCTCTCTCCTTGCGGGCTCCGGACCGGAGACACGACGCAGACCCTAGCACCGGGCCCGCCGCGGTTCAGTGGCAGAGCCGCGCCTCGTGCTCCGCGTGCCCGCTGGGCTCCAGCTGGAAGGTGCAGTGCTCGACGTCGAAGTGGTGGCCGAGGCAGCCCTGCAGATCGTGCAGGAGCTTCTCGTGGCCGATCGAGTCGAGCATCTCCTGGTGCACGACCACGTGGGCGGAGAGGACCGGCATGCCGGAGGTGATCGTCCATGCGTGCAGGTCGTGGACGTCCAGCACACCCGGGAGCGCCGTGATGTGCGCGCGTACCTCTTCCATGTCGACGCCCTTGGGTGCCGCCTCCAGCAGGACGTCGAGCGTCTCCCGCAGGAGTCGCACCGTACGGGGGACGATCATGAGGCCGATCAGCAGCGAGGCGATGGGGTCGGCGGCCTGCCAGCCGGTGGCCATGATGATGCCCGCGGCGACGAGCACGGTCACCGACCCGAGCGTGTCCGCGACGACCTCCAGGTAGGCGCCCCGCACGTTGAGGCTGTCCCGCTGCCCGCGCATCAGCAGGGAGAGGGAGACCACGTTGGCCACCAGCCCGACGGCGGCGAAGGCGATGGCCAGGCCGCCCCTGGTCTCGGCCGGGGTGATGAAGCGGTCGACGGCCTCGTAGACCAGGTAGCCGCCGACGCCGAGCAGCAACAGGCAGTTGGCCAGCGCCGCGAGGATCTCGGCCCGGGCGAAACCGAAGGTGCGGTTGGGACCGGCCGGTCTGTTGGCGAAGTGGATGGCCAGCAGGGCCATGCCGAGGCCCAGCGCGTCGGTGGCCATGTGGGCGGCGTCCGCGATCAGGGCGAGGGAGTCGGCGAGCAGGCCGCCGACGATCTCCATGACCATGACGCCGAGCGTGATGCCCAGGGCGACCCTGAGCCGGCCCCGGTACGCGGCGGCAGCCGTCGTCCCCGTCGGGGGAGGCCCTCCGTGCGTGTGCCCGTGATCGTGGCCAGCCCCCATGAGAACGCCTCCGGAAACGCGTCGTACCCCTCGAAGGGCTCGGACGCACCTCGCCCGATGCCGCCAGTGAACTACGGGGGCGGGGTAGCGGGCAACACGGCACTGAACACCGTTGTCATGTGCTCTGACCTGCGGAAACGATCGCAGGTCAGAGCGGTGCGAGCACGGTCTGACTCACCTCGTGGCGCAGGCCTCGGGGTGAAGCAGGCACCAGCCCTCCCAGGCCGACTCGACCATCTCGCGCATCCCGCGGCGTGCCGTCCAGCCCAGCTCGCCGGTCATCCGGGCCGCCGACGCGACCGCCCGGGCGGCGTCGCCCGGCCTGCGGGGATCGACCACGGGCTCGACGGTGTCACCGGTGACCTCGGCCACCAGCTCGGCGAGCCGGCGCACCGACACGCCCTCGCCCCGGCCGATGTTCACGGTGAGGTCCGAGCCGGCCGTCTCCTCCGCGTCCCGGTCCAGCCGCCTCGCGACGGCGAGATGCGCCTCCGCCAGGTCGGCGACATGGATGTAGTCGCGTACACAGGTGCCGTCCGGTGTCGGGTAGTCGTCACCGAAGATCCGCGGTGCCTCGCCCCGCGTCAGCCGGTCGAAGAACATCGGGACCACGTTGAAGACACCCGTGTCGGCCAGTGCGGGCTCGGCGGCCCCCGCCACGTTGAAGTACCGCAGGCAGGCCGTCGAGATGCCGTGCGCCTGACCCGTCGCGCGCACGAGCCACTCCCCGGCGAGCTTGGTCTCGCCGTACGGGTTGATGGGCGCGCACGGTGTGTCCTCCGTGATGAGCTCCACGTCCGGTACGCCGTACACCGCCGCCGACGAGGAGAAGAGGAAGCGCCGCACGCCGGCTGCGACCACGGCCTCCAGCAGCACGCCGAGCCCGGTCACGTTCTCCCGGTAGTAGAGCAGCGGCTTCTCGACGGACTCACCGACCTGCTTCTTCGCCGCGAGGTGCACCACACCGGTGACGGCGTGCTCCGCCAGGACCCGGTCCACCACCGCACGGTCGGAGGCGGAGCCGTGCACCAGCGTGACGTCCCCGGACAACCGGTCCCCGATGCCGGTGGAGAGGTCGTCGAGGACGACGACCCGTTCCCCTGCCTCCGTCATGGCCTTCGCCACATGTGCCCCGATGTAACCGGCCCCGCCTGTGATCAACCACGTCATGCACGTCAGCCTATGCGCTGTTCCGGACGTGGTTTGTGAGCCGAGGCGTTGATCGACGATGATGATCGCGAACGGCGCCACATGATGACCGATTCGCCCGAACGGAGCACGAACGGGCGGTGAACTCGGTCTTCCGTTCATCCGATAGCCTCAGCCGACATGCCGCCGGCCCACCTCCGGGCCTCATGTCGCGCGCCGTTCCCGTCAGCACCAAGGAGTGAGTTCGTCTGTCGACCGCCATCCTCACCGGTGCGCCGGTACCCGGATCGTCGCTCGAGGACGATCTGCGGTCACTCGGCTTCGAGGTGACTGCCGCAGCTGACGCCACCGAGGCCGCCGAGCTGCTCGCCGCAGTCCCCGCGAGCAGACGCGTCGCGCTCGTGGACCCCCGCTTCGTCGGCCACGTCCATGCCCTCAGGCTCGGACTCACCGACCCCCGTTTCGCCGCGGCGTCGATCCCCGGGGCGCTCACCGCGCAGCCCGAGGCCCGCCCGGCACTGCTCCGCGCCCTGCGGCGGGCCGTGACCGCCGTCGGCGCGGGAAGCCCCGTCGCGCCTCCCGGTGCCGCACCCCTCACCGAGGAACGCACGGTGCCCGGCCGGCTGGCCGTCGCCCTGGACGCCGAAGGCACCGCCGTGCGGCGCCCCGAGCTCGGTTCGCTCACCGCCGCCGTGCCGACGGGACCCGAGGAGCGGGCCGCCGCACAGGCGGCCGTCGACGCCGTCGACGACGAGGCCGTACGGCTCCGCAGCGCGGTGAAGGCGCACGACGGCTTCTTCACCACCTACTTCATCAGCCCCTACTCCCGCTACATCGCCCGCTGGTGCGCGCGACGGGGACTCACCCCGAACCAGGTCACCACCGCCTCGCTGATCACCGCGCTCATCGCGGCGGGCAGCGCGGCGACAGGCACCCGTGGCGGCTACGTCGCGGCCGGGGTGCTCCTGCTCCTCTCCTTCGTCCTGGACTGCACCGACGGGCAGCTCGCCCGGTACTCGCTCCAGTACTCGACGATGGGCGCCTGGCTGGACGCCACCTTCGACCGGGCCAAGGAGTACGCCTACTACGCGGGCCTCGCCCTCGGCGCCGCCCGCGGCGGTGACGACGTATGGGTCCTCGCGCTCGGCGCGATGGTGCTCCAGGCCTGCCGCCATGTCGTCGACTTCTCGTTCAACGAGGCCAACCACGACGCGGAGTCCAACACGAGCCCCACCGCCGCGCTCTCCGACAAGCTCGACAGCGTCGGCTGGACGGTCTGGCTCCGCCGGATGATAGTCCTGCCCATCGGTGAGCGGTGGGCCATGATCGCCGTGCTCACCGCCGTGACCACACCCCGGATCGTCTTCTACGCCCTGCTCATCGGCTGCGCGCTGGCGGCCTGCTACACCACGGCCGGCCGGCTGCTGCGCTCGCTGACCCGCAAGGCGCGACGCACCGACCGCGCGGCCCGGGCCCTGGCCGAGCTGGCCGACTCCGGTCCGCTCGCCCAGACCGTCGCCTCCGTGCTCCGGCGTCCGGGCGGCGGTTTCACGGCCCCGCTCCTGGCCTTCGCCGGAGCGCTCGTGATCGTCGCCGCCGCGCTGTTCGCCCCCTACGGCGACTGGCTCACCGCAGGAGCCGCCGTGGTGTACGCGGTCCTGTCCGGCCTCGCCGTGTCACGGCCGCTCAAGGGCGCGCTCGACTGGCTCGTCCCGCCGGTCTTCCGCGCCGCCGAGTACGGCACGATCCTCGCCCTGGCGGCGCGCAGTGACGTACCGCACGCCGTTCCCGCGGCATTCGGCCTGGTTTCGGCCGTCGCCTACCATCACTACGACACGGTCTACCGCATCCGGGGCGGCACCGGGGCCCCGCCCCGCTGGCTGGTGCGCACCATCGGGGGACACGAGGGCCGCACCCTGGTCGTGACCGTCCTCGCCGCCGTACTGGTCCATGGTTCAGGTTTCACCACGGCTCTCACCGCGCTCGCGGCCGCCGTGGCTCTGGTGGTGCTCGTGGAGTCCATCCGCTTCTGGGTGTCCTCCTCGGCCCCCGCCGTACACGACGAAGGAGAACTCGCATGATCGGCCTCGTACTGGCTGCCGGTGCCGGACGCCGTCTGCGTCCCTACACGGACACGCTGCCCAAGGCCCTGGTGCCGGTGGACGGCGAGAAGACGGTCCTGGACCTGACGCTGGCCAACTTCGCCGAGGTCGGGCTCACCGAGGTCGCGGTCGTCGTGGGCTACCGCAAGGAGGCGGTCTACGCCCGCAAGGCCGAGTTCGAGGCCACGTACGGCGTGAAGCTGACGCTGATCGACAACGACAAGGCCGAGGAGTGGAACAACGCCTACTCCCTCTGGTGCGCCCGAGAGGTCCTGAAGAAGGGCGTCATCCTCGCCAACGGCGACACCGTGCACCCGGTCTCCGTGGAGAAGACCCTCCTCGACGCGCGGGGCGAGGGGCAGAAGATCATCCTCGCCCTCGACACGGTGAAGACCCTCGCCGACGAGGAGATGAAGGTCATCACCGAGGACGGCAAGGGCGTCCGCCGGATCACCAAGCTGATGGACCCGGCCACCGCCACCGGTGAGTACATCGGTGTCACGCTGATCGAGCCCGAGGCCGCCGAGGAGCTCGCCGACGCCCTGAGGACCACCTTCGAGCGCGACCCCGACCTCTACTACGAGGACGGCTACCAGGAGCTCGTGAACCGCGGCTTCACGGTCGACGTCGCCCCCATCGGAGAGGTGACGTGGGTCGAGATCGACAACCACGACGACCTCGCCAGGGGCAGGGAGATCGCGTGCCGGTACTGACCCGCCTCATCCCCTCTCCGGTCGTCGTCGACATCCGGCGCGGTGCGATGGACGATCTGGCCGGTCTCCTCGCCGACCAGAGGATCTCCGCGTCGGGCAAGCTCGCCATCGCGATCAGCGGGGGTTCCGGGCGTGCCCTGCGCGAGCGGCTCGCCCCGGTGCTGCCGGGTGCCGACTGGTACCCGGTCGCCGACGGCACGATCGACTCCGCGGTACGGCTCGCCGACGGCATCAAGGGCAACCGCTACGACGCCGTGGTCGGCCTCGGCGGCGGCAAGATCATCGACGTGGCGAAGTACGCCGCGGCACGCGTCGGCATGCCCATGGTGGCCGTGGCGACGAACCTGTCCCACGACGGGCTCTGCTCCCCGGTGGCCACCCTGGACAACGACAACGGGCGGGGCTCCTACGGGGTCCCCACCCCGATCGCCGTGGTCATCGACCTCGACGTGATCCGCGAGGCGCCCGCACGCTACGTGCGCTCGGGCGCCGGCGATGCGATCTCGAACATCTCCTGCGTCGCCGACTGGGAGCTCGCCCACGAGGTCCAGGGCGAGGAGATCGACGGCCTCGCCGCCGCCATGGCCAGGCAGGCCGGCGAGGCCGTGCTGCGCCACCCCGGCGGGGTCGGCGACGACGCCTTCCTCAAGGTCCTGGCCGAGGGCCTCGTGCTGACGGGCATCTCCATGTCGGTCGCCGGTGACTCCCGGCCCGCCTCGGGCGCCTGCCACGAGATCAACCACGCCTTCGACCTGCTGTACCCGAAGCGCGCGGCCAGCCACGGGGAACAGGTCGGCCTCGGCGCCTGCTTCGCCATGCACCTGCGCGGCGCGCGCGACGAGGCCCTCCAGATGGCGACCGTACTGAGGCGCCACGGCCTGCCGGTGCTGCCCGACGAGATCGGCTTCACCACCGAAGAGTTCGTGCGGGCCGTCGAGTACGCCCCGCAGACGCGCCCGGGACGCTTCACCATCCTGGAACACCTCAACCTGTCCACCGACCAGATCAGGGACGCGTACGCCGACTATGCAAAAGCCATCCATAGCTGAACTCCGCCCGGTCGTGCACCCTCCGGGTGTGAAGGACCGGCGCAGCGGCGAGCACTGGGCGGGTCGGCTCTACATGCGCGAGATCTCGCTGCGCATCACCCGGCGCCTGGTGACCACCAAGGTCACGCCCAACCAGCTGACCTACGTGATGACCGTCGCCGGCGTGCTCGCGGCACCCGCCCTGCTGGTCCCGGGCATCCCGGGTGCCCTGCTCGGCGTGGTCGCGGTGCAGCTCTACCTGCTCTTCGACTGCGTCGACGGCGAGGTGGCCCGCTGGAAGAAGCAGTACTCGCTGGGCGGGGTCTACCTGGACCGGGTGGCCGCCTATCTGTGCGACGCGGCGGTGCTGGTCGGCTTCGGCCTGCGCGCCGCCGATCTGTGGGGCCCGGGACGCGTCGACTGGCTGTGGGCCTTCCTGGGCACGCTCGCCGCTCTCGGCGCCATCCTGATCAAGGCCGAGACGGACCTCGTCGGCGTTGCACGTCACCAGGGCGGGCTGCCGCCCGTCAAGGAGGCTGCGTCCGAGCCCCGCTCCTCCGGCATGGCGCTCGCCCGCCGGGCCGCCGGCGCGCTCAAGTTCCACCGGCTGATCCTCGGCATCGAGGCGTCCTTCGTGATCCTCGTGGTGGCCGTGCTCGACGTGGTCAGGGACGACTTCTTCTTCAGTCGTCTCGCCGTCGCGGTCATGGCCGGCATCGCCCTTCTCCAGACCGTCCTGCACCTGGTGTCGATCCTGGCGTCCAGCAGGCTGAAGTGAGCTCCTCCATGAAACTCGGCGCGGTCATCATCACCATGGGCAACCGCCCCGACGAGCTGCGGGCCCTCCTCGACTCGGTCGCCAGGCAGGACGGCGACCGGATCGAGGTGGTCGTCGTCGGCAACGGCGCCCCGGTCCCCGACGTCCCCCCGGGCGTGCGGACCGTCGAGTTGCCCGAGAACCTGGGTATTCCGGGCGGCCGCAACGTCGGCATCGAGGCGTTCGGCCCGTCCGGAGCCGATGTGGACGTCCTGCTCTTCCTCGACGACGACGGGCACCTGCCGAACACCGACACCGCGGAGCTCTGCCGGCAGGCGTTCGAGGCGGACCCGCAGCTCGGCATCATCACGTTCCGCATCGCCGACCCGGAGACGGGCGTCACCCAGCGACGGCACGTGCCGCGGCTGCGCGCGTCCGACCCGATGCGCTCGTCCCGCGTCACGACGTTCCTCGGCGGCGCGAACGCCGTGCGCAGCCAGGTGATCGCCGAGGCCGGCCCGCTCCCCGGCGAGTTCTTCTACGCGCACGAGGAGACCGACCTCGCCTGGCGTGCCCTGGACGCCGGCTGGATGATCGACTACCGCGCGGACATGGTGCTCAACCACCCCACGACCGCCCCCTCGCGGCACGCGGTCTACCACCGGATGGTGGCCCGCAACCGTGTCTGGCTCGCCCGCCGGAACCTTCCGGCACCGCTGGTGCCCCTCTACGTGGGGGTATGGCTGCTCCTCACCCTGGTCCGCCGGCCCTCGCTGCCCGCCCTCAAGGCATGGTTCGGCGGTTTCCGGGAAGGCTGGACGACGCCCTGCGGACCCCGGCGCCCCATGCGGTGGCGTACGGTATGGCGGCTGACCAGACTGGGCCGGCCGCCGGTGATCTGAGAGGCTCACCTCTGAGACCATGAGCCGTATTCATTCCGTACGGGGAACCTGTCCGCCTTGGCCGCGCCCGCGACCGGCTGCGCATTGTGAAGACGAGAGTTCTTAACTGTGAGTGACACGACCCACGACGGCGGGATTGCGCTGAGCAGCCCGCCGTCCGCCGACGAGGGACTGAGTGCGTCCCAGCTGGCCGACAAGTACGGCTTGACGGTGAGCGGCGCCCGGCCCGGGCTGTTCGCGTACATCCGGCAGCTCTGGGGACGCCGGCATTTCATCCTGGCGTTCTCGAGGGCCAAACTGACCGCCCAGTACAGCCAGGCGAAGCTCGGCCAGCTGTGGCAGGTGGCCACGCCTCTGCTGAACGCGCTGGTCTACTTCTTGATCTTCGGGCTGATCCTCGGCACCCGTAAGGGGATGAGCCAGGAGGTCTTCATCCCGTTCCTGGTGACCGGGGTCTTCGTCTTCACCTTCACCCAGAGCTCGGTCATGGCGGGGGTCCGCTCCATCGCGGGCAACCTCGGCCTGGTCCGGGCGCTGCACTTCCCCCGCGCCTCGCTGCCGGTCTCGTTCTCGCTCCAGCAGCTCCAGCAGCTGCTGTACTCGATGATCGTGCTGGTGGCCGTGGCGGTGGGCTTCGGCAGCTACCCGGCGCTCTCCTGGCTGCTCGTGATCCCTGCGCTGGCCATGCAGTTCCTCTTCAACACCGGCCTGGCGCTCGTCATGGCCCGGCTGGGAAGCAAGACCCCCGACCTCGCCCAGCTGATGCCGTTCGTCATGCGTACCTGGATGTACGCCTCGGGCGTCATGTTCTCCATCCCCGTGATGCTGGCGGACAAGCCGCAGTGGATCGCCGACGTGCTGCAGTACAACCCGGCGGCCATCTACATGGACCTCGTCCGCTTCGCCCTGATCGACGGCTACGGTTCCGAGAACCTGCCGCAGCACGTCTGGGCCGTCGGGCTCGCCTGGGCGCTCGTGGTGGGCGTCGTGGGCTTCGTGTACTTCTGGAAGGCAGAGGAACGGTACGGCCGTGGCTGAGGAATCGTCCCAGGGACACATCCCCACCGTGATCGCGGACGACGTGCACATCGTGTACCGGGTCAACGGCACGGGCGGGGGCAAGGGCAGCGCCACCGCGGCACTGAGCCGGATCATGCGCCGCGGCAAGGGCGAACCGCGCGGCGTGCGCAAGGTGCACGCGGTGCGGGGTGTCTCCTTCACCGCCTACCGCGGCCAGGCCATCGGCCTCATCGGCACGAACGGCTCCGGCAAGTCGACCCTGCTGCGGGCCATCGCCGGCCTGCTGCCGACCGAGCACGGCAAGGTGTACACCGACGGCCAGCCGTCGCTGCTGGGCGTCAACGCCGCGCTGATGAGCGACCTGACGGGTGAGCGCAACGTCGTGCTCGGCGGCCTCGCGATGGGCATGAGCCGCGAGGAGATCCGGGCGCGGTACAAGGACATCGTGGACTTCTCCGGGATCAACGAGAAGGGCGACTTCATCACGCTGCCGATGCGGACCTACTCGTCCGGCATGGCGGCCCGTCTGCGCTTCTCGATCGCGGCGGCCAAGAACCACGACGTCCTCATGATCGACGAGGCCCTGGCCACCGGTGACCGCAAGTTCCGGGTCCGGTCCGAGGAGCGGATCCGCGAGCTGCGCAAGGAGGCGGGCACCGTCTTCCTGGTCAGCCACAACAACAAGACCATCCGGGACACCTGCGACCGGGTGCTGTGGCTGGAAAAGGGCGAGCTCCTGATGGACGGGCCCACCGAAGAGGTGCTCAAGGCCTACGAGCGGGAGACCGGCAAGTAGCCGTCGCATGCGTGTGGCCCCCGCCGGAGTGCAGCGGCGGGGGCCGCGCGATGTCACGGCCGGGCGGGTGCACGGCTCCCCGGGGGATCTCCTCCCGCCGGATGACGTCAATTGCCCGGGAGCCGGGGAAGGTTGACCGCGGCCCGAGTGTTCCGGGAGGACGTGCCGCACCCGGGCGCGGCTCTGTGAGCTGTACAACGTAAGCTGTCACGGTACTGATTCGCGGCACTGTGGGGTGATACGCCCCGGCACATCGCCCGTTGTGTGCATGTCGCACTCGGCCGGACGAGCGGCGTGTCCGAAAAGGGATGTTTTGGGTCGGCAGTGTAGAACGGGAGATATGACGGCAATGATGGAAAATCTCCAGCTCCGACGTGGTTTCGCCGTCCCCGCGTCGGGTGGTACGCAGTGACCCGTACCCAGCAGGCGCACGCCGACGCCGCAGCGACCGCCACGCTCGGCAAGGCAGCCGACGAGAACTTCCCCGTGGCGCCCTTCTTCCTGCCCCGGGCCTGGCGTGACGACCTCATGGCCGTCTACGGCTTCGCCCGACTCGTCGACGACATCGGCGACGGCGATCTGGCCCCCGGCGGCGCCGACGCCCGTCACCTCGGCCTCGAACCCGGACAGGACGACGACCGCCTCTCCGCGCTGGACGCCCTCGAAGCCGACCTGCACCGCGTCTTCTCCGCCACCGGCGAGGACCCCCGGCACCCCCTGATGCGCGCCCTGCGCCCCACCGTGCGGCGCTGCGCGCTCACCCCCGAACCCTTCCTCGGCCTGGTCGAGGCGAACCGGCAGGACCAGAAGGTCCGCCGCTACGGGACCTACGGGGAGCTGCTGGCTTACTGCGAGCTCTCCGCCAACCCTGTCGGCCGCCTCGTCCTGCAGATCACCGGTACCGCGAGCCCCGAACGCATCCGCCGCTCCGACGCCGTCTGCACCGCGCTGCAGATCGCCGAACACCTCCAGGACGTCGCCGAGGACCTCGGACGCGACCGGATCTACCTCCCCGCCGAGGACATGGCCCGTTTCCACGTCGGCGAGTCCGACCTGGCCGCCCCGTCCGCGGGCGCGGGCGTACGCGCCCTCATCGCCTTCGAGGAGGAACGTGCCCGCGCACTGCTGGACGAGGGCATCCCCCTGGTCGGCAGTGTCCGCGGCCGGCTCAAGCTGCTGCTCGCCGGATTCGTCGGCGGAGGGCGAGCCGCCCTCGGCGCCGTCTCGGCCGCAGGTTTCGACGTACTGCCCGGACCGCCCAAGCCCACCGCGCCCAGACTGCTGCGCGAGGTGGGAGACGTCCTGCGAAGAGCGCACAGAGAGGGGTGAGCCGGACCGTGGAGGGACAGACGACGTACATGTCGGCACCGGTACAGGCCGCATACAGCTACTGCGAGGCCGTCACCGGACAGCAGGCCCGTAATTTCGCGTACGGCATCCGTCTGCTGCCGTACGAGAAGCGGCAGGCCATGTCGGCGCTGTACGCCTTCTCCCGTCGGGTCGACGACATCGGCGACGGCGAGCTGGACCCGGAGACCAAGCACGCCCGGCTGGAGGACACCCGGGAGCTGCTCGGCCGGATCAGGCACGGCAAGGTCGACGAGGACGACACCGACCCGGTCGCGGTCGCCCTGGCCGACGCCGCTCACCGCTTCCCGCTGCCGCTCGGCGGCCTGGACGAGCTCATCGACGGTGTCCTCATGGACGTGCGCGGTGCGACCTACGAGACCTGGGACGACCTGAAGACGTACTGCCGGTGTGTCGCCGGTGCCATCGGGCGCCTCAGCCTGGGCGTCTTCGGGACGGAAGCGGGCGCCCCCGGCGCCGAACGGGCCTCGGAGTACGCCGACACCCTCGGCCTCGCCCTCCAGCTCACCAACATCCTGCGTGACGTCCGCGAGGACGCCGGCAACGGGCGCACCTACCTGCCCGCCGACGACCTCGCGAAGTTCGGCTGTTCCGCCGGCTTCCACCGGGCCACCCCGCCTCCCGGGTCGGACTTCGCCGGCCTGGTGCACTTCGAGGTCCGGCGCGCGCGGGCGCTCTTCGCCGAGGGCTACCGGCTGCTGCCCATGCTGGACCGGCGCAGCGGTGCCTGCGTGGCGGCCATGGCCGGCATCTACCGCCGGCTCCTCGACCGGATCGAACGCGATCCCGAGGCCGTCCTGCGCGGCAGGGTCTCGCTGCCCGGCCACGAGAAGGCGTACGTTGCGGTGCGCGGCCTCTCGGGCCTCGACGCGCGGTACATCTCGCGCCGGACTGCCAGGGGGAGGGTCTGATGACGGGTCCTATCCGGCGCGTCGGACGGGCAACCCCGGTGCGCCCCCGTGCGTCCCTGTCTGCGACGACGCGGCGCGAGCCGATGACCGCGGCGACCCGGCGAAGGGAGCGGGCATGACAGGCCGGAGCCCCCGCTCCTCCCGCGCGGTCGTCGTCGGCGGCGGCCTCGCAGGCGTCACCACGGCGCTGCGCCTCGCCGACGCGGGGCTCGACGTGACCCTGCTGGAAGGGCGCCCCCGCCTCGGCGGCCTCGCCTTCTCCTTCCGCCGCGGCGACCTCTCCGTCGACAACGGCCAGCACGTCTACCTGCGCTGCTGCACGGGCTACCGCTGGTTCCTCGACCGGATCGAGGGCGCCCACCTCGCGCCGCTCCAGGACCGCCTCGACGTACCCGTGCTCGACGTCGGCAGGCCCGCCGGGCCCAGGCTCGGGCGGCTGCGCCGCACCGCGCTGCCCGTGCCCCTGCACCTCGCCGGCGGCCTCGCCGCCTACCCGCACCTCTCGCTCGCGGAGAAGGCCGGCGTCGCCCGCGCCGCGCTGGCGCTCGGCCGTCTCGACCCCGCCGACCCCGCGCTCGACGGCATCGACTTCGCCACCTGGCTCCGCCGCCACGGCCAGTCGCACCGCACCGTCGAGGCCCTCTGGGACCTCGTCGGGGTCGCCACGCTCAATGCCACCGCGCCGCACGCCTCCATGGCCCTGGCGGCGAAGGTCTTCAAGACCGGGCTCCTCTCCGAGCCGGGCGCCGCCGACATCGGCTGGGCCGCCGTCCCCCTCGGCGACCTCCACGACACCCTCGCCCGGAAGGCGCTCGAATCCGCGGGCGTGGCCATCCACCTGCGCACCCGGGTCTCCTCCCTCACCCGCGCGGAGGACGGCGGCTGGGCCGTCGGGACCGACGGGGAGACGCTCCAGGCCGACACCGTCGTCCTCGCCGTGCCCCAGGGCGACACCCACCGGCTGCTGCCCGAGGGGGCGCTCGACGACCCCGGCCGGCTGCTCCGCCTCACCGACGCGCCGATCCTCAACGTGCATGTCGTCTACGACCGCACGGTGCTGCGCAGGCCCTTCTTCGCGGCGATCGGATCGCCCGTGCAGTGGGTCTTCGACCGTACGGCGTCCTCCGGACTCCAGGGAGACGGCCAGTACCTCGCGGTCTCCCAGTCGGCTGCCCAGGACGAGATCGACCTCCCCGTCGCCGAGCTGCGCAAGCGCTACGTGCCCGAGCTGGAACGGCTCCTCCCGGCGGCACGCGGGGCCGGGATCCGCGACTTCTTCGTCACCCGGGAACGCACCGCGACCTTCGCGCCCGCACCCGGAGTGGGACGCCTGCGGCCGGGCGCGCACACCCGCGCCCCCGGGCTGCACCTGGCGGGAGCATGGACCGCCACCGGCTGGCCCGCCACGATGGAGGGTGCCGTCCGCAGTGGCTTCACCGCCGCGGACGCCGCGCTCCAGGCACTCGGCCGGCCCCACGAACATCCGCTGCAGGAGGCGGCATGAGCAGTACCACCGGAACAAGAGGAGAGTCTGTGACCCCGGCGAATCCGGCTTACGACACCGTGGTGGACACCGCGGACGTCACCGCGCTTCTGGAGCGCGGAAGGGCCCTGTCAGCGCCGGTGCTGCGAGCTGCCGTGGACCGGCTGGCGCCGCCCATGGACACCGTCGCGGCCTACCACTTCGGCTGGATCGACGCCCAGGGCCGGCCCGCCGACGGCGACGGCGGCAAGGCCGTTCGCCCCGCGCTGGCCCTGCTGTCAGCGGAAGCGGCGGGAGCTCCGGCAGAGGCAGGGATCCCCGGCGCCGTAGCCGTCGAACTCGTGCACAACTTCTCGCTGCTGCACGACGACCTGATGGACGGCGACGAGCAGCGCCGCCACCGCGACACGGTATGGAAGGTGCACGGACCCGCCCAGGCGATCCTCGTCGGCGACGCGCTCTTCGCGCTGGCCAACGAGATCCTGCTGGAGCTCGGCACCGTCGAGGCGGGCCGGGCGGCCCGCAGGCTGACCACGGCCAGCCGCAAGCTGATCGACGGTCAGGCCCAGGACATCTCCTACGAGCACCGCGAGCGGGTCACCGTCGAGGAGTGCCTGGAGATGGAGGGCAACAAGACGGGCGCCCTGCTCGCCTGCGCCGTCTCCATCGGCGCGGTGCTCGGCGGGGCCGACGACCGTACCGCCGACGTCCTGGAGGCGTACGGCTACCACCTCGGCCTCGCCTTCCAGGCGGTCGACGACCTGCTCGGGATCTGGGGCGACCCGGAGTCCACGGGCAAGCAGACCTGGAGCGACCTGCGCCAGCGCAAGAAGTCGCTGCCCGTCGTGGCCGCGCTCGCAGCGGGCGGACCGGCCTCGGAGCGGCTGGGGGAGCTGCTCGCCGCCGACGCCAAGAGCACCGACTTCGACAGCTTCTCCGAAGAGGAGTTCGCCGCCCGTGCGGCGCTCATCGAGGAGGCGGGCGGCCGCGAGTGGACCGCCCAGGAAGCCCGCCGTCAGCACGCGGTAGCCATCGAGGCGCTGCACGGCGTCGACATGCCGGAACGAGTGCGGGCGCAGCTCACCGAGCTCGCCGACTTCGTGGTCGTACGAAAGAGATGATCACCATCCAGATATGACTCGCAGTCGCCGGCGGGCGCCCCCCGGGGCGCCCGCCGACGGAGACCCCAGCACAGCAGAGGACCAGACTGCACGAAGGGGAAGCCATGACAGCGACGACCGACGGAAGCACCGGGGCCGCGAACCTCCGCGCAGCCTCGGCATGCGATCCGACCGAATCAACCACCGCCGCGGACGACCTGTTCGCCGTCGCGCGGCTGGCCGCGGAACGCTCGGTGGAGCACCTCCTCGGCAGGCAGGACGAGCAGGGCTGGTGGAAGGGCGACCTCGCCACCAACGTCACCATGGACGCGGAGGACCTGCTGCTCCGTCAGTTCCTGGGCATCCAGGACCCGGACACCGTCAAGGCCGCCGCCCGCTTCATCCGGGGCGAACAGCTCGGCGACGGCACCTGGAACACCTTCTACGAGGGGCCGCCCGACCTCTCCGCGACCATCGAGGCCTACGTCGCGCTGCGGCTGGCCGGGGACCGGCCGGACGACCCCCATATGATCCGCGCCGCGGGCTGGGTCAGGGAACAGGGCGGGATCGCGGAATCCAGGGTCTTCACCAGGATCTGGCTCGCGCTCTTCGGCTGGTGGAAGTGGGACGACCTGCCGGAGCTCCCGCCCGAGCTGATGTTCTTCCCGAAGTGGGTCCCGCTCAACATCTACGACTTCGGCTGCTGGGCCCGTCAGACCATCGTGCCCCTCACCATCGTGTCCGCGAAGCGGCCCGTACGTCCGGCGCCCTTCACCCTGGACGAACTGCACACCGACCCGGCGTGCCCCAGCCCGCCCAGACCCACGGCCCCGGCCGCCAGTTGGGACGGGGTCTTCCAGCGGCTCGACAAGGTGCTGCACTTCTACCACAAGGTGGCCCCGCGCAGGCTGCGCCGGATCGCCATGAACGCCGCCGCCCGCTGGATCATCGAACGCCAGGAGAACGACGGCTGCTGGGGCGGCATCCAGCCGCCCGCCGTGTACTCCGTCATCGCCCTGCATCTGCTGGGCTACGACCTCGACCACCCGGTCATGCGGGCCGGGCTCGAATCGCTCGACCGCTTCACCGTGTGGCGCGAGGACGGCGCCCGCATGGTCGAAGCCTGCCAGTCCCCGGTCTGGGACACCTGTCTCGCCACCATCGCCCTCGCCGACGCGGGGGTGAGCCCCGACCATCCGGCGCTCGTGAGGGCGGCGGACTGGATGCTCGGCGAGGAGATCGTCCGGCCGGGGGACTGGTCCGTGCGCAAGCCCGAACTCGCGCCGGGCGGATGGGCGTTCGAGTTCCACAACAACAACTACCCCGACATCGACGACACCGCCGAAGTCGTCCTGGCACTGCGCCGCGTCCGGCACCCCGACCCCGAGAGGGTCGAGGGAGCCATCGAGCGCGGGGTGCGCTGGAACCTCGGCATGCAGTCGCGCAACGGCGCCTGGGGAGCCTTCGACGCGGACAACACCAGCCCCTTCCCCAACCGTCTGCCGTTCTGCGACTTCGGTGAGGTCATCGACCCTCCGTCGGCCGACGTCACCGGACACGTGGTGGAGATGCTCGCGGTCGAGGGCAGGGCGGACGATCCCCGTACGCGCCGCGGCATCGACTGGCTGCTCGCCGAACAGGAGGCGAGCGGGGCGTGGTTCGGCCGGTGGGGCGTCAACTACATCTACGGGACCGGTTCCGTGGTGCCCGCGCTGATCGCCGCCGGGCTGCCGGCCGCGCACCCCTCGGTCAGGCGGGCCGTGGACTGGCTGAAGTCCGTCCAGAACGACGACGGCGGCTGGGGCGAGGACCTGCGTTCCTACCGCGAGGAGAAGTGGATCGGCCACGGCAGTTCGACGGCCTCCCAGACGGCGTGGGCGCTGCTCGCGCTCCTGTCGGCGGGGGAGCGGGGGAGCAGGTCGGTGGAGCGGGGCGTCGGATGGCTGGCGGAGACCCAGCAGGCCGACGGCTCCTGGGACGAGCCGCACTTCACCGGAACCGGCTTCCCCTGGGACTTCTCCATCAACTACCACCTCTACCGGCAGGTCTTCCCCCTCACAGCCCTCGGCCGGTACGTCTACGGAGACCCCTTCGCCACCGCCACCGGAATCGGCGCCGGCGCCGGTAAGGGGGCTTGAGCCCATGGGTGGTGCACAGCAACCGCCCGGTCCCGCCGCGCCGCTGCTGATCGCCTGCGCCCTGGGCATCGAACGTCTCGCCCTGCGCACCGGAAGGAAGGGCGCGCACCCCGCCCCGGGCCCCGTCAGCATCATCAGCTCGGGAATGGGCCCCCGGGCCGCCGAGAAGGCGGTACGGGAGGCCCTGGGGCTGCACGGGGCCGGGGGCACGGCGGTCATCGCCTCCGGCTTCTGCGCGGGGCTGGAGCCCGGCATGCACCCGGGCGACCTCGTGGTGGCCGAGGAGACCCGGGACGCCGACGGCACCACACCGTGCACCGGGACCGGCCTGCTGGTCGACGCACTGGTCAGGGCGGTTCCCGGCCGTACGGTCCACACCGGCCCGCTGGCCGGCTCCGGTCACGTCGTGAGGGGCACGGAGCGGGCCGGCCTCCGGGCCACCGGCGCCGTCGCGGTGGACATGGAGTCCGCCGCCACCCTCCGCACCGCCGTACGGACCGGGCCGCGCCCGGTTGCGGCCGTACGGGTGGTCGTGGACGCTCCAGAGCATGAGCTCGTCCGCATCGGCACGGTCCGCGGTGGAATATCGGCATTCCGCGTTCTCCGTGCTGTCCTTCCGGCTTTTCACGAATGGCACCGATCTTTGCTGCTCCCCAGGAGGTGAGCCCAGATGGCCATGCCGCTCCGTCAGTCCATCAAGGTTGCGACGTATCTCTTCGAACAGAAGCTCCGCAAGCGGGAGAAGTTTCCGCTGATCGTCGAGCTGGAGCCCTTGTTCGCCTGCAATCTGGCGTGCGAGGGCTGCGGCAAGATCCAGCACCCGGCCGGAGTGCTGAAGCAGCGCATGCCGGTGGCCCAGGCGGTGGGGGCGGTGCTGGAGTCAGGTGCCCCGATGGTCTCCATCGCCGGCGGCGAACCTCTGATGCACCCTCAGATCGACGAGATCGTACGGCAGCTGGTGGCGAAGAAGAAGTACGTCTTCCTCTGCACCAACGCGATGCTGATGCGCAAGAAGCTCGACAAGTTCACGCCGTCCCCCTACTTCGCCTTCGCGGTGCACATCGACGGACTCCGTGAGCGGCACGACGAGTCGGTCGCGAAGGAAGGCGTCTTCGACGAGGCGGTCGAGGCGATGAAGGAGGCCAAGAGCCGCGGCTTCCGGGTCACGACCAACTCCACCTTCTTCAATACGGACACCCCCCAGACCGTCATCGAGGTGCTGAACTTCCTCAACGACGAGATGAAGGTCGACGAGATGATGATCTCGCCCGCCTACGCCTACGAGAAGGCACCCGACCAGGAGCACTTCCTGGGTGTGGAACAGACCCGTGAGCTCTTCAAGAAGGCCTTCGCGGGCGGCAACCGCAGCCGCTGGAGGCTCAACCACTCCCCGCTCTTCCTGGACTTCCTGGAGGGCAAGGCCGACTTCCCCTGCACGGCCTGGGCGATCCCCAACTACTCGCTCTTCGGCTGGCAGCGGCCCTGCTACCTGATGAGCGACGGCTACGTCCCGACCTACCGGGAACTCATCGAGGACACCGACTGGGACAAGTACGGCCGGGGCAAGGACCCGCGCTGCGCCAACTGCATGGCGCACTGCGGGTACGAGCCCACGGCGGTGCTCGCCACCATGGGATCACTGAAGGAGTCCCTGCGAGCGGCACGGGAGACGATCGGCGGGAACCGGTGACGTCATGACCGCGGGAGAGCCGGCCGCGCCGGATCTCCCCGCGCTCCCCGGCCCGGTCCCCCACGGAGCGCCGCCCCCGTGGCGCGTCCGGGCCGGGCCGGTGGCCGTCCGCAGGCACGCGCCGGTGCCGGTGCGGCCGATGACGACGACGCGAGGGTGAGCCGACAACAGGACCAGGGAGAGGGGCCCGGGCGTGACGACGCTGGAATCCATCAAGGGGCCGCAGGACCTCAAGGCGCTCAGTGGACCGGAGATTGCCGAGCTCGCTCAGGAGATCAGGGAGTTCCTCATCCGTGCCGTGACGAGGACGGGGGGTCACCTCGGCCCCAACCTCGGAGTGGTCGAGCTCACCATCGCCCTCCACCGGGTCTTCGACTCACCGGTGGACCGCATCCTGTGGGACACCGGACACCAGAGCTATGTGCACAAGCTGCTGACGGGACGCCAGGACTTCTCCGGGCTGCGTTCCCGGGGCGGCCTCTCGGGTTACCCCTCGCGTGAGGAGTCCGAGCACGACGTCATCGAGAACTCCCACGCCTCCGCAGTCCTCGGCTGGGCGGACGGCCTCGCCAAGGCCGGCGAGGTGCTGGGCCGTCCGCACCATGTGGTGGCGGTCGTCGGCGACGGGGCGCTCACCGGAGGGATGGCCTGGGAGGCGCTCAACAACATCGCCGCGGCCGGCGACCGCCCGCTGGTCATCGTCGTCAACGACAACGAACGCTCGTACGCCCCGACCATCGGCGGCCTCGCGAACCATCTCGCGACCCTTCGTACCACCGACGGGTACGAACGCTTCCTGTCCTGGGGCAAGGGCGTACTCCAGCAGACCCCGGTCATCGGCCCGCCGCTGTACGGATCGCTGCACGGGGCGAAGAAGGGCTTCAAGGACACGTTCGCCCCCCAGGGCATGTTCGAGGACCTGGGCCTGAAGTACGTCGGACCGGTCGACGGCCACGACACCGCGGCCGTCGAGACCGCACTGCAACGGGCCAAGCGGTTCCGCGGCCCCGTGCTGGTGCACTGCATCACCGAGAAGGGCCGTGGGTACGCCCCAGCCCTGGCCGACGACGCCGACCGCTTCCACACGGTCGGCAGGATGGACCCGCTGACCTGCGAGCCGCTCGTCGTGCCCGCCGCGCCGTCCTGGACCTCGGTGTTCGGCGACGAGATCGCGGAGATCGGTGCCGAGCGCCCGGACGTGGTCGCCATCACCGCGGCCATGCTGCACCCGGTCGGACTGACCCGCTTCGCCGCGGAGTTCCCCGACCGGATCTGGGACGTGGGGATCGCCGAGCAGCACGCCGCGGTCTCCGCCGCCGGGCTGGCCACCGGCGGTCTGCACCCGGTCGTCGCCGTCTACGCGAGCTTCCTCAACCGGGCGTTCGACCAGGTGCTGATGGACGTCGCCCTGCACAGATGCGGGGTGACCTTCGTCCTGGACCGGGCCGGGGTGACGGGGGTCGACGGCCCCTCGCACAACGGCATGTGGGACATGTCCGTCCTCCAGGTCGTCCCGGGGCTCCGGATCGCGGCCCCGCGCGACGCCGACCGGCTTCGGGAGGAACTGCGCGAGGCCGTCGAGGTGGACGACGCCCCGACCGTGATCCGCTTCCCCAAGGAGTCCGTGGGCGAGCCCGTCTCCTCGGTGGGACGGATCGGCGGGATGGACGTCCTGCACCGCGCGGCGGATCCGGACGTCCTGCTGGTGGCTGTCGGGGTGCTCGCCCCGCTGTGCCTCCGGGCGGCCGACCTGCTCGCGGGATACGGGATCCGCTGTACGGTCGTCGACCCGCGCTGGGTCAAGCCGGTCGACGAGCAGCTCGCCCCGCTCGCCGCCCGGCACCGGCTGGTGGCGGTCGTCGAGGACAACAGCAGGACCGGCGGGGTCGGCTGGGCCGTCGGACAGGCCCTGCGGGACGCGGACGTCGACGTACCGCTGCGGACGTTCGGCATCCCTGAGGAGTTCCTCGCGCACGCGGGGCGCGGCGAGGTGCTGGCGGGGATCGGACTCACCCCGGTGGAGGTCGCCGGGCGGATCCGTGGGGGGGGGGGGGGGCCCCCCCCCCCGGGGGGGGGGGGGGGGGGGGGGGGGGGGGGGGGGGGGTTAAAAAAAAACGCCGGGGGGAGAGTGGAGGGGGCCGCCCCGGCGCCGGCCCCGGCCCCCGCCAC
>NZ_JBHJYN010000015.1:128039-133033 GCF_042270185.1 Streptomyces sp. NPDC055962
GTTTGGGTGGTGGGGGGCGGGGTTGGGTTCGGGTGGGGTGGGCGGTTGCTGCGGTTTGTGTGGGGGGGGGGGGGGGGCGGCCGCCGGGGGGGGGGGGGGGGGGGGGGGGGGGGGGGGGGGGCGGCCCCCCCCCACGCCAGGGGGAGAGCTGTACATGCCTGAGGAGAGCGGGTCATGAAGAACGAAGAGCGCGGGTTCGATCTGGCACGGCTCCTCGCGGAGCGCGGCGCCGAACGCTACGAGCTGCACACCCGGTACCTCAACCACCAGCTCCCGCGGATGCTGCACACCCTCGGTTTCGACAAGGTCTACGAGAGGGCCGAAGGGGCGCACTTCTGGGACGCGGAGGGCAACGACCACCTCGACATGCTCGCCGGGTTCGGAGTGATGGGGCTCGGCAGGCACCACCCCGTCGTACGCAAGGCGCTGCACGACGTCCTGGACGCCTCCCTCGCCGACCTCACCCGATTCGACTGCCAGCCGCTGCCGGGACTGCTCGCCGAGAAGCTGCTGGCGCACAGCCCGCACCTGGACCGGGTCTTCTTCGGCAACAGCGGCACGGAGGCGGTCGAGACCGCGCTGAAGTTCGCCCGCTACGCCACCGGCAAGCCGCGGATCCTCTACTGCGACCACGCCTTCCACGGGCTGACCACCGGCTCGCTCTCCGTCAACGGGGAGAAGGGTTTCCGGGACGGGTTCTCGCCGCTGCTGCCCGACACCGCCCTCGCGCTCGGCGACCTCGACGCCCTCCGGCGCGAGCTGAAGCGCGGCGACGTGGCCGGGCTGGTCGTGGAGCCGATCCAGGGCAAGGGCGTCCACGCCTCACCGCCCGGCTTCCTGCGGGAGGCGCAGGAGCTGCTCCACCGGCACAAGGCCGTGCTCATCGCGGACGAGGTGCAGACCGGGCTCGGCAGGACCGGGGACTTCTACGCGTACCAGCACGAGGAGGGGGTCGAACCGGATCTGATCTGCGTCGCCAAGGCGCTCTCCGGGGGGTATGTGCCGGTCGGCGCCACGCTCGGCAAGGACTGGATCTTCAAGCGCGTCTACTCCTCCATGGACCGGGTCCTCGTCCACTCCGCGAGCTTCGGATCCAACGCGCAGGCCATGGCGGCCGGGCTCGCCGTCCTCACGGTGATGGAGCAGGAGGAGACCGTCGCGAACGCCCGCCGCACCGGGGACCTGCTGCGGGAGCGGCTCACCGCGCTCGTCGGCCGCTACGAGCTGCTGCACGAGGTCCGCGGGCGCGGGCTGATGATCGGTATCGAGTTCGGCCGGCCGTCGTCCCTCAAGCTCCGCAGCCGCTGGACGATGCTCCAGGCTGCCCGCAAGGGCCTCTTCGCGCAGATGGTGGTGGTACCGCTGCTGCAGAAGCACCGGATCCTCACCCAGGTCTCCGGAGACCACACGGAGGTGATCAAGCTGATTCCACCGCTGGTCATCGGAGAGCCGGAGGTCGACCGCTTCGTCACCGCGTTCACCGCCGTCATGGACGACGCGCACAGCGGGGGCGGTCTGATGTGGGACTTCGGCCGGACCCTGGTGAAGCAGGCCGTCGCCAACCGCTGAATTTTGCCTCCGAGGCAATAAATTTGCCCCGGAGGAAAGATCCTGGCCCAATGGAGGCATGAATCCTCCTGACGGAGGGGTGGCCGACGAGCTCCCCGGCGTCGCACCGCGCCTGCGCGACCTCCGGCGCAACCGCGGCCTCACCCTGGAGGCGGCGGCCGGGCGGGCCGGCCTCTCGCCGGCCCACCTCTCCCGGCTCGAAACGGGCCGCAGACAGCCTTCGCTGCCGATGCTGCTCGGCCTCGCCCGTGTCTACGGTACGACCGTCTCCGAGCTCCTGGGCGAGATGCCGCCGGAACGTGACGCGATCGTCCGCGGCGGGCCCCCCGAGGCCACACCGCGCGGCACGGGAGCCGGCGGCTGGGTCTACCGGCAGGCCGGTGGGCCGGGCCGCGCCATGCAGGCCCTGCGGGTCCACGTCCCGTACGGCACCGAGGGGGACCTCGTGCGGGTCCACCCCGGCGAGGAATGGCTGTACGTCCTCGACGGCCGGCTCCGGGTCGTGCTCGGCGAGACCGTGCACGACCTCGGTCCCGGGGACAGCGCGCACTTCGACTCGCTCACACCCCACCGGATCGCGGCGCTCGACACCGGCGGGGTGCGCCTGCTCTTCGTCCACACGCTTCTGCAGAGCCCCACCGCCGAGCTGTGCCTGGGCAGCACGGTCCACCGGCTCTGATCCTGCTCACGCGCGCCCCTTCACGGGCGCCCGCCGATCCGCACCCCGCGTACGCCCTGCACCGTTCGCCACACCGGTCCCAGATGCCGGAAGAGAGGACTGTCATGTCCGATTCGGAGCACTACGACCCCCTGACCCCGCGGAGGGCGAGGAGCACGGACACGCAGGAGCGGCGGATGCCCCGCGGCGTCGTGATCCGGCTCCTCGCCTACCTGGTGGCCGGGCACGTGGTCGCGGCCTTCCTCTTCCTTCTCTTCACCGTGGCCGGAAAGGGCTGACCCCGGCGTTCACGCGACCTCGACGAGCCGCTCGCGCAGCCGCTCGCGGGTCTCGGGGCTGATCTTCAGGCCTTCGAGGAAGTAGCGGTCCGTGCTGCCCCAGATCTCCTCGATGGCGGCGAACGCCGCGCCGAGGTAGTCGGGGTGGGCGCCGAAGAGGGGGTTGAGCAGTTCCATCACCTCTTCGGACATCCCCGCCGGGGAGGAGTCGCTGCGCTTCACCTTGTAGCGGCGGTGCGCGTCGTTCGACTTGAGGTAGTCGGCCTCGATGGCCTCCTTCTCGACGCCCACCGCGAGCAGGGAGACCGCGACCGAGAGGCCGGCCCGGTCCTTCCCGGCCGCACAGTGCATCAGTGCGGGCATGCTGCCCTCGGCCAGGGCGTGCAGCACGCGGCTGTGCTCGGCGGTGCGGTCCCTGATGATCGAGCGGTACGAGGCGACCATGCGGTCCGTCCCCTTTCCGTCGGCCAGGATCGAGCGCAGCTGCTGGATGTTCCCGTCGCGCACCAGTCGCCAGAACTCCGCGCCGTCGGCCGGATCGGAGAGAGGAATGCTGACATTCCGGACGCCCGGCAGCTCCACGTCGAGGCCGTCGAGCTTGTGGTCGGCCGCGTTGCGGAAGTCGAAGATCGTGTGCAGGCCGAGCCCGGAGAGGAAGGCCGCGTCGGCCTCCGTGGCGTGGGCGAGGTGGCCGCTGCGGTAGAGGCGTCCGTACCGGACGGTGCGGCCGTCCACGGTCGGAAGGCCGCCGACGTCGCGGAAGTTGCGGACACCGGTCAGATCGACGTCCGTCGGCTCGGGGCCGGTCGGGGGGACCTCTGGCAGCTGCGTCACAAGGGCTCCTGGGGTGTCGGGCGTCGGCGCCGCTCGCCGACGGGGGCACGCTCGCGACGATACGACATGGCTGCATCGGCCAATCGTCTCGGGCGCAGAGGTGTCGGGCCGTCCTGTGGGGTGGTGGCCATGACATGTCCGTATTGATGTATTTAGTGGAACATGCCCCGCTTGTACGGGAGATGGGGTGAGGTGGGTGAGCGGGATCATATCCGTGACGGTGCGTGGCGGAGATCCCGGTGGGTATTCCTGACGCCGCGCGGAAAGCCAAGATCCCGGATCCACGGAGTGTGACGGGAATTCCGCACCGGAATTGAAGCGCCGATTCCGGTCCGCAATGCGGGGCTTGTTCACGGCGTCCCGGCTCGCTTACGGTCACGGTCAATCCGGACGGAACGCCTAATCCTGCCGCCGCCCGGAATCCGCACCGACTCACCTGTGGCAGGAGCGGGGGAACCAGGTAGGCCGCCGGCCGGAGGGATCCGGTACGGCTTGGGGTCAAGTCGCGCACCGCGCGGCCGGGCATCTCCAGTCCGAACCCGACAGCTCACCTCGCAGGCGCCGGAGAGGAATTCCCCCATGCCCGCAAAAGGCAAGCACCGTCGTACGAAGACCGGCCCGATCTCCCGAGGCGTACTTGCCGCCGGGACCGGTGGCGCCGTACTCGCTCTCCCGCTGATCGGCGCCACCGGCGCCCATGCGGCCGAGCAGGCCGCCCCGTCCGCAGCCCACAGCGTGTCCGCATCCACGAGTGCGTCCGCGGCCAAGAGTTCGGCGAAGACGTACTCCGTGGTCGCCGGCGACTACCTGGCGAAGATCGCGGCCGACAAGAAGGTCAAGGGCGGCTGGCAGAAGCTGTACAAGGACAACCGTGACGTCGTCGGCGAGAACCCGAGCCTGATCCGCCCGGGCATGAAGCTCACCCTCGGCGCCAAGGTGTCCGGCTCCGCGGAGAAGGCCGCAGAGGCGGCGCCCTCCAAGGCCGCGCCCGCCGCTCCTGCGAAGACGGCCGTCCCCGCCGAGGCGGCGGCCGCGAAGACCTCCGGGTCCGCCGCGTCGGAGAGCACCGGCTCCGGCTGGGCCGCCCCGGTCGAGAACGCCGTCGTCACCACCCAGTACCGCGCCTCCGGCGCCAGCTGGTCCAGCGGCTACCACACCGGCTCGGACTTCCAGGCGGCGTCCGGCACCAGCGTCCGTTCCATCGGCCAGGGCACCGTGGTCTCCGCCGGCTGGAGCGGCTCGTACGGCAACGAGGTCGTCATCCAGCACAGCGACGGCATGTACTCCCAGTACGCCCACCTGTCCTCGCTCGAGGTCTCGGCCGGCCAGACCGTGACCGGCGGCCAGCAGATCGGCCTCTCCGGTTCCACCGGCAACTCCACCGGCCCGCACCTCCACTTCGAGGTCCGGACCGGCCCGAGCTACGGTTCGGACGTCGACCCGATCGCCTACCTGCGTTCGCACGGCGTCTCCATCTGAGACTCCGTCCGGGGCGTGTACCCGGTTCGAGGAGAGGGGCGGGGGGGGCCCGCGCCCCCCCCCCCCCCAGAATAAATGAGTTTAATAAAAAAAAAGAGGGGGGGATTTTTAAAGAAAGACAAACCCCCAAAATGTGGGGGGGGGGGGAGAAATGA
>NZ_JBHJYN010000015.1:133043-164485 GCF_042270185.1 Streptomyces sp. NPDC055962
TTTTTGTTTGGGCTGGCCCCCCCGCCCCCCCCGGGGGTTCCGCGGGGGGTCACTCTGTGAGCCGCGGGGGGGGGGTTTACCCGTTTGCTGGGGGGGGGGGGGGCCCCCCGGCCCCCCCGCCCCTCTCCTTATTCCTGCTTTACCAAAAACTGACCGGGTGGTCTTTCTCACCATCCGTCAACCCCTTATTACGGTCGCGTAGGTCACATTCGAAGGTGCAGGATAAGGGCTTGTGGCAGACGATTCGAGAAACAAACAACGAGGCATCATCGGGTCGTACGCAGCGATTGGCGACAGCTTCACCGAGGGCGTCGGGGACCCCGGCCCCGACGGGACGCTCGTCGGCTGGGCGGACCGGTTCGCGGTCATCCTCGCGGACCAGCTCCCGGCCCCCGATGCGATGGTCGGCCCCGCGGACGACCCGCACGGGAATTTCCGGTACGCCAATCTCGCCGTACGTGGACGCCTCCTCGACCAGATAGTCGAGGAACAGGTCCCCCGGGCCAAGGAGCTGGCCCCCGACCTGGTCAGCTTCTGCGCGGGTGGCAACGACATCCTCCGTCCCGGTTCCGACCCGGACGACGTGGCGGAACGCTTCGAGCGCGCGGTCGCCGAACTGACCCAGGCGGTCGGCACCGTCATGGTCACCACCGGGTTCGACACCCGCGGCATCCCGGTGCTCAAGCACCTGCGCGGCAAGATCGCCATGTACACCGCGCACGTCCGCTCCATCGCCGACCGCTACGACTGCCCGGTGCTGGACCTGTGGTCCCTGCGGTCCGTGCAGGACCGGCGGGCGTGGGACAGCGACCGGCTGCACCTCTCGGCCGAGGGACACACCCGGGTCGCGCTGCGCGCCGCCCAGGTTCTCGGTCTCCATGTGCCGGCCGACCCTGACCAGGTGTGGCCTCCGCAGGTGCACCGCGGGACGTTCGAGGTGCGCCGTGACGACATCCAGTGGGCGCGCGAGTACCTGGTCCCGTGGATCGGGCGGCGACTCCGCGGGGAGTCCTCCGGGGACCACGTCGAGGCCAAGCGCCCCGACCTGCTGCCGCTGTGACCTGCGGCCGCTGACGGGCGGTCAGCGGCTGACGAAGGGGAGCGGGCGCCGGACAGTGTCCGCGGGCACGAGCCCGTCCGGGGCGGGTATCCGCATCGGACGGGCGGGTATCCGCTCCAGTACCCCGCCCGCGAAGACGTCGTACAGCGGCAGTGTCTCCAGGTGCACATAGCCGATGTGGCAGTCGCACACGTCGAGCGGGCAGCCTCGCGGGCCGAGCGAGCTCCGGTAGCTCCCGTCGTAGAGGTTGCCCAGCTCGGCACGGACGAAGTGACAGCGGCTCACCGTCCCGTCGCCGTCCACCGAGACGACCGATACGCCCGTCCTGCACGGGAGCCCCGCCGAGCGGTGAGGGTGCCTGCTGTAGGGGAACAGGGGGTCGAGGGCCGTCCAGCGGTCCGCCTGCTCGTCGGTGTACGTGTGGCCCTCGGCGGCGTTGACCCACAGATACACCTCGGGCGGCAGCGCCGCACGGAGCCGTCGGGCCTCCTCCAGATGTTCCTCCAGACCGACCACCCCGACGCTCTGGCGCACCCCGAGATCCGTCAGCTCCCGGCACCGGCCCAGGAACCGCTCGTACGGGGTCTGGCCCGGGTGGTACGTGCACCACAGGGCGACCTTGTCGCGCTGCGCCTCGCCCAGCCAGGCGGTGCGGCCGCTGAGATTGGTCTGGACGGCGACCCGGCGGATGTGCGGGAGCCGCGACAGCTCGACGAGCGCCTTCCGGTACCAGGACCGCACCAGGCTCTCGCCCCACGGAGTGAACAGCACCGACAGCCGGTCGCCGGTCTGCGCGGCGGCCCACGCGGTGAACCGCTCCAGCGCCGCCCGGTCGGAGCGGAGCTGCTCGCCGCTGTCCCGCCGCTTGGCGAAGGGGCAGTAGGGGCAGTCGTAGTCGCACGAGGCGAGCGGGCCCCGGTAAAGGATCGTCAGGTCCATGCCTACCACTTCTCTCCCACGTCGCGTCTGCCGCTCCGTCCTTCTCACTTCGCCTCGTACGCGGCCATGGCCGCCCGTGCGGCGGGGGAGAACAGATCCGGGCCCAGGGCGTCGGAGTGGGCCAGCCCCTCCGGGGAGAGGCGCAGCATGCCCGGGTCCGCCGACTCGTCCAGCCAGCCCCGAGCCGAGAAGAGCTCCAGCTCGGCCGGGAAGTCCTCGTAGGGATCCGTGCCGAAGCGCTCGCGGTACCCGGAGCGCCGCATGCCCTCGGCCTGGAGGAGCGACTGGAGGAGATGGCGCCGGCGCGCCTCGCCCTCGTCGACGTACCGGCCCACCTCCGCCCGGGAGAAGTCCGAGGTGGTGGTGAAGCCGTCGATGATGCCCCTGATCTCCCGCATCTCCACGGCGTAGTCGAAGGAGTAGTGCAGGGACGAGGTGTACGAGCGGGCGCCGCAGCCGAGCCCGATCATCCCGTCGGTCTGGCAGGCGTAGTCGTCGGGGCCCGTGCGCGGGGTGTCCGTGCGGCGGAACATCCGCATCGACACCTGCCCGTAGCCGTTGGCCAGGAGGTGGTCGCGGCCCGCGCGGTACAGCCGCAGCCGCTGTTCGTCCCAGGCGGTGTCCGGATCCAGCGGTGCCGCCGCGCCGCCGGCCGTCCTGCCGAGACCGGTCAACGGGCGGACGTAGAGCGGGTAGAGGTACAGCTCCTCGGGGCGCCAGGCCAGGGCGGCGTCCAGCGAGGTGAGCCAGCTCTCCCCGGTCTGGCCCTCGATGCCGTAGATCAGATCGATGTTGAGGACCGGGATACGGGCGTCACGGATCCGCCCGAGGGCGGCCTCGACCTCGGAGCGGCGCTGAGGGCGGACGGCGGCGCGTGCCTCGGCGTCGACGAAGCTCTGCACACCGATGCTGATCCGGGTGGTTCCCCGGCCGGCCAGGACGGTCAGCCGGTCCGCCGTCGCCGTCGACGGCGAGGTCTCGACCGACAGGGGCACCGCTCGCAGGTCGGCGCCCATCCGCTTCTCGGCGATGTCGCAGAGGCGCTCCAGCTCGCCGGCGGTGAGGAAGGTGGGGGTGCCGCCCCCGAACGCGGCCGCCGCGAAGCGCACCGGCTCGTCGTCGCCGAGAGCGTCGCGGACGGCTGTGGCCTGCCGGTCGAGCGCATCGAGGTAACGCGTCGTCAGCTCGTCGGGCGCGCCGATGCGGGTGAACAGATTGCAGAAGCCGCAGCGGACCTCGCAGAACGGTATGTGGAGGTAGAGGGAGAGCGCGTCCTTCCGCTCCGACGCCCAGAGCTCATGGAGCGAGGGCGGGCCCGCAGGGTGCTGGCCGAGGGGGCGGTAGGCGGTCTTGTGCGGGTAGGCGTAGACATAACTGCGGTAGGGGCCGGTGCTGGGCGTGGGCCCGGTGGTGCCGGTGGTGCCGGTGCCGGGTGTGGGCCCGGTGGTGCTGGTCATCGGGACGCCCCCGGTTCGAGGATGAAGTGGGCATAGGGCACGGTCCAGACGGCCTCGTGGCCGAGCCGGTGACCGGTGTAGCCGCCGTCCCCGTAGGCCGTGCCGTGATCGGAACAGACGATGGCGAAGCACCTGCGGCGGCTGCTCGCGGCCTCGAAGAGGCGCCCCACGTGACGGTCCACGTATTCCAGTGCGGCGGCATGGGTGGCCCTGGAGTCACCCGCGGCCGCGGTGCCACCGGGCAGATGGAACCAGTTGGGCTGGTGCAGCGCCGACACGTTGACGAAGAGGAACAGCTTCTGCTCCTGGGGGAGTTCCCCGATCACCTGCTCTGCGCGTGCGACCTGCGCCTCGAAGGACGTCGGTGAGGCGACACCGAATTCCGGCTCCCAGTGGCTCTCCTGGAACATGCCGGGCAGCACCGAGCCGAGCGGGGGACGGCGGTTGAAGAACCCCACCCCGCCGACGCACACCGTGCGGTAGCCCACGGCGGCGAGGCCGGAGAGGATGTCGGGCGTGTCGTGGACGAAGGTGCCGTCCGCGGTCGACTCGCTGCCCTCGAAGCGCGCGGCGAACAGCCGCGGGTGGGGACCGGGCGCCGCGGGCGTCGGCAGGAAGCCCGCGAAGATCGCCTGATGGGAGGCGTAGGTGAAGCTGCCGGGCGCGTGCCTCTTCTCCCAGACCCCGCCGGGCAGATGCCGGACGAGATTCGGGATGCGACCGGCCGCGGCCAGCTCCTCGGCCACGTCGAAGCGCAGGGTGTCCAGGGTGACGAGCAGGATGTCGTGACTGCCCACGATCGCGTTCATGTCGGGGTTCCCGGGCGGAGCTTCGCAGGGCGCCGGATCAGGATGCATCGATGACACGGTGGTTCCTCGGGTGGTCGGTACTCGTGGTCCGGCGGGGCTCGCTGTGGTCCGCGTCCGGCCGGCCGGGCGAGCGGCGGTCAGTGTCCGGCCGGTCGTCGTGCAGCGGGTCCGCGTCCCGCCGGTCGTCGCACGGTTCGCCGGCGCTCGTCCGCCGGGCCAGGACGGCCGCGATCTGCGCGCCGTACGTGTCCAGGCCCTCCGAACCGCTGCCCGGCAGCCCGGTCAGACGGGGCAGGAGGTCGCCGAAGGCGTTCACCTCACCGACGGCGAAGCGGCGCCATCCTGTTGCGGGCAGCAGGTCGACGCCCACACACAGCGTGTCGGGGAAGCAGGCCGCGGCCCGCTCGCACACGGCCAGCGCCCCGCTCCACCTGCCGCCCGCAGCCTCGACCGCGGCCTGCGCCGCGTCCAGATCGCCGCGCGCCCCGCCCAGGTGGAGATTGGTCATGGGGGACCGGCTGGTCCGCACGACGGCGTGGGTCGCGCGACCCGCGACGACCACGACCCGGAGGTCGGCCGCCCGCCCCCGCTGGGACGCCTTGGGCAGCCAGCGTTCGATGTGGAGCCCGTCCGGGGCCAGCGCGTCCACGAGCTCCGCCACCTCCCGCTCCGTCGTGCAGCGGCGCACCCGCAGCGAGTTGAACAGCCGGCCCTCCCGGCCCCGTTCCGCGGAGGTGGTCGCCCGGATCCTCGCGGGGCCGGCCGTCTCCAAGGCGATCACCCCGGAGGCGGACGAGCCGTGCGCGGGCTTGAGGAAGACCCTCGGCATGCGGTGGTCCGCCATGAGCGCGCGCACGTCCGACCAGCCCTGCACGGGCGCCGCGTCCGGCCCGGAGGTGGGTGAGTCCGGCACCGGAACCCCCGCAGAGTGCATGACGCCGTGACAGAGCCGCTTGTCGAACATCACGGCGATGTCCTCGGGATCGTCCAGCAGAACGGCCCCCGCCGCGGCTGCCGCCCGCGCCACGTCCCGCACGGCCGAGGTGAACCGGGCGTACCAGAGGGCCGAGCCCTCCACGCGGGTCGGATCACCGGA
Source organism: Streptomyces sp. NPDC055962 (assembly GCF_042270185.1). Classification (NCBI taxonomy): domain Bacteria; kingdom Bacillati; phylum Actinomycetota; class Actinomycetes; order Kitasatosporales; family Streptomycetaceae; genus Streptomyces; species Streptomyces sp. NPDC055962. The sequence goes on from NZ_JBHJYN010000015.1 coordinate 138,405, forward strand.
GCCGCGCAGCAGGCGATCCGTCCCGGCATCCTCACCGGGCGAGTCGACACGCACGATCTCACCCGGGAGGAAGACGGCCGCTCCTCCCAGGACCTCCTCCCAGGACACGGTGCGCGCGGCGGGCAGCCCGGCGGCACGCACCGCGTCCTGGTAGAGGGTGACCCTGCGGCCGGCAGGAACACCGACCACCGCGAGACGCGGCTGCCCGCTACTCGCTGACGGCGACATAGCGCGGCTCGTCGTCATCGAGGTCCAGGTCGTCCACACCGTCGAGATCGACCTGTACACCCGCCCCGACGCACAGATCCCTGATCCGGGAGACGAAGGGCTCCGAGAGGTAGTGGTGGTGCAGATCCAGCGAGGACAGATGGGTGAGCGGCTGTCCGCCGAGGAGAGCCTGTGCCCCGGCGTCGCTGAGGGTGCCCATGGAGAGGGACAGTGCGTCGAGCCGGGCGACCACCGGGGCCGAGGCGACCGCGGAGGCGATCTCGTCCTGGATCTCGCTGTTCTGCAGCCCCAGCCGGCGCAGGCTCGGGAATGCGGCGCCCGACAGCACGGGTGCCAGATCCGCCACCGTGGCGTCGCCGCCGTACCAGCCGGTGCCGAACCAGAACTCCAGGTGTTCGAGGGCGGGGAGATCGGACGCGGCGACGGCGCGGACGACATGGCCGGGTAGCCCGCCCGACTCGAACCGCAGGGATTTCAGGGCATGGTGCCGCACCGGACTCAGCCGGAGGTGCTCGTCGTCGGGCACGGGGTCGCCGCCTCCGCGCACCGTCAGTTCCTCCAGGAGCGGGAGGGCTTCCAGCACGGGAGTGATGTCGCACATCTCCAGCCAGCACACCTCGCACTCCTCGCTCTCCACATCCGCGAGGAAGAGCGCGCGCAGGCCGGGGAAACGGGGTGCGTCGGCGACGATCGCCTCGACGACCGGCTCGAAGGTGACGTAGTCCTCCTTCCACCAGGGGCCGATCAGCAGGGCGCGGACCTGGGAGGTGTCCACCCGGGCGAGGAAGTCCGCCCAGACCTCTTCGAACGTCAGCTCGTACTGGGAGTCCAGGCGCCAGGCGACGGAGCCGGCCGGGGGACGCCCCGGTATCCCGGCCCCACCGGGCAGAGGCAGCGTGTGCACCGGCAGGCCGTGGAAGACCTCGGGGTGGGTGATGTCGGTCATCGTGCCCTCACTCCGCGACCGCGGTGTAGCGGCCCTCGGCGCCGCGGTTGTCCCACGGCTCGCAGCGACCGGACAGATCCACCGACACACCGTGCGGCTCCAGGGCCTGCGAGATCCGGTGCTCCATCGGCTCGCTCAGGAAGTGGTGGTGCAGGTCGAGCGAGGCGAGATGGGTGAGCGGCTGTCCGGCGAGCAGTGCGGCCGCGCCCTCGTCCCCGAGCGTCCCGTTGGACAGGTCGAGCGTGCGGAGCTGCGCGACGACGGGTGCGGAGCCGATCGCGGCCGCGATCTCGTTCTGCAACTCGCTGTTGCGCAGGCCCAGATGGCGCAGCCGGGGGAACCGGGTCCCGGCGAGGAGCGGGGCCAGGTCCGGGACGACCGCGTCGCCGCCGTACGCGGAGACACCCAGCCACAGATCCAGGCGCTCCAGCGCCGGCAACTCGCTGTCGAGGATTCCGCGCAGGGCCTGTGCCGGCAGTCCGCCGCTCTCGATGGTGAGTTCGCGCAGGGCTTCGTGCTTGACGGGCGGGAACACCAGGTCCGTGCCGCCTCGCACACCGAGGCAGGTCAGGTCCGGGAAGGCGGTGAGCAGAGCGGTGACGTCCGACTGCTCGATCCATGAGATCTCCGCCTCCTCCATCACCAGGTCGCCGACGAAGACGGCCTTGAGAGAGGTCAGCCGGTCGGCCGCGGCGACGACGAGCCCGATGGGGTAGGCGGACGTCTCCTCGTACGACTCGCCCCACTGGCCGATGATCAGGGCCTCTACGCCTGCCGGGTCCACGGCGTCGAGGAAGGCGCCGAACTCCGCCTCCCAGTCGGTCTCCCCTTCACCAGGGTCGTAGGGATCGACGCTGACGCGCCATGCCGCGGCGTGCGCCGCCGGCCGGGCGGGCCCGTCGGCCTCGCGCTGGAAATCGACGGCCGGAAGGCCGAGCAACTCGTGCAGACGGTCCGCGTCGGCCATGGCACGTAGCTCCTGAGACTCGGGAGGACTGATGTCCCGCAAGGTGTATCAAGAGCGACTGACAACGCCACGACCGGGCCGGGTCGGACGGGCGGCACCAGCGGGAGACGGGCGCCCGGCCGGAGCGTTCCCAGCCGGTGGGTGCGGGACCGGGGCGGTCGTCGAGAGCCTCGTTGTCAGACCCCTCTCGTAGCGTTTTTCCTGTGACCGGCACAGCGGGTGCCGGGACGGAGGGGAGAGGCCTGTGTACCGGCAGGGCGACGTACTGATGGTGGCGCTGGAGGAGTCCGAGGTGCCCGCGCGCTTTCTCGACGCACCCGGCGAACTGCGTGACGGCAGGGGGAGGCTCGTCCTGGCGCTGGGCGAGGTCACCGGCCACGCGCACGCGGTGCAAGGGCCGGGCCGGCTGCTGCGGGAGGCGGGTCCGCTCGGCCCGATGCTGCTCCATCTCCCCGACGGGGGACGCGTGGTCCACGAGGAGCACGCCGCGATAGCGCTGCCCAAGGGATGGTTCCGCGTCGTCCGTCAGCGCGAGTACGCCCCGGGCGGGGTCCGGATCGTCGCGGACTGACGTTCCTCCCCGGGGTGCGACGGCCCGCCGGTGCGCGGGCCGGACGACGGGCAGGTGAGGGCACGGTCCGGGGCCAACCGAGGATCGGGCCCGGTGATGTGCGGTCAGAGACAGAAGCAAAGCAGGGGACGGGGAACACCGATGCAGTACGTGAACGAGTGGCGGGCCGTGGCGGCCGCGACGGGCAGGGCCGACCGGGGGGCCGCCGAGGACGGCGTCCGGCTGGCCTACCGCACTGCGGGGCTCGCCGAGCCGGAGAGCATCATCTGGGTCGACTCGCCCAGGGCGGCCGTCGAGGCCGTGGAGAAGCTGTCCGGCGCGGGACGCTCGGTGCGCGAGGAGGTGCGCACCCGCCCCTGGGCGGAGGAACGACGCCGGATGTACGACGCGTTGGGCCCGGCCGGCTGGTCCGCCCTCTGGTCCGCGACCGGGGCCCAGCTGTGGGAGACCACGGCAGCACTGGCCGAACGGATACGAACGGGAGTCGTCGCGGAGCTCACCCGGCGGCCCGAGGACGAGTCCGGCATCCGGCTCGTCCTGCTCGACGCGGTCCTCGGCCAGCACGACGCGGCCTGGCTCGCAGCCTTCGACGGCCGCGGCGACCGGCTGACCGGACTGGCGGAGGTCGCCAGGAACGCCGGCTGGTGGTGGCCCTACGAGCACGCCGTGGTGATCAGCGAACGCCCCGCGGTGCTCCACCGCGACGAGGCCGGACGCCTCGACCGTGGCGACGGTCCTGCGCTGGCCTACCCGGACGGATTCGCCCTGTACGCCTGGCGCGGAATGCCCGTCCCGGTCGAGTTCCTGGACGGCCTGGCGAGCCTGACCCCGGAGCGCATACGGACCGAGGAGAACGCGGAGCTGCGCCGTGTGATGCTCGAGTTCTACGGCTACGACCGGTACCTGGCCGAATCGGCCGCGGAGCCGGTGCACAAGGACGAGACGGGAATCCTCTGGCGCATCGCGATGGAGGGTGACGAGGACGTCGTGATGGTCGAAGTGGTCAACTCCACCCCTGAGCCCGACGGGACGCACCGCACCTACTGGCTGCGGGTGCCGCCGAGGACCCGGACCGCGAAGGAGGGCGTCGCCTGGACCTTCGGCCTCGAAGGAGACGTCTACGCGCCGTTGCGCCAGACCTGACCGCAGGAGCGGCAGCGATCGTCGGCGGTCCGCGCACGTCCCCGTGCGGCCCGTCCTCGGTGCTGCCCGCGCAGGGCTTCCTCAGGCAGTGCCCCGTCTCAGGCGGTCAATGCCCCGTGGTCGATGCCGAGTTCGCGGGCGAGCGCCTGTTCGGCCCACAGCAGCATGGTGGCCCGGGAGAGCGGCCCCGCGTACGACGTCATCTGTACGGCCAGCCCGTCCAGCAGAGCGGTCAGCCGCCAGGCCACGGACATCGGGTCGTCGCAGTGGAACTCGCCCGCCGCAGCGCCCTCCTCGATGACCTCGGCCAGCTCCGCCTTCCACTGCTGGTCGAGATCACCGGCCACCTCGCGCAGCACCGGGTCACGCAGGGAGGACGCCCAGCCCTCGATCCACAGCCGCCACCCCTTGGCCTGCCCGGTCGGCGCGTACCAGCGGACGGCCGCCCGCAGTCGCCGGACGGCGCTGGTGCGCCGGGTCAGCAGTCTGCGCAGGTGGGCGAGGTCGGCCTCCGCCGCATAGGCGAAGGCGGCGGCGACCAGCTTCTCCTTGGACGAGAAGTGGTAGAGCACCAGTGCGTTGCTGACGCCGAGAACAGCGGCCACATCGGCGATCCGGACGGAGGACACGCCCCGCACCTCGATCTGTTCGACGGCGGCGCGCAGAAGTTCCTCACGCCGCTCCGCCACGCTCAGCCGCACTCTCGCCACGCCGTCACCCTAACCAACCCGCCTGCCCGGACTTCTGCCGCCCGGGCCCCGGCGGACTACCGGTACCAGCCGAAACGCTCCGCCATGACCGGCAGTCTGTCCGCGGCGAGCGCGTGTGCGGCCACTCGCGGTGTGCAGTCGTCCGCGGCCGCCCGGTCCAGGACACGGTCGACGAGGGCGCGCATCGAGCGACGGATGTGCCCGAACGCCTCCTCGGCATCGGGCCCGACGTCCCCGAACAGCGTCCACCACCACCAGGCATTGGTGGCGGAGTTGACGACCACGTCCGGGAGCACCGTGATCCCGCGGGCGGCAAGCAGCGATTCCGCCTCCGGGAGCACCGGCATGTTCGCCGCCTCGACCACCCAGCGGGCCCTGACCGAAGCCTGGTTCACGGCATCCACGGCGTACGACACGGCCGCCGGTACCAGCACCTCCGCGTCGGCGGCCAGCCAGGCGTCCGCCGGCAGTTCCCGGTCCCCCTTCCGCAGCGCCCCGCGGTCCACCGTTCCGTGCGCGTCGCGCGCGGCCAGCAGCGCCTCGACGTCCAGGCCGGACGGATCGGCGATCGTGCCCTTCACGTCGGCGATCGCGACCACGGTCAGCCCGGCCCGGGAGAGGAAGCGCGCCGTCGCTCCTCCCATGGTCCCGAACCCCTGCAGGGAGACCCGGGTGCCGCTGTGAGGCACACCCGCCCGGTCGAGTGCGGCGAGCACGGATTCCGCGACCCCGCACCCGCCGGCCAGCTCGTCCAGCCCGAGCCCGTCCACCGTCACCGCGAAGGCGTCCGCCAGCCGCTCCCGCGCCCCCGCCTCGTCGTCCAGCAGGGGGTAGACGGCCTGCACCGTCGAGACGAGCCCGGCCTCCGCCGCCGCCCGGTCGACGAGGTCCTGGCTGAGCCCGAGGTCCTCGCCGGTCGTCCAGACGCTCTCCACGTAGGGGCGCATCGCCCGCAGGAAGCGCACGAGCACCCCGTACGCGTCGGGGTCTCGCGGATCGCAGTCGATACCCCCCTTGGCACCTCCCAGTGGGATGTAGCGGGCCCGCGGGTCGCCGGAGTCGAAGTGCAGGGCCTCCTTCATGGTCATGCCCCTCGCCAGCCCCGCGACCTCCGCGAGGGTGCACCCCTTCCGCATCCGCAGGCCCCCGCTCGACACGCCACGCACCAGCCGGTCCACGACGAGGTACCCCTCGGTGCCGGTGACGTGGTCCGTCCAGGTCAGGGAGATCAACGGGGCGGGAACGGGGGGTGTCACAGGGCGGCTCCTCTGGATGACCTGGATCCTTCTACTGAACAGCGAGTCAGTATCCGGATGCTCTGCGACAGCTGTCAACGCGCACGGACCGCCGGTTGTGACGTGACCGGGCCCTGGATGCGGAATCCTGCGGGGGGCACGGACGTTGGATTCGGCATGACTGACTTCGAACCGCGGCGTGAGGCGCTGCTCCGACTCTTCGGTGAGTACGACGGCGGGGTGCTGGTCACCCTCAAGCGTGACGGCAGGCCCCAGCTGTCCAACGTGAACCACGCCTACTACCCCGACGAGGGAGTGCTCCGTGTGTCCGTCACCGAGGGCCGGGCGAAGACCCGCAACCTCCGTCGGGACCCGCGGGCGAGCTACCACGTGACCAGCGACGACCGCTGGGCCTGGACCGTGGCCGACGTCACCGCGGAGCTCACCCCGTCCGCGTCGGATCCGCACGACGCGGTCGTGGAGCAGCTGATCGCCCTCTACCGGGACGTCAGGGGAGAGCATCCCGACTGGGACGAATACCGCCGGGTGATGGTCCAGGACCGCAGGGCGGTCCTGACTCTCCGGATCGATCACGTGTACGGCCAGCCCCGCGCCTGACACGGCGCCCCTCGCGACAAGGGTCCGGGGGCCGGGTGCGAGCGACGGTGCGCCGATCACCGCCGAGATCTCGCTCCGTCGCACCGCCCGATCATAATGAGACGACACCGAATCCCCCAGGAGATGCTGTGACCGGCCCCGACCACCAGCCCTCGCTCCGTACCAGACTCCGCTCGCTGCGCCCGGACGCCTTCGGCGCGGACCCGGAAGGTGCCCGGATGGAGCGGATCCGTCGCTCTCCCCATTTCGCCGACGGCGTGTTCCAGAACCCGGAGGGCGCCCGGACGAGGCCGTCCGGTTCCATGATCGAGTTCGCCAAGGTCTACTTCCACAAGGAACAGCGGACCCGCAGGTCCCCGCTGGGCACCGTGCCCGTCCACGCCACGACTCTGGCCGACCTGGCCTCGCCGCCGGCGTCCGGACTGCGGGTGACCTGGCTCGGTCACTCCAGCGTGCTCACCGAGATCGACGGCCGCCGGGTGCTCTTCGACCCGGTCTGGGGCGACCGCTGCTCGCCGTTCGCATTCGCCGGACCCAAGCGGCTGCACCCCGTGCCGCTGCCGCTGGCAGCGATGGGGCCCGTAGACGCCGTGGTGATCTCCCACGACCACTACGACCACCTCGACCTGCCCACCATCAAGGCCCTGGCGGGTACGGACACCGTCTTCGCGGTGCCGCTCGGTGTCGGCGCCCACCTGGAGCGCTGGGGGGTGCCCCTGAACCGTATCCACGAGCTCGACTGGAACGAGACCGCGCAGATCGCAGGCATCAGCCTCACCGCCACCCCCGCGCGGCATTTCTGCGGCCGAGGGCTGCGCAACCAGCAGCACACGCTCTGGGCCTCGTGGGTCGTCGCGGGCCCTGAGCACCGCGTCTACCACAGCGGCGACACCGGCTACTTCTCCGGTTTCGAGGCCATCGGAGCCGAGCACGGCCCCTTCGACGCGACGATGATCCAGGTCGGCGCCTACTCGGAGTACTGGCCTGACATCCACATGACGCCGGCCGAGGGTCTGCGGGCGCACCTGGATCTCCAGGGCGGGCGGCCGCACGGCGTGCTGCTGCCCATCCACTGGGGCACCTTCAACCTCGCCCCGCACCCGTGGTCGGAGCCGGGGGAGTGGATGAAGGACGTCGCCGACGATGCGGGGCAGGCAGTGGCGCTGCCCCGCCCGGGTGAGCCGTTCGAACCGGCAGGGGAGATTCCTTCGGAAGCCTGGTGGCGCGCGGTGTCGGCGCCGATCGCGCACCCGTGGCGTCGGCCGGAGGTGTCGGATGAGGCACCGGTGCACCGGGAGGAAGTCGATCTTGCTGGCGAGCGGTGACGGAAGGCAACGGCGATCTCGGGGAGCTCGTTCGGTTGCCGGGTGACATGCCGCGCGAGGAGCGGGTCCGTCCGTGGGCGGCTGTCGACGGTCCCTCCCGAGAGGGAGGGGCGGTAGCCCCGGGACAGTCCACACCGTCGCCTTCCACGCAGGGTTCACCGCCCAGTACGGTCAAGACTCGGATCGTCTGAGTTGTGGTGTTTCATCGGCTGGCAAAGGTCGTTGCGCCGGGCTGGCGGGACAAACCGATCTCCAGCCTCGAAGCCAACCGCGGCCTGACGCGGACCCGCTCCCGTGCGGCTCTTTCGACGTCGGTCGAGCAGCCCTGCGAACATCTCACCGCACACGGCCTACCGAGGCCGGCTTGACGCTGTTCGGCAACCTGTCCGGCACCACCCGATCAAGTTCAGTAGCAACGAGCTCGTGCATGGGTGGCGGCTGCGGCGGCGAGTCGAGGGCCGAGGCGAGCTGGAACTCAGGTCTCTGACTCTCCCGGACCGGCGTCCGGCGGGACTGTCCTTGTCGAGGCGTTTCCTGACGGTGGAATCGATCGACCGGCTGGGAGCGAGGCGCGCTCGCTCACGAAGCCGCGGCGACTGAGCATGAGGTCCATGCCTGCGAATTCCGTGAGCACCACGGCGGTCCGCGCGGGCGCCCATGGCAGCCCATCAGGGTGTTGCTGCTCCGCACTGTTGCGGCGTGCTCCCAGGCTTGCGGGGCGGGTCAAGCCGAGATCCTCGGCGGTCACGACACGACCGAGACGCTCGGTGAACAGGGCGGCGAGCAGCTGCGGTACGGGATCGCGTGGGATCTCCCCCAGGTCGAGCCAACGGCGCACCCTCGAGCTGTCGGTCGCGACGTGCCGGTACCCCAGGGTGGCAGCCTGCCAGTTCACTTTTCTGGCGAGTTCGCCTCTGGACCAGCCGGTCAGGTCGAATGCGTCCCGTAGTCGGCAGTCAGGGGAGCTCTGCTGCCGCGACGAGAGCCCCCCGAACAGTTCCAGGTGCACGATGCGGCCCAGCTTGCGCTCCATCAGGATGGTCACCGCCTCCGCACCCTTCAGTACGGCTTCGGCGGAGAGGTCGCTCGGGGCCACGAACACGATCGCGTCGCGGGTGACGTCGCGAGCTGTGAAGGGCAGCCCGAGTTGGCTGGTCGAACTCCGCCAGGCCTGGTCCGTCCGCCGGAGGCCCAACCAGGTGCCGAATGGTGTCTCGGCCCTGTCGTGGGCCTTGGAGCGCCGCCACAGCCACCAGACAATGCCGCACGTGGCCATCAGCGCCGACGGGACGAACACCGGCCCATGCGCGTACAGGGCGGACAGCAGAGCTGGTCTCCCGGGCCACCACGGTGGGGACAGCGGGCCTGAACCCTCACTCGGCTCACTCGCAGGAGGAGTGTCCTGCAGCGGACCGCCGATGAATCGGCCCACCACGCAGACGATGCCGGCGACCACGGCGGCAACGAGGCTCGCACGCAGAAGTGCCATGCCACGCGAGACATGGGTGGCGACGGTGCCCGGCGCCTTCTCCATCATGACCGCGGTCTCGGCCTGGGTGCAGTTCAGCCCTTTCGTTGCCCACACCGCCGTGCGTTGCGAGGGAGTCAGGGCGTCCATGGCCTGCTCGACGGCACAGCGGTTGGCCACCAGCGCGGCCACGTCCGCGGACTGCAAGGGGTCGAAGCGCAGCGGATCGGCCGCACGCCGCGCTTCCAGCCCACTGTGTCGGGCCTGCTGACGGGCCTGGTTGGCCGCTTCCGTGCGGATCACCACGCGCAGATAGCTGACGGGGTACTCGACAGACGCCGGATGACGCAACACCTTGGCGAAGGCGTTCTGCACCAGATCCTCGGCCGAGACCACGGACTCAGGGATGCCATGGGCGAGGAGCGCCTGCTGAGCGGTTCTTGTGAGGCTGACCCGGTAGTTGGCGTACAGAGTACCCAGAGCCTCAGCGGGCTCCACTTCACGCTCAGCCATTGCCCTCCTCCGACTTCCGTTCCGCGGCCCTACCTCGAGTGGCGCCCTGCCGGGCCGAGCGAGCACGGATCACCTCGGCCCGGGCCGAGGCCCGATTGCGAAGCGCCCTGCTGTCCAGCCAACGCGTGACTGCAGGGACCAGAGGAACAACCGCGGACAAGAGTGCGGCAGCGAGCTCCACCGTCCAACCTCCCGTGCACTATGGGCCGGTGGCGCTCAGGACGCGCGGTGGCCGTTCACATGAGAGAGGCGGCGGTACGCCTTTCTCATGACGTCGCGTTCATGATTCTTTGGCATGGGCTTGTTCAGGAACCCCGAGCCGGCACAGGGCCGCGCCCGTCGATGCCCCCGGGGCGGCTCGTCGGTGGCCTGCTTTTCGACGAAGCAGCGGGCCCACCGGGCAGAGCTCGGCCGGGCCGGCGCCTCGTGCTCCCGGACGGCCTCGCCGTGACCGACCGGAGTCCGTGCGCGCACATGGCCACGCCCCGCATCCGGCCCGCCGGAATCTCGACGGACGAGCAGAGCCTCGACGGACGAGCGGAGCCTCCGCGGACCGTGTGGGGTGCGGCCCGCCCCGGGGCTGAATCCGGGCAGGTGGGAACGCTCGGCCGGTCGGGGACGGAACCCTTTACCGGGCTTCTCACGAATGCGCGATCCCTCCCTCACCCCGGCCCGCCGGTCTCTGCGCAGCCGGGCCCCTGACCGGTGCTGATGTACTGATGGCGAAGTTCGGCCGGAGCGCGGAGGCGACACCTCTTGCCACGCGCAGCGCGGCCGCCGTAGGGTCTCGCGGGCGACGATGATCACGACGGGGAATCCGCCGGCGGGCACCGCGAGGTCCGCGCGCCGATGGCCGCAGACGGGACCGCGAGGCGCACGGCGGCAGGTGGCCGCGCCCGTCCGGCCGGAACCGGGAGACCTGACGACGGACCGGCCTTCACCGCGCCGCCGCCCCGGACCGACCGCCGCCGTTCTCATCGACACAGCTGCCCGCGACCCCACCGCCCTGCGTGACCTTCGCGTCGGCGGTCAGGCCCGAGGCGGGAGCCCGGCTCCGGCAGGGGAGGGCGCATCGCGCCGAGGGCCGTTGCGGAAAGAGTGCTGGTCACCTCGCACACCGAACAAGGAGAGATCTTGTCCACCCATCCGCTGACGACGGACACCGGCGAGTCCGGCTCGCTGCCCCACGATTTTCCCTTCGACCCCACCCACGGCTACGACCTGCCGCGACTCCTCGCGGTGAAGGCGCCGCAGGGGCCGGACGACTTCGCCGACTTCTGGCGGAAGAGCCATGCGCGTGCGCTGCGCGTCGACACCGCGCCTCGGATCGAGGGGCCGTGGGTCACGGTGGACGGCGTGCGGGTCGCCGATGTCTCGTACACGTCCGCCGACGGCGTCCGTATCGGCGGGTGGCTGACCGTCCCTGCCGGCGGCCGGGTCACGCAGGGCTGTGTGTCGACCCACGGATACGGAGGCCGGGCGGCCCCGGACTCCTGGCAGTCGCCGCCGGAGACCGCGACCATCTGGCCCTGCCTGCGCGGGCTGGGGACACGGAGCATGCAGCCCGGCGTTCCCTCGAAGTCGGCGGGGCACGTCCTGCACGGCATCGGTGCCCGGGAGTCGTACCTCATCGGCGGATGCGTGGCGGACGTCTGGTGCGCGGCCACTGCACTGCAGCGGCTGGTGCCCGAGGCTGCCGGACGGCTGACGTACCTGGGCACGAGTTTCGGTGGCGGTATCGGGGCGCTGGCACTCCCCTGGGACGACCGTTTCCGTGCCGCCGGCCTGACGGTGCCGACCTTCGGCAACCATCCGCTCCGGGTGACCCTTCCGTGCACGGGCAGCGGGGAGTCGGTGCGTACGCGGTTCGCCGAGGACCCGTCGGTGCTGGACGTCCTGGCGTACTTCGACGCCGCGACGGCGGCCCGGTACCTCGAGATCCCCGTACACGTGGCCGCCGCCCTGTTCGACCCCCACGTGCCTCCGCCCGGGCAGTTCGCGGTGCACAACGCACTGGCCGGACAGCGTGAACTCCTGGTTCTACGGGCGGGGCACTTCGACCACCCGGGCGAGCGGGCCGAGACGGCCGCCCTGGAAGAGGCCCAGCGACACTTCCTGTCGGGGCGGACAGGGTGATGCCGTGCCGCACCCCCTGACCGGCTGCCGCACGACTGGACCCCGCCGGGCCGAGGCGTTCACGGGTAGTCCCCGGTGATCCGGCGGTTCCGCGACGCCACCGACGTCCGGCCCGCAGGATGTCGCGGAACTGCCCGGTCGCCGATTTCAAGGACGGGCGTGGATCACCCGCGATATGCTGATGCAGAATGTGCAAGGGATTTGCAGAGCAAGGAGGGTCATGGCCACGCGGGCGACCGATGCAGGGACGAACCAGAGCGTCGAACGAGCGGTGTCGGTGCTGCGCGCACTCGACTCCGGCCGGCCCGAACTCCGCGTGTCCGACGTCGCCGAGCTCACCGGACTGGGCTCATCGACCACCTCCCGCCTGCTGTCCACCCTGGAACGCCTCGACATGGTCGAGCGCGATCCGGTCAGCAACCTCTACCGCCTCAGCCTGGGTCTTCTCCCTCTGGCCGCGACCGCCACCAACCGCCACCCCGTGCACCGGGCCGCCCGTATGGTGCTCCAAGGCCTCGCCACCCGCACCGGGCTCGGGGCGAACGTGGCCGTGCGCCGCGGTGGCGAGCTGATGTTCCTGTGCAATTTCGAGGGCACGCGCGCCCCCAAGTCCTACACGCAGGCCGGACACACCGCCCCGCTGCACGCCACGAGCATCGGCAAGTGCCTGCTCACCGGTCTCGGCCCCGAAGAGCGTCGCAAGCTGCTGGGAGATCCTCTCGACGCGCACACGGAGTACACGACCACCAGTCACGACCTCCTGGACGCCGAGATCGACACCGTCCGGCGCACGGGTTACGCCGTCGAGGCCGAGGAGCGCGCCCTGGGCCGTGCGTCCCTCGCCGCGCCGGTCCGTGACGCCTCGGGGGAGATCGTCGCAGCCATCTCCCTCTGGGGCCCGACCTCGGTGCTCGGGAACCGCTCCGACACCGAGGGGCAGCGCATCGCCCTCGTACGCGAGGTCATCGAGGCCGCCGACGCCATCAGTCAGGCGCTCGGCGCGCTCTGAGCCATGGCGAAGGGGTCCGGTGGAAGCCGCTCGGCTTGCACCGGACCCTTCGCCGTACGGCTATGCGCCGTACGCCTTGAAGGCGCTCACGTGTGCGTGCCGTGCCCCGTGCGTCGCGTCGACCACGAGCCGTAGCGCGTCCGTGCGTACGGGGCCGCCGTCCGGGGCCTCCAGCGCGTGGACGCGGTGGCGGCGCCGGTTGTCCGTCACTGTCAGGAGCGTGTGCCAGGCGCCGGCTGCGTCGCGCCTCTCGACGCGGTAGTCGCGTACGAGCTCCGGCATGACCTCGTACGGGGTGCGGTGACGGTGCAGGTTGTTGAGGTACTCGTCGACGTCGTCGTCGAAGACCAGACGGATCTCGGTGAGTTCCTGCTCGTCGTGCCAGTCGAGGCGGAGCCAGCGGGCGTCGTCCTCCCGGGCGGAGGACCACATGTTCGGTCCGCCGTAGGGGCGTTGGTATCCGCCCGCTGCCCGTTCGGGGTGGAACGCCCTGGTGCCGGGGGCCGCCCGGAAGGCGAAGGTCTGCCGACGGAGGCCGCGGGCCTGCCATTCCAGGACCGGCTGGCCGTCCTCCTCCGGGATGTCGTGGTCGACGCCCGCGTCCCCCTCGACCTTCCTGCGCAGGGCGAGGACACCGTCGGTGCGGTCGGGGAGCAGGACCAGGGCGGTGCCGGCACAGGCCCGGACGACGAGGATCGCGTTCCGGGGGGTGTCGGGGTGGTGGTCGAGGCGGGCCGTGACCCAGTGGGGGCCGCCGGGCGGAACGGTGACCGTGGTCGTCAGGAGGTGGTCGGCGGGGACCGCGTTCTCGGGCCGGCCCGTGCTCCACAGTTCCACGGTGAGTGTGCGGGACCGGCCGTCCGGGGCGCCGTGGACGAGCAGGTCGACCGTGTCGAGCGCGGGATCGACCGGCAGCAGGAGGGCGAGGTCGCGGGTGAGGGGGTACGGGGCGCCTGGCGCGTCCTGCGTGGGTTCGGCGGCCAGACGGGTCAGACAGGAGGAGGCGGTGACGCCGGCCGTGCGCGCCAGGTTGCCGGGGTCGTCGTCGGCGAGGCCGATCACGGAGGCGTCCTGGCGCAGCAGGGTGCGGCGCACCAGTTCCGGTCGTCCGGTGGCGAGTTCCCGTGGCGTGAGGTTCTCGGCGACGCACAGGGCCGCCGCGGTGCCCGCGGCCTCGCCGAGTGTCGCGCAGGTGGCCATGACGCGGGTGGCCCCGAAGGCGATGTGGGTGGCGGAGATGTTGCGCCCGGCGAAATGCAGGTTCGTGACGTTCGCCGAGTAGAGGGAGCGCAGGGGGATGTGGAAGATGCCGTCCGCGTACCGCTGGCGCGCGCCGGGCTCCTCGGCGTACATGCCCTGTACCGGGTGGAGGTCGACGGACCAGCCGCCGAAGGCGATCCGGTCCTCGAACTGGCGCTGCTGGAGGATGTCCTGCTGGGTCAGGACGTGATCGCCGAGGAAGCGGCGGTACTCGCGCTTGCCGGGGAGACTGCCGACCCATTCCAGGGTGAGGTTCGCCGCGTCCGGGAACTGGCCGGAGTTCTTGATGTGGTCCCAGACACCCATGATCACGGACTGGAGCTCGTCGCGGATGCGCTCGTTGTCGTGGACGGTGTCGAGTTCGCCGCCCCACTCGATCCACCAGTAGTCGCAGCCGTTGTCGCCGGTGCGCAGGATGCGGTTGCGCAGGATGGGTGTGGTCGAGAGGTCCTTGGCGTAGGCGGGCGGGACGAACTTCACCGGCCGGCCCGTGTCCCTGGTGTGGAAGAGGGTCGTCGAGCCGAGCAGCGCCCGGTCCGCCTCGGGCGGTGCCCAGGGCTCGTCGAACTCGGACCGGGCCTCACGGCCGATGCGGTAGCGGGCACCGGCGAGGTGGCCGACGAGGCCGTCCCCGGTGCAGTCGAGGAACTGGCGTGCGCGGAAGGTGATGCGGCGCTCCGAGCCCATCATCCAGCCGGTGCAGGAGTGCACCTCGCGGCTGTCGGCGGGGCCGCTCGCGTCGACCTCGCGTACGTCGGTGTTGAGGTAGAGGTCGATGTTCGGCTCGGCGCGGACGGCGTCGAGGACGACCTGGTCCCAGTAATAGGGGTTGCCCTCGGGGTTGCGGTACTGGTTCTCGGTGTACAGCTCGCCCATGATCCCCGTCTCGCGGGCCCAGCGGTGCACGCCGTGTGCGGTGGCGCCGCAGACCCAGACGCGGATCTCGCTGCTGGCGTTCCCGCCCAGGACGGGCCGGTTGTTGACCAGGGCGACACGCCGGCCGAGCCGGGCCGCAGCGATGGCCGCGCAGGTCCCCGCCAATCCGCCGCCGATCACGGCGATGTCGTAATGGACCTCTTCTTCCCGCACGGTGCGGCCTCCTTGGTGTGAAGCTCGGATACTCCCCGCCGCAGCGGAGCGGCCTCGAACGTACATCACATCCATATTGTGCAACCACTGTTCAACCCATGGGATCCGCTGTAAGTTCCGGTTGCGGTCACCGGCCTGGCCGTCGTGAGCCGAAGTGCAGGTTCGGGGCAGGTGGGGCGTGTTCGCCGGTCCTGCACAGAATCGGCGATTCACCGACGAAAAGGGTTGACGGCATCGCACGATATGGAGAACGATCCCGCATGCTGCAACTTGCATTCATCGCAGCAGGGGCGACGTCCGCGCAGGGCTCCGGCGCTCCCGCCACCGTTTGAGAGGACAGACCCATGAGTACGGCCGCACCTCCCCAGAAGGCGCCCCCGCCCCGCGAGCGGAGCGGAGGACGGCTCTCCAACGGTGCGTTCGCCCTGCTGCTCACCGCACCGGGCCTCGCCCTGTTTGCGGCGATCATCTTCTACCCGCTGCTGTCGGCGCTGTTCACCGGTTTCTTCAAGCAGGATCTGCGGCTGCCGGGGCGGGAGTTCGTCGGCCTCGAGAACTTCACCTACTGGCTGGACGGCGACTTCCTCACCATCCTGGAGCAGACGCTGGTCTTCACCGTCGGCGCGACCCTCGTCCCGTTCGTGATCGGCTTCGCACTCGCGCTCGCGTTGAACACGGGGCTCAAGGGCAGCGGCTTCCTGCGCGGCCTGTTCCTGTTCCCCTGGGTGATCCCGGGCGTGGTGGTCTCCTTCCTCTGGATGTGGATCTTCAACGCGAACTACGGGGTACTCAACGGCGTCCTCATGGAGGCCGGGTTCATCGACGAGTCCGTGGCCTGGCTCGGCCGGCCGGGCACCGCGATGCTCGCCGTGATCGTCACCAAGACCTGGGCCAGCTTCCCCTGGATGATGGTGATGCTCCTGGCCGGACTTCAGACAGTCCCCAGGGAACTGCACGAGGCGGCCTCGATGGACGGGGCGGGCTCGATCCGGCGCTTCTTCGCCGTCACCTGGCCGCAGGTGCGCGGTGTCGCCTCGATCGTGCTCCTGCTGGAGTTCATCTGGAACTTCCAGCACTTCGACACCATCTACGTCCTCACCGGCGGCGGGCCCGCCGGCACCACCGAGACGTTCGCGACCGCCGTGTACCAGACCGCCTTCAAGGGCTTCGACATCGGCCGGGCCACGGCCCTGGGCGGACTGTGGATGCTGCTCCTGCTCCTGCTCGTCGCCGTCTACCTCAGGATCACCGAGCGGAAGGGCGACGCCTGATGACCTCCACCACCTCCACCCCGCTGTCCGCCGTCGACCGGCCGCAGCCGTCCGCCACGCGGACCGGGCACAGCACCCGGCGCCGTATGCGCAAGGACCTGCTGCGCTCGCGGATCGCCGCCTGGAGCGCGGTCGTCGTCATCGGAGCCTTCGGTCTGCTGCCGGTCTACTGGCTGCTCGCCACCGCGCTGAGCACCCCCGAGTCGACCTTCCAGTTCCCGCCGAAGCTGATACCCACCGATCTCACCCTCAGCAACTTCACGGCCCTCGCCGAGAACGACCAACTGATCACGTACATGATCAACTCCCTCGTCGTGGCCTCGATCACCGCCGTGCTGAGCGTGGTCGTCGCCACGTACATGGGCTACTCGTTCTCCAAGTTCCGCTACCGGGGGCGCCGGTCGCTGATGCACCTGGTGCTGGCATCCCAGATGTTCCCCCAGGCGCTTCTGCTGGTGACGCTGTACACCGTCTTCTCGAGCTTCGGCATGCTCAACACGTACAGCGCCCTGGTGCTCTCCTTCACCACGTTCACCATGCCGCTGTGCGTCTGGATGCTGAAGGGCATCTTCGACACCATCCCGGACGCCCTGCTGGAAGCGGCGGCCATCGACGGCGCATCCCGGTGGCGGACGCTGCACTCCATCGTGGCGCCGCTGGCCGCGCCGGGGATGATCGCCGCCGGGCTCTTCGCCTTCGTACGCGGCTGGAACGACTTCATCTTCGCGCTGACCCTGGCCGACAAGGAGAAGCAGACCCTGCCCCCCGGGCTCGTCTCCACCTACATCGGCGAATTCCAGACCGCCTGGCCGCAGCTGATGGCCGCCTCGCTCGTCGTGTCGGTCCCCGTGATCGTCGCCTTCATGTTCCTGCAGCGCTACCTCGTCGGCGGCATGACCGCCGGTTCGGTCAAGAGCTGAACCCGCCGGTCCGGCCCGCGCCCCCCACGTACCTCCCCTCCCGCACACACTCCCCATGGAGAGATCATGACCACCTCTGGCATCAGTCGGCGCGGTGCGCTGCGCATGTTCGGCATCGGCGCGCTCGGCGCAGCGGGCGCCGGTGTGCTCGGCGCCTGCGCGCCCTCCGGCGCCGGTTCCCCGTCCAACGGCGGTGACCCGAAGTCCAAGAACTTCGACTTCACCTCCTGGTCGCTCAACGAGGAGGCCGCCAAGCCCTCGATCGAGAAGATCATCGCGGCGTGGGAGAAAGCCGAGAAGTCGAAGATCCGCGCGGTCTCCTACCCGTACAACGAGTACCTGAGCCAGCTCACCCTCAAGCTGGGCGGCGGGGAGACCACGGGTGCGGTGCACCTCGACATCGCCTGGCTCGCCGCCATGGCGCAGATGGGCAAGCTGGCCGACCTCGGACCGGTGGCGGGCAAGGGCGGCTACACGGACGTGGCGCTGAAGAGCGGCACGTACGACGGCAAGCAGTACGGGCTGCCGTGGAACACCGGATCGATCGGCCTGATAGCCAACTCCAAGCTCCTGGAGAAGGCCGGGATCACGAAGCACCCCACCACGGTCGAGGAGTTCGAGGCGGCGCTGCGCGAGCTGAAGGGGCTCGGCGGCGGAGTCGTGCCGTACGCCGCCGCCACGAAGGTCGCGCAGCTCAAGGACATCTTCCCCTGGATGCAGACCTTCGGCTGCACACTGCTCGACGGCGGGAAGGTCACGATAGGCGACGACGCCTCGGTCGACGCGGTCACCTGGTACAAGAAGCTGCACGACGAGAAGCTGATCGCCGCGGACGTGGACCGCTTCGACGCACGCGCCCTGTTCGGGCAGGGCAAGGCAGCCTTCTACGACGACGCGATCATCGGCAAGGGGGTGACCTCCGCCCAGTCGAAGGACAAGACGCTGGCCGGTGCCATGCAGCCGATGGAGCGTCCGGTGCTCAAGGCCGGGGACACGCCGCAGGCGCTGCTGTGGGGCGGTGTGATCGCGATCGTGAAGGGCAAGGGGCAGGACGCGGCGACCGAGTTCGCGCTGCACACCACCACCGACCAGGCCACCACCTCCGCATACTTTGCCGCGCGCGCACTGCCGCCGTCCACCACCGCGGGTCTGGCCGCTCCCGAGGTCGCCAAGGACACCTTCACCACGGAGTGGACCGAGAAGATCACACGGACGGCGACCGGCAGCCCGTTCTGGCAGTTCGCGCAGAACGCCCAGATCGAGGAGGCGGTCGCCAAGCAGGTGCAGGCCGTCCTCGTCGGCACGTCGAAGCCGAAGGACGCGATGAAGCAGGCCGGCGAGGAGGCCGCCGCCCTCATCAAGCGCTGAGGCCGAACGCCGTGGTCCGGGCCCGGCGAGCGCCGCACGCCTCGCCGGGCCCTGCTTCGCACGTCACCCCGCACGACGACCGCGCCGGCCCCAGGGGCCGCTGCTGTCCGCGTCATCGCCCACGCCCGCACACGCACCCGCGAAGGAGCTCATCTTGCGACGTCCCACGGTACGTACGTACACCGCGTCGGCCGCGGCCCTGGCCGCTCTCCTCCTGCCCGCCCCGGCCGCAGGGGCCGACACAGCGGGGACCACGGCAGCCGCGGCGACGGTGATCGAGAAGGTCCCGTACGCGATGGACTCGTCGAACCAGGCCGCGTGGTGGACGCCGGTCGCCACGTACAAGGGCCGCGGGCAGTACACGTACTTCGCGTTCAACGAGCCGGGCTCGACGGCCGCGACGCACAAGCCCGCCCTCGCACGCCGCGACCCTGACGGGGCATGGAGCCGGCTGCCGCTGCTGAACAGTGATGGGCAGCAGGCCGAGTTCCCCGACGACAACGGCCACAACCAGCCGTCCGTCGCGCGCGACGGCAGCGGCCGTCTGCACGTCTTCACCTCGATGCACGCCGACTCCTGGCGCTACTTCCGCACCGACGCACCCGGTGGGAACGTCACCGACCACGCGTCCGAACTGCCCGACCAGGGTGTGGGCATCACCTACCCGGTCGTCACCACAGCGCCCGACGGGGACCTGTATCTGGCCGCCCGCGTCGGTACCGGCTACGACCAGCGCCCCGGCAAGCTGTACCGCTGGGACAACGCCAACTCCCGCTGGAGCGTCGTCGCGACCTTCGCGAGCGCGCTGTACCGCTCCGTGTACCCCGACGACCTCACCGTGGACGCCTCCGGCCGCGTGCACCTCCTCTACGAGTGGGCGAAGGCGCCGGCGACCGCGTTCCGCCACCAGCTCTCCTACCTCACCTACGACCCGTCGACGGGCGCCTTCACGGACAGTACGAACACCACCGTCACCACCCCCGTCACGCCCGCCACCTCCGACGTCGTCCAGGACCTCACCGCGGGCGAGGAGTGGAGCGCCGACAACGCGTACACCGGTCCTGCGGTGCAGAGTGCCAAGCTCACCCTCGACGGCTCCACCCCGAAGGTCGCCTACCGCTACCGCTCGGCCGACAGCGGTGGTCACTTCCGCGTGTACTACGCCTATCCGAGCGGCGGCGGCTGGGTCGGCAAGACCGTGTACGCCGGCGGACAGACCGCGGCCGCCCTCGGCATCACGTGGGACGAGACGGACGCCAAGCGGGTCTACTACGTGACCACCTCGGGCACCGACCGGGTCTTCGCCGCGACCCAGTCGGCAGACGGATCCTGGACCGCGCAGTCCGCCGCGCCGGGCGTGAGCGCGGACCGGCTCTCGGTGCGACGGGACTCCGACGGCCGCGATGTGCTCTACCTCCCGGACACCCCACGCAACGCCCTGTACTACGCCACCCGTTGAGAGGACGTGCCGCTTGTCGCCGTCCGTACGGGGGTGAGCCCGCCGCCGTACGGACAGCGACGAGCGGCGCCGGCATCGTCCGTGGCCGCGAGGGTTCGCCTCACCCGTCCAGCGCGTCCACGTACGGGGCCAGCTTGGCGGGATTCATCACCCACATGAGGTGCTCGATGCCGCGTGCCGACGCGTCGACGGACAGCAGCGCCACGGCCCGGCCCCCGGCCATCACGAGGGCGGCCGGCCGTCCGTTGGCCTCGACCCGGCGAACCTCGGTCCCGGGCCAGAAGCGGGGCGCGAAGGCGACGAGATACCTGGAGACCTGCGGGCGCCCGGCCACCGGGATCCTGGACGCCCCGCGCACCCCTCCGCCGTCGGAGTGACTGACGACGTCCGCCGTGAGTACGTCCTCCAGAGCCGACAGACGCCCGCTCCGCGCCGCGGCCAGGAAGACCTCCAGGAGCCTTCGGTGGTCGGCGGAGCTGACGGGCTCCCTGCGCTCGGCGGACAGGTGCTTCCTGGCGCGGCTCACCAACTGGCGCGCATGGGCCCCGCTCGTCTCCAGGATGTCGGCGATCCGCTCGTACGGGTAGTCGAAGGCCTCACGCAGCACGTAGGCGGCACGTTCGACCGGATTCAGCTTCTCCAGGAGGAAGAGCACGGCGAGGTCGAGGGCCTCCGCCCGTTCCGCGCCCAGCTGGGGATCCGTACGCGTGTCGACCGGCTCGGGAAGCCAGGGGCCGGTGTACGACTCACGGCGCACCCTGGCGGACCGGGCCAGGTTGATCGCCAGGCGCGTCGTGACCGTGGCCAGGAACGCGGCCGGTTCCCTGACGGCTGAGCGGTCGGTCCCCTGCCACCGCAGCCAGGCCTCCTGGACGATGTCCTCGGCCTCCACGGCACTGCCGAGGACGCGGTACGCGATGCCGAAGAGCTGCGGCCGCGCTCCCAGGAATTCCTCCGTGGCCCGTTCGAGGGAGTGCGGGTCGTCCGCGGCGCGCATAGGTGTCCTCCAGCCCTGGACCGTCAGGCTACAAGCCGTCACAGCGGGATGCGGTCGCTGCCGGGGCGCGAGCCGGTGACCGGTCGCGTGGTGCCGGAGCGGCGGCCCGCACCCGTCCCGGCACCGCCGGGCAGCCGCTGTCAGTAGACCGTGCCGGGCGATCGGGCGGTGGCCCTCAGAAGGTCGCGGACGAGGCCGAAGTCGATGCTTCCGGGAGTACGGAAGCGCAGACAGCCCTTGCCCATGTCCTGGTCCGCCAGTCGTGCCTCGAACGCCTGCCGTACGTCGCCGCGCATGAGGTAGAAGGAGAGGTACTGCTTCTGGCTCGCGAAGGCGATCTCGGCGGCACCGTCCCGTTCGTACACGGGCATGCCGAAGGCCATGACCTCCTCGAACCCCGTGAGCTCGGTGCGGCACAGCTGCCGCAGTCCGCGCATGGCGTCCCGGCGGTCCTCGGGCACCGCGGCCATGTACTGGTCGACATCCGACGCCTCGCTCCGCACCATGGGCCGAGCCTACGCCGGGGTGCCCGGTGCCGGTGGCCGTTCCCCGCGCCGTCGGTGCGGCGAGGGGGCGGGCCACCGGCCGGGGGCCGTCGCAGGTTCAGCCGAACTGGCCGGGCTGGTAGCTCCCGGCGGGCTGCTGGTTGATGACGTTGATGCGGTTGTAGGCGTTGATGACGGCGACCAGCGAGATCAGTGCCACCAACTGGTCCTCGTCGTAGTGCTCGGCCGCGTTCGCCCAGGCTTCGTCGGTGACACCACCTGCGGCGTCGGCGATGCGGGTGCCCTGCTCCGTGATCTCCAGGGCCGCGCGCTCGGCGTCGGTGAACACCGTGGCCTCGCGCCAGGCCGCGACGAGGTGGAGGCGCTGCGCGCTCTCCCCGGCATGTGCGGCGTCCTTGGTGTGCATGTCGGTGCAGAAGCCGCAGCCGTTGATCTGGCTGGAGCGGATCTTCACCAGTTCCTGGGTGGAGGCCGGGAGCGTCGAGTCCGCCACCGCTCTGCCCGCCGAGTTGATGTGCTTCAGCACCTTCCCCGCGAGAGGGTTGCCGAAGTAGTCGAGACGTGATTCCACGAGGTTCTCCTAGCCGTGTTGCGGATACACACGTCTGACCGTGGAGACCCCGGACATGTGACAGCAGCCGGGGTGTGATCTGCGTCTCGCCGCGTGGGCGAGGTCCGCCGCACGGGTCCCGGCCGTCGTGCGGCGGAGGCCCGCGCCTCTGCTCTCAGCGGGCGGCAAGCCAGTCCGCGTAACGGGTGGGGGCGAGCGAGGCGTCGGCCGGGCCCGTGAGGACGTCTCCGCGCACGGCGGCGAACATGCCGGCGGTGTCGTCGGTGGTGACGGTACGGCTGTCGGAACGGGCCGCGAGCGTGATCCTGCCGAGCTCGTCGAGAGGGAAGACCTCGGGCCCCGCGACGTTGTGGATCCCCCGCAGGGGTTCGCCGGAGGCGACCGCGGCGACCGCGTCGGCGACGTCCTGGGCGGCGATGGGCTGGATGGGGGTCGTGGGCAGACGCACGGTGCCGGCGTCGGAGGTCCAGCTCAGGATCGAGTCGACGAACTCCATGAACTGGGTGGCGCGGACGACGGAGTACGGCAGCGGTCCGGCGGCGAGGACCTTCTCCTGGAGGGTCTTGGCGCGGTAGTAGTCCAGCTCGGGCACCTGGTCCACGCCGACGATCGACAGCACGACGAAGTGACCCACGTCCGCCTTCCGCCCGGCCTCCAGCAGGTTGTCCATCGACTGCTGGAAGAAGGCCGGTGAGGCGTCGTCGAACGTCGGGGAGTTCGTCAGGTCGACGATCACGTCCGCCTCGGCGACCGCCCGGTCGAGGCCCTCGCCCGTGAGGACGTCCACGCCCGTGGACGTCGAGTGGGGCACCGCTTCGTGCCCGGCGGCATCCAGTTTCTTCACGACCCTCGAACCGATCAGCCCGGTACCACCGACGACCGCGAATCTCATGACAGGCCTCTCCTCGGGGGATCCGCACCCGTGTCGCGGATCACCGGTCCAATGAAGCACGGCCGTCTCCGTGCCGCACACGCTCCTGCACCGGGCCGGAGTGCGGGCGGACAGGATCTGTTCGAAAACGGAAGGGGTGGAGCGGAGGCTTCCGGGGCCTGCCATTCTGTGCGCTGACACATCGTCGACTCCTGAGGAGCGTCACCACTCATGCGCCTGTCCCGTCTCACCTCCGCAGCCCTGGTCACCGCGCTCGGCCTCGCCGGTGCGCTCGCCACCGCCCCGGGTGCCGGCGCCGCCGCTCAGGCCGGATGCCAGTACAAGGTCGTGTGGCCGACCGCGGGCGTGTACGAGAACCCGAATCCGAACAGCGTGGTCGTCAAGACCAAGCAGGCGGGAGACATAGTCGGAGCATCGACCTGCGAGGGCGCGGCGTACAACGAGTACGGCTACGTGCTGGTCGCCACCGATGCGGCAGCGGACGGCCGCGGCTGGATGCGCGAGGAGGCGGTCGTCGCCCTCTGACCGCCCCATCGGGAACACCCGGCTGTCGCGGGCACGGCGCACGGCGCGGGGTCCGGCCTCCGGCGACGGCGGACCTGGCTGAGGCACGTACAGGGTGCCCCCCCCGACCGGCGGGCCCTTCGCGCTCTCCGCGGAGGGCCCGCCGCGGGGAGCCGACCGTCCTTCGGGGGCCGTCCGGTCAGTCCGCGGTCATGGCCGCGTGATGCTCCGCGAGGCGTGCCTCGGTCAGTTCCCGCGGGTAGACCGCGACCTTGCCGATCCCGCCGAGGAAGAAGGACCGCAGGGCCGCGCTGCCGATCCGCAGGGGGGACGTGGTGTTCCCGGGGACGATGTCGTAGTCGGCCAGGGCGTCGCTGTCGCGCAGCCGGCCGTCCCGGAAGATCTTGGTCCGCCCCGGCGGCACGGCCGGGCCGTCCGGTGCGGTGGTGATGACGAGCGCGTAGTGGATCCACTCGCCCGGCCGGAGCGTGTCCTGGAAGTACGATCCTGCGCCCAGCCCGCCCGGCGGGTTGAAGGCGTAACCGGAGACCCGGTTGAGGCGGCCCTCGGTGTTGTCCGCCGAGTAGATCCGCGCGACCCATTCGCACTGGTTGACGGTGGCGTAGGTGAGCTTGCCGAGCCAGTGGACGTAACCGGATCCCTCCGTACGGGGGAAGACCAGCACGTCCGGGCGCAGCCAGGCCTCGATGGTCAGTGTCCCCGTGGTGGAGACGGACAGGGCGTCGCTGTCGGGCACGTCGACGTACTGTCCGCCCGCGCCGTCGAACAGGGTCGCCGGGTCGCCGTTGGGCAGGTGCGTGTGCCCGGGGGAGCCGTGGTACGTCGCGGTCGGTCCGCCCGGCGAGACCTCGGTGCCGGCTCCGCCGAGTCGCAGGAACAGCACCGGGTCGTCCGAAAGGATCATCTGGTCGTAGCTGCTCACGGGCATCCTCCTCGCGGCCGGCCGCGCCGCGCCGTTGCCCGGTCCGGTACGACGGGCTCTCGGGGCGCAACGGCAGCGCGGCGGGGGACCGTCTCACCCTAGAACGCGGCGACCGTGGAGGTAACGGCGCCCGAACGGGTGCTGCGCGGCGGGTGAGGTGCGCCGGAGTGCGTCACCGCCAGGGCGCGCCGGTGGTACCCCCGATGCTGATTGGCCCATGATTGATACCCCCAAGTGGCCCTCGGTGCTGGGCCGGTGACGTCATAAAGTCGTGTCCATGACGGAGAACACGATCGACTCGCCCCTTCCGGTGCTCACTCGCCACGCCGACGCCGAGACCACCGTCGATCCGAGCAGTGTGATGCGGCTCCTCGGCGAGGGCCGCACCGCCGACGGAGGCTTCACCAGCTACCGGTCGTCCTTCGCCGAAGGAGCGGTGGGGGCGCCGGCCCACTTCCACACGAAGGCGACCGAGCTGTTCTTCGTACTCGGGGGAGCCCTGCGCGTGCTCGTCGGCGACGAGGTGACCGTCCTGCGGGAGGGCGACTTCCTGGCGGTTCCGCCGCACACCCCGCATGCCTTCGCCGCCGCACCGGGCTGCACCGCCGACGTGCTGTTCGTGTTCGACCGGCACATGGACCGCTTCGCGTACCTGCGTCTGCTCAACCGGGTCATGCGGGGGGAGGCGGACCCGAAGGAGATCGCCGAGTCCGCCCGGCGCTTCGACAACCACTACGTCGAGAGCGCTGTCTGGAGCGCCGCACTCCAGGCGTCGTGAGTGTGCGCGGACGTGAGCCGGGGGGCCGGGCGGGGTGACCGGGAAGCGCGCGGACATGCGTGCGCTGCCGACTACCGGGTAGTCGGCAGCGCAAGGCGTAACCGAGTGAATGAAGGGGTTGTTCTCCATGTCCGCCTCCCTCGTCGAAACCGTCGATATCAAGGCCCCCGTCAGCGTCACCTGGGCGCTGTGGAGCGATGTGACGCAGTGGCCCAAGTTCCTGAGCCATGTGCGGAGGGTCGACCCGATGGACGAGCGCCGGTTCTCCTGGCAGCTGTCCCTGCCCGGCGCGGACAAGGGCTTCGTCGCGGAGCTCACCGAGGTCGTCCCGCAGGACCGCATCGCCTGGAAGACGATCGAGGGCGTGCACCACGCAGGTGTGGTCACCTTCCACCGGCTCGACGACACGCACAGCCGGGTCGCCCTGCAGATCGAGTACGACCCCAGCGGATTCGTCGAGCACCTGGGCGCCCTCACCAACCTGGATTCCGCTCTCGCCAACTACGACCTCGGCGAGTTCCAGAAGCTGGCCGAGTCCACGGCGGCGGGTGACGGCCCCCGGGGGCTGTGACCACCGCGCGTCCACCGGGGCGCCGAACCCCGTGGCAGACGTGACCGCCCGCGCACACCCCGAGGTGTGCGCGGGCGGTCACG
>NZ_JBHJYN010000016.1:0-132471 GCF_042270185.1 Streptomyces sp. NPDC055962
TCGGCGTCCTGCGCAGTGTGGAGCGCCCGGTCTACGACGTACTCATGTCCGACCAGCTCGACACCGCGATCGAGCAGCACGGCAAGGGCGACCTGAGCGCCCTGCTGGCCGGCAGCGACACCTGGACCGTCGTCGGCTGACGCGCCACCGCACCCCCGAAGCCCGGCCCCGGACGATCAGGGCCGGGCTTCGTCGTACGCCGCGCGGGCCGTCTCCACCGCGTCCAGCCGGCGCTCCGCCCACCGGGCCAGTCCCCAGACCTGCTCGGCGGCCTCCCTGCCGAGCGGGGTCAGCGAGTAGTCCACCCTCGGCGGGATCACCGGCTTGGCGTCCCGGTGCACGAAGCCGTCGCGCTCCAGTGTCTGGAGGGTCTGGGCCAGCATCTTCTCGCTCACGCCGCCGACCGCGCGGCGCAGCTCGCTGAAGCGGTACGAACGCTCCAGCAGCCCGGCCAGAACCAGCACCCCCCAGCGGCTGGTGACGTGCTCCAGCACCAGCCGGGAGGGGCACATCGGCTGATTGACGTCGGAGGACCTCACCGGGCTTACGTTCATATCAGTACCTTACTTCAAAGTTGGTACTTTCCTTTGGTTAGTGCCAGCTCTATGGTGAGTGGGAGAAAGCACGCATACAAGGATCAGCGCATCCAGGAGGAACCTCATGAGCATCGTCGTCACCGGAGCGACCGGACAGCTCGGCCGTCTCGTCATCGAGCGGCTGCTCGCCACCGTCCCGGCGGAATCGGTCGCCGCGGTCGTCCGCGACAAGGAGAAGGCGGCGGCGCTCGCCGGCCTCGGCGTGGAGATCCGCGTCGCCGACTACGACCGGCCCGAGACGCTCACCGGTGCGTTCCGGGCGGGCGACCGCGTGCTGTTCGTCTCCGGCAGCGAGGCCGGCAGGCGCGTACCGCAGCACACCGCCGTGATCGAGGCGGCGAAGGCGGCAGGCGTCGCGCAGCTCGCCTACACCGGGGTGCTGGGCGGTCCCGACGCGGACTTCCTGCTGGCGGCCGAGCACAAGGTGACCGAGCAACTGATCCTGGACTCCGGGGTTCCCCACACCTTCCTGCGCAACGGCTGGTACACCGAGAACTACACGGCGAACCTGGCGGCCGTCCTGGAGCACGGCGCCGTCGTCGCCAACGCGGGCGAGGGCCGTGTCGCCTCCGCCACCCGGGCCGACTACGCGGACGCCGCCGCCGCCGTGCTGACCGGTGAGGGGCACATCGGCGCGGCGTACGAGCTGAGCGGCGACGTCGCCTGGTCGCTGTCCGAGTACGCCGCCGTGGTGGCCGCGGCGACCGGCAAGGAGATCGTGTACACCGAGGTGCCGGCCGCCGTGCACCAGGAGATCCTCGTCGAGGCCGGACTGCCCGAGTCCTTCGCCGCGATCCTCGTCGACGTGGACGAGGCCATCGCGCGCGGGCTGCTCGCCGGGACGAGCGGCGACCTGTCCCGCCTGATCGGCCGCCCGACCACCCCCCTGGCCGAGACGGTGGCCGCGGCACTCGCCGTCTGAGCACTCCCGCCCCGGTCACGACCGTTCCCATGAGACGGCAATGACAGAGGGCTCTTCCGGCGCTACCGTCGTGCAGTCGGCCGACCGCCGACACAGGAGTGCCGGGAGGGCCCGTGAAGGGGAAGAACGAGCAGCGGGCTGGCCTGCTGTACGGAATCGCTGCGTACGGGATGTGGGGCCTCGTCCCCCTCTTCTGGCCGCTGCTGGAACCGTCGGGGGCGGTGGAGATCCTCGCCCACCGGATGGTCTGGTCGCTGGGTGTCGTCGGTGTCGCCCTGCTGTTCCTGCGCCGCTGGGCGTGGATCGGCGAGCTGATACGGCAACCGCGGCGGGTGGGGCTCATCACGCTCGCCGCGACGGTGATCTCCGTCAACTGGGGCCTGTACATCTGGTCCGTCAACAACGGTCACGTCGTCGAGGCGTCGCTGGGCTACTTCATCAATCCGCTGGTCACGATCGCCATGGGCGTGCTGCTGCTCGGTGAGCGGCTGCGCCCGGTGCAGTGGACCGCGGTGGCGACCGGCTTCGCGGCGGTGCTGGTGCTGGCGATCGGCTACGGGCAGCCGCCGTGGATCTCGCTGGTGCTGGCGTTCTCGTTCGCGACGTACGGCCTGATGAAGAAGAAGGTCGGCATGGGCGGACTGGAGTCCCTCGCCGCCGAGACCGCCGTCCTGTTCGTGCCCGCGCTCGGCTTCCTGCTGTGGCTCGGGGCGAGGGGTGACGCGACGTTCCTCGCCGGGGGTGCGGGGCACGGCGCCCTCCTCGCCGCGACGGGGCTCGTCACGGCGATCCCGCTCGTCTCCTTCGGCGCAGCGGCGATCCGGGTACCGCTCTCCGTCCTGGGCCTGCTGCAGTACCTGGCGCCCGTCTTCCAGTTCGCGCTCGGCATCCTGTACTTCCACGAGGAGATGCCGCCCGAGCGGTGGGCCGGCTTCGCACTGGTCTGGGTGGCGCTGATGCTGCTGACCTGGGACGCACTGCGGACGTCGCGGCGCACGAGAGCGGAGGCCCTGCGCCTGGCCGTACGGGCCGCGGAGGCGACGGCACCCGTCGGCACGGCCTCCGCCTCCACGCCGGACACGGACACTCCCGCCATGAAATAGTTACTCGGTTGCTTTTCTTACCTGGTTACGGTTCTCTGTCCTCCGGGACGAGTGGACCGAGGAGCAGGCATGACCGATGTACTGATCGTGGGCGCGGGCCCGACCGGACTGACCCTGGCGTGCGATCTCGCCCGGCGCGGCCTCGCCGTACGGATCGTGGACAAGTCGCCCGGCCACCCGCGCAGTTCGCGGGCCAAGGGTCCCGACCCCCGCACCCTGGAGGTGCTGGAGGACCTGGGCGTCGTGGAGGCGGTGCTGGCGGCGGGCTCGGCGCCCCTCCCGATGCGCAAGTACCGCGACGGCGTGCCCGTCGCCGACGCCGACCCGTACGCGGGCTCCGCGCCGACGCCGGACGCACCCTACGACCGGGGCCGGCTGATCGCGCAGTGGCGGCTGGAGGAGATCCTGCGCGACCGCCTCGCCGGGTACGGGATGGCCGTGGAGACGGGCACCGAGGTCGTGGGTCTCACCGACGACGGCACCGCGGTGACCGTCGCCCTCGCCGACGGCCCGGACGTCCGGGCCCGCTACGTGGTGGGCTGCGACGGTGCCCGCAGCCGCGTACGGAAACTGCTGGGCGTCCCCTTCGAGGGTGGGACGGCCGAGGACCAGGTGATGGTCTGCGGCGACGTCGAGATCGATCCGGGCGTGCTGGACCGGGGCCTCTGGCACCAGTGGTTCGACGAGGACGGGGCGGTGATGCTCTGCCCCGTTCCGGGGACCCCGACGGGATGGTGGTTCCAGGCGAGCCCCGAACGGGACGCCGACGGCCGGCCCCTCGCCCCCTCGGCCGACGGCTTCCGGCGGCTCTTCGCCCGGCACACCCGGCTGCCGGCCGCCCGCCTCACCGAGGCCACCCTGCTCTCGACGTACCGCGTCAACGTGCGCATGGTGGACCGCTACCGGGTGGGCAGGGTCCTCCTGGCCGGGGACGCCGCCCATGTGCACGCGATCGCGGGCGGGCTGGGCATGAACACCGGCATCCAGGACGCCTTCAACCTCGGCTGGAAGCTCGCCCAGGTGGTGCGGGGGCGGGCGGGTACGGACCTGCTGGACACCTACGAGGAGGAACGGCTCCCGGTCGCCGCCTGGACGCTGGAGTTCACGTCGGAGCGGCTGCGGGCCACGCTGGAGGCGATCAGGAAGCCGGGCGGCGGCCTGGACAGCGCGATCACGTCCTCGACGGGCGGGCCCGGCCGCGACTACCGGTGGAGCTCGCTCGCCCGCCCCGGGGGCGACGGCGCCCTGCGGTCCGGGGACCGCGCCCCGGACGCCCCCTGCGCCGTCGCGGCGACCGGTGAGCCCACCCGCCTCTTCCGCATCCTGGCCGGGCCGCATCTCACCGTGCTGGGCTTCGGCGCCGGCACCGAACGGGCGCTGCGGGACGCCGCCGCGGCCCACGGCGACGCGGTGCGCGCCGTGCGGGTGTACGGCGCCGGTGACCCGGAGCCGGGGACGGGCGCGGCCCTCCCGGACTCCCTGCACGACCGGGAGGGACTCGCCTCCGCGGCGTACGGCGCCGGCCGGGACACCGTCGTCGTGATCCGGCCCGACAACCACGTGGGGCTGGTCTCGCACACCGGCGGCTTCGACGCGGTGCACCGGTATCTGGAGGTGCTGGACGGGGCGCGGGGGCCGGATCCGACGAGTGTGGCAGGCATGGTGGACGGCACCGGCAAAGGCTGATTGAGTGCCCGGATGGGGACCATCCTGAAGGACATGCGGCACGTCCAGTGGCATGAACTGCGCCACGCCCAGGGCTCCGCCTCCCAGGTCCCCGGGATGCTGTCGCGGATCGCCTGGGGCGACAGCGAATCGGCCGAGGACGCGCTGAGCGACCTGGGGCGGTGGATCGGCGCCATGGCCGTCTTCGACGCGACCGTCGCCGCGGTGCCCTTCCTCTGGGAGCTGGCCGCCATGGAGACCGTGAAGGACCGCGCCGGGGTGCTCGGGCTGCTGGGGACGATCCTCGCCCGTGGCCACGCGCACCACCCGGAGTGGACCCGGGACGCGCATCTTGCGGTGCTGGCCGGCCGGCCGACGGCCGAGCGGCTGGCGGCGGACGGCGACCCGGCGGTGAGCGCCGCGGCAGGGGTGCTGCTGGCGGCCCTCGGCGGACACGCCTGCGGGACCTGCCCGCCGCGCTGATCCGCGGTCAGCCGAGCGCGGCCTCGACCCGGTCCATCACGCCCTGCCAGTGGGCGCGCCGCTCCTCGCGCTCCTCCGCGCTCGCCAGGTGCTCCTGGTGGAAGCGGAGGACGGACCTGCCGGCCGAACCGCCGGGGGCCACGGCCACCTGCACCGTCGTCGGCCCGTGGGTGAGGCGGACCCGGTCTCCCGGGCGGTAGCTGCGGATCTCGCCCTCGACCCCGTCGGCCGTGCGGTAGGCGGCGCCCTTCTCGGTGGGCAGCTCCGCCCCGGGTCCGAGCCAGAGGGCCACCCCCTCCTCCCCGGCGACGAACTCCCAGAGTGCGTCCACGGGCAGGGGCAGGGTCCGGGAGACACCGATCTCCCATCCCGCGTCCTGCGTGAGTCCGGTCGGCATCGCGGCTCTCCCTTCACTCCCCGGCGTCGCCGGGTGCGGGGTGGCGGGCGCGGTGCGCCCGCACCTTGCTGAGGTTTCCGCACCGGCCCATCGCGCACCAGCGGCGCCTGCCGGGCCGGGAGGTGTCGACGAAGTGCAGTGCGCAGTCGTGGGCCTCGCACACACGGATCCGGTGGGCGTACGGGCCGGTGAACAGGTCCACGGCGTCACGGGCGACCGTCGACAGCAGCTCCGTGCCGCTCGCCCGGACCGGCCAGGTGCGTAGACCGCCGGGTGTCATGGCGGCCACCAGCGGGGAACGGGCCGCGGCGGTGTTCACCACGTCCGTGTCGTCGGGGGCGAGGCCGTCGCCCCGGGCCCGGGCGATGGTCATCCGCCAGAGCGCGCCCCGCAGTTCACGCGCGCGGTCGAGCTCGGCCGCATCGACGACGAGCCGCAGCCCGTCGGGCAGCCGGCTCTCCTGCGCCCAGCGCACCAGATCGGCGGGGACGCCCAGGGTCTCGTAGCTCCAGGGCAGTCCGCCCGGATCGCTGGTGAGCAGCAACTCCAGGCAGAGGGCGCCCGGATCGAAGCGGAACGCACGGCCGCGGGGCGTACGAAGAATCAGCCCCGGTTCCGGCGTGCCCGTTGCCGCACCATTCATGTAACCAGTATAAACGGTTTCCATGACTCTGCACTGGAAGCTCGTCATCGACGCCACCGACCCGCACGCCCAGGCCGACTTCTGGGCGGAGGCCCTCGGCTACCTCGTGGAGGACAACAGCGTCCTCATCGACGAGCTGCTGGCCGCCGGCGTCGTGTCCGAGGCCGACACGGCCGAGCCGCACGGCCGTCACGCCTGGCGCGACCTCGCCGCCGCACGGCATCCCGACGACCCGTACGACGAGAAGAGCGGCGCGGGGCTCGGCCGCCGGCTGCTCTTCCAGCGGGTGCCGGAGGCCAAGACGGTCAAGAACCGCCTCCACATCGACGTCCACGCGGCCCCCGGCCGGCGCGAGGCCGAGACGGAACGGCTGGTGGGGCTGGGCGCCAGCGTGCTGCGGCTCGTCGAGGAGCCCGGGGGGACGTGGCAGGTGCTCCTGGACCCGGAGGGCAACGAGTTCTGCGTCCAGTGAGCGGGCCGACCGTCCGCGCAGGCCGGCGGCGTACGACGGGAAAGCGATCTCTCTAGGCTGACCTCATGGTCATCCCACCCGCCGCACACACCCTCGTCGCCACGGATCTGGACGGCACGCTGCTGCGTTCCGACGACACCGTGAGCCCCCGCTCCCGCGCCGCCCTCGCCCGCGCCAGGGCGGCCGGCGCGCGGCACCTGATCGTCACGGGCCGCCCGGTGCCCGGGATACGGACCCTGCTCGCGGACCTCGGCTACGACGGCCTGGTGGTCTGCGGCCAGGGCGCCCAGGTGTACGACGCGGGCTCGGCCCGCCTGCTGCGCTCGGTGACGCTGGACCGGGAGCTGGCCGACACGGCGCTCGGCAAGATCGAGGCCGAGGTGGGGCCGGTGTTCGCCGCGGTGGACCAGGACGGCACCGACGGCCTGACCCTGACCGAGCCGGGCTACCTCATGCCGCACCCCTCGCTCCCCGCGCAGCGGGCCGCGCTCCGCGCGGAGCTGTGGGCAGCCCCGGTGATCAAGGTCCTGATACGCCACCCGGAACTGACGGACGACGAACTGGCCGCGGCCGCCCGCGGGGCGGTGGGTGATCTGGCGTCCGTGACGATGGCGGGTCCGGGCACGGTGGAGCTGGCGCCGTACGGCGTGGACAAGGGCACCGGGATCTCCCTGGCGGCGGAGCTGACGGGCCACGACCCGGCCGGGGCGGTGGCGTTCGGCGACATGCCCAACGACCTGCCGATGTTCCGGCTCTGCGGCCACACCGTGGCGATGGGCAACGCCCATGCCGCACTCCGGGCGGAGGCGGACGAGATCACCGGGTCCAACGAGGAGGACGGGGTGGCCTCGGTGCTGGAGCGCATGTTCGGCTGAAAGCCACTCCCATGAACCCCTCGTGCGCCGATATGCTGCGTACGCAAGCAATCGTCGCACGCGGGCAATGGGAGTGGTCATGGCGGCACGCAGTTTCCTCTTCGTACTCGGCAGCAGCCGGCCCGGCGGCAACACCGAGACGCTCGCGCGGATCGCCGCCGAGCAGCTCCCCCCGGACACCCGGCAGCGCTGGCTGAGCCTGCGCGAGCTCCCGCTGCCCGCATTCGAGGACGCGCGCCATCCCGAACGCCGCCACACCCCGCCCACCGGCAACGCCGGGACCCTGCTCCGGGCCACACTGGACGCCACCGACGTGGTGATCGCCTCACCGCTCTACTGGTACTCGGTCTCCTCGTCCACCAAGCAGTACCTGGACCACTGGTCGGGCTGGCTGGAGACGCCGGGGATCGACTTCAGAAGGACGATGGCAGGCAAGACCCTCTGGGGGGTCACGGCCCTCGCGGACAGCGACCCCGCGGTCGCCGAGCCGCTGGCGGGCACCCTGCGCATCTCGGCGAAGTACCTGGGGATGCGGTGGGGCGGGGTGCTGCTGGGCAGCGGCAGCAAGCCCGGCGACGTGCTGTCGGACACCGGCGCCACCGCCCGGGCGAAGACCTTCTTCAGCTGAGGCGCCCGGGTCCCTGGCCACCGCCGGCGGCCAGGGACCGCAGGACGTGGGAGACGAGGGCGGCGACCGTCGCCTCGTCCTGGGCCGGCTTGCGCAGCACATGGCGGTAGTAGACGGGCCCGTAGAGCATCTCCACCGCGAGGGGGAGGTCCGCGCCCGCCGGGATCTGCCCCTGCTCCTGCGCTCGGCGCAGCCGTTCCACGGCCGCGTCGACCCGGGGGCCGACGAGCTGCTCGCGGACGGCGCGCGCCAGGTCCTCGTCGTGGTGCAGCTCCGACAGGATCCCCGCGTAGGCCGGGCCGTAGGGCGGCGTGGATATCAGCCGCACCAGACTGCCGATGTGGGTCCGCAGATCCGCCTCGATGACACCGGTGTCGACGAACGGCGTGGCGCCGACGAGCATGCCGGCGAACGCCTCCAGCACCACCGCGCCCTTCGACGGCCACCAGCGGTAGATCGTCTTCTTGCTCACCCCGGCGCGGGCCGCGATGGCCTCGACGGTCACCCGCCCGTACCCCTTCTCCGTACACAGCTCCAGAGCGGCGTCCAGCGTCGCCCGCCGCGACCTCTCGCTGCGGCGCAGGGAACTCGGCGATGTGATCATTCGGTGAGCATAGGGGGATTCCGCCCACCGCTTGTTGACAGGTCGTCGCCAGAAGTCGAACAATGACCAGGCTGGAAACGGAACGTACCGTGTCGTGACGTTCCGTGCAGCAGACCGTTCGTGCCGTTCGTGCCGCGACGAGCCGATCGGGGGACGGCTCGACCGGCCGACGGTACGGGCGGACCCCCGCCGGTCCCTCAGACGCTGATGTCCTTCGCCGAGAACCGCGCCCAGGCCGCCGAGCCGAACACCGCCGCGTACAGCCCCTGCAGACCCAGGTTCCTGACGATCTCGTCCCAGTAGACCGGATCGCGCAGCAGGTCCGTGAAGGACAGCCAGTAGTGCGGGAAGAGATACGGGTGGATCCCGTCCAGCTGCGGCATGGTGTCCAGGATCTGGGTGATGACGAGCACGCCGACCGTGGCCGCCATCGCCGCGATCCCGCTGTTGGTGAGGGTCGAGACGAACAGGCCCAGCGCCGCGAACCCGACGAGCGACGCCGCCACCACGACGGCGATCAGCCCGGCCCGCAGGAGACCTTCACCGAACCCGATCCGGGTCCCCGAGATCGTCGTGACCTCGCCGACGGGGAAGAGCAGCGCACCGGTCATGAGCGCCGACGCCGCGACGACCAGGGTGGCGACCAGGCAGAAGACCAGCACCGAGGCGTACTTCGCGAGCAGCAGACGGGTGCGGCCCGCCGGGGCGACCAGCAGGTAGCGCAGCGTGCCGCCGCTCGCCTCGCCCGCCACGGAGTCCCCCGCGACGACGCCGACGGCCATCGGGAGGAAGACGGGCAGCGTCGCGGAGAGCGCGGCGAAGACCAGGAAGAGGCCGTTGTGGGTGACCTGGGCGAGGAAGGCGGGTCCGCCCCCTCCGCCGCCCGGTCCGCCGCGCGCTCCGTCGCCCGTCTCGATGCGTACGGCGATCCCGATGAGGACGGGCACCGCGGCCAGCACCCCGAGCAGGGCCAGGGTGCGCCACCGCCGGAGCAGGGTGGCCAGCTCGGAGCGGAGGATCCCGAGGGTCCACACCGCCCGGCGCGGCGCACGGGGCACGGCGACGGCCGTGCGTTCAGCCTGCGACATCGAATCCCTCTCCGGTGAGTGCGACGAAGGCGTCCTCCAGCGAGGCCCGCTCGATACCGAAGGCGCGTACCCGGACCCCGGCGCCCACCAGGGCGGCGTTGATGTCCGCGAGCTCCACGTCCCCGGCGGGCGCGTCCGTGCTCACCCGGTCCCCGTCGCACACGAGGCCCGTCGCCCCGTGCGCCGCGAGGACGCGGGCGGCGTCACCGGGGTCGGGGGTGGTGACGGCGAGCCGGCCCCGTGCGCCCGCGGCGAGCTCGGCGACCGGTCCCTGGACGAGGAGCCGGCCACGGGCCATCACCGCGGCGTGGGTGCAGACCTGTTCGATCTCGTCGAGCAGATGGGAGGAGAGGAAGACCGTGGTGCCCTCGGCCGCCAGCTCCCGGACCAGGGAGCGGATCTCGCGCATGCCCTGCGGGTCGAGGCCGTTGGTCGGTTCGTCCAGGACGAGCAGTCCGCGCGGCTGGAGCAGGGCCGCGGCGAGCCCGAGGCGCTGCTTCATGCCGAGCGAGTAGGCCTTGGCCTTCTTGCCGGCAGCGGCGGCGAGACCGACCCGCTCCAGGGCGCTCTCCACCCGTGCGCGCCGGGTGCGCGGATCGGCGGCGGGGTCGGCCGAGTCGAACCGTACGAGGTTGCCCCGGCCCGTCAGGAACCCGTACAGCGCGGGCCCTTCGATGAGCGCGCCGACCTGCGGGAGCACCGTCCGCGAGGCGGCCGGCATGGGGAGGCCCAGGACGTGGGCGGTGCCGGAGGTCGGAGTGATGAGCCCCATGAGCATCCGGATCGTGGTCGTCTTCCCCGAGCCGTTGGGCCCGAGGAATCCGAAGACGCTGCCGGCGGGGACCGCGAGGTCGAGCCCGTCGACAGCCGGCGGTCCGCCCCGGTAGCGCTTGGTGAGCCCGCGCGTCTCGATCACGGTGCCGGTCCCCGGCCACGTGCCCGGCCGCGCCGTCGCGGCAGCTGTCTCGGTCATCCGCACTCCCGGTCCTGTCCCGCCGTGTCCGTCGGCCCCGCCGCACAGGGCCGCCCCGCCGCACGGGCCGGCCCCCCTGTGCGGACCTCCCCGTCGCACGAGCCGCCCCGCCGTACGGAGCGTACGACGGGGCGGGGCGTACGGTGCGTCCTACCGGGCGGTGTCGGCCGCCTTCACCAGGGCGTCCTTGGTGACCGCGCCGACGTAGACCTTGCCGTCGTCCGTCAGCAGCGCGTTGACCAGGCGCGTCGAGAAGACCGTGCCCGAGCCGAAGTCACCGGTGACCTTGTCGCCGAGGGCGTCCAGGAACTGCTGCGCCTGCGCCGGGACGTCGCCGGAGCCCTGCGCGGGCATGCCCGCCCCGCCCGGGACCTCGATCTCGGCGACGGCGTTCCAGCCCTCGCCGATGACGTTCAGGCCCTTGAAGCCCTCCAGCGCGCCCAGCTCCTTCCGTGCCTTGTCCGCGGCGCCCTTCTCCTCGGCCCCGGCCTTCAGCTCGTCGGCCTCGGTCACCTTCGCGCCCTCGGGCGGGGTGAAGGAGAAGGAGGAGGCGGCGGGCTTCGCGAAGTCGACCTGGGTGAAGCCGGCGTCCACTGCGGCCTTGCCGCCGCCGCTGGGGGCCAGCGTGAACTTCAGGGGCACGCCGGTCGCGGCGTCGACGGCGACCGTGACGGAGCCGATCGTCGAGCCGGACTGCCTGGGCTTGATCAGCAGCTTGTAGGCGTCGCGCCCCGCGACCTGCGCGGTGCCGTCGACGGTGACGGACGTGGTGTCGTCGGCGGCGGCGAGCGCCTCCTCGGCGAGCTCGCCGGGAGTGGCCGGCACCCCCTTCGGCGCCTTGTGCCCCTCGGCCTTGCCGCCCGTGTCCCCGCCGGACGCGTGGTAGACCTCGTTGCTCTCGCTGTCGTATCCCCAGACGTCGTCCCCGTGGTGGACGAGGCTGTACTCGGAGCCCTCGCCGAGGATGGAGAGGCGCTGCTTGTCCGGGCCGTCGGCCGCGACCCGGAGCGTGTGCGTCCCGGAGGCGAGCTCCATCAGCTTGGCGTCGGGGGACGCGTTCGACCCCTGGGAACCGGAGTCGGGCGCGAAGGAGCCCGCGAGCCCTCCGAGCGAGGGGATGCCGAGGTCGGTGCTGACCTTCACCGTGCCGGAGAGCTGCTCCTCGTCCGACGCGGCGATCTTCTCGATGAGTTCCTGCGCGGTGATGTCGGGCAGATCCGGGTCGCCGGAGTCCGCCAGTGCCGGGACGAGCCCGATCGTCGCCGCCGCCACTCCCGCCACCGCGAACGGGACGATGTAGCGCGCCGCCTTCCGGCGGCCCACGACAGTGCCCGTGGCCTCGCCGTTGGTCTCCGCGCTGTCGTTCGGTGCCATGTCTGCTCTACCTCCGTGGTCGGCGGCTGCCATCCCGTTGAGCGTGTCCACTCCCCGCCGCCATTCTCACCCGATGTGGTCAGGAGTGGTTCTTAACCATCTGACCAAATCGGGCGAGGACAAGCGTCAGCCCCCGGGAGCAACTGGACGTACCTCTCCGGGATGACACGCGGGACGCACCGTCCCCCGAGCCCTTAGGGGTCGAACGGGGCACGGACGGGTCAGCCCGCGCGGTGCACCACGGCGTCGCACAGCTCTTCGAGCGCGGCCTTGGCGTAGCACTCGGGCAGCGGCGCCAGCGTCGCCCGTGCCTCCTGGGCGTAGCGGACGGTGTCGCGCCGTGCCTGTTCGAGCGCCGGGTGGGCGCGGAGCCTGCGCAGCGCCTCGGCGAGCAGGGCGTCGTCCGCGAGGTCGCCCTCCAGCAGGGCCACGAGCTCCTTGTCCTCCGGACGGCCCTCGGCCTCCGCCCGTGCCCGCAGGAGGAGCACCGGGAGGGTGGGGATGCCCTCGCGCAGGTCGGTGCCGGGCGTCTTCCCCGACTCGTGGGAGTCGGAGGCGATGTCCAGGACGTCGTCGGCGAGCTGGAACGCGATGCCGAGGCGTTCGCCGTACTGGGTGAGGATGTCGACGACCGCGTCGTCGGCCCCCGCCATCAGGGCGCCGAACCGGCCGGAGACGGCGACCAGCGAGCCGGTCTTGCCGCTGAGCACGTCCATGTAGTGGTCGACGGGGTCGCGTCCGTCGCGCGGGCCGGCGGTCTCCAGGATCTGGCCGGTGACGAGGCGCTCGAAGGCCTCCGCCTGGATGCGTACGGCCTCCGGGCCGAGGTCGGCCAGGATGTGCGACGCCCGGGCGAAGAGGAAGTCGCCCGTCAGGACGGCGACGGAATTGCCCCAGCGGGTGTTGGCGCTGTCCACCCCGCGGCGCACGTCCGCCTCGTCCATCACGTCGTCGTGGTACAGCGTCGCCAGGTGCGTGAGCTCGACGACGACGGCCGAGGGGACGACTCCCGGGGCGTCCGGGTCGCCGAACTGGGACGCGAGCATCACCAGCAACGGCCGGAACCGCTTGCCCCCCGCGCTGACGAGGTGCTGCGCCGCCTCCGTGATGAAGGGGACCTCACTTTTGGTGGCATCCAGCAGCCCCGCCTCGACAGCGGCCAAACCGGCCTGGACATCGGCCTCAAGAGCCTGGTCCCGCACGCTCAGTCCGAACGGCCCGACGACGGTCACGAGGGGATCTCCTGTCTGCTGACGATCACACGGAATGTCGATGTGTCGCTGTCCTCACTCAACTCAGCGTATCCGGTCCCGTTTGGATCACCGTGGGCGCCTTCCCGCCACCGCCGGTATGTTCGGGATCAGCTCATACGATCAGGAGTTATCGCTTTGTCCCACACCACGGCCGGTACCGAACCGACACAGCCACCGCCCGGAGACGACACCGCCTTCTTCGGCCAGCCGCGGGGGCTCTTGACGCTGTCGGGGCTGGAGGTCTGGGAGCGCTTCTCGTTCCTCGGGATGCAGGCCATCCTGGTCCTCTACTTCGCGGACAAGGTCTCCGACGGCGGCCTGGGCATGGACCCCGGCACCGCCGCCTCGGTCTCGGCCGCCTACGGCACGCTGGTCTACCTCGTCTCGGTCGCCGGCGGCTGGCTCGCCGACCGCATCCTCGGCTCGTACCGCGCGGTCCTGTACGGCGGCATCCTCATCGCGTGCGGCCACTACGCCATGGCGGTCCCGACCGCCACGATGACCTGGGTGGGCCTCGGGCTGATCAGCGCCGGCACGGGTCTGCTCAAGCCCAATGTGGCCTCCATGGTCGGCAAGCTCTACGGCACCGAGGACCAGCGCCGCGACGCCGGCTTCGCCCTCTACTACATGGGCATCAACATCGGCGCCTTCGCCGGCCCGCTGATCACCGGCTGGCTCGGGGAACACGCGAGCTGGCACTGGGGTTTCTCGGCCGCCGCCTTCGGCATGACGCTCGGCCTGATCCAGTACGTCCTGGGCCGGCGTCACCTGGCCGGGCGAAGGCACGGCGCCGAGTACGCGCTGGCCCCCGGGCCGATGCGCAGGGCGGTGCGGCTGATGGTCGTGGGCGCCGTCGTGGTCGCGGCCGTGGCGACGGCTCTGGCCCTCGCCGGCTGGCTCACGATGGACCGTTTCGTCGACGTGCTCACCGTCGTCTCGGTGATCGCACCCGTCGTCTACTTCGTGGTCATGTTCCGCTCCCCCCGGGTGACCGCGGAGGAGCGCGGCAGGCTGCGCCCGTACGTCGTGCTGTTCCTGGCGTCCGTGGTCTTCAACTTCATCCTCTTCCAGGCGTACTCGACGATGATCCTGCTCGCCTCGACGAACGCGCGCACCGAGATCTTCGGCTTCCACTTCCCGGCGAGCTGGTACGCGTCGGCGCTGGGCGCGTTCGAGGTGGCGCTGGCCCCCGTCGTGGCCGCCGTGTGGGCCCGGATGGGCCCGCGCCAGCCGCACGCCTCCAACAAGATCGCGATCGGGGTGATCCTCGGCGGCCTGTCGTTCATCCTGATGGTCCTGCCGACCTCCGGCCACGCCGACGACACGTACAAGATGGCCGCCTGGTGGATCGTCGGCTCCTACCTGCTGCTCGGGCTCGGCGACATCCTCGTGGAGACCTCCGGCATGTCCGCCACCACGAAGCTCGCGCCCAAGGCGTTCGCCAGCCAGACGATGGCCCTGTGGTTCCTGTCGCTGGCCCTCGCCAACGGCATCCAGTCACAGATCGTGAAGCTGTACGGCGAGGTGTCCAACCCCG
The DNA here is from genome assembly GCF_042270185.1 of Streptomyces sp. NPDC055962. Lineage (NCBI taxonomy): Bacteria > Bacillati > Actinomycetota > Actinomycetes > Kitasatosporales > Streptomycetaceae > Streptomyces > Streptomyces sp. NPDC055962. The sequence continues at coordinate 14,614 of NZ_JBHJYN010000016.1, forward strand.
CCTACTTCGGTGTCAATGGCGCTATCGCGGTGGCGGCCGGTGTGGCCGTCATCGCCGCCGCTCCCTGGCTCAAGCGCACCATGCACCCCGTCCACTGAGGTACCGCCATGCACATCCGCACCGATTTCCCGTACGAGACCACCCACGAGGACCTCTACATCCCGCTGGCGGACGGCACCGAGCTGTACGCCCGGATCTGGCGGCCGGTCACCGACGAACCGGTGCCCGCGCTCCTGGAGTACCTGCCCTACCGGCTCAGCGACTGGACGGCCCCGCGCGACTGGCAGCGCCACCCCTGGTACGCGGGCCACGGCTACGCCTCCGTGCGCGTCGACGTCCGCGGGCACGGCAACAGCGAGGGCATGCCGGGTGACGAGTACGACGCGACGGAGCTCGCCGACGGGGTCGCCGTCGTGCACTGGCTCGCGCAGCAGGAGTGGTGCTCCGGCCGGGTCGGGATGTTCGGCATCTCCTGGGGCGGCTTCAACTCGCTCCAGATCGCGGCGCTCGCACCGGAGCCCCTGAAGGCGGTCGTCACCGTCTGCTCGGCCGACGACCGCTACGACAACGACGTCCACTACATGGGCGGCTCCGTCCTCGGGGTGGACATGCACGCCTGGGCCTCCACCATGCTGGCCTTCGTCTCGCGCCCGCCGGACCCGGCCGACGTGGGGGACGACTGGCGGGACATGTGGCTGCGGCGCCTGGAGAAGGTGGAGCCCTTCATCCACACGTGGCTGGCCCACCAGACCCGCGACGACTACTGGAAGCACGGCAGCGTCTGCGAGGACTACGGCGCGATCGAGGCGAAGGTCATGGCGGTGGGCGGCTGGCACGACCCGTACCGCGACACCGTCCTGCGGCTCGTCGAGCACCTGGACCCCGGGCAGGTACGCGGGCTGATCGGCCCCTGGTCGCACCAGTACCCGGACCGCGGACTCCCCCCGGGCCCCGCGATCGGCTTCCTCCAGGAGACGCTGCGCTGGTGGGACCAGCACCTCAAGGACAAGGACACGGGGGTGATGAACGAGCCGCTGCTGCGGTCCTGGATCAGCGGCTCGCACCGCCCCGCCACGGTCTACGAGACGCTTCCGGGACGCTGGGTCGGCGACGCGTCCTGGCCGTCCGAGAACGTCGCCGCGGTCACGTACGCCCTGGGCGGCGGGTCGCAGATCGTCCGTTCGCCGCAACAGACCGGGATGGACGCCGGACGCTTCTTCCCGTTCGGCAACGACGCCGACCTGCCGCCCGACCAGCGCGACGAGGACGCCAAGTCGGTGTGCTTCGAGTTCCCCGTCGAGGACGCCCCGATCGAGATCCTCGGCCGCCCCCGGCTGACGCTCCTGCTCCGGATGGACGTACCGCGCGGCCAGGTGATCGCCCGGCTCTGCGACGTGGCCCCGGACGGGTCCTCCACCCTGGTGACCCGTGGGGCCCTCAACCTGGCCACCCGTCACGGGCGCGACCGCGCGGAGGACTGGCCCGTCGGGAAGGCCGAATACGTGAACTTCGACCTGAACGGCATCGGGCACACCTTCCCGCCCGGCCACCGGATCAGGGTCGCCGTCTCCTCCTCGTACTGGCCGTGGATCTGGCCCCAGGCGGGCTCGGCGGGCTTCACACTGGAGGCGGAGGGCAGCCTCGTGGAACTCCCGGTGCGCCGGCACACCGAGGACCCGGCGATCACCTTCGGCGAGCCGGAGCAGGCGGAGCCGCTCGGGGTCGTCTTCCCGGCCACCCTCGACGAGCAGCGTCCGGAACGTCTCGTGGTCCGTGACGTCGCCAAGGGCGAATGGCGCCTGGAGGTAGACCCCCGCTACGGCGGCACGCGGGTCTACCCGGACGGGCTGGAGTTCACCGAGGACGCGCTGGAGACGTACACGATCCAGCAGGACGACCCGCTGTCGGCGAGGGCCCGGTCCGACTGGACGATCAGGCTGCACCGGCCGGAGATGTCCTGGGACGTGCGGATCGAGACGCGTTCCGAGACGAGTGCGGACGCGGACGACTTCATCACGTCCAACGAGGTCGTCTGCAAGGACGGCGACGAGGTCGTCTTCCACCGGACCTGGGAGAAGCGCATCCCGCGCACCGCGGGCTGACCTGGCCCGCACGGCGGGTCGAGCAGGGTTATCACGTAACTTTCCGGGCATCACGCCTACTTGAGACACTGCCGCCGACCGGCGACGCCGACGTACCGTGTTCCTCAAGCGACTGGAAAGGGGCAGCGACAGATGCCCGAGCAGAGCAGCCCGCTCGACCTGGCCGAGGGCGATCCCTTCGGTCCGCACAACCTTCCGTACGGCGTGTTCTCCACCCCGGAGCACCCCGAGGACCGAAGGGTCGGAGTCCGCATCGGCGGACACGTGCTGGACGCCGGAGCGGCGGCGCACGCACTCGGTTCGCCGTACGCCAGACTGCTGGCGCAGCCGAGCCTGATGCCGCTGCTGGCGGCGGGGCGCACCGCCTGGCGGGATGTACGCAGGGCGCTGACGGCATGGGTCACGGTGCCGTCGCACCGCGCGGACCTGGAGCCGCTGCTGCACCCGCTCGACTCGGTGGCCCTCCACCTGCCGTACGAGGTCGCGGACTACGTCGACTTCTACGCCAGCGAGCACCACGCCACCAACGTGGGGAGGATCTTCCGGCCCGACGGGGCGGCGCTCACCCCCAACTGGAAGCACCTGCCGATCGGTTACCACGGGCGGGCCGGCACGGTCGTCGTCTCCGGCACGGACGTGGTGCGCCCCTCCGGGCAGCGCAAGGCGCCGTCCGACCCGGCCCCCGTCTTCGGGCCCTCGGTGAAGCTGGACATCGAGGCCGAGGTCGGGTTCGTCGTGGGTGTCCCCTCCGCACAGGGCTCCCCGGTGCCGCTCTCCGAATTCCGCGAGCACGTCTTCGGACTCTCCCTGCTCAACGACTGGTCGGCGCGGGACATCCAGGCCTGGGAGTACGTGCCGCTGGGCCCCTTCCTCGGCAAGTCCTTCGCCACCTCCGTGTCCGCCTGGGTGACCCCGCTGGAGGCCCTGGACTCGGCCCGCACGGCCCCCGAGCGTGACGTCGCCCTGCTCCCCTACCTGGAGGACGCGGACGACGAGGAGCTGGGCGGCTTCGACATCCGGATCTCGGTGGAGATCAACGGGCAGACCGTCTCCGAGCCCCCGTTCTCGACCATGTACTGGACGGCCGCCCAGCAGCTCGCCCAGATGACGGTGAACGGCGCCTCGCTGCGCACCGGCGACCTGTACGGCTCCGGGACGGTCAGCGGCGCGGAGCCCGCCCAGCGCGGCTCGCTGCTCGAACTCACCTGGAACGGCCGCGACCCGCTGGACCTGGCCGAGGGCAAGCGGACGTTCCTGGAGGACGGCGACACGGTCACCCTGACCGCCTGGGCCCCCGGACCGCACGGCACCCGTGTCGGGCTCGGCGAGGTCACCGGACGGATCACGGCCTCGGCGTGAACGACGACGCCGCGCTCACGCTCCCCGAGGAGCTGCTGCTGCTCGCCCTGGACCCCGTCCGCGGCAAGCCGTACTGCCGCGGCCGGTTCCTGGAGTACGGGATCGCCGGCGCCGCCCTGGCGGAGCTGGAGCTCCAGGGCCGGACGACGCACGAGCGCGGGCGGGTGGTGGTCGTGAACCCGCTGGACCCGCCGGACGCCCTGCTCGCGGTGTTCCTGCGGAGCCTCCCGCCCCCCGGCAAGAGCCGGTCCGGCTCGGGGGTGTCCGCGAAGGGCTGGGTGCGGAAGGCGGGCCGGCGGGCCGGCGGGCTGTACCTGGACGCCCTGGTGGAGCGCGGCGTCCTGCGCAGGGAGACGCGCCGCTTCCTCGGCCTGCTGCCGTACCACCGCCATCCGGCGGGCCCCGCCTCCCCGGCGGAGCAGGTGCGGCAGCGCTTCGAGGAGTCCCGTGCGGCCGGGTACCCGGACCGCAGGAGCCGGCTGCTCGCCGGCCTGGCCGCGGCGGTCGGGCTGCCGTCGGTGGTGCGGCAGGGTGACCGCCGCACGCGCGGGGTGGCGCGGGCCCTGGCCCGCGAGGAGTGGCCGGCCCTGGCCGTGCACCGCAATGTGCGCCAGGACAAGGCGTCCCAGGCCGGTGGCGGGGCCGGCGGAGGCGGCGGCAGCGGCGACGGCGACTGACGGCGCCGGGGCGGCCCCGGTGTCCGAGGAGTGGTCGTCCGGGTGGCAGATCTTGCCCGGGCGAGCGGAACACAGCTGGTCACAGCGGTACGCCCGGCGGCCCGGGGTGGCGCAACACTGTCGCAACACCATCGCGTGGACCCCGTCGGTATGGTCCAGCGCATGCCAGCCGAACGCACCCGTGAGCACACCGTGCCCGTCGCCGCCGCCCGTCGGCGCCGGCTGCGCGCGGACCATGCGCGGCTGCTCGCCGACCTGCTGCGCCACCAGGTGCGGACCGGCGGCTTCCCGGGCGGGGTGCTGCCCTTCGAGGACGCGATCGGCAGTGATTACCGCGTCTCGCGCAACACCGTCCGCCAGGCCCTGGACCTGCTGCGCGCGGAGGGCCTGGTGGAGCGTCAGCCGGGAGTGGGCACCGTCGTCGTCAGCGAGAGGTACCCGCACCGCCTGGACCGGCTCCAGGGGCTGGCCGAGACCCTCCGCGAACACGGCCGGGTCACCAACGAGGTCCGTACGGTCGGCCCCGTGCCCGCGCCGGGCCCCGTCGCACGGCGGCTGCGGGTCGCGGAGCACACCGACGTGCTCTACATCGAGCGGCGCAGGCTGCTGAACGGGCTGCCGCTCTCCCTCGATCTCACCTACGTCCCCATGGACATCGGAGCCGGACTCCTCGGCTGCGACCTGGAGAACACCGACGTCTTCCGGCTGCTGGAGAGCCTCACCGGGCAACCGCTCGGCAGCGCCGAGATCACCATGGAGGCGGTCAACGCCGACGCGCACTCCGCCGCCGTCCTGGAGACCCCGCAGGGATCCGCCGTCCTGATGCTGGAACGGCTCACCCACCTCGGTGACGGACGCCCCGTGGACCTGGAGTTCATCCGCTTCCGGGGCGACCGCATCAGCATGAGCGGACTGCTGCACCGGTCCGCCTGAGCCCCCTCCCCCGCCCTCTTCCTCTTCCCTGGAGACCGCCATGCCTCTGACGCCCCAGCGGGCCGACGTGCCCGTGACCATCGACGAGTCCAAGTGCATCGACGGCTGCACCCTCTGCGTCGACATGTGCCCGCTCGACTCGCTGGCCGTCAACCCGGACAGCGGCAAGGCGTACATGCATGTCGACGAGTGCTGGTACTGCGGCCCGTGCGCCGCCAGGTGTCCCACCGGCGCGGTCACGGTCAACATGCCCTACCTCCTCCGGTGAAAGGCCCCTCCTCCCATGCGACGCACGGCAATCCGAACGGCCGGCGCCCTGCTGGCCTCCGCGCTGCTCGTCCCGCTCACCGCGGGCTGCGGCGGCGAGGCGAGCGCGGGTGGCGCCGACACGGTCACGGTGACCGTCGGCTACCAGTCCAGGACCATCAACACCGTCACGGCGGGCACCCTGCTGCGCTCGCTGGGCTACTTCGAGGACGAACTGCGGGCGCGGGGCGAGCGGGACGGCGTCACCTACGAGGTGAAGTGGCAGGACTACGCGACCGGCGCCCCGATCACCGCCCAGATGACCGCGGGGAAGGTCGACATCGGCTCGATGGGTGACTACCCGCTGCTGATCAACGCCGCGCGGGGCAGGCAGCTGGGCCGCCCGACCAAGCTGGTCTCGGTCACCGGATACAACCTGCGTGGCGGCCTCAACACCGTGGTGACCGCGCCCGGTGCGAAGCTCCGCTCCCTGGAGGACCTGCGCGGCAGGAAGGTCTCCACAAGTGTGGGCTCGGCCGCGGACGGGACGCTCGTACGGGCGCTCCAGCAGGCCGGGCTCGACCCGGAGAAGGACATCCGCAAGCTCAACCAGCAGCCCGCGGTGGGCGCTTCGGCGCTCCAGGCCGGCAGCGCGGACGCCCTGTCGCAGTTCGTGGCGTGGCCCGGACTGCTGGCGTTCCAGGGCCGGGCGAAGGCGCTCTACGACGGGGCGGAGCTGAATCTTCCGACGTTCCACGGGGTCACCGTCGTCGAGGACTTCGCGAAGAAGCGGCCCGGCGTGCTGGAGGACTTCCTCCGGGCGCAGGGCCGGGCCACGGACTACCTGCACGAGCACCCGGTGGCGGCCTCCGAGTCGGTGGCCGGGGCGACGGGCCTGCCGGCCGAGGTCGTCCACCTCTACAACGGCGCCCAGGGCATCGCGACGTTCGACACGACGGTGAAGCCCGCCCTGGTCGCCGCGCTCAGGAAGGACGTCCCGGTCCTTCGTTCGGCGAAGCTCGTCGGGGACGTGGACGTCGACGACTTCGTCGACGAGACGCATGTGAAGCGGGTGTACGGCTCCGCCTACGCGAAGGCACGGGCCGCCGGTCCGCCGGCGGCGCGCGGCGGCGAGGTCTGGCTGAAGGGCGAGGACACCACGTCGGCGTTCGCGACGCCCGCCGAGGTCCTGCGGTACGCCGCCGGGCACGAGGGCAGGGTCCGCGCCGCGTACGTCCCGGACGCGGGAACCGGCACCCTGTGGTTCGCGAACCGTGCGGTGTGGGTGGAGGACGGCGGGGAACTGAGGCCGTACGTCACGGAGTCGGCCGCCCGCGCGGACGTCGCGGCGCACCCCGGCGCCCGGACCGTCCCGTACGCCACCGCTCTCGGTCTGGCCCGCGCCTCATGAGGGGACAGCGGTGGTCGGTGGTGCTGCGGGTGCTGTCGCTGGTGGCCGCCCTGGGTGTCTGGCAGGCGCTGACCTCCTACGACGTCAACCTGTGGCTGCGCTTCGAGCAGTTCCCCACGGTGACCGATGTGGCCCGGGCGTTCGGCGACCGGCTGGGCAGCGGCGCGTACTGGCAGGACCTCACCGACAGCCTGACCCGGATCGTCACCGGCTTCGCCCTGGCCGCCGTCCTCGGCATCACGGCGGGCACGGCGATCGCCCGCTCCCGGCTGGTCTCGGACCTGCTGGGCCCCGTCCTGGAGGTGATACGCCCGGTGCCGGCGATCGCCCTGGTACCCGTGGCCATCCTGCTCTTCCCCAGCAACGAGCAGGGCATCGTCTTCATCACCTGCACCGCGGCGTTCTTCCCCGTCATGGTCTCCACGCGGCACGCGGTGCGTGCGCTCACCCCGGTGTGGGAGGAGGCCGTCCTGACGATGGGCGGCGGCCGGTGGAGGATCCTCGGCTCCGTCGTCCTGCCCGGCGCGCTCCCCGGCATCCTCGGCGGGCTCTCCGTCGGCATCGGGGTGTCGTGGATCTGTGTGATCTCCGCCGAGATGATCTCCGGTGAGTACGGGGTCGGCTACCGCACCTGGCAGGACTACACCGTCGTCGACTACCCCGGCGTCTTCGTCGGCATGGCCACGATCGGACTGCTGGGGTGGATCACCTCGACAGCCGTGGAGCTGCTGGGCCGCCGGCTCACCCGGTGGCTGCCGCGCACGGAGGGCAGCCGCCCTCCGGCCCCCGTGCGGCACCGGAAGCGGGCCGTCCCCCCGGTGGTGGCACCGGTCCCCCTGGCGAAGGAGCGGGTGCACCCATGACCACCACGACCACTCCCCAGGGAGTCCGGCTGACGCTGCGCGGCGCCGTGCTCGGCCGGGCCGGGGACCCGGTGCTGGACGGCGTCGACCTCGACGTCGTCCCCGGCGAGATCCTGGCCGTCGTCGGGCCGTCGGGCTGCGGCAAGTCCACGCTCCTGCGCACCCTGGCCGGACTGCTGCCCGCCCTCGGCGGTGAGGTCACCCAGGACGGCGAGGCGATCACCGCGCCCCGGGCCGAGCGGGCCCTCGTCTTCCAGGACGACGCCCTGCTGCCCTGGCGCACGGTGCGCGCCAACGTCGAACTGCCCCTGGCCGTCCGGGGCGTCCCCCGGGCGGAGCGGAGGGCGCGCGCCGAGTCCTGGCTGGCCCGGGTCGGCCTGGACGGCCACGGCGCGAAGTTCCCGCACCGGATCTCGGGCGGCCAGCGCCAGCGCGTCCAGCTGGCCCGCGCCCTGGCGGCAGAGCCGCGCGCGGTCCTGATGGACGAGCCGTTCGGCGCGCTGGACGCCCAGACCAGGGCCGGGATGCAGCAGTTGCTCGTCGATGTCCTCGGGGGCACGGGCGCCACGGTCGTCTTCGTCACGCACGACGTGGACGAGGCCCTGTTCCTGGGCGACCGGGTGGCACTGCTGCCCACCGGACGCGTCCTGGACGTGCCCCGCCCGCGGGAACGCGCCGCGCACACCGATCCGGCGACCGTCGCGCTGCGCCGCGAGGTCCTCGCATCGCTCACCCCCGACCGTGGAAAGGCATGACCGTGCAGATCCCCGCCCTCGCCGACGCCGAGGAACTCTCCTGCGACGTGCTGGTCGTGGGGGGCGGCACGGCCGGCACCATGGCAGCGCTCACCGCCGCCGAGCACGGTTCCTCCGTCCTGCTGCTGGAGAAGGCGCACGTCCGCCACTCGGGCGCCCTCGCCATGGGCATGGACGGCGTGAACAACGCCGTGATCCCGGGCCGGGCCGAACCCGACGACTACGTCGCGGAGATCACCCGGGCCAACGACGGCATCGTCGACCAGTCCACCGTCCGCCAGACCGCGGTGCGCGGATACGGGATGGTGCGGAGGCTGGAGTCGTACGGGGTGAAGTTCGAGAAGGACGAGCACGGGGAGTACGCCGTACGCCAGGTGCACCGCTCCGGCTCGTACGTGCTGCCGATGCCCGAGGGCAAGGACGTCAAGAAGGTCCTCTACCGGCAGCTGCGGCGCCGGGAGATGCGGGAGAGGATCCGGATCGAGAACCGGGTGATGCCGGTCCGGATCCTCACCGGCGACGACGGCCGGGCGATCGGCGCGGCTGCGTTCAACACCCGTACCGGCGCGTTCGTCACCGTGCGCGCGGGGGCCGTCGTCCTGGCCACCGGCCCCTGCGGACGGCTGGGCCTGCCCGCATCCGGGTACCTCTACGGGACGTACGAGAACCCCACCAACGCGGGCGACGGCTATGCCATGGCCTACCACGCGGGTGCCGAACTGACCGGCATCGAGTGCTTCCAGATCAACCCGCTGATCAAGGACTACAACGGGCCCGCCTGCGCCTACGTCGCCAATCCCTTCGGCGGCTACCAGGTGAACCGGCACGGCGAGCGGTTCGTCGACTCCGACTACTGGTCCGGGCAGATGATGTCCGAGTTCGCGGCGGAGGTCGCCTCGGACCGCGGGCCGGTGTATCTGAAGCTGAGCCATCTGCCCGAGGAGTCCGTCAGCGCGCTGGAGGGCATCCTGCACTCCACGGAGCGGCCGACCCGTGGCACGTTCCACGCGAACCGGGGCCACGACTACCGCACCCACGACATCGAGATGCACATCTCCGAGATCGGCCTGTGCGGCGGGCACTCGGCATCCGGGGTCCGCGTCGACGACCACGCCCGCACGACGGTGCCCCGCCTCTACGCGGCCGGGGACCTGGCCTGCGTCCCGCACAACTACATGATCGGAGCGTTCGTCTACGGCGATCTCGCCGGCGCCGACGCCGCGCAGTACACGGCGTACGAGGGCGAGCTGCCCGAGGAGCAGCTGAAAGCGGCCCACGAGCTGGTCTACCGGCCGCTGCGGAATCCGGAGGGGCCCCCGCAGACCCAGGTCGAGTACAAGCTGCGCCGCTTCGTGAACGACTACGTGGCTCCGCCGAAGTCGGGGGCCCGGCTCTCGCTCGCGCTGGAGCACTTCGAGCGGATGCGCAACGACATCGCGGAGATGGGGGCGACCACCGCGCACGAGCTGATGCGGTGTGCGGAGGTGAGTTTCATCCGGGACTGCGCGGAGATGGCCGCGCGTTCCTCGCTGGCCAGGACGGAGTCCCGCTGGGGCCTCTACCACGAGCGCACGGACCATCCGGAGCGCGACGACACCGACTGGTTCCACCACCTCGACCTGCGCAAGTCGGCGGCGGGAGCGATGGAGTTCACGGCCCGGCCGGTGGCACCGTACCTCGTGCCGGTGGAAGGGTTCGACGCCGTGGGCGGGGCCTCGCGGGAGCTCGGCGAGATCGAGGCGATGCAGGTCGCGACGGCCGGGGCGCGGGAATCGGCCCCTGCCGGGTCCGCATTGCCCGTGCGCTCCCGAACCTCCGCATCCGCCTCGTCCGGCCGCTCCCCCCGCATTCTCGAACTCCTCGCGCTGGCGGAGGACCAGCCGGAGCTGGCGGACCTGGCCCCGTATCTGGACGATTCCGACCCGGCGGTCCGGCGGGCAGCGGTGGCCGCGCTGACCGAGTCGACGCCTGAGGGTGCGGGGCCCGCGCTGGCGGCGACGCTCGCGGACCCGGTGCCGTCCGTGCGGGCGGCGGCCGCCGCCTCCCTGCGGGAGCTGGTCGAGCTGCTCCCGGCCGAACCGGCGCTGCGCGCACCGCTGGTGGAGGCCCTCGGCTCCGGGGACCCCGTCGTACGGGCCACGGCGCTGGACACCCTGAGGGCGCTGCGGCTGGGGGACGCGGAGCTGTACGCCGGCACGCTCGGCGACTCCGACATCGACGTACGCGTCCACACGGTGAGCGCCCTGGTCTCGGTGGACGCGGCCGGGCTGCTCGCCGGAGCGGTGACCGACCCGTCCCGGGAGGTCCGGGTGGCCGTCGCGAAGGGTCTGGCGGCCACCCGCTCCCCCGGCCCGGAACCGCTGGCTCCACTGCTGTCCGACCCGGACCTGCTGGTGCGGGCGGCGGCCCTGGGGGCGCTCGCGGCGACGGGGTGCCCGGAGCCGTACGCGGCCCGGGCCACCGAGGCGCTGACGGACCCGGCCTGGCAGGTCAGGGCGGGGGCGGCGACGGCGCTCTCCTCCGCCGGTCCTGTTCCGGCGGTCGCGGCACTGGCGGGGGCGCTGGGTGACCCGAACGCCGATGTCCGGAAGGCGGCGGTGCTGGCGCTGCTGAACCACACGTCCCACGACGCGGCCCGGGAGGCTCTGGCCGGGGTGCTCACGGACCCGGACGCGGACGTGCGCGCGTATGCGGCCAGAGGGGCGTTGGTCAACGACGCGTAAGTCGCTCACACGTGTGGGCGGCCCTGGTCTGTCCTCGCCGGATACGCTGAACGGACCCGCGAGACTTCGTCCCATGGGAGCACTGATGAGCGTCGGACCCGAGGCCCCCGAGCCGCGGTGGGCGGTTCCGCCCGTGGGCGGCTGGACCGCCGATGACCTGGACACACTCCCGAATCTGCCTCCGCACACGGAGCTGATCGACGGGAGCCTGGTCTTCGTGAGTCCGCAGACCGTTTTCCACGAGCGCGCGATCGACTACCTGAAGTGGCAGTTGCAGTCACTCGCACCGCTCGATCTCGAGGTCTTCCGCGAATTCACCATCGATGTCGACTTCCAGAACCGGCCCGAACCCGATGTCGTCGTCGTGCGCGCGGACGCGGTCGAGAGTCTGCGGCAGACACGGTTCCCCGCGAGCAGTGTGCTGCTCGCGATCGAGGTCGTGTCCGACGAGTCCGTCACCCGTGACCGGGAGACCAAGCCCGTGAAGTACGCCCGCGCGAAGATCCCGCACTACTGGCGGGTGGAGAACCAGGACGGCCGGGCGGCCGTGTACGTCTTCGAGCTGGAGCCCGCGACCGGCGCGTACACCTCCACGGGGATCTTCCACGACCGGATGAAGGTGTCCACTCCCTTCGCCGTCGATCTCGACCTGACCGCGATCGTCTCGCGCCGCCGGGCGGCGAAGCCGGAGTAGACCCGGCCCCGGCTCACTCGAACTCCGGGGGCTCCTCGTCCCAGCCGAACTCCGGGTCGGCGTGCGGGGCGGTCGGCGGCGCCTTCGGCTCCGGGGGCCGGACCGCTGCGGGAGCCGTCTCCGGTGCTGCGGCGGGGCCGCCTTCTCCCAGTCCGGCCAGCACCTCCAGCACTCCCTCGCCGTACGTCGCGAGCTTCTTCTCGCCGAGGCCGCTGACCCCGGCCAGCTCCGCGAGCGAACCGGGACGCAGGGCCGCGATCTCCCTCAGGGTCGCGTCGTGGAAGATCACGTACGCCGGGAGGCCCAGCTCCTTGGCCGTCGCCCCGCGCCAGGCGCGCAGCGCCTCGAAGACCGGGACGGCCTCGGCAGGGAGGTCGGCCACCGCGGCCGCGGACTTGGCCTTGCGCTCGCCACCGGACGACGACCGCGTCGTGGGCCGCTTCGGCTCCTTGCGGAGCATCACCTCGCGCTCCCGCCCGAGCACGGAGCCGCTCGCCTCGGTCAGCACCAGCGTGCCGTACTCCCCCTCGACCGCCAGCAGCCCCTGCGCCAGCAGCTGGCGCACGACGCCCCGCCACTCCGCCTCGGCCAGCTCCTCGCCGATACCGAAGACCGAGAGCTGGTCGTGGTCGAACTGGATGGTCTTCGCCGTCTTGCGGCCCAGCAGGATGTCGATGATCTGGCCGGCGCCGAACTTCTGGTTCCGCTCCCGCTTCAGCCGGACCACGGTCGACAGCAGCTTCTGGGAGACCACCGTGCCGTCCCAGGTCTCGGGCGGGGTGAGGCACGTGTCGCAGTTGCCGCAGGTCTCCTCGCCGGGCTCCTGGCCGAAGTAGGTCAGGAGCTGGGCCCGGCGGCACTGCACGGTCTCGCAGAGCGCCAGCATCGAGTCGAGGTGCGAGGCGGCGCGGCGCCGGAACGCCTCGTCGCCCTCGCCGCCCTGGATCAGCTTGCGCTGCTGGACGACGTCCTGGAGGCCGTAGGCCATCCAGGCCGTGGACGGTGCCCCGTCACGCCCCGCACGGCCGGTCTCCTGGTAGTACCCCTCGACGGACTTGGGCAGGTCGAGGTGGGCGACGAAGCGGACGTCCGGCTTGTCGATGCCCATCCCGAACGCGATGGTCGCGACGACGACCAGACCCTCCTCGCGCAGGAAGCGCGACTGGTGGGCGGCGCGCGTCGCCGCGTCCAGGCCGGCGTGGTAGGGCACGGCCTCGATGCCGTTGCGGCTGAGGTACTCGGCGGTCTTCTCCGTCGAGTTGCGCGAGAGGCAGTAGACGATGCCCGCGTCCCCCGCGTGCTCCTCCTTGAGGAAGGTGAGCAGCTGCTTCTTCGGGTCGGACTTCCCCACGATGCGGTACTGGATGTTGGGCCGGTCGAAACTGGCCACGAAGTGCCTGGCGTCGGGCATGCCCAGGCGCTGGGTGATCTCCCGGTGCGTGGCGTCGGTCGCCGTCGCCGTCAGCGCGATGCGGGGCACGTCGGGCCAGCGCTCCCCCAGCACGGAGAGGGCCAGGTAGTCCGGGCGGAAGTCGTGGCCCCACTGGGCGACGCAGTGCGCCTCGTCGATGGCGAAGACGGAGATCTCGCCGCGGGCCAGGAGGGCGAGCGTCGAGTCGAGGCGCAGCCGCTCGGGGGCCAGGTACAGCACGTCGAGCTCACCGGCGAGGAACTGGGCCTCCATCGAGCGGCGCTCGTCGAAGTCCTGCGTGGAGTTCATGAAGCCCGCGCGCACCCCGAGCGCGCGCAGGGCGTCCACCTGGTCCTGCATGAGGGCGATCAGCGGGGAGATCACGATGCCGGTACCCGGCCTGACCAGGGCGGGGATCTGGTAGCAGAGGGACTTGCCGCCGCCGGTGGGCATGAGCACGACCGCGTCGCCGCCCTCGACGACATGCTCGATCACGGCGCCCTGCTCGCCGCGGAACGCCTCGTACCCGAACACCCGGTGCAGCGTCTGCTGCGCAGCGCTCTCGGTCGTCACACTCATGGTCGCGCCCGTCCGTCCGTCTTCACCCGTCCACAGCAACCATAGGCGCCGCATGTGACAACGCCGGACGGGCTTGACTTTCCAGGCCCGTCCGGCGTCGTCGCGGTACCGCGGTGCGTCACCGCACGAAGACTCCCGCCTGGCTCGCCAGGTCGAGGAAGTACTGCGGGGCCAGGCCCAGCACCAGCGTCACGGCCACCCCGACCGCGATGGTGGTCATCGTCAGCGGGGACGGGACGGCGACCGTCGGGCCGTCCGCCTTCGGCTCGCTGAAGAACATCAGGACGATGACCCGGATGTAGAAGAACGCGGCGATCGCCGACGAGATCACACCGACCACGACGAGACCGCTCGCGCCGCCGTCCGCCGCCGCCTTGAAGACGGCGAACTTGCCGGAGAACCCGGAGGTGAGCGGGATGCCGGCGAAGGAGAGCAGGAAGACCGCGAAGACCGCCGCGGTCAGCGGGGAGCGCCGCCCGAGACCGGCCCACTTCGACAGGTGGGTCGCCTCGCCGCCCGCGTCGCGCACCAGGGTGACGACGGCGAAGGCACCGACGGTCACGAAGGAGTAGACGCCCAGGTAGAAGAGGACGGACGAGATGCCCTCCGGGCTCGCCGCGATGACACCGGCGAGGATGAAGCCCGCATGGGCGATCGAGGAGTAGGCCAGGAGCCGCTTGATGTCGGTCTGGGTGATCGCGACGACCGCGCCGCCCAGCATCGTGACGATCGCGACGCCCCACATGACGGGGCGCAGGTCCCAGGTGAGGCCGGGCAGCACCACGTACAGCAGGCGCAGCAGGGCACCGAAGGCGGCGACCTTCGTGGCCGCGGCCATGAAGCCGGTGACCGGGGTCGGGGCGCCCTGGTAGACGTCAGGGGTCCACATGTGGAAGGGGACGGCCCCGACCTTGAAGAGCAGGCCCATGAGGATCATGGCGCCGCCGATGAGCAGCAGCGCGTCGTTGCCCATGGTGTCGGCGAGCGCCGGGTCGATCTGCTGGACGCTGCCGTCGACGACGTTCGCGATGCCGGCGTACGAGACGGTGCCCGCGTACCCGTAGAGCAGGGCGATCCCGAAGAGCAGGAAGGCCGAGGAGAAGGCGCCGAGCAGGAAGTACTTCACGGCGGCTTCCTGCGACATCAGCCGCTTGCGGCGGGCGACGGCGCAGAGGAGGTACAGCGGGAGGGAGAAGACCTCGAGGGCGACGAAGAGCGTCAGGAGGTCGTTGGCCGCGGGGAAGACCAGCATGCCCGCGACGGAGAAGAGGGCCAGCGGGAAGACCTCGGTGGTGGTGAACCCTGCCTTGACCGCCGCCTTCTCGCCCTCGCTGCCGGGCACCGACCCGGCCTGGGCGGCGAAGGAGTCCACGCGGTTGCCGTGTGCGGCCGGGTCGAGGCGCCGCTCGGCGAACGTGAAGACGGAGACCATCGAGACGAGCAGGATGGTGCCCTGGAGGAACAGGGCGGGTCCGTCGACGGCGACCGCGCCCATCGCGGCGATGTGCGCGTTCTTCGAGGCGTACCCGTCTGCGGCGAGCCCCACCACCGCGGCGAACGCGGCGGCGATGGCGACGACCGTGAGGAACACCTGGGTGGTGTAGCGCGCCCGTCGCGGGACGAAGGCCTCGACCAGGATCCCGAGGACGGCGGCCCCGATCACGATGAGGACGGGCGCCAGTTGGGCGTACTCGATGGTCGGAGCGGTGAACTTGTCGCCCGGTGCGGCCGTCGTCACCCCGCCCGCCGTCGTCCACAGGCTGTGGACAGCTGTTGCGCTCACTTGGCGGCCTCCACCTCGGGCTGGGGGTCCTTCTTCTGTACGTCGTGCATGGTGTGCTGCACCGCCGGGTTGACGACCTCGGTGAGCGGCTTCGGGAAGACGCCGAGGAAGATCAGCAGGGCGATCAGCGGGAGGGCCACCGCCAGCTCACGGACCTTGAGGTCGGGCATGGACCCGATCCCCTCCCTGACCGGCCCCGTCATCGTCCGCTGGTAGAGGACGAGGACGTAGAGCGCGGCGAGCACGATGCCGACGGTGGCGATGACGCCCGCCACCGGGTACGCGCTGAACGCGCCGACCAGGACCAGGAACTCGCTGACGAACGGGGCGAGACCGGGCAGTGAGAGGGTGGCCAGACCGCCGATGAGGAAGGTCCCCGCCAGGACGGGCGCCACCTTCTGCACCCCGCCGTAGTCCGCGATGAGCCGCGAGCCGCGCCGGGTGATCAGGAATCCGGCGACCAGCATCAGCGCGGCCGTCGAGATCCCGTGGTTGACCATGTAGAGCGTGGCGCCCGACTGGCCCTGGCTGGTCATCGCGAAGATGCCGAGCACGATGAACCCGAAGTGGGAGATCGACGCGTAGGCGATGAGCCGCTTGATGTCGCGTTGGCCGACGGCGAGCAGCGCGCCGTAGACGATGGAGATCAGGGCCAGGACGAGGATCACCGGCGTCGCCCACTTGCTGGCCTCCGGGAAGAGCTGGAGGCAGAAGCGGAGCATCGCGAAGGTGCCGACCTTGTCGACGACCGCGGTGATCAGGACGGCCACCGGGGTGGTCGCCTCCCCCATGGCGTTGGGCAGCCAGGTGTGCAGCGGCCAGAGGGGGGCCTTCACCGCGAAGGCGAAGAAGAAGCCGAGGAACAGCCACCGCTCGGTGGAGGTCGCCATGTCCAGCGAGCCGTTGGCCCGCGCCTCGGCGATCTCGGAGAGCGAGAAGCTCCCGGCGACGACGTAGAGCCCGATGACGGCGGCCAGCATGATGAGCCCGCCGGCCAGGTTGTAGAGGAGGAACTTCACCGCGGCGTAGCTGCGCTGCGCCGCCGCGTTCTCGTCGCTGCCCGCGTGGGCCCGGTCCCCGAAGCCGCCGATGAGGAAGTACATCGGGATGAGCATGGCTTCGAAGAGGATGTAGAAGAGGAAGACGTCGGTGGCCACGAAGGACAGGATCACCATCGCCTCGACCATGAGGATCAGCGCGAAGAAGCCCTGGGTCGGGCGCCACCGGCTGGAGTTGGTCTCCAGGGGATCGGCGTCGTGCCAGCCCGCCAGGATCACGAAGGGGATCAGCAGCGCGGTGAGCGCGAGGAGCGCCACCCCGATGCCGTCGACGCCCAGTTCGTAGCGGACGCCGAAGTCCTTGATCCAGGCGTGCGACTCGGTGAGCTGGTAGCGGTCGCCGCCCGGTTCGAAGCGGGCGAAGACGATGCCGGCCAGGACGAGCGTGGCCAGGGAGACGACCAGCGCGAACCACTTGGCCGCGGTGCGCCGGGCGGCCGGGACGGCGGCGGTGGCGATCGCGCCGATCGCCGGGAGTGCCGCCGTCGCTGTCAGGAGGGGAAAGGACATGGGATCAGACCGCCCTCATCAGCAGGGTCGCGGCGATGAGGACCGCCGCACCGCCGAACATCGAGACCGCGTAGGAGCGGGCGTAGCCGTTCTGCAGCTTGCGCAGCCGGCCGGAGAGCCCGCCCATCGTGGCGGCCGTGCCGTTGACGACGCCGTCGACCAGGGTGTGGTCGACATAGACCAGGGAGCGGGTGAGGTGCTCGCCGCCGCGCACCAGGACCACGTGGTTGAAGTCGTCCTGGAGGAGGTCCCGGCGGGCCGCCCTGGTGAGCAGGGAGCCGCGCGGGGCGACGGCCGGGACGGGCCTGCGCCCGTACATGGCCCAGGCGATGGCGACACCGACGACGAGCACCACCATCGTGGCGGCGGTGACGGTGGTCGCGCTGACCGGGGCATGTCCGTGGTCGTGCCCGGTGACCGGCTCCAGCCAGTGCAGGAAGCGGTCGCCGATGGAGAAGAAGCCACCGGCGAAGACCGACCCGAAGGCCAGCACGATCATCGGGACGGTCATGGACTTCGGTGACTCGTGCGGGTGCGGCTCGTGTCCCTCCGCGTCCGGCTGCCAGCGCTTCTCGCCGAAGAAGGTCATCAGCATCACGCGCGTCATGTAGAAGGCGGTGATTGCGGCGCCCAGCAGGGCGACGGAGCCGAGGATCCAGCCCTCGGTACCGCCCTTGGCGAAGGCCGCCTCGATGATCTTGTCCTTGGAGAAGAAGCCGGACAGGCCCGGGAAACCGATGATCGCGAGGTACCCGAGGCCGAAGGTGACGAAGGTGACCGGCATGTACGTGCGCAGACCGCCGTACCTCCTCATGTCGACCTCGTCGTTCATGCCGTGCATGACCGAACCGGCGCCGAGGAAGAGACCGGCCTTGAAGAAGCCGTGCGTCACCAGGTGCATGATCGCGAAGACGTAGCCGATGGGGCCGAGGCCCGCGGCGAGGATCATGTACCCGATCTGCGACATCGTCGACCCGGCGAGGGCCTTCTTGATGTCGTCCTTGGCGCAACCGACGATCGCACCGAAGATCAGCGTGACGGCACCCACGACCACGACGACCAGCTGGGCGTCGGGGGCCCCGTTGAAGATCGCTCCGGAGCGGACGATCAGGTACACGCCCGCGGTCACCATGGTGGCCGCGTGGATGAGGGCCGAGACCGGGGTCGGGCCCTCCATCGCGTCACCCAGCCAGGACTGCAGCGGCACCTGGGCCGACTTGCCGCAGGCCGCGAGGAGCAGCATGAGGCCGATCGCGGTGAGCTTGCCCTCGCTCGTGTCCCCGGTCGCCTCCAGCACCGGCCCGAAGGCGAAGGTGCCGAAGGTGGTGAACATCAGCATGATCGCGATGGACAGGCCCATGTCGCCGACCCGGTTGACCAGGAAGGCCTTCTTGGCGGCGGTGGCCGCGCTGGGCTTGTGCTGCCAGAAGCCGATGAGCAGGTACGAGGCGAGGCCGACGCCCTCCCACCCGACGTACAGCAGAAGGTAGTTGTCGGCGATGACCAGGATGAGCATCGCCGCGAGGAAGAGGTTCAGGTAGCCGAAGAAGCGGCGGCGGCGCTCGTCGTGCTCCATGTAGCCGACGGAGTAGATGTGGATCAGCGTGCCCACACCCGTGATCAGCAGGACGAACGTCATCGACAACTGGTCCAGCTGGAAGGCCACATCGGCCTGGAACCCCTCGACGGGGATCCAGCTGAACAGATGCTGGTGGAGGGCGCGGTCCTCGGCGCTCCTGCCCAGCATGTCGGTGAACAGCACGGCGCCGACGACGAACGACGCGGCGGCGAGCACCGTGCCGATCCAGTGTCCGGCCCGGTCGAGCCGGCGGCCTCCGCAGAGCAGGACCGCCGCTCCGAGCAGGGGCGCCGCGACCAGCAGCGCAATCAGGTTTTCCACGATTCCGACCCCTTACAGCTTCATCAGGCTGGCGTCGTCGACCGAGGCCGAGTGGCGGGAGCGGAACAGCGACACGATGATCGCGAGCCCGATGACGACCTCCGCGGCGGCGACGACCATCGTGAAGAAGGCGATGATCTGGCCGTCGAGGTTGCCGTGCATCCGGGAGAACGCGACGAGCGTGAGGTTGCAGGCGTTGAGCATCAGCTCGATGCACATGAACACCACGATCGCGTTCCGCCTGATCAGGACGCCGGAGGCGCCGATCGTGAACAAAAGGGCCGCGAGGTAGAGGTAGTTGACCGGATTCACTTGGCGACCTCCTCCTCTTCTTCCGCGTGGTCACGGGCCGGCCCGCGGTCACGTCCGAGCCGCTCCCCCGAGCGCTGTTCCAGCGCCTTGAGGTCGGCGAGCGATTCGCTGGACACGTCGCGGATCTGACCGCGCTGCCGCAGCGTCTGCATGACGGTGAGCTCGGACGGGGTGCCGTCCGGCAGGAGTCCCGCGATGTCCACGGCGTTGTGCCGGGCGTAGACGCCGGGGGCGGGCAGCGGCGGGAGGTGGCTGCTGCGCACCCGCTCCTGGGAGAGCTCCCGCTGCGTCTTCGCGCGCTCGGTGCGCTCGCGGTGCGTGAGCAGCATCGCCCCGACGGTCGCCGTGATCAGCAGGGCGCCGGTGATCTCGAACGCGAAGACGTACTTGGTGAAGATGAGGTTGGCGAGGCCCTCGACGTTGCCGCCGTGCTGGGCGTTCGCCGTTCCCAGGCCGTTGAAGGTGGAGAGGGACGCCTGCCCGATGCCGGCGATCAGCAGGATGCCGAAGCCCAGTCCGCAGGCGGCGGCCAGCCACCGCTGCCCCTTGAGGGTCTCCTTCAGCGAGTCCGCCGCCGTGACGCCGACGAGCATGACCACGAAGAGGAAGAGCATCATGATCGCGCCGGTGTAGACGACGACCTGGACGATGCCCAGGAAGTAGGCGCCGTTGGCGAGGTAGAAGACCGCCAGCACGATCATGGTGCCGGCGAGCGACAGCGCGCTGTGCACCGCCTTCTTCATCAGGACGGTCGAGAGCGCGCCGACGACGGCGACGGTGCCGAGGATCCAGAACTGGACGGCCTCACCGGTCGAGGTGGCGGTGGCCGCCGCCAGGGTGGCGGTCATGCGTCCACCTCCTTGTCCGCTTCTCCCTTGGAGACGGCGATCTGGCGCTCCGTGCCGGGAGCCGCCTCGGTCACCAGACCGCGGTAGTAGTCCTGTTCGTCCATGCCCGGGAAGATCGCGTGCGGGCTGTCGACCATGCCTTCCTCCAGGCCCGCGAGCAGCTCGTCCTTGGTGTAGATGAGGCTCTCGCGGGTGGTGTTGGCGAGCTCGAACTCGTTGGTCATGGTCAGTGCCCGGGTGGGGCACGCCTCGATGCAGAGTCCGCACAGGATGCAGCGTGCGTAGTTGATCTGGTAGACGCGGCCGTAGCGCTCGCCCGGGGAGTAGCGCTCCTCGTCCGTGTTGTCCGCGCCCTCGACGTAGATCGCGTCGGCCGGGCACGCCCAGGCGCAGAGCTCGCAGCCGACGCACTTCTCCAGCCCGTCCGGATGGCGGTTGAGCTGGTGGCGCCCGTGGAAGCGCGGCGCGGTCACCTTCTGCGTCTCCGGGTACTGCTCCGTCAGCCGCTTCTTGAACATGGCCTTGAAGGTCACGCCGAAGCCGGCCACCGGATTCTGGAACTTCTCCCCTGAGGGTTCCGATGACTCAGACACCGTCGGCCTCCCTTCCGTCACTCGCACTTCCGTCACTCGCCAGGTCGTCGCTCCGCGTGTCCGGCCCGCCGCTGACGACGAGCTCCCGCTCGCGTCGGGGCGTGCGGCGCGGTACCGGCGGCAGGGACTGGCCCGGCAGCGGGGGCACCGGATATCCGCCGGCCATCGGGTCGAACGCCGGCTCCGGTCCGGCCGCCTCCTCTGCGGCCTTGGTCCTCCGGTCGCGGAAGATGTCGGCGACGAAGGAGATCAGCAGGACCGCGATGACGGCCCCGGCCACGTAGAGCAGGATCTTCGAGTAGTCGTATCCCTCGTTGTTCATCGCCCTGACGGTCGCGACCAGCATCAGCCAGACGACGGAGACCGGGATCAGGACCTTCCAGCCGAGCTTCATCAGCTGGTCGTAGCGGACACGGGGCAGGGTGCCGCGCAGCCAGATGAAGAAGAAGAGGAGCAGCTGCACCTTGACGACGAACCAGAGCATCGGCCACCAGCCGTGGTTCGCGCCCTCCCAGAAGGTGCTGACCGGGTACGGAGCCCGCCAGCCGCCGAGGAACAGGGTCACGGAGACCGCGGAGACGGTGACCATGTTGACGTACTCGGCGAGCATGAACATCGCGAACTTGATCGAGGAGTACTCGGTGTTGAAGCCGCCGACCAGGTCGCCCTCGGACTCGGGCATGTCGAACGGGGCCCGGTTGGTCTCACCGACCATCGTGATGATGTAGATGATGAAGGAGACCGGCAGCAGCAGGACGAACCAGCGGTCCTCCTGTGCCGCCACGATCTCCGAGGTCGACATCGACCCCGAGTAGAGGAACACCGAGGCGAACGCGGCGCCCATCGCGATCTCGTAGCTGATCATCTGGGCGCAGGAGCGCAGACCGCCGAGCAGCGGGTACGTCGATCCGGAGGACCAGCCGGCCAGCACGATGCCGTAGATGCCGACGGAGGCGACCGCGAGGATGTAGAGCATCGCGATCGGCAGGTCCGTCAGCTGCATCGTCGTGCGGTGGCCGAAGACCGAAACCTCGTTGCCCGACGGGCCGAACGGGATCACGGCGA
This sequence comes from Streptomyces sp. NPDC055962, assembly GCF_042270185.1. NCBI lineage: Bacteria > Bacillati > Actinomycetota > Actinomycetes > Kitasatosporales > Streptomycetaceae > Streptomyces > Streptomyces sp. NPDC055962. Next base: position 36,436 of record NZ_JBHJYN010000016.1, read on the forward strand.
TCGCCATGAACGCCGGTGCGGCGGCCACGATCGGGGCCAGGATGTAGACGACCTTGTCGGCGCGCTTGACGACGACGTCTTCCTTCAGCATCAGCTTGATGCCGTCGGCGAGCGACTGGAGCATGCCCCAGGGGCCGTGCCGGTTGGGGCCGATGCGCAGCTGCATCCAGGCGACGACCTTGCGCTCCCACACGATGGAGAAGAGCACGGTCACCATCAGGAACGCGAAGCAGAACACCGCCTTGACGACGACGAGCCACCAGGGGTCCGTGCCGAACATCGAGAGGTCCTCGGCCGCGAGGACGGTCCCCCGCGGTGCCGTGGCGAGTCGGTCGAGGGCGGTCACTCTCCTACCTCCGTTGTCACGACGTGGGAGCCCGGGGCGGCGGGACCGATCCGGACCAGTCCGCCCGGCTGGGCGCCGGTGTCGGCGGGGACGCCCCGGCCGACGGAGTCCAGTGGCACCCACACGACCCGGTCCGGCATCTCGGTGACCGCCAGCGGGAGCTCGGTGGTGCCGGCGGGGCCGGTGACGGCGAGCAGGTCGCCGTCCTTCACCCCCGACTCGGCCGCGGTGACCGGGGAGAGCCGGGCGACGGCCGCGTGCCGGGTGCCGGCCAGCGCCTCGTCGCCCTCCTGGAGCCTGCCCCGGTCGAGCAGCATCCGGTGGCCCGCGAGGACCGCCTCGCCGTCGCCGGGCCGGGGCACCGGGCGGGACGTCGCCCGCGGGTCGTCGGCGTGGCCGCCCTGCCAGCCGCCGAGGCGGTCGAGCTCACGGCGGGCCGCCCGCAGATCGGGCAGTGCCAGGTGGACGTCGAGCGCGTCCGCCAGCATGTGCAGCACCCGCGCGTCGGTCGGGCAGAGCGTCCTCGGCATCTGCTCGGGCTTCAGCGCGGCCTCGAACATCCGCGCCCTGCCCTCCCAGTTGAGGAAGGTGCCGGGCTTCTCCGCGACGGCCGCGACGGGAAGGACCACGTCGGCGCGTTCGGTGACCGCGCCGGGGCGGAGCTCCAGCGAGACCAGGAACCCGACCTGGTCCAGCGCCCGCAGCGCCCCCGCGGGGTCGGGCAGGTCCTCGGGGTCGACCCCCGCGACCAGCAGCGCGGCCAGTTCGCCGGTGGCCGCGGCCTCCACGATCTGGCCGGTGTCGCGGCCGAAAGCGGCGGGGAGTTCGGCGACGCCCCAGACGGACGCCACCTCCTCCCTGGCCCGCGGGTCCGTGGCGGGGCGGCCGCCGGGCAGCAGCGACGGGAGCGCGCCCGCCTCCAGTGCGCCGCGTTCGCCGGCCCGGCGCGGGATCCACACCAGTGCGGCACCGGTCGCGGCGGCGGTGCGCAGGGCGGCGGTGAGCCCGCCGGGCACCCCGGCGAGCCGCTCGCCCACCACGATCACGGCGCCTTCGCCGCGCAGTGCCTCGGCCGCCGCGGCGCCGTCGGCCTCCAGGCCGACCCCGCCCGCGAGGGCGTCCAGCCATTCGGTCTCGGTCCCGGGCGCGGCAGGCAGGAGCGTCCCGCCCGCCTTCTCCAGGCCCCGGCTGGCGTGCGAGGCGAGCGCGAACGTCCGCTGCCCGTGCTTGCGGTGGGCCTTGCGGAGCCGGAGGAAGACGCCGGGCGCCTCCTCCTCGGACTCGAAGCCGGCCAGCAGGACGGCCGGTGCCTTCTCCAGCGCGGTGTACGTGACGCCGCTGCCGTCGAGGTCGCGTCCGCGCCCGGCCACCCGCGCGGCGAGGAAGTCGGCTTCCTCCCCGCTGTGGACGCGGGCCCGGAAGTCGATGTCGTTGGTGTCGAGGGCGATCCGCGCGAACTTGCTGTAGGCGTAGGCGTCCTCGACGGTCAGCCGGCCTCCGGTGAGGACCCCGGTCCTGCCGCGCGCCGCCGAGAGGCCGGCCGCCGCGGCTTCCAGCGCCTCGGGCCAGCTCGCCGGCTCCAGCACGCCGTCCGCGTTGCGCACGAGCGGCGTGGTGAGCCGGTCGCGCTGCTGGGCGTAGCGGAAGCCGAAGCGGCCCTTGTCGCAGAGCCACTCCTCGTTGACCTCGGGGTCGTTGGCGGCGAGCCGCCGCATGACCTTGCCGCGCCGGTGGTCGGTCCGGGTGGCGCAGCCGCCGGCGCAGTGCTCGCACACCGAGGGCGTCGACACCAGGTCGAAGGGCCGGGAGCGGAAGCGGTACGCCGCCGAGGTCAGCGCCCCGACCGGGCAGATCTGGATGGTGTTGCCGGAGAAGTACGACTCGAAGGGGTCGCCCTCGCCGGTACCGACCTGCTGGAGCGCACCGCGCTCGATCAGCTCGATCATCGGGTCGCCCGCCACCTGGTTGGAGAACCGGGTGCACCGCGCGCAGAGCACGCACCGCTCACGGTCCAGCAGCACCTGGGTGGAGATGGGGACGGGCTTCTCGAAGGTGCGCTTCTTCCCGTCGAAGCGGGAGTCGGCGCCGCCGTGCGACATCGCCTGGTTCTGCAGGGGGCACTCGCCGCCCTTGTCGCAGACCGGGCAGTCCAGCGGGTGGTTGATGAGCAGGAGCTCCATCACCCCCTTCTGGGCCTTCTCCGCGACCGGCGAGGTGATCTGCGACTTCACGACCATGCCGTCGGTGCAGGTGATGGTGCAGGAGGCCATCGGCTTGCGCTGGCCCTCGACCTCGACGATGCACTGGCGGCAGGCGCCGGCCGGGTCGAGGAGCGGGTGGTCGCAGAAGCGCGGGATCTCGATGCCCAGGAGCTCGGCGGCGCGGATGACGAGGGTGCCCTTGGGCACACTGATCTCGATGCCGTCGATCGTGAGCGTGACGAGGTCCTCGGGCGGAACGGCCGCCTCGCCGCCCCCGGAGGGCGCACTCGTGGTGACTGTCATGCGTTCACCCCCCGGTGAGCGTTCTTGTCGTCCTTGTCGTCGGCCCAGAGGGTCGACCGGGCCGGGTCGAAGGGGCAGCCCTTGCCGGTGATGTGCTGCTCGTACTCCTCACGGAAGTACTTCAGCGAGGAGAAGATCGGCGAGGCGGCGCCGTCGCCGAGGGCGCAGAACGACTTGCCGTTGATGTTGTCGGCGATGTCGTTCAGCTTGTCGAGGTCGGCCATCTGTCCCTTGCCGGCCTCGATGTCGCGGAGCAGCTGGACCAGCCAGTAGGTGCCCTCGCGGCACGGCGTGCACTTGCCGCAGGACTCGTGGGCGTAGAACTCGGTCCAGCGGGTGACGGCACGCACCACGCACGTGGTCTCGTCGAAGCACTGGAGCGCCTTGGTGCCGAGCATGGACCCGGCGGCGCCGACCCCCTCGTAGTCCAGGGGGACGTCGAGGTGTTCGTCGGTGAACATCGGGGTGGAGGAGCCGCCGGGTGTCCAGAACTTCAGGCGGTGCCCTTCCCGGATGCCGCCGCTCATGTCGAGCAGCTGGCGCAGGGTGATGCCGAGCGGCGCCTCGTACTGGCCGGGGCTGGTGACGTGCCCGCTGAGCGAGTACAGCGTGAAGCCCGGGGACTTCTCGCTGCCCATCGACTTGAACCAGTCCTTGCCCCTGTGCAGAATCGCGGGAACCGAGGCGATGGACTCGACGTTGTTCACGACAGTAGGACAGGCGTACAGACCGGCGACCGCGGGGAAGGGGGGACGCAGCCGTGGCTGGCCGCGCCGTCCTTCGAGCGAGTCGAGCAGCGCGGTTTCCTCTCCGCAGATGTACGCACCGGCACCCGCGTGCACCGTGAGTTCCAGGTCGAGCCCCGAACCGAGGATGTCCGTCCCCAGATAGCCCGCCGCGTACGCCTCACGCACGGCCTCGTGCAGCCGCCGCAGTACGGGGACGACCTCACCGCGCAGATAGATGAAGGCGTGCGAGGAGCGGATCGCGTAACAGGCGATCACGATGCCCTCGATGAGGCTGTGCGGGTTGGCGAAGAGGAGCGGGATGTCCTTGCAGGTCCCCGGCTCCGACTCGTCGGCGTTGACCACGAGGTAGTGCGGCTTGCCGTCCCCCTGCGGGATGAACTGCCATTTCATCCCCGTGGGGAAGCCGGCGCCCCCGCGTCCGCGCAGACCGGAGTCCTTGACGTACGCGATGAGGTCGTCGGGCGCCATCGCCAGGGCCTTGCGCAGCCCCTCGTAGCCGTCGTGGCGGTGGTAGGTGTCCAGCGTCCAGGACTCGGGCTCGTCCCAGAAGGAGGAGAGGACCGGGGAAAGGAGCTTCTCCGGGCTGGTCCCGTTCTTGTCGATCTCGGTGGCCACGGTCATCACTCCCCCTCCTCGGCTGCGGGCCCGGCCGGGTTGTCCGGGTCGGAGGCCGATGTCTGCTGCGGCGCGTCGTGGGAGCTGAGGTGCTCGGCGCCCTTCTGCGGCTGGTCGCTCGGGGCCTCTCCACGCTGCCCGACCACGCGCGCGTGCGGCGCGGCCTCCCCCTTGGCGAGCTTCAGCCCGATCAGGGAGGCGGCCCCCGCCCCGCCGCTCGCCTCGACGGCGCCGGGGCGCGGGTCGGGGAAGCCGGCCAGGATCCGGGACGTCTCCTTGTAGGTGCAGAGCGGCGCGCCCCGGGTGGGCTCCACGGTGCGGTCGGCGAGCAGGTCGTCGACGAGTCGTGTCGCGCTCTCGGGCGTCTGGTTGTCGAAGAACTCCCAGTTGACCATCACGACGGGTGCGAAGTCGCAGGCAGCGTTGCACTCGATGTGTTCGAGGGTGACCTTGCCGTCCTCCGTCGTCCCCTCGTTGCCGACGCCCAGGTGCTCCTTCAACTGGTCGAAGATGGCGTCGCCGCCCATGACCGCGCACAGGGTGTTGGTGCAGACCCCGACCTGGTAGTCACCGCTCGGCCGGCGCCGGTACATCGAGTAGAAGGTGGAGACCGCCGTGACCTCGGCGGTGGTGAGGCCGAGCCGGTCCGCGCAGAAGGCCACGCCCGTGCGGGAGACGAAACCCTCCTCGGCCTGCACCAGGTGCAGCAGCGGCAGCAGCGCGGAGCGGCTGCCGGGGTAGCGGGCGATCACCTCCTTCGCGTCCGCTTCGAGCCGGTTCAGCACGTCGGCCGGGTAGGGCGGGGCGGGGAGCTGCGGCATCCCCAGGCTGACTTCTTGGTTGGATGCGGTCACCGGTCGACGCCTCCCATCACGGGGTCGATGGACGCGACGGCGACGATGACGTCGGCGACCTGGCCGCCCTCGCACATCGCCGCCATGGCCTGCAGGTTGGTGAAGGACGGGTCGCGGAAGTGGACCCGGAAGGGGCGCGTTCCGCCGTCCGAGACGACGTGCACGCCGAGTTCGCCCTTGGGCGACTCGATGGCGGTGTACGCCTGCCCGGCCGGGACCCGGAAGCCCTCGGTCACCAGCTTGAAGTGGTGGATCAGGGCCTCCATGGAGGTACCCATGATCTTCTTGATGTGGTCGAGCGAGTTGCCGAGTCCGTCGGGTCCCAGCGCGAGCTGCGCGGGCCAGGCGATCTTCTTGTCGGCGACCATGACCGGGCCCGGCTCCAGCCGGTCCAGGCACTGCTCGACGATCCTGAGCGACTGGCGCATCTCCTCGAGACGGATGAGGAAGCGGCCGTAGGCGTCGCAGGTGTCCGCGGTGGGCACGTCGAACTCGTAGGTCTCGTATCCGCAGTACGGATCGGACTTGCGCAGGTCGTGCGGGAGTCCGGCGGACCTGAGGATCGGGCCGGTGGCGCCGAGCGCCATGCAGCCGGTCAGGTCGAGGTAGCCGACGTCCTGCATGCGTGCCTTGAAGATGGGGTTGCCGGTCGCGAGCTTGTCGTACTCCGGCAGGTTCTTCTTCATGGTCCTGACGAACTCGCGGAGCCGGTCGACGGCGCCCATCGGCAGGTCCTGGGCCAGCCCGCCGGGGCGGATGAACGCGTGGTTCATCCGCAGACCGGTGATGAGCTCGAAGATGTCGAGAACGAGTTCACGATCGCGGAAGCCGTAGATCATGATCGTCGTGGCACCGAGTTCCATGCCGCCGGTGGCGATGCACACCAGGTGCGAGGAGATCCGGTTGAGCTCCATCAGGAGCACCCGCAGGACGGTGGCCCGGTCGGGGATCTGGTCCTCGATGCCGAGGAGCTTCTCGACCCCGAGGCAGTACGCCGCCTCGTTGAAGAACGGGGTGAGGTAGTCCATGCGCGTGACGAAGGTGGTGCCCTGCGTCCAGTTCCGGAATTCGAGGTTCTTCTCGATGCCGGTGTGGAGGTAGCCGATGCCGCAGCGGGCCTCGGTGACGGTCTCGCCGTCGATCTCCAGGATCAGTCTCAGCACACCGTGCGTGGACGGGTGCTGCGGCCCCATGTTGACGATGATGCGTTCGTCGTCCGACTTCGCCGCGGACTCGACGACCTCGTCCCAGTCGCCGCCGGTGACTGTATATACAGTCCCCTCGGTCGTGGCGCGGGGAGTTGCGTGGGGAGTGGTCATCAGCTGTACGACCTCCGCTGGTCCGGAGCCGGGATCTGGGCGCCCTTGTACTCGACGGCGATGCCGCCGAGCGGGTAGTCCTTGCGCTGCGGGAAGCCCTGCCAGTCGTCCGGCATCATGATCCGGGTCAGGGCGGGGTGCCCGTCGAAGACCAGGCCGAAGAAGTCGTAGGTCTCGCGCTCGTGCCAGTCGTTGGCCGGGTAGACGCCGACGAGCGACGGGATGTGCGGGTCGCTGTCGGGCGCGGACACCTCCAGGCGGATCAGCCGCCCGTGGGTGAGCGAGCGCAGGTGGTAGACCGCGTGCAGCTCGCGCCCCTTGTCCCCCAGGTAGTGGACACCGCTGACGCCCGTGCAGAGCTCGAAGCGCAGGGCGGGGTCGTCGCGCAGGGTGCGGGCGACCTGGACCAGGTGCTCGCGGGCGACGAAGAAGGTGAGTTCGCCCCGGTCGACGACCGTCTTGCCGATGGCCTCGCCGGGGAGCAGGTCCTGTTCCTCCAGGGCCCCCTCGAGCTCGTCGGCCACTTCGTCGAACCAGCCGCCGTACGGCCGGGAGGCCGCGCCCGGCAGGGCCACCGTGCGGACGAGTCCGCCGTAGCCGGAAGTGTCTCCGCCGTTGTTGGCGCCGAACATCCCCTTGCGTACGCCGATGACCTCACCGGAGTCGTCGCGGGGCGTGGGCACCGCCGTGCCGTTCTGTTCCTCGCTCACCGCAGCAGCCCCTTCATCTCGATCAGGGGGAGTGCCTTGAGGGCCGCCTCCTCCGCCTCGCGGGCGGCCTCCTCCGCGTTGACCCCGAGCTTGGTGCCCTGGATCTTCTGGTGGAGCTTGAGGATGGCGTCGATCAGCATCTCGGGACGCGGCGGGCATCCCGGCAGATAGATGTCGACCGGGACAATATGATCAACACCCTGAACAATGGCGTAGTTATTGAACATTCCACCCGATGATGCGCAAACCCCCATGGAGATGACCCACTTGGGGCTCGGCATCTGGTCGTAGACCTGCCGCAGGACGGGCGCCATCTTCTGGCTGACCCGCCCCGCGACGATCATCAGGTCCGCCTGCCGCGGCGAACCGCGGAAGACCTCCATCCCGAACCGGGCCAGGTCGTACCGCCCCGCGCCGGTCGTCATCATCTCGATGGCGCAGCAGGCGAGGCCGAAGGTGGCGGGGAAGACGGAGGACTTCCGTACCCAGCCGGCGGCCTGCTCGACAGTGGTCAGCACGAAGCCGCTCGGCAGCTTCTCTTCGAGTCCCATGGTGTGCCCCTCAGCCCCTCAGTCCCATTCCAGGCCGCCCCGGCGCCACACATACGCGTAGGCGACGAAGACGGTGAGCACGAAGAGCAGCATCTCCACGAGCCCGAAGATCCCCAGGGCGTCGAAGGTGACCGCCCAGGGATAGAGGAAGACGATCTCGATGTCGAAGACGATGAACAGCATCGCCGTCAGGTAGTACTTGATGGGGAAACGGCCGCCTCCGGCTGGAGTGGGGGTGGGTTCGATGCCGCACTCGTACGCTTCGAGCTTTGCTCGGTTGTACCGCTTCGGGCCGATAAGCGTGGCCATGACCACGGAGAAGATCGCAAACCCTGCCCCGAGGGCGCCGAGCACGAGGATGGGCGCGTAGGCATTCACGCTCCTCGCTCCTTCCAGTCGTCCTTGACCGTTGGACCGCATCGGGCGATTCGGCTCGCCACCTCATCAAGATCGTGCACATGTGAGGCAGTTCACAAGCCCGACTGCCCCGCATCCTATGCCTGCCGTCCTGTGATCTGCGACACGGGGTACAGCAACGTCTTTGTGATCTCCACCACCTGACGAACGATCATGAAGTCGGATGAGCGGTGATCTTCGTACGCGAAGCGGCCGGGCGGTTACGAGACGTGACATCTTGCGGCGTTACCGCTGGTCAGAAGGGCGTGGCTCTATCAATGGACAGCCACTACAAGCAAATTGGCGATGGACACCGATCGGGTGATATAGGAATCCGCCGCAGGGCACCTCCACCCGGACGAGGGGCTTCCGGTACCGATGTGGACATTGCGCACGCATTCACGAAGTTCCGGGCGCAGCCCGGGAGCGACTCCGAACCCGCCCCGGAGGGCGGCCCGGAGCACGGCTCGCGGATGCGAACCGGGCAGGGCGCGGATCGCGTCCGGGGTGCGGTCCGCGGACGACCGGCAGCCCCTCCCGAGCGGATCACCCACCGCCCTCCCGGGAGGGTCGCCGGCGAGCCGGCCGCCGGACCCCGCTCCGGACCCCGGCGGGCGACCGGTTCGGACCCCTCCGGACCCCGGCGGGCGGCCGGCTCGGACCCCTCCGGACCCCGCCGGGCGGCCGGAGGGGCACCGACGCCCCCCTGCGGGCGGCCGGAGGGTCGTCGACGAACCCGGGGCGGACGGCCCGGAGAACGGACATGACTCACCTATGGGCCACACCGCCGCCGGCCCCGCTCCCCACGCGGCGCGCGGCCGCGCGGTTGCCTCTCACGGAAGAGTCATGCTGTGACCTGCGCCACTCCATGCATGCTTCAAGACAAGCGGGCTTGGCCAACCGTGTGAACGGATGGTAAGCGACGGGCAATTCGGGCGTATTGAAAGAACGCCGTGATCACAGCGGTGTACACGCATGCCCGTTTTGCCCGTTAGGGCGTCAATAAGGGCCCGTAACAAGCGGATTCACGGATTCCGAACGTAACTGTGTCGCAACACACGTTTCTTGATGGGACCCCTACAGCCCTGATAGCGCTAGTACTCATGTCCCACACCGCTCACATACCCAGCCACCGGAAGCCCCGCCAGCGTGCCTCGAAGACGGCACTGCGGGCAGGAGTTGCCGGTGGCGTCCTCAGCACCATCGCGGTCGCGGGTGCCGCCGGGCCGGCTCAGGCCGAGCCGGTGACCCAGACCATCGAGATGCCCACCATCACCGCCGGGCTCTCCACCTCCGTCGCCGCGTCCGCGCAGGCGACCCAGGCTGTCGCTCTCGACCTCGAGACGCAGGCTCACGAGGACGCCGCAGCCGCCACCGCGGCGAAGACCGCCAAGAAGGCCAAGGCCGAGGCGGTCCGCAAGGCCGAGGCCAAGAAGAAGGCGGAGGCGGAGGCCGAGAAGAAGGCCGAGGCCGCCGAGCGCGCTTCCCGCTCGGCCGAGCGCACCACGCTCAGCGCCTCCACCGCATCCTCCGGCTCGTCCTCCTCGTCGTCCTCGAGCGCCACCGGGTCCGCCGCGTCCGTCATCGCGTTCGCGCAGTCCCAGGTCGGCGACGCGTACGTCTCCGGCGGCACCGGCCCGAACTCGTGGGACTGCTCGGGTCTGGTCCAGGCTGCCTTCGGCTCGGTCGGCATCGACCTGCCGCGCGTCTCGCAGGACCAGTCGACGGCCGGCACCCAGGTCTCGCTCGACAACCTCCAGCCCGGCGACATCCTGTACTGGGGTGGCGCGGGCAGCGCGTACCACGTCGGGATCTATGTGGGCGGCGGCCAGTTCGTCGGTGCGCAGAACTCCAGCACCGGCGTCGTGCAGAAGTCCCTGGACTACGACCCGCCGTCGGGCGCCGTCCGCGTTCTCTGATTCACAAGCTCCGCACGCCTCGGCACGATCACGGGCCGTCCCTCCACCATCCGGAGTGACGGCCCGTCATCGTGCCGTGGGCGCGTCGGCCTCCACGGCGGCCTCCGCCGGCGGACGCTGGCCCGGCACGCGCGCCCGTCCGCCCTCGCTCCGCTCCCGGCGCAGGAGCACCACGCCCGCCGCGCAGGCGAGAGCGGCCAGGACGAAGCCGTACGGCGGGGTCGAGCCCGAGGGCTGCGTCTCGTAGACGAGCGCGGCCGACAGCACCGTCACCGCGCCGAGGGCCCGGCCGCCGTTCGCGGTCGCGGCGATCACCGCCGTCGCCCACAGCAGGTACCAGGGCTGCACCATCGGCGAGAGCACGACGAGGGCCAGCAGCGCCGGGCCAAGGGCGCGGAGGGGTTCGGTGCGCCCGGTCGCCGCCCGCCACGCCAGGCGGCCGATGAGGACCAGCGCGACCAGCAGGCCCAGGTTCTGCACGGAGGACTTGACCGGATCGGGGTCCGTCCCGGCCAGCAGCCGCAGGAGCTCCCCCAGTCCCAGGCCGAGGTCGCTGGTGAGGGACAGCGCGGTGTGGATGCGCCCCGCGACGCTCTGGGTCCCCAGCCAGCCGAAGCCCGTGCCGGGGACGAGGCTCACCCCGGCCGCGACGGTCCCGGCGACCAGCCCGGGCAGCAGCCCCTTCGCCACCCGGCGCACGGCCGGTCCGGCCGACGCCCGGCCCACCACGACGCCGGCGAACAGCAGCGCCACCGCGGCCGGGGACTTGACCATCACGGCGAGGCCGAGGAGCGCCGAGCCGGTGATCCACCTGCCGCGCAGTGCGAGCAGCACGCCCGCCAGCATGAGACCGGTCATCAGACCGTCGTTGTGGACCCCTCCGACGACGTGGATGAGCAGGAGCGGGTTCAGCGCGCCCAGCCACAGGGCGGCGCTCTCACTGCGGCCGTGCTCCCGTGCCAGGTTCCGCAGGGCCCACACGATCAGCACCAGCGCGCCCAGGGCGAGGAGACGCATCCCGAGGACGGCGGGCACGATCGTGCCACCGGTCGTCCAGGTCACGGCGCGCGCCAGGATCAGGAAGAACGGGCCGTACGGTGCCGGGGTGTCGGTCCAGTGGCCGCCGACGCTCGCGGCCGCGTCGCCGCCCGGCCCGCCGGGGTCGAGGACGGACGGCCCGACGCTGTAGACGTCGTGGCCTTCGAGGACCATCGCGCCCTGCGCGATGTAGCTGTAGACGTCGGCGCTGTAGAGGGGTGGTGCCACCACGAGCGGCGCGGTCCACCACGCAAGGGTGGTGAGGGTGCCGCGTACGGAGGCCCCCGTCCGCCCGTACAGCCACCAGGCGACGACGAGCGCGGTCAGTCCGCCGTACGCGAGCGCGTACCCGGCGGCGGTGACGGCGGCCCCGTGGGGGACCCAGAGGCCCCACGGGTCGCGGGCGGGCAGTGTGCCGACGGCCCAGCCGCCCGACGCGACGCCCAGCGATCCGGCCGCGCCGAGCCACCGGCAGCCCCGGCTGGTCCATGCCCTAGATGCCCCCATGGCCCCGAACCTATCGCAGGCCGGGGCGCCGGGGACGGGGCCCCGGGGGATCGCGGTCAGGCCTTCGGCGCGACCTTCGAGAGGCCGTTGATGATGCGGTCCATCGCGTCGCCGCCCGTCGGGTCGGTGAGGTTGGCGAGCATCTTCAGCGTGAACTTCATCAGCAGGGGGTGGGTCAGACCGCGTTGGGTCGCGATCTTCATGACGTGCGGGTTCCCGATCATCTTCACGAAGGCGCGGCCCAGCGTGTAGTAGCCGCCGTAGGTGTCCTTGAGGATCTTCGGGTAGTGCTGGAGCGCCAGTTCCCGCTGCGCCGGGGTGGCGCGGGCGTGCGCCTGGACGATGACGTCCGCGGCGATCTGGCCCGACTCCATGGCGTACGCGATGCCCTCGCCGTTGAAGGGGTTGACGAGGCCGCCCGCGTCGCCGACGAGCAGCAGGCCCTTGGTGTAGTGCGGCTGGCGGTTGAAGGCCATGGGGAGCGCGGCGCCGCGGATGGGCATGGTCATGTTCTCGGGGGTGTAGCCCCAGTCCTCCGGCATGGAGGCGCACCAGGCCTTGAGCACCTCGCGCCAGTCGAGCTCGCGGAAGGCCTTGGAGGAGTTGAGGATGCCGAGGCCGACGTTGGACGTGCCGTCGCCCATGCCGAAGATCCAGCCGTAGCCGGGCAGCAGGCGGTCCTCGGCGCCGCGGCGGTCCCACAGCTCCAGCCAGGACTCCAGGTAGTCGTCGTCGTGGCGCGGCGAGGTGAAGTACGTACGGACCGCGACGCCCATCGGGCGGTCCTCGCGGCGGTGCAGGCCCATGTTGAGCGAGAGCCGGGTGGAGTTGCCGTCGGCGGCGACGACGAGCGGGGCGTGGAAGGTGACCGGGGTCTTCTCCTCGCCGAGCTTGGCGTGGACGCCGATGATGCGGCCGGTGCGCTCGTCCTTGACCGGCTCGCCGACGTTGCACCGCTCGTGGAGCCGCGCGCCCGCCTTCTGGGCCTGGCGGGCCAGCTGTTCGTCGAAGTCGTCGCGCTTGCGGACGAGACCGTAGTCCGGGTACGAGGCGAGGTCCGGCCAGTCCAGCTGGAGACGGACGCCGCCTCCGATGATGCGCAGGCCCTTGTTGCGCAGCCAGCCGGCCTCTTCGGAGATGTCGATGCCCATGGAGACGAGCTGCTTGGTGGCGCGCGGGGTGAGACCGTCGCCGCAGACCTTCTCCCGCGGGAAGGCGGTCTTCTCCAGGAGGAGCACGTCGAGTCCGGCCTTGGCGAGGTAGTACGCGGTCGTGGAGCCGGCTGGGCCCGCTCCGACGACGATCACGTCCGCGCTGTGTTCGGAGAGGGGCTCGGTCACGGTCGGATCTCCCGAAGACTCGAATTCGCGTGCCGCGCGGCACAGGTCGCGTGCAGTCTATGGGTGCCTGCTGATCAACCTCCCGAAGGGCTCCCCGATGCCGCACGCGCCTGACCAGACTCCGCCCGTCCATCTGCGTGTCCCCACCGACGAGGACGCCCTGGCCTGGCACCGGGTGTTCGCCGACCCGGAGGTGATGGAGTTCCTCGGCGGCCGCCCCGCGGAGTACTCCGTGTACGAGGAGCTGACCGCCCGCCAGCGCCGCCACGACGCCGAGCTCGGCCACTGTCTGTGGACGGTCCTCGACGACACGGGTGAGGTGCTCGGCTTCACGGGCGCCCAGCCGTGGCCCCACGCGTCGTTCGGCCCGGTGGGCGAGGTCGAGATCGGCTGGCGGCTGGGCCGGGCGGCATGGGGGCGCGGGTACGCGACCGCCGCCGCGCGGGCGACGCTGGAGCGCGTGAGGGAACGCGGGGTGCGGGAGGTGGTGGCGATGATCAACGCACGCAACGCGCGCTCGGTCGCCGTCGCCGTACGTCTCGGCATGCGGCAGGCCGAGACGTACGTCAGCCCGGTGTCGGGGCAGGAGGCGTACTGCTTCCGGCTGGAGCTCTGAGCCTCCGCCGCCTGCCGGCCGGCCGGAGCCCCGAGCACCCGCCGGCCGGTCGGAGCTCCGAGCCCCCGCCGCCTGCCGCCGGCCGGGGCCGTGGGAGGCCCGCCGCCGGGGCGGTCAGTCGCGGACGCCCCGGTGCAGGGCCACCACTCCCCCGGTGAGATTGCGCCAGGCCACCTTCGACCAGCCGGCCTTCTGCATCAGGGTCGCGAGGCCGGCCTGGTCGGGCCAGGCGCGGATCGACTCGGCGAGGTAGACGTAGGCGTCGGGGTTGGACGAGACGGCCCGCGCGACGGGCGGCAGCGCGCGCATCAGGTACTCGGTGTAGACGGTCCGGAAGGGCGTCCAGGTCGGCTGGGAGAACTCGCAGATCACCACGCGGCCGCCTCGACGGGTGACGCGGTACAGCTCGGCGAGCGCGGCGCCGGTGTCCTGGATGTTGCGCAGGCCGAAGGAGATCGTGACCGCGTCGAAGGTCTCGTCCTTGAACGGGAGCTTCGTGCCGTCGCCCGCGGTGAAGGGCATCCACGGGTGGCGCTGCTTGCCGACCCTGAGCATGCCGATGGAGAAGTCGCAGGGCACCACGTAGGCGCCGGCCTGCGCGAACGGCTGCGAGGAGGTGGCCGTGCCGGCCGCCAGGTCGAGGATCTTCTGGGCAGGCCGGGCGTCGACGGCGCGGGCGACCTCCTTGCGCCAGAGCCTCGCCTGTCCGAGCGACAGCACGTCGTTGGTGAGGTCGTAGTTCGCCGCCACGTCGTCGAACATCGAGGCGACTTCGTGCGGCTGCTTGTCCAGGGATGCTCGGGTCACCCTCCCATTCAAGCAGCCCCGTCCCCGCTCCCTCGCGGCGGCGTGGGAGGGGCTTCAACCTTTCCGGGCCGGCAGCGCTCGTACAGGGGTGAGACCACCGGAGAATGTGAGAGGAGGGCGGATGCCCGTCCTGCGCGACAGGGGCTCCACCGGCCCGAGCGGTTTCGAGGACTCCTTCGAGGACTTCGCCCGGGCTAACCAGCAGCGTCTGTACCGCACGGCGTACCTGCTCTGCGGTGACCGGGAGGGCGCCCGGGACCTGACCCAGACGGCCCTGGCGAAGATCTTCCAGCACTGGCGGCGGGTGAGCGCGGCCGACCGCCCCGAGGCCTACGCGCGCACGGTGCTGACGCGGACGTATCTCGCCGAGCGCCGGCGCCGGCTGCGCGACCTCCTGGCCCACACCCCCATCGAGGTGCCCCGGGCCGCCGTGGGCCCCGACCTGACCGTGACCCTGCTGGCCGCACTCGCGGAACTGCCCCCACGCGCCCGGGCGATGGTGGTTCTGCGCTACTGGGAGGACCTCAGCGTGGAGTCGGTCGCCGAGCTGCTCCGATGCAGCGAGTCCACCGTCAAGAGCCAGTGCTCGCGTTCCCTGGCCCGGCTGCGGGAGCGGCTGGGACCGGCTCATGTCTACATCACACCGAACTGAGGAGCCCACGTGACGGACCAGGACGCCCTGCTCGTCAAAAACGTCATGAAGCGCACGGCCGACGGTCTGGGCCCGCTTCCCGATCTGGTGCCCGAAGCCGTCGCCCGGGGCAGGCGTCGCCGGGCGAGGACCCGCCTCGCGCTCACGGCGAGCGCCTTCGGGGCGGTCACCCTGGGCGTGCTCGGCGCGGCCGTGCTGTCGGGCGGCGACTCCGGGCCGAGCCCCGCGTCCGCCACGGGAGTGGCGGCGGCTCCTGCGCCGTACCGCACACCGGTCCATGTGGAACCCTCCCCAGGGGAGCAGGTGGAGGGCGGCCTCGCCGGTCTGCCCGCCGGGGAGAGGCAGCGCCTGGAAAACTTCCAGCAGCGCGCAGCCGTGGCACTGGACGAGGCGCTTCCGGACACCGTCGGCACGATCCGGCCGGTCGACTCCACCGTCGTGCGCTACCAGGGGGAGGCGGACGGGAACGTCTTCACGGTGCACTTCACGGTCCGGCCGGCCGACGGCAAGGCGCCCGAGGAGTGCCGGGACGTCCCGCGGAAGCGGATGACCTGTGTGAAGGCGGAGCTCGCCGAGGGCAGCGAGGCGCGGCTCCGGCGGTCCGCCGTCAACTCCCTGGAAACGACATCCACATCGATCGACTTCGAATTCGGGAACAGCACGGTCCTGATCGACGTCTCACCGGACGAGGGGAAAGGGGTTTCCGCGCCGGTGACCGTTCAGCAGCTCCTCGACGGGGTGAGGGGAAGCGGGCTGCTGGACGTCGTGCGGTACGCGGACGAGCACCCGGTGCTCCAGAGAGAGGTCAGCGTGCAGGGCGGGTGAATCCCCCTTTCCTGGACGGACGTTCCGAGACCACGGACAGCAACCAGAAGATGAACATCGATGACACACGTCGTCCGCGGAGCGCCGCGGGCGCCCGCCGGGGGGCCGGGACATCAGCTCCGAGGACACGGCCTTCGCGCGCACAGGCCCGGAAGCGGTCCCTGGACCGCCGAAGACGGATACGAAGACGGCGCGCCGTCCTCGCAGGGGCCGTGGTCGCGGCGGCGGCCGTCGCCGCCTTCCTCCACGTCTCCCCGCCCTGGCAGGACGGCGGCGACGCGGTGGCAGCCGGCCGGGAGCCCGGCCGCAGCGCCTCGCCGACGGCCACGGCCCCGCCCGAGGCGCCGGCCTCACCGGAGGTGCCGGTGAGCCCCGCTCCCTCGGCCTCCTCCGGATCCGCCGATCCCTCGCCGGACGCCGAGGAGCCCGTGGACCCGGACTCCGTGCCCGTCTCGGGTCCCGGCACGTTCACGGTGGCGCACGAGGGCGCCTCCTCGGGCGGCGCGGGCAGCCGCTACCGGGTCGAGGTGGAGGACGGCATCGGGGTGGACCCGGACAGGGCCGCCGAGGACGTCGCGGAGATACTCGCCGACCCCCGGGGCTGGAGCAAGGGCGGGAGCCGCACCTTCCGGCAGGTCGACGACGACAGCGCCGGGCTGGTGATCCGCATAGGGACACCGCGCACCACCGACCGGCTCTGCGGGCAGTACGGGCTGAACACCAGGGGTGAGGTGAACTGTCGGGGCGGGAAGAACGTCATGGTCAACCTCGCCCGCTGGCAGCTGGGTTCACCGACGTTCGACGGGTCCGCCTCCGAGTACCGGGCCCTGATCGTCAATCACGAGGTCGGCCACTGGCTGGGCCACGGGCACGAGACCTGCCCCGGCGCGGGGAAGCCCGCGCCCGCGATGATGCAGCAGATCAAGGGGCTGAAGGGCTGCGTCTCCAACGCCTGGCCGTACGACGCGAAGGGGCGGTACCTGGGCGGGCCCTCCGTGCCGTGAGGCCGTTGCCGGCGGCGTCACCGCCGCCGGTGCACCAGCCGTCCGCCGAGGACCGTGGCCACGCAGCTCGCCGCTCCCGCCGCGCAGAGCGCCGCTTCGTCCGGCACGTCGAAGACCGCCAGGTCGGCGCGGCCGCCGACGGCGAGCGGGCCGTGCGCGGTGCCGGCCAGGTCAAGTCCGCGTGCGAAGGGGTCCAGGTCCGGTTCGCCGGCCGGGACCCCGCCCGGCCGGACCACGGTCAGACCGGCGCGGCCCACGGCGGTGCGTACGGCGGGGTCGGTGAAGCCGCCCGCGACATGGGTGGTGCCGTGGCGCAGCATGCGCTGCAGTCCTCGGCGCACGCTGCCCGCCCGGCGGGGCCCGTCCATCTGCCCGTCCAGCCGCTCGAACTCGGCTCCGGTCAGGGGCTGTTCGCCGAGCTCGTCGGCCTCGCGCGGGTCGGGGTGGTAGCAGCGGGTCAGCAGGGCGAGGCCGTCCCACTGGCGCAGGCCCGGCGTGAGGACGCCCGGCCACCGCCGGACCCGGGCCGCCGGGTGCGCGGCCACGACCGCGTCCAGCGGGCCGAGGGCCACGATGCGGTCGCCGTCCACGGCCACCGCGCCCTCGGCGACGGCCGCCGCGCCGACCGGCAGGACCAGGGGCGCGGCGTGAACGGTCAGCACGCGGTGATCAGTGGGCGTCGAGGAGCTTCAGCTCCGGGTGCGCCGTGCCGCCCGCGATCGCGGTCGAGGAGATGTGCGAGACGACGCGCTCGTCGACCGGGTCGTTCGCCGGGTCGTCGTGGACGACCAGGTGCTCGTAGGTCGTGGCGCGCTGGGCGGGGACGCGGCCCGCCTTGCGGATGAGGTCGATGATCTCGAGCCGGTTCGAGCGGTGCTTGGCACCGGCCGACGAGACGACGTTCTCCTCCAGCATGATCGAGCCGAGGTCGTCCGCGCCGTAGTGCAGGGACAGCTGGCCGACCTCCTTGCCGGTGGTCAGCCAGGAGCCCTGGATGTGGGCGACGTTGTCGAGGAAGAGCCGGGCGATGGCGATCATCCGCAGGTACTCGAAGAGGGTGGCCTGCGTCTGCCCCTTCAGCTTGTTGTTCTCCGGCTGGTAGGTGTACGGGATGAAGGCGCGGAAGCCGCCCGTGCGGTCCTGGACGTCGCGGATCATCCGCAGGTGCTCGATGCGCTCGGCGTTGGTCTCGCCGGTGCCCATCAGCATCGTGGAGGTGGACTCCACGCCGAGGCCGTGGGCGATCTCCATGATCTCCAGCCAGCGCTCGCCGGACTCCTTGAGCGGGGCGATCGCCGTACGCGGCCGGGCGGGCAGCAGTTCGGCGCCGGCGCCGGCGAAGGAGTCGAGACCGGCGGCGTGGATGCGCTGGACGGCCTCCTCCGCGGAGACGCCCGAGATGCGGGCCATGTGCTCGATCTCGGAGGCGCCGAGCGAGTGGATGACCAGCTGCGGGAACGCCTTCTTGATCGCGGAGAAGTGCTCCTCGTAGTACTCGACGCCGTAGTCCGGGTGGTGGCCGCCCTGGAACATGATCTGGGTGCCGCCGAGCTCGACGGTCTCCGCGCAGCGGCGCAGGATGTCGTCGAGGTCGCGGGACCAGCCCTTGGCAGCGTCCTTGGGCGGCGCGTAGAACGCGCAGAACTTGCACGCCGTGACGCAGACGTTGGTGTAGTTGATGTTCCGCTCGATGATGTACGTCGCGATGTGCTCCGTACCGGCGTAGCGGCGGCGGCGCACGGCGTCGGCGGCGGCCCCCAGCGCGTGCAGCGGTGCCGACCTGTAGAGGTCGAGCGCCTCCTCCGGAGTGATCCGCCCGCCTTCGGCGGCGCGGTCGAGGACGGGCTGAAGGTCGGCCTTCTCGGTCACCGGGCTGTCACCTTTCGGCGGTTTTTCTACGGATCCACGGACCGATCCAGCCTACGCCAGCCCCTGTCGGGGTCAGCCGTCGGACCGGGTGAGTGTGCCCTTGGGCGTGCCCGCGGCCTCCTCGTGCGACTCGTAGAGCAGGGTGTCGCCGGCGCCGAGGGTGAAGACGAGGTCGGCCTCTCCCCCGGTGCACAGGGTGCCGCCGCGGGCATCGGGGTCGGCGCGTTCGCGGATCTTCAGTTCGGTGGCCGTACCCGAGGTGAGCGTCCCGACGGCCTTGCAGACGACGGTCGTTCCGAGCGCGTCGAACCGGTACGACAGCCGGACTACCTCGTCGCCCTTCCTCCCCTCGACGAAGACGGCAGTGACCGTGCCGTGCGACAGGCCGCTGCGCTCGGTCGCGGGGCCCTTCCAGGTGCCGGCGAACGCCTCGGGTACCGCGCCGACGGGTGCGGAGGCGGCCGAGGAGCTCGCGGACGGCTGGGGCTGCGCCGCGTCGGGCGGGGTCGGCGACCCGCCGGAGGAGGGGGGCTGTGCGGTGTCGTTGCCCCGGTCCTCGTCGCCGCTCCCGAACAGGTCCCCCAGCATCCCGGTGCCGATCGTCACGACGGCCAGCGCGCCGGCGACGGCCAGGGCGACGGTGCAGCTGACCCGGCGCCCCCGGCGGCCGCCGGGCTCGGGGCGGGAGTCCATGGTGACGGCGACCCGGGCTCCGGGCCCCCGCTCCGCCGGGGTGCCCGGGAGCCCGTCGGGCGGGGCCGGCAGCGGCGGGCCGAAGGCACCGAGCGGCGCGGCCCCCAGCGAGGCGTTGCTGAACGGCACCGGGCCCGACTGCACGGGCGCGTCCTGCGGCTCCAGGTCCAGCAGGGCCACGGCCGACCGGCTGACCTCGCGCACCAGCGGGCCCGGCAGCCAGCCGGGGGCAACCAGCGCGGCGGCCCCGCCGGGCGCGAGCCTGCGGGCGAGTTCGGCGGGTGCGGGCCGGTCGGCGGGGTCCTTGGCGAGGCATCCGGCCACCAGCTCCCGCAGATCGCCCTCCAGGTCGCCGAGTTCGGGTTCCTCGTGGACCACCTTGTAGAGCAGCACCGCGGAGGAGTCGCCCGGGAAGGGCGCGGTGCCGGTCGCCGCGTAGGCGAGGACCGCGCCGAGCGAGAAGACGTCGGCAGCGCCGGAGAGGTCCAGCCCCCGGATCTGCTCGGGCGCCATGTAGCCGGGCGAGCCGACGGAGACGCCGGTGGAGGTGAGGGAGACGGTGGCGCCGAGGGCCCGGGCGATACCGAAGTCGATCAGACGGGGGCCGTCCAGGGCGAGCAGGACGTTGGACGGCTTGACGTCCCGGTGGATGAGGCCGTGCGCGTGCACGGCGTCCAGTGCCTCGCCGAGCCCGGCCCCCAGGGTCCGTACCGCGTACTCGGGCAGCGGGCCGTGGCGGGTGACCGCGTCGGAGAGCGGGGGCCCTGCGACGTAACCGGTGGCCACCCACGGCACGGCCGCGTCCGGGTCGGCGTCCAGGACCGGGGCCGTCCACTGCGCGCCGAGGCGCCGCGCGGCGTCCACCTCGCGCCGGAATCTCGCGCGGAACTGCTCGTCGAGGGCGAAGTGGGGGTGGACGACCTTGACCGCGACGGTACGGCCGCCGGCGCTGCGGCCCAGGTAGACGCGGCCCATCCCGCCGGCACCGAGCCTGCCCAGCAGCCGGTAGGCGCCGATGGTGTGCGGTTCGCCGGCTTCCAGCGGCTGCATACGGTCTCCCCCTGTGGACCCCGGGACTCGGACCGCAGCCTAGGGCGCCCGGCTCACGGGGTCACGGAGACCCCGTGAGCCGATATCGCCCCTATGGGCACGAAGCAGGGATTTCGCCACTCGGAAAGGCGTGAATACGCCGTTCGTCCACGTAGGCCGGGGTTCACCGGAGAGAAACCGGAAGGGCTTCCGCGCGTCGTCCGCTATTCCCCCGCGGGTGCCCGGAGGAGGTCTCCGTCACGGAACTCCGGACATTCGCGCCCTTTCCCGGGAACGGAATGCCGGAGCCATGCGTCAGGGCCGCGTCAGAGGTAAAGGACACCCGGACGGGAAGGCCCGGAAGGGCGCGGGATTCCCCTTCCCTCCCGCACCATTCCCGGGCCGCCGGTGTCAGCCGCCGAGCAGTTCGACCTTGACGTCCGCCGGGTAACCGGTCGTCGGGCCGGTCCGCCGGGCGAACTCGCGCACCCCCGCCAGCTGGTCCGGGCCGAAGCGGAAGTCCAGGGTGGTGAAGTAACGCTCCAGCACCTCGGCGTCGAAGGCCTCCCAGCGCGCCGCCTGCTCGGCCACCTTGGTGACCTCCTCCAGCGAGACGTCGCGGGAGGCGAGGAACGCCTCGTGCACCTTCTCCACGTACTCGGGGTGGGAGGCCAGGTAGTCCTTGCGCGCCGCCCAGACCGCGAAGACGAACGGCAGCCCCGTCCACTCCTTCCACATCTCGCCCAGGTCGTGGACCTGGAGTCCGAGCCTGGGGGCGTCGTGCAGGTTGGCCCGCAGCGCCGCGTCGCCGATAAGGACGGCCGCGTCGGCCTCCTGCATCATCAGCCCGAGGTCCGGCGGGCAGGTGTAGTAGTCGGGGGCGACGCCGTACCGCTCCGAGAGCAGCAGCTGGGCCAGCCGTACGGAGGTGCGCGAGGTCGAGCCGAGGGCCACCCGGGCCCCGTCCAGCTGCTCCAGGGGGAGCTGGGACACGATCACGCACGACATGACGGGGCCGTCGCAGCCGACGGCGATGTCGGGCAGGGCCACCAGGTCGTCGGCGTTGCGCAGGTACTCGACCAGGGTGACGGGCCCGATGTCGAGGTCGCCCGCGACCAGCTGCTCACTGAGTCTCTCCGGGGTGTCCTTCGAGAGCTCCAGATCGAGCAGGGTCCCCGTCCGTGCCAGGCCCCAGTAGAGGGGGAGGCAGTTCAGGAACTGGATGTGGCCGACGCGCGGCCTGCTGCGACGGTCGTCGCCTTCTACGGGAGAGACGGTTGAATTGTCCACATCGCGAGGCTAGACCTGCCTCTGCCGGCCCGCTTCATCGGGGCGTCCCGAGTGCCCTCCGGAGCCCTTGTCCGTCACCTCTCCGACGCCCCGATCAAACATCCGGGTGAAGTGATCTTTCCCTCTACCGCTCCCCGCACACTGCGTGCTAGGCTCGCCCGCAAGTTGCAGTTTGGTTTCCCTTGCAGTACAGAGCCTGCGGAGCATGTAACCCGCAGGCTTTTGTAGTTTTCAGACTTGTTTGCAGGTTCTGGAGCAGGGCAACCCTTTGGCCCAAGGAGGGCTTTATGGCTACCGGAACCGTCAAGTGGTTCAACGCTGAAAAGGGCTTCGGCTTCATCGCCCAGGACGGCGGCGGCCCGGATGTCTTCGTCCACTACTCCGCGATCAACGCGTCCGGGTTCCGCTCCCTCGAGGAGAACCAGGTCGTGAACTTCGACGTCACTCAGGGTCCCAAGGGTCCGCAGGCTGAGAACGTCACCCCGGCCTAGTTGCCCGGGTCGGCCGATCGCGGCCGAGTGAGCAGTACCCAAGGAGCCCCGCTCCCCCGCCCCGGCGGAGGAACGGGGCTCCTGCCTTGTCCGGGCCCCGCAGGTCACAGCGGCCGCGACCGGGCCCGGACATGTTCAGGGCCTGTGCAGAGCGTCACCCGATGCTGACGAGCCCGCCCCTCACAAGGCAGACTGTTGAGTCTGGTACCAGCGGTACGGTGCGGCGGGACCGGCAGGACCGGCGGGGCGAGCAGGACAGGGGGCATCATGGACCGCGACAAGGGGCCGGGCGTGCGCGTTCCGGAGCAACGCGCGCCTCGGGAACAGGCCGGGGACCGGCTCCGTTTCACCGTGCTCGGCCCCGTACGCGCCTGGCGGGGCGGCGAGCCCCTGCCGTCGGGCTCCCCGCAGCAACGCGCCCTGCTGGCCGCCCTGCTCCTGCGCGACGGCCGCACGGCCACCGCCGCCGAGCTCATCGACGCCCTCTGGGGGGACGACCCCCCGTCCCAGGCCCTGGCCACGGTACGGACGTACGCGTCCAGGCTCCGCAAGACCCTGGGCCAGGACACCCTCGTCAGCGAGTCCGGCGGCTACGCGGTCCGGATCCCCCGTGAGGCACTGGATCTGACGCTCGCTCAGGACCTCGCCGCCGAGGCGGAGAAGGTCCGCGGCGGCGGGGACCGCTGCCAGGCACGCACCCTGATCAACAAACTGCTGGGCCTCTGGGACGGAGAGGCGCTCGCCTCCCTCCCGGGCCCGTACGCGGAGAACCAGCGCAGCAGCCTGGAGGAGTGGCGGCTCCAGCTCACCGAGACCCGCCTCGACCTCGACCTGGAGGTCGGCTGCCACGCGGAGGCCGTCTCCGAACTGACCGCGCTCACCGCGGCGCACCCCCTGCGTGAGCGGCTGCGCGAACTGCTGATGGTCGCCCTGTACCGCAGCGGCCGGCAGGCCGAGGCGCTCGCGGTGTACGCCGACACCCGTCGGCTGCTCGCCGAGGAACTGGGCGTGGACCCGCGCCCTGAACTCGCCCAGCTCCAGCAGCGGATCCTGCGGGCCGACGAGGAGCTGGCCCGCCCGGCGGACGAGCCCGCGGCCGCGGCCGCCCCGCTCCGGCCGGCGCAGCTCCCCGCCACCGTCCCGGACTTCACGGGCCGCGCCGCGTTCGTGCGCGAACTGGGCGACCAGCTGGTCAGTGCCGAGAGCTCCGTCATGGCCGTCTCCGCGCTGGCCGGTATCGGCGGCGTGGGCAAGACGACCCTCGCCGTGCACGTCGCCCACCAGGCGCGCCGGCACTTCCCGGACGGCCAGCTGTACGTCGACCTTCAGGGGGCGGGCGCCCGGGCCGCGGAGCCCGAGACCGTCCTCGGGGCGTTCCTGCGCGCGCTGGGCACCGCCGACTCCGCCATCCCGGACTCCCTGGACGAGCGGGCAGCCCTCTACCGCTCCGCGCTCGACGGCCGCCGCGTCCTCGTCCTGCTCGACAACGCCCACGACGCGGCCCAGATCCGGCCCCTGCTCCCCGGCACGGAGGGCTGCGCGGCCCTGGTCACCAGCCGGGTCCGCATGGTCGACCTGGCGGGCGCGCACCTCGTGGACCTGGACGTGATGTCCCCCGAGGAGGCGCTCCAGCTCTTCACCCGGATCGTCGGCGACGAGCGCGTCCGCTCGGAGCGCGAGGCCGCGCTGGACGTGGTGGCCGCGTGCGGCTTCCTCCCCCTGGCCATCCGTATCGCCGCCTCCCGGCTGGCGGCCCGCCGCACCTGGACGGTCTCGGTGCTGGCCGCGAAGCTCGCCGACGAGCGCCGCCGCCTCGACGAGCTCCAGGCCGGCGACCTCGCGGTGAAGGCCACCTTCGAGCTCGGCTACGGCCAGCTGGAGCCGGCACAGGCCCGCGCCTTCCGTCTCCTGGGCCTGGCGGACGGCCCGGACATCTCCCTCGCGGCGGCCGCCGCCCTCCTGAACCTGGACCCCCGCACCGCGGAGGACCTCCTGGAGACCCTGGTCGACACCAGCCTCCTGGAGTCGGCCGCCCCGGGCCGCTACCGCTACCACGACCTGGTGCGCCTCTACGCGCGCGCGTGCGCGGAACGGGACGAACAGCCGCCGGTGGAGAGGGAGCTGGCGCTCTCCCGGCTGCTGGACTTCTACCTGGCGACGGCTGCGGGGGTGTACGCGCTGGAGCGTCCGGGGGAGCGCGTGCTCGACCACTTCTCGCGCACCGCCTATCCCGGGCTCGTGTTCCAGGTCCGTGAGGCCGCGCTGGACTGGCTCTTCTCCGAATCCAGCGGGCTCCTGGCCTGTGCGGCCCAGTCCGCGGGCTCCGGCATGCCACGACGCGCCGCCGATCTGCTCATGGCCATGGTGGACCTGGGGGAATCCGGTGCCGACTCGCACCAGTTCGCCACCGCGGCGAAGGCGGTGAGCGACGCGGCGCGGACAGCGGGCGACGCCCAGGCCGAGGGCCGGGCCCGGACGATGCTGACGCACGCCCTCAGCGTGTCCGGACGGTTCGCGGAGGCCGAGACCGAGGCCCGGCGCGCACTGGAGCTCGGCAGGCTGGCCGACGACCCGGTCGCCCTCGGACAGGTCCCGAACCAGCGGGGGATCATCGCCCTGTACGAGAACCGGCATGCCGACGCCGAGAACCATCTGAGCGAAGCGCTGGCCGCCTTCCGCGCGGACGGCAACAAGCCCGGTGAGGCCTCGGCGCTGTGCAACCTCTCCCGGGTCCATCTGGCCACGGGACGGACCACGAGCGCCGTGGACCTCGCCCAGCAGGGCGTCAGCATCTACGAGGCGGACACCTCGGGTCTCGCGCTGCGTCTGGCCAACGGGAAGTACGCCTTGGGGCTGGCGCTCACCGGGACGGGGCGGACGGCCTCGGCGCAGCAGGCGCTCACCGAGGCGATGGCGATATTCCGGGACAGCCGGCAGCAGCTCTGGCACGGAATGACCCTGTTCCGGCTGGCGGAGCTGCACCTCACCATCCGTCAGCCCGCCCACGCGGCATCCCACGCCGAGCACGCGCTGGCGATCCTGCGAGGGATCGGGGGCGAGTGGCGCCGTGCGAACGTGCTGACCACACTGGGCCGGGGGCTCGCCGGCATCGGCCAGACGGACCGCGCCCAGGTCTGCTGGAACGAGGCGCTCTCGGTCTTCGACGAGCTCGGGTCCCCCGAAGCCGCCTCGGTGCGGGAACTCCTGGCCCCGGCTCCTGTCACCAAGGCTTCCTGACCGGCGTTCATCAATCGTTTATCGCCCCGCGGCACTCTCTACTCATCGATCCGTCGCGTCGGGGGGCAGACGGATCGGCGAGTGGCCTCACCGTTAGGGTGATCGGCCCTGGGAGCCCGCCCGGCGATCCACGGGGGAACCGCCGGGCGAGCTCCCCATCCGTGGTAACCACCTTTTCAGGAGTTGAGCTGCATGGCCGACAAGAGCGACATCCTCAAGCCCGCGGACGCGCACGCCACCGGCGAGGAGATCACCACCAAGGACGCCCACGCCACCGGTTCGCCGCTCAAGCCGGCGGACGCGCACGCCACCGGTGAGGAGCTCACCACCCAGGACGCCCACGCCACGAGCGAGCCGGCGAAGTAGACCTTCCCGCACGGGGGAGCGGCCGCGGCGGCGCGGAGGGGGAGCCGTCGCGGCCGCTGCATGTCCGGACACGTGAGCAGGGGCCCGAGCCGTACGGCTCGGGCCCCTGCTCACGTGCGGGGCGTTCAGAAGGTCGATTCGGCCGTGACCACGCAGCGCTTCACACGGGAGACCAGGCCCGGGCTGTCCATCTTCACCGTCACGGTCTCGGTGTCGCCGTACACGAGGTCGACCGTCGCCTCGCCGGTGTCGACGGTCAGCCCCTTGGCGTCCACGAACGTCACGTCGACCTCGTAGGTCTGTTCGGTCGATGCCGTCGAACGGATCTCGACCGTCGAGGAGGTCACCGCCTTACGCTTGCCCTTCCTGGGCTGGGCGCAGCGGACGACGCGGACCACGGGGGCGTCCGAGGCGGTGGGGCCGGGCGTGGCCGACTCGTACGTGGAGCCGCCGGACGAACTCGACGAGCTGTCGTAGTCGTCATCGTCGTCATAGTGGTGATAACTTCCGTTGCTCTTCTTCGAGTTGGAGCATCCTCCACCCCCGGAGCCACTGCTGCGGCTCTTCCCGCTCTTGCCTCCGTGGCTGGACGTGGAGAATCCGGTGAGCGCGAGCACCACCACGACCAGTACGGCCGCGAACCTCATCTGTCGCCGCATCATCGATGCAGCCCCCCTCGCTGTCGTCGTCGGTTCCCGGCCGTCGCACGACCGCGCGACACCGTAACGCACAGCATTCCCGGCCCTCACCCGTGGTCCCGTCATGACCCTGTCACGGTCTGGTCATGGTCTCCGATGGCAGGCGGGATCGGCCGGGCGTAGCGTCGAGCGCGGGAGCGGTGCGCACAGCCGCGCGCGCCCCGGCCCGGGAGGCTGTCGATGATCCGCAATGTCCTCGGCGCCGTCGTCGCCCTCGTGGGAGCGGCGGCGGCCGTGCAGAGCCCGTTCCGCCGTTGGTACGACACCCGCCTCGGGCGGGACTACCGCATCCAGGACCTGTTCGGTGGCATCACCGACGTCTCCTCGTCGGTGATGGCCTCGATCCTGCTGCCGTTCCTCTTCGCCGCGCTGCTGACCCTCGTGGGGGTCGTGCTCCGCTCGCGTTCGGCGGTCGCCCTCGCCGGTCTGGTCGTACTCGGTTTCACCGTGTTCTGGATGGTCCGGCTCGGTCGGGCGGAGAGCGGCCTGGTCCTCGACGGCGACGGGTCCGGCCTCGGCTGGGGTGTGGCCCAGGCGCTGGCGGGCGGTCTCCTGATCCTGCTGGGCTCACTGCTGATGTCCGGGCGCCGCCGGGCCGCGCGCCCCGGCCGGAACGCCCCGGAGCCGTATCCCGTGCCGCCGGACGACCGCCCGGACACCTGGCCTCCGACGCAGGAGCCGGGTCCCGCCGCGTACACGTCCCAGGCTCCGGAGCCCGAGGCGGATCCGTACACCGGGCCAGGCAGGCACCGGGCGTCGCCCGCCGACGAGGACACCGCCGAGTACCCCGTGCAGTACCCCGACGAGGGGGAGCGGCAGGACCGGGACCGGTACCACCCGCCCCACCCCTGAGAGGCTTCCCCGGGCTCAGGCGCGCGCCCTGTTCCCCGTCCCCGTGCCCTTCAGCGCGTCCAGGGCGTACACGCAGCGGTCCTTGCTGCACGCGTACACGACGCCGCCCTGCGCGACCGGGGAGCCCGTGATCTCGCCGCCCGTGGCCAGCTTCCAGCGGAGCTGGCCACCCGCCGCGTCCAGCGTGTAGAGCACGTGGTCCGCCGATCCGAAGTGGACCCGGCCGTCCGCGACCACCGGTGCGCCGACGACCTCGCCGCCCGCGGCGAAACGCCACTTCGGCGTGCCGGTCACCGCGTCCAGGGTGTACAGGGCGCTGCCGCTGCCGACGTGCACGTTGCCCCCCGTGACCAGCACGGACTCGGCGGACTTCCGGGCCTCCGTGGCGATGCGCCACCGGTCCTTGCCGGTCGAGGCGTCCAGCGCGTAGACGGTGCCCAGGTAGTCGGCGAGGTAGACCCCGCCGCCCGTGACGGCCGGTCCCGGCGCGAAGGCCGGCGGGGAGAGGAAGACGGCGGGCGACTCGAAGTGCCAGCGCACCCGGCCGGAGACCGCGTCCACGGCCAGCACGCGGGTCCCCGCCGCGACGTAGACGAAGCCGTCGGGCGCGGGGGTCAGCCGGACCGGCACGCCGCCGCAGGAGGCGGCGTCGCCGACGGGGTAGGACCACCGCTCGCTGCCGGTGCGCGCGTCGACGGCCCGCAGCCGGGCGTCCTGCCACAGGTAGACCGTGCCGTCGTGGATGACGGGTCCGGCCTCCGCCGTCTCGAAGTCCGTCTGGACGCCGGAGGTCTCCCACAGCTTCTCGCCGCTGGACGCCTCCCACGCCTGGACGCCGCCGCCCCGCGTCCCGGTCAGGACGGTGCCCCGGTCGGCCTTGAGGGAGTACACCCACGCGTCGGTCGAGAGCCGCCACCGCTCGGCGCCGGTCGCCGCGTCCAGGGCGTAGAGGGACGGTCCGTCCGACGCGTGGATCCGGCCCCCGTCGACGGCCATCGACCAGGCGACGTCGCGGGTCTTGAACTGGCGGCGCCCGTTGCCGACGTCCAGGGCGTGGACCTCGAACGACGTCACGTAGAGCAGATCACCCACCACGACGGGGGTGCCCCACACGTCGTTCGACATACGGAACCGCCACGGCCGCCAGCGCTCCGGCGCGGCGGGCGCGGTGTCCGGGGCCTGCGCGGGTGCGGGCACCGGAGCCGTCGGGGGCGTGACGGCGCTCCGGCCGCCCGGCGCGCGCACCCAGCCGGTGGCCGGGTCGGCGTGCGCGGCGGCGGGTCCGCGTACGTCCACGGGGCGCGGGCCGGGCCCGATCGGCACCTGGGCGCCGGCCAGCCGTACGGGCCCGCCGTCGTGCGCGGACACCGGGGCGGGGGCGGTCCGCAGGTCACCGCCGCCGCGCCAGGCACCGTCCGCACCCGGCGGGGGCTGCTGCGGGGGCGGGGGCACGGCCACGGGGGCCGGGGCGACGGTGACGGTCCGGCCGCCGCCGCGGCGCTGCTCGATCATCGCGGTGGCGACGGTCGGCAGCCAGGCCGACGCGGTGCCGCTGTCGTCGCTGCCCGAGGCGAACAGGTGCGGGGCCAGCTGGGACTGGAGGTCCGCCGGGCTGGGCCGCCGCTTGGGGTCCATCTGCATGCAGGACTCGATGAGCGGGCGCAGGTCGTCGGGGAGCCCTTCCGTGTCGGGGCCCTCCCGCAGCAGCATGAACACGGTCTCGACCGGGTTCGCCCCGTGGAAGGGCGCGTGGCCCGTCGCCGCGAAGACGAGCGTCGAGCCCAGCGAGAAGATGTCGCTCGCGCCGGTGACGCTGCGCGAGTCACGGGCCTGCTCCGGAGACATGTAGGCGGGTGTGCCCACCGCCACGTTCGTCATGGTCAGGCGGGTGTTGGAGACGCCGGACGCGATACCGAAGTCGATGACCCGCGGCCCGTCCTCGACCACGAGGACGTTGGACGGCTTCAGGTCCCGGTGGACGAGGCCCGCCCCGTGGATCGACTGGAGCGCCTCGGCGATCCCGGCGGCCAGCCAGCGCACGGCCTGCGTCGGCATCGGCCCGCACTCACTCACTATCTCCTCGAGGGAGGGGGCGGGGACGTACGCGGTGGCCAGCCAGGGCACTGCGGCCCTCGGGTCGGCGTCGACCACGGCGGCCGTGTAGAAGCCGCTGACCGCGCGAGCGGCCTCCACCTCACGCGTGAAGCGGACCCGGAACAGCTGGTCCTCGGCCAGTTCCGTGCGGACCGTCTTGATCGCCACCCGTCGGCCCGACGCCGACCGCGCCAGATAGACCAGCCCCATGCCGCCGGCCCCGAGCCGTCCCAGCACCTCGAACGGGCCGATCCGCCTCGGGTCATGCTGCGTCAGCTGCTCCACTTGCCTGCCACCTCCCCGTACGGACCTCAGGAACAGAAGCCCGCGAAATCCCGCCCTGTGCAGCGTCTCACCACTGGGCACCACTTGGCGGTGCGCACCCTGATTCTTCCTGGCTCGGGCCCCGGTTGCGAACCCGGGGGCGGATCGGGGTGTCTTGTGGCACTCCACCCCTTTCAGGACAGCTCCGCGGCGGCTCCGGGACGGCTACGGCAGCAGCTCGGCCGGCTGGAGCACGGCGAAAGCCGCACCCTGATCGTCCTGGAGGACCGCCATCCGCCCGTACGGGATGTCCAGGGGCGGGGCCGTGATCCGGCCACCGAGGCGGGCGGCGGTCTCGACGGTGCGGTCGCAGTCGGCGACGGCGAAGTAGGTGAGGAAGTAGCTGGGGAGCATCGCGGGGAAGGCGTCCGTGAGGAGCGCGCGTCCGCCGACCGCGGTGTCCTCGCCCGGCTCGGTCCCGGCGGGCGACCAGACCCGGAAGTCCTCCGTCGTCCCGGCCTCGCCCGGCAGTTCGATGTCGGTCCCCAGGAAGCCGAAGACCTCTTCGTAGAAGGCGTCCACCCGCTCCGGCTGCCGGGTGTAGACCTCGGTCCAGCAGAAGGCGCCCGGCTCGTTCTGCTTCTCGAAGCCCGCGCGCCCGTCCGCCTGCCAGAGGCCGAAGACCGCGCCGCCGGGGTCGACCGCCTGGGCGAGGACCCCGGCGGCGCCGGCCCGCACCGGATCGGTGATCACCTGTCCGCCGGCCGTGCGGACCAGGGCGACGGTGGCGCGGATGTCGTCGGTGGAGAAGTAGACGCCCCAGGTCGTGGGCATGCGCCCGTCCTGTTTGGCGGCGAGCGCGGCCACGAGCCTGCCGTCGCTGTACGCGTCGGCGAAGGGCATGCCGTCACCCGCGTGGAAGGTCCAGCCGAAGAGCCCGCCGTAGAAGCGCTTGCCGGCCTCCAGGTCGGAGAGCTGCACATCCACCCAGCACGGCGCGGACTGCGCGAATACGGCCATGACCCGGGTCCTTCCGTGGCAGTGAGGTCGCGACGGCCCGTGGCGGTGCCTCTGTGGATCAACCGTGGGCCGCGGCAGGGCAGCCGTGACGCCCGTCACACTCAACGTAGCGTCGGGGGCCGCACAGCGCGCCCCGGGCGGCCCGAATAGAACTTTTGCCCGAATCGTGAAGCTTCTGCGACCGACGTGGACACAGGTTGTCCACCGAAGTTATCCACAGGCTGTTGATAACAAGATCCCATCGGGCCCTCCCCCGGGCGGATACACGGGCCATTCGGCAAAGCCCTGCCGGCGACTTCCTCCTGTGCGAATTCCGCGCGGAAAAGGCCGCGCGGACCACGGGGAATTGCGCTGTCCACCCCGTCCGCACTGGGGCGTTCCCCATTTGCAGTCGGTCAGATCGCGCTCGGATCACCCCTCGGTAAGCTGACGGCATGACAGGACAAGTACGCACCGTCGACGGCCGCGTGGCTGGTCGGCGAGGCCAGGCGACGCGGCAGAAGCTGCTCGACTGCCTCAGCGAGATGCTCAGCTCCTCGCCGTACCGGGACGTCAAAGTCATCGACGTGGCCCGGAAGGCGGGGACTTCACCCGCGACTTTCTACCAGTATTTCCCCGACGTCGAGGGCGCCGTTCTCGAACTCGCCGAGGAAATGGCCAAGGAAGGTGCCGGACTGACCGAACTGGTCGGCGGCCGCTCCTGGGTCGGCAAGGCCGGCTGGCAGGCCTCCGAAGAACTCGTCGAGGGATTCCTCGACTTCTGGCGCCGTCACGACGCGATCCTCCGCGTCGTCGACCTCGGCGCCGCCGAGGGGGACAAGCGGTTCTACAAGATCCGCATGAAGGTCCTGAACTCGGTCACCAACTCCCTGACGGACGCCGTCAAGGAGCTCCAGTCCAAGGGCAAGGTCGACAAGGACGTCAGTCCCGCCGCGGTGGCGGGCTCCCTGGTCGTCATGCTGGCCGGGGTCGCCTCGCACCAGAAGGGCTTCACCACCTGGGGTGTGAAGCAGGCCGAACTCCGTCCGAACCTCGCCCTGCTGGTCCATCTGGGCATCACCGGCAAGAAGCCGGTCAGGTAGGCCCCGGCAGCCCCCGACTCCCCCGCACACGCCGGGCGCCGCGCACCCCGCGGCTCCCCCCGTCCTGTCGCGCCGACGGCGGACCACACCCGTGGTCCGCCGTCGGCGTTTCCGCACCGGGCCGCGAGGCGGTGGAATGGGCCCATGAGCGATGCACAGAAGGACTTCCGCGACCTGCTCCACACGCAGCGCGTCTGGGACGCCCCCCTCCCCCGCTTCGATCCGTCGGACGCGCCCGCCGCGCCCCTCCCGCTCTTCCACGCCTGGTTCGCCGAGGCGGTGGCGGCCGGGCAGACCGAACCGCACACCATGACCCTGGCGACCGCGGACGCCGAGGGCCGGCCCGACGTCCGCACCCTGATGCTGCACGACGCGGACGAGCGCGGCTGGCACTTCGCGACCCATGCCACCAGCGCCAAGGGCCGCCAGCTCGCCGCCCGCCCCCACGCGGCACTCGGCTTCTACTGGCCCGCCCAGGGCCGCCAGGTGCGCGTCCGGGGCACGGCCGTCCCGACGAGCCGCGAGGAGAGCCGGGCCGACCTGCGGGCCCGGTCCACCGGCGCCCTCGCCTCGGCGCTGACCGGGTCCCAGAGCGAGGTGCTGCCCGCACCCGAGGACCTCGAACGCGCTTCCGGGGCCGCCTGGGAACGGGCGCGGGCCGAACCGGACGCCGAGGTGGAGAGCTGGACGCGGTACGTGGTCGAGCCGCAGGAGGTGGAGTTCTTCCAGGGGGACGACCGCCGGCGGCACGTACGGCTGCGCTACCGCCGAGGCGGCACGGGCTGGATCCGCGAGCTCCTCTGGCCCTGATGCCCCCTTCACACGGTTTCTACGGGAAAGGGGCACTATGGGAGTCAGGTGAGCTGCTGGAGGCACCACATGGCACGAGCCCGTTCCCGTTACGCCCCGGACCGCGGTCTGACCACCCGCATGGTGAGCACCATGTTCTTCATCGGTCTGCTGTACGTCGTCCTCGTGGGCGTGCTCCTCGCCGTCCTGCGCGGCGCCTGGCCGGTCGTCCTGATCGTCACGGGCGGTCTGTTCGTCGCCCAGTTCTGGTTCAGCGACCGCATCGCCGCGTACGGCATGGGCGCCCGCGAGGTCACCCCCGAGGAGGCACCGGAGCTGCACGGCGCGATCGACCGGATCTGCGCCCTCGCCGACATGCCCAAGCCCCGGGTGGCCGTGGCGCGGAGCGACGTGCCGAACGCCTTCGCCACCGGCCGCAGCGAGAAGACGGCCCTGGTCTGCGCCACGACGGGTCTGCTGCGCCGGCTGGAGCCCGAGGAACTGGAGGGCGTCCTCGCCCACGAGATGTCGCACGTCGCGCACCGCGACGTGGCGGTGATGACGATCGCGTCCTTCCTCGGCGTCCTCGCCGGGGTCGTCACCCGGGTCGCCCTGTGGGGCGGCTTCGCCCGCAACAGCCGGGGCAACGACCCCGCGGGCATCATCATCATGCTCATCCCGCTGATCAGCGCCGTCGTCTACGCCCTGAGCTTCCTGCTGACCCGGCTGCTCTCCCGCTACCGCGAGCTCTCCGCCGACCGCACGGCCGCCCTGCTCACCGGCCGCCCCTCGGCCCTCGCCTCCGCCCTCACCAAGGTGAGCGGTCAGATGGCCCGGATCCCGACGGAGGACCTGCGGAAGGCGGAGCCGTACAACGCCTTCTACTTCGTGCCCGCCTTCGCGTCGAAGGAGAGCCTGGGCCGGCTGCTCTCCTCCCACCCGACCCTCGAACAGCGCCTGGACCAGCTGGCCCGCATCTCGGCCGGCCTCTCCCACCCGTGAAGGAGCTCCCGTGGGACTGCTCGACAGCATCCTGGGGCGCAGCAGGCCGGTCCGCCCCGACCTGGACCAGCTCTTCGCCGTTCCGTCCGCCGCGCTCACCCTCCAGGCGGGCACCGGCTTCGCACCGACCGGGCTGGGCTCGGTCTGCTTCGCGGGGGTGGAGGGCGGTACCTTCGCCCGTGTCCGGGAGGACGTACGGGAGTTGCTCGACGCGGACACCGGGCGTGGCGGTGTCCCCGTGGAGTTCAGCCAGGACGCCTACGGCTACACCTGGCTGCTGGCCCGCCAGGAACCCGGCGGCGAGGGCACGGCCGCCCTGGTCAACGACCTGCACGCGGTCAACACCCTTCTCCGGGACGGCGGCTTCGGCCCGCATCTGCTCTGCTCGCTGATCGGGTTCCGCGATCCGGAGGGGCGCGCGCTGGCGCTGGTGTACCTCTACAAACGGGGCACCTTCTATCCGTTCGCCCCGGCGACGGGCGGCGGGGAGAGGCGCGACAACCAGCGCGAGCTCCAGGTGCGTGCGGTGCTCGGCGACGACCTCCGGGTGGAGGGCGATCTCTCCCGCTGGTTCCCGGTGTGGGGCGCCCCCGGTCTCTGAACGGCGGATCCGGGCACCCGTGATCATTTCGCAACCGATTCCCGTCCGGACCGGAACCCATCATGTCCATGTCCCATTACGCTCCGAACCATGCCCGAACGCACTTCCCCCACCGATGACGCCCTTTCCGCCTCCGTCGACCGCACCGACGGCCGGCCGGTCTACGTGATCGGCGGCGGACCGGGCGGTCTCGCCGTCGCCGCCGCTCTGCGGGAGCACGGCGTACGCGCGGTGGTGCTGGAGAAGTCCGGTCACGTCGGCGCGTCCTGGCGCCGCCACTACGACCGGCTGCACCTGCACACGATCCGCCGCTGGTCCGCGCTTCCGGGGCTGGCGATGCCCCGCCGGTTCGGGCGCTGGGTCTCGCGCGACGACATGGTGCGTTACCTGGAGAAGTACGCCGAGCACCACGAACTGGAAGTGGTGACGGGCGTCGAGGTCTCCCGGATCGACCGGACCGCCGACGGCTCCGGCTGGCAGCTGAGTGCCACCGGCGGCCGGGTGCTCACCGGGCGGGCGGTGGTGGTGGCCACCGGCTTCAACCACACACCGCGGGTGCCCGGCTGGCCCGGCCGCGAGGGCTTCGGGGGCGAGCTGACGCACGCCTCGGAGTACCGCAGTCCCGCCCCGTACGCGGGCAGGGACGTGCTCGTCGTGGGCATCGGCAACACCGGTGCGGAGATCGCCGTGGACCTGGTCGAGGGCGGCGCCTCCCGCGTGCGGATCGCGGTCCGCACGGTCCCGCACATCGTGCGCCGCTCCACCGCGGGCTGGCCCGCCCAGGCGACCGCCGTCCTGGTCCGCAGGCTGCCCGTCCGGCTCGTCGACGTGGCCGGGCGCCTGATGAGCCGCGTCTCCGTCCCCGACCTGGCGGATCAGGGACTTCCCCGCCCGGACACGGGCCTCTACTCCCGGGTGAAGGAGGGCGCGATCCCCGTCCAGGACGTCGGGCTGATCGACGCGGTGAAGAGCGGCCGGGTGGCGCCGGTGGCGGCCGTCGAGTCGTTCGACGGGGACACGGTGGTCCTGGCCGACGGAACCCGGATCACCCCGGACGCGGTGGTCGCGGCGACCGGCTACGAGCGGGCCCTGGAGGGCCTGGTCGGCCACCTCGGCGTACTGGACGCCCGGGGCCGCCCCTCGGTGCAGGGCGCCCGCACCCCGGACGGCGCTCCGGGCCTCTACTTCACCGGCTTCACCAACCCGATCAGCGGCATGCTCCGCGAGATCGCGCGGGACGCGCGGAGGATAGCCGGGAAGCTGGCCGAGCTCTGAGGGTGCCGCCGAGGGTCCGGACGGCTCCGTGGTCCGGACCCTCGGCGGCTCTGCGTCACACCGCGGGAAGCGGATTCACCGTGACCCAGCCCTTGTTGTTGCCCGGCTTCGGGTCGAAGGGGAAGCCCGTGCCGGTGATCACCGGCTTCAGGGCCACCCGGCCCTGGGCCCCGGGGACGACGGTGTCGACGCGGAGGCTGAAGCGGAAGGTGCGGACCGTGTCCTCCAGCACCCAGTACGGCATGTCGCACACGTAGCGGGGGGCACCGAGCCGGCCCGGGTGGTAGCCGCCGGACAGCGTGCGCGGCTGACACGAGGCGGGCGCGCCGGTGACGGTGACGCCCTCGGGCACCGTGAAGTCGACGAGGGCGACCGCGTCGCCCGAACCGAGGTTGCCGATCCAGGCCGGCCCCTTGTTGCTGAAGGTGAGGGCGGCCTTCACGGTCTCCCCGACGGCGCCGGTCACCTTGGAGCCGCGCACGGCGAAGTCGGCGGTGCCGGCCGCGTTCACCGCGACGATGCCCCAGTTGTCCTCGGTGTCGAGGTCGGTGGCTCCGCCGGCCGGCTCGACGTGGAGGTCGAGGCGCTCCCGGAGGGCGTGGTCCCTGACCGCGATCCACAGCGGCTCCGGCAGCGTGAAGCTGTCACCGGGCTCCAGCACCTGGCCGAAGGAGCACTGGGCGTGGGACGAGGGCGGGCCGTCCTCGCCGCCCGCCTCCGTGTAGACGCAGGCGTCGTACGCCGAGTCGAAGCCGAGGCCGTAGGACGCGACCATGCCGAGGGTGAACCCCTGGGCGGGCTCGTTGCCCTCGTTCGTCACCGTGAGCGGCACGATCGACGCGGAGCCCGGGGCGATGCCGTCGACCGGGGCGAGGCCGCCCAGGACGAGGTTCGGGCCGGATCCGACGGTGAACGCCGTGTCGAAGGAGTCCCGGGGGGCCTCAAGCGTCCCGTCGGGGCCGCCCGTGGCGGTCGCGGCGTAGGTGATGCGACCGTGTGCGCCGTCCTGGGCGCCGTCCGCCGCGCGGACCTGGAGCCGCACCTGGGGGCTGTAGTCCGCCCCGATCGCGGGCACCTGGGGGACGGTGCACACAGCGGTCGTCCCGCTCGGCGCGCAGTTCCCGGGCCAGGTCACCTCGGCCACCCCGGCGAGGCCGGAGACGTCGACGGTGAGGCGGCCGTCCGTGACGGTGAAGTTCTCGTTGTCGTGGTACAGGCCCACGTCGACGGGGGTGCCGGTCCCGGCGCCGGCCTGCAGGTTCTTCTCCGACGGCGCGTTGATCCACAGCTGGTCGGTCTCCGCGGCCGACGCCGGCGCGGACACCCCCGCCAGCAGGACTCCGGCGGTTGCGACGGCGCACACGCCGAGGCGTACGAAGGGATGGACAGAGACGGGTCTCATGGTTCTCCAGTGACTGGGCACGGGGCTCTCCCGCCGGCGACACGCTTGTCTCCGGCGGAAGTTGGACGATCAAGGAACGTCCGGGGTTGTGCGCCCCGCGCCCGGGGTTGTGCGCCGGTCCCGTCCTGGCGGGGATCAGGCGGCCACGGCGGGGAGTCCCGGATCGGCCGTCCGTCCGCGGCGGATCATCAGGGCCATCAGGGCCGCCGTCGCGCACAGCGCTCCGGAGGCGTACCAGACGAGGTCGTACGAGCCGGTCACGTCCCGGACGACACCGCCGAGGAACGCCACCAGGGCCGCGCCGACCTGGTGCGAGGCCAGGACCCAGCCGAAGACGATCGCGCTGTCCTCGCCGTACTGCTCCCGGCACAGGGCCAGGGTCGGCGGGACCGTGGCGACCCAGTCCAGGCCGTAGAAGACGATGAAGAAGACCATCGGCGGATGCACCGCCGGGGCCATCAGCATCGGCAGGAACAACAGCGAGACACCGCGCAGCGCGTAGTAGACGGCCAGGAGTCTGCGGGCGTCGAAGCGGTCCGTGAGCCAGCCGCTGAAGACGGTGCCGATGATGTCGAAGACGCCGATCACGGCCAGCAGCGAGGCCGCAGCAGTGATCGCCATGCCGTGGTCGTGGGCGGAAGGCACGAAGTGGGTGCGGATCAGGCCGTTGGTGGACGCCCCGCAGATCGCGAACGACCCCGCCAGCAGCCAGAACGGCCCCGTACGGGCCGCGTCGAACAGGACGCGCACGGTGCGGCCCGCGGCGCCCCGCGCGGGGGCCGGCTTCTCCACGTAGGCGCCGCCGTACGGGGCGAGGCCCATGTCTGCCGGGTGGTCACGCATCAGGAGCCAGACGAACGGGACGACGACGAGCGCCGCCATCGCGACCGTCACCGTGGCCGGCCTCCAGCCGTGCCTGTCGACGATCCAGGCGCACAGCGGCAGGAAGATCAGCTGTCCGGAGGCCCCGGCCGCGGTCAGGATCCCGGTGACCAGTCCGCGGCGGGCGACGAACCAGCGGTTGGTGACGGTCGCCGAGAACGCCATGGCCATCGAGCCGGTGCCGAGGCCGACGAGCAGGCCCCAGTAGAGCATCAGCTGCCAGACCTCGGTCATCCAGTAGCTCGCCAGCGCTCCGGCCGCGACCGCGCTGAGCGCGACGACCACGACCCGGCGGATGCCGAACCGGTCCATCAGCGCGGCCGCGAACGGCGCGGTCAGCCCGTAGAGCGCCATGTCGATCGAGACGGCGAGACCGATCTCGCCGCGTGACCAGCCGAACCAGGTGTGGAGGGGGTCGATGAGCAGGCCGGGCAGGGAGTTGAAGGCGGCGCCGCCGATGATCGTCACGAAGGTGACGGCGGCGACGATCCACGCGCGGTGGATCCGCGGGCGGCGTGTCCGCGGGCGGGAGGGGCCTTGAGGAGCGCTCTCGACCGGCGCGCCGTCGGTTGTCTGGGTCACGCCGCCCAGCATTCGGCCGCGTGCCGCCCCCGGGCGAGTGGCCGGAAGGACACGCTTCGCAGGGATCGGGCCACCGGGTCAGGGGCGCGCGAGGGCACGCCCGCGCACCAGTCGGCTGTGGACGGCCCAGGCCAGAGCCGCTCCCACGGCGTACCAGAGCAGGTCCGGGGCGTTGAACGTGGAGCCGAGCACCAGCCGTGCCACCGCACTCCGCCGGGCCAGATCGGCCGGTACGCCCGTGAGCTGGGCCAGCTCCACCACCCAGCTGACGGCGAGGGCGGCTCCCGCGGCGGTCAGCGGCCGCACCCGGGGGGCCAGGAGGACCACGAGGGTGTGGATCAGCACGGTGTAGAGGGCGTCGCCCGTGTACTTCGCCACGTCCCCGCCGGCCGCCGCGCGCACACCGAGGCCCGCCGCCACGGTGACGAGCGCCGCCGCGACCGCCGCCGCGCGGACGGATGCGGCCGGAGGGACGGATGTGGCCGGGACGACCGAGGGCGGCGGGGGAACCGGTGCAGTCGGAGGGACTGGTTCAGCTGAGGCAACTGGCGCAGCTGGGGCAACTGGCGCGGTCGGGGGGACAGCTGCGCTCACGGTCGGCTTGTCGTTCATGACCGGTACGTTTATCAGGCCGCACCCGGTAGCACGCAGTCCGCGGGAGAACGGGAGTCCGTATGCGCCACCGCGTGGTCGTCCTCGCGCTCGACGGGGTGATCCCCTTCGAACTGGGCATTCCGCAAAGGATATTCGGCCGGGCGCGGAGTGCGGAGCCACCCGCCGCCGGTGAGGAGCTCTACTCCGTCGTGACCTGCTCCGTCCGGCCGCCGGGCCAGGTCCGCACCGACGCGGACTTCAGCATCATGGTCGAGCACGGCCCCGCCGCGCTCGCCACCGCCGACACGGTCGTCGTCCCGGCGTCGTACGAACTCGGACCCGTCCACGAGGAAGGCCGGCTCACCGACGAACTGGCCGACGCGCTCGCGTACATCGGACCGGGCACCCGGATGGTCTCCATCTGCACGGGCGGCTACGTCCTCGCGGCGGCCGGACTTCTCGACGGGCGCCCCGCCACCACGCACTGGTCCTCGGCCGACCACTTCCAGCGGCTCTTCCCGAAGGTCCGCGTCGACCCGGACGTCCTGTTCATCGACGACGGCGACGTGCTCACCTCGGCCGGCGTGGCCGCCGGGATCGACCTCTGCCTGCACATCGTGCGCCGCGACCACGGCACAGCCGTCGCCAACGACGTCGCCCGCCGCACGGTCGTGCCCCCTCATCGCGACGGCGGCCAGGCCCAGTTCGTCCGGCGCCCGATGCCCGAGCCGGGGCTCGCCACGACGACGGCCGCGCGGGCCTGGGCACTCGGGCGGCTCGACCAGCCGATCCTGCTGCGCGACATGGCGAGCCAGGACGCGATGAGCGTGCGCACCTTCACCCGCCGCTTCCGCGAGGAGGTCGGCATCAGCCCGGGGCAGTGGCTCACCCGGCAGCGGGTGGAGCGGGCGCGGCATCTGCTGGAGTCCACGGACCTGTCGGTCGACCAGGTGGCGCGGGGCTCCGGCTTCGGTACGGCCACCTCCCTGCGCCAGCACGTGCAGGCGGCCCTGGGGGTGTCGCCCACGGTCTACCGGCGGACCTTCCGGTCGACGCTCACGGACCGCTGAGGGACGGCTCACGGACTGCTGGCGGACCGCCGAGGGACCGCTGCTGGACCGCCCGAGGGACCACTGACGGACCGCTGAGAAACCGCTTCAGAGCCTGGCCCGGTCGCCGGGCTGCTCCTGGACCACCGGGATCATCACCGGTCCGCCGCGGTCGACCTCGCACCAGATCCGCTTGCCGGCGCCCTCCGGCTGCCAGCCCCAGCGGTCGGCCAGGCCGTCGACCAGCTCCAGGCCGCGGCCGCCGGTGTCCTCACCCGCGGCGTGACGCGGCTGGGGCGGGCGGCAGCTGGTGTCGGCCACCTCGACCCGCACCGTGCCCGCGGAGCCCGTGGGATTCGACGAGCCGAACAGCATCCTGAGGACGGCGGGACAGCCCGTGTGGACGACCGCGTTGGTGACGAGCTCCGAGATCAGCAGGATGAGCGTCTCCGCGAGCGGCTCGTCGTCCTCCATCCCGGACCCGACCAGGCGCGACCGCGCCCATCTGCGGGCCCGTCCCACCTCTGCGGGATCCGGCCCGACCTCCAGCTGAACCTGAAGCACCTGCACCGCTCACACCATCCGAACCGGCGGACACATCGCCTCGCGCCTCCTCAGGGTCACGGAACGTGACTCCCCTGCGAGACAGCATGGTTGACGTACAGTCACCGCAACAAGCGCTTCGGGCATATTCCAGCGCGAAGGAGTACGCGTGGTCCATACTGTGCGACGCGCGCTGCGGAGAGTCGAACAGAAGCGCGCCGGCATCCCGGGGACCCCGTCCCCGGCGGCCCGGCCGCAGCTCCATGGAGAGTGGGCAGGGCACCGTGCGCCATCCGGGGCCGCCCCGTGGGGCGCACCCGGACCCTTCGGTTCCTGTGCCACTCGCATCCCACGGAGCGTACCCGAGTGAGGGCCGTCGACTCCGCCCGGTGACAGGCCGCCCCGGGCGCACGCCCCGCGCCCGGATGCGTTGCGTGACCCCCGGCGCACGATCCGTACGCCTCCGGTCAGCCACGACTGTCCCGCGCCCGCCTCCACGGCCCGCCCGGTGCGGGCGGCAGGCCGGGTACCGGGCGGGCGCGAACTGCTCACCATCTTCGGCGTGTTGACGCACGCCCCGGACCGCCACCGCGCACCCCCGGACCCGCCGCCGCCACCTGCACCGCGCATCCCGTGCTCGGAGCCGGGGCCGGTACCGACGCCTCCGGACCGGGCGGAACCGCTACGCGTCGGGTTCGATCACCGTGAAGTACGCGGAGAACGCGGCGACCGCCTCCGCCTCCGCGATCCGGCCGTCCCGGTCGGTGTCCAGGCTCCGGGCCGCGACGCTCGCGATGTCGTCCGCCGCGCCCAGGACGCGCAGGGCGCGCTCCACCGCGGCGACCGGAGCGGCCACGGGTACGCCGCCCTCGAGGTCCTCGCCGGCGGCGACGGCGATCGCCGCGCGCAGGAAGGGCCTTGCGATCTCCGCGAAGCGTTCGGGGTTGTCACGCAGCCGTTTCACGGCTCCGCCGACGAACTCCTCCCGGGTGACCCGCTGGTCCCCGTCCACGTCGGCGATGCCGGCCATGCCCTGCCAGAAGGCCTCGGCCCCCGTGTAGAGCGACTGGCCCCGGTCGCAGCGGGCCGTCGTGCCGAACTCGGCGAGCAGACGGGCCGCGGCGGCGTTGAAATCGGCGCGGTCGATGTAGTCGTTGCCGTCCTGGTCGAAGGCGGCGAAGCGGTGCGCGATCTTGCGCTCGTACTCTGCGCTGTCCATGCGGGGAGCGTACGACGCCGGACGGCGTCACGTGTCACTGACTCCCGTCAGCGAGGTGACGGCCTCGCCACGATCCGCCGTGTCACGCGGTGAGCGGCCGGGAATCGTCGTCGGTGGCCGCGTCGGCGTCGGGGTAGACGTCGAAGAGCCGTCGGACGCCCAGCGCGCCGAGCACCTTGTTGACGTGCGAGCCGTCGACGGCGCCGCGGGCCGGGAGGATCAGCCGC
Organism: Streptomyces sp. NPDC055962; assembly: GCF_042270185.1. Lineage (NCBI taxonomy): Bacteria > Bacillati > Actinomycetota > Actinomycetes > Kitasatosporales > Streptomycetaceae > Streptomyces > Streptomyces sp. NPDC055962. The sequence goes on from NZ_JBHJYN010000016.1 coordinate 78,338, forward strand.
AGCCGTCCGCCGCAGGACTTCATCAGGCGGCGGGAGGCGATGAGGACGCCGACGCCGCTGGAGTCGCAGAAGAGCACACCGGAGAGGTCCAGGACGACGTCGTGCCGCCCCGCGGCCACCGCCCCGTGGACGGACTGACGCACGACGGGTGAACTCACGAGGTCGAGCTCGCCGTGGATCCGCAGCACGGTCCACGCGTCCTGCTCGGTCTCGTACACCTTCAGCGTCACGCGACTCGGCCTCTCGTTCCGGGGCTCCGGAGGATCCGGAGGATTCCGTTCCTCCTCGCGGCTGCCCGCGTACCCGCCCGCGAAACACCCTTCCACACCCGGAGCCGGTGCAGGATTCATGCAGAAATGATCACTTCAGGATCGTTTACCCGATCAGGAAGAGGCAAGGGGTGAAGCGTTCCCTATCATTCGGCGCCACTCGAGGGACGTACTTGCCGGAAAGGTGCATGCCCCGACTGTGCCGACGACTACATTCGACGTGACGAGAGGCACAGGGCTGGGGGCTGGATGGTGAAGGACGCACCACCGCGCTGGGACCGCCGCATGCAGCAGCGGCTGGCGCGCGGCGAGGCGGCGGCCCTCGGCGAGCTCTACGACCGGTTCGCCGCCCTCGTGCACAGCCAGGCCCACCGCATGCTCGACGACGAGGACGCCGCGGACCAGGTGACGCGGGACGTCTTCGGCTACGTCTGGGAGAACCCCGACGCCTACGATCCCAAGCACGGCTCGATGCGCTCCTGGGTGGCGCGCCTCACCCACCGCCAGTCGGTGCGGCGGCTGCGGGGGACGGACCGCGACCACGCCGGCCCCGACGGCGAGGGCCCGGGCGGTGACGTCGACGGCTCGGCCGAGGAGCTGGAGCACCGGGTACGGAAGGCCACCGCCGCGGCCCGCGCCGACTACATCGTCGCCTCCATGCCCGCACCCCTGCGCGCCGCGCTCGAACTCGCCTACGTCCAGCGCCGGGACTACCGGCAGGCGGCCGCCGATCTCGGCGTCACCGGGGACGAGGCCAGGCGCCGGCTGCGGCTCGGGCTCCAGCTGCTCTCCACCGCGAACACCCGCCTCCCGGCGGACGCGGCGCCTCCCGGCTACGGGCCCACGGCGTGAACGGGAACCACGGCGGTGGCGGCCGCGACGGGGACCGGCCGGTGGAGCGGCGCATACCGGGGCCCCGGGCGGCCGCGGACGACCAGGAGAGGCTCCCTCCGGCCGTCTCCTCCGGAGGCTCGCGGCCGCCGGAGCCTCCGGGCCCTCCCCTGCCGCCGGAGCCACCGGATCCGCCTGCCAGGGCGCTCCCCCACAGAGTGCTGAAGTCCCTTCTCGGCGCATGGGCCCTCGCCGCCTGTTCCGCGGAGGAGACCTCGGCCGTCGAGGACCACCTCACCGCGTGCGCGCCCTGCGCCGACGAGGCGCTGCGCCTGCGCGACGCCGTGGGACTGCTGCACACCGACGGCACGCTGGACCTGGACCCGATGCTCAGGTCCCGGGTCCTGGAGGGCTGCCTGGGCCGCCGCCCGGCGCGCATCCCGGTCCCGTCCTGGGCCGCACCCTACGACGCGGAGACCGCGCGGCTCGACGCGCTGCTGCGGGACATCGGCGACTCGGAGTGGCACGCGCCGGTCCGGCTGAAGTGGTTCGAGGACGACCGGCAGGTGAACCGCAAGACGACGGTCGCCGGGGTGATCGGTCACCTCATGGCCGTCGACGGACTGGTGTCCAGGGCGCTCGGCCTGGACGACCCGCTGGGGAAGGGGGACGGGAGCCTGCCGCCGACACCGACCGAGCGCACCGAGTCGTACTGGTCGGCCGCGCTCCGGCCGCCCACCCGGGCCGTACGGGAGCCCTGGCGCGACCAGAGCCACTCCCTCGTCCGTACGGTCTCGTTCGCCGGCCGCGGCGTCGCGGAGCTCTCCGTCCCGTACGGGAACTTCGCCCTCCCGCTGCAGGACTCGCTCCTGGAGCGGGCCTTCGAGTGCTGGGTGCACGGCGGCGACATCGCGGACGCCGTGGACTACCCGTACGATCCGCCGGCCCCCGCCCACCTCCACCGGATGATCGACCTGGCGGCCCGGCTGCTGCCCGCCACGCTGGCCGAGCGGCGCCGCGCGGGGCTGGCGTCACCCGCCCGCCATCTGGTCACCGCGGGGTCCCCGGGCCGCTCGCTCCACCTGGAGGTCGAGGGCCGCGGCGGCGGTGACTGGTACATCCCCCTGGACTCACCGGCGGCCCTCGGCTCCTCCGCCCTCACGGTCGCGCAGGTCGCGCTCGACGGGGTCGAGTTCTGCCGGCTGGTCGCCGGTCACGTGCTGCCGGTCGAGGCCGCGGCGGGCCAGGAGGGCGACCGCGAGGCCATCCGCGACGTGCTCTTCGCCGCCGCCTCCCTCAGCCGCCTCTGAGACGGCGGGGCGGGCGCGGGGCCCGCGGGATCAGTCGAAGACGACCGTACGGCGGCCGTTGAGCAGGATGCGGCGCTCCGCGTGCCACTTGACGGCGCGGGCCAGCGCCTGGCACTCCACGTCGCGCCCGATGGCCACGAGCTGGTCCGGAGTGACGCCGTGCGCGACGCGCTCGACCTCCTGCTCGATGATCGGCCCCTCGTCGAGGTCCGCGGTGACGTAGTGCGCCGTCGCACCGATCAGCTTCACGCCGCGCGCATGGGCCTGGTGGTAGGGCTTCGCGCCCTTGAAGCTCGGCAGGAACGAGTGGTGGATGTTGATGATCCGGCCGCTCAGCTGCTTGCAGAGATCGTCGGAGAGCACCTGCATGTACCGCGCCAGGACCACCAGTTCGACGTTCTCCCCGCGGACCAGCTCCAGCAGCTGCGCCTCGGCCTCGGCCTTGTTCTCCCGGTTCACGGGGATGTGCCGGAAGGGGACGCCGTACGAGGCGACGAGCTCGGCGAAGTCCGTGTGGTTGGAGACGACCGCCACGATCTCGACGGGCAGCGCGCCCGTGCGGGAGCGGAACAGCAGGTCGTTGAGGCAGTGACCGAACTTGCTCACCATCAGCACGACCCGCATCCGGTCGCTCGCCCGGTGTATCTGCCACTCCATCCGGAAGGAGTCCCCGATCGCGGCGAAGCTGGCCCGCAGCTTCTCCACGGTGACCGGGGAGTCCGCCGAGAAGTGGACGCGCATGAAGAAGAGACCGGTGTCGTGGTCGCCGAACTGCTGGCTGTCCTCGATGTTGCAGCCGGTCATGAAGAGATAGCTCGACACGGCGTGCACGATGCCCTGCTTGTCGGGGCAGGCGAGCGTGAGGACGTACTGCTCGGCGGGGGCGTCCGAGGCAGCGGGTACGGGTTCGGCGGGCTGCTGCGCGGTCATCCCCGTAGGGTGCCACACCGGCCGCGGATCACGCCGATCTGGTCATGATGCGGAGCACGTCGAGGGACCGCGGCGGGGTGTCGGGGTCCTCGCCGTCGTTGGTGGCGAGCATCACATGGGCCTCGCGGGCGGCCATGACGGCCTCCTGCCAGCCCGGGTGCTCCAGGTAGGCGGAGACGGGGGCGTCGGCGCCTATCTGGTGCATGATGCGCAGCACCCGCAGGGCGGCGACGTCCACGAGGGCGGCCTCGGCCGTGTCGCGGAAGATCGTTCCCACGTATTTCTCGGCGGACCAGTTGTCCAGCCAGGTGTCCTCGACCAGGCGGTACACGGCGTCGGTGACGTCGCCGTACCCCTCCCGGCCGGCGAGCCAGCACTCGTGGTGGAAGACGGGGTCGGAGAGCATGTGCAGCGCCGAGCGCACGTTGCTGCGCCAGCGCCACCACGGCATGTCGTTGAGCGGCATGCCGCCCATGGTGGAGGAGCGACGGCCGCGACGGGAAGTGTTCTCCGAACCTTGCTGCACGGTTGCCGATCGTACGTTCCCTCCCGGAGGCCGCACACAGGCCCCCGTAATTCACCTCGGCGTCACCATGTGTTGACCACGGCACACCGTGGCGTTACCCGCGAACCGCAAAAGTTCATGCCCATGACCGGATGGCGACGCCTCACCCCTCCCCGCCCCTGCAAAGTCCTCACATCTGTGGCGGCCGGGGCGCTGCTGATGTCCGGCTGCGGGGTGATCCCCGGAGTCTCGGGGGGCTCCAGGGAGCCCGTCACCGTGATGACGTGGGCCCCGGACACCACCGGCGCCGACTCCGTGAACATGGCGGGCATGCCGGCCATGGCCAGGACCTACGCCCGCTGGATCAACGAGAAGGGCGGCATCGACGGCCACGAACTGCGGGTCCTCACCTGCAACGAGCAGGACAGCGCGGCCGGGGCCTCGAAGTGCGCGCGCCGGGCCGCCGACGAGGACGTGGCGGCGGTCGTCGGTTCGTACAGCCGGTACGGCCGGGCCTTCCTCGCTCCGCTGGAGGCGGCCGGCATCCCGTACATAGGCGGGTACGGCGCGTCCGCCGACGAGTTCACCAGTTACCTGTCCTACCCGGTCAACGGCGGGCAGCCCGCGCTCGTCGCGGGCAACGGCGAGCAGCTGGCCGCCGGTTGCGAACGCGTGTCGCTGGTGCGGCCCGACACCCTGGTCGGCGACACCATGCCCGGTCTCCTGGACGCGAGCCTCGGCCGGAGCGAACGCGCCGCGTCCTACGACATCAGCGCGGCCGAGGGAGCCACGTCCTACGACGCCGAGGCGGCGAAGGCCCTGGGCCACGCGGGCGGCGGCTGTGTGACCGCGGTGCTGGGCAAGGGCACGGAGACGTTCTTCGACTCCTTCCGGCGCCTGGAGCCCTCGGGCAGCACGGTGCGGATCTCGTCCGTGCTCGGCAGCGTCGGCCAAGGCCTCATCGACCGTACGGGCGGGCCGCACAGCCCCTTCGAGGGTGCTCTCGTCACGGGTTGGTACCCGGAGGCCGGAGACGCCCGCTGGAACGAGATGCGTGAGGTGATCCGCACGTACGCCTTCGGGGACAACCGGATCGATCCCGCGGACACGGGCGTGCAGACCACGTGGATCGCGTACACCGCGCTCAAGGCGGTCATCGAGGCGATGGACGCGCCCGAGATCACGGCGGGCGCGATGTCCGTCAGCCTCAACCGCGGCACCGAGGTGGACACCGGGGGCCTCACCCCGGTCCTGCGCTGGCGCTTCCAGGACATGGTCGGCACGGCCGCCTACGGGCGCATCGTCAACGGGCAGGTGACGTTCCAGGTGGTCCGGAACGGGCGCCTCACCGCGGAGCGCGAGGGCTTCGTGGACGTCAGGGAGACCCTGGTGAACGCCCCCTCCGGGGGCTGAGCCGCCGCGCGGCCGCCTCCGGCCCGCGGTGAGGACACCGGGGCCGGAGGCAGCGCGTCAGAGCTGGGTGGGTGCGCGCTCGGTCAGCCCGTACTTCCGGGCGATGGAGTTCCACAGCTCCGAGGCCTTCCGCTTGGCGGTGGTGGCCTCGCCGCTCGACGCGTTGGCCTGGGCCGTCGCGTCGGTCGAGCGGGCGTGACCGCCCTTGCAGACCTTCTTGTCGTTCTTGGCCTGACCGGCCCAGGCCGCGTAGTGGTCGTCGGCCTCCGCGGACGCCTGCCAGGCCGTGGTCAGGGACGCCTTCAGCTCGGCCTCGGCCGGGAGCTTGTCGACACTCAGCGCCTCCAGCCGGGTCACCAGGCCGCGGCGCTGCTGGGCGGCGCCCTTCAGATCGCTCGCCGCCTGGTCGAGGGCCCGGCATGCCTTGATCTTCTCCACGGCGCCGATCACCGCCGAACGGCTGTTGTTGCTGTCCGCGAGCAGCTTGTCGAGTGCCTCGGCCTGCGGCTTCGCGGGATCGGCCGCCTGCGCGGAGGGCTCGCCGGCGGACGAACTCTGCGAGGCCACCGGCTGCTTGTCGTCCGAGGGGCTGTCGTCGCCGCCGCTCATGAGGGCGCCCGCACCGAGCCCGATGACGGCGCAGCCGACGACGACGGCCGCGATCAGCGGGATGTGCGGGGACCGTCTGCGCGCCGGGCCCGGGCCCTCGTCCGGCTCCTGCCCGCCGGGGCCTCCGTACCCGTCGTGGGGGCCCTGCGGACCCGCCGCGTAGGGCTGGCCGCCCTGCGGCTGCTGCGGGCCGCCCTGGTGGGTCCGCTGCGGCTGCTGCGGTGCGGGGTCGAAGCGGGGCATCTGCTGCGTGGAGCCCGCGGTCCCCTCGTTGCGGAAGAGGCTGTCGAACTCCGCGGGCGGCTGCCGGTCGCCGGGGGCGCCGGGCCGGATCCCGTACGGGGCACCGCCGGGCACCGGGGGTATGTACTGGGTCGCGTCGGCGTCGGACGGCTGCCCGTGCGCGGCGGTCTGCCCCATGTACTGCGTGGCGTCCGCCTGGCGCTCGGGCGGCAGCCCGCCGGGGAAGGCGCCGCCGGGGACCGGTGCGATGTACTGCGTCGCGTCGGCGTCCCCGCCCTGGCCCGTTCCCGGCCCCGGGGCTCCCGCCTCGGGCGGCAGCGGCTGCGCGTACGCCTGCGGCTGCTGGTACGGGTCATGAGACTGCTGCGGGTAGCCGTACTGCGGCTGCGGGGGCTGGTACTGCCCGTGCTGCTGCTGGTACGGGTCGTGCTGGTACTGCTGCTCCGGTGGCAGCTGCCCGGGTGGCAGACCGTCCTGGTGCGGGTCCTGCGGCCCCCAGGGCCGGCCCCACGGCTGCCCGCCCGCGGGGACGGCCTGGTCCTGCTGCCCGCCCGCCGGGCCCCCCGCGTGCCAGGGGGCACCACCGTCCGCGGGCAGCACGACACCTTCGTGCGCGGGCCGTACAGCGGGAAGCTGCGGCTCGTCGCCCTCTCCGCTCTGCGTCACCGGGACTCCTACGTGTGAACCTATGGAATCGTCGGCTCACGCTACCGGGTGGCCGCAGTCCGGCGCCAAGCGCCCGAGGGCGCTCACCACCCCTTCACACCGCGGGTAACGCATGAGGCGCCCACGGCGCTGTTCATGGCCGACTCGACCACGGGGCCGGTCAGGCGGCCTGGAGCTCCAGCCTCGCGCCGAACTCCCGGACGGAGGGCTCGTCGGCGTAGGGCTCGAACCGCTGCTGGAGGTCTTCGAGATATTCGGCACCCCGGCTGGAACGCACCGTGCCCAGCAGTTCCATCGCCCGCAGCCCGGTGTGGCACGCCTGCTCCACCTCGCGCTGCTGCACCTGCGCCGTGGCCAGCAGCACGAGTCCGATGCCCCGGCGCCGGGTCCGGGACTCCGGGAGCGCCGCCAGCGCCTCCTTCGCCCGCCGGGCCGCCGGCTCGGCCTGCCCCAGGTCCCGGTGGCAGTGTGCCAGTTCGTCGGCGAGGTACCCCGCGTCGAAGTGGGCGATCCAGGAGGGGTCGTCGCCCGTCTCCGGGTCGGCCTGGTCCAGCGCCGCGAGCGCCCTGCCCGCCGCCACCTGGCAGGTCCGGGCGTCGCCCATCAGCGCGTGGCCGCGGGCCTCCGCCGCGTGGAACATCGCCTCCGCGCGCGGCGTCACCCGGCCCCGCGCACCCTCCTGCGCGGCCCGCGCCAGCTGCGCGATCTCGCGCGGATTGCCGAGCTGCGCCGCGAGATGACTCATCGACGCGGCCAGCACATAGCCCCCGTACGCCCGGTCCCCCGCGGCCTGGGCCAGGCGCAGGGCCTGGATGTAGTACCGCTGCGCCAGCCCCGGCTGGCCCGTGTCGACGGCCATGTACCCGGCGAGCTCGGTGAGTCTGGCGACCGCGCCGAACAGCTCGCGGCCGACCGATTCGCGGTAGGACCCCGAAAGGAGCCCGGACACCACGCTGTTGAGGTAGTGCACCAGGACGGGCCGGACGTGTCCGCTGCCGAAGCGGTGGTCCAGGTCGACGAGGGCGGCCGTCATCGCCTTCACCGCCGCCACGTCCGGCATGCCGACCCTGCTCCCGGCCGACCGCGCCACCTGCGGGTCGGCGCCCGTGATCAGCCAGTCGCGGCTGGGCTCGACCAGGGCGGAGGCGGCCACGGCCGACCCGGAGAGCAGGTCGCGGCGGCCCACGTCGCTGCGCCACAGCTCGCAGACCTGCTCGATGGCGCCGAGCACGGTGGGGGCGAACTGCAGTCCCACGCCGGAGGCCAGGCTCTTGCCGTTGGCCATGCCGATCTCGTCGATCGTGACGGTGCGGCCGAGCTTGCGGCCGATCGCCTCGGCGATGATCCCGGGCGCCCTGCCGCGTGGTTGCTGCCCGCGGAGCCAGCGGGCCACGGACGTCTTGTCGTAGCGGAGGTCCAGCCCCCGCTCCGCGCCGACCATGTTGACCCGGCGTGCGAGGCCGGCGTTGGAACACGCCGCCTCCTGGATGAGCGTCTGGAGCCGTTCGTTCGGCTGACGGGCGACGAGAGGCCTGGCTGCCATTTTTCCCCCTGAGACCGCAGTGATTCAGTGAAGCAATCACTGCCCGGCACGGCACGAGAAATGCGCATATTCATCTGTATCGGGTACGAGCGATGGTGAGTTGGCACAGTCCAGCAAGTGGTTACCCCCGCAGCGGTGCACTCGCTCGCACGCGCCCCCGCCCATGCCTCCGTGCGCCCCATATGCAGGATCGATCCCTCGCGAAGGGCGCACGCGCGCCCGTAACCCCGGGTGACGCCGGTAGTTGAGTGGTGCGTGGAAGAGCCCATCGGAGTGACGGAAGCCGCCCAGGTCCCCCAACAGCGAAGTGATCAGCTGCTCGAGGCCGCTGCCTGGTACGCCCAGGAGCGGCACTGGGACGTGTTCCCGGGCACCTGGCTCGTGGCCGTCGGGGGGTCGGAGCGCTGCTCGTGCGGTGAGGCCGCCTGCGGCGCCCCCGGGGCCCATCCCACCCGGCCGGACTGGGCGGGCCAGGCGACCGGCAGCGCCGCCGCGGCCCGCCGGATGTGGTCCCGGCAGCCCGGCTCCTCGGTCCTCCTGCCGGCCGGCCGGACCTTCGACGCCCTGGACGTGCCGGAGGCGGCCGGATTCCTGGCCCTGGCCAGGATGGAGCGGATGGGCCTCACGCCGGGGCCGGTGACCCGGACGCCGGACCGGCGGATGCTGTTCTTCGCCCAGCCGGGCGCGGCCGCCAAGGCACCCGGGCTCGTACGGCAACTGGGCTGGGACGCACGGGCGATCCGGATGGTCGGGCGCGGCGAGGGCGACTACGTGGCCGGGCCTCCGACCCGGCTGGCCGGCCGGGGCGCGGTGCAGTGGGCCCGTCGGCCCTCCCGCGCCAACCTGTGGCTGCCCGACACGGACGAGCTGATCAGCCCGCTCGCGTACGCCTGTGCCCGGGAAGCGGCCGACGCCCGGAGCCGTCTTTCGTAGGGTGGTCCCCACAGGCGGGGATATCGAAAGGCAGTGCCATGCCGGACCAGGCGGACAGCGCGGGCGGGACCGACGTGGCGGGCGGGGCTCCGGCCCCACCACCGGCCGTGCGGGTGGAAGGGCTGTGGAAGCGCTTCGGGGAGCAGGTGGCGGTCGGAGGGATCGACCTGGACCTGCCCGCAGGCAGGTTCATCGGCCTGGTGGGCCCCAACGGCGCGGGGAAGACCACCACGCTCTCGATGGTGACCGGGCTGCTCAGGCCCGACATGGGCCGCATCGAGGTCGGCGGCCACGACGTGTGGCGGGACCCGGTCGAGGTGAAGTCCCGGATCGGGGTGCTGCCGGAGGGGCTGCGTCTCTTCGAGCGGCTCTCCGGCCGTGAACTCCTCGGCTACACGGGCCGGTTGCGCGGCCTGCCGGGCGCCGAGGTGGACAAGCGGGCGACCCAGCTGCTCGACGTCCTGGATCTCGCGGGGTCCCAGCACAAGCTGGTCGTGGACTACTCGACCGGGATGCGCAAGAAGATCGGGCTGGCCTCCGCGCTGCTGTACAACCCCGAGGTGCTCTTCCTCGACGAGCCGTTCGAGGGCGTCGACCCGGTGTCGGCGCAGACCATCCGCGGGGTCCTGGAGCGCTACACCCGCTCCGGCGCGACCGTCGTCTTCTCCAGCCATGTGATGGAGCTCGTCGAGTCCCTCTGCGACTGGGTGGCCGTGATGGCGGCGGGACGGATCAGGGCGCAGGGCACGCTGGCCGAGGTGCGCGGCGAGGCGGCCTCCCTCCAGGACGCCTTCCTCGAACTGGTCGGCGCGGGCGTCCGGGACACCGGGGAGTCCCTGGACTGGCTGGGCGGTGCCCGGTGACGGTGCTGGACGCTCCTGCGGGGACCGGCGTCCCGGCCGTACGCGGCCAGGGCCTCGTCCCCGTCTTCGTACGGCTCAAGCTGACGCTTCTGCGCAACGGGCTGCGCCAGTCGTCCGGACGGCGGGCCGCCTATGTCGCCTCGCTCGTCGTGACCGTGCTGCTGGCGGCGGGCCAGGTCGTCGGCCTGGTCGCGCTCCGCGGCCACGCGCAGGCGGACACGCTGGTGGTGCTGATGACCGCGGTGGTGGCGCTGGGCTGGGCGGTGATGCCGCTGTTCTTCCCGAGCGGCGACGAGACCCTCGACCCGAGCAGGCTGGTGATGCTGCCCCTGCGGCCCCGTCCCCTGATCGGGGCGCTGCTGGTGGCCTCGCTGATCGGCATCGGGCCGCTCTTCACCCTCGCCTTGGCCCTGGGCTCGGTGATCGCGGTGGCGCAGGGCGCACCTGCGGTGGCGTTCGGGGTGGCGGCCGTGCCGCTGACCCTGCTGGTCTGCGTGGCGCTGGCGCGGTCCGTCGCCACGGCCAACATCCGTCTGCTGACCTCGCGCAAGGGCCGCGACCTGGCGGTGCTCAGCGGGCTGGTGATCGCGGTGGGCATCCAGTTCGTCAACTTCGCCGCCCAGAGCCTGGGCCGGGCGGGCGGGCTCTCCTCGCTGGAACCCGTCGCGGACGTGGTGCGCTGGCTGCCGCCGGCCTCGGCGCTCGGGGCGGTGGCGTCGGCTTCCGAGGGTGCGTACGGGGAGGCACTCGTGCAGCTGCTGCTCCCGGTGCTGGCGCTCGCCGGTCTGATGCGGCTGTGGGAGCGGAGCCTGACGAAGCTGATGACCTCGCCGGACGGCTCCACGATCGCCGCCGCCGAACCGTCCGCCAAGCGGTCCGGCGCAGACCGTTCCGGGTTCTTCGCCCTGCTTCCCGAGGGGCGTACGACGACGGTGATGCAGCGGAGCCTGCGGTACGTCGTACGGGATCCGAAGACCAAGGCGTCCTGGGTGACGGCGCTCGCGATCGGCCTGATCGTGCCGGTGCTCAACGCGGTGCAGGGGACCGGGTCGGCCTACTTCGCGTGCTTCGCCGCCGGGATGCTCGGCATGCAGATGTACAACCAGTTCGGGCAGGACACCTCCGCCTTCTGGATGGTGGCGCTGTCGGTCTCCTCGACCCGTGACGCGTACCTCGAACTGCGGGCGCGGGCGCTCGCCCTGCTGCTGATCACCCTGCCGTACACCGTGCTGGTGACCGTGGTGACCACGGCGGTCCTCGGCGACTGGGCGGCGCTGCCGGGTGTCGTGGGCCTGTCGTTCGCCCTGCTCGGCGCGATGCTGGCGACGGGTGCGGTGGCGTCGGCGCTGTTCCCGTACTCGATCCCGCAGGACGGGGCGTTCAAGAACGTCGTCCCGGGGCAGGGCGGGCTCGCCTGGATCTCCATCCTCAGCGGCATGGTGGCGTCCGCGGTGCTCAGCGGGCCGGTGATCGGGCTGACGGTCTGGCTGCACCTGGCCGGCCGTCAGGACCAGCTGTGGCTGCTGCTGCCGGTGGGAGCGGTGTACGGGGCGTTCATCGGGTGGCTGGGGGTCCGGCTGGCGGCACCGCGCGTGGCGGACCGGCTCCCGGAGATCCTGACCGCGGTCAGCAAGGGCTGAGGGAACCGAGGTGCCGGGGCGCCGGGGCGCCGGGGATCAGGGGATCAGGGTCTGACGGGTTCCCGGTCGTCCCGGACGTCCTCGGCGAGCTGCTCCAGGAACGGCTCCACCGCTCTGCGCCAGCCCTCCGGCCGGTCGTAGTGGACGAGATGGCCGGCGTCCTCCACCTCCGCGTACTGCCCGCGCGGCAGGACGCGGACCATCTCCTGGGCCTCCGCCCTGCCGAGCTCCCCCTCGATCCCGCGCAGGACCAGGGTGGGGCAGCGCACCTGCGCCAGCTCCTCCCAGTGGGCGTCGTAGACCCAGGTGGCCCGGGACGTCAGCATCTGCTCCTGCGAGAAGACGGGGCGCCAGCCGTCGGCGCTCTCGGCCATCACCTCGGCGAAGAACTCACCGCGGGAGGGGTTGGGCCGCTCCACCCAGGGGTCGTCCTCGCCGAACCACTTCCGCACGTCGGCGAGTGTCGCGAAGGGGAGCGGCCAGGTCCTGAACCAGTCCTCCCACTCGCGCTGGGAGGCCGCCCCGAGGGCGGAGGCCCGCATGTCGCAGATGATCAGCGCCTTGACGAGGTCGGGACGCTTCGCGGCGAGCTGCCACGCGGTGAGGGCGCCCATCGAGTGCCCGATGAGGGTGACGGGCGCGAGCCCGAGCTCCTCGATCGCGGTCTCGGCGTCGGAGACGTAGGCGTCACGGGTGTAGGGGCCGTCGGCCGGCTTGCCGCTGCGCCCGTGGCCGCGCTGGTCGAGGCCGACCGGGCGGTGGCGTTCGGAGAGCCAGCGCGCGGTGGAGGCCCAGTGCGTGGCCCGGCCCATCAGTCCGTGGAGCAGTAAGATCCCGGGCGCCCGCCCGGCCTCCGGACGCCCTTTGGGCGGATCGGCGAACTCCCAGGCCGCGAGGCTCACGCCGTCCGACCCGGTCACATCGATGCGCCGCACCATAGGTCCTGGCACCCCCCTCTGGTCCTCGATCACCGTGCGTTCCTGCGCGCCAGACTATCGAACTCTTATTCGAAAACCTGCTTCCGGCTCGCAACATCCCACGTTTGAGTGACAGCGGTTCAGGATTGACGACGGCCGCCCAGGGGAGACCTTCTCCGGGAAGCGGACCACTCGGGGACAGGGGTCCGCGGGGACTGACCTCGAGAGCTCGGGGCTCCAGGTCAGCGCAGGGGAGGACCGGCCCCGGCGCCTTCGGGCGCCGGGGCCGTCCCCTGTTCCGGAACACATGGATCCGCGCCCATGGCGGCCCTCCGGCACCGCGCGGCCGACGGCCGGGGCGGTGCGCGGGCCCACCGGCGAGGGGTCGAGGACGGCGGCCGTGGCCGCTCCACCGGTCACGGGGGCGGAGCGGCGGACGGGCGCGGAGATTCGAACGGGCCGCACGGCCGGGAGAGCGGCGGGGAGCACGGGGGCGCACGAGCGCCCGGCAGTCACCTCGCGGTGCACGTGCCAGTGCGACGGGCGCATTCCCTGCTCCCTCCCCGGACCGCGCGGCAGACGCTGCCGGCACCCTCAGGTCATATGCCTGGCCACAGCCTGGCACGCGTTTCGCCCGGGCGCTGCGATTCCGGGCGGAAAACAGAAAGCGGGCTTACCGGCTCACATCTGCACGTGCATCGGCACCGGCGCCTGCATATGCGTGCAGGCCACCGGTCCCGACGAAAGCGCTGGTCAGCGCTTTGCGACGAAGACGTGGGAGGCGACCTCGGAGTCCAGTTCGGCCGCTTCCCCACTGGATCCGACCAGCACCCCGCCGGCCGACTCCGTCACGCTGACGACCGAACCGGGCTGCACGCCCGCCCGCCGCAGCGTGTACATCAGCTGTGCGTCGGTCTGGATCGGCTCACCGATCCGGCGCACCACCACGGTCTTGCCCTCCGAGCCCGGGTCGAGCTCGGCCAGGCTCACCATGCCCTCGTCGAGGAAGGGGTCGGCCTCGGCCTTCTCGCCCAGCTCCTCCAGCCCCGGGATCGGGTTCCCGTACGGGGACTCCGTCGGGTGGCGCAGGAGCTCCAGCACCCGGCGCTCCACCGCCTCGCTCATCACGTGCTCCCAGCGACACGCCTCGGCGTGGACCTGCTCCCACTCCAGCCCGATGACGTCGACGAGCAGGCACTCGGCGAGCCGGTGCTTGCGCATCACCCGGGTGGCCAGGCGGCGCCCCTCCTCGGTCAGCTCCAGATGGCGGTCGCCCGCGACCTGGACCAGCCCGTCCCGCTCCATGCGCGCCACCGTCTGGCTGACCGTCGGACCACTCTGGTCCAGCCGTTCGGCGATACGGGCGCGCATGGGGACCACGCCTTCCTCTTCGAGCTCGAGGATGGTGCGGAGATACATCTCCGTTGTGTCGATCAGTCCGGACATACGTGCCCCTCGATGCTGTGACATGAAGTCGTCGTGCGATGGCCCTCCACCAATTCTGACGCATAGCACGGACAACCGTGCCCCGCAGTCGGGAGTCGGTGCGCGGGGCCGGTCCCGAGCCCTATTGACAGCCCACTGGTCCAGACCGCAACGTGATCCGCGACACGGGCACCGCACGGGCCCGAGACCCCCGCCGGAAAGGCCTCCTCGATGAGCGACAGCAAGCTCGCCGGTCAGTTCTTCGACGCTGCGATCGGCCTGCTGGAGCGGGTGCGCGACGAGGAGTCCGGAGCCGTCGCGGCGGCGGGGGCCGCGATCGCCGACACCGTCGCCGCCGGCGGCCGCCTCTTCGCCTTCGGTGCCGGGCACTCCTCGCTCGCCGCGCAGGACGTCGTCTACCGGGCGGGCGGTCTCGCCCTGATGAACCTGCTCGCCGTGCCCGGCACCGTGGGCGTCGACGTCATGCCGGCCACCCTCGGCTCCGCGCTGGAGCGGGTGGACGGTCTCGCGAGCGCCGTGCTCGACTCCAGTCCGGCCCGTTCGGGCGACCTCCTGGTGATCATCTCCCTGTCCGGGCGCAACGCGCTGCCGGTGGAGATGGCGCAGAACGCGCGGGCCCTGGGGCTGACGGTCGTGGGGGTCACCTCGGTCGCGTACACCACGGGCACCAGGTCGCGGCACGCCTCGGGCGGATTCCTCCGGGACCACTGCGACATCGTGCTCGATAGCAAGATCGCGATCGGTGACGCGGAACTGACGGCCGAGGGCGTCGAAGCGCCGTTCGCGCCCGCGTCGACGGTCGTCACCAGTGCGCTGATGCAGGCCATGATGGCCACGGCGGCGGAGGAGCTCGTCGCCCGCGGGATCGAACCGCCGCTGCTGCGCTCGGGCAACGTCGACGGCGGGCACGAGTGGAACGGGCGCGTGATGCGGGAGTACGGGGACCGCATCTTCTACCGGCACTGAGCGCCCGGTCCTCTTCGACCGGCACCGGGCACCCGGCCCTCCACCGGCCCCGGGGCGCTCCTCCGGCCTCTCAGAGCCCCGGCTCGGCCGTCAGACGGGCCAGATCGACCGCGGCGGCGACCCGGACGGCCACGCTCTCCGCGTACACCACGTCCGGACGCTCGAACGCGCTGCGGTTCGCCGCGCGCAGGAACGTCACCACGCCCAGTGTCCGCCCCCGGCTCCGCAGCACCGCGCACAGGGCGTGGACCGAGTCGCCGGGCCACTGGTGCTCCACCGCCCATGCCGCGCCGGACCCGGCGGGCGCGGCGGCCCGGACGGACCCCGCGCGCTCCACGGCCTGGAGGGCCGGGTGCCCCGGCGCGTACCGGACCGGGAGCGGGCCGCCGGAGACCGGCAGGCACGGCCCCGGGGCGTCGGACGGTGTGGCCGCGGCCCGTACGAGCCGCTCCCCCGCCGCGAGGTCCGCCAGCAGGTCCACCACCACGTGGTCGGCGAACCCCGCCAGGGCGAAGTCCAGCGACGTGGTCGCCGCCTCCATCGGGTCCTCGCACTCCGCCGCCTGACGGGCCGCCCGGTGCAGCTGGTTCGCGCGGAAGCGCACCCGGTCGGCGTCCTGCTCGGCGAGCTTCGCCGCCGTGACGTCGCGGAACAGCCACCCGACCCCGAGCGGGACCGGTTCCTCCGTGAGCGGCGAGGCCAGCCGCAGGAAGCCGCTGCGCCAGCAGCGCCGCCGGTCCCCCTCGGAGGTCCGCAGGGTCACCCACAGCTCGGCCGGGGCAGGCGGGGCCCCCTCGGCGAGGACGTGCTGCAGCGCGCCCTCCAGGTCCTCGACGCCCTGCACGATCAGCTCGCCCAGGGGGCGCCCCAGCAGCGTGGTGCGCCCGCCGCCCAGCGCACGGGCGGCGTACGCGTTGACCACGGTCGGGCGCAGATCGACGTCGACGGCGACCACACCCCAGGAGGCGTCCTCGAACAGGGCCTCGCTGAGGGCGATCGACCGCTCCAGATCGATCTGCGCGTGCACCTCGCTGAACGCGCAGTACACCCCGGCGGGCTTCCCGTCCTCGCCGCGGACCCCCGACGACTGGGTGCGCACCAGGACGCGTCCGCCGTCCTTGCGCAGCAGCGCGAACTCGTGGACCTGGCGCCCCGGTGCGTCCATGACGGCCAGCAGCCGCCCCTGCACGTCCCCGGCGTCCGCGCTCCGCACGGCCCACCCCGCGAAACCGCGCCGCCCGACCGCCTCCGCGGCGGTCCAGCCGAGGACGCGCTCGGCCTCACGGTTCCAGTGGGTGATGGTGCCGTGCGCGTCGAAGGCGCAGAGGGCGGCGTCCATCCCGTCGAGCAGCGCGGCGAGGAGCCGGGAGCCGGGAATGACCGCCGGGGTCGTCCGCTCCGGGTCCTCGTCGGGGCCGATCGCGTCGGTGGTCCCGGTGCTCCTGGAAGCACTCACTCCGTACCTCCCGCAGGGCGTGTTCCGCTTCGCGTTCCGCATTGCCGCACGTCAGACCATTGAACTCGAACGTGAGCCACCACACAGCCACTTCCCGGAAATCCGGCGTCCACCGGATTCCCGTTAATTCGGTTGTGCGGTCGCGGGGGAGGTTCCTAGGCTGGGGCCACACGTTGAAAGGAGGTGATCCGAAAAGTGCAGTCTTATCGGATTCGTGAGGTGGCTGCGGGCTGACAGCCCGTCGTCGCACACTGTGCACCTCGGCAGGCTGTCTGCCGAAACCCGAGCAGTCACCGACCCGCAGGCTCGCCGGTAGATCCGGCCGGCTCCTCCGCAAGGAGGGACCAGAGCCTGCGGGTTCCTGCGTTCCCGGGCACCGGCCGTGCGCTCACGGGCAGAGCCGCTCCACACGCCACGCCGTGTCGGGGGTGTCCCTGACGTACCGGAGCCGGTCGTGCAGACGGTTCTCCCGGCCCTGCCAGAACTCGATCGCGTCCGGCACGACCAGGAAGCCGCCCCACTGCGGCGGCGCCGGCACCTTCTCGCCCTCCGGATAGCGGGCCGCCAGCTCGTCGTAGCGCTCGGCCAGCTCCTGCCGGGAGCCGATCACCGTCGACTGCTCACTGGCCCAGGCGCCGAGCTGCGAGCCGTGCGGGCGGGTGCGGAAGTACGCGACGGTCTCCTCCCTGCTCACCCGCGCCGCGGTGCCGGTGACGGAGACCTGGCGGGCGAGCGGGTGCCAGGGGAAGAGCAGCGAGACGTACGGGTTCTCCGCCAGTTCGCGGGCCTTGCGGGAGCCGTAGTTGGTGAAGAACACGAATCCGCGCGCGTCGTACTGCTTCAGCAGCACCGTGCGGGAGGACGGCCGGCTACGGGAGTCCGCCGTCGACACGATCATCGCGTTGGGCTCGTGGAGCGCACCGCCGCCCGCGACCTGGCGGAACCACCGGGCGAACTGGTCCATGGGATCCGCGGCCAGGTCCTTCTCGGTGAAGTCCTCGGAGCGGTACTGCTCGCGCATCGCGGCCGGATCGGTGGTGCAATCGGATGACGGGGTGCGAGAGGAGGCGGAAGCGGAAGACGGAGTGGCATCTGCTGTGGGCACGGGGCCATCCTGCCGCAGCGGGCCGGTGTCCCCGGCGGTAAGGGGTGGGAATTCCGGTCCCGCGAGCCGACGGGCTGTGCCGGACGTCACCCTTCCCCGCATCGTGGTAACCCGCCAGTATCGTGGTCAGGCCTTCGTGGCCGTCACACAGCCGCCGAGTCGAGGGAGCCGCCCGATGTCCGACTTCGTACCCGGACTTGAAGGAGTCGTCGCGTTCGAGACGGAGATCGCCGAGCCCGACAAGGAAGGCGGCTCGCTCCGTTACCGCGGCGTCGACATCGAGGACCTCGTCGGCCATGTGTCGTTCGGCAACGTCTGGGGGCTGCTGGTGGACGGGGCGTTCAACCCCGGTCTGCCGCCCGCCGAGCCGTTCCCGATCCCCGTCCACTCGGGCGACATCCGTGTGGACGTGCAGTCCGCGCTCGCCATGCTGGCGCCGGTGTGGGGCCTCAAGCCGCTCCTCGACATCGATGCCGAGCAGGCGCGCGACGACCTCGCCCGCGCCGCCGTGATGGCCCTGTCGTACGTCGCCCAGTCGGCCCGCGGCCAGGGCCTGCCGATGGTCCCGCAGAGCGAGATCGACAAGGCGCAGTCGGTGGTGGAGCGGTTCATGATCCGCTGGCGCGGCGAGCCGGACCCGAAGCACGTCAAGGCCGTCGACGCCTACTGGACGTCGGCCGCCGAACACGGGATGAACGCCTCGACGTTCACCGCCCGCGTCATCGCCTCCACCGGTGCCGACGTCTCGGCGGCCCTCTCCGGAGCGGTGGGCGCCATGTCCGGTCCGCTGCACGGCGGCGCCCCGTCCCGCGTCCTGGGCATGATCGAGGAGATCGAGCGGACCGGCGACGCCACGGCGTACGTGAAGCAGGCCCTCGACAAGGGCGAGCGCCTGATGGGCTTCGGCCACCGCGTCTACCGCGCCGAGGACCCCCGTGCCCGCGTCCTGCGCCGCACGGCCCGTGAACTGGCGGCCCCGCGCTTCGAGGTGGCGGAGGCCCTGGAGAAGGCGGCCCTGGAGGAGCTCCACGCCCGCCGTCCCGACCGTGTCCTGGCGACGAACGTCGAGTTCTGGGCGGCGATCGTGCTGGACTTCGCCGAGGTCCCGGCCCACATGTTCACGTCGATGTTCAGCTGCGCCCGTACGGCGGGCTGGTCGGCGCACATCCTGGAGCAGAAGCGGACGGGCCGTCTGGTGCGCCCCTCGGCGACGTACGTCGGCCCGGGCACCCGTGACCCCCACGAGATCCCGGGCTTCGACCAGTTGGCGGACCTGGGGAACTGACGGGGGCCGCACCGCGGGACGCGCCTCAGGTCGCGTCCCGCTCGGCCTGCTCCGCGAGCCGCTTGACGCGGTCCAGACGCCTGTCCCACTCGCCGGCCAGGGCGGACATCCAGCGCGCCGTCGCGTTCAGCGCGGCGGGCCGCACGGTGTACCGGACCTCGCGCCCCGACCGGCGGCCCGCCGCCAGTCCGGCGGCGTCCAGGACGGTGAGGTGCTTGACCACGGCCTGGCGTGAGACGGGCAGTGCCTCGGCGAGCGTCGTCGCGGTGGCCTCCCCCTGCGCGGCGAGCAGGTCGAGTATGCGGCGCCGCATGGGGTCCGCCAGCGCGCCGAGGACGCCTTCGACGCCTTCGGCCGCGCTTCCGGGTCCTGCGGTCACGCCGCCTGCCGTCCGGCCCGCGCCTTCAGCGCGTCCAGTACCTGCGGCCAGCCACCGGTGTTGTCCTCGTGCGCCTTGGCGCGGAGCTCCTCGGAGCCGGCGAGGGCGGCGAATCCGCTCTCGACCACGCGGAGCCTGGTGGAGTCGCCCTCCGGTGTGAGGGTGAACTCCACGAGAGTGCTGTTGCCCTCGCCGAGCCCCTCGCCGGGGAAGGCGCTGGCCCAGCGGTAGGCCACGTACGTCACGGGCTCGACCTTCTCCACGTACACCGGGAAGTCGCCGTACTCGGCGTTCTTCGCCACGGTGGTCGCGCCCTCCTCCGCCACGGTGCCGGGCAGGCTCGCCTCCTCGGCCACCCAGAAGCCGGGCCGGGTCACCAGCGACCAGACCCGTTCCGGGGAGGCCGCGATCAGGGTCTCGCGTTCGATCCGGTCCTCGCTCACGACAAACTCCTCTGCTTCCGCCATCGAGTGCGTGCAACTCCAGGGTTGCACGTACGGCGGCCAGGAGCAACCTTATGGTTGCGTGATTCCGGCCGGGTCAGCCCAGCGCGTCGTCGAGCAGGGCCGCCCACTGGGCGACGACCCGGCGACGCCTCGCCGTGTCGTCCGTGAGGACGTTGGCGAGGCCCAGGCCGCGGGCCATGTCCAGGAGACCCTGCACGGTCTCGCGCACTCCAGGCCGGCTCTCGTCCGCGCCGAGGAGCTCGACGGCGATGCGGTGGGTCTCGCGGCCCACGCGCGCTTCGAGTTCGGTGACCCGGGGTGTCAGCTGGGCCTCGTTGGACGCGGCGACCCAGAGCTGGAGTGCGGCGCGGAACAGCGGCCCGGTGTAGAGGTCGACCAGGGCGGCGACCACCGCCGTGCGGCCCTGGACGGGCAGGGCGCGCAGGGCGGCGGAGCGTTCCTCGGCGACGTACTCGACGGCGCCGGTGAAGAGGTCCTCGCGGGTCGGGAAGTGGTGCTGGGCGGCGCCCCGGGAGACCCCGGCGCGCTCCGCGACGACGGAGACCGTGGAGCCCGCCCAGCCGTGTTCGGCGAGGCAGGCGACCGCGGCTTCGAGCAGCCGTTGGCGGGTGGCGCGGCTGCGGTCCTGCTTGGGCGACTTCGCGGCGGGGGTTCTGGGGGGTGTCACAGCACCCATGAGGGATCCCGTCGTTCCAGGAAGGCCGTCATCCCCTCCCGTGCTTCGTCGGAGGCGAAGAGTGCTGCCGAGCGGGCGATGAGGTCTTCGGCGTGACTGTCGAAACTCTGCAGCACAGTAGCCGTGACCAGCTCCTTCGACGCGGCCAGCCCCTGGGGGGAGGCCCTGCGGAGTCCGTCGAGTACCGGTACGAGCGCCTTGTCCACATCCTCACCGGCGATGCTCACGAGGCCGATGCGGGCCGCCTCCGCCGCGTCGAAGCGCTCGCCCGTGAGGTAGTAGCGGGCGGCGGCGCCCGGGTCGAGGCGTGGCAGCAGGGGCAGGGAGATGACCGCGGGGGCGAGACCCAGGCGGGACTCGGTGAGGGCGAAGGTGGAGTCCGGCCCGGCCGCCGAGATGTCGCAGGCCCCGAGGAGCCCGAGGCCGCCCGCCCGGACGTGACCGGTGACCCGGGCGACGACGGGTTTGGGCAGGGCGACGACGGCCCGCATCAGCGCGACGAACGCCGCCGGTTCCGGTGGCGCGGTCAGGTCGGCGCCCGCGCAGAAGGTGGTGCCGGTGTGGGTGAGGACGACGGCCCGTACGGTGTCGTCGGCCGCGCACCCGGCCAGCGCCTCGGCGAGTTCGCCGACGAGCCGGGCCGAGAGCGCGTTGCGGTTGGCCGGGGAGTCGAGGGTGAGGGTGGTGATGCCCCGGTCGTGGGTCGGGGGTGCCAGGGTCATGGCTGCTTCTCCCGGTCTCGCAGCTCGCGCCGCAGGATCTTGCCGGACACCGCGCGGGGTACGGCCTCGATGAACTCGGCGCGTCTGACCTTCTTGTACGGGGAGACGCGGCCGGCGACGTAGGCGATGACGTCCTCCTCCGTGAGGGCCTCGGCGCCGGCGCGGCGGACGACGAAGGCCTTGGGGATCTCGTTGCCGTCGGCGTCCCGGACCCCGATGACGGCGGCGTCGGCGATTGACGGGTTGGTGAGCAGCAGGGCCTCCAGGTCGGCGGGGGCCACCTGGTACCCCTTGTACTTGATGAGTTCCTTGACCCGGTCGACGACGTACAGCCAGCCGGTCCCGTCGACCCGGCCGACGTCCCCGGTATGCAGCCAGCCGTCCTCGTCGATCATGGCGGCGGTGGCGTCGGGGCGGCCGAGGTAGCCCTTCATCACCTGCGGGCCGCGGATGAGGATCTCGCCGTCGGCGCCGCTGCCGACGTCGATGCCGGGGTCGGTGAGCGAGACGATCCGCATCTCCGTGCCGGGCAGCAGCTTGCCGACGGTGCCGGGCGGCGGGTTCTCGGCGTCGAGCGGCACGACGTGGGTCCCGGGTGAGAGCTCGGTCATGCCGTAGGCCTGCCGGACGGCGGGGACCCCGAGCCGGGTGGAGCACGCGGCGGCGAGTTCGGCGTCCAAGGGAGCCGCGGCGCTGACGATGTACTCCAGCGACGAGAGGTCGTAGTCGCCGACGAGCGGGTGCTTGGCGAGGGCCAGGACGATGGGCGGGGCGACGTACAGGCCGGTGATGCGCTGGGTCTGGATCGTCTCCAGGAACTGGGCGAGGTCGAAGCGGGGCAGGACGACGACCGTGGCTCCGTAGCGGAGCGGGCCGTTCATGAGGGCGGTCAGCCCGTAGATGTGGAAGAAGGGCAGCACGGCCAGGATGCGGTCGCGCTCGCCGAGGGGCACGAAGGGCCGCAGCTGCTCCAGGTTGGTGGCGATGGAGCGGTGGGTGAGCATGACGCCCTTGGGGGTGCCGGTGGTGCCCGAGGAGTACGGGAGTACGGCGATGTCCTCGGCCGGGTCGAAGGCGACCTCGGGTTCGGGGGCCGTGGAGCCCAGCATGTCGAGGACGGAGGTGTGCCCCTCGGCCTGGTCGCAGACGTAGATCTCCCGGATGCCGCCCGCGAGTTCGGCGGCGATGCGTGCGGTGTCCAGGAGCGGGGAGACGGTGACGATCCAGCGGGCCGCCGAGTCCTGGAGCTGCTTGGCGAACTCCTCGGGAGTAGCCAGGGGGTGGATGGTGGTGACGGTGGCACCGGCCCTCGTCGCCCCGTAGAAGACGGGCGGGTAGGCGATCGTGTTGGGGCTGTGCAGGGCGAGGACGTCTCCCTTGCGCAGCCCCGCTTCGGCGAGGTACGCGGCGATACGCCGGTGGAAGGTGTCGAGCTGGACGTAGGTGACGCTCATCCCGTTGGTCCCGTCGATCAGGGCCGGGGTGTCACCGAAGTCCGCGGCCGTGCCGAGAACGGCTTCGTGGATGGGGGTTTCGAGGGGCGGGACGTCTGCGTACTCGCTGTGGAACACCATGGCGGTCCCCTTCGACGCGGGTGGGAGAGCCAGAATCGCCCCTTCGGGGGCGGTTGGGGAGACCTGGGACACGGCCGGACAGGTCAGTACGACTTCGGCAGGCCCAGGGTCTGATGGGAGACGTAGTTCAGGATCATTTCGCGGCTGACGGGTGCGATGCGGGAGACGCGCGCGGCGGTGATGAGGGAGGCGAGCCCGTACTCGCGGGTCAGGCCGTTGCCGCCGAGCGTGTGGACGGCCTGGTCGACGGCCCTGACGCAGGCTTCCGCCGCGGCGTACTTCGCCATGTTGGCGGCCTCGCCCGCGCCGATGTCGTCGCCCTCGTCGTAGAGCCGCGCGGCCTTCTGCATCATCAGCCGGGAGAGTTCCAGCTCGATGTGCGCCTGGGCGAGCGGGTGGGCGATGGCCTGGTGGGAGCCGATGGGTGCGCCCTTCCAGACGGTGCGGGTCCTCGCGTAGTCCACGGCCCGTTCGACGGCGTAGCGGCCCATGCCGATGGAGAAGGCGGCACCCATGATGCGTTCGGGGTTCAGTCCGGCGAAGAGCTGGAGGAGACCCGCGTCCTCGTCACCCACGAGGGCGTCGGCCGGCAGGCGTACGTCGTCGAGGACCAGCTCGAACTGTTTCTCCGCCGCCTGGAGTTCCATGTCGATGCGGGTGTGCGTGAAGCCGGGGGCCTCGCGCGGGACGATGAAGAGGCAGGGCTTGAGGCTGCCGGACCTCGCGTCCTCGGTGCGGCCGACGATCAGGGTGGCGTCGGATATGTCGACGCCGGAGATGAAGACCTTGCGGCCGCTGAGGATCCAGTCGTCGCCGTCCCGGCGCGCGGTGGTGGTGATGCGGTGGGAGTTGGAGCCGGCGTCCGGCTCGGTGATGCCGAAGGACATGGTCAGCGAGCCGTCGGAGAGACCGGGGAGCCAGGCCCGCTTCTGGGCCTCGGTGCCGAAGCGGGCGATGACGGTGCCGCAGATCGCCGGGGAGACGACCAGCATGAGGAGGGGGCTGCCTGCCGCGCCGAGCTCCTCCAGGACGATGGAGAGCTCGGCCATGCCGCCGCCCCCGCCGCCGTACTCCTCGGGGAGGTTGACTCCGAGGTAGCCGAGCTCGCCCGCCGCGTCCCAGAGTTCGCGGGGGTGTTCGCCCTTGCGGGCCAGGCCGGTGGTGTAGTCGCGCCCGAATCGCTTGCCGAGTGCGGCGACGGCGGCGCGGAGGGCCTTGTGCTCTTCGGTTTCGAGGACGGTGCTCATGGGGTCGTCTCCTCCTGGTGCGCGGATGCGGGCGCGGGCGCGGATGCGGGCGCGGATGCGCCGGACACGTCGGATGCGTGCGTGGGCGCGTCGGATGCGTGCGTGGGCGCCTCGGATGCGTGCGTGGATGCGTCCTGTACGACGGCGAGCAGAGCGCCGACCTCGACCTGGAGTCCGGGGGCGGCGTGGAGCGCGGTGAGAGTGCCGGAGGCGGGGGCGAGGATGCGGTGCTCCATCTTCATCGCCTCCAGCCAGATCAGCGGCTGCCCGGCCTCGACGGGCGCGCCCGGGGCGAGTCCGTCGGCCAGACGTACGACGGTGCCGGGCATGGGGGCGAGCAGGGAGCCGGGTTCGGTGCGTTCGGCGGGGTCGGTGAAGCGGGGCAGGGCGGTGAAGGTGTGCGCGCCGGCGGCCGTGTCCACGTGGACGCGGGCGCCGTGCGCGGTGACGGTGAACTGCCGTGTCACACCGCCCGTTTCGAGGGTGACGGCGTCCGGCCGGACGGCGAGGACCCGCTCGCCCGTCACGGGTGCGGGGGTGCCGTCCCGGCCGGTGCGGTAGGCGATGTCGTACTCGGCCCCGTCGGGCTCGGCGCGGTAGCGCCTGGTCTGTGCCTGCGAGGCGAGGTTGCGCCAGGCCCCGAAGCGGGAGGGGCCCGGTCCGCTGCCGGCGGCCGAGGCCGCGGCCAGCGCCGCCGCCGTGGCGGCGAGGCGGCGGGCGTCGTCTCCGCGGGTTCCGGTCGCCGTGAGGGTGCCCAGGTGCCGGTCGTAGAAGCCGGTGTCCAGGTCCCCCGCGACGAAGTCGGGGTGGCGCAGCGAGCGTACGAGCAGCTCCCGGTTGGTGACGGGGCCGTGGATGCGGGCGCGTTCGAGGGCCCGCGCGAGGAGGCGTACGGCCTCGGTGCGGGTGGGGGCGTGGGCGATGACCTTGGCGAGCATCGGGTCGTAGTGCACCCCGACCGTGTCGCCGCCGGTGTATCCGGTGTCGAGGCGGATGCCGGGGGCGTCGGGCACGTCGAGGGTGAGCAGTGCTCCGGTCTGCGGCTGCCAGTCACGGGCCGGGTCCTCGGCGTAGAGCCGGGCTTCGACGGCGTGCCCGGCCGGCGCCGGTGGCGCAGCGGCGGGCAGCGGCCCGCCCTCCGCGACACGCAGCTGGAGGGCGACCAGGTCGAGGCCGAACACCGCTTCCGTGACCGGGTGCTCGACCTGGAGGCGGGTGTTCATCTCCAGGAAGTACGGTCGCCCCTCAGCCGATACGAGGAACTCGACGGTCCCCGCACCCCGGTAGCCCACCGCCTGCGCGGCAGCGACCGCCGCGTCGTGCAGCATGCCCCGCAGCTCCTCGTCGAGGCCGGGCGCAGGGGCCTCCTCGATCACCTTCTGGTGGCGGCGCTGGAGCGAGCAGTCACGGGTGCCGAGCGCCCACACCGTGCCCTGCCCGTCCGCCATGACCTGGACCTCGACATGGCGGCCCCGCTCCACGTAGGGCTCGGCGAAGACCTCGCCGTCCCCGAAGGCCGAGGCGGCCTCGGCGGAGGCGGCCGTCAGCTCCTGGGGCAGCGCGGAGAGCTCCCGGACGATCCGCATCCCGCGCCCGCCCCCGCCCGCCGCCGCCTTGAGCAGCAGGGGGAGGTCCGACGCGGTGGCGCTCCCGGGGTCGACGGGGGCGAGAAGGGGTACCCCGGCGGCGGCCATCAGCTCCTTGGCCCGGGTCTTGGACGCCATCAGCTCGACGGCTTTGACCGGCGGGCCCACCCAGACGAGTCCCGCGTCCTGAACGGCCCGGGCGAAGCCGGCGTTCTCCGAGAGGAAGCCGTACCCGGGGTGCACGGCGTCGGCGCCCGCGGCGAGCGCGGCGGCGACGACGAGGTCGCCGCGCAGATACGTGTCGGCGGCGGCGGAACCCGGCAGGCGTACGGCGGTGTCGGCCTCCCGTACGTGCAGGGCGCCGGCGTCCGCGTCGGAGTACACGGCGACGGTGGCGATGCCCAGCTCACGGCAGGTGCGGAAGATCCGGCAGGCGATCTCGCCCCGGTTGGCGACAAGCAGTGCGGTGATCATCCTCTGCCTCACATCCGGAAGACGCCGAAGCCGCGCGCGCCTTCGACCGGTGCCGTGTGGATCGCGGACAGGCACATCCCGAGGACGGTCCTGGTGTCGCGTGGGTCGATGACCCCGTCGTCGTACAGCCGCCCCGAGAGGAACATCGGGAGCGACTCGGACTCGATCTGCTGCTCCACCATGGCGCGCAGCCCGGCGTCGGCCTCGTCGTCGTAGGGCAGCCCCCTCGCGGCGGAGGAGGCGCGGGCGACGATCGAGAGGACGCCCGCGAGCTGCTGGGGGCCCATGACGGCGGACTTGCTGCTGGGCCAGGCGAAGAGGAAGCGGGGGTCGTAGGCCCGGCCGCACATGCCGTAGTGGCCGGCTCCGTAGGAGGCGCCCATCAGCACGGACAGGTGCGGGACCCGGCTGTTCGCCACCGCGTTGATCATCATCGCGCCGTGCTTGATGATGCCGCCCTGTTCGTACTCCTTGCCGACCATGTAGCCGGTGGTGTTGTGGAGGAAGAGGAGCGGGATGTCGCGCTGGTCGGCCAGCTGGATGAACTGCGCGGCCTTCTGCGACTCCTCGCTGAACAGCACGCCCTGCGCGTTGGCGAGGATGCCGACGGGGTAGCCGTGCAGGCGCGCCCAGCCGGTGACCAGACTGGTGCCGTAGAGCGGCTTGAAGGCGTCGAAGTCGGAGCCGTCGACGAGGCGGGCGATGACCTCGCGCGGATCGAAGGGGATCTTGAGGTCACCGGGCACGATCCCGATCAGTTCGTCCTCGTCGTACTTCGGCGGCTCGGCGGGGCCCGGATCGGGGTGCGCCTTGCGCCAGTTGAGCCGGGCGACGATCCTGCGGGCCTGGCGAAGCGCGTCGTGCTCGTCGACGGCGTAGTGGTCGGCGAGGCCCGAGGTACGGGCGTGCATCTCGGCGCCGCCGAGCGACTCGTCGTCGCTCTCCTCGCCGGTGGCCATCTTCACCAGGGGCGGCCCGCCGAGGAAGACCTTGGACCGCTCCTTGATCATGACGGTGTGGTCGGACATCCCGGGGACGTACGCCCCGCCGGCCGTGGAGTTCCCGAACACGACCGCCACGGTGGGGATTCCGGCGGCGGAGAGCCGGGTGAGGTCGCGGAAGAGGGCGCCCCCGGGGATGAAGATCTCCTTCTGCGAGGGCAGGTCGGCGCCTCCCGACTCCACCAGGGAGATGCAGGGCAGCCGGTTCGCGAAGGCGATCTCGTTGGCGCGCAGGGCCTTCCTCAGGGTCCACGGGTTGGAGGCGCCGCCGCGCACGGTCGGGTCGTTGGCGGTGATCAGGCACTCGACGCCTTCGACGACGCCGATCCCGGTGACCAGCGAGGCACCGGTCGCGTAGTCGCTGCCCCAGGCGGCCAGCGGGGACAGTTCCAGGAAGGGGGTGTCGGGGTCGACGAGCAGCTCGATCCGCTCGCGGGCGAGGAGCTTGCCGCGCGCCCGGTGGCGGGCCGTGTACTTCTCGCCGCCGCCCGCCAGGGCCTTGGCGTGCTCGGTCTCCAGCTCGGCGAGCTTCGCGAGCATGGCCTCGCGGTGGGCGGCGTACTCGGGCCCTGCGGTGTCGAGGGCGGTGGACAGGACCGTCATGCGGTCACCTCCGGGTCGGCGGGCAGCTGCACGGGGACGGTGACGTGGCGGGAGCGCAGCCACTCCCCCAGCGCCTTGGCCTGCGGATCGAAGCGCGCCTGTGCGGCGACGCCTTCGCCGAGGAGGCCGTGGACGACGAAGTTGAGCGCCCGCAGCCGGGGCAGGACGTGGCGTACGACGGTGAGTCCGGCGGTCTCCGGGAGCAGCTCCTGGAAGCGGGCGACGGTCAGTTCGTGGGCCAGCCACCGCCAGGCCTCGTCCGAGCGGACCCACAACCCGACGTTGGCGTCCCCGCCCTTGTCGCCGCTGCGGGCGCCCGCCAGCCGCCCGAGCGGCACGGCACGCGTGGGCCCCGCGGGCAGCGGTTCGGGCAGGTCCGGTTCGGCGACCTCGGCGAGCTCCCGGTACGGGCCGGCCGCCGGCACGGTCTCCCGGGACCCGTCGGGGAGCACGGCGACGTGTTCGACCTCGCCGGCCGGCACGTACGCGGCCTCGAACACCCCGTAGGGCGCGCCCTTCCCGGGCGGGGCGGTCACGTGGAAGCCCGGGTAGCTCCCGAGGGCGAGTTCGACGGCGGCCCCGGACACGGCGCGTCCGACCGCCTCCGGATCGGGGTCGCGCACGACGAGCCTGAGCAGGGCGCTCGCGGTCTCCTCGGTGGCGGCGTCGGCCCGGTCGGTGCGGGCGAGCTCCCACCGCACCTCTTCCGGCTTCGGGCCCGCCCGGTCGAGGGCGTCGGCGAACTGGCCCTGCACGAGCCGGGCCTTGGCCTCGATGTCGAGGCCGGTCAGCACGAAGACGACCTCGTTGCGCCATCCGCCGAGCCGGTTGAGCCCGACCTTCAGCATGGGCGGCGGGGCCTCGCCGCGTACGCCGTCGATGCGCACCCGGTCGGGTCCGTCCTGCGTGAGCCGTACGGTGTCGAGCCGGGCGGTGACGTCGGGTCCGGCGTAGCGGGCGCCGCCGGTCTCGTACAGCAGCTGCGCGGTGACGGTGCCGAGGTCGACGACCCCGCCGGTGCCGTCGTGCTTGGTGATGACGCTGCTGCCGTCCTCGTGGATCTCGGCGAGCGGGAACCCCGGGCGGCGGACGTCGTGGTCGCCGAAGAAGGCGTAGTTGCCGCCGGTGGCCTGCGTCCCGCACTCGAGGACGTGCCCGGCGACGACGGCTCCCGCGAGGGCGTCGTGGGCGTCCGGGCCCCAGCCGAAGTGCGCGGCGGCGGGCCCGCTGACGAGGGCGGCGTCGGTGACGCGGCCGGTGACGACGACGTCGGCCCCCGCCCGCAGGCAGGCGGCGATGCCCCCGCCGCCCAGGTAGGCGTTGGCGGTGAGGAAGCCCTCGGGCACGGGGCGGCCGTCGCCCTCGACGTGCGCGACGCGCACGGGTACGCCGGTCCGTTCCGCCAGCTCCCGCACGGCGTCGGCGAGTCCGGCCGGGTTCAGCCCGCCGGCGTTGGTGACGATCTTCACGCCGCGCTCGTGGGCGAGCCCGAGGCTCTCCTCCAGCTGCCGCAGGAAGGTCGTGGCGTAGCCGCGCTTCGGGTCCTTGAGACGGCTCCGGCCGAGGATCAGCATGGTGAGTTCGGCGAGGTAGTCACCGGTGAGGACGTCCAGCGGCCCGTCGGTGAGCATGGCGCGCACGGCGTCCGAGCGGTCGCCGTAGAAGCCGGACGCGTTCCCTATGCGCAACGGCCTCTTCATCGGCCCGCCTTCGGGGTGCGGCCGGGTCCCGCGGGTCCGGCGAAGGCCTGCGCGATGTCCAGCCACTGCCCGGCGTCGTCGCCCACCGCCTCGACGGCGAGGTCGTCGCGGTGGGCGCGCTGGGTGACGAGCAGGCAGAAGTCGAGGAGCGGTCCGGTGACCCGCTGGGCGGCGTCCTCGGGCCCGTACACGGTCAGTGCGCCGTCGTCCGCCCGCAGTTCCACCCGGAACTGCTCGGCCGGGGGCCGCAGGCCCCGGACGGCGTAGGCGTAGTCCCGGGCCCGTACGCCGATCCTGGCGACGTGCCGGAGCCGGGCGGTGGGCTTGCGGGTCACCCCGAGCGCGTCGGCGACGTCCTGGCCGTGCGCCCAGGTCTCCATGAGCCGGGCGGTCGCCATCGAGGCGACGCTCATGGGCGGGCCGTACCAGGGCAGTTTCGTCCCGGCGGGGGCCGCGCGCAGGGCCTCCTGCAACCGTGCCCGTCCGGCCCGCCACTCCACCAGCAGCGCCTGGGGCGTGAGGGCGGTGACGGCCTCGTCGGCGGCCTCGTCGACGAACGACCCGGGCGCGGCCAGGGCTCTGTCGACCTCGGCGGCGAAGGCGTCGGGCCCGGTGGCGGCGATCAGGGCCACCTCGTCGGTCCAGTTGAGGTGGGCGATCTGGTGGGCGACGGTCCAGCCCTCGGCGGGCGTCGGCGTGGACCACTCGGGCGCACTCAACCCGGCTACCAGCAGGTCGAGTTCGTCGCTCTCCTCACGCAGGTCGTCGAGCACGGCGGCGGTCACGGCCGATGCGTCGGGCACGGTGCGCTCCCCTCGGGGCGTGGCGGTGTGCCCCGGAGCATGCCAGCGGCCCATAAAACAAGCAAGCGTGCTTGCATGATTTCTTCCGGACGGACCCGCCTCTCCGCCCACCGCGCCGCACGGCGGCAGGAAACCCGCCCAGGGGCGGGTTTCAGACGTTCCCGACCCACCGTGCACCACCGCATCCGGGCGCCCGCGTCCGGCCGCGTCCGCGCGGGGCCCTCTGCGGTACGGGCTCCCGGACACGCTTCCCCGCGCATTCCACGGCCGGAATCCGATCACTCGTCAGACGGACGACCGCATGGGGCGGGGGCCGGGTGGACAGGTCGCCGGTGGCCGCCCAGGAGCGGCACCGGAAGTCCAAGTACAGGAGTACGTCATGGCGACGTTCCAGACCGGCAAGGTCGACCTCAGCTCCGACAGCGCGATCGAGACGTCGGGGGGCAACACCTCGACCTTCACCCGCGTCTCGTTCCCGACCCCGTTCCCCTCGGGGTCGGACGTCATCGTGCTGCCGCTGACGCAGACGTTCAACGGCCCGGAGACACCTGGCATCCGTGTGCACGACGTGACGGAGCGCGGCTTCCTGATCCGGCTCAACGAGGTCAACGTGAACGCCGGCGTCAAGAGCGACGGCAAGCACACGGTCGAGCAGGTGGGCTGGCTGGCGACGACCGTCTGATGCACCCTGGGTGCTGCCGCCCGGCCGCTCCAGGCGGCGGCACACGGACTCATTCCGGGCGGCAGCACACGGACACTCACTCCGGCGCTCACCGCACGCGTCAGCCGGCGCCGGCAGCCGGGGACGGAGGGCCGGCACACGGACGCGCCCCGGCCCTCACCGCATGTGTCAGCCGGCCCGGTAGCCCGGGACCGAGGGCCAGCGCACCGTCAGCACCACGGACTCCTCCTCCGCACACCACGAGTGGTCCACGCCCCGGCCCCACACGACGTAGTCGCCCTCGCGCTCCAACAGCACTTCCCGCTCGGGGAACCGCATCCGGAAGCGCCCGCGGATGAGCACGAGCAGCGCCGTGCGCTCCTCGCCCCGCACCCACTCCGGCCGCTCGTCGCCCTGCGGGTGGACGCCCCACTTGATCTCCAGGGCCTCACTGTGGCGCGGGTCGGAGGGGTCCTTGAAGTGACCCAGCAGCCACCCGTGGTCCAGGGCCGCGTCCGCCGCCGCATGCCCCACGTACACACCGTCGTCCATGATCCGGAACGTAACAGGCGACCGGCGTTTCGTGGTCCGCGTGCTCTCACGCGACTCCGACTACCACCCTGCCCTACGTAGGGCAGGGTGGTAGGGTGAAACCATGATAAAGACGACGGTGTACCTCCCGGAGGAGCTGGAAGTACGGCTGGACGCCGAAGCGTCGGCAACCGGAGTCAGCAAGGCGGAGCTCATCAGGCGGGGTATCGCCCTGGTCCTCGACAACGCGGAGCGACCCAAGCGGAGCGACAAGCTCCCGGTCTTCGACAGCGGGCGACCCCTCACCCCCGAGGCCATGGACGACGCGGTGTACGCGCACATCAAGGAACGAGCGGCGCGCCGTTGATCATCGTCGCCGACACCTCCGCCCTCTACGCGGCCTTCGACTCCGCGCAGCCGGAGCACGCCGGTGCGGCGAAGATCCTCGCCGACGAGACACTGGCCATCTCCCCGCTGGTCGTCACGGAACTGGACCACCTCGTCCACCGGGATCTCGGCTTCCCAGCCACCATGCAGGTGATGGAGGCACTCAACTCGCGCATGGCGGACGGCCAGTACCGGCTCGCCGACCTGAAGCCCGCCGATCTGAGAGCGGCGCACGAGGTGCGTCAGACGTACGAAGGACTCCGGCTGGACCTCGCGGACGCGGTCGGCGTCGTCCTCGCCGACCGCTACAGGACGGACCGCATCTTCACACTGGACCAGCGTGACTTCCGGGCGATCACACCGCTCACCCTCGGCCTGACCGCGTTCCGGATCCTTCCGGTCGACGCCTGAACCACGCCCCCACCGCTACTCCGCGCGGCCCCCCTCGGCCTGCGAGGGTTCGGTCCGGGGAACGTCGGGGTGCGTCTCGGAGGCCCGGCCGCGCTCCGCCGGCTCGTCGCGTTCGCCCTCGGCCTGGGAGGGGGTGTGGGAGTACAGCCCGGCGTACTCCTCGGTCTCCTTGGTGGTTCCCATGCGCGGGCCTCCTTCCTTCGCTCCCTTCCATCGTGCTCCTCGCGTCCGCTCCGGGCACGGCGGCCGCGCGCGGGGAGCGGGCGCGAGGAGATCGTCACTGCCCCTTCGACGCCGCCTCGGCCATCTTCGCCGTGGTGCTGGCACCGTCCAGCGCCTCGCGGATGATGTCCGCGTGGCCGCTGTGGTGGGCGATCTCCCGGAAGATGTGCCACAGGACGCGGCGGACCGTCCAGACGTCCGGCTCCGGGGGCGACCAGGGGTACGAGGGCAGCGTGACCTCGCGGTCGAGGTCGGCCTCCTCCCGCACCGTGCGGTCGAACGCGGCCGCCGCCGCGTGGAAGGCCTCCAGCAGCCCGGACACGGTCTCGCCGTCGGTCATCCGGTTGCCGTCGGGGTCGAGGTCCGCCCAGTCGACCTTGGCGGGGGCGGTGCCCTCGACGACGTCGAGCCAGCTGCGCTGCACGAGTCCGAGGTGCTTCAGGAGGCCGCCGAGGGTCAGCTCGCTGACCGTCGTCCGGGCGCGGGCCCCGGCGTCGTCGAGCTCCGCGACGGTGTAGAGAAAGTTGGTGCGCTGATCGGTGACGAGCGCGAGCAGATCGTCGCGTTCCGGCATGATTTCCTCCAGGTGGGCCGTCGCGACCACCCTAGGATCGGACGCCCGGCCGCGCAGGAGAACGGAAGGACACCCGGGCCGGCGGGCTCACCGCTTGCGGGATCTCCGCCCCTGGCTGCGCACGGCGCCGATGCTCGCCCCGATGACCAGGGCGATGGCCAGGGCGTCCGTCGAGGAGAGGGCCTGGTCGAGGAGGAGGAAGCCCGCCGTGGCCGCGATGGCCGGTTCGAGGCTCATCAGGACGGCGAAGGTGGGTGCGGGCAGCCGCCGCAGGGCCATGAGTTCGAGGGTGTACGGCAGGACGGAGCTCAGCAGCGCCACGGCGAGACCCAGGGCCAGCGTGGACGGGACCACGAGCTTCGAGCCGGATTCCATGATGCCGAGCGGCAGCGAGAGGACGGCCGCGACCACCATGGCCAGGGCCAGTCCGTCCGCCTGCGGGAAGCGGCGGCCCGTACGGGCGCTGAAGAGGATGTACACCGCCCACATGGCGCCCGCACCCAGGGCGAAGGCCGCCCCGGCCGGGTCGAGGCGGTCGAAGCCCCCGCCGCCGAGCAGGACGACCCCACCCAGCGCCAGGGCCGCCCAGACGAGACTGACCAGCCGGCGCGAGGCCACGACGGACAGGACCAGCGGGCCCAGCACCTCCAGGGTGACGGCGGCGCCCAGCGGAATGCGGTCGACGGCCTGGTAGAACAGCATGTTCATGCCGCCCATCGCGATGCCGAAGGCGACCACGGTGCCCCAGTCGGCGCGCGAATGCCCCCGCAGCTTCGGCCTGCAGACGACCAGCAGGATGAGGGCGGCGGCGGCGAGACGCAGGGTGACGACGCCGAGTGCGCCCGCCTTCGGCATCAGCAGGACGGCGACCGCCGCGCCGAACTGGACGGAGAGCCCGCCCGCCACCACCAGCGCGACCGGACCGAGCGCGGCGCCGCGACGAGCCGGACCGCGGCCCGGATCGTCGAGCGCGGACACCGCCTCGGGGACGGCGACGGCTGCGGCCGACTCTGTGGCAACGCGGGGGTCGTTCACCGGACACCTTTCCTTCAGTTCACTGGAGTGCACTTTACGGTCCACAGTACGGCACTGAGGGTGGGAGTCTCACGTCCTCACGGTAGAGACCCGCGCGCCTCCCGTGAAATGCCCATTGCGCTCCCGTTATGCTCCGGCGGCATGAGCACTGGACAGGGCCCGGGGAGCAGCGCGCGCGGGATGGAGATCCGGCACCTGCGGGCCTTCCTCGCCGTCGCCGACGAGGGCAG
Source organism: Streptomyces sp. NPDC055962 (assembly GCF_042270185.1). Lineage (NCBI taxonomy): Bacteria > Bacillati > Actinomycetota > Actinomycetes > Kitasatosporales > Streptomycetaceae > Streptomyces > Streptomyces sp. NPDC055962. The sequence goes on from NZ_JBHJYN010000016.1 coordinate 112,551, forward strand.
CGTCACCCGCGCCGCCGCCCGCCTCCGGGTCACCCAGCCCGTCGTCTCGCGCACGCTCGCCGCCCTCGAACGGCAGCTGGGCGTCCGGCTCGTCGACCGGTCCACCCACCACCTCGCCCTCACCCCCGAGGGGGTCGCCTTCCGCGACAAGGCCGCCGCGGCGGTCGGCGCCTTCGACGAGGCCCTCGACCCGGGCCGGCTGCACCGGTGGCCGCTGCGGCTGGGGCACGCCTGGTCCGCGTTCGGCCCGTACACCACGCCGCTGCTGCGGACCTGGCAGCGGCTCCACCCCGGGACCCCGCTCGAACTGCTCCGCATCGACGACCGCACGGCCGGCCTCACCCGGGGCGAGGTGGACGCGGCGCTGCTGCGGGGGCCCGTGGACAGCCCGGGGCTGGTCACCGAGGTGCTGTTCACCGAGGACCGGGTGGCCGCCGTCGCCGCGGACGGTCCGCTCGCCTCCCGCGCCGCGCTCTCCCTGGCCGACCTGACCGGCGACGCCGTCGTCCTGAACACCGTCTCGGGCACCACCACACCCGCCCTCTGGCCCGCGCACGACCGTCCCGCGGCCACCCTCACCGTCGCCAACACCGACGACTGGCTGACCGCCATCGCGGCCGGACGCGGCAGCGGGGTCTCCGGGGCCTCCACCGCCGCGATGCATCCGCACGCCGGGGTGGCCTTCGTGCCGCTGACCGACGCGCCTCCCCTGCCCGTGCTGCTGGCCCGCCGGGACGGCCCCGGCCACCCGGCCCTCCCCCATCTGGTGGCGCTCGCACGGGAGATCGTGGCACGCGAACAGCGGGATTCTCCGGGAAATTCCATCCGCTGAAGGGGAATGCAGGCCTTTCGTACGGGAGTTGGGAGCCGTGTACCGATCAGGTCGATCATTGCAGGGGGCACCTCATGACGGACACCGGCGACACCATCACCGTGCACGGCACGGTCACGGCCGGCTTCGAAGGCGTACGGGACGAGTTCGCCGCCGTACTCGCCGCCGACCACACGGAGCCCGGGAGCCAGCTCGCGGTGTACCACCACGGCCGGCCGGTCGTGGACCTGTGGGCGGGGGAGGGCATCGCCGGGGACTCGCTGCCCGCCGTGTACTCCTCCACCAAGGGCGCCGCCCACCTCGTGGTGGCCCTTCTCGTCCAGGACGGGGTCATCGACCCGGAGCGCACGGTCGCGTCGTACTGGCCGGAGTTCGCGGCCGAGGGCAAGGACCGGCTGACGGTCCGTGAGCTGATCTCGCACCGCGCGGGCCTGATCTGGGCGGACGGCGGGTTCGGCATACCGGAACTGGCCGACGACCGGATCCTCGCCGCCCGGCTGGCCGGTCAGCGGCCCTACTGGGCGCCCGGCACGGCGTTCGGCTACCACGCGCTGATGATCGGCGCCCTCACCGGCGAGCTGGTCCGCCGGGCCACCGGGCGGTCGATCCAGGAGATCTTCGAGGAGCGGGTGCGCGCACCGTACGGGCTCGACTTCCACCTGGGCCTGCCCGAGGAGCTCGAACCCCGGTACGTGCCCGTCCGCCCCGGCGTCCCCACACCCGAGCAGGCCGCCGAGTCCGCGGCGAACCCGCTCGACCTGGAGAGCCTGATGGCGGTCGCCTTCGGCTTCGCTTCCGACCCGCCGCTCGACCTCGTGGCCCTCGCCAACACCCGCGAGGTGCGCGCGCTCGGCCCCGCTTCGGTCGGCGGGGTGGGATCGGCGCGCGGGCTCGCGGGGATGTACGCGGCGGCGATCTCCGAGGTGGACGGCCGGGCTCCCCTGCTCCGGCCGGAGACCCTGGCCGAGGTCGGCCGGGTGCGGTGGACGGGGACCGACCTGGTGACCGGCGTGTCCGACGCCTTCGCCTTCGGCTTCGAGGCGTCACCCGGCTACTACCCCGCCCTGGGCGAGGGCGCCTTCGGCCACTCGGGGGCCGCCGGCTCCCAGGCCTACGCCGACCCCGCCAACGGTGTGGCCTATGGCTACACCCGGCGCCGCTTCGCGCTGCCCGGAGGCGCCGCCCCGGAGAACGAGCGGCTGTCGGCGGCGGTCAGCGAGGCCGTCGCGAAGCTCTGAGCCACCGCCGCCGGGGCGGCCCTTCGGGGTCGCGCAGGGCTCGCGGGCCCGGCGCCTCCCCGGCCTCCGGCGCCAGCCCGTCCGCCAGCACCTCGGCGAGATGCCGGGCCCGGCGGCCGGCCAGCTGTTCCAGCTGGGTGCGGCAGGAGAAGCCGTCGGCGAGCAGCTCCGTGCCGGGTTCAGCCGCCCGCACGGACGGCAGGAGCTGTTCCTCCGCGCACGCCACGGAGACGTCCCAGTGGCCCTTCTCGAAGCCGAAGTTGCCGGCCAGCCCGCAGCAGCCCCCGCTCAGCTCGCCGGACAGCCCCGCCCGCTCGCGGAGCCTGCGCTCGGCCGCGTCGCCGAGCACGGCGTGCTGGTGGCAGTGGGTCTGGCCGGCGACCCGGCGGTCCAGGCGGGGCGGCGTCCACTCGGGCGCGTACTCCTCCAGGTACTGGGCCAGGGTGCGGACGGACGCGGCGAGTGCGGCGGCGCGCGGGTCGCCGGGGAGGAGTTCCGGCAGGTCCGTCCGGAGTGCGGCGGCGCAGCTCGGCTCCAGGACGACGAGCGGCCGGCCGAGGTACGGGCCCATCCGGTCCAGGGTGCGCCGCATGACGGAGCGGGCCGCGTCGAGCCGGCCCGTCGACACGTAGGTGAGGCCGCAGCAGACACCGGGGCCGGGCAGCACCGGCGTCCGGCCCGCCGCTTCCAGGACCCGGACCGCGGCCCGGCCGACCTCGGGCGAGAGGTGGTCGGTGAAGGTGTCGGGCCAGAGGACGACGGTCGGCCCGGCCTCCGGCGCCCTGCGGCTCCCCGCCCACGCCCGGAAGGTGCGCCGGGCCAGGACGGGGAGCGTGCGCCGCGGCTCGATCCCGGCGAGCCGCTTGGCGAGGGCGGCGGGCATACGCGTCCGCGCCAGGGCGTTGAGCGCGGCGGCGAAGGGGGCCGCCACCCGCAGCCAGCGCGGCAGGCCGCCCATCGCGTAGTGCGCGGCCGGGCGCAGTCGGCCCCGGTAGTGGTGGTGGAGGAACTCCGCCTTGTACGTGGCCATGTCGACGCCGACCGGGCAGTCGGTGCGGCAGCCCTTGCAGGACAGGCAGAGGTCGAGCGCGTCCCGTACCTCGGTGGACCGCCAGCCGTCCGTGATCACCTCGCCGGCGAGCATCTCGTGGAGCAGCCGGGCGCGGCCCCGGGTGGAGTGGGCCTCCTCGCCGGTGGCCCGGAAGGACGGGCACATGACGTCCGGACCGGGCTGCGCCGTACGGCACTTGGCGACGCCGACGCAGCGGCGTACCGCGGCCGAGAAGTCGCCCCCGTCGTCGGGGTAGCCGAAGGCGACGTCCACGGGGCGGCTCGGGAGCACGGCGAAGCGGAGGTTCTCGTCGAGGCGTGCGGGGCGGGCGAGAATGCCCGGGTTGAGGCCGCCGTCCGGGTCCCAGAGGTCCTTGAAGCGGGTGAACAGGCCGACCATCTCGTCCCCGTACATCCGGGGCAGGAGTTCGGCCCGCGCCTGCCCGTCGCCGTGTTCCCCGCTGAGTGAGCCGCCGTGCGCGACGACGAGGTCCGCCTGGTCCTCGGAGAAGCGGCGGAAGCGGGCCACGCCCTGCTCGCTCAGCAGGTCGAAGTCGATGCGCACATGGATGCAGCCGTCGCCGAAGTGCCCGTAGGGGGTGCCGCGCAGGCCGTGTGCGGCGAGCAGGGCCCGGAAGTCGCGGAGATACGGGCCGAGGCGCGCGGGCGGTACGGCGCAGTCCTCCCAGCCGGGCCACGCCTCTCCCCCACGTCCGGCTCCGCTCCCGTGGGAGGTGCCCCCACCGTCCGGCATCCGGGTGGCGGTGCCGGCGGCGTCCTCGCGGATGCGCCACAGGGTCCGCATCGCCGCGGGATCGGTGACGACGGTGGCGTCGAGGGCGTCGGCGGCGCGCACGATCCGTTTCGCACGGTCCTGGGCCTCGGCGGGGGTGGCGCCGCCCGTCTCGACGAACAGCCAGGCGGCGCCGCGCGGCAGCCCGGCCGCTTCGCGTACGAGGTCGGCGGCCATGCCCTCGACGGTGAGCGGGCCGTACGGGAGGAGGCCGGGGGCGGCTTCGGCGGCGGCAGCTTCGTCGGCGTATCCGAGGACGGCGAGCGCGCGGGCCCGGGGCATCCGGACGAGGGCCACGGTCGCCTCGGTGACGACGGCGAGCGTGCCCTCGCTGCCGCAGAGGGCGCGGGCCGGGTCGGGGCCGTGCTCGGGGAGCAGCGCGTCGAGGGCGTACCCGGAGATGCGGCGCGGGAGTGCGGGGAAGCCGGTGCGCAGGAGGGCGAGGTGGGAGGAGGCGAACTCGTGGAGGCCGGGCGGCGCGTCGGGCAGCCCGCGGCCGAGGTGCAGGGCGTCGCCGCCTCCGTAGCGCACGACGCGCAGGCTCCGGACGTTGTCGGCGGTGGTGCCCCACGCGACGGAGTGCGAGCCGCACGCGTTGTTGCCGATCATCCCGCCGAGGGTGCAGCGGCTGTGGGTGGAGGGGTCGGGTCCGAACGTCAGCCCGTGCGGGGCGGCGGCGGCCCGCAGGTCGTCGAGGACGACACCGGGCTGCACGACGGCGGTGCGGGAGGCGGGGTCCAGCTCCAGGATCCGCCGCATGTGGCGGGTGAAGTCGAGGACGACACCGGTGCCGGTGGCCTGGCCGGCGATGGAGGTGCCGCCGCCGCGGGGGACGACAGGGGCGGCGTGCTCCCGGCAGACGCGGAGGGCCGCGGCGACGTCGGCGGCATCGCGGGGCGCGACGACCGCGAGCGGGACGCGGCGGTAGTTGGAGGCGTCCATGGTCGTCAGCGCGCGGGCGGCCGCGCCGGCCTCCACGTCGCCGCGGACGGCCTGGGCCAGGGCTCGGGTGAGGTCGGTGGCGGACATGGGCCCAGCATGCCGGTCCCGGGGGCCGGGAGCGGCTGTCGGGCGCCGTCCGGGCCGGGCGCGCCGGAGCCGGGCGCCGTCCGGGCCGGGCCGGCGGGACACCCGTCCCCGGACTACACGCGTGCGGGACACCCGTCCCCGCGACGGACTACACGCGTGCGGGGGCCGTGAACCCCGGCCGGGCACCCCGGACGCAGTGCGGGGGTTCAGGCGCCGGGCGGGGCCGGAGCCCCCGCCCGGCGGTCACTTCGCGCAGACCGCCTTGTCCGCCTCCACCCGCTGGATGTCCTCCGGCGCCTTGCTGGGGGCGGAGAGCGGGCTGCCCGCCTCGGTGAAGTCCGGCCCCAGGGTCAGCTTCATGGGCTCCATCTCGCCCGCGTCCGTCGTCGTCGGCTTGAGGGACGAGGCCGAGAGCCCCATCAGGTCGGCCAGCCGGCGGGCCTGGTCGGCCTGGTTGGGCCCGTAGACGAGGGTGGTCTTCTTCACGTTCTCGGGCGCGTTGGCCTGGTTCGTGGACTTCAGCACGCCCTCTTCGTTCTGCAGCCAGTCCAGGGCGTTCTGCGCGGAGCCGGCGGGGGCTCCGCCGTTGTAGACGTCCACCCGCACGTCCCTTGCCTCGGCCATCTCGCCCTTGAGCTTGGCGGCGTCCGCGGCCTTGGCGGCGGCCTTCTCCTTCTTCTCCACCTCGGTGAAGGACACGTCCTCGCGCATCATCGAGAAGACCTGCGGGGCCTTGGACTTGTCGAGGATGACGGTGGCCTTGTCGTTCGGGTTGTCGAGCACCGGGACCGTGGTGAACGTGATGTTCTTCGGGTCGACCGAGGCCAGCTCCATGCCCAGCTTGCGGAGCTGGTTGATGTCGTCGATCTTGTCGTCGACGGTGAGGGCCTTGGTGGCGGCCTCCGCGAGCGACCACATCTTGGTGGGGCTGGTCAGGGTGTCGTTGGACTTCAGCTTCCGCATCAGCGACCCCAGGAACTGCTGCTGGATCTCGATGCGGCTCAGGTCGCTGCCGAACCCGACGGAGTGCCGGGTCCGCAGGAAGGCGAGGGCCTGCTCGCCCTGGATGGTGTGCTCGCCCTTGGACAGCTTGAGGTGCGAGTCCTTGTCGTCGATGTCCTTGGCGAGGCAGACGTCCACACCGTCGACGGCTGTCGTGAGGCTCTTGACGGCGTTGAAGTCGGCCACCATGAAGTGGTCGACCTTGAGGCCCGTGAGCTCGGTGACCGTCCGCATGGTGCAGCTGGGGGTGCGGTCGGACTGTCCGAGGCTGGTGTTGAAGCGACCACCGGCGGTCGCCGGGATGTCCTTCTCGGAGCCGTCCTCCATCTGGGTCGGACAGTTCGGGATGTCCGTTATCAGGTCGCGCGGGATGCTCAGCGCGGTGGCGTTCGTGCGGTCCTTCGAGACGTGGAACAGGATGTTGGTGTCGGCGTGGCCGACGCTTCCCGCGTCCCCGTAGCCCTCGTTGCCGGCGCCGGTCCGCTTGTCGGTCCCGATCACCAGGACGTTGATCGCCCGGTCCTTGCTGAAGCCGCCCGTGCCGGCGCCGTCGGTCGAGACGGAGGTGATGTTGCCGTTGAAGTGCTGGTAGACGAAGTAGCCCGTGGTGCCGACACCCACCAGCAGGAAGGCGAGCACGCCGCCGGTCCACACCAGGACCTTCTTCTTCGCCGACTTCTTCGGCTTCGCCTTGCGCCGCCCGGGGGCCGGCACGGCAGCCCGGCTCCCCTGCTTCCGCGACTCCTCACGGCCCCCGCGTCCGCCGCCGGCACCCCGGCGCCCGCCCCGCTGGCCGGGCACGGCGGCCCGGTCGCCGGACGGCTCCGCCTCCGGCTTCGGCCTGCGGCGCGGCGCCGTTCTGGTGTCGGACGTACCGGCCGATGCGGACGATCGCCCTGGGGAAGGGGTCAGTCGCAGTTCGTAATCACCGGTGTCGGGGTTGAGTACCCACTGGTCTGCGGGGTCGATGCCCTCGTCCCGCCCACGGCCTTGCGCGTCCACGGTTGCCTGCGTCCTCCGTCGGGGCCACGCGGCGCCTCCCCCTTCAAGGCGCGCGGTGTGTCTTACGGCAGTGCCGACCTGGCAGATCGACTGCACCGGAGCGCTCACACTAGCTGGCCACCGGCCCACGAGCGACGATCGTGACAAATCAAGCCTCACACAGGGGGCATAACGTCACATACGCCACTACTTACCCGCTCACCCCGCCGGTTGACCCGGGCAACACACGTCACAGAACGCGACCACAGTCGGTCCCAGCCAGATTTCATACAGAAGTGGCCACAAGGAATCCCCAAACAAGTCGCCAATTCTCCTATAGTTGCCGTGACTTGATCAGGAACAATCAGCTCCAGTTGTGGCTCTTTCACCATCACCACACCGATACATCCTGATCGCCCCATACGTCACACCTGTCCCCTTCCTCCGCACCGTCCGCCCCGAGGACTCCGATTGCGCCCTTCACTCCGGCCGACCGCACTCGCCCTGCTGATATCGGCAGCCGTTACCGGTGCTCTGTGCCTGTGGGCGGTCGCCGCCGCTCCCGCCTCGGTACGGACCGCCCTCGCATGGGGGGCGGGCGCCACCGCCGTCCTGCTGTGCGTCGCGGTGACCGTCACGGTCCACACGCTCGCCACCGCCCGCAACCTGCGCGCGCTGCGGGCCACCGACTCCGAACGCTTCACCGCCGAGACCTCGCGCCTCGTCTCGACCTCCGCCGCCGAGGCGCAGCGCTTCACCGCGGAGACGGCCCGCATCAGAGCGGCCGCCTCCGCCGAGACGGCCCGGGCCATCGCCGAGGCGGACGACCGGGTCGCCCGGGCCACCACCGAGGCCGCCGAGCAGCACGAGCGGCTCACCGCCGAGACCGCGCGCCTCACCGCCCGCGTCCGGCGCAGCGAGACCGAGCGCTCCGCGGCGATCTCCGCGTGCGCCAACGCAGCGGGCCGGATGCAGGCCCTCGCCACGAGCATGCTGGCCGACCTGCGCGAGATGGAGCACCGGCACACGGCGGAGGACGTCCTCGGCGACCTGCTGCACCTCGACCACCGCACGGCCCAGGCGGGCCGCCTGGCCGACTCCATCGCCGTGCTGACCGGTGCGCGCTCCGGGCGCCGCTGGGCGAAGCCGATCGTCATGGAGTCGATCCTGCGCGGCGCGATGGGCCGGATCGGCGGCTACCAGCGCATCCGCCTCCACTCGACCAGTGACGTCGCGATCGCCGGTCACGCCGCCGAGGGCGTCATGCACGCCCTGGCCGAGCTCCTTGACAACGCTGCCAACTTCTCGCCGCCCACGGCGGAGGTCCACGTGTACGTCGAGGAGGTCCCGGCGGGCATCGTCGTCACCGTCGAGGACAGCGGCCTGGTGATGAGCGACGTGCAACTGCGCCGCGCCGAACGCGCCGTGTCCGCGGACAACCAGGACCTCACGGGCATCTCCGGCACCCGGCTCGGCCTCGCCGTCGTCGGCCGACTGGCCAGGAAGCACGGTCTGACCGTCTCCTTCAGGCCGTCGGCGCGCGGCGGCACGGGCGCGCTGATGATGCTGCCGCAGGAGCTCATCTCCCGTACGCCCACGCCCGCGCCCACCCCGGAGCCCGCCCGGCACCCCGAGCCGGAGCCGGACCACACGACGCCGGACACCGAGGACCGGGCCGCGGTCACCACGACGGCGGGCTCCTCCCGGGCCGCGTCCCGCGCGGACGAGGCGTCCCGGAGTCCGGAGTCCGAATCCGAGTCCACCGGCACCGTCCCCCAGATCGGTGAGAGCGGCCTGCCCAAGCGCCGCCGCGGCCGCACCCTGGCCGCAGCCGAAGCCCGTACCGGCAATGCCACCCCCGGCGGAGCCGATTCCCCCCGGCCCCGTGCCACCGACCCGAAGGTGCAGGCTGCCCGCTTCAGCACCTTCAGCCAGGCGGTACGAGCCAATTCCCCGCACCCGGAAGGCAACACCCGATGAGCGCGACCACCGACGAGAAGCTCAACTGGCTGCTGGAGGGGCTGCTCGACCGCACGCCCGGCGCCCGGCACGCCCTCGTCCTGTCCCGGGACGGCCTGAAGCTGTGCCGTACCCCCGAACTCTCGGTCGACCAGGCCGACCAGCTGGCCGCGATCTCGGCCGGCATCCAGAGCCTCTCGCACGGTGCGTCCATCGAGTTCGGTGACGGCACCGGCGGTGTGCGGTCCGCGATGACCGAGTTCTACGGAGGCGTGCTGTTCATCGTCGAGGCGGGCGCGGGCGCCCACCTGGCGGTCGTGGCCGCCGAGGACTCCGACGTCGGCCTCGTCGGCCACAACATGAGCGAACTCGTCGAGCAGCTCGGCGAGTACCTCGTCGCCCCTCCGCGGGACCCCTCGGGGCCGGGTGACACAGCGGCCTCGGTCGCGGAAACCGCGGACGTATGACACCGGTCCCGCGCCCCCGCCCCGGACGCGACGACGACCCGGACCGGCTGTACACCCTCACGGGTGGCCGCAGCCGGTCCGACTCGGCCGCGTTCGACCTGGTGACACTCGTCGTCGCCGAATGCGAACCGAACCCCGGGATGCAGTCGGAGCACGTCGCGATCCTGCGGATGTGCGACAGCCCCACCGCGGTCGTCGAGATCTCGGCCACCCTGAATCTGCCCGTCAGCATCGTCCGCATCATGCTGTGCGACCTGCTCGACACCGGCCGGATCAGCGCCCGCCACCCCCGTACTGCACGTGTCGAGGACCGGCTCCCCGACACCGACACCCTGGAACAGGTGCTCGTTGGACTCCGCAACCTCTGACCGTGCCGCCCTGCAGGCGACGGCCGACAACGGACTGAAGATCGTCGTTGTCGGCGGCTTCGGGGTCGGCAAGACCACCATGGTCCGATCCGTGAGCGAGATCCGTCCGCTCAACACGGAAGAGACCATGACCCGCGCGGGCGAGGCCGTCGACGACCTCGACGGTGTGCACTCCAAGTCGTCCACCACGGTCGCCTTCGACTTCGGCCGCATCACGCTCGACGCGCGATCGGTCCTCTACCTCTTCGGCGCGCCCGGACAGGAACGCTTCTGGTTCCTGTGGGACCGCCTCTTCTCCGGCACGCTGGGCGCCGTCGTGCTCGTCGACACCCGGCGGCTCGCGGACTCCTGGTACGCGATCGACCGGCTGGAGCACCACGGCACGCCGTTCATCGTCGCGTGCAACGACTTCGGCGGCCCGCTCCACACCGAGCAGCAGATCCGCGAGGCCCTCGACCTGAACCCCGACGTCCCGCTCGTGGAGTGCGACGCCCGGGACCGCTCCTCCAGCAAGTACGTCCTGATCACGCTGGTCGAGCACCTCCACGCACTCTCCCTGGCCCGTGCGAAGGGCGCCGAAGCGGCGCTCGCGGGCGGCCAGACCGCGGCGATGACCCCGGAGCGCACCCCGTGACCCAGTGCCCCGTGTCCCACGGTTCCGTACCCCTGTCCGGCCCGCGGTTCCAGACCGACCCCGTGCAGCTGTACCGGGACATGCGCCGGGACCACGGCGCCGTGGCCCCCGTCGTGCTCGACGGCGACGTCCCCGCGTGGCTGATCCTCGGCTACCGCGAACTGCACCAGGTGACCAACGACCCGGTGCTCTTCAGCCGGGACTCGGATCTGTGGAACCAGTGGGAGAACATCCCGGACAACTGGCCGCTGCTGCCGATGATCGGGCGCAAGCAGCCGTCGATCCTCTACACGGTCGGTGAGCGGCACACCGTGCGGGCGGCCATGATCAGCAACGCGCTGGAGGCCGTCGACCCGTTCGCGCTCAAGCAGTACGCGGAGGAGTTCGCCGACGACCTCGTCGACCGCTTCTGCTCCACGGGCCGGACCGACATCATCGCCGAGTACGCGATGCTGCTCCCGGCCCGTGTCCTCGCGAAGCTCTACGGCTTCAGCGACGAGGTCGGCGGTCCCCTCGTGGGCGCCCTGAACGACATGATCGACGGCCGCGAGCGCGCGCTGGCCGGGCAGCAGCACCTGGGCGCCGCCATGGGGCAGCTCCTCGCCGACAAGCAGGCCGGACCGGGTGACGACGTCGCGACGCGGATGCTCCAGGACCCGGGCGGCTTCAGCGTCGAGGAGGTCGCCCAGGACCTCATGGTGATGATGGCCGCGGGCCACCAGCCGACCGCCGACTGGATCGGCAACTCGCTGCGGCTGATGCTGACCGACGACCGGTTCGCCGCGTCGCTCTCGGGTGGCCGGCACAGCGTCGGCGAGGCCATGAACGAGGTGCTCTGGGAGGACACGCCCACCCAGAACGTGGCGGGCCGCTGGGCCTCCCGCGACACCCACCTCGGCGGACGCCACATCCGCGCCGGTGACCTGCTGCTCCTCGGGATAGCCGCCGCCAACGGCGACCCCCAGGTGCGCACCGACGGCTCCGCGCTGACCGGCGGCAACAACGCGTTCCTCTCCTTCGGACACGGCGAGCACCGCTGCCCGTTCCCCGCCCAGGAGACCGCGGAGGTCATCGCCCGTACGGGGATCGAGGTGCTCCTGGACCGGCTGCCGGACGTGGACCTCGCCGTCCCCGCGGACAAGCTGACCCGGCGTCCGTCCCCGTGGCTGCGCGGGCTGACGGACCTGCCGGTGCACTTCACGCCCACTCCCGCACTTGGAGGCCAGAAATGACCCGGATCGCCCTCGATCCCTTCGTCGCCGACCTCGACGCCGAGAGCGCCGCGCTGCGCGCCGCCGGCCCGCTGGCCGAGGTGGAGCTCCCCGGAGGGGTGCACTGCTACGCGGTGACGCATCACGCGGAGGCCCGCCAGCTGCTCACCGACAGCCGCGTGGTGAAGGACATCAACGTCTGGAACGCGTGGCAGCGGGGCGAGATCCCGATGGACTGGCCGCTGATCGGGCTCGTCAACCCGGGCCGCTCCATGCTGACCGTCGACGGCGCCGACCACCGCAGGCTGCGCACCCTCGTCGCCCAGGCGCTGACGGTGAAGCGGGTGGAGCGGCTGCGGTCCGGCATCGAGGCCCTGACGAACGCCTCCCTGGACCGGCTGGCGGCGCGTCCCAAGGGCGAGACGGTCGATCTGAAGGCGGAGTTCGCCTATCCGCTGCCGATGAACGTCATCAGCGAGCTGATGGGCGTGGACGCGGCCGACCACCCCCGGCTCAAGGAACTGTTCGAGAAGTTCTTCTCGACGCAGACGCCGCCGGAGGAGGTCCCGCAGATGATGGCGGACCTCGGCACCCTCTTCACGAAGATCGTCGACGACAAGCGGGCGAACCCGGGCGACGACCTGACCAGCGCCCTGATCGCGGCGTCCGAGGACGGCGACCACCTCACCAACGAGGAGATCGTCAACACGCTCCAGCTGATCATCGCGGCCGGTCACGAGACGACGATCAGCCTGGTCGTCAACGTCGTCGAGGCGCTCCAGACCCACCCCGAGCAGCGCAAGCGCGTGCTGAACGGCGAGGTGCCGTGGGAGAACGTGATCGAGGAGACCCTGCGCTGGAACACCCCGACCTCGCACGTCCTGATCCGTTTCGCGACCGAGGACATCGAGGTCGGCGACAAGGTCCTGCCCAAGGGTGAGGGCCTGATCATCTCCTTCGGTGCGCTGGGCCGCGACGAGAAGCAGTACGGGCCGACCGCCGGGGAGTTCGACATCACCCGCTCCCCCAACCGCCACATCGCCTTCGGCCACGGCCCGCACGTCTGCCCGGGTGCCGCGCTGTCCCGGATGGAGGCGGGGGTCGCCCTGCCCGCGCTGTACGAGCGCTTCCCCGACCTGGACCTCGCGGTACCGGCCTCCGAGCTGCGGAACAAGCCGATCGTGACCCAGAACGACCTGCACGAGCTCCCCGTCGACCTGGGCTGATCCCGCACCTCGTCACCGGCCGCACAGGCCGTCCGCGATCCGGAGCGCGCGTCTCATCCGACGGACACGGTCCCCGACCGCTTCCGCGAGGGACTACGCTCCGGATCGTGGCTGACATCCAGATTCCCGCAGACCTCAAGCCCGCCGACGGACGATTCGGCGCCGGGCCCTCCAAGGTGCGGACGGAGGCGGTCGACGCGCTGGCCGCGACCGGCACCTCCCTTCTCGGAACCTCCCACCGCCAGGCCCCGGTCAAGAACCTGGTCGGCGAGGTACGTGACGGCGTACGCAGCCTCTTCTCCCTCCCCGAGGGATACGAGGTCATCCTGGGCAACGGCGGCTCCACCGCCTTCTGGGACGTCGCGACGCACGGCCTGATCGAGTCGAAGTCCCAGCACCTGAACTTCGGCGAGTTCTCGTCGAAGTTCGCGAAGGCCGCGAAGCTCGCCCCGTGGCTGGCCGACCCGACCGTCATCGCCTCGGACCCGGGCACCCACCCGGACCCGAAGGCCGAGGCGGGCGTCGACGTCTACGCCTTCACCCACAACGAGACCTCCACCGGTGTCGCGGCCCCCGTCAAGCGGGTCGCCGGCGCCGACGAGGGCTCCCTCGTCCTGGTGGACGCCACCTCCGGAGCGGGCGGCCTGCCGGTCGACATCACCGAGACGGACGTCTACTACTTCGCTCCGCAGAAGTCCTTCGCCTCCGACGGCGGCCTGTGGATCGGTGTGTTCTCCCCGGCGGCCCTGGACCGCGCCGCGCGCGTCCACGCCTCCGGCCGGCACATCCCGGAGTTCTTCTCGCTGCCCACGGCGATCGACAACTCCCTGAAGAACCAGACGTACAACACCCCGGCGCTGGCCACCCTCTTCCTGCTGAACGAGCAGCTGAAGTGGATGAACACCCAGGGCGGCCTGGAGTTCACGACCGGCCGCACGGCCGCGTCCTCGCAGCACCTGTACGGCTGGGCCGAGGAGTCCAAGTACGCCACCCCGTTCGTCACCGACCCGGCGAAGCGCTCGCAGGTCATCGGCACGATCGACTTCGAGGACGGCATCGACGCGGCGGCCGTCGCCAAGGTGCTCCGCGCCAACGGCATCGTCGACACCGAGCCGTACCGCAAGCTGGGCCGCAACCAGTTGCGCGTCGCGATGTTCCCGGCGATCGACCCGGCGGACGTCCAGGCGCTGACGGCCTGCATCGACCATGTGATCGACAAGCTCTGACGGTCACCCGTCCGGAACGGCCCTGCTCACCCCGGTGAGCAGGGCCGTTCCTGCTTCACCCGACCGGGTCCGTGCCGTCGCGGTCCGGAGGCACGGCCCCGGTCCGCGTGCAGACCGATGTCACCTCGCGTCCCGGCCCCGGTGCGTCACCACTCGCCCTCCGTGACCCGGACGACGAGCACCGCCACGTCGTCGCGCTGCGGGACGTCCGCGAGACCGAGGGAGAGCGCCTCCAGGAGCTGCGGCAGGGGCTCGTCGCCATGGGCGGCCAGGGTGGACGCCGTCTGCTCGATGCTGAGGTCGATGTCGTTGTCGCGGCGTTCGACGAGCCCGTCGGTGTACAGCAGGATCACGCTGCCGCGGGGAAGACCGTGCGTGTGGTCGTTGCGGGCGTCCGGGGCACTGGCGCCGAGCAGGAGCAGGTCGTGCTCACCCAGGGTGGACACCCGGCCGTCGGGCGTACGCAGCAGGGGCGGGGGGTGTCCGGCGTTGGACCAGGTCAGCTGCCAGCGGCCGCCGTCCGGATCGAGGCGGGCGTGCACGGCGGTGGCGCCCGGTCCGAGCGGCAGCGCGTCGAAGGCACGGTCGACGGAGGCGAGGGCGGCCGCGGGTGAGTGCGCGGGATGGCCGAGGGTGGCCTGGCGGAGCATGCTGCGGACCTGGCCCATCACGGCTGCGGCCTGGACGTCGTGGCCGATGATGTCCCCGATCGAGAGCATCAGGGAGGGCCGCGAAGCGGTCGGCAGCCTGGGCAGCACGTAGGCGTCGTACCAGTCGCCGCCCACCATGTCCTGATCGGTGGCCGAGAGGTAGAGGGCGGACATGTCCAGGCCGGGCACGGCCGGCAGGTCGGTGAGCATGGCGGCCTGGAGCCGTTCGGCGGTGCTCAGCCGGTTCTCGACGAACAGGGTGCGTTCCACCGCCTGGCTCACATAGCCGGCGACGGCGGTGAGGGCCGCCTCCTCCGTCACCGCCAGGACGTGGGGCTCGGGCCAGCACCACATCAGCACGCCCCGCCTGCCCGCCAGCGGGACGCAGAGCACGGAGCGGAGCCCCAGTGAGTCGTACCCGGCCACGGCCTCGGCGCTGAATCCGGCCTCCAGGGCGTCGTGGTCCGGGACGAAGACGGTGCGCTGTTCGCGCATGGCCCGGGTGCTGGGGTAGCCGGCGTCCAGGTCCAGGCGGTCGACGACGGCCTCCACCGGCCGTACGTCGTCCGGGTCGACCACCCGCCACAGCCCCCGGCCGTCCGCGAGCAGCAGGCCCACGAAGGACGGGTCCGAGGGGCCGCGGAAGAGGCTGCGCAGGCGGCGGGTGAGGTCGGTGAGGCCGCGGGAGTGGCCCAGCTCGACGGAGGCGCGCAGCAGGAGGCCGGCGTGGTCGCGGTCCTGCCGGATCTGTTCGGTGGCGATCCGCAGGCGCAGCTCCACCGAGCAGGCGGCGGTGAGGTCCCCGAGGTCCTGCAGTTCGCCCCGGGTCCACTTCCTCGGTTTGTGGTCGATGGCGCAGAGGGATCCCAGGACGTGCCCGTCGGCGTCGGTCAGCGGCATCCCGGCGTAGGCGATCACGTCGAGGTCGGGGATGGCGAGACTGGCGCAGGTCCGCGGATGGAGCCGGGTGTCCTCGAGGATCAGGGGGCGGCCGTCGACGACGACGTGCTGGCAGAAGGAGTGGCTCAGGGGGGTCTCGCGCCGCGCGGCCCAGGGTTCGGCCAGTCCCACCATGCCGGGGAAGACCTGCCGGTCGGCCTCCAGCAGCGAGACCAGCGACACGGGGACGCCGAGGAAGCGGGTGACCAACCGCGCGAACCGGTCCATGCCGGGGTCGGCCGCCGCGGTGAGT
Organism: Streptomyces sp. NPDC055962; assembly: GCF_042270185.1. Taxonomy (NCBI): domain Bacteria; kingdom Bacillati; phylum Actinomycetota; class Actinomycetes; order Kitasatosporales; family Streptomycetaceae; genus Streptomyces; species Streptomyces sp. NPDC055962. The sequence continues at coordinate 128,409 of NZ_JBHJYN010000016.1, forward strand.
CCCGCGAGCCGCAGGGCTTCCAGCCTCCCCAGTTCGCCCACCCCAGGGCCTCCGTCGATCGCTTGGCAGGAGCCGCGGCCACACACACCGCGTACCAACGAAGGTATAAGACAATTCCCGTGATGTCGTGATCAGGGACCGTCACCGGAGGTCACGGGGCGCCCCGGTCCGGACGTTCCGGGGGCGCGTCCCGCCGCCACGCCCGCCGGTCCGGACGTTCCGCGGGGCGCGTCCCGCCGCCACCGCACCTCGCCGTCCGCCCGCTCGTCCGTCGGCACGAGCCCCGCCGCGGTGGCCACGGCGGCGGAGGCGGCGTGGCCCGGGTGGATGTGGGCGACGACGGTGCGCACGCCGGCCTGGTCCAGCAGGTGCCGGACCAGGCCCGTCGCCGCCTCCTTGGCGTACCCCTGACCCTGCCACCGGGTCCCGACGACCCAGGCCACCTCCGCCCGCGTCTCGTGCACGGTGGCCTGCACGTATCCGGCCAGGCATCCGTCGGCTCGCAGGCGCAGCACCCAGTTCCACCAGAGTTCGGCGGGGTCGGGAGAGCCTGCGGCCTGGCGCGCGTAGCGGGCCCGCAGGGCACCGGCGTCCTCCGGAGCGCCTCCGGTGTAGGTGTGGAGGGCGGGGTCGAAGAGGACGCCGGCCATCTCCTCCGCGTGCGCGACGTCGAGCGGAATCGCGTCGAGGCGGGGGGTGGAGAAGGGTTCGGGGGCACCGTCGGCCTGCATGGGCCGGAGCCTACGACAGGTGGCCGCAGACGGCCGCGGTGCAGGAGGGCCGCGTTCGGGGCCCCTGACCGAGGAGCGCACGGGAGAGTAGCCCGAAAAGCCCGGATCACCATATTTTCCTGCACCATGGAACACATGGAGACGATCCGTGAGCTAGAGCCCTTCGTGAAGCAGTACACCGTCCTGCTCAGCAGCCGCAGGCCGGACGGATCAGCCGCCCGTACGCCCGTCAGCATCGCGGTGGAGGGCGACCACGCCTACATCCGCACCTTCTCCTCGGCCTGGAAGGTCGACCGGATGCGCAACCACCCGGTGGTGGAGATCGCTCCGTGCACCGTCCGGGGTGCGCCGACAGGACCGCCCGTGAAGGCCTGGGCGCGGCTCCTGCCGGAGGGGTCCAAGGAGGACACCCACGCCTCCCGGACGATGTCCAGGAAGTACCCGGCTCTCCAGGGCGTGGCGGTCCCGCTCGCCCACCGGCTGAAGCGCGACCACACGCTCCACTACGAACTGCGGCCGGTCACCGACGACATCTGAGCCGGGCGGACGGCCGGGCGTCGGGTCCGCCGTGCCCGCCCGGCAAACCCTGCCCGTCGCGACCGCCCGGCGGACCCTGCCCGCCGCGGCCGCCCGGCCCGGGCGCCCCGGATCACTCGCCGTCGAAGTCCGTGCCCCGGGAGACCTTCTCCCACTCGGTGAGTTCGGCCCGCACCGAGTCCAGGTGCCCGACGAGGGCATCGACCGCGTCCCCGCCGAGGGGCAGCCGCAGGGGCGTCCGCTCCGCCTCCAGCGCCTGGCGGATCGCGGCCGCGGCCTTCGCGGGGTCGCCCGGCGCGTCACCGCCGCCCGCCTCCACCATCTGCCGGGTCCGGCCCGCCGTCGCGGCGTAGGCGGGGTTCTCCTCGCTGAGGTACGCCGCGCCCCGGCCGAAGAGATTGGTCCTGAAGCTCCCCGGCTCCACGATCAGCACGGTGATCCCGAAGGGCCGGACCTCGTCGTTCAGCCCTTCGGAGAGCTGTTCCAGCGCCGCCTTGGTGGCGCTGTACGCGGAGAACCCGGCGAAGGAGAGCTGGCCGCCCATGCTGCTCATCATGACGACCGATCCGCTGCGCCGCTCCCGCATGCCCGGAAGGAGCGCCCTGGTCAGCCGGGCGGGCCCGAAGACGTGCAGGTCGAACAGGGCCCGCAGCTCCTGCTCGGTGGTCTCCTCGAACGCACCGACCTGGGTCCGCCCGGCGTTGTTCACCAGGACGTCCACCCTCCCGTAGCGGGCCAGGACATCGGCGGCGACCTCGTCGATCCGCTCGCCGTCGGTGATGTCCAGGGCCACCGCCTCGACCTGACCCGGGTGGGCGGCGACCAGGTCGTCCAGGGCCGAGGTCCGCCGGACCGCCGCGACCACGGTGTCACCGGCGGCGATGGCAGCCTCCGCGAGAGCCCGCCCGAAGCCGCTGTTCGCTCCGGTGACCAGCCAGACCTTGCCGTCGTTCGCGCTCATGTCGGTCTCCCTCGTCGTCCGCCGTCCGGGAACGTCCCGTCGACAGGACCCATCCTTCGCCCGGCGACAGGGGCGCGTCCAAGACCTCTTGTGATAGCCATGGGTTATGGACGTCCACGGGCGCGATCTCCGCTACTTCACCGCGGTGGCCGAGGAGTTGAGCTTCACCCGGGCCGCCGAGCGGCTCTTCGTCTCCCAGCCCGCGCTGAGCAAACAGATCCGGATGCTGGAGAAGCAGGTCGGTGCCGCACTCTTCGACCGGGACCGGCGTACGGTCCGGCTCACCGGCGCGGGAGCCGCTCTGCTGCCTCACGCCCGCACGGTGCTGGCGGCCTGGGAGGCCGCGGAGGAGGCGCTGGAGGCCGCGAAGGCCTCCGGGCGGGACACCCTCACGGTGGGGATGTCCACCAGTCCGGGGCGAGGGCTGCTCCCCGCCCTTCGGGCCCGCCTCACCGCCCGTTTCCCGTCGGCCCGTCCGGTGCTGCACCAGATCAACTGGGCCGACGCGAGCGCGGGATTGGTGGACGGCTCGTGCGATGTGGCCTTCGTCTGGCTTCCCTTGCCGGACGCCGAGCGCTACCGCTGGGTGGTGGTGGCGCGCGAGCCGAGGCTCATCGCACTGCCGGCCGACCACCCCCTCGCGGCCCGGGCGTCGGAGGATCCGGAAGGGGCCGCCGACTTCGCGGACTTCCTGGACGAGCCGTTCCTCGCCCTGCCGCCGGAAGCCGGACCGATGCGGGACCACTGGCTGGCCCTGGACGCCCGGGGCGGCCGGGAACCGCGGATCGGCGGGGTGATCGGCAGCGCCGAGGAGACCCACGAGGCCGTGGCCAACGGCGAAGGTGTGGCGCTGCTGGCTTCCGGGAACGCGCCGCTGATCGCCCGGGACGACGTCGTGTGCGTGCCGGTCCGAGGGGTCGGCCCCGCGGAGCTGGCGGTGGCGGCGCGGCGCGACGACGAACGGCCGCTGGTCCGCGCCTACCTGGCCGGTGCCGAGCAGCTGGCCGCCGGCCCGGCACGGTGACCGCCTCCTGCACACCTGAACGGGCGGCGTACGCCGACGGGGATGCCGGGGTACGCCGCCCTCGATCGGGACGGGCCGTCCGTCCTACTTCGGGTCGCGCTTGAACATCGAGGTCGACCAGGAGTAGCCGAGTCCGGTCAGGGCGACGGACCAGGCGAGGGCGAGCCAGCCGTTGTGGCCGATCTCGGTGCCCAGGAGGAGGCCGCGCAGGGTTTCGATGGCGGGGGTGAAGGGCTGGTACTCGGCGATGGGCCGGAACCAGCCCGGCATCGCGTCGACCGGGGTGAAGGCGCTGGAGACGAGCGGCAGGAGGATCAGGGGCATCGCGCTGTTCCCGGCCGCCTCCACGTTCGGACTGGCCATCCCCATGCCGACCGCGATCCAGGTGAGGGCGAGGGCGAAGAGGGCGAGGAGCCCGAAGGCGGCCAGCCACTCCAGGGCGGTGGCGTCCACGGAACGGAAGCCGATGGCGACACCCACGGCGCCCACGAGGACCACTGCGGCGACGGACTGGAGCACGCTGCCGACGACGTGCCCGATCAGGACGGACCCGCGGTGGATCGCCATGGTGCGGAAGCGGGCGATGATCCCCTCCGTCATGTCCATGGACACGGACACCGCCGCCCCGACGACTGCACTGCCGATGGTCATCAGCAGGATGCCCGGGACGATGTAGGCGATGTAGTCGGAGCGGTCCTCACCGCCGATGCCGGCGCTCATGACGTCTCCGAAGATGTAGACGAAGAGCAGCAGGAGCATGACCGGTGTGAGCAGGAGGTTGAGGGTCATCGAGGGGTAGCGGCGGGCGTG
>NZ_JBHJYN010000017.1:0-128815 GCF_042270185.1 Streptomyces sp. NPDC055962
GCAGCCGTTCGACGACTCTCCCGTGTTCTCCGTCATGCTGCGTCTGGTCACCCAGGACGGCGTCTAGGCATCAGGCGGCGCGCCCTCCGCACGCTGAGGGTGTACGGGGACCTTGCTGAACAGGTCACGCTTCGCATCCTTGGCTGGGCGTACGTATACCTTCCGCGGGATCGGGGACCCAGGGGCCCAGCGGCCGGCGTTCTCGAGGTCCTCCTCGGTGGCGTTGTTCATGCCGAGGTCGGTGGCGCCGCCGGCGCGGAGGCTGTGGGAGGAGACGGGACGGCCGTCGGTGGTCAGCCCGGCCTTGTAGAACCACTTCTTCACGCGCTCGTTGACCGTCTGCGGCCGCAAGTAGTCGCCTTGATCCGTTGGGCGCCTCCGGGTCTTCTTCGCCCTGGTCTCCGACGAGGCGACCTTGCCGCTCCGCATGACCTCGCGGAAGACGGGCCCGGTCGTGATGCCGTGATCCGCCAGGTAGGCAAGCCATCGGCGCAACCGGAAGACGAGGTTGAGGTCCGCCCGGTCGTGCAGGACGATCGTCTGCTCCTCGCCCTTGTGGGTCTTGTCCTCCGCCAGCCACACCGAGACCTGCGTGTCGGTGATCGTCAGGTCCTCGATGTCCAGGCCGACGTCCTCGACTGACCGGCCGAGGAACCGGTAGCCGAAGGCGAACAGTGCCGCATCGCGCCATCCGATCGGGCGGCCGTCGGCCTCCGCCTTCTCCATCATCGGCACCAGGTACGGCAGCGTGATCGGAAAGGCTTCCTTGCGGCGTACCGACCTCTTGTTCTTCTTCCGGTAATGCCCAAGAAGCTGCAGGTAGAGGCTACTGTCGGGCTGCTTCCCGGGCGGCATGGACGTTCGGATCAGCGACATGTAGGTCTTGATCGTGGACACCTTGAGGCCGCGGCGCATCAGGTGGCTGCCGTACTCGGTGTACGTGGTGGTCGTGCACGGCTCCGCGACACGGCCCTCCTGTGCGCACCAGGCCTTGAAGCCCTTCATCGCGGTGCGCCGGGGCGCGGACCCGTCTTCCTCAGCTTCCTCGAGGGCCTGCGTCGTCTCTGGGCTGAGGTAGAGGTCCCGGGTGGTGTAGTTCGTGACCGGGTCATCGGTGCTGGGAATCTGCTCACCAGCGCGCAGCACGGTGTGCGGGCCGACGAGCGGACTCGCGGCCGATTCGGCGACGAGCAGCAGTTCCCTGGGCTCGACGAGCTCGGCGTCGACGATCTCTCCGTCCGAAGCGTCGACGCTCACAGGTCGAACCAGGGCCGGATACCGCGGCGGAGCAGTCTGCGCTTGTTCAACTGCCAGAAGTTCGGCTCGAGAGTCAGACGGCCGTCCTCCCAGAACCATTCATACTCACGGCCAAACAGCACGGTGATGCGGCGGTGATCACGGCTCGGGCTGTGGCGCGGAGCTGTTGCGGTGCTCATCGGTCTCTCCACTTCCTGCACCCGGGGGCACAGTTCTCCGGCAGGTGGTACGGCGTGGGCTTCCCTGCCAGCAGCGAGCCGGCGTCGTAGTGCACTCCGGCCTCCTCCAGCGTTGTCACCGCTGGGGCTTTCCAGAAGTGGCCGCCGCCGTGTCCTTCGGACGGCGTCCAGCCCCGGTGAACGGGCTTCACGCAGGGGTGCCCGGTGTCCGGGCTCGGCACGGGGCAAGGCACGGTGCCGTCGGAGATCGGCTCGGGGAACTCCGGGTGCGCCCGCCACTCGTTCGCGATGTTCTTGAGGCCCCACCACTCGTTTTCGGCGGCGGCATGGTCGCCGCGGTGGAACGCCTCGAGGAAGCCCTGGTGTTCCGCTTCGGCTTCGTCGACGGCCTTCTGGTAGTCGTGGGCGCTCATCCCGTTGTTGGGGTCCTGGTGCTGCTGCAGCAGACGGGCGCTGATGAAGTCGCGCCAGGCGCGAGCGGTCTGTTCACTGACCATCGCACTTCACCTCGTCATCCGTTGAACCGTCGCCTTCGTCGTGCAACGGCGTACCAGCAGCCGCCATGATTTCCCTTGCTTCCGATAGAGGCTTCCCCATCGTTAGCGCTGCGGCGCTGAGCGTTGAGCCACCCTCGTACTGCCTGATCGCCTTGCGCAGGGTGCCCGCGTGGACCCCGGCATCGTGAGCAACCGCAGTCAGCATGTCGAGGTGTTCCGCTACCTTCGCTCCACGCCTCCTCTGCGTGAATGCCACGCCAGCATCCCGCAGTACGCTGCGCACCGTCGCCTGAGAGATCTCGAGGCCCCGCGTTCGCAGGTCACGAGTGATCGCTTCGATGCGTTCGCCCCTTCCTCCGTCATAGCGCCGGACGACTTCCTCGACTGGAACCAGGTCGCGCTTCTGTGAAGTCACAACCGTCCCCAGTTCACAGCCTCAGTGCGGGGCACGGTCATGCAAGATCACGCGCTAGCACGCCCGGGTCGACGGGGGAGCGGCCGGCCGCGACCTGCTGTAGGTAGAGGCTGAGCCAGCGGCGCGCCTCGTCCTTGCCCATGGCCGGCCCGCCCAGACTGAACTCGGCGAGCGCGTGGAGGATGACGGCCTCGACGGCGTACGGCTCCCGGTTGCGGATGTCCTCTAGGGCGTCGCCGGTCTGGATGACACCGGAGAGGATCTTGTCCGCGTTGATCGCGCCCGAAGAAATCCGTACAGCATCAGGTGCCTGGTCAGCGCTGCTCATGGCTCTAGCGACCGTCCAATGCAGTGCTCCGACCGTACGTCTCAGCGTCAGAACGGTACGTCTCAGTGGCCGGGCTGATGCTGGCGTCGTTCGCCAGAACCCATCCGTACCTGTCGTGGCTTCTGTCGACGGCGAAGGTCCAGCCGAGCACTGTGCCAGCCGTGTCGGTGAAGATCTCGAACTCGGCCGCGAAGGGGTAGTTGCGGCCGACCTGGAAGCGGGCTTCCTCGGCGTCCTCGATCATGCGCGTCCCTCCCGGGCGAGAACCTCGTTGAGGTCGAACGGGGGTGCTTCCCACCGCCATTCCTTCTTGAAGCCGGGGCGGCCCTCGAAAATCTTGGCCATGCGGAGTAGTGGCTCGCACTCCGCTCCGTCGATGGGGCAGACCTCCGTGACCGTCTCGCCGGTCACCCCTGCGGGCTGGAGCACGGGCTCGTGATTGGCGCACGTCCATCGCAGGTAGCCGACGATCTCCAGGACGTGGGCCGGGGCGTTCCGTACGACGAAGGCAGCCCGCTCTGGGGTGCCGGCGTCGAAGTCGGGTCCCTCCGGCCCGGCAAGGATGAGAGTTGAGAGGTCCGGCGGGTCGTCGGGGCTGCCAGCACCCTGGTACCAGACCGCCGGCCAGACGCCGTCCAAGTTCGGCTGCACATCGCAGCCGGCCTTGGTGTCCTCGCCGATGCACCTGACGATGAAGTCGTGGACCTCACGCAGCGAAACCGTCACCGCTATCCCCCTCTGAGACTGGAACTGACTCCTGATCGAATGTTACCGACAACAATCACAGTTATTGTCGGTTACTTATGAGTAGCCCTCTAGGGTTGCTCCAAGAGCCCAGCCATATCGAACAGTTCGATTCTTCGCTGTGCGCGATTCTCCCGGAAAGGCCGATCCTGCGTGCCCCGTCCCGAGACGTACGACGATCTCTCACACCACGAGTTCGGCGCGGCCCCGTTCACCGTGGCGGAGCTCGATGCCATCCACCGGTACCAGAGTGGGATCGCCGGCATCCCAGACTCCTTCGAGGGCTTCGACCTCGAGCATCTGCACTGGCACGTCAGCGAGTTCGGCGCCACGCGCACGAGGCAGATGCTGCGGTCCCAGGCCACCACCCTGAACACGTGGCACCTCGCCGTCGACGCGGCGCTCGGGGAGCTGCTCACCTGCACCGCGGAAGCCACGCGCTACAGCACCGCGGCAGGCCGCTTCCTCCGGCAGGAGAGCGACACCTACCACCGTGTCCGGCAGGACTTCGAGCACACCGTCACCGTGTGGACCCTCGGCTTGAACACCCGGCCCACGGGGGACTACCCGCTTCCGACCCGCACTCTCAACCTGCCGCAACAGAGCCTGGAAGCCTGATCGCGGTCACCATCGACGATGGCCTTCCGCCTCGACTAGGCGGTTAACCACAACCTCACACGCAGGACCGTAAGGCGCCCGGTATGGCGCCATCCGGCGGAGAGCAACCGCCGGCACCACGAAGGAGAGGAACCCTCGATGCGTTCACGCGTCGTCACCATCATGCTGCCCCCCGAGCCAGCTGAGGCGGAGTATCCCGAGTACGAGGACGTCCGGAGGGAGGCCCGGGGGAGGGACGCCGGGCCGATCGGCGGCCGCAGCATCGCCCGGATGGAGGACGTAATCCAGCGCCGCGGCGGTGACTGGTGCACGGCCGTCCTGGGGCGGCACTTCCCCGGCCTACGTCACACGCCCTCCGTGGACGGGTTCACCCTGCTGGTCGCCGACGAGCGAGGCCTCGAGCCGGAGCTCCCCAAGAGCATCGTCCAGGCGCGCGCCGCCGAGAAGGCGCGCCGCGAGGAGCGCGAGGCGCAGGCCGCCACCAAGTTGGAGGCGGAGAAGCAGCGTTGGGACCTGGTCACAGCCTCGGCGCCGGTCACATTCAGCGTGCGGGAGAACACCCGGCACACGGGCATCGGGAAGTCGCTGCGGCACGTCACGGCGGCCGTCGACCTGGTCTCCGGGCGCGCCCGCCGGCATTCGGCGGGCCGTGCTCTGTGCGAGACGCCGGGCCGTACGAACCCGCTGCACCTGAGCGACGCGCTCGAGGACCTGCCGCCCGCCTGCCGACGCTGCATCGAGTACGCGGCCCTGGTGCGCACCCTGGACGCCCCGGCCCCGCCCACGCCGGGAGAGGCCGCCACGCTGCGGCTGATCCAGTCCGGCGCGGTGTTCACCATGCGCCCCGGCCGCGGGCAGCCGACCATCCGCGACACCAGCGAGCGCAGCCACGGCACGGCCTGGGGCCAGCTCGGGCGGAAGGCCGACGCCGCGGTGAAGCGCGTGAAGAAGAAGGGGTGGGTGAGGGTCGAGACCGAGCACAGCAGGACGCTGCTGGGCCACCTGGGCAACCGTTGGCGGCTCACTGACGCCGGCACCGCTGCTCTGGAGGACTGACCCTTGGTTGCCAGGATGACCGCGGCGGAGTTCACCGCCCTGATGGCCAGGCGTGCCGGACAGTCCCCCGCCCCAGCACCGAAGAAGCCGGCGAGGAAGAAGAAGCACCCCGGCCTGCCCTCCGTTCCGGAGCCGCCCGAGCTCGCACCGCTGCTCGCTGGCCTGGAAGGCGTGGGGCGCACCTGGACGCTGCTCATGCCGTACGTAGAACAGATGCTGACCAGTAATCTGCGGCTCCACTGGCGGCCCGAGCACACCATCCGGAAGCAACTCCGGGAGCACGCCGTACAGATGGCCCACGCCGAGCGGCTGCCGAAGCTCCAGCGAGCGGCGATCTTCTACGTGCTGCACCCCCGCTCGATCGAACGGTCACGTGACCCCGGGAACTGGTCACCGACCGCGAAGGCCTACATCGACGGACTCGTCACCCCGAACCCGCGCCGCCCCCTCGAGCGCCATCTCCTGCCCGATGACGACCACACGCACCTGCTGGGCCCGAACCCCGCCATGGGGTCCGCCGTCCCCACGGGCTACGCCCGCATGTCCCTGGTGATCGTCGAAGTTCAGGGCACCTGACCAGGCAGAACAGCAGATTTCGCGCCCCGGCGGACGTCCGCTGTAACAGAAATCGCTGAAAAACGTACTCCAGGGGTGAGGGCTTCGGCCCTCACCCCTACCTCACGCCAGGAGATGCCCCTCCATGAGCAAAAAATCCGCCGGTCGCCTGCAGCTCTTCACCAGTGACGGCACGCCCATCCCTCCGTCCGTCAGCCGGGAGCACCTCGTCGACCTGGTCCGCGCCGCGCACGCGCGCAGCGGTACGCATCTCGACCGCGACGTCGTCGACCTCCACCTCGCTGAGACCGCCGACAAGGCCGCGTGCTCCCTACTCAGGGACCAGTGGACCGACGGCTTCCCCATCGCCGCGTACACCGAGCTGCTCACGATGGTGGCCGCGGTACGCAGCATCCTCGACTACTTCCCCACGCCGACAGCTACCGAGGTCAACACCTGGGCGCGGAGTCTGCGCGACGCGTCCATGGTGGAAGGCGACCACCAGGAGCTCCACGAGGTCCGTCTGTGCGAGGGCCCGCACAGGGGTGTTGTGATCGCCCTGTGGGGGCCGAAGGCGCCGCAGGAGCCCGATACCCGGCCCGGCCCGCCGCTGGCGCTCGAGCTGCCGACGGAGCGCGGGGACAGCACCAACCTGGAGTACGGCACGGCGTACTACAAGCGGCTCAAAGAGCCGAACCCGCGTTCCAGCAGGTGGGAGTACATCCTTGACCGCGGCCGGCCTTTCCCGGCCGAGGGCTCCCGCCCCCACCTGCTCGGCAACGAGTCCAGCCAGGACGGTGCGTGATGGCGCGGAACATCAAGGCTGATCACGGCGCCGTGTACCGGGCTGTCATCGACTGGACAGAGGTCCCGGCCAAGGGCGCCACGCCCCACCGCGACTACGAGGGCCCGTATGCGGAGCCGAGCGCCGCTCAGGGCCGGGTCACGTTCTGGGAGAACTACCTCCGCGACGACGATACGGGCGAGACCCGGGCCAAGGGCCATGTCGAGGAGGGCACGATCCAGTGGAAGCCGTACACGCCCCCGGTGAAGGGCGACGGCCGGAAAGGTAAGCGCGCGTGATATCCGTACTCACCCCGTCCAGGGCTGCCGACGCTGCACACGACGCCGCGCACGCGACGCAGGCCCGGTTCCGGCACGGCCCCTACTCCATGCCGTGCGACACCTGCCACGTCCCCGCCGGCACTCTGTGCCTGGCCCGGCGCAGCGTGCACGCCGCGCGCCGCACGCGGTACCGGGAGAGCTCGCAGACCACCGGCCTGGTACCTCTTCTGACGGCGCGTGTCCGATGAGCGCCGAGGCGGCCGGGGCCGCACGGCAGGCCGCGGTGTGGGCGACGAGCGCGGAGACCGCGCACGCGGCGGCGGTCGCTCAACGCGCCACGGCCGAGCAGCTCGCAGGTTCTCGAGATCCCGTCCAGCAGGCACACGTGGCGCTCATGCTCTCGCAGGTCACCACCCATGAGAGGGACCGGGACGCCCGCATGGGCCTGGCGAACATGTGGGCCGCGGTCTCCGGTGCTCTCCTGAATGTTGCTCCGGGGGAGGAAACGTGAGTGCTCTCGCCGTCGAGGCACCGGCCGCTGCCGAGTGGGATGGGCGCCTGGTGCTGCGGGCTGCGGGCCGTCCGCTCCTGCACGTCGCAGGGGAGGACGTTACAGCCCCCACGATGCCGGTGTTCACGGTGCCCCTGGAGTGCGAACCGGATGCCGAGCGGGCGCCGGGCGTAAGGCCGTGGGACGGGCCGGTGACAGAGTCCAGCATCTGCCCGGCCTGCCTTCGGTCCCTGCGCGGAGAGCCGGAGCCGGAGAAGCCCCGTCTCGTACCCGCCGGCGTGGCCGACGTTCTTCCCGAGCCCGCGGCAGAGCACAGTCCTCGCCGTCTGTGGGCCGTCCCGGACCTGCCCACGTACACGGAGGCGCCCCTGCCCTCCGACCACGCTGGCAGCCCGATCACCTGGGCACCCTGGAAGCCGGCCCCGGTCATCTCCCACTTCGACCCGTCATGTGAGTGGTGCGGAGACCCCGCCCACGGAGAGCTGACCCGGGGCCGCCAGGCCTCGTCCTCACGGATCTACCTGGCACGTCGCTGCACGGCCTGCCAGTTGATGACCGCCTACGAGCAGGTCCCCGGCGACCTGCAGACGATCGCCCACCACAAGTCACGCGCACCGAAGGACTGCCACCGATGACCGCCGTCGCCGAAGCACCCAGCCCTCTCGAGCTCGAGCAGCGCCTGGTCCTGGTCGCGTGTGGGACCCGTCCCGGGAAGGCGCAGGCCTGCGCCTCCTGCAGCAAGAAGAGCGGCACCCTGCTCCGCATCACCTCCACCGGGGCCGCCAACGCCCTGGCCGCGGCCATCTGCGGCACGGGGGACCGGCGCGTGAAGACGTGCGAAGTGTGCAGGGAGAAGTCCCTCCGGATGATCCGCATCTACAACGAGGAGAGCGTGTGACCACCGCAGTTGCCCCGCCCAGGACCGCCGCCGTGGCGTTCGACCTCGAGGGCGGCCTCATCAACGTCTCCACCATCCATCACCTGGCGGCTGACGCGTCTCGGTTCCACTCCGCGATGCTGGGTTGTCCGCCCAACCGCGATGTCGTGGCCGCCGCCCGGCGCGCCAGCAGGAGCGGGAAGGCCGTACTCGTCATGACGGGCGGGGACCGGCGCCTGGAGCAGCTCGTCGCAACGTGGCTCAGCCGGAACGGAGTGCCCGCCAGGCTCCTCCTGATGCGGTCCCGCAACGACTTCCGGCCGGGGGCCGTGGTGAAACGTGAACGGCTGCGCGCTGCTCACGGCCAGTTCGGCAGCCTTTCAGTGTGGAGCGCCGATCCGAGTGTGAACCGGCTCTCGCAGCGGGAGGGCATCGACGTCGTCGAGCTGCCCGGCTACTGGGGTGACGTCTCGTGAACGCGTTCACCGTGGGAGAGTCGCGCGGTATCGGCGGCGTACCGACTACCGACTACGCCACGCTCTGTGCGGCCGAGCCGATCACCTCGTTCACGTTTCGTATCCCGGACCGGAACGGGCGACCGCTGGTCACGATCCATCCCGACGGACGGGTTGAGCTGGGAGAGGGATACGGGCCGGACGAAGCCGCGCGCTCGTTCTGGGACGCCGTGCAGTGCCTCGCCCAGGACAGCCTCGAGCAACCTCGGAATGCCGGTGTGCCGCGCCCAGGCAAGGACGAAGTCACCCTTGAGGAACTGGCCGCGCGACTCGGCGGCGAGCTCCCCTCCACACTGCCCCTCGAGGGGTGGCGGACCATGACGCTGCACTGCCAGGTCGACGCGATCGGCCCGTCCGACCGGCACCAGGATCTGGTGGCGGTCGGGGTGGCGTTCCCTCCGGTCACCGAGCCTCCCAAGCCCTCCCCATGCACGGAGTGCCTGGGGAGCGGTGTGGTGCCCAACACGATGGCCCCCTGGGTCCCCTCACCGAGCCCTGTGCTGTGTCCGTCGTGCAGCGCGTGCACAGCGACAGCCCTGCACGCCCTCGCCGGCATAGTGCACTGCTCGCTGGAGCCCGGCCACTACGACGAGTCCAAATCGCCGAACGCCGCTGCGGGCAACGACCCGGGCGGGTGGCACCAGTCCCTTCTCGACCGCTCCGGCTTCCAACTCGTCTGGTGCGACACGTACGACTGCGCCACACCTCACGGGCTCAGGTAGTTCCTCTCGTCGAGAACAGGGGCACCCACCCCTTCACAGCAGTACAGAGTTGACGCATCTCGCCGAGAACGTCCAATCTCCCTGAGAAGTCGGGCACTATGGAGGCTGTTTCCGACGACAGGGGAGGTACCAGTGCCATCTGATAGCGACGTGCCCAGGGTTCTGCGGCTGACGTTCGAGTTCCATGTGCCACGCGGCCTACGCTCGAACATCCGGAATGAACGTCGTCATGAAGCCGTGAAGGCGCTGAGCGCCGCGGTGGTTGCGCTGGCCAGCCGCGTCTTTCCGTGGGCCGACAGGGTGACGATTCAGCACGAGTGGTCCTACGCCTGGTGGGACAAGACCGAGGAGATCAAGCTCCCGGCGACGGAGAAGAACACCCCGGAGCCGAAGGCAGAGCGGTAGCGATCGGCTGGGCTCAGCGGCCATCGCGGGGTCTATGGTGACGGCTCCCACTCCTCGGGGCCGCCGCCCCGCCACTCCACGAAGTCGGGGTCTGTCAGGTCGACGCTGTCCGCGTCGTCCAGGCCGGCCGTGGCGAGGAAGACACGGATGTCGGCGGGGCGGTACGCGATCCCTATGGCGGTGCCGTCGTACCGCACCCGGCGCCAACCGTTCTCGTCCGGGGCGTACACAACGAGCTTCGCAGCAGGAGCCATGTCTCCAGCGTCTGTCTGGACGTCACCCCGCGCACTCCATGCCGAACCGTACGGGTTCAGGCCCCTTCCCGTGTTCGCGCCGGCACGGCGTGCGATGATCCCGCGTCATGGGGAGACATGTGTGGGGGAGAACGGTCGGCGCGCTGATCCTGGGCGTCACCGTGGCGGCCGCGAGCGGCTGCAGCTCGGACAGCAAAGCCGACGCGAAGCCGAAGGCGCGGGCGGAAGCGGTGAGCCTCGATGAGGCCAGCACTGAGTTCCAGGCCGCGGTGACGGAGCAGGATCTTGCCGGCGGGTGCCCTGAGAAGGAGGCGGGGACGTGCTGGGAGCAGATGCAGGAGCTGATGGAGCCCGCCCGCACTCTGCGGAAGGCGATGAACGCTGAGAAGTCCGTGGGGGCGGAGTTCTGGACCGAGGCGTATGCGCTGATCGACAAGATGGAGGCCGGCGTCGCCGTGGGGGAGGACCGCGGTGTCGTGCCCGGGGTGACGAACCGGCCTGACGTGTTCGGATCCGCTCACAAGCTGAGGGACTGGATAGACGCGCACCCCGTCAAGTAGGTGCGGAAACGAGAGCGCCCCTGCTTCGGTTCGAAGCGGGGGCGACGTCTTGTATCTCCGGGTCGTTCAGGCATGTATGTGCGGCAGTTCGGTCAGGGGTACCTGCGGTCGCCCGCGATCATCTCCGCGAGCACCAGGTCGCGGGAGATGTCGTCCCCGTCGGCGGGCCACCCGTGGCGACCGTACGTCAGGAGCCGGGCCAGGGCGTCAACGAGGTGTTCGCGTACGCGCGCATCCGACCACCCCCACTCCATCGCGTCGGCCAGAAGATCCACCGGTGGGAACGCGAGCAGGTACCGCAGCGGCCGATCGCCCCATTCGTGGCCGCTGTAGTGGGCGAGCGCGGCGCGCATCGCTGCCACGGTCGCCGGCCGCTCGGGACGGTCTTCCTCCCACTCCGGCTCGGGCTGGTCTGTGGCGTCCAGGCCGTCGGTGACCGCGCGGTACCCGCGTGGGCCGGTGACGATGCTGTCGCTGCCGTCGCGGCCGCGGGCGTACCAGTCGTCCAGCCGGGCCGCGCTCCGCAGCGCGTCCACGGGTTCGCCCGGGCTGAACCCCCGCCGGCCGTCTGCCTCCCACGCCGCCTGATGCGGTGCCCACCTCTCGTGCGCCGACTGGCGCGTCATCCCGGCAGCTTCGCCGATCTGCTCCCAGGTCGCTCCGCACTCGCGGCTGGCGATCACCGCGCGCGCGAGGAGGGTGGGGAGGAACTTGTCGCGGATCGTCAGGACGTCGCGCAGGTAGCAGGCCGGATCGGAGCGACGCTCCTCGTACATGGCGGGCACAAGGCCGCGTGCGAGTTCGGCGACGACGCGGGCGGACTCGGCGACAGCCACTACCGCCTCGTCGCGGGGCGACAGCCGGGGCTTCTTGGGCTTCACATCGGTCATGTCTCCACACTATGCCCGCTTGTCAGGTTCAGCCTGACAAAGGGGCATAGTGGCCCGGGAGACGGTTCGGCCGAACCGTCTCCAACGTCTCACTTAACTCACATGCCTGACAGCGCATCATGTCGCCTGACCTGCGCGAAGCGGCTTGCGCCCTAGATAAGCGTCGCTGTTCGGCAAATCGCTCATCTCGCGGAGCGGGTGGGCCCCCGGCTTCGCGCCGGGGGCCCACCCTTGGTGTCGGGCCGTCAGACGAGCTCTACGAGCTCAGTACGCGTCATGACGGCCTGGGTGTCCAGCTCCTCCGGAAGGGTGCCCTGGATACCGTCCAGGGCACCCTGGAGCACCGCCTCACGCTCGGCCGGGTCGAGGTCGAGCATGCCGGGCTGCACGTCGCTGATCGCCACGGTGACGAAAACCCGGACCTTCTCCGGGTCACCGCCCTCACGGAAGACGGCGATCTCAAGCTCGGTGGGCGTCTGCATGTGGGTGTCCTCCCAGTCCGCCGAGCCCCGGGTGGGCTCGGCATGGGAGACCGTGCACGGGCGAGAGCCCTTGTGTCTCGGGCTGCCCGGTACGGACCGTCATCGGCGAACGGGCGCGCGTCCTGCGCGCCAACGACCTGAAGGATCGGAGGCGTCGTGCAACGACCACGAACAGGTCAGGCTGCGGCACCTCGGGTCGTGCGGTGGTCTCCTTTACTGCGGGCTCTCCCGGGTAAGAGGCGCGAGAATCCGCGCCAGATCGTGGAGCCCGTTGCGGACGATCAGGTGGTCAGGGGCGGGGAGCCGGGCCGTGCGGCCGTCGCCGACCTCGACCTCCTGATGCGCGTCCTCGTGGGTGAGTCGGACCGTGGCGGACCGGCCGCCCGCCAGCAGCAGCTCGGCTGACAGCGACCCGACCACTGGCAGGCCCTCCTCCAGGTTGCTGTCGACCAGCCCGACGTTGCGGGCCTCCAACTCGGAGGCCGGCACCTTCGCGACCAGGTGCTCGTGGACGTGGAGCGAGGCCCGGCGCAGCCGCCCCA
This sequence comes from Streptomyces sp. NPDC055962, assembly GCF_042270185.1. Lineage (NCBI taxonomy): Bacteria > Bacillati > Actinomycetota > Actinomycetes > Kitasatosporales > Streptomycetaceae > Streptomyces > Streptomyces sp. NPDC055962. The sequence continues at coordinate 12,473 of NZ_JBHJYN010000017.1, forward strand.
CGACGTCCTCGCCCTCGGAGAGTTGGTCGTTGGCGTCGGCTTCGACTAGTCGGGCGAACGCGCACAGTGCAATGGCGAGCTGTGCGGCGGCCTCCCCAAGCGGTTCGGCTCCGGTGCCGACGGCCGCGGGCATCAGCACGTCCAGGGCGTGCCGGGCGAGCTGGTGCACGGCGGGCGGGTCCAGCGGCGCGGGCGGCGTGAGCTGGCCGGGCACGGCCGTGGTCTCGTACGTCGTCATGGGTCATCCCTCCTGCGGGGTGAGCAGAGTTGCAATCCAGTCCGGGAGCGGTGCCACGGGCACGTCCCGGGCGATGAGGTACGGCAGGCCGCCGACGATGGAGCCGGGGCCTACGAGGTACCCGCCGCGACGGCGGCCGGGGCCGCGGACGTCGATCCCGGGCCCGAGCGGCGACCGCCCACCGGAGACACTGCCGATGACGCAGTCCGCCGGCACTCGAAAGTACAGGTGCAGACCCTGGTGCGGAGTCATCACGGTGAACGTCTCCGGCCAGTCGGCCAGGCCCCGGATGTCAAGCTGCGTCCGCAGGGTCTCGATGCCGTTGCGGGCCGGGCCGTCGGCCTCGTGCACATCGAGGTCCAGGGCGACGACGCGCGAGGCCCGGCAGCCGACGCCCACGTTCGCGCCGCCGTCGAGCAGTTGCACGAGCGCGGCCGGGTCGGTCGTCGCCTGCGCGTGCCAGCCGGGCGCGGGAACTCGGCCGCCGGCGGGCAGACGGAACAGGGCCAGGCCCCGGCCCATCGCCCGTGTGGCGGCCTCTAAGTCGGTCGCGGTGTTCACGCGGCCTGGTCCTCGTCGTCCTCGTAACAGCAGCACTCGCCGTACGGGTCGCCGCCGCCACCGGCCCCGCACTCCTCGCAGGCGTTGGGGTCGTAGTCGCTGGACTCCCCGGTCGCTGCGTCCATCTCGGCCTGGAACTCGGTGTGCCGCCAGCCAGAGCACTGGCCGTTGTAGCAGCCGCACCCGGGGCACTCGGGGCAGATCATGCCGTACGTCCAGTCGCACTTGTCGCACATGATCTGGTTGCGCGGGTCGGCCTGCTCCTTGCGGAGGTAGTCGACGGCCTCGCGGTACGTGTTGATGTCGGTGTACTCCAACAGGTACCGCTCCAGGGTCTCCTGCTCGTCGGCGTCGGGGTGGTCCAGGAGCGCGATGGCGTCGGCGTGCTTGACGCCGTACGCGTCCTTGAGGGTGGTGAGCGCCTTCTTGCGCGCGTGGTCCTTCGGCATCTCAAGCTCTTCCCGCGGCTGCGGTGATCCCAGACTCACCAGTGCCGCTCAAGAGCGAGACCAGCGAAGGCGAAGCGGTGGGGAGGGTGGCTCGGCGCGGAGCACCTTCGGCGTGCGCGTCCAGTCTGGGCCGAACGCACCGGGCCACGAGCCGGGCCCACGGTCACCGTGGTGACCGCAGACCCGACTGTAGCGAACGGCAGAGACATTCGGGGCGTGACTGGAGCATCCGCCACCCGGTCGGAGGGAGTGAATCCGGTGGGCGCCTTGCGGCCGACGGGCGACGGCGTCGTCCAGCAGCTCAGGAGCAGCGAGATGGGGCGGGGACGCGCCGGTGGAAGGGGCGGCCCCGCGCAACGTGCGAATGGAACGCGGAACCGCCAGCCCGTGTCCTGTCAGATGCGGGCATGCCCAGGGTGACGGTACGTCGGCAGGCGGGGATCTGCCCGTTGAACACTCAGCGGTTCAGTTCGGGGTTCGTGCCCGGCTCGAAGTCGACGGCGTCGCCCTTGCGGTGCTGCTTGAAGCCGACGAGGAGCATGCGCAGGCCCATGCTGTACTGCTGTGGGCCGATCCAGGCGCGCATGCCTTTCCAGTCGCCGGCGTCGATGAGTTCCCGGCAGCGAGCGCAGGCGTAGAAGCGGTCCCCGGAGAGGAAGCTGCCTCCGGGGCCGCCGATGCTGAACTCGGTGACCTCGTAGTACGCAGTGGGCCCGGTGCTCGTGCAGAAGTCGCAGATGAGTTGGTCGGCCGGGGCCGCGCTGATGTTCTGCGGCTTCATCCGCTTGCCCTTGCTCTCCGCCTTGTCGCGGGAGGCCAGGCCCTCGAGGAGCTGCTCGGCAAGTCTGGAGAGTGGCTCACTGCCCTCGGATCGGGCGTATGCGAACAGCCGGTCAGCCTCGTCCTGGTCGCCGTTCTGCTGTGCGGCGTAGACCCGGCTGACCAGCGCCTGCAGCCACGGAGCATCTTCAGCGTTGAGGTCGAGGCGATCAGCCCCGGGCCTGTCGGTCATTTCGTGCCCTTCGTACGGAATCAGGTGTCAGTCACGAATAGGCTGTGTGCAGGGCCCGGTGTCGTACCCCCGTCGATGCCGGGCCCTACCGGCAGGTCAGTGCACGGGGATGAGCATCGAGACGGTGCTCTGGATGGTCTCGTCGTCCTGGACGAACTGCATGAGCCGGTTGTCGCTCAGGTTCGGCGGGGCGGCCCTGGTGGCGAACGCGAGGAAGATCTGACCGCGCTGCAGGGCGATCTCCGCCCACTCCCGCGAGGTGGGGCGTACGAGGTCCAGCCCGGGGAAGCCCGTCACGGTCACCGTGATTCCCTCGAGCGTGGCGGTGACGGGCGTCCCCTGGATGACCGGGTTCTCGACGAAGCCCCCCACCTTCATGCCCCAGCCGGCAACCAGCTCGCGGCGTGCGGCAAGTCCCGCGGTGGCGCCGAGGTCGCCGTCGTTGGGGCTGTAGGCCATCAGCATGGAGAAGTCGCCACCATCAGCGGGGTGTTCGCCGATCCACCCGGTGAGGACGACGGTGCCGAACAGGGACGAGGGGCGCGGTGTGCTCATGGGCGGAGGATATCGGCGGCCTGTGACACGGCGCCGGGGAACGGGGTGACCGGTCCCTGTCGCAGCGGGTGGTGCTCGAGCCAACTGGTGGGCAGCGGTCGGCGAAGCGTCTTCCCGCCGGGCGGCGGACGGCGGCCGCCGAGGAGCACGCCGTCGGCGAGGGCTCTGCCGGTCACGGTCGGGCAGGCGCGGGAGCACCGCGGTTTCTGGTGCGCCCGGCCGGCGGCCCACGCCGGTGGCTCGACGAGGAAGGCGGACGTCGTCGAGCGCCGCTCGTAGGGCCAGTACCAGGAGAACCGGGCGGCGGGCGGCTGCTCCCAATACGGCTGGAACCAGCACCGTTCTGTGGTGTGGAGGCCCAGCGTCACCCGGGTGGCGTGGAGCGCTTCCTTGTGGTTGCAGTCGTAGCAGAGCAGCCCGCGGACAAGGCCGGTGGTGTGACAGTGGTCGACGACTTCGGCCGGCCCGGGGCAGGTGGCGCACGTTCCGCCCTGCTCGCCCCACAGACGCCACCACGCGTACCAGCGTGGCACGCGGCCCGGGAGCGTCCACGTCTCGGTGAGGGGGCCGTGGAAGGGTCGCTCTGGGCCGCGGTGCATGTGGTGGCGGGGGGGTCCAGAAGCGGCCGGAGTCCTGGCAGACCGCGGGCCCGCCGATGGGCCTGCGCTGGTAGTCGGCGCCGCGCGGCACCGTCGGCCGGTGCACGGCGATCTCCGCCCATTCGGCCGCGATCCGCTCGGCGGCCGTCTTGCGGGGGCTCATTCAGGCGCGTAGTCGTGCTGCGTGACGTCCGTGGTGTCGCGGGCGGCAATGGTCGTGGTGGCTCGCTCAAGCGCCATGAGGAACCGGGTCTCCGACGCGGCAAGGACGGCGGCCCGCATGAACTCGTCGACGCTGCTGCCGGCGACCGCCGCGGCACGCCGCACCGTGTCCTGCTCATCGGCCGTGAGAGGCACGGGCAGGGCCTGGGCGGGGGCGAGGTTCATGCGGGGACGGTACCAGCGTTCTGGGGCCGTCTGAGGGCGTCCTAGGTGGTTGCTTCGAGGGCCTCGCGCTGGGCGAGGAGTGTGCGGCGCATCGTCTCCCACCTGGTCGGCACCAGGCCGGCCTCGGGTGTGCCGTCGGCGTCCTGCTTGATCTGCACGGCGTCGGCGACCTTCTTGTACCACTTGCTGATTCCGCGGCTGCGGATCGGGACGCCGGCGTCAGGGTGGGGAGGGGTGGCCAGCCACAGGTGGCGGGGTGTTCCGCCTTCGAGGCGTCCGGTCAGCTTGTCGCGCCGGTCGAGCCAGGCGGCCAGGTGCCGGGCGGTGCCCTCGCTCAGGCCGGCTGTCTCTGGTTCGGGCATGCGGCCGCGGAGCCCGCCCTGCGGCTGGCGGATCAGGGCCAGGTTCCGGTCGGTGTCGGTCAGGGTGAGGTCGTCGAGGAGCATGGCCTCGAGCTCGCCGAGGCGCGGCAGGACATCCCGCATGACGCCCCACATGGCCAGGCCGCGGACGATGGTGTCGGGCCGGTCCGTCTCGTGCCACTGCTCGGCGTCATGCTCGAGGCGCTGGGTGATCAGGTTGGCCAGGTGCGGGGAGACGGTGGGGCGGGTCCGCCACGGCGGCAGGTCGGGGGCCGTGAAGGTGAGGCGGGCCTGGCGGGCGATGGCCTCGAGGCAGAAGATCCGGATGCGTTCGCTGGTGTCGTAGCTGGTCGGGTTGGTCGCCACGATCGGCGCGGTCCGCAGGTATCCGCCGCGGCCGTAGAGGAGGTAGGCGGAGACGGCGTCGGGGGCCAGGAGCTCGGCAAGGGAGCTGTCCGCGGCCTCGGTCAGCCCGAGCGGGAGGGCAAGGGCGAGCTCCCCGGCGACCCATTCGATCTGCTGCAGTCTCGAGTCCGAGACGACGTCCTTGTTGCTGCGGTTGACCGTGCGGAAGACGTCGAGGACACGCTCGAGCTCCCGCAGGGCGGGCGCTGTCGACGGAATGGCTCGGAGGGCGACCGCCGGCGTCGAGCGGTCGCCGCTGGCGCTGAGGGGGAGAGCGGGCGAACTCATGGAACAGATACTGCACTGTCCTGGGGGGTGCTCGGGACTCGCTGGCCTAGTTGAGTAGGCCACGCCGCCGCGGCGGGTTGATCGGTTCCGGCTCGTACACGGTCAGGAGGGCCGCATCTGCACGGTCGGGTGACTTCATGCCGCGCTGCTTCATCGCCTTCTTCGACTCGACGACGCTGTACCCGGCACTGTTGGAGCCCAGCCGGGGGGTGGAGAGCTGGATGCCGGTTTGCCGGTCGACGCGCAGGCGGAGCCGTCCCAGGCCGGTCGACGGGTCGGGCTGTAGCAGGCCGCGGGTGGCGAGCCACATCTCGTCACGCTTGCGGTAGGGGCGCATCTGGGCGCCCGGGTCGTCCTGGGTGGGGGATTCGGACACCATGACGCCGACGATCGTCGCCTTGTGGCGGCCGGTCTCGGACCACCGCTTCAGCATGCTGGTGACACCGTGGCCGATGCCGTTCTTGTCGACCTTGACGCGCACGGGGTGCGCAGAGCGCAGGACACCGGCGAGGCGCTCCGCGGTCTTGATCTCCTCGAGGACTTTCTCGGCGAGGAGGACCTGGTCGTCGTTGATGGCGCCGGAGGCGCAGTACCGGGTCTCGATGGCGTCTCCGACGATGCGGGAGATGACGAATTCGTCGCCCCCGTCCGCGGCGACGTCGACGCCGATTCGGATCCACGCGCCCTCCTTCACGGTGTGGGTGCCGGTCTCCCCCTCGATGCCGAGATCGCACAGCCGGTGCCAGCCGGGCCCGGTCGGGTCGTCGCTCTGCTGCGCCGTCTCGACCCAGGTCACGGGGATGGTGAGGCCGCCGCCGCCCTTGGGGAACTTGGCGTGCACCTTCGCGATGACGTACGGGTGATCGGGCCCGTACTCGCGGATCGTGCGGTCCACCCACTCCTGGTCGGGCAGGTGGATGGCGAGGGAGTGCTGGGGCACGCCGTCGGGGCAGTCGTTGCAGTACGGGACGCGCTCGCCGGTGATGGCGGGTGAGGCAAACGTGGCGATGGGGATGGTGACGCTGCCGCGCTCCTCGGGATCCTCGCCCTCCTCGCACAGGCCCTCGAACCAGGACCGGGGGTCGTCCATCGCGGGGTTGCCGATGGCCAGCATCCTTGCGTCGCCGGTGAGGAGGTTGTTCGTGCCGTTGCCGATCGTGCGGGCGATACCGCCGGCCTCGTCGACGACGATGAGCAGCTTGGGCGTGCCGTGGATGCCCTGCATCGCCGCTTCGTCGTTCTCGGGCGCGGTGAAGCCGTACGCGACGATGACGTCGTTGCCCCACTGGTCGGGGATCTTCCACTGGGTGGTGTCGCAGAATCCGGGCAGGCCCGCGCGGGCGACCGTCTTCCTGATGTGGGGCCAGAGCTGGTTTCGGACCTGCCGGAACCGGGTCGCCGTGGTGACGATGACCATCGTGCCGGGGGCGTTCACGGCCCCGGCCCACGCGACGAGCCGGCCCGCGATCCACGTCTTGCCGACGCCGAAGCCTGCCGGGACCGCGATGCGCTTGTTGTAGGGGACCGCGTCGACGATCTCGCGCTGGCGGCTCCAGATGCTTTCGCCGAGGACGTCCTCGATGAAGCCGGAGGGCGTGTCGTGCCAGAGCCCATACATGGAGCCGGTGGCCCGCTCGACCTCCCGCATGACGTGGGGCCGCTCCCGGACGGTGATGTCGTGCTTGAAGGCGCTGCGCCGGGCGGCCGCGGGAAGCCGGAGCAGGATGTCGGCGACGTTGCCCGCGTCGCGGGAGACGACTCCCGGCTGACGCCCTCTGCGCAGCTCTCTGGCCGTGGGAACCATCGGGGAGGGTGGGGGCTGCGTGCGGGGCATGGCGGGAAGGTGCCGTCCGCGGGGTTCTAGTGTCGCGGCCTGGCCGGGGTCCATGCCCAGACCGTCGGCCAGGCCGCGGGTTCCGGCAGCAGGCGAGGCGCGCCCGGGGAACGGGGGCGGGGGTGGGCCTGGTGCCGGAAGTCGTTGCCGGGGTGAGGCCCTGCACCGGGGAGGTGTGCGAGGGCCGTCACCCCGGCCGGGGGGTGTGGCTGGGGCGCCGTTTCCCGTGAGCGTGCGGGGTCAGGAGCCAGCCTCACCCTGTAGTACGTCAGGGGCCGGAATTTGTTACATGCCCCCGCTACCGGTGAAGTGCTTCACCATGGCCATGTCCCGCTTGAGGTCGTCGTACGTGTAGGCAAGGGCCCCGTGCGAGACGGAGATCCCCGTGAAGGTGGGCGGGGGCGGAACGACCTTGAGCGGCTGGCCACCGGCGACCCACTGGGTGATCGCCTCGACGACGTTCGTTCGGAGGCGTTCCAGTTCCTCGGGCGTCGGGGCGCCGCCCTCGATCGGGACGGCGCGAAAGGCAACCGGACCGGGAGCGTGGCCACTGCTGAGTATTTGCCATCCCACAGAGCGCTCGAGGACGTCGGCCGGTGCTCCGGTCAGTTTCATCAACGTGGCGACGGCGGAGCAGCCGGAGCAGCTGCATTCCTCCGAGGTGGACTCGACGGTTGTGGCCGGTTCGCCGGCCGGAGTGTGGGCGGCCGCGGTCTGCTGGCCGGGGGTGGCGGCCGTGTCATCGAGGGCTGCGAGGAGGTCCTGCTCCGCCTCGGCTGCCCGTACCGCCTGGCGGAAGAGCTCCATCTCTGCTTCTGCGACCGCGCGGGTGCCTGGGGTGAGCCGATACCAGGGGTCGATGTCCCGACCGGAGGCCTGCAGGAGGGCCCGGCGGGCATCCCAGTAGTGGCGGGTCAGGTTCGGCGGAAGCATCGTTCGCGTCGTCATGCTGAAGAGAACGTCGCCCGCCGGATTCTGTGACACCCCGGCCCGGCCGCTGCTGCGCCTTTGGCCGCGATCGAGCGTAGAGAAGCCCGATCCACGCCGATGCCTGAGCGAAGCGAAGGCATCGGAAGTTACTTGATGGTGGTACTTGATCTTATTACTAAAGGGGCCCAGGGGACCGGAACCCGGTTGACCGGAGTCCGCTTCACCGGGGACCGGATTCCTGGGCCCCGGTCACCGGGGCCCGGAAACCCGTCTCCGGTGCGACCACGGCATCGGGGAACAACGGAACAGCGGTTCACGGTAGCGATGGTTCCGTTTGCGGCTCTCGCAGATACGACCGGTTGTGAGAAGCGTTCTTCCTGGTCATCGCCGAGCGCGCTTCCCCAGGTCGGTTCTCGCAGAACCCCTCTCAGAACCGGCTAGTTCTGAGAGACGCGGCAGGCCGCGTCGCCCGGTCCGGTCGGCCGGCGGGATGCGCGGGCCTCGGCCTCCAAGGCGTCTCGCTCATCGATGTGCTGGCCGGTCATCTCCCATTCCAGCATCCGCACCCGCTCTACCTCTCGGCGTGTGAACGCGACTAGTCCGGGGTCGAAGTCGCCGTCCGGCTCGATGTCGGCGGCGGCGAAGTAGAGGAAGATCCGGCGGTCATCTCCGGTCCGGACGAGATGACGGCACGCCAGGGCGTGGATCATCCGGCCGGGGCTGAGGTCGGGGAAGGCGGCGGCGAGCGCCAGGGCGGCCCCGGCCGATCGGATCACGCTCCTTCGTGGATGTCCCCGCTCAGGATGCCTTGGGCCATCTGCGTGATGACGTCACGCCTCGTGGTCTCTCCGACGGTCGGCGCCGGGTAGCCGGCGGGAAGGTCTCTCTCCACCGCATCCACGACGTCCTCGACCTGGAAGGTGATTCCGCTGTCTACCGCGAGGTGAGCGACGGTCTCGACGGCCTTTTCCGTCCGGGCGATCAAGTCGAGGACCAGAAGCTTACTGTCAATCGTCATGCAACATACGGTAGTCATGCGGCCAAGCCGTCGAGCCCTGGTTCAGAAACAGGCACTTACAGACCGCGGCGCTTACGAGCGGCGGTGCGGTGCTGGTAGATCAGGTACTGGGCGACGCCAGCGTGCTCGGCGATCTGCCCAGGCTTCCACTTGTAGGGCGGCTCCGACAGGGCGAACACGGCCTCCTGCATGTAGCGCACGGCAAGGTTCCGGCGGGCCCGCGCCGCGTAGACAATCGGGGCGGTCTCCAGGAGCTGCGCCTCCGCATTGTCGACGCGCTCGATCCCCGCCTCCTCGGCGGCCCGGACGAGCTCCTCGTTCGTCGGGACGTCCGGCAGCAGGTGCTTCTTGTCGCCGAACATCAGCTTCGCCAGGGCCTGCCGGTACCCGCTTTGCGCGAGACCCGCGGTGACGGCCAGGCCCAGGCGCTGCTCGTAGAACCAGAGGTGCGCGAGCGCATGGTCCCGCTCGTCGATGTGCACGGCGATCTCGGCGTCAGCCTGGCGGACAACCTCGGCAGCCGCCACGACCAGGTCCGCGGGCGGCTTCGCGACAAGGTCCTCGGGCCGCTTGACCCCGAGAGCCCGCATTACCGAGTCCTCGGCGTCTTCCGCGATCCGGGCGTAGTCCGGGGCTGCGATGCGCCTGCCGTACTTGATTCCAGCCTTTGCCATGGCGGCTGTTCTCCGTCCTGCTTCGGCGCGGTTCTGCGCCGTGGCGGCGGCTGGGGCAACCCCATGCCACCACATCGGCCAGAACAGTACACCAAAGTAAATTCCCCTGTCAGAGGCGCCCTCCGTGCACAAGCACTGACCTGCAGCGGAGCACGGCGAACGCGACACCCCTGACGACGAGGACCCGCCCATTCGCGTCCCGAGCCATCTGTTGACCGGTGGCTGGGTTGCTGGGGGTGTCCGTCGTCGCGATCCGCCCGAAGCCAAGGTTCGGGGCCTGGGGGATCCGGGTGACCCACAGAAGGAACGGGCCCAGGCGCAGGCCTCGAGGGGCACGCACACGGCGCTGCATCGTGATGCGGGGACTCACCGGACACCGCCCTTCCGCTGCGCCGCGCGTTCGGCCTTCCGCCGCTGGTAGTCGGCCCAGTCCTTCCGGGGGAGCAGCGCACACACCATGAGCGACACCGGACCGAGGATGACCTGCAGGCCGCTCCGTTCGGCGTTGGCTTCCGGCCCGTACCGGGTGAAGCCGATCGCGAAGATCGGCGGGTAGTTCCTGCGGCTGACGAGGAACACGCCGGCGGTGAACCGGCCGACGTCGACGAAGTGCGGCCGCCGAACCGACAGCAGCAGATCCAGCCCGAAGTACACCGCGGCGTCGATCGGGCCGAACAGGTACCAGAACGCGGCGGCCCCGACCACCCGCCCCGCCCACTCGCCGACACGGAACGTCCTCGAGTGGGCCACGGAAGCGGGCGACTGGAACCACACGGTGCCCGGCAGCACGTCCAGGTGGTCAGGGTCGTCGTCCGGCCACGACCAGTGGCGGCCGTAGTCTGCGCTCGGGGAAGCACCGTGGAGACCGTCGTGCTTCGCCAGACGCGCGCACTGGATACCAACGGCGAACCCGGACCATGCCGGGCACTGACGGCGGCGCCTCATCGCCGCCCCCAGGAGAACAGGAAGTCGAGCATGGCCTCGACGACTCCGGCGACGCCGTAGGCAACCCATCCCGGCTCCGACCCCGTCAGCGCGCGGCCGCGGGCGGCCCGCTTGCTGCGCTCGACCGGGACGTACGTCTCCCGGCCCCTGGCACCCCACAGTCGGCGCCTCATCGGGCGGCTGCCGCGGTCGTGCAGCGGACGCCGTCCGGGGTGAGCCGGTACTCGCTACCGTCGGGGTACCGCACGAGGACCTCGCCCGGGAGCTGCGGCCGACGCACCTTCCAACCGGCCGCATACGACTCCCGCGGGTTGTCCTCGAACCACGAGTTGCACACCGTGCAGACGAGCAGCAGGTTGTGGGCCTGGTTGATCCACTCCTCCCGGGCACCGCCCATACCGCGGTTCACGCGGTGGTGGATCGTCAGGCCTTCCCGGGTTCCGCATCGGACGCAGGCGCCGCCGTCGCGGTCGTAGACGATCACCTTCACCGCCTCGGTAGGGCCGGTTCGTCGTCGTGCCTTCACAGCACTGGTCTCCTCGACTGCCCCGGGGGCCGGACCGCGGGGAGCGCGGCCCAGGTGAGCGCCCCCGGAGCGAGAGCCGGACCATGCACAGCGACGGCGCTTAGTGTCCTGACGCCCCCACGGCGGGCCGTGCATCCCACAGGGTGCGGGCCACACCGTCCGTGCCGTTGCCGCTGCGGGGGCGGCTCTGGCAGTCCCATCCCCGCCGCGGCGGTCGCCGGGCCACGACGGTCCAGCCGGCCGCGCGGAGGCTGGCGCCCGATTCACTTTCCTGCGTGTACGTGATCAGCCGGGTGTACCCGAGCGCCTTGGCCGCCCGCCACGCTGCGCCGTACAGCAGGCTGTTGGCGTTGCGCACACCGTCGGTCGCGGTCCGGGTGACCTCGAGGGTCTGCCCGTCGTCCAGGTGACGGGCTACCGGCCGCCCCACCATGGCGACGGCCCGCAGCACGCCGGTCTGGTCGGCCGCGCCGACGTTGAATATCGAGCCCGCGGGCGGCTTGTGGTGCCGGTGCCAGGCGGCGACGAACGCGTGCCCTACACGGGGGCGGTGACCGGCCGGCGTGCATTCCACTCCTCCACTGCCCAGGCCACGGCGTGGCAGGCGTACAGGTACCGGGCGTCGTACTGGTACAGGTCCCAGTCACTTGTGTCGAAGCGGAAGGCGTCGTGCTCGAACGCGGCTGCGGACGCCAGGATCCCGTCTGCCGTTTTCAGGTCGGCGGAGGCGTCCGGGGAGAAGAACGTCGCCTCGACCTGCTCGGCAAGGTCCGGGTACTGCTCCTCTGCCGCCTTCACCGCGTCCCGGATGTAGCCGGTGGCCCGGTCCGCCCCCGCATATACGAGGACGGAGTCCCGGCCGTTGGCCAGGAAGCCCGCCCACCGGTCCGGTTCCATCTGCCCCTGGAAGGCGCTCAGAATGTCGTCCTGGAAGCGCCGGAAGACGTAGCCGCCCACGGTGCCGTGGAAGGTGAGGCAGCCCGGCCATGTGACGACCTCGAACCACAGCCCTTCGTGACACGTCACCCACAGATGCCGGTTCGGCCCCTTGTCCTGCAGGAAGTCGAATGTCACGGACCTTCGCACCTTGTCCGCGAGGAAGATCTTTCCGACGCGATCAATCTGCGCGGCGGATGCGCCGTCAACGAGGTCGAGCATGAGACTCCCTCTCGGATTTGCCCCGCAGACATTCCGCGCGGCCCTGCTGGGGAACGACCGCCGTCCTCGCAGAGTGACGGGAACTGGGCCAAAGGGGAGTTTCGGCCACGGTGACGCCTGTTTGAGCCATGTTGGGGAGTGGGTTTCCTTGCGCAATCCGGCTTCTGCACTGCGCAGATGCCGGGATCGGAATCGGACAGCGTCGACGGCCGAAACCCGGTAGGGCTGCGCGGCGTCCGTCGGAGACGCTTCGTCTCATTCGAGCCGGTGACGCCGTCGACTGCCTTCGGGCTACGTGGAAATGGCGCCCGATCCTGTACGGAAACTCCGCGAAACCCCACCAGGAAGTGACACTCACCCCTGAACCTTTTGAGGACTCTGACCTGGGAAAATAGCCCAACGGGAAGGGTGTCCCGCCATCTCTCGGGAGTGTGCAAGATGCCGTTCGGAGCGCAATACCGCACTCCGGAAACCGAGGGGAAAACATGCAGACCATCCTTGTGGCCACCATCCCGGCCGTGCTCTCGGCCGCCGCAACGATCATTGCCGCGCGGATCACTCAGCGCGGGCGGAAAGCGGACACCAGCAGCACCGGCAAGTGACGTGAAGCCGAGACCGGCGCTGCGCGCGGTGGCGGTCTCGGCAGGCGCACGTAAGGCCCCGCGAGGAGCACATCCTCGCGGGGCCTTACGTTCTCTGCGCGCGGGCCAGCTGTCAGCTGCAGTGCGCGCTGTGCCGGGCAGGTCCCGGTGACGTGATGCGGATCCGGGGCAACACGTCAGCTCACCTCTGCCGGGTCAGGCTGGGCGCAGTGCGGCGAGACCCCGCTCGAGGGCGTCGAGCATGACCACGATGTCCTCGATCTTCACGTAGGAGATCCCGAACGTCACGGTGCCGTCGTCGAGGACGTCGAACTCGAACTCGGAGTAGTTGGTCTCGTCGTCGTAGAAGTACCGGCCGGGTTCGGCCTTGGCGAAGCCGGCGTCGCCTTCGTCGAACCAGCCACTACCCCACGTCTCCGTCATGGCGGCGCCGACAGCAGCCCTTGGGACGCGCTCGAACTCGAGCGTGGCGCGCCCGTGGTCGTCGAGGCAGACCTTCCCTTCCCCCTCTCCCGGCTCGTCCCAGCGCAGGGTCGGCCCGTAGCACCGGCATCTGGGATCGGACTCGTCCAGGGCGGGGAACGCCGCGGTGAACGCGTCCTGCGCGGCGCGTTCGTGGACGGTCCACGCCCCACGCCAGTCGTGTAGTGCCTGGGTCACGTGCGGTTGCACGGTGCTCCTCTCCGCCCGCGGCGCGGTGCCGCCTGGTGCGGCTGGGGGAACGCGGCGCGGGCAAGGCGCGCACCATGCCGGCAGTGGAACCCTTACGTCCGCTCCGGACGTGCCGGGGCACCCCCGGCGACCTGCCCACACCTTCCACGCGGAGGGGTGGAAACGGCTGCGCCCCGACCGTGGTTCGGCCGGGGCGCAGCATCAGGGAGAGCGCGGGAGCAGGGTCATGCACCGGAGCCGGCGAAGAACCCCCCGCCGGTGCCGCTGGAGGCTCCCGCAGGGCCGCCGGAGGGCTGCGGGTCGGGGTCGCTTCCCCCGCTGGTGCCACCCTCGGAGACACCGCAGTCGGCGCACGGCGTGGCCGACGGCTCCCCGGGTGTGGTGGGGCTGGTCGTCGGGGGCTTCGTGGCGGGGCTGCTCGTCGTCGGGGTCGGGCCCGGTGTGGAGCTGCCGTCGTTGGCGTAGATCACGCCGAGCGTGAAGCAGACCGCACCGACAGCCACGGCCGCGATCACCACGGCGACGGCAATGAGGGCCTGGCGGCGGGGGCTGAGGGGCTGAACAGGCATGAGGGGAGACCTTCCGTGCGAGGTACTGGACCGGCGGACCGTGCACGACCCGGGCGTCTTGTGTCGCGGGCGCCTGGGGGCTGCTCAGCGGGCGGGACGAGGCGGCGCGGCCGGGGCCTTCACCGGCGGCGCCGGGGCCTTCACCGGCGGCGCCGGGGCCTTCACCGGCGGCGCGGGGGCCTTCGCCGCGGGGGCCTGCTGCCGGGGCTTCTGGGCGCTGCTCCTGGAATCGTTGGTAACAGGGGCGGGCACGGTGCCGGGGCTGTACAGCTGGCACGTCGCCGGGTTGAGCGGGGTCACGGACACCGCGGGGCACACGCCGCGGGGCGCGGCCTGGTCGTCGTCGAAGGCGCGGGCGGCCTGCACGACCAGGCAGACGAACAAGATGACGAGACAGGTGATGACGACGGCCAGGCGGAGCGTGCGGTCGGGCGATACGGGCGAGGTCTTCACGGCATGGGCCTTCGGCTCGAGGAGTGAGGATGCGCATCGTGCGGACGCCGACGCCTTGTGTCGCCCGGGGCCGGACGGGCTGCCGGGGCGGGCCGTTTACGCTCAAGGGATGAGCACGATTCCGGAGGCGCAGCCGGCGGCGCCGTGGCGGCCGGAGGACGGGCCCCGGCCCACGGTGTGGGTGTGGCCGCGCGGCGACCGTCCGGCGCTCCGGGTCCGGTCGGCCGGGCGGTGGCGGTACGCGAAGGTCGTGGCCCGCCAGGACTGGTCCGACGGCACGGTGCGCTACCAGGTCGAGGTGGACCTCGACGGATCCACGAACGTCACTGTCTTGACGTACCAGTGGCCTCAGCCCGGGTTGCGGACGGCGCACGGGAGCGCCTCGGAGCCGTCCAGGACGGCCGGGGAGACCCAGCAGGGTGGATTGGCCGCGCTGGTAGCCCCGCAGGTCGCGGGCGGGGCCACCAGGCGCTCCGGCTACAGGTAACGGTCGAGGAGTTCCGCGCCGAAGACGTTGCCGCGCCCGGGCAGCGGGGTGTCCGTGAGCTTGACGCGGGCGGGGCGGCCGTCCACGCGGACGGTGACGACAGCACCGGCCGGGGCCACGTGACGGAACGGAGTGGGGTCCTCGCCTTCCTCGTTGATCACGAGGTAGGTGCGGGCGGAGTTCTGAGCCATCGTTCGGCCTCTCGAGCGGGGGCGCCCCCCTGTGTGGGTTGCCCTTCACCCCATAGGTGCGCTCGGCCCGTGTCCGACAGCAGTCCCCGCGAACTTCTTCGTCACAGGAGCGCCTGGCGCGGTTCGTCGACGTTCCCCTCCCCGGGGAAGCGGCCCCACGCGTCGGGCCAGAGGACTTGCCAGACGGGCACGTCGACGCCGAGCTCGGCCCGGATGCCCTTGAGGGCGCTGGTGTCGTCGACGGGCCGCAGGCGGACCTTGAAGCCCACCAGGACGTCGTCCAGCTCCAGCCCATCGGCCGGGGCCAGGTCGTCCGTCACGAGCTGTGCGACGGCACCGTTGAGGATGGCGCACGCCAGGTCTGACGGCAGACCGGTCAGGGCGAGTTCGTAGGCCTGGCCGGGCCGGACGCCGAGCCCGACGGTGTACGCGAACAAGGGCTCCTTCCCTTCCGGGTCGAAGATCCACAGCACGTCGTGGCTGTGCTTCCCGTGCAGCGTCGAGATGTCCGAGGTGAGGTCGTCGGTGGGCACGTGGCGCTCCTGGTGTCGGGTGCAGGGGCGCGTAGGTGACCCGGTGCGGCTGGTTACCGTCCACACACGGCGGCGGCCGCCGACCCGGGGGCAAGGGGCGGCGGCCGCGCGGTGCGGGCCCGGGAACGGCTCACGCGGCCTTGTCGACGTCCTCCTGGTCCAAGACCGTGCGCTGCCCGTCCGGGACGGCGCCCGGGGCGTACCGGAGGGCCTGGCGCGCCTTGACCATGTCGGGGCCCTTGACCCCTTCCTGTGCGCAGCGCGCCCACCACGGGTGGCCGTAGACGGTCGTCGCCGCCTCGAGGAGAGCCGTTCTCAGCCGGTCGTACTCGGCGGTCTCCTCAGGCGTCCACCCGGGCGACTCGGGCCGTCCCTCGTGCTCCCGGCCCCGCTCCTCGACCTTGGGCCAGCCGGGGTGAGGCTCCCGGGACCAGGGCAGCGTTGCCGCGTGGGCCTCGAGCTCGGCGGCCAGGATGACCGTGTCGCGCTGGGCAGCGACCAGGTCGGCGGGGAAGTCGTGCGGGTCGAACGGGGGCGGGGAGTCGGGGGTGCTCATACTTCGGAGCCTAGTTCGAACGGCTGACAGGCATGCGGTCCCGGCGCGCCGCTCATGCCGGCGTCGGCCCTTGCCAGGGCGGCGGACAGGGCCTCGGCGCACGAGACCGGGACGTGCACGGTGACAGGCGGGTCGAGGCGCTCCACAAGGGCCTCGGCGAGCCGGTGGCGCAGCCGCTGTTCGATGTGGGTTCGGAGGGGTGGATCCGCTGCGATGTGCTCCCAGGCAACACGGTCCACCTGGTCCTGAGCGGTGAAGGTCTGGCCGTCCACGGTGACCGTGGCGGTCAGGATGACGGCCCGGTCGTGCGGATCGGAGCCCGCGTCGAAGGCAAGGCGGAATGCGTCACGGGTGCTCATGTGAGGAGGAACGTCGGACGGCGCGATCTGTGACAGCCCCGGCCCCAGGAACGGCAGATGCCCGGCCCCGTGGTGCCGGGGCCGGGCATCTGCCGGGTCGGTCAGGCGGTCAGGTCGAAGTCGTCGTGTTCGTCAGGGCCGAGGTAGTAGTTCATGCGGTAGTGCTGGTCCTCGTAGTCGAGAACCCGGGCCCTCCAGGGGATCCCCAGGACGGCGGAGAGGACGGCGGCGGCCATGACCGGGGAGACGACGTCGGCGGCCTGCTGGAAGGCGCTGGTGCGGCTTCCCTGCCACGGGTACGAGGCGCGGAACCCGACGAGGAGACCGGCCTCCTGAACGGTGAGGCGCAGACCGTCGCTGACGCGCTTCCACGTGCGGGCCTTGCCGGTGAGGCAGTTGGACGGCTTGTCGGTGGAGAACTCGTTCCCGCCCTTGGCCCGTCCGGTCGTCGGGTCGACGGGCCGGGCGCCCCGGGTGTTGATCCGCTCGCCGGGGCCCCAGCCGAGCGCCTCCGCCATCGTGGTGACGGGGATGTCCTTCGGCATGGCCCAGGCGCGGGTGCAGCGGGCGGCGAGGAAGAACAGGCGCTCCCGGCGGGATGCAAGACCGAACTCGGAGGCCTCCAGGATCCGGGCGTCTGCGAACTTCCACTCGCCGCTGTCGAGACCGCCGGTCAGTTCGAGGCGGATGTCGTCGACGATCTGCTGGGGCAGGCGGTGGGACTGCTCCATGGCGAGGAACTCCAGCGGGGCGCCTGCGGCCCGGAGCCCGTACGCCCATATCAGGAGCTCCGCCATGAGGCCGATGCGGCCGTCGGTGAGGGGGGCGAGCTGGGCGCGCAGTTCGTCCCAGGTGACCCCGGAGCGGGGGGCGTAGCCGTCGTGGTAGCCGAGCTCTTCGCACAGGTCGAGGTCGTCGCAGTCGTCGCCGCACTCGTAGTCGCAGTCCTCGACGAGGCAGAAGCCGCCCGCCTCCGAGGTCTGGGCGAGGACACGGCAGAGGGTGAAGATGTTCGCCGCTTCCTGCCCGGAGTGCTTCCCGGCCGGGGAGAAGGAGGGGCAGGGCGGGGAGACGATCAGGCCGCGCGTGTAGCGGAGCGCCAGGTGCTCGGGGTCCAGGGTGGTGATGTCGGCGCAGATGCGGCGGTGTCCGGCAGCACGGGCGGTGGCGCAGGCGTCGGGGGAGATGTCGACGCCGCAGGAGTCGACGGCCGCGCCGAGGACTGCGGCGATGCCTTCGGACCAGCCGCCGGGACCGGCGAACAGTTCGACGATGCGGATCGGGTCGCCGGGGAGCGGGGCGAGCAGCCACTCGGCGGGCCAGGGGTTCGCGGCGGTCTCCAGGACGGCGAACACCTTGGGCGGTATGGGGAGTCCCGACTTGCGGGCGAGGGTGGCGACGTGGATCGCGGTGGCTACCGCCGGGGGCAGGATCCTCATTGGGTGCCTCTCTTCGTGGTCTGTCGGCGGTGCTCTCCACCAACACCCAGAACAGTACACCAATGTCAATTCATTGGGTTGTGAACAGGCAAAACAGATCGAACTTTTACATGGGCTGCACGTTCGGGCGGGCATGGGTGCGCCCGGCTCCCCAGGACGGCGGAACCGGGCGCAGCAGCCGGACGGAACCCGCGGTCAGCCGAACACCGCGGCGTACTCCGCCCGGATCCCCGCGGCTGCCGTCTCGACGTCGTCCCGCAGGTCGAGACCGGCCCGCTTCAAGTCGTCCAGCAGCTCCCCGGGCGACGGGTCGTCACCCGCATCGTCGGCCGCGACATGCCGGGCCACGGCGCCACGCATCACGGCCAGGTCGGACTCCGCGACCAGAAGGCGGCGCAGGATCGACGGCAGGGCCACCCGGCAGTAGTGGCCGAAGTGCTCGTCCGTGTGTAGCCCACGGGACGCCTCGGCATGGACTTCGGCGGTGTCCACCACGGCGGTGATCGGCGCGGGCGGCCCGGGGCGCAGCAGCGCGTCCAGGGCGGCGAGCTGCTCGGGCGGGGCAGGGGTCAGCACGGAGGGCTCCGGTTCAACGAGGGGGCAGAGCAGGGGAAAGCGCCCGGGGCGGCTCGTGCCGTCCCGGGCGCGGTGGTGCAGGGTCAGGCCGTTTCGCCGGCCGGGGGCGCCGGTGCGACGGGGATGAAGCGGAGGGGCTCCTCGGCTTCCCCCTCGTGCCGAAGGTCCCCGGGGAGCTCCGGCAGGTGGTCGTACGGGGCCAGGAAGTCGATGCGCCTCAGCAGCCACAGCAGCGCCCCGGGGTCGGTCGGGTCCTCGGCCGTGCTCTCACTCCACAGTGCGGCGAGCTCGGCGGGCAGGGCCCCGGGGAAGAGCTCGCACCCGTCCCAGTGCGCGCCGCTCCACAGGACCTCCCCCGTGGTGTCACGCACCGAGTTCAACGTCAGCTCTTCGTAGTCGGACAGTCCGGCCGCCCCGTGAAGAACAAGGAACGCACCGGTCGGAAACAGGGCGTGCATCGTGGCGGAGACGAGCGGGAGCATCGCGTGAGCGGCGGTCAGCACCTGCTCCTCCGCCTCCTCAAGGGCGGTATGCATCTCGCTGAGCGGGCGCAGCACGGGCGGGTCCTTCCTGAGCAGTGGGCGGGTCAGCGGGCGAGGTGAGGGGCGAGCGAGACCAGGAGGTCCACGCCGACGCCGTGAAGGTCGACGGAGGCCGGGGCGGTGTCGTGGGCGCGGGCCGCCGGGTCCAGGGCCGGGGCCGCGTACCCGTACGGGCCGGGCCGGGTACCGAACGCGATACCGCCCCCTTCGGTCTGCTCGATGTCGACGCACCGGGCCAGGTACGCGCCGATACGCCGCTGGAGCCGCCCACGCACACCCTCAGGGGCCTGCTGACGCCCGCCGTTCGGCTCGGGCAGGAAGTGGGCCACGGCACGCTCCACAGCGCGCACAGGACCCTGCATCTGGATGTCGCACACAGGGTTCGTGCCGTGCATCGTCACCGAGAAGTTCAGGCCGCCCGACCCCCACGCCAGAGTCGACGTGTCCATCAGGAGCCCGACCCGGTTGTACGTGGCCGCCCCCTGGGCGCGCATCGCCGCTCCGATCTCGTTCAGCAGCTCCAGACGCCCCATCACACGCGGGCCGCCGACGCGGGCTCCGGCGACTTCGTCGTCGACGACAGGCAGCACCAGGCGCAGCACCTCACGGGCGACCGGTACCGGGTCGGTCCGGGAGAGACGCAGGTCGGGTTCGTACGGGGTGCGGCCGGGGAGCTCCCACGCAACTTCGGTGTCCCACGGGCGCGCAACGACGATCAGGGCACGCCCGCACTGTTCGAGGCGGGCAGCGGGCTTCGTCGTCCACCAGGCCGTGGCGGGGGTGACGGTCCAGGGCTGGCCGGCACGGGCGGGGAGCAGGCCGGCCAGGCGCTCACCGAGGGACAGAGACGGGCAGGCGGTGCGGGCGGGGGCGGTAACGGTCGGACTCATGGCAGCGGTGCCTTTCTGAACGCGGCGGGGGCCGCGCCCCGGGCCGTGGTGGACCAGGGACGCGGCAAGCGGGGTGGGTTAGGCCAGGTGCGAAACGGCGGTGAGCAGCAGGTCTGCGCCGAGGTGGCCGAACTCCGCGATGACCGGGGTGGAGTCGTCCATCTCGTCGGGGGAGTGCCCGGCGTCGGGCAGGGCGACCAGGCCGCGCGGGTTGGCCTGCGTGCCGAACTCGACCTCCCACCCCGTCAGGGGGCGGAACTGCGGGAACCGGTCGCACAGGTGCCGCGTGAACGTGCTCCCCGCGTCGTCGGGCTCGTATCCACCGGCGGACGGCAGCAGGACCGGCAGCACCCCGTACAGGCCGCCCACGGGCCCCTCGTAACTGAGGGTCAGGTTCCCCGACGCCCCGATCACTCCCAGGGTCCAGTGGGCGCCCTTGTCGGCCTTCCACCTGATGGCGACACCGTCGGCACGCTCCAGGACCTGCGGGTGCGCCCCGTGATCGATCAGCGAGTAGGCAACCTCGTTCAGCTCCGGCGCCATGTCGACGACGACCTGCTGCCACCCGTGGGCGTGGATCGTCGCGTCGGCCCTCTCCCGATCCAGGCCCGGCAGGACGGACCGCAGGATGTGCGCGGCGAGAGCGGCAACGGGGTCCGGGTCGGTCGCGAAGACGGCGATCACGGGGGTGGTGGGGAAGTCGTCGGGCCGGTCGAGGTAGATCTCCACGATGCCGCCCTGTTCGACGACGATCAGGGCCCGGCCGTGGTTGGTGATGCGGGACATGGCCGCGTTGGCTCGGATCCCGTACGGGGCCGGTCCGACCTTCCACGCCTGGCCCCGGCGGGCGGGCAGGAGCGCGGCGATCGGCTCGGCGGTGGTCGCGTGGGCGATGGCAAGGGTCACAACGGGTCCTTCGGTTCGTGGTGTCCGGCTCGGTGCTCTCCGGCCGGGTGATGTGGTCATGCGGGTGGGGCTTGTGTCGCGGCCGGCCGGGAGCGCGCGGTGTGCGCGGCCCCGGCCGGCCGGACGGTCAGGCGGTGCTCGGCTCGTAGCCGTGCACCTGGTCGATCAGGTCCGTCCCCTCGTGCTGGACGTACTCGTCGTAGGCGCGCTGGATCGCCCGCCTGTGGGAGTCGACGTCGA
Source organism: Streptomyces sp. NPDC055962 (assembly GCF_042270185.1). Classification (NCBI taxonomy): domain Bacteria; kingdom Bacillati; phylum Actinomycetota; class Actinomycetes; order Kitasatosporales; family Streptomycetaceae; genus Streptomyces; species Streptomyces sp. NPDC055962. The sequence continues at coordinate 33,429 of NZ_JBHJYN010000017.1, forward strand.
AGGTGGCGGCCCACGCCATGCCGTCGGTGTCGTCCTGGTCGTCGACCAGGCTGTCGGTCGTGGCTTCGTCGCCATCGTCGACCCGAAGGGATTCCTCGATCAGGAGGTTCCCGCCGTGGTCCCAGCGGCCCAGCAGCAGCGTTGCCATCGGGGCTGTCCTTTCTGGGGGTGTGCCGCTCCCCGGGGCAGCTCGTGAGCCAGGCCCCGGGGAGCGGCGAACCGGGGGAGGGTCAGACCTGCGGGGCGTCGGTCTTGGCCGGGGCGTATCCGGTGATGGCACGGATCGCGTCGGCGTACTTCTCGGCGAGGTAGTCCAGGCCGTCAGCGGAGCAGGCCAGGGCGAGGTGCACGCCGTGGTCCCACTCGTGGAAGTCCTCCGGCAGCTCGGGCGACTCCGGCCAGCCGTCGTCCTCGGAGCGGGAGAACTCGACGCAGAGATCGGCCTCGTAGTCGACCTGGAAGGTGAAGGTAGCCCCGTCGGGGCCGGACACGGTGCCGGTCGTTCCCCAGGCCCCGGACTCGGCCGTCCAGCCCTTGCCGAGGAGGCGGGCGACGGCGCGGGCGACGTCGGAGACGGCGAACGGGTACTCGACGCCGGGCGCCGGGGTGTAATTGCCGTCCTCGTCGTACAGGTCGTCGACAACGGGGGTGGCGGGGGCTTCGGGCTGAACAGTGGTCATGACGGTGTTCCGATCTCTTCGTGGTGGCCCGGCGTGCTCTCGCCGGGGAGTAGGGCGGGTGGGCGCGGCTTGCGTCGCGCCCACCCGGGGCGTCAGACGAAGGTGGCGTGCAGTTCCTGGGCGGCGGTGGCGGCGGCGTACTGGTGGTCGTCGCAGGTGCCGATGGTCACGCCGAGGTAAGACACCATCCGGACGGCGGGGTGGGTCCGGCCGGCCGCGCTGATGTGGCAGGGCAGTTCCCGGCGGCGCAGCGGGTAGGTGAGGGTCTTGCCGTGCGCGTCGTGGGCGCGGCGCAGCGCCATGGCCGTGTCCGGGAACGGGATCTCGACCACGGCGGGGGCGGTGGGCCGGTTCCCGGGGCGGGCGGTGCCGACGGCGGCGGAAGCGACGACCACGCTGTGCCGCCGGTGGAGCTCAAACACCACGGTGAGGATGGCGGCCACCGACTCCGGGGCGGTGATGCCCTCCAGGACGCCGTGCATGACCGTGAGCCGGACGAAGAGGTCGTCCTCCTGGGCGGTGAACGGGGAGCCGCTGGGAAGGCCGGAGGCGGGCACCTCGATGGCGTCGCGGAACATCGGGGCGGTGACGTACTGGGCGAACCGGGGCGGGAAGCCGAGCGTGGGGTGTTCGGCGGCCAGGTCCTCGGCGGTGTGCAGGGCCATCGACGCGTCGAGGTCCAGCGCGTTGGTGATGGTGATCCCGTCCAGCTGCTGCGGCTCTTCGGTCTCCAGCGAGTGCGCGGTGGTGTCGAGAAGTTCGGCGATCTGCGCGGCCGCGCGGCCCGTCTCGTTGTTCTGCATCACGGGCCAGGCGGCACGGGTGCGGGCGATGGTGGCGATGGTGCGGGCCCGGTGGGCGGCGGCAAGGGCGGTGGGGTGTGCAGGCATGGGTGTCTCCGGTCTCCGGCGTGAACGGGTGGGCGAGGGTGGGGCCGGGGCGCGGGTTACGTCGCGCGCCCCGGCCGGCCGGGGGTGGGTCAGGCGGCCAGGAGGGCGGCGCGGAGCGCCTTGCACTCGGCCTTGCGCGGCTTGTACGCGGCGGCGAGCTGGGCGACCTGCTCACGGGTGTACCGGTAGACGGTCTTCGCGAGGGTGGTGGGGCCGGTGAGGGAGCGGCTGACGCGGACGCGGTGCCCCTTGACCTTGATGCCGATCTTCTTTGCAGCGTTGCGCAGTCCGGCGGAGACGGCCTTGATGGTGGCGGCGTCGGGGGCGGTGCCGGTGGCGAGGATGTGCGTGGCCAGGGAGCGGGGGCCGGTGCGGACACGGCGGGCGGCGGTGGCGATGGCGCGGCGGGCGGAAGCGGCGGCGCGGTTGGTGCGGGTGCGGTCGCGGAGGACGGCGGCGGCGCGGCGGGCGTTGGCAGATGCCATGGGGTGCTCCTCGGTTCGTGGTGTCGGCGGTGCTCTCCGCCAACAAGAAAAACGATACACCAATGTCAATCTGATGTGAAGCCATGCCCGTAAGAATCTGCGTTTCCGCACGTGAGACGCGCCCAACCCCTCGACGACGGGCGGACGCGTTCGCATTGGCTGACTGTTCAGAGATCTTCGAAGAGGCTGTCGGGCTGAGGGGCGCGGGACGCGGCCGGCCTGCGGGCCCGGGTGACGGGGCGTCCGGTCGGCTCCTCCCCGAACAGGGCATCCGTGCCGTACGCGTCCGGGACGGCAGGCACGGGCCGGGGCACGGCGTCGGCGTCCACCAGGACGAGCGGCTCGCCCTCGTCCTCCTTGAAGTCGGAGCGGCGCATGCCGGTCCAGTCGCGGCTCATCGTCCGGTCTCCTTGTTCAGGTCGATGGTGACCGTCGCGTCACTGCCCCCGTGGTGGGCCACGTTCAGGACCGGCGGCCACGCGCTGCGCACGTCGGCGTAGCTCTGGAACTGCTCGTAAGCGAGCCACGCGGCCTCCAGCGGTGTGGACGCCTCGAACTGTGCCTCCCACATCACGGTGAACTCCCGCAGCCCGTCGGGGTCCTCCGGAGCGGGCGGCACGGGGGAGCAGCGTGGTACCACCAGCATCCAGTCATCGGGGTCGACGGCGTACGGGTCCCCGTCGCGGAGCTGTATGCGGCCGTCGTCGACCGTGACGGGCGCGGCGATGAACTCGTATCCCCAGTAACCGCGCAGACGCTCCAGCGGCGCCGTGCGGTCTACGAAGCGGGCGGTGTCGAGCGTTCCGACCCACCGGTCACCGGGGCGTACGTCGCGGGCGCGCAGCGGGCGCACGGCGGCCTGGTCGGACGAGCCGTAGAGACTGCTCCACGCGGGGACCTTGGGCAGGGTGACGCCTGACAGGGTCGGGTCGAGGTCGAAGAAGACAGCGGGCATCGTTCCATCCTTCGGGTGATCGGCGGGTTCCCCGGGGCGGCACGAGGCACACCCCGGGGCTGTACGGCGTTCTGCGGGGCTCAGCGGGGGCGGGTGTCCGGGAGCTCCCCGCAGGTCGTGGTGACGCCGAGACGCCACCACCGGGCGCGCTCCGACCACCGGCCCGTCCTCGGGTCGTACTCGGCGCGGACGAACTCCGGCACGCGGATACCGAGATGCGTACGCGGCGCACCGGGGTACAGGTCGACGGGCAGCGGCTCCGGCTCCGGCCGAGGCGCGGTGATCGCGTCGGCCACTTCGTCAGTGAGGCGACCGGGGCCCCAGTCGTAACCGGGCACCGGCGCGGTCGTCTTCCAGAGGCCGAGCCCGCCGGCCGGATCGGTATAGCGCAGCTCCCACGTGACGCCCTGGTGGACGACGTCGTACGTGAGGCGGGTTCCCTCCTTCACCGTGGGCTCGAAGGCGACACCGGCGGCCGTGAGGGCGGCGCGCAGCTGCTCGGTGTACTTGGCGGGGATGCTGCGTGGCAGGACGGACACGGGGGCCTCTCTCGGCGGTCAGGGGCCCGGGGCGCGGGCGGCGCGCCCCGGGCAGGTGCGGACGGGGTGTCAGTGGCGCGGGGCGTGCTCGCGGTACTCGGCGTCCAGGGCGTCAAGCGCGGCCATGAACTCCGTGGTGCCCGGCTTCACGTCGAGGCCGAGCACCACGGCGCGGCCGGCGGGGATGTCGACGCGGGAGCCGTCGGCGTTCTCCCATCCGTACGGGGCGCGGCTGGCTACCGTCACGCAGAGCTCAAGCGCTGCTCCGGCTCCTTCGCACTCCGGCGGGACGTCGGCGCCGCACAGGCGGTTGCCCATGGTGTGGCAGTCGAAGCCGGTCTCGTCCTCTTCGATCCGGCCGTCGCCGTTGTCGTCGCCGGGGAGCGTGGCCGTGACGGCGGGGGTGGGGGCGGCCGAGGTCAGGGCGGCCGAGGGGCCGAGGGCCGCGACCGTGCCGAGGAGGGCGGTGGCGAGTCCGGCGGCGAGGAGCACGGCCGGCCGGGGGATACGGGTCAGGAAGCGCACGGGTGCAGTCCTTCGTTCGTGGTACCCGGGGTTGCTCGCCCCGGGGCCGCCGTAGTGGCGTGGCACAGAACCTACAGACACATGGCCGAACATGCAACCAATGTGAATCACTGAATCGGCGAAAGGGGAGTAGAAGCCTCTCGAACAGGCATTATTGAAGTTCTTCGGTCGTGACCCTTGCATTGAATTGACATTGGTGTACTGTTCTTCTCAGCGGTTCACCCCGCCACCCCGGAGAGCAACCGGGGCCACCACGAACGAAGGAGCCCACCGTGGTCACCCTCGCGAAGACCCCGCAGGTCCTGTTCTTCCTCGCAGTCGTCGCCCACCCCGGCACCGAGAACGCGAAGGTTCACCGCCTCGCCCTCACCAAGGAAGAGAGCTACGACGCGCTGCTCCAGGAAGTGGACCTCGAAGCCCGCGCCATCGACGGCGGTGAGTACCACATCGTCATCGCCGGTGACCGGTCCGCCGCCCACACCGCAGCACTCCAGGGCGGCACCAGCGAAGCGATGCTCGACCTGTGGCTGAACCAGCAGGGCGTGTAAGCCCACCCGCACCGCCCGCCACCACGGCGGGTGGTGCGCCCCGGCCCCCATCGCGCCCGCGCGCGATGGAGGGGTCCAGAAAGTACAGAAAGCCGCGCGTGCTGGGTCCTCCTGGCGCGACGCAAGGGGTCTTGGCCCCGCCCACTTCCCGGCGAGAGCAACGCCGGACCACGAATGAAGGAGCTCCCCTGATGCTGACCGCTACCGCCCGCGCCGAGCACATGGCGCAGCAGATTGCCGGCTGGGCCCGTCTGCACAACGACGGGGTTGTGACGGCTCGTCTGGTGGATGAGCTGATGTCCCGTGACCGTGAGACGGAGCAGGGGAAGGCGAACCGGGTCACGGTGTGCCGGATCCTTCGCGCTCAGGCCGAGACGGGGGGCTACCGGGTGATCCTGACGGAGCGGGACCGGTACTGGGCGATCCGGGAGCAGCTCCACCACATGACGCACGCCGAGGTGACCGCGCTTGTGGAGAGCATCGCGGACGGTGGCGACTCCGACCTCCGTGGATGGGACACCACGCTGACGGAAGCGATCGGCGCGCACCAGAGCGCCCGGCCGGCCCCGGCGCGCCTGTACGGGTGCAAGCCGGTGACGATCCGCCTGTGGGATGAGGTGGACCCGTACAACGCGCTGATGAGGTCCCTGTGCGACGCGGACCTGAGCAATGCCACCTATGACGTCACCTCGACGAAGGACGGGGTGGAACGGGTCTGCCCGCCGCAGGAGGGTAAGCGGCTGGCCCTCGCGGTGGGGATCAAGCACGGCGACGGTGCCCGCACGGAGGGCAACGCGGACAGGTTCACGGTGGACTGGCGCGGCGTGAAGAACGGCCCGGGGGACGTCGTCTTCACCTTCCAGCGCCGCACCGCGCGGGTGGCCGAGGAGCCGCGCCCGCAGAGCATCAGCGAGGCCGTGAAGGCGTTGGGGTTGTCTCTCGGTGATCTGGTCCAGTTCCCGGGCCGGGTTGTGGAGACGGACGAGGGGCGGGAGTTCGCCCCCAGTGGGTACGGGCACCTGCGGGACGTGTGGCGGCTGAGCGGCGGCCAGGTGGTGGCCGCCGTTGAGGGGGAGGACGGGAGGCGGGACGTGCCGCTGCTGTCGGACCTGCGCCCGCTGCTTTGGCACATGCGGACGGTGAACGGCGGTACTCCGGAGCGCATTCCGTCGCTGGTCGCCCTGCGGGAGATCAACAACGCGATGATGGGTGAGGGTCGCAAGGGCGTGCGGGAGATGTCGGCGTCCGGCGGGGACGCACGGATCGTGTACCGGGACGTCCGGGGGGAGGTGTGGCTGCGGCCGGCGACGTCCGCCGAGATCGCAATGGAGCAGAAGCCTGAGAACGAGCGGTACGCCTACGGGGACCGCGTCATCGTCCGGGGCACCTTCTACCGGCCCGAGACCCGCCGTACGTACGTCCTGGAAGAGTACGAGGGCACGGTGGCGAACTGGGTGGGCGCCGGGTGCTACAACGTCCGTGCCGTGGAGCCGGACGAGGACGGCGTCACGTACGGCGTCCGGCAGTGCCGGGTGCGGGAGCTGCGCCCAGTCCCGCCGACCGTCGACGACGTCGTCGACGCCCCGCACGACCTCTACCTCAACGGGGAGCTGCGTCACCGGGGAGTGCCCGCCGATCGGATCCGGCGCATCGTCCAGAACCTGCGGGGCAAGCGGGCGGTGTTCTTCCAGGACCCGGCCGACCAGGCGATCGTCACGCAGAACGCCCGGTACGCGCCGCAGCGCCCCGCCGGGCCCTCGGAGCCGGCCGGGGAGCCGGAGCCCCAGGTGTGGAGCGAGAAGGACATCCGCCTCGCCCGTGGGTTCGCGGCGAAGTGGCGGGCGGAGACGGTCCTTGCTGAGCCGCCGGTGGAGGCGGAGACGACCGACGAGGCACTGGCCCGGTGCTTCGCGCACACGATTCGGCCGATCCGCCCGGAGCTGTACCCGCTGGTGCGGGAGGAGCTCGCCGGATGGGACGTCCGGATCGCTACCGAGGAGAAGCCGGAAGGGGAGCGGTACGCCCCCGGGGACGTTGTCATCGTTCGCCCCGTCGTGCTCGACCCGGAGACCCGGGCGCGCCGCGTGCTGCCGGAGTACACGGGCGCGGTGGCGGAATGGGACGCCCCGTACTACATGGTGCGCGCCCTGGTCGACGACGAGTACGGCTTCGACATCAGGAAGGCCCCCGTTGACGAGATGCGCCCGGCCACCGTGGAGGAGCGCGCAGACGTTCATGCCCGGGTCCGTGCGAAGCAGGCAGCGAAGACGCGCGAGGAGAGCGCCCTCCTCGAGGCGCAGAAGCTCGCCACGAACCGGGTGATCGAGGAGCGGGCCCGTGCCGTTCTGGAGGCCGGGGAAGACCGGCCGGCCGTGGAGGGCGGCGCCGGGTACGTGTTCCGGACCAACCACAACGCGGTGTGCTTGCAGGGCGTGGACGCGCACGGTGCACCGTGGGATGTCCTCATGGACGGGTACGTGGCCCGGTTCGAGTTGAAGGGCTGGAGCGTGAGGCCGGGACGCGGGTGCCACGGTGCGCACCTGGTACTGCTCCCGCCGTACGAGGACGCGGAACGGCTTGTCCGGGAGGGAGCGCACCGGCGGGAGATGGCGGAGGTCCTCGCGGAGCTGTCCGGACCGATCGATGACGGGTTGAGGACGGCCCTTGGTGAGATGTACGCGGTCGTCGCCGAGGGCACGGCGGTGCCCGTGCGCGCTGACAAGCTGGTCATCGGGATGGACGTGGTGGCCGCTGTCCGCCTCGAGGACCGCATGGTTGACACGATCAGCAGCCACACGGGCCCCGGCGCCCCGTGGGTGCGTGTGTCCTGGGTGACCCGCAGCCACGCCGACAGCGTCATCGGCGATGCTCGAGTGTTCGGGCCTGGCGATCACCTGGTGGTCACGGTCGATTCCCTCACCCGCCTGTTCGCTCCGGTGAGCCTCCGTGAGCTGACGGACCTGGTGGAACAGCTCCGCGCTGAGGAGGAAGCCGCCCCCGCGTACCTCCGGCCCGAACTGGTCGAGGCGAGGGCCGACGTCGAAAGGGCGTGGGAGGCGTTGCGGGCCGCGCCTTCCTCGGCGGCTGGGGAGGACGCCCACGACAGGGCGAAGGGCGCCGCAGCACGCGCCCGGGGCCAGATCCTGACCGCCGGGGTTCGGTGGGGCGGGACGCGGCCGGCCTGACCTGCCAGGCGCCGCCCACCGATCAGCGTGGGCGGCGCCTCGGGGGCGGTACAGCCTCCGGGCCCTTTCGAAGCCCTGAAATCCCCTCTCTCGGCCCTGCTGGCGCCGCCCCGGACGTGTGATGCGTCCGGGCGCTGCGGGCCGCTCTCAGGAAGGCACAGCCCCTCTCATGTCCGCGCTTCCCCCTTGGCTCCGTTCCCGTCTGGCCGATGACGGGTCACCGGCGACGTTCGTGTCGTTCGCCGACGACGTCGCCCGCCGGCTGGGCCTGCCGACCGCACGGCCGCTGAACGACCGCCAGCGGAGCTATGACACCGACCGGGTGTGGATGCTGTGGCACGCCACCCGTGGCGGAGCGAAGCTCACCCTGGAGCGGCCGAACACGGAGATGCGTGACGCCCTGGTGCTCATCGTCGAATGGCACCAGGCGCCCGACCCGGCGGTCGTGGCCGCGATGGTCCGGGCGTACATCCGTGGCGGCCGTCGCCCCAGATGGCCGCAGCGTCTGTTCCGCCGACGCTGAGACAGCTGCACGCGCCCCCTTGTCTGCCGTGCCCGCAACCCCGTGGGCACGGGTCCCCTGCGGCGGAGAGCTACCGCCGCACTGCGAAGAGAGGAACCGCGCATGAGCGCGTTCGTTGAGATCCCCCGCCCGTACGAGTCGGCCCCTGGTCGGTTCACCGTCGACCTGGTGTTTCCGGCGGCGTCGAAGAGTCGGGCGGAGCAGCACCACGACGTGGCGTGGGCCCTGGCCGGCGTGCACGGTGTGGAGGCGTGGACGCCGTTCAAGGTGAATCCGCGGTGGTCGGTGTACGAAGAGAACTGGGGCAACGGGGAGCGGCACGGGTGGCAGGACCGGCGGCGCCTGACGGTCGAAGGCGGGGCGCGGGCGGTCGCCGGGTACCTGGTGGCCCTGGTGCGGGTCCTGGAGGAGGTCGAGGCTCTGGCCACGCGGGCGGTGCGGGTGTTCGGGGCGTGGAGGCGGTCCGTGGCTGCTGAGCCGCTCTTGGAGTTCGAGGATGCGTCGACGCTACGCACGCGGGCCCGGGTGTTCCGTGCGGACGTCCTGCGGGCCCTGGTGCAGGGTCTCGGCGCTCCGGGGCGGGGCGCGGCAGTGCGGGACAGCTCCCGGCCGTTGTGGGAGCAGTACGGGGCGGTTGCCGAGGAGGTGCGGGCCGCCGTGGGCGATGTGGACCTGGTGGCCGTTCAGGAAGCCGCGGTGACGGTGTACCTGGTGCAGATGCTGCCGGAGTCCGTGGCCGGGCGGGCGGTGGTCGCCGAGGCGGAGCGCCTGGTGGTCGAGGAGGTTGCCCGGGTCGAGGAGCAGGGGTTCGCGGGGGCGGGTCAGATGGAGCTGTTCCCGGGGCCCGTGGCCGGCGGTCCGGTCACCGCCGGGCGGTGGGCGGTGGTGCCGGACCGTCGCCGGTACGCGGCTGCGGCCTGACAACCCTCAGACTCCACACGGCACGACGGTAAGCCAATGTCATTTGTGAGGCTCGAAGGGCCCGATTTACAGGCAACCCCTTGCGTCAGATTCATATTGGTGTACTGTTCTTCTTGTCGGCGGGAGAGCAACCCGCCTCACCACGAAGGAGGAAACGCCCATGAGTGCTGCCCTGGTGGTCAAGTCCCTTGCGGAGCTCGGCGAGAGCTTCGGCCCGATGCGCGTCGTGCTGAGCTCCGAGACCGGCACCGACGTTGTGCCGGAGCAGGCCGAGGCCTACGCACTGAACGTGCTCGGTGGTAAGGGCCTGGGGGAGTCCGTCATCAACGGTTCCGACGGTAACGCCGACCTGATCATCCGGTTCGTGGAGTTCATCGACCCGGTCACGCAGAAGCGCCGGTTCGGCGTGGACTACTGGTCGATCGACCGCTATTACACGCTGGACCACGCCTACCTCTGCATGGCGGAAGCGGCGTACCAGGCGGTCGTGCGCGGCGAGTTCGCGGCTCCGTCGCTCACCTCCGACCGGGACCGGTTCGGCCGGGGCCTGGCCAGCTTCTACGACGTCACCGACGTCGTCTGACAGTTCGGCCCCTCACCCCCTGCCGGGGCGCGACCATCCGCGCCGCACCCCGGCAGGGTCTGCCCCCACCGCCCACCCGACGCGAAGGAACCCCTGTTGAACACCAACGTTGACCTGCCCTGGAACACCCGAGTGCGGCGACTTTCCGACGGCCGCTTCGGCACCGTCAGCGAACACGACGCGGAACTCCGCATTCTCATCAAGTGGGATCGTGCTTCCTTCGTCGAGCGGCACCCCTACACCCCCGAAGAGCTGTTCGGCCCGGACTTCCTGGTGTTCCCCGCCGTCACCCACTGCTCCGAGTGCGGGCACATCGTCGGCGACGGGGGCGAAGACGACGTCGAGGACGGCTACACCACGTGCTGCAACGAACCGGCTTGTGGCCCGTGCGCCCCCGTCGACGGCATTTTCACCTGCGGCATCCAGGACCCCACCCACAACGCCGCTTAGCCCGTTCCGCCCGGGGCGCGACGTACGCGCCGCGCCCCGGCACCCTCCCCGCCGCTCCCGAACTTCCCGAAGGGCACCCCGTGACCACCCTTGCCTCAACCCTGATGGCCGCACTCCCCTCCAGCCTGGCCGGTCTGATCACCGACGACGGTGTTGTCGTCCACCCCTCGAACGTCCCCTCCGCGGACGCGATGAAGGGCGCACACGTCCTGATCGGGGCCTACGCGGCGATGGAGGACCCCGCCCCGGAGTACGCCGTTCTCGGCGCCAGGGCGTACCGCCACGGCGGGGACACCAGCGCTGCGAACGAGGTGTATTACGGGGACGGAATTCCGCTGCTCGTCGACGAGGTGGCGCGGGTCACCGAGGCGACGTCACAGTGGTTCGCCCGCCACACCCTCCCGACCGCCGGCCAGCGCCTGACGGCCGCACTCGCCGCCCCGGGCATTCGCACCCACGCCGACGGTGACGCCGGGAACACATGGCTGGTCATCGCTACGGACCCCGACGTGACGGTCTTCCCCGACGACGGCCGGGCGTACCTGGTCGCCTACGTGCACGAGGCACACGAGGACTGGGTTTTCGTGGACACCCCGATGGAGCTTTGGGCCGGTAGGTGGACCGTGACCATCAACGACGGCAACGGCCGCGAGCGGGAGCTGTGGCGCGGCCAGAACACGGGCGACGCCGGGATCGACACGGCCGAGTGCGCCCTGTTCATCGCCCGCCTGCTGAAAAAGTCCCCGCGCTGACAACAGCTCCCGCCGGGGCGCGCCCGCGACCGTACGCCGCGCGCCCCGGCACCCTCCCCCGCACACCGCATCCCACCGAGGAGAGACCCATGTCCAAGACCGCACCCATCGGAACCATCCGCCTCCAGGGCGTCGGCCGAAAGCCCGCAGTAGAGGCGCAGTTCCTGAGTGTCGGCGACACCCTGATGTGGAACGCGGGCGAGACGACCGAAGTCCTGACGATCGTCGAAGCATCGCCCAAGTTTGTGCGCATCACGGAGAAGTCCACCCGGACCGGAGCCGTACACGACCGCCGTCTGATGAAAACGCGCCTCGTCGCCCGCGTCGCCAGTTCGCCGCAGCAGCCGCAGCCGGCCGCCGCGGAGGAACCCGCGGCTCCCTGCGCGTCCCCCTCCGGCGCTCCCACGTCCACCAAGTCCGAGGCCCTCCAGTCCCCTCAGGCGTACACCGCCGACCCGGCTGGTCTCGCCGCCGCCAGGCGAGACCTAGACGCGACCGGCGCCCGACTCCAGGCACAGCCGTCCCTCGTCGAGCACACCGCCCTCACCCACCGGTGCGCCCAGCTCCGTTACCGCATCACGGAGATCCTGGCCGTCCTCGCCGAGCGGTTCCCCGTCGACTCCACGGCCGTCTACGTGCCCGAGGAGGGCGAGGCACACCGTGACGTCGTCGTCGTGAAGTCGGGGCCCGACGCGGACGGCATGGTGGAGGCCGTCAGCGCCCGGCACGGCCTTGCGACGATCCGGGTGGCCCTGGACAAGCTCCAGCCGATGCCCGAGCTCTCCCCGGCCCCCGAGGGCCCGATAAGCGACGACTGGTGGAACATCCTCGACCGCGAGGGCAACCAGATCACGCAGGTACAGGCCACCGGGTACGAGCATGCCCGCCGGGAGGCCGAGAAGGACCCGAAGGCGCGCGCCGCGTCGAGGACAGCGGGCGGTTTGGTCTACCGGCGGGCGTACGTGGCGGAGGTCACCGCCATGCAGTCGGCCCCGGCCGCCGCCCCGGTCGCGGTCCGCACTGAGTTCGTCGGCCGGTCCATCCCGACTCGGCTCCGTGTGGCTGGAGCCCCCGGCGACTCGGCCATGAGCTCCACGGGACTGCTGGTGTGGCGCCTGCCCGACGGTGAGGAGCTCACCCCGGGCGAGGCCGCGAAGCGGTTTCTGAACGCCTGACCGCGCCACCGGCCGGGGCGCGCCGACCGCGCCCCGGCCTTCCGCCGCCAACCGTCCCGCAGCAAGGGTCCCCGCGCTGCGCCCCGGCCCCCGTCGCTGCTCCCCGCCCGCTTCACGCCCTCGAGGACCTCCGCCATGCAGACCGCGACCCTGTTCGACCTCCCCGCCATCCAGAGCCCACAGGCGGCCCCCGTTGCCGAAGCGCCGGCCAAGCCGAAGCGGAAGCGGACAAGCCGAGTGCACGCGTCTGTCCCCCTCGAGCCGTCGACGACCGTGCCGGACGAGATGATCCGAAACGCGGACTGGATCGTCATCTCGAGCAGCGGCGGCAAGGACTCGCAGGCGATGCTCTCGTACGTCGTGCGGCGCGCGAAGGCCTTGGGGATGCTGCACAAGGTCGTCGTCGTCCACGCGGACCTGGGCCGGGTCGAGTGGGAGGGGACGCGCGAGCTCGCCGAGCTCCAGGCGGCGCTCGCCGGAGTCCCCCGGTTCGAGGTGGTCCAGGCGAAGGGCGCCGATCTCCTCGACCGCGTCGAGATCCGGTACGGCAAGCTCAAGGCGAAGGCCGAGGAAGAGGCACGCGAGCGCGGCGAGGACCCGGCCACGGCGAAGGTCGCCCCGGCTTGGCCGTCGAGCGCAGCACGCTGGTGCACCCCGGACGCGAAGCGGGGCCCGATCCGGACCCTCTACACCCGGCTTGTCGACGAGCTGGGCGACCTGGGCCGCCCCGTACTGATCCTGGAGTGCATCGGCCAGCGGGCCGCGGAGAGCACCGCGCGGGCGCAGCTCGCCGAGGTGGAGGTGAACCGCGGGGCGAGCAACGGGAAGCGGCACATCACGACTTGGCGGCCGATTCATGCGTGGAGCGACCGGAAGGTGTGGGCGGAGATAGCCCGGTCGCGTCTGCCGTACCACCCGGCGTACGACTGGGGAAACCGGCGCCTGAGCTGCGTTTTCTGTGTCCTCGGGTGCAACAGCGACTTGGTGAACGGGGCCCGCCGGGTACCGGAGCTCGCCGCGGCGTACGCCCGGACCGAAGTCGTGGTCGGAGCCGACTTCAAGAAGGGGTTGTCGATGCGGGAGATCATCCGGCGCGCCGAGGCGCTGGAGGCGGCAGAGGGGCCCGCCGCGCGGCCGCCGGCCGGTACAGCGATGGCGGCACACATCGGGCGGGCGGAGACCAGCCGGTACCGCAGCCGTCAGCACCGGTTGTACGGCCTGGCCGCCTGACCGGCCGTCCGCCCGCGCCATGTCTGGTGTGGGCGGTTCGGATTCCCTCGTCCCCCTACCTCAGACATTCACATTGGTGTACTGTTCTGGGTGTTGGCGGAGAGCAACCGCTGACGGGCCACAAAGTGAGGAATCACCGTGCCTTCTGCCTTTCTCTTCGACGTTCCCCCACCTTCCATGAACAGTAAGCCCATGCTAAAGCGTCCCGCGCCGAAGCACGTGGACCGCCGTTGGTTCGCCGACGTCGACCGGGTCACGTACTTGGGCACGAACGCCCCTTCCTGGCTCGAGCGTCCGGAGTTCGGCGACGACTGCATCCCGCTCTGCATCGCCCATCACCGGCTCGACGGCCGCAAGAGCCTGCCGCGCGCCGTCACGCCGTGGATGCTTGACTCCGGCGGCTTCATGCAGCTCTCGCAGTACGGAGAGTGGACGTTCTCCCCGTACACGTACGCTGCGGCCGCCCGCCGGTACTACGACGAGATCGGCATGATGGACGTCTGCGCCATCCAGGACTGGATGTGCGAGGACGAAATCCTCTCGATGACCGGTCTGACGGTGCACGACCACCAGATCAAGACCGTCGCGTCGTACCTGAACCTGATGACGCTGGACGCCGATCTGCCGTGGATGCCCGTGATCCAGGGCTTCACCTTGGACGAGTACCTGCGGTGCATCGACCTGTACGCACAGGCCGGTGTCGATCTCACCCTCGAACCGGTAGTCGGCATCGGCTCCGTGTGCCGCCGACAGAACACCAGCGAGGCCACCCGCATCATCGAGACCCTGTGGTCCATGGGGCTCCGCCTTCACGGCTTCGGCTACAAGGTGACCGGTCTCCGCGACGTCTCCCACCTGCTCTACAGCTCCGACTCGATGGCGTGGTCCCTGAACGCCCTCAACCGGGAGCCGATGCCCGGGTGCACGCACAAGAGTTGCAGCAGCTGCCCGAAGTACGCGCGGGCCTGGCGTAACCAGATGCTGAACAGCCTCCCGGACGACCGACAGCTCCTCACCCTCACCGCCTGACCCCCTCAGCTTCCCGGGCGCCCGCCGTGGGCGCCCGGGTCACCCCGAAGGAGAACCACCGTGCCCACCAACCCCAGCCCGTTCGGGCAGATACGCGACCTGGTCGGCCTCGCCGAGACGTACGCCGACGACGGGGCGCCGCAGTCGGCGACGCACCAACTGATGGAGGCCCGTGCGCTGCTCGAAGGTCTGCTAACCGGGCCGCCCGCCACGGTCCCCACCATGTCGCTGGAGCACCTCGTCGACACCGTGGAGGGCGCCGGATTCCGCAGGACGCCCGAGGAGATCGCCGCCGTGCCGTGGATCGCCCAGGAGATCGGCCGGCACGACCCGCGGATCGGCGCCCTCGGCGACCTCGTCGAAACCATCCGGGAGCAGCACCAGCAGGCCGTGGTCGAGTGGATTAACCGTGACCGGACTTGCCGGTGTGTCACCCACTGTGCCGAGGACCCGGCGACCTCGTGCAGCCTCTCCGGCACCGGCCCGCACGTCCACCTGGCGCTCCCCGGCCGCCCTGGGGCCTACGGGCCGTGCCCGAAGCACCCCGACGCCCCCGGCGACCTGTAGACCCCCGCATCGCCTCCTGGGGGCGGTCGCGGCACAGCCCCGGGAGCAGTACCCGCAACACCCCTACAGGGGCCGGAGAGCACCGGCACCGACCACGAAGAGAGGACCACCTCATGCCGAGCACCACGCGCGCGCACACGATCCGCCGCCACCTCGTCGACGGCGGGCTGATCGACCTCGGGTTGACCGAGCGGGAGCAGCAGGCCGGCCCGGACGGGCACCCGACCGATGGGTTCTCCGTACGCCAGCAGCACTACGCCGAGACCGGCGTGCTTGTCGTCGTCGCCGGGGCGTTCGGCCCGTTCTGGATCCGGACCCTCTCGGAGATCAGCGGGCGTCTGGAGCAGCCGTTCGTGAAGTGCACCGTCATCAGCGAGGCGCCAGGGCTCAGCGACCACGAGGTGCTCGTCCGCTGGGCGACGTCCGAGGAGCTGCGGGCCCGGAAGGCGGCTGCAGCGCAGCGTCAGGCCTCGCTCGCTGCGGCTCTCCGCGCCGTGGAGCAGCGGCAGGCGCTCGAGGACGCGGGGCAGCCCGGCCTGTTCTGACACAGATATCTGGGTTTCGACGTTCCTTATTCCAGCCCGGGTTGGCGGGGGCAGGCGCCGTGTGCGCCCGGCCCTCGTCATCACCTCGTTTACCGGCTGGAGACGCGAGATGACGCCGTACGAGCGCGTTATGGCCGAGCAGTGGCCGACGGGCAGGTTCGGCGACCCGGCCGTGGGCGATCAGGCCAGGAAGGCCCCGGCCGCGGCGTCGACGCCTGCCCAGCAGGCCGCGCGCCGCGCCGCGCTGGCCGCCGCTCAACGGGACTGGCTGCTGCCGGACGAGCGTGCTCAGCGCAACCGTGACCGCACCCGTGCGGCCAAGCGCTCCGACGGGCGTCTCCTCCACCTTGTGCCCCGCTCCACCAACTCACAGGCCGCCTGACCAACGAACGGAGGCACCACCCATGCGACCGACCAACGCGTACCGGCACCGGAAGCCGAACAGCTCCCGCTGGACCGTGCCCCGCGCCGATCACCTCCCACGCCGGCCGTGACGGCTCGAGGCCTCGAGCCGTCACGCCCCACTGCCGGTCCGCTGCGGCGCACCGCCCGCGGCGCCACCCCAGGAACGGAGTCCCTCATGCCCAACCACCTCGCTGTCGTCCGGTCTCTCCGGCAGGACGTCATCGGCCCCGGCCACCACTACTCCTACGGCGAGGTCGCCACCATGCCCGTCGAACCGTACGAGGCCGTCACCGACGCCATGGCGGCCATCCTCGAGCGCGTTGCCGTGGCCGTCGACTGGCGACGTCTCCTCGTCGAGGCGTCGTGGCGGCACATGCGCCTGCACCCGGACCGCAAGGAGACGCGACTCCGGTACCAGAGTGAGGCGGAGAACATCTGTGGCGAGTGCCTCGCCGAGGCGCTGCTCCAAGAGAACACGGGCGCGCCGGACTGGGAGCGGGAGCCGTACGCCGAGCTGCGGCACCAGGCCGTCGACTGGGCCGGGATCGTCGCCGGCGCTCTGGAGCACCGCCGGGGGATCATCGAGCACCAGTACCGGACGCTGCATCGTGGGTGACTGGTTCGGCGTCGACCTCAGTGACTGTGACGCCGGCGACGACGCCCCGTACAGCCGTCCTGTCGATCACTGGTCAGAGCTGTTGTCCCAGTCGACTTGGTGGCACGACCCCGACGGGAGCATCTGGCGCCTGGACGAGCTCGACGACATGCGGTGCAGCCGCATCTTCGGGTTCATCGCCCGGCACGAGGACGAGACCGGAACACGCCTGGCGTGGGAGGCGACCCGGGGGCCGGAGCCCAGCGGTGCCGTGGCGTTCGACGAACACGGCCGCGACCTTGGGCAGCTCCTGGAGATGGTGGGCCGCCGGGGGTGGATCCACGAGACGGCCCTGATGGTCGCGCTGCAGCGCCGCATGCGCGGTCTGCCGGCGGTCGAGGGGACGTGCTTCTGCGGCTACCCCGTCGCCGAGGGATGGGACCACGGGGCGTGCCGCTCAGGGATGGAAATCGCGTAACCACCGGGCGGTGTCAGTACCGCCCGGCAGCATTCAGCACGACGACCGGGGAGGGTCACAATGCAGGACAACACAGTTCGGGTGACGGTGCCGAGGGTGCCGGAGGACGCAGACGTCCACCGTTCGTGGAGGCGGGTTCTGACCGGTCTGGACGAGCACGCGGAGGGCGCCGCCGCGGTGCTCGGGCCGGAGGTGGGGCACGGGGCCGTCGTAGAGACGGCGGCCGGCGCGCTGCTCCTGGTCGTCGACGAGCACCTCACCGGGTGGGGCGAGGCGCACCGCACGGGTAAGCCGTACCCGCTCATGGACGCCGCGGTGACGCTGCACCTGGTCCAGGCGGACGGGGAGCTCAAAGCCTTGTGGTCGCGGCACTTCCGGACGGCGAAGGGTGCGTTCGGCGCTGCGGGGCTCGGACAGCTCCGCAAGCATCTGGCCGCGCGGCCGCCGGTCACCGACCTTCCGGTGGACATCGTCGACCCGGGCCCCGGGCGCCCGAACTACAAGCCGGGGCCGTGCCGGTGGTGCGCGCGGGATCTGCAGGTGGAGCAGGGGGTTCTCGTCGGCCGCGGGAAGGAGGCTCAGGTCGAGCACCGCGGCGGGTGCCCGGAGGCCGTGGCGGAGCCGGGGACGTACTGCGCGCTGTGCGGCGGGTCCGTCTCCCCTGGCACGGCCCGGATCGTCGTCGTCCGTGAGGGGGCGGGGCGCCAGGAGGTCCAGCACAACGGCCGGTGCTCGGAGCACCCGTCGTACGAGGAGTACGAGGAGCGGCGGGCGCGGGAGCGTGCCGCCCGTGAGGCCCTGGACGCGGCGGAGAAGGCCGAGGAGGCCAAGAAGGCCCGGAAGCGCCAGGCCGCCGCAGAAAAGCGGCGTGCGGCCCGTGAGGCGAAGGAGCAGGCCGTGCGTGAAGCGGCCGAGGCGACGCGGGCCCGGGTCGAGGCGCTGGCCGTCGTCAAGGTAACCGGGCAGCAGAAGCTGTACGACAAGGGCTTGAATCCGTACGGGGAGCGGATGCGGCTTGTCGAGGTGTCCGCGGTCCTGGAGGACGGCGAGCCGGCCGTGTGGTGGGAGGTCGTCGCGTACGGCGGTCACCTCGACGAGGAAGACGACCGCGGCGGCCGGTTCTTCATCCTGGACGACGCTCGCAGCGAGTACCAGTGGCACAAGTACGAGGCCGAGCAGTACCGGCCGAGCCCTCGGGCCCGTGCCCGCACGGTGCCCTGCCCGCCGCACGGGGCGAAGCACTGCGACAACTGCGGCACGACCGTGGCCGTGGGCGGGTGGATGAGCGCGTCCCTGGGCCAGGCGTGCGGGGTGGACTGCTACGACGCCATGGCGGACGGCCACGGCGCACATGACCGGGAGCACCACGCGGCCCGGTAGCGGCCGGTACGTTGAACACCACGGCGCGCGCCATCACTGCGCGCCGCCTCCCCGCACTGGCGGGGCCAGCACAACGGGCCAGAGCCCGCCCCCGCACGCGCGGGGACGCGCCGCACTGCGGCGACATGCCGAGTTCTTCCCACTGTGAAAGGCCATGCCATGAGGGCACCCACCGTGACCCGCGCCGATGTTCTGGAACTCCTCGCCTCACCGGGGGAGGATCCGGTCCTCTACCTGTCGGCCGGCCCCGACGACGAGGGCGGGGAGCTGCAGACCCAGGTGTGGGTGGCTGCGTACGTCCAGAACTCGAAGATCCTGGTCCACAGGCACGAAGTCGTCGACGCGATCGGCGACAGCCCGGACCGTGACTCGCTCGAGGACTACGTTACCCAGCTCCAGAGCACGGCGGACGAACGCGCGTCCGTGCTGGAGTGACACCGCTCCGGAACGGGGTGAGGTAACTGCCGTATGCTGCACACCTGTTCCACACGCG
The DNA here is from genome assembly GCF_042270185.1 of Streptomyces sp. NPDC055962. Lineage (NCBI taxonomy): Bacteria > Bacillati > Actinomycetota > Actinomycetes > Kitasatosporales > Streptomycetaceae > Streptomyces > Streptomyces sp. NPDC055962. Next base: position 52,362 of record NZ_JBHJYN010000017.1, read on the forward strand.
AAGGCCCGGCCACCACCTATGGCCGGGCCTCCGTGTTGTGCGGCCGCTGAGCGCTACTTGAGCGCCTTCCTGGCGGCCTTCCTGGTGGCCGTCTCCTCCTCCTGCATCCGCTCGAGGACCGCGTCGTAGACGGTGGAATCCTCGGGGTCCGCGAACGCCTCCATGAGCCGGAGGGTGACCTCCGAGCGGGGGATCCGGGGTCGGTTGAGGGCGTCCGCGATCTTGATGGCGGTCTTGTCAACGGCTCGGGTCACCGCGGGCGGGATCGCGCGGGAGGACGCCGGCGCCAGCTCCTCGACGAGCACGCCCTTGATGACCTTCGCCAGGGCGTCGACGTCGTCTTCCTCGTCGAGCTTGAGGTCGCCCGGCAGCAGCTTGACGGTGTCGCGGATCCGCTCGGCCGTGACCTTCTCCGCTCCGACAGCCTCGACGACCAGGACGAACACGGCGATGGCGGCCTTGAGGCCGAACGCGTTCTTCACCGGGACGAGCTCGCGGACCTGGCCCGGGTTCGACTTGTAGTCGAGGGTGGCGAGCTCCCAGCCGATCCGCCAGGCCGCGCGCAGCTTGCTGCACTGGCCGACGGAGATGCCTTTCTCCACCGGCGCCCATTCCTCGATCGTCTCGTAGTTGCGGTGCGGCTCGATTCTGTGCGGCGTGTTCCGGAAGAGGCGGCCGACGGCGATGGTGTCGAGGCTCTTGGCCTGGATGAACCAGCCGAGGTTGCCCAGGTCGACGCCTTCGTTGCAGGTCCGAAAGGTCTCCTCTTCCTCCTTGGTGAGCGCGCCCTCCCCGGCGGGCTCGACGGGATCCGGGATCTTGTGCAGTCCGGGCTTGGCCTCCTCGACCGCGGCGGCGACCTGGTCGGCAATGAGCTTGGCCTGGGTCTGCTTCTGCTTCTGGTCCCGGCCGGTGTCCACGGCGGTGAGGGTGTCCGCGGTCTGCTGCGGCTCGTCGTCTTCGCCCCACCCGAGGTCGTAATCCGTGTCGCTCATGCCGCCTTCACCAGCCCTGCGTTCGCGGCGATCCCACGGAAGAAGCCGGCGGTGTCGCTGCGCATCGTCTTCTTGTAGTGGGTCACGGGCAGCCCCTTGTTCCGGGCCTCCTTGAGGTCGGCCGCGCGAACGGGTACCTCTCCGAGGCACCGCACCCGCTTGTGGTTCTGCAGCATCTTGTAGACCGCGGTATCGAAGTTGCCCATGGGCTTCTGGACACGTCCGATGACCAGGCCCAGGACCTCGTAGTCGTCGCGTTGGACGCGCGCCATCACCTTCGTGTGCTGAGCGAGCTGGCGGGTGAGCCCCTTCATGGCCCACTCGTCGACGTCGGTCATGATGATCGCGGCATCGGTTCCGGCGAGCTGCGAGTCCGTGTCCAGGTCCAGGGCGGGCCGCTGGTCGAGGAGGATCTCGTCGAAGTAGGGGCGCAGTTTGTCGATCATGATCCGGTACAGCGTCAGGCCGGTACCCGTGTCGCGGAGGTCGCTGGACAGGCCGGCCATGTCGAGGCTCGCCGGAAGTACGTAGATGCCGGGCACCTGCGTCTCACGGACGAGCGGGAGGGGGTCGAGAGCGTCGATGACCACCTGGGCCTGCGTGAGGTCGTTGGGGCCGGGAGGCTTGATTCGGAAAGCCTCCGTCAGGTTGCACTGAGGATCGCCGTCGAGGAGGAGGACGCGGCGGCCGTGCTCGGCGAGGGAGCCGCCGAGGTTTATGGTCGTCGTCGTCTTGCCGACGCCGCCCTTCTGATTGCACATCGCGACGACGCGGCACTGTTCGGGGCGGTACTGCTCAAGAATCGCGCGGACGCGGTCTCGTCGTTCCTGCTCTGTCTCCTCGGGCGGATTGGCGCCGCTGGAGGCCTGGGCGCCGATGGTGAGCGCCGCGGTGGTTTCTGTCATGGGAGGGACGATAGTCAGACTGACGCCCCGTTTCGGGCAGCGAGCCCCTATCGGTACTGCGCGGGGCGCATGGTAGGGCCCCGTACGTCATCCGTACGGGGCCCCTGCGGAGTTGCCCAATTGGGCAAGAATGATCTTGATCAGCGGCCGAAGGTCCGGCGCTGCTCGGCGTGCACGGCGAGCGCCTCCTCGAGGGCCTGGCCGTCGTAGTCGGGCCAGTACCGGTCATCGAAGTGCAGCGTGGCGTCCGCGGACTGGTAGAGGAGGAAGCCGGACAAGCGGCGCTCCCCGCTGCTGCGGATGATCAGGTCTGGGTTGGGCAGGCCCCAGGTAGACAGGAAGTAGTCCACGGGCAGTGTCCGCCGGCCGTCGTAGTCGGGGGCGTCCAGGGCGCGGGCGACGGCCTGGCGGACGTCGGCGCGGCCGTCGTAGCCGATGCCCAGGCAGACGGTCATCCCGGACCGCTTGCGCGTGCTGCCCTCCGCCCGATCCATGGCGGCCAGGAGCCGGGCGGGCACCAGGTAGTTGCCGGAGAAGTGGGACAGGATGCGGATCGGGCCGGTGGACGCGGCAGCCTCCGTATCGAGCAGGTCGACCAGGACGTCGGAGAGGGTCTCGACCTCCGCTTCGGCTCGGCCGAAGTTCCGGTCGGACATCAGGAACACAGACACGCACTCGACACCGAGGGTGCGGCACTGCGCGAGGACCTGGTGGACGGCGGCCGCGCCCTGCCGGAATCCCTCTTCGACGGTGGCGCCGCGGAGCTGCGCCCAGCGGCGGTTGCCGTCGGCGATGACACCGATGTGGCGGGGAACGTCGAGGGCGGTGAGGGGGTGTTCGGCGGGAGCGGCGGTGGCCGGAAGCGTCAGCATGCCGGGAGGAGTACAGACCGGGCCACCCTTACGTCATGCGGTGAGCGCGGCGAAGACCACGCCGGCCGTGACGGTGCCCGCGGCCGCGCCCGCGACCGTCTGGGCAAGGGTGTGGTCCCGCAGGGAGATTCGGGACCAGGCGATCACAGCGACCAGCGGGTAAGCCAGCCAGACCAGGGGCCCCCAGGTGAGGGCGAGCATCGCCAGAGCCCCGCCGGCAACCGCGGTGTGCACCGAGATCTTCCACTTCCACAGGGCGGTGGGGACCAGGAGGACGGCGAGGGTGGCGAGCATCGCGAGGACGAGGGCGAGCATCGGCCGGGGCGCGTCGAAGGCGAGCATGCCGCCGATGCCGGTGGCGACGGACGCCATGATGACGGGGATCAGCAGCTTCCGGCGCTGGACCTGGCCGATGTGCCGGTCGGCCCACATGCCGGTGCGCATGCCCCACTTGATGTAGGCCATCGGTATCGCCGCGGCGAAGACGATCGCCTCGAGCGCCCACAGCAGGCCGGTGAGCGGGTTGTCCTGGGCCAGGCCGACGCCGGCGCTCACCAGGATGATGACGTTGCGCGGCTCCATCCCGTCGGTGATGAGGCGGGCTGTGCGGTTCTCCGCGGCGGCCGGGGCGGGCGGGGTGCTGGTGGTGCTGGTCATGCTGTGACTTCCTGGGGGGTGGGCTGGCCGTCGGCGAGCGTGGTGAACGCGTCGGCAAGCTGGGGCGATGTGTACTGACGGGCGACCCGGGCGAGCCACACGGCGTTGGACAGCAGGTCGTTGCTCAGGGGGAGTACGGACAGGGCGGGCCTGGGTGCGTAGGGCTCGCCGTCGACGGCACGCAGCCGAGCCACGCGGAGGCAGAGCGCTTCCCGTGCCGCGAGGGCGTCAGTGCTCTGCAGGCCTGCGGCTTCGGCTGCGGCCAGAGCGCGACGGGGGAGGTCCTCGTCGACCCAGGGGAGGAGTGCGAAGCAAGCGTCGGAGATGTCGACGACGCGTTGGTCGAGCCGGCCGTACAGGTCCCGGACGCGGCGGCGGTCTCCCTGGGGGCAGCTCCCGGCCTGGAGGTGGCGCCGGATGACGTCGGGCGGCAGGACGGAGACCAGTTCCACCCACAGCGGCCGGAGCGCGATCACGCCGCGGCGCATGCGGTAGGCGCGCAGGCACAGTTCGACGCCGCGTACGGAGCTCCCGATGAGGACAAAGAGGATCGTCACGAGCTGGATGAGCGACCCGCCGCGGTGGAACTCGCCCTCGCTGAGGGGGTAGGTCCAGCCGGTGAATCCGCAGAGCAGGAACGACATCCGGTAGACGGGGTAGAGAGCGCCCGCTCCGGCGCCTACGGCCATCAGGCGCATGCAGAGCTTGAGGAGCCGGTCGTCGGTGCGCCTGGCGACAGTGAGGCAGAGCAGCGCGGAGGGCAGCAGTGCGGCACCCATGCTCAGCAGGTACAGGACCAGGTGGATGCTGCCGGCGACGTCGCCGTACTGGGCGGAGGCGAAGTCGAGGGAGCCGTCGGCCGCAGTGACCGAGGGCGCGGCAAAGGGAAACGCGACGGATGCGGCGATCCCGGCCGCGGTGACCAGGACGAGGCGCGGCTTGAGGGAGAACCAGCGGCGCCAGGCCGGTTCGTGTTCCCGGGGTGGCACGACGGATTCGACCCAGCCCACCAGGAGGGTGCAGGCCAGCATCACCATCAAGTGCTTCGGCAGAACCGCGGCATCCTTCATCCCGGTGAGGTCGGCGAGGACGTCCTCCAGGTACGACAGACGCAGTGTCGCGCCGATCGCGAGGGCGAAGAACGTCGCCAGGATGGACATCTGACCGGGGGTCTTCGGCCAGTAGTAGGCGCGGACGCCGACCACCACCCACAGGGGGATGGTGGTGAACAGGTCGATCACGTCGTCGAAGGGCACAGTGTTCCCGCAGGAGGAGGGGGAGGGGGAGGGTTACAGGCTGTGGTGCAGCCGGTCGACCAGGGGGTCGGCGTGGCGGGTGTCGCGCGCATGGTCGGCCGCGGTGCGACGCAGGAGGAAAGCGAACCGTTCGGCCTCGTCCTCGATCTGCTGGTACTCAGGGTCCTGGGGGCCGTCGTGTGAGCGGGCACGTCCCAGAAGGCATCCGCCGAGGAAGTCAGGACTCAGAAATTCGTAGGACTTCGCAGCTTCAAGCGGACCGTCCGGACGGTTTGCTGAGAGCGTCGAGGGTCTTGCCGGCAGGGAGAACGGTTTGTGACCGAGCTCCATGTGTCCGCCCTCGTGCGCCAGGCTGTGGACGGCCGCGGCCCCGGTCAGAGCGTCGTCGAGCCACACCACATCCACGCTGGCGCCCGGACGTGTCAGCCACAGGGCATTGGCGTGGAGTTCAGGGAGCGGCGAAGGGCCGCGCCACAGTTCCAGGGGGCGCCCGTACCGCTCTTGCATCGCCGCGAACAGGCTTTCGACCGTGAGCGGGTTAGGTACCGGGAACGCCGCGAGAGCTGTACGGATCTTGCGGTCATGGGCGCGCTGAATCACCGAATTCGAACACCTTGCTGAGAGGGCACTGGTCTACTCGTGGGCACCTGTCTCGGCCTCCATCGCCTCGGTCTCCTCGATGCGAGTGGCGAACCGCTGCACGCGGGCCACGCCGGCAGGGGTCAGTTTCCGAACCGTTCGGGCCAGAACGCGAACGGGAGGCGGCAACGGCTCTTGTTCATCACTCAACTTCTGACGTTTCTCGTCCAGGAATCGTTGCACCTCATCGACAACCTTCTCCAACTTGCCCGTATTGAAGGCGTCGAGGGGCAGCTCAAACACCCCGGCAATACGCGAGACCTTGTCCAGACCGGGGCTCTTGATGCGACCCTTCCGCAGCTTGCGGAGGTACTCCTCTGTGATCGAGCCTTCCCCGTACTTCGCGTTGATCGCGTCGGCAATCTCACGGTTGGTGGGCTCGATGAACTGGTCGGGATCCTCGGGGTCTTCGCGGGCTTGGGACTTGATGATCAAGTTCAGGGCTTCGTGGAACGAAGGCACCTTCGGCCGGGCATGGGGGTCAGCGGTCACTGTGGGGTGATCTCTCTTGGCGGGTGGTGAGACCTCCACCTTAACTGGCGCCCACGGATTGTTGGATGATGCCCAGGTTTCACCCGCGAATAGTTTGACGATAGGCCTGTTGACCATCTTTGATGGACCGTGGAACAACACGCTCCGATGCCAAGCGATCACGGCACGTGTGTTCAGAAGCCGCACACACCTGCTGGTCAGCGCCCCCGGAGAGGACATCCGTGCCACCCCGCCTCCATGCCGACGCCGTACGCGTAGCCACGCGGACGGTTCCCCTGACCTGACTCCCCGCATACGCTACGCGTCTCGAACTAGTATTCGAAAACGTGTTCCAACGGAACGGACCCCCGTGACCATCTCCGACGCCACACCGCACAACTGGCCGCCGCGCCCGCCCTTCACCGGCGAGAGCGACGCTGCGCCCTACCTGCTCGGCGTCGAGAGCAGCGTCGACTTCGCGATCGGCCCCGAGGCCTCCCCGATAGAGGCGATGGAGCGCGCCGGCGCGATGGCAGCCCTGTCTCTGCCCACGTTCCTCGCGGGCGTGGCCGGAGCCGAGGAGACGAGCGGAGCGGTGCAGGCGGTTCTCACGGAGTTGGTGGACGTCACCGCCCGGCACAAGGCCGGGCTCGACCTGGTCGCCCGCCTGGTGTTCGACGGCACGCACGTCACCGTGTCGGTGGGAGACATGGACTGCCCACTGCCCGCCCCGGAGGAAGAGCCGGGCCTGTACCTGGTGCACCGCATGGCGTCAGACGTCGGCCAGTACGCAGGCGACAACGGCGGCCGGGTCACCTGGGCCGCGGTCACCGCAGCCTGAAACGTAACAACGCCCCGGCCCGGACTCGGGCGGAGGCGTGCGGCATGAGGTCGAGGCTTAGCGCCGGTTTTCGTTCCGATGTTCCTCAACCCCCGGGTACTGCCGGCTACAGGTCGAGAACGGCGCGGACGGCGCGCTCCACTCGCTCCATGTCGGTGCGGGAGAGGTAGCCCAAGCACTTGCCCTCTTCGAACCGCTGCGGCCGGAACTGGTGGATGTCAGGGGCCATGACCACACCGCGAACTGGCTCGTCGATCGGCACTGTGACGAGGGTGTCCAGGGCGTCCTGGCTCTCCTGGACGAGCGCACAGACAATGCCGCCCGGGTGCAGCCGGATCACGGCGTTGTTCTCGAGGACCACAACGGTCCGCTCCCGGCCCACGGTGGGCACACGCCACACCGCCCCCCGCTGGATTTCGCTCACGCCGCGGCCTCGATGTCTGCTTCGGCAGCCGCGAACGCGTCGTCAGCAACGTCCTGACGCCGAAGGCGCGCGTACTCCAGCATGGCGTCCTTGATGAGCTTCTCTTCCAGGGCCTGCTCCACGAAAGCGGAGAAGTTCTCACCACTGGCGAGCTTCGCCCGAGCTTCAAGGTCACGGGGCAGCGTGATGCTGACCTTGCTCCTCGCGGGCGTCCGGGGTGTCGTCATGACAACCATCCTACCGTTCGGATGACGCAGGTGTAAGGTGTGATCGCCGACACTGAAAGTAGCGGCAGACATGCAGAAGGGGCATCAACCTGGCCCGGTTGACGCCCCATCTTCCTACCCGGTTCCTCACCAAAGGGGGTAGGGACTGCTTGGCACCGAGCATACAGGCTGCTCGGCGCGGACCATTGGTTCCGCGCGAGTCTGTGATATTCGAGATGTCCAGTTCCTGCCTCTCTGTACGACAGAGAGAGATGCCATGAGCTCCACACTCACGATCCGCGCGCTCAACGCGTCCGCCGATCTCCGGCCCACCGAGCGCCTGCTTCTGGTCTTCCTCGCCGACGATGCGGACCCCGATGGCGTCGCGTACCCAAGCATCAGCCGTCTCGCGAGCCGGGCGAACATCAGCACCTCGACCGTGACGTCCTCGATGAGCCGTCTGGGAGAGCTCGGCCTGATTCAGCGGCACCAGTCCCGGACCCCTTCCGGCGCCTCTGCGCCCAGCGTCTGGAACCTGACCCTGGGCACGTCGGTCGGAGACGGTGGCCCGGAGGCGCGGGCGTGACCATCAAGCACATCGCGATGGTGCTTGAGGCCGAAGGGCTCGACGGGGCGGAGAAGCTGCTGCTCATCGCCTACTGCAACCGGACCGACGATCACGGGTACTGCTGGCCCGGCCAGCAGCGCCTGGCCGACGACTGCGGCACGTCTATTGCAACGGTCAAGCGGGTCAAGAAGAAGCTGGTCGAGAAGAAGCTGATCGCGTCTCAACGGCGCCTCGACCCGAAAACGGGCGAGCCCATCACCAACCTCACGCGCGTGAACATTGAGCTCCTCGAGTCCATGCGGCGACCGCCGCGGAGCTACGACGACAACGTCATCGAGCAGATCACGTTTGCCGCAGACGTCCCCAGGCCGACCAAGAAGAAGAAGGCCCCCAAGACACCGAAAGAGGGCTCTGACCAGGTGAAGGCTCAAGATGAGCCCGACCCTGTGGACAACACCGAACAGGGCTCTGACCAGGTGAGGGCTCAAGTTGAGCCCGGGGCTGGGCTCAACTTGAGCCCAGCCCCGGATCAAGTTGAGCCGGGGAGTGGGGTCAAGTTGAGCCCAGCCCCGGATCAGGTTGATCCCCTAACCCTCAGCCACCCACCAGAGAACCCTCAGAGAACCGTCCATCCCTCCGTAGGTTCCAAGTCCGCAGGCCATAGAGCGGAGGACGGCACGGACGGCAAGGAAGCCGATCCCTCCGTCGAGAAGAAGCAGCAGTACGTCGTCCAGCGGACGGAAGGCGTGGATCTCCTTCTGTGCATCGGGCAACGCCGGCAGGAGCTGTTGCTGACGGGGAAAGTCCTTGCCGACCAGGGGCTCATGATCGACGGTTTGCTGGCCTCGGGCTGGGATCCTGACCATCTGGTGACGGCTCTTCTGCGGCCGCTGCCTGAGGACACCAGGTCGGTGGGTGCAGTAATGGCAAGCCGGGTGCGCGACCTGGTCGCGACTCCTGTGCCGCGGGACGTGCAGATGCCGACTCCGCGGGGCGGGGGGAACGGCACTGCGGACTGGGAGCAGTACGAGCAGTCGAAGGCTCAGCAGTTTCCGGCCGTGCCCGACCGTGAGCCTCACCTGGCTTCGGGCGCGTTCCACGGTTCCGCGGCCGCGCGCTGGGAGAACTGTGCCGACTGTGATCTGCCGATCTTCACGCCAACCGCCACGGACATCTGTGCCAAGTGCCTTGGCTGGCCGCTGTGCGAGGACTGCAACCGGCGGGTCGCTCCCGGAGAGCCCTGCAGCAGGTGCTTCAAGGTCCCGTCGCAGATTCAGTTCGAAGTCTGCGAGCAGCACGGGGACCGGTTCATCAAAGGCACTGGGTGCTATCAGTGCTCAGTGCCCTGATGTAGCTGACGGCCTGTCCTGGCGATGCCAGGGCGGGCCGCTAAGCGCTGCGTAGGCGGCTTGCTGTGCCGGCTGTGGTCTCGGCCCAGTCGCGGTCCGTGTACCAGCCGACGGGCAGTCCGTCGTGGCCGTCGACGACGGCGAAGGGGGCGGGTTTGCCCTTGTAGACCATGCCGTCCTCTGGGCGGTAGGCGACGGTGAAGCGGTCTTCGGGGATGTCGTCGCTGCCGATGTGTGCGAAGAGTTCGGCGAGGTGGGCGGTGTTCGCCTCGGTGGCCGGCGGTGGGGGAGTGGGGCGTCGGCCGGTGGGGGGTGGGGGCAGGTCAGCGGGGGTCACGCCGAGTTCCTGCAGGGTCTTGGGCATGATGCACATGTGCCGGGAGACGATGTACTGGTTCTGCTCCTCGACGGTGCCGAGTTCCCTGTGGCCCAGGCGGACGTAGCCCTGGAGCAGGACCTCGAGGGCCAGCTCCTCGGCGTGCTTGTCGCCTTGCTGCCGGGCCGCGCGGATCTGTTCCACCAGTGGGGCGTACGTCGCGGCAAATGAGTCGGACACGGGGGGCTCCTACCCACGTCGAACGTCAGGATCGGCCACGCTACTCCCCATCGAGACCATTGCGGATAACGGGCCAGGGCGAGCCCCTCTTCTTGGTGCTTTTCGCGCGCACAGCCCATGCGCCTGGCGGCGCGGCTGATAAGGAGGAAGGGGTGCCCTGGCCCGTTATCCAAATGATCTGACGGGCGGGGCTGCGGCCGGCGCGCGCAGCTCCTCGACGACCCGCATCACGTAGAACCCGAGCCGATCGGGCTCTCGCCTCGTACGCAGGAGACCACGGCGCTTGCCTGTGCGGATGACCAGCCGCAGGGTTTCACGAGGCAGCCCCACATCTTCCACATGCGCGGCCGCGGCCGCCGCCGGGATCCACTGCTCGTACGGGAAGCTCATCAGGGCCGCGTCGATACCTACAGCGGAAACAGGCGCGGCGGACGCGGGCGAGAACGGCACCGGGAACTCCTCATTCGTGGTGGGGCGCCCGCCGGATGCTCCACCGACGGTCGCCTGAAGTCGGCAGATTACAGTAGACCGATATGAATCTTCTATCGGTCATACGTGCGAAGCCTGACCGGAGATGGGCAGTGACTGGCGGAAGATGGCCGGATATGCTTCGTTCGCGCCATAGCGGAAGACGATCCTCCTTTCCTGGCCTCCGAACCGCACGCCGGGCGCGCAGACGGCACATGGGGGGCACCACGCCGTGATCGACAGCACCGCAACGATCGACCAGCTCATCGCACGCGCAGCAGGGGGCGACGAGGAAGCGCTCAGCGCGCTCTACGCGCGTCTGAACGGGGTCGTCTACAGCTGGGTCCGCCAGTACGTACGAGACCAGCACATCGCCGAGGACCTCGCCCAGGAGGTCTGGGTCAAGGTCGCGCAGAACGTGGCGCGTTACCGGCCGGGGACCAACCCCGTGGGCTGGCTGATGACCATCACCCGCAACACCGCCCTGGACTACCTGCGCACCGTCCAGCGGCGCCCCACCGAGATCCTCGAACCCGACGACCTGCAGCTCGACCGGCCCCGTCCGGGGCTCAGCGTCCACCAGCAGACCGAACGCCGGCAGCTCGCCGAAGCCGTCGCCCTGCACATGAGCAAGCTGAAGCCGGATCAGCGCACGTGCCTGCGCCTGCGTTTCTTCGACGGGCTGGATCCGGCGCATACTGCTGAGCTCATGGGCAAGACTCAGGGGGCCGTGCGCACCCTGACGGTACGGTCACTGCGCCGCCTTGCCGAGGTGCTTCCGGTCGGGGATTCCTCCGCCGACCTGGTTGAGGAGCTGCTGACCATCGCAGTGGGCAAGGGAAGAGTTGTCGGTGTACGGGTCGAAACCACACAGGAAAGGGCCTCTCATGCTGCGACGACGCGCTGACCAGGCATCCGAGCGCATCGAGCGGGCACTCGAAGGCGGCCCGATCCCCCACGACAACGACACCCGCCTTGCCCTGGCGGCCGCCGGCGCCTTGATGTCCGGCCACGCCCGCAACCCGGCCCGGGTCCAGAGCACGCACGACGCGATGATGCAGGCCTTCCGACGGACCTTGAATCCGCTGGAGAGCCGCGACAACGCCGGCAGCGACGACGGCCTGGAGGAGACCGAGCTCCATCGCGAGGAGGTCGCACTCCCCGGAGGCGGTCAGATCGTGATCTCCGACCTCGAGGAGATCACGCCCGAGCGCCTGGAAGCGACCACCCAGATGATGGCCGAGATACTGGCCCGCCGGGCAAGGGACCTACAGAGTTGAGCAACCGCAAACCCGACGAGCTCGACATCGTCGTCGGCAACTTCCCCGCCGACGCCTCGCTCATGAACCACAACGGAGTCCGCACGCTCTTCATGCGGCCGCAGTCGTTCAGCAGCGCGGTACGCCACGTCCAGAACGTGCTGCCCGGTATCCCCTTCGACGCCGCGCAGGAGATGATCCGTGCGTTCCCGGAGTTCAAGGACTTCGACGACCTGCTCGGGCTGAGCAACCCCGCACCGCCGAGCGTGGAACGGCCTCCCGTGGAGCCGCCCCGCGACGTCGCCAGGAGCGGCGCTCAGCGCAATTGGCGCCGCAACGCCGCCCTCGTCGCCGCCCTGATCCCCGCGCTTGCCGTGAGCTGGGGCGCCGGCTGGTACATGAACGGGTCCGACGCCGAGGCACCCACACCGAAGGCCAGCGCCCCGGACACCGCGGCGCACGACGCGACCGGCACCGCCGCGGCCCCGTTCAACGACTCCAAGTTCGAGTACTTCTCCGGATCCAGCCAGATCGAGTGCTCCCCGACGAGCACGCTCGAGGCGGAGTGCACCGACTCCGACGGCATGGTGATGTCCACCAAGGCCGCGACCGGGCCGGACAGCACCATCTTCACTTTCTCCTACGGGCCCGAGCGCATCGGCCTGCGGATCTTCTACGACACCGAGTACGCCACCACATGGGCGCGGCAGGACGGGACCCAGGAGCTCTACCCGAACCTGCGGCAGCACGGCCGGTACATCCTGTGGGGCACCGACCCGTCGCGGATCCAGGAGTACATGAGCCTGCTGCAGGACGCGGACCAGGCCGGGCCGACAACGACAGCGCTGGGGGCCAAGCCTCTTCCTCCGCGGCTGGCCGCCCTCACCCTGGGGACGCTCGGGCTGAACGACGCCGAAGTAACCCAGATCATGGCGCGCCCAGCCATGGCGACGACCGACGCTCCCGCCGTCCTTGCCGCACGCCTTGTGCTGGGCCTGGACAGTGCTCCAGCGTCGGCCGGGCATGCCGGCGACGACATCGTGGCGCTCGCAGCGGGGATAGAGCCGAACTTCCCGCAGAACGGCACCAACGCGGTCGAGGTGGGGACCACGACGGTTCCGGCCGGCACGGGCTCCACTCCAGCGGATGGCGGCAGCACGACGCCGACACCTCCCGCCACCACACCGTCGACGGACACGAAGGCACCCACGCCTTCGCCCACCCCGACGGCCCCGCCTCCCGTGGTCACGCCCCCGGTTGTCGATCCGGTGACCTCGCCACCGAGCGAGCCGCAGACACCGGGCACCGTCACCCCGCCCGTCGAGGAGACGCCGACGCCGACCGACCCCCCAGCCGAGGAACCGCCGCCCGTCGAGGAGACCCCGGCGCCGGTCGACCCGCCCGTCGAGGAGACCCCGGCGCCGACCAACCCCCCAACCGAGGAACCGCCGCCGGTCGAACCACCTCTCGAGGAGACCCCGGCGCCGGTCGACTCGCCGGTCGAGGAGTCTTCCGCGCCCCCCGTGGGAGATTCCTCGACCGACACCGGGGGCCAGGACCAGGGCGACGAGCTGCTCATCCTGGACTCGGCCTGGACAGTGGCCGCCTGAACAACGCGTAGGGCCCCGGACTTCGGTCCGGGGCCCTACGCGTGCGGAGGCGATCAGAACGGCGGTTCGTCCGCCGGGGGAGTCGTTGCCCACGTGTCGTCGGCGGTGGGACGCTGCCCGCCGGCGGGACGCCGCGCCCCGCCGTTGGTCTTCGTCACCTTCGCCGTGGCGTTGCGCAGGCTCGGGCCGACTTCCTCGACGTCCAGTTCGTACACGGTGCGCTTGACGCCGTCACGGTCCTCGTAGGACCGCTGCTTGAGGCGGCCCTGGACGATGACGCGCATGCCTCGCTGGAGGGACTCCGCGACGTTCTCCGCCGCCTGGCGCCAGACCGAGCAGGTGAGGAACAGACCGTCGCCGTCCTTCCACTCGTTGGTCTGCCGGTCGAAGATGCGCGGCGTGGAGGCAACGCGGAACTTCGCGACCGCCGCACCGGAGGGGGTGAAGCGGAGCTCGGGGTCGTCGACCAGGTTGCCGACGACGGTGATGACGGTCTCGCCTGCCACGGGAAGGCCTTTCGAGGAGGGGCCGGCCCGCGTGCGCAGGCCGGCCGGGGGGTCAGGAGAACAGGAGCGCCCAGGTCTTCGGCCCGGGGATGCCGTCGGCGTCACCTGCGAGCGACTTGTGCGCGAGCTGGAAGGCGCGGACGTTCTTACGGTCCGCGTCCGACCACATCGGGCCCGGACCGCTGGTGTAGTGCTTTCCGTAGCCCTTGCGGACGAGCTGCTGGCCGAGCAGGGTGACGGCCGAGTTGGTCTTGCCGGGGCCGAACTTGTTCTCGCCCGGGAACGGCGGGGCGGGCTTCGCCTTGCTGGGCAGGGTGCCGAGCAGCTTCTTGAGCGAGGTCTCCCCGGGTACGCCGTCGGCGTCCTTGCCGCTGAAGCCGAGGGACTTCTGGTAGTCGGTCATGTTGCGCGTGTCGGCGTCCGTCCACGTCGGGCCCGGACCGCTGGTGTAGTGCTTGCCGAACCCGGCCTCCACCAGCGCCTTGCCAACCCTGGTGATGTGGCTGCCCTTGGCGCCGTACCCGTACGTCAGGCCGTTGATGGTGACCTGGTAGCGGGCGACGCCGAACCCGGAGCCGGCGCTCGGAACGGAGCCGCCCGGGTCCGGGGCTTCCGCGTAGTCGCCGGCGGGCATGCCCGCCTGGACCCACGCGTACAGCTTTGCGCCGGGGCACGCGGTGGCGAACCCGTCCTTGTGGCCCTTCTTCGACAGGTTCCGGCCGGTCTTCCTGCAGGCCTCGTCATACAGAGCGCGGCACGCGGCCAGGGCCTTCGCACTGGGCTGCTGGCCGCCGCCGACGGCGATCTGAACGGCGATGCCGGTGATGTTGTGGTTCGGGCAGTGGGCGCCCTGCAGGCCCCACCCGCGGCCCTCGTAGATATTGCCCGCCTGGTCGACGACGAAGTTGTAGCCAACGCCGGACCATCCTTGCCCCAGGTGCTCGGCCTCGATCGCGCGCATGATGGCGTACCCGGTGCGCGAGATCGGGGTGCCGCCGTCGTAGTGGACGAAGAACTCGGTGCGCTGGCTCAGCGCGACAGTGTCCGGGTCGCCGTTCCAGGGCGTAGCGCCCCAGGCGGCGCGAGAGATGATCTTCATAGGGGTGTTGCCCTCCGCTGCAGGTGGTCAGGGAGGGGCACCGTGCAGGGCAGGGAGGGCTAACGTCGCGCCGTGAAAACGGGCGACGGCCCCGGCGGTGGTCGGGGCCGTCTACGTGGGCCCGTAATGCCTGGGGCCGTCGGAGGGCCTCAGCGGCCTGGCGTGTACGTCCTGCGATGTGCCGGTTGTAGCCAGTCAGCCCACGACCTCGGCGTCTACGACGTTGCCGTCCTCGAGCTCCAGCGGCGGGTACTCAACCGAGTTCAGGGTTCGGTCGAGACGCTCCGCGAGCGCGGACATGTCGACGCTCTCGTCTTCCTGGGCTGCGCGCCCACCATCGAGTCCGGTGATCTCCACCGCGATGGTCGCGTCCTTGCCGTAGTGCTCCCGGTGCTGGCGCTCGAGGTACCAGGCATCGGCCCTCCAGTCCGGCGGAGTGCGGTCCTCTGTCGTCTCCTCGACGATTTCGCCGGTGACAGGGTCGCGGAACTTTCGGGTGGTGACCTTGGTGACGATCCCGCCGTCCGCGACCCGGCGGATGTTCGCCATGGCACGTGCGGCCGCGGTGGCACGCGCGGTGCGCACCCGTGCGTAGAGGGCGGCGTACTCCTCCTCTTCGGGGTCGGGGGCTTCGCCGTCCTCGCGGGCCTCCACCTCGGCGCGGCCGCGGGCCATCCATGACAGGAAGCTGGAGCGGGACACCCCGGCCATCTCGGCGGCCAGCTCGACGGCAACCCCCGTACGGGAGGCCGTGACGAGGCGCGCCTCGATCTCTTCGGAGAGCAGGCGTGGGCGTCCGCGGCCGGTGTTCTGCGGCCGGCGTGCCTTGCGTCGGGTCGACATGGACGTACCTCTGCGGCTCGGTCAGCGGCCGCTGAACATGTGTCCGCAGGCCGGGCAAGTGGTGTGGGCGGAGCGGCCCTCGTCGTCGGCGCTGAGGCCGTCACCGGAGTTGCCGTCGTCGGGCAGGTGCAGGAGAGGCGGTTCGTTCTCGCGGATGCCGCCGGGCAGTGTCTCGGGATCGACCTGGCCGAGCATGCGGTCGATCTCGTCGTGAGGGATGGCCAGGGAGTCGAACAGGTCCGCGTCGCCCGTGGCGAGGTCCTCGAGGATCGCAGCGAACTCGCGCGGATCCCACCCGCCCTCTCCGGGGAGCCTGTTGAGCTTGATGGCCAGGGCTTCGGCTTCGGCGTCGCTCTTCGACGACCCGCCGCGCAGCACGGGGACGAGCCAGCCGCCGTCCTCGTCGATGACGATGCCACTGGGGGCGCGCATCCCGCGGACCTGCATCTCGATGAGGGCCTCCCTGCGGCCGTGGCCGTGAAGCGTCTTCTGAGTGCGTTCGTCGACGACCGGGATCTCCACCAGGCCGTGCATGTCGATCGACGCGATGATGAGCTCGAGAGCGTGGCGCTTGGGGTTGCGGTCCGCCGGCTGGAGGTCGGTGAGCGGCACGTAGCCGATGAAGCGCGGGGGCCTGGCGATCGTTTCGGTCACGGCTGGTGCGGTCCTCTCCCATGCGTCGGTGTCCGGCGACGGGTCAGGGCTGCGAGCCCGCGGACTCGAACCGCGGCACCCCGCCTCGCAAGCAGGGCATGCCGTCATGGCCGTCCCTCACCCGCCGCCGGTCCGGCCCTGCCCGCTTTCCGGATGAGGCGGGGCCGGGATTCCGTGGCTCCCGGCGACGTCGCCGGATGCTGCGGAACCGGAGCGGAACGTAGGTCGAAACACGCCTAACGTCGCCCCCTCCCAGGGGATTTACATTGGTGTACTGTTCTTACTGGCTGGGAGAGCAACTCAGCTACCTGGGCCTAGGTGTAACAAATTTCGGCGGCTGACGTACTCCATACGACGCCCCGAGACACCCCGCCCGGGACAACCACGAACCTGGGCACTGGCGTCCGGGGAAGAGAGGGACACTCAGATGTCGAACGAGCAGCTGTCGAAGCCACCGCAGTCACTCCCGAACGCGCCGATCACTCTGCGGGGCGGCGTCGGGAAAGCTCCCGCGGCCGACGGTTACGTTGCGTCTCGTCTGTCCCACCTTGTCCTTGAGGTCGCCGACCAAGAGGTAGGCCGGTTCGAGTTCAGCGCCAGTGGCGACCGGTTCGAAATCGACGACATGTCGGCGTTCGAGTCCTTCGCTGAGGACCAGGGCAAACTCGAAGTGGTTCTCGCGCCCGATCCTGAGTGGACGCAAGCGATCTTGAAGTACGCCGGCGTGAACCCGACGACGGGCGACATCTTCGACACTCGAAGCGGCCAGAGCGTCCCCGGGCTCAGGTTCGTATCCGGGGGACTGCCGACCGGTGTGGTGCGCTGGGTGTGGAGCAGCGCCGATGAGGAACTGGCCGGTGAGGGTGCGCTTCTGCGCGCGTACTACCGCGGCGACCTGGACGCTCTGATGCAGGCCACGCAGGACTCGGCGGCAGGGATGAAGTCCGCGACCGAAGACGCCTGAGTCGACCGCCCGAGTCCGGCCGGTCACGGCTGGGCCCCTCTCCAGGGACTGCACCTATGAACTCCGCGAGTGACACGCTCGACCAAGAGCTTGCCAGTGGCATATCCGATCGCGCCTTCCGGCTTTACTGTGCCGCCGTCCTGCGCAGTAGGAGCGAGTGGACCAGCATCTCCGTGCTGGCGGCCCAGTGCGGGCTCAGGCCGTACCAGGCCCGCCAGCCTGTCGCCGAGCTCCACGCGGCCGGCCTGCTGGAGAAGCGTTGCAAGTACAGCACCAAACAGGGCGGCGGCCGCGAGAAAAGCACGCTGTTCAGACTCCGTGACGACACCCCCAGTGAGGCCTCCGCATGAGCCGCCTGTCCAGCCCCAGCGGAGTCAGGGTCAACAGGCCGTACTTCGTGCCCGTGGACTCCCGGACCGTCCGCGACACCAGCCTCACCTACCGGGCGCTGGGCCTGCTGACGTACCTCCTGGACCAGAAGGAGGGGTGGCAGGTCCGTTCCGACCAACTCTCCAAGGGGGAGGGCCGGGAGGGACGCGAAGCCATCCGCACCGCGCTGCGTGAACTGGCGCGACGCGGCTACTACCGCCTGGAGCGCCGCCGCTTCCGAAGCGGGCAGTGCGCCATGGGCACCGCCGTCTCCGTCATCCCCATCGAGCAGTGGGTGAAGGACTACGAGGTGTTCGGCACCGGCAAGAACCCTGCCGTCCCCGTGGTCGAGCAGGAGGACGGTTCGTTCCTGGTGGAGTACCCCGACGGGACCTTCGGCAGCGACGGTTTCACGGCCGACCCCGCAGACGAGGAGCCCTCCGCGGACCTCGGCCCCGAGCCGGAGGAGGAGCCGGAGCCTGTGACCGCCCCGTCGAAGCCGGAGCCGCCGGCCCCGGCGAAGCCCGCGCCGAAGCCCCGCACCCGCCGGACGGCGGAGCAGAAGCGGGCCGACGACGAGGCGAAGGCGGCCGAGGCTGAGAAGAAGGCCGCGATGAAGAAGGCCCTGGACGACGCTGCTGAGGAAGTCGCCAAATGGTGGTGGGCGCACGCAGATAGGCACCTTGGGGCGTACGTGGGCCAGAAGAAGGGCTACGTCGCCATGCGCTCTCAGGTCCGTTCAGCCCTTGAGGCGGGCTACACACAGAAGGACTGTGGTCGGGCGCTGCAGACGGCTGAGAAGCAC
This sequence comes from Streptomyces sp. NPDC055962, assembly GCF_042270185.1. Taxonomy (NCBI): domain Bacteria; kingdom Bacillati; phylum Actinomycetota; class Actinomycetes; order Kitasatosporales; family Streptomycetaceae; genus Streptomyces; species Streptomyces sp. NPDC055962. Next base: position 70,678 of record NZ_JBHJYN010000017.1, read on the forward strand.
TGGCCCAGCGCTCAGCAATGGCAGCACGCCCTTGGGGTCGTCACCAAGAACATTCAGCCGTCGCAGCCCTTCGGCCGCGTCGCGTACAGCGACGCCGCCACCTGGGGTGTCCCCGACAAGGGCTCATCGTCCCTGCCGGGTGCTTCCCAGACCACGCCCAGCGTCGACGACGACGCCGACGACGCCACGTTCGGCGTCCTCCCCAACTGATCTGTAAGGAGCGCGACCCATGTCAGTGACCACACCCAGCAGGCCCCCGGCGCGAGGACTGAACGCGCTCAGCGACCTCAGTGCCCACGTCGTTGCCGTCATGGAGCGAGGCGGCGCCGACATCGCACAGCTCGGAGTACCCGCCCAACCGGCTTCGGAAGACGGGCTGTGGGAGGACCTGGCGGTGCCGAAGGCTCGCGCAGCACGCAACGCCTGGCGGAACAGCATGCTCGATGCGGCGCACGACGAGTACCTGGATTTCAGGTTCCCGAGTCTCGTACCGGGTGCGATTGCCCCGGCCGGAGAGCGGTGGCTTGAGCCGAACCAGAAGCCGAACACCATGAGGAACTGGCTTGGCTCCCTGCTCGAGGCGAAGAAGCAGAAGGCCCGGCCCGAGGTCTTGAACATGATCGTGCCGGGCAACATCGGGACGGGGAAGACGGCCGCCATCTGCGCCCTGGGCAACGAGGCGGCCGCCGCAGGGCTCTCCACCCTGTACGTCAAGCACGCGACCTACCTGACGTACCGGCGGCCCAACTCGGCGCCACACAACCTGAGCGTCCACGACGTCCGGAGGATGTTCGTGTCGTGCGAGCTGCTGATCCTCGACGAGCTTTGTGGCGAGATGGACACGACGGCCACCGAAGCAGCCCGCAGGGAGACCGTGGACCTGATCGACTCCCGCCTCGCAGCCGGCCGACCGACCGCCTTCTCCACCAACCTGAAAAGCCGAAGCGAACCGGGCAGCGGCACCATCGGCGTGGTCGACGTCCTCGGCGAGCGGCTGCTGTCCCGGCTCGAGGCCCGCGCGCACCTGGTGAAGATCCTGGGCGAGGACCGGCGGAAGCCCGCCAAGCCTCTCGACTGGTGACCGCGGTGCCGAAACGTCCCGTATGTGCAGTGGCTGACGGGACGTAAGGGGCCGGTTCAGGCACAGGAGGCGGAAGACGCTATATCGTTTGGTCGACCTGGAAGGCCACGAGCATAAGCCGACCAGTGAACCCGAACGAGAGGAAAGGTGTCTTGAAGCCGTCGTTGAATCTGACCCGCGGGGGCCGCGACCCGGTGACCGTCCACGACTCCGGCGTCCCTCCGCTGAGCAAGTGGGAGGGGCGCGGAGCTGCCGTTACCGCGCTCGGCGGAGTCGGCGTCGGAGGGCTCGGTTTCTACGCGTCGTTCGACGCCGTGTCCGCCAAGGCTGAGACCTGGGGGTTCGACGACCCCTGGGTCCTGCCCGCAGCCATCGACTCGGCGATCCCCGTCTTCACCGGCGCCAACCTCTTCCTGATCCGGATGGGCATGCCGCTCGGCTGGGTTCGGTTCGTGCCCTGGGTGCTGAGCCTGATCACCTGCGCCCTGAACGTGGCGGCCGGCGACACGCTGTGGGCGAAGGTCGCCCACGGCTCCATGTCGCTGCTCTGGGTCGCGGTCTCCGAGATCGCCGCTCACATCTACGCCGTCCGGATCGGCGCCGCCACCGGCCGCAAGCGCATGGAGAAGGTGCGTTGGTCCCGCTGGCTGCTCTCGCCGGCGCCCACGTTCCTGCTGTGGCGTCGCATGAAGCTGTGGGAGCTGACGTCGTACGAGCAGGTCCTGGGGCTCGAGCAGGACCGGATCGTCTACATGGCGCAGCTCCGCGGGAAGTTCGGGCGGAACTGGCGGCGGAAGGCGCCCGTCGCCTCGCTGATCCCGCTACGTCTCGCGCGTACCGGCATCCCGTTGAAGGAGACGGGCGCATCCGGTCTGACTGCTGCGGGCATCAACCCCGCGGGCATCTTCGAATTTCCGGCGGGCCCGCCCGCCGCCGAGCTGTCAGCCCTCCCGGCTTCCGCTCCGACCCCTGCCCCCGCTCTGCCTCCTGCCCCGTCTCCGCAGCCGCCGGCCGCCGTCCCTCTGTCGGCGCCGTCGGTTCCCGCGGCCGTCGCCAAGGCGCGCCCGGTCACAGCCACTGTGCCCGCCCGGGCGCAGCCGCGGCCGCAGGGACAGCGGATCATCCCGCCGTGGAGTACCGAGAGTGAGCTGTACGTCATCATCAAGGACATTCTCGACAACGGGCACCGTGAAGTGTTCGAACCGGGCGGTGGGCTGACTGGCGCTGAGATTGCCAGCGTGCTCGGCCAAACCGACGGCAACGGGCGCAAGGTTCGTCAGCGCCTCATCAAGACGTACGCGGCCGAGCGCGGCGTTGCGCTGCCTGCGAGGGCGAGCATCGACGACGTCTTCGCCGCGTTCGCTCATCCGCTGACGCCAGTCAGCCCGTAAGGCATATTGCCCCTACCCGCACGACGCGGCGGGCCCCCTCCATGGGGTGCCCGCCGCCCCCATGATCGGACCCTCACCATGACACCGGAGATCCTGGCCCGGATCGTCACCGCCCGCGGTATGCGCGACCTCTCCGACGCCGCCCGGAACGCTCTCGCGAAGACGTCGGACACCATCAGCCCGGCCGAGCGGATCGAGCAGGCCCGCGAGCTCCGGCAGATGGCCAACGCCATCGTCGACCTGGTCGTCCTCGGCGAGGCCTTGGGCGGCGCGTCGTGGGAGGAGATCACTCAGGCCCTGAACCGTCGAGATCCCGGATCAGTGGCGGGGGAGTACGAAGACGCAGTCGCCGAGTGGCAGGCCATGCCCGAGGACGAACGGCAGGCAGCAGCCGAGGGAGCCGAATACCTCGACGCCTGGTACGCCCGGCACCGCGAGGACATCGACCCGGCCGTGGAACGCCCCGTCGGGGATCTGCGCAACAGGCGTTGAACTGCCCCACCAGCGGGGTAGAATAGTACACCGATGTCAAAGGCGAGAGGTTAAGGCCTCCGCTGTCGCATCCTCCGCGGGAGAGCAACCCGGGGAACCACGAACGAAGGAACGCCCATGCCTGGCCCCACTACGCCCATGCGCGAGCGCAGATCCCGTAAGCCCACCGGCCGCCCCAACCCACCCATCGTTCTCCTCGCCGGGCCGGAGATGACCGGGAAGGGGCACGAGGCCGCCGTGGGCACCGCGTCCGACCTCGTCGCGACGACGTACTGGGTGCAGGTCGGCGGCATCTCCGGCACGGCCGACTACTACGGCCAGATCGACGGCGCCCGGTACGAAATCGTCGACCACGACGGATCCTTCGACGACATCCTGGATGCGCTCCGCTGGGCTATCTCGCAGCCCCCCGCCGAAGACGGCAGGAGGAACATGGTCGTCATCGACGACGTCTCCTCCGTCTGGGACCTGCTGGGCGACGAGGTGGCACACATCAGCCGCAAGCGCGCTGAGCGCCGTGCCCAGTCCAACGGCCAGCGCACCGCCCGCCTTGACGACCCGTACGTCGACGAGGAGCGCGACCTGTGGGGCCACGCCAAGGACCGATGGGGCGAGATGCTGTGGCTTCTGCGCCGGCACAACGGGCCCACGCTGCTGATCGCCCGCCAGGAGATCATCACCGCGTACGAGAGCGACAAGCCCACACGGCACCACACCCGCCGGATCAAGGCGGAGAAGAACATCCGGGCGGCCGTCGACGCGGTGGTCGAGTTCCACGCGGTGGGCGAGGCCTACGTGACCGGCATGCACGCCATGCCCACCCACTTCAAAATTCAGCCTGGGTGGACCTACCGGTACGAGGGTGTCGACACGCTGCTGCGGCAGCTCGGCTACGAGGACGCGGCCGAGAGCCGCGCGGTCACCGAGGCCCGACCCTGCGCCTACCTGGGTGAGCGGCCCCTCATCGCCCAACCGTCCAGCCCGCAGCAACAGCAGCAGGCCCCCGCCTCTCAGGCGCCGCAGCACCCGGCGCTGACTGATGACGACGCTGCTGCGCTGATCAGGAAGGCTCTGGAGGACGAGCACAACCCCGAGTCCTGCCTTCGCGCCATCCGTGAGGAGTGGGGCTCGCGCAATCTGCAGGGCCTGGTCATCAACACCCCCTGGGGAAGGATGAACGCGGACGCTGCGATCACCCGGTCCCTCCAGACCACCAAGGAGCTCGCCAAGAAGAAGTTGAAGGAGGATGCCGGAGACGGCCAGCCGAAGATCCCGGTTCCCGAGAACGGCATCGCCCCGACCCACCAGGCCGAGCAGGATCAGGCACAACAGCACCACGAGGACCAGGCCGACGAGAGCCAGGAAACTGAGGAGCCCCCGCCGCCGGACCCCGAAGCCGACACCCCGCCGCCGCCCGGCGAAACGCCGGAGGACACCAGCGCCGCCGAGGAGCCGCAGGACATTCCCACGGCCGCGGCCGCCAAGCCTCGGCCGAGCGCCGCAGACCGGAAGAAGGCCATCGCCACGAAGGCACTGAACGAGGAGGCGGACGTTCAGGCCCGACTGCTGATGCTCACAAAGAGTGAGCACCTCAAGTCAATCTCCGAGGACGGAGATCCGCCCATGACACGGCTCCGGGACTACCTCGTGAAACAGCGGCCGGCACTCATTGCGCAGCTTGAAGCGGAAGGGCACACGGAGCTCGCTGCCGAGTACCGGAAGGCTCCGGCAGTGCAAACGCAGATCCGGCGGATGTTCGAGCCGTACTTCAACAGCGTGCCGAGCGGGAGCTGACGTGACGTGAGGCGGCGCGCGCCCGGCTCCGTCGGGCGCGCTCTCGGTAGGCGCGCCTTCCCCGCGTGGATCACGTCACCTCACCTTGACAGCGCGCCGGCGCGGTCGTCCGCCAGCATCCGAAGAGCACGCCGATCCGCGGAGCGCGCCCGATCCACTGATCCGTCCAGGCGCGCCCCAGGGCCAAGGCGCGCCTTCGCAAGCGCGCCCAGGCGCGATCCGATCCGGGGCGCGCCTCAACGGACCGCGCCGTGCGCCGATCCAGGCGCGCCCTTTCACCGCGCCGCGCCACACGATTGGAGCGATCCGTGGGCGCGCCCGGATCGGTGTCGCGGCGCGCGCGCTCGGATCGCGCGCCTGATCGGAGCGATCCCATGGCGCGGCGCGCGCCGCCGCGCCCAGGCAGGCGCGCCTCGCCTGGCGCGCGCGCCGTCCGACGGCGCACCCTGCCCCTGACCTGCTGGTTTCTATTGGGCGCGCCGCGCGCGCAGGGTCGGCGCGCCCCGCGTGGATCGGTCGCGCGCCTGATCGGATCGGCGCGGGAAGTCCTGCTCGGCGCGCTGCTGGGGGCGCGCCGTCAACGGATCGGTGGCACGCGCCCGACCGCGCGGGAACGGCGCGCACTGATGTCCACGGGGCGATCTGCGGATCGCTCCGCGCGCCGTGGATCGCTCCGATCGGCAGCGCGCCCTGACATGACGAAGGGCGCGCCATCAGGCGCGCCCTCGAGCGATCCGCGATCCGTGTGGAGCGCGCCTTACCGCGCGCCCTGCCCGGCCCGGCGGAGATCGCGCCGGTCCCGACGAACTGCCGCGCCCGCCGCGCGGCCCTCGCCCCGGACCTGGTGCCGCAGTTTGGACAGCTCCTCGGGGTGGGCCTGTCCCAGCAGACGGAGCGCCTGGAGCCGGATGTTCGGCTCGCTCGGCATACGCCCCTGACGCGCTTCGGCGTACTGGAGGGCGTAGCGGAGGAACCGGGCCTCGGACTGCACCCGCCGGCGGAAGAGGTCAACGCGCCGCTCTCGAGCCGTACGGCTCTCGCCGGGATCCGTGGGCAGGAAGCGGGATGGTTCCTCGAACATCAGCTTGCACAGCTCCGCCCCCCGGGCGGCTACTCTCGGTGAGCGAAGTGCGAGGGCTTCGACCCGCGGGGCCGTGGGCGCGGGGACGGGTTCGTCGAGGATGAAGGCCGCCCACCGGCCGGTGAACGCCTCGTCGTCGAGCGCGGCCAGTTTCTTCGCGTGTTCGTGGGCCAGGTCGTCGACGACGTCCTGGAACGGCCCGGTGGCTGCCTTGATTCGCTCTCGCCACGGCACGATGCGGGCTTGCTGCTCCCTCTTGCTCTCCCCGTCCCGGCGGGGATTGAAGGACTTCGCTTGCTTGATGGCCGTCTCTAGGGCCTCGAGCGTGCGTGCGGCGAGGCGAGGGTCTTCGAGTGCCGCTCCCTGGACGTCCCGCGGTACACGGTTGTCGCTAGCTCCCATGACGTACGCAACAACTGTCTTCACGAACGCGTCGTCGCCGACCTGGGACAGACGTTTGATCTCGGCCGTGACGCGCTGAGCGTCAGCCATGGGTGTACCTCCGGTGCGGGCGTGACCCGTGCTCTCGGGCCAGGGCATGGTGCGGTGCCTGCTGAAACAGGGTGAGGTGACCGTACGGGCCGCGAACAACGTGTGCCGGATCATCGCAGGAGCAACCACTCCCCGGCCCCGAGTGCTCGGCGCGCTACGCGCCCTCTACGCACCCGGTTACTCGATTCCATCTGGCCAGGGCCACCACGGGCGGAGGACTCCCCTCTTGCGAGGGTGGTGTCTACGCCACTAGACCCGGACCGAAATCTCAACGCACTTGTCGCGGCCGCGATACGGCCACCTCGCTGGAGATGGTACCCGCCGGCGGAGGACCGACTGGGCGCCCCTGGTCCTATTCGGCCTGCTGAGGCGTCTTCCGCGTCGTGATGGCCTCGAGCCACGGGGCCAGCTTGGACGGCTTCCACACGAGGTCGTAGCTCGTCTGCGAAGCCACCAGGACGCCGAGGATCGTGGCGGTGGTGAGCTGACCGTGCTGGAACTGGGCCCAGCCGCCGTCCGCCGCCACGGCGACGACGCCGGCGAACAATGCGGCGAGCACCGCGACGACCTTCTTGTACTTCGCGGACCAGGCGGGCCGCTGTACGACTGCGGTGAGCAGCGGGAGCACGGTGCCTACCTGGGCACCGGTTGAGAGGGAGTCGACGAGCGTGGTCATGAGGTCCTGCCCTTCATGCGAGGTTGCGTGACGGGCGGACTGTGCGCGGCGGCCGCGGCTTGCGTCGCGCACTGGAGCTCAGTGGCCGGGGCCCTCGGCCAGGTCCTCGGCGATCTCGCGCGGCGGTGCGGGGACCGGGCGGTCGTACAGCTTGGCGACCAGGGTGCGGAGCTGGTGGATGTAGTCGACCGCGGCGGCCTTCCACCGGCGCCACTGCCGTTGCTCCTCCTCAAGGCGCTCGACCCTGCTCTCGAGGGTGGTGACCCGCTCGAGGGTCTGGGCGTTCGTGGCCCGCGACTGCTCGAGGAGCTTGGTGAACCCGTCGGTGACGGTCTGCACGCTGGCGACGAACGTGGTGGCCTCTTGGCCCTGGGCGTCGGCCTCGGTCTTGCGGTTGGTTCCTCGGTACACCAGCCACGCCCCGCCCAGCACGCCGAACATGCCGAAGAGGGGGGTGAAGGCAGGCGCCAGAGAGGTGAGCCACTCCACGGGGCGCCTCCTCGGGTTCTCGGTAGTCAGTGGGTGCGCGGGAGCCGGGGCCGAAACCCGCGGCTCCCCGCAGCACGGACCATGCAGGAGCCGGGGGGTTTACGTCACGGCGTGGCCGGGACGATGTCGCTGACCAGGGAGGAGCAGCCGGCGCAGGTGGCTGCCCACACGGGCTCGCCGGCGTTGGGGTACATCCGCACCTGGAACGGTTCGTTTTCGTAGAGGCAGTCCGGTGTACGGCAGGTGACGATCATCAGGGCGGACGTCGGTTCAATTTCGGTACTCATGGTGGTTATCCCGTCGCAATCGCTATGTAGTCGACACTGGTGAGGGCGCTGTTGTCTCTGGTGAGCCACACGGTCAGGGTCCTGGGGGTGGGGTCGGTGATCCCGACGCCCTTCACGCTGGTTCCGGGCACGGTCGTGAACGGCGTGGCCACCGCGTAGATGTCCGCCGCACTGGGCGGGAGACCCAGACCGGTGACGGTCATGGAGGTAGGGACGTTCGCCACGGGGGTGATGCGGACGCGCCCCGTCGAGATGTTTTCCGCATTCAGGTAGCCGCCGATCCTGACGGTTCCCCGGCCGCCGAAGGCAGGGTTGGCGGATCCGATGACGATCTTGTCGGCGGCAAGGTTGGCCGTGGACTTGGCGCCGTCGGCAGAGAGCGACAGGCGGGGGCGGCCGCCCCAGTTCGTGCCGGCCGGGTCGGGGCCCTGAATGACGAAGGCCTGCATGCCTTCGTCGTCGACGTTGGATGAGATCTCGGCCGACAGCTTGTTCGCTGCGTTGAAGAAGCGCAGCAGGCCGGTCGAGCCCGAGTTCGTGACGACGACGCGGTCGCCGAGAGCGGCGGTCTGCACGATTGCGCCGGTGATCGTCTTTCCGTTGAGGGCGTCGGCATCGATCTTCTCCGCCGTGATCGCTCCGGCCTTGATGTGCGTGGCTTCGATCGCCCCCGCCGCGACCTTCGTGGCTGTCACGGAGTTGACCGCGAGCTTCTCGGCTGTCACCGACAGGGCCGACAGCTTGTCCGTCGTGATGGCGAGCGAAGCGATCTTCTCGGCGGTGACGGCCAAGGCGAGCAGTTTCTCGGTGGTGACCGCGCCGGCCAGAATCTCCACGGCCGTGACGGAGTCGGCCTTCAACTCGCGGGCGCCGATCGCGTCCGCAGCGATCTTTCCCGCAGTGACAGAGTCGGTGGCAAGCGCCGCGGTGGTGACGGAACCTGCGACGAAGTTCGTTGAGTCGACGATCCCGGTTTTCAGGACCTCGATCGTCACCGCGTCCACTTCCATGACGCCGGTGACGCCAGCCGATCCGCTGCCGAAGTTCAGGTAGAGGAGCGGGCTGATGAACCGGGTGTTGGCGTGCATGACGCCCGGCGCCCGCGGGTCCGGTGCCGGTACGGCGGTGCCGTTCACGCCCGCGGCCGCGCGGCCGCGGAGATAGCCGACGTACGTCACCCACCCGCTGGCAACGGGCTGCGGTGTGGCGGACGCAGCCACGTAGTGCCCGCTGCTGGCGGTGTTCGCGCCGGTGCGGCTGACGAGCGTGACACCGTCGGCCGCGATGCCGAGCGCGCCGATGTAGAGGGTGTCTGTCCCTGCTGATGAGGCGACGGTGGTCCTGACCCGGGCCGCGATCCGGTAGAGGACGTCCGGGTCGTACGGAACCTGCACCGTGCCGCGCACCGTGGCGTATCCGGTTGCTCGTGCCACTGTCTTGCCCGTGGGTGCGTCCGGGATGTCGCTCAGGTGCTGCCATTGCGCCCCGGCCGGCTTCGTGATGACCGACCAGGTGGCAGCGTCTCCCATCGCGTCGACGTATCGCTGGGTGACGCCGTCGGCCAGGGCGCCGCCGAGGGCGTTCATCGTCACGGCACCCTGGGCGAGAGCCGACTTGCCGACGGCGCCGAGGGCGATCTTCGCCGCAGTGACAGCGTCCTGGGCGAGCTTGATCTCGGTGATGATGCCGTCGATCAGGTCCGGTGAGACGGCCTGGCGGGCGGCGCTCTGGGTGGCGGCGCTGGGCGGACCCTCGATCGCCGCGGTGTTCGTCGCGACCAAGCGCACCCAGACCTGGGTGTACCCGTCGACGGCGACCGTCGCGGATCCGCCGAGCGGGGCGCTGATCGTCGACGCGAGGCTGCTCAGGTCGGGGGTGAAGTCCGCCCCTGCTCCGCTGACGTGGATCTGGATGGTGGCGTAGTCGGCGGGGGTGATGTCGGAGTCCGCCCATTTTCCGTCCCACGTCACGACGAGGCCGGCGAGTGTGGGCTCGACTGTGGGGGCGGTGGGGGTGGGCGGGGGGTCGGAGTTCACGGCGACCAGGGCGACGGTGCCGTCGCTCTGCATGCCGAGGGACGCGCGCAGGTTCCCCTCGTCGTCGAAGACGTCCAGGCTTCCGGACTCGATGGACGCGTTCGTGAGGGGGTTGGAGCCTTCCAGGGCGGCGACCCGGGCTTCCAGGTCCCGCAGGTAGGACGCGAAGGCCTTCGACGTCTCCCGCTCGTCCAGGTTGAACCCCACGGTCCCGCTCCTTGCTGCTCCTTGTGGTCAGGGGCGGCAGAGTGCGGGGCCGTGGCGCTTAGTGTCCTGTGCTGGTCATCCGTAGTAGTCGGCGCGGGTCAGGGACAGGATGGCGGTGCCGGTGGCGGGGTCGATCTCCTCCGCGACGACGCGGTGCCACAGTGCGAGCTCCCCGATCCACGGCACTTCGATCTGCAGGAGGATCCGGTCGCCGAGAGCCCAGCTTCCGAGTGGGGCGTTGGGGTGGTGGCGGATCGCGATGGACGGCACGGTCAGCATGTCCGAGTGCCGGGCGCGCTCCGCCTGTCCCTTGCTCGTCAGGGTCTTGACGTTCGCACTGGACTTGTAGGTGATCGTTCGGGCCCGCCGCACCCGCTTGTCGTCGACGACCACGCGGACGCGGGCGGTCTTCTTGCCGGAGCCCTTACCGACGACGTAGACGTTGTTCGCGTAGTAGTCGCCCTGGCCCTGTGGGGTCGCGGTCTCGATGACGTTCTCGCCCTGGGCGAAGCGGAGGTCCGTACGGGTGCGGCCCAGGCGGCGTTTGCCGAGGGTGATGTGGTGGATCATCCGCTCCTTGGTCCCGTCCCACCGGTGCGTCTCACAGAAGTCCGCCTTGGCGAGGTTCATGACGTCGGTGATCGTGGAGCCGCAGTCCGGGTTCTCCCACCACTGCAGCTTCCAGGGGTCCTCACCGCTGCTCGCCCCGAGGAGGAAGCCGGAGTCGTGCCTGTCGAGGGTGACGCCGATGTTTCCCCGCTGGTAGTCCTGCAGGTGGGCCCAGATGTGTCGTACGACGTCGTAGGCGTCCCATCTGCCGGTGAGCTTGTCCTTCGGTTTCGGCGGCATCTTCCTTTTCGGCTTGGAGCCGTCGATGTATCCGTCGTGGTTCTTGTCCTTCCCCTCGTACGCCCACTTCTGTGGCACTTTGGCCCCAGACTGGATCTCCGACCCGAAGTACGGCATTCCGTTGGGGTAGGCGGTATATCCGGCGCACTCGATGTTCATCGCCTGCCCCTCGTACTTCGCCCGCGTGACGATGCCGCCCCATCGGATGACGCCGGCGAACTCCGCGAACAGGGTGGTGCCCCACTCGGTGATGATGGGCAGCCCGTCGGGTTTGGCCATCAGCCGCATGTACTCCGGGCCGATCGTGCCCTGCATCGCTCCGGGCCCGTTGAGCTCGCGCTTGGGCACGCCGGACGCCTCGAACGGGACGTCCCAGTCCAGGAAGTCGCCGCTCGTGGTGCGCATCGCGATGTACCGCCAGGACATCAGGCCGCCACCGGTGCCTGGGAGAACACGATGTCCACGGCCAGCACGGTCCCCAGGTCGGCCTGCAGGAGGCCGGTTGCCCCGACAGCGCCCTTGCCTTCCACACCAAGGGGAACGACGGTGCCCCGGTCCTCCGGCGGGATGAGGAAAGTGTGGCCGGCCTGCAGCGTCATACGGGCCGCGGTCTCGGCGAGGTACTGCATGCCGGGCCCCTTCTCGTCACCGAGATAGGTACGCAGCTCTCCTTTCGCGAGGACCGCATCGGGGTGCCGCACACCCGTGATCTGCGTATGGACGCCGCAGTGGGTGGCCCACTCCGGGACCGTGTTCGTCCAGCGGGCCCCCAGCGGGAATTCCTCCCAGTCGGTGACCGGGCCGAGCTCGTCGGCGGTGGTCCACGCCGCGTACAGGTAGACGCGGCGGGTCTCGCTGCGCGGCCGCGCCATCTGCCGCAGGTCGACGATGCGCGCGGCGGTGATCGACGCCGTCGAGGCCGGCAGGTCGATCCGCGCAAGGGTGATGGCGGTGGAGTCGGGATCGACGTCCTGGATGCTCGTCGTGCCCGGCAGCACGTCGGGGATGACTCTGGTGAAGACGTAGGGGCCGATCAGCGGGTCCGTGGGCTCCGGCCAGGACTCCCCGCCGTAGGGATCCTCGACGCGGGCGACAATCAGGTCGCTGCGCGGGCCGTCGGCACCGGTCGGCTCGACGTTCACCAGCTCCGTGGTGGCCATGCGCGCTGCGTAGGACTGCGAACCCCCCGCCGCCCTGCGGCGGGCGATCATGGCACCCGTACCGATCTGCACCGCGGCGGCAGGAAGATCCAGCGCGGTGACGCGCAGGTCGGCCGGCGCGACAATGCCCTCACCGCCGCCTGCTGCGGCCTCCACGATCAGCCTGAGTGTCTCCTCGCTCGCCGCGGTGTTCTCGACGAACCACGGGATTCCGTCCCATGCCATGACGCACCTCTTCCGTCCGGATCAGACTGGGGAGGCTCGCCCACCGGGGACCCTTGCGTCCTGGGCTCACCAGTAGGCGTAGGCGTCACGCCACTGGATTTTCACCCGTGGTCCCTGGAACCGCTGGGTCGTCACCGGGCTGTACGACAGTTGCGCCTGGAGGCGGCCCGGCACAAGCGTCATGTTCGCGAGCCGCGGGCTGGCCCGGGTCAGCTTGTCCGCGACGGACATCGTGGATCCGTTCGCAGCCCACTTCGTCACGGTCCGGGACCACGGATAGGCGTTGATCGTGACGTACTCGCCGGTCCCGAGCGTGAGCGCCAGCTGCACGGCCCACAGGCCGTTGATGGTGACCTTCGGGTTGATGCACGGGCCGTAGATCGTGATCGCCGGGTGCGTCGGAAGCTTTCCGGCGACAACCAGTTCGGCCGTGCGCTTCGACGTCGACCACGGCGGGTTGTCCCCCCACGACGGCCGGCCGGGGCGCGGCGGGGCGCTGCCGAGGTAGTAGTCCCACAGCTCTTCGGTCTTGAGGGTCCCGTCGTAGAACCGGTCGTCGACCGCCGTGAACTTGGCCACGACGGGCGTGTAGCCCTGGGAGGTGAGGTCTTCGGAGCCGACTCCGAAGTCGCGTGGTCGACCGTACAGGCGACGGGTCCGGCCGCCGGCCGTGCGGGACAGATAGCCGAGCCGCCCCGGGCCGCCGCGCAGGGAGTCCGCGCGCCACACCTGGCGCAGCATGTCCACCGCCTCCCTGTTCCAGCTCTCCGGTGTGCCCTGCCGTTTGAGGATGGCGAGCTGCAGCGGACTGTCGGGCCAGTCGCCGATGATCTGTCCCGGGGCTGCCACCAGGCCCGCCGGATACTTCCGTACAGCGGGAGCGTCGACCGTGTCGACGCCCAGCTCCAGCGTTACAGAGGCTGCCCGCTGGTAGTCGCGCCCCTGGCGTACTCCGTCCTCGCCCGGCATCGGCTGGTCACCGATCTCGGGGTCGGCGAACGTGACGACCGGCTGTTTCAGGGTGTAGATCCCGGAACTGACCCTGCCGAACGTCAGTGCCGCGCCGGGAAGGCTCTCGTAGCTGGAGTAGACCAGCCTGAGGTCTCCGTCAGGCATCACCCACCGCCTCCCATGCGCATCAGCCGCAGTTGGAACATCGCGTCCTCCAGTGCGTTCTTGGTGGTGCCCACCGCACCGATGTTCAGATTCAGGTCGCCGCCCACCAGGGGGCTGGAAGTCTGCGCTGTGGAGGCCCGCGGGGCGGCCAAGGTGCCTCCGGTGCGGCGCGGACTGGCACTGCCGCCGGACTGTGTGGCGAAGCCGCCGTTGGCGAAGTACAGGACGCGGCCGCCGAACTCGCGGGCGACCTGGTCGAGGATGGCCATGGACCGTGAGCGCTTGGCGGGTGACAAAGGGATGTATGCCTCTCCGCCTGTGCTCGGCTCATTCCAGATGCGGGTCGGGCCGCCTCGTGCGATCTGCGCAATGTGCTTTTCGACGCCGCCCTTCGCGAAGGCCTTGACCTTCCCCATCGCTCGGTTGAAACCGCCGTTGGCGAAGCGCAGGATTCCGCCGTTCTCGTACTTGAGCGCCCCGCCATAGCCCTTCTGTACGTATGTCGTCGTGACGGTGACGTTGCGGTCTTTCAGGGCCTGGATGCTCGAGTTCAGGGAGTTCACGGCCGAGACAGCCGAGCCGGTCGGCGCGGTGATCGAGACCTTCTTGCTGCCTGGCAACTTCTTGATCTTGAACCCGAGGTCTGTGAGCTGCTTCTGTGCCGTGGCCGTCGGGGCGTCCACGGTCAGCTTCCTGCCCTTGAGACCGGCGACCTTCGTCCGGATGACCTCGAGTTCCCCGATCGCCTTGGCCACGATCGCCTGGACGGTGACCGTCTTGGAGTCGGGGGCGTTCGTGATGTCCGAGGCGAGGGCTTTCAGGTTTCCGGTCGCTTCGCCCGTGGGTGCGGTGACCTTGACGTTCTTCGACCCTGGGATGCCCGTGACGATGAACCCGAGTTTCCGCAGCGCGGACGCCGCCGCGTCCGTGGGCGCCGTGACCTGGATCGACTGGCCCTTGCCCAGGGTGGACAGTTGCGTGGTCAGCCCGACCAGTTCGGCGTTGACCTGAGACAGGCCATCGGTCTGGATGAGCATCGTGACCGTGTCGGGCACCATACCCAACTGATCAATCAGAGCCGCCGCCTGGGCCTTCGGAATGTCCATGCTCGCCGCGTACTCGAGCGCCTTGGCGCGGCCTTCCTCCATGGCGGCCTTGCTCTTGGACATGGCCTCGGACATGGGCATGAGGCCCTGCTCCGCGGCCTCCTTCGCTCGGGTGGCAACGCCGAGCATGTTGTCCCGCAGTTCGGTGAGCTGGGTGTTCAGCGTCTGGCCGTTGCGGGTGCTGGTGTCCACCATTCCGTCGGCGTCGATGAGGGCCTTGCCCCATCCGTCGGCCTTCTCAATGTTGCCGGCCATCGTGTCGTCGATGGCGAGCATCTGCGCGTTCAGCCGGGCGGTCGCGTCGTGAAAGGACTCGGTGTTCCCGTTCAGAGCGTCCAGGGCCCGCTTGAGCGAGTCCACTCGCTCGTCGGCCGACTTCGTCTTGTCCCCGAAGCCCTGCACCGCGGAGGAGAGCCGCCCGTACGCGTTCGTGCCGGTAGTCCCGGACGAGTTGACCGCGTCGGCGAGCTCCTTCTGCTTCTTCTGGCCACTCTCGAGCTCACCGCGGACCAGGCCCAGGGCGTCCTTCGCGCGCATCGCAGCGAGGCCTTGGTCGTCGGTCTTCTGAACCAGTTGCCCGCCGACGATGACACCCCTAGTGCCGGCGTCCGCGGTCGCCTGCAGCTCCTTCTCGAGGTCGCCGAGCGTTTTGCCCTGGCCGAGGTAGGCACTCGTCAGCTCACCGAGCTTGATGTCTGCCTTCCGCATGACGTCAACGAGCTTGCCCTTGCCGTCGGCCAGCTTCGTGTCCTGCAGGAGCTGCGCGGCCTGGGCGCGCACGTTGGCGTCGATGACGCCTCCGGAGGCGGCCAGAGCCTCGGAGAGGGACCGGACCCGGTCCTCGTGGGCCTTCGCAGTGCGGGCGGCCTTCTCCTGGCTCGAGGCGAGGAGTCCCAGCCCGATCGTAAGGGCGGCGATGGCGATACCGATCGGTCCGCCCATCGCTGACACCATGCCGCCCATCGTGGTGGACACGACACGGTTCGCTGCACCGAGGCCGCGCATCGTGCCGGTGAGCCGGTTCCCGGATGCGGCGGCACTGCCGTAGGCGGCGCCCATGCGCTGCCACATGGTGGCCTGGGGTCCGATCACCCCGGGACCCAGGGTGCCGCGCATCGTGGCACCGAGGGCCGTTGCCTGCGTGCGTGCGGCGACGACGGACGTCCCGAAGCCGCGGAGCATGCCGGATACGGCTGTGATGACCTTGAGGGCCAGGAGCGTGCCGAGCAGCGTGGCCAGGACGGTGCTCGCACCGGGCACCACGTGCATGATCATGTTGAACATCTGCAGCAGACCGTTGAACGCGACGAGGAGGACGCCCAGCCCACTGCCGGCGGCCGAAAGGTCACCGATGGCGGTGGCGATGTTCGAGATGACGCTGACGACGGCAGGGCCAACGGTCTGACCGATGGAGCTGAAAAACGTGCCGAGAGCGGGCATCATCTCGGTACGGATCTGCCGGACGAGGTCTGTGACCCCGTTGTTCCTCATCGCGCCGCCGATGCCCCGCATAGCATCCCCGACGAGCATGTTGAGCTCGTGGAACATCGGAGCAGCGTCGGAAAAGAACTGCTCCATGACCTTCTGGCCGACACTGCTGTTCGCCCAGCGCTCGAACCGCTTCAAGGTTCCCTCGAAGCTGTCGAGAAGGGCGTTCCCGGAGTCCTGTGCCGCCCGGCCGACACCGCCGATGCCCTTGATGAGGCTCCCGGTCGACCGGCCGAGCTGTGCAGCCTTGTCCCCCGCGTGGTCCAGGAAACGCGCGAGCGACCCCGTCTCCCGCCCGGCGGCGGCGGATGCGCGCATCCACTGAGTGGCCCGCTCTCCGGCCCTGCCGACCCGTTCCACGAACGGCCCGGAGGCCACAAGGTAGTCGAGGGTGGCCCGGCCCAGGTTTCCGACGCTGCCGGTGAGGCTGCCGAGAACGCGGCTGTTCGATCCGGCGATCGTCCTGAAGTCCTTGCGGAAGATGCCGGACTGCATGAACTTCGCGCCGCGTTGCGCCATGGCGCCCATCTGGTCGGCGCTGTCCCCCAGCATGTTCCTGAGCAGGGGAAGCGCGGCCGTCGACAGGGGCTTGATGTCGTCAGCGACCCGCGAAAAGAACCGCTCCTGCACCGACGTCTTCATCTTCGACCAAGCGCCCGATAGCGACACGACACTGGTCACGGTCTTGCGGGCCGACGTCGACAGCTTGCCCATGGACTGGTCGAGCTTGGCCTGCTGGTCTGCCGTGAGCTTCTCGCCCTCGGCAAGCTGCTGGTGTGCCTTCATCGCCTCGGTGACGGCCTCGCCGAAACCGGAGAACGCGACCTTCGTGCCGATGGCTGCCGTGCCCGCTGCGACGATCAGGCCGGGGATCGCCCCGAGCACGCCGACGGCAGGCGCCGCCGCTGATACCAGGGCGGTGAGGCCGAGTGCGTACTGGCCGATCAGTGCGACGGCTGGCTGTGCCAGGGACACCAGGGCGCCGATGCCGAGCATCCGCATGCCGCCGCGGCCGCGCGGGATCCGCATCCGTACGGGCACGTTGACCGGGTTGCGGTCCGCCTCACCCTGCGCAGTGGTGATCAGGGTGCGCACACCGCCGAGGAGACCTCCGCCGCGGCCGTCGCCGTCACCGTTCGGCCGGACAGGCAGGTTGAGGTCGGCGTCGGCGATGCTGCGCCGGATGCCGTCGAGCTCCGTACGGAAGCGGTTCTCGTCGACCTTGACGCGGATCTTCGCGGTGACGCCCTTGGATGCCTTCTTGACCGCCTTCTCGAGCCTCTCGCGGAGGCCTTTGTGGTCGATCTTGACCTTGACCTGTACGGCCAGGCCCTCGGCCGCCGTCTCGATCTCGGTTCTCAGCTTCGCGGCGAAACCGGCAAGGTCGGCGACGACCGGCACCTCAAGGCGTCCGGCCTGCAGGCCCTCAGCCACTGCGGACCATTCCTCTCTGCATGGCGGCCATGAGCATCTGCCGGTGACCGGTCAGAGGCTGGTCCGCCGGCTCCGGGGCGGTCGCTGAGTGCGGTGACGGCCTGGTCGGGCCGTCGGTGCGCTTCGCGACCCTGTCGCCGGAGTTGTGCGGTCGGGGGATCAAGATCGGATCCGGGCGGCGGCGGTCCGCCGCCAGGAGGCTGATCTCCTCGACGATCTGCGCGAGGAGCTCCAGGTGCGTCGTCCACCCGTCGGTGGTGAAGGACTTGACCCGCGATTCGTCCGGCAGGCCGTCGACGTACGAGATCAGCCGTCGGACTCCAAGGAATCCGGGTTGTCCGGGACGAAGCCAGGCACGCCGTGCGTCGACTCGGTGGTAGCGGGAGAGATCGGATTCGACGTCTGCGAATCGCTCTCGGAGGAGTCGGCAAAGCTGAAGAGTTTTCCCATCTCGACTCCGTAGACCCGGGCGAGGCCCGCGGTCAGTCGCACGTAGTCGGGGAGGGAGGGCTTGGAGTCGAGGAAGTCCTTGAACGGTCCGTCGCGCAGGACCTTCTGGTCGTCCACCGTGTCGTATTCGGCGTCCAGGAGGATGCCGTACATCTCCTTGATAGCCGCGAGGAACTTGCGGGGCAGCGAAGGCCGCCGGAACAGCGCTGCCAGCACCTCGCTGGTGTCGAGGTCGCCGCTGGACGACTGGAGGACCTCACCGAGGAGCTCGACGAGGCCGAGCTCGTCGGAGAGGATCGGGTCCAGGGCGTCGGCGGGCAGCTCGGCAGGAAAGATGTGCTGGAGGCCGTGGAGCTTGACCGCGATGCCGTGCGGGTGGGCGAGTTCGCGGCGGGGAGCGTCCAGGTCGAGAACGAACGTCTTGGCAGACATGGTGAGACCTCTCAAGTACGGGGCGGCGGGGTGGCAGCGCGCGGACAGTGGCAGTGCGCGGGGCTTTGTGTCGCGGCGTGCGGCCGCCCGGCTGCGCTGAGGCGCGCGGGGGCGGCCGCGGGGCCGGGTTAGGCGTAGGTGAAGCCGCCGGTCTTGGTGACGTTGCCGCCGGCGGACGTGAGGACGATGTCCTTCGCGCCGGTCGTGCCTACCGGGCTGATGACGGTCAGCTTGGTGCTGCTCTCGACGAGCAGTCCCGTGCCGGCCGTGCTGCCGAAGTTGACGGCGGTGACGCTGTCCAGGTCGGTGCCCGCGATCGTGACGGTGGTACCGCCCGCGGCCGGGCCGGTGGAGGGGGTGACCGTGGTGATCGTCGGTGCTGCGGGCTGGAAGGCCGGGTCGTCCGTCAGCAGGTACCAGGCATCCATGTCGTCGCCGCCCTGGACCGCAAGGCGCAAGGGCAGCACGGACTCCTTGGCCTTGGACAGGTCCTTGGAGACGCCTTCCATCTGCATGGTGCGCGGCAGGACGTAGCGGTAGTGCTTGCCGCCGTCGATGATCTCGATGCCTGCGGCGACCTCGCCGCGGCCGCCGATGCGCGGCGGTGCGAACCGGAAGTGCTTCCCGCCTCCGCTCGGGGTGACGGCGGTGATGCTGCCACCGCCGTACACGGCCCGGAAGTTGCGGCCGGACCACTGCTGAAGGTCCACCTCGACGGTCGCGGCGTCCGTCGTCTGGAAGGTGCGCGTGGGGTAGGAGGACTGAGCGGACCGGACCTGTTCGAAGTTCGGCTCGGTGTTGAACTTGAGGCTGTCCTCGGTGAACAGGCCGACGGTGAACCACCCCTCGGGCCACGCCGCGGTGGCGTCGGCGGGTGCCGTGGTTCCGACGGGTGACAGCCACAGGCGGCTGAGCTGAGGAATGACGATCTGCGTGTTGTTCGTGGTCTCGCCGGCCATGGCGGGGTTCTCCTTGGTGTCCGGTACTGGGGCGCGGACACCTTGGGGAGCGGAGGTGGTTAACGTCGCGTCGTCACGGGTGCAGGGTCACGGACAGGTTCATCAGCCACCGTGGTTGCCCGTCGACGAGCGGTGACCACAGCAGGACACCGGACGGTGCGACGTCGCTGATCACCGGGTGCCCCGGCACATGGGGAGCTTCCACGCGCTCCTGGGCGGCCTTCGCGCACCGCAGGAGGATCCGCCGGAGTTCGGCCTTGCCCGGCCAGCCGCCCGGGTCACCGTAGACCTCGAGCGTCACCTCGGGTGCGATGGCCCATCTGAGGCCGCGCAGGTCGCCGCCGGGGCCGTGCCCGACGCTGAGATGCGGCCAGGGGGCTTCGGAGATTCCGGAGACACGTCCGGGGCCGCCGAGCGCGTCGGCGGCCCCTGGGTGCTCCTGCAGCCAGGCGAGGATCTCGGAGACCGGATCCACTTCGGCGAGTGTCGGTTCTGTCATCAGCCGTGGGTGGCGTAGCCCTGCGTGCGCAGGCTGTGCGCGGTGTCCGGGGTCACCTGGATACGAGCGCCCGGCGGGTAGGCGGCACCGTCGAGGGTGTGGTGGTGCGCCAGGGTGACGGTGACCTTGCCGGCGGCGGGACTCGCCAGAGGCGCGGTGTCGGTGGCCACACCGGTGGGCGTCTCGGTGGCGACGTCGGCGGACTCTTCCTTCGCGGCGGCGGGCTTCTTGGGGGCGGGGTTCGTAGTCATGACGGGAACTGTGGGGCCGGGGCCTGCTTGTGTCGCGCGGTCGTCAGGCGCGGGCTGCGACGAGCGCGACCGCGCGTGACATGAAGAACGTCCCGTCGGCCACCAGCCCGCCGGGGTAGACGGTTCCGACTTCTGCTTCGATCACCTTGGGGGCTTGGACGGACACGGTGACGGTGACCTTTTTGCCTGTGACGACGGGCTGGCCGGTGTTGATGTGCCGGGCGATGCCGTCCGGGTCCCTGTGCATGGAGCACCGGCAGTTCTTGAGGTTGGCGATGGCCCGGGAGGACCGGTCGCCGGGCTGCGTCATGTAGGTGTGCGCGCCGACGCCGCGGTGTTCGATGTCCCACTGCATGGAGTCCAGCTCGAAGCGCAGGTTGCCCGGGACGACCTGGCCCTGAGCGTTCACGTGGGTGGGGCGGACCTTGTCGTCGCCGACGGTCACCCACGTCTTGGTCGGCGGGGCCAGGCGCTTCGCCTCGATTTCCACCTGCCGGGCGATGCGCTGCACCGCCGGGGCCAGCATGAGCGCCAGCTTCTCCTCGAGGCCCGGGGCGGGCTTGAACTTCGGCATCACGGAACCTCGGGCGGGTTGAGAGTGGCGGCGGCCTCGACGTAGTCGACGTCCGGGCACCCGGTGACCTTGTGGTTGCGGGTGCTGGTCAGGGTCCAGACCCGGCCGGTCTCGTCGGCGATGGTGTCGCTCTCCTTGACCGGCCAGGCCTGCGGGTCCAGGCGCACGGTCCATGTGCCGTCGGGCTGCTCCCGTACCGACCCGGGCCACGGCCCGCGCGGGGCGGGACGCTGGTTCGGGTTCGGAGGGACGGGCACACCGTTGGCGTCGCGCGCCCATGGGTGGGCGAGTACGTATACGCGCAGTGAGGCGTTCGGCAGGACGACGGCCACAGTCGGCAGCTCCTTTGTGTCAGCGGCCGCGGCCGCGGCTGGAGGAGTAGGGCCACGGGGGGCGTGCGGGCCGGTTGAACGGCTGGAAGAGGCGCCGCTTGTACCGCGACAGGCTGCTGATGTTCGGCACTGCACCGGCCTGGCCGGCTTCGGGCGCCGACTCGTAGCTGATGGACTGGCCTTCCGCGCTGACGGAGGACACACGGCGGCCCTGGGAGCTGACTCCTCCTGGGCGGAGCCGTTCGGCCTCCGCCGCGTGGCTGGTCACGTACCGGACGACGGGCTTCTTCGAGGCGCCGTCGAAACCCACGAGGAAGTCGACGTCGTAGGTGCCGTCACCGCGCTCGCGGTACGAGTGGACCGTGCACTCGTCGTCGGGCTCGAACGGCCAGGACGAGGCGTCGTTCAGCTCCTCCTCCTGGCGCAGCGAGAAGGGCGTGAGGGCGGTGCGGGTGACGAGCTGGGGGATGACGGGCTTGCCGAGGTAGCCGACGACGTCGTCCTGCGCATCGCCGATGGCCGTCAGCAGGTCGTCGCGGTCCTCGGCGCTGAGCGGCAGTGGCACGCCGAGCTGCTTGGCCACGGCTTCGGGTGAGGTGACGAGGCCCAGCCCGAGGGGCAGGTCCATTCTCACGGACTCGTCCTTGACGGGCTGGGCCCCCTCGCTCGGGGTGAAGGTGACGGTGGCCCAGTAGCGTCCGGGCGGCACGTCGGGGAGCTCGAACCGGTACGCCCCGGCGCGCAGCCGGAGGCCCGGCCCCGCCGCGACCACAAGGGTCGTGCGGTCCGGTTCCCCGTACAGGGACAGGCTGGTGACCCTCCCGCCGGCAGGATCCGGGTCGTAGTACGCCCCGCCGCGCGTGGGCCGGTACTCGAAGCTCGACACCCCTGGCTCCTCTACTTGTCCGCGCCGGTGGTGGCCTGGGTCGCCAGGCGCTCGGCCTGGGCCTCCAGTCGTTGCAGGATGCGCGCGGCCACGCCCTCCGACACCTGGGCTCCCTGGGGCTGGAGGAGGCGGTGGACAGGGTTGCGGTGCGGGCCGAGGAACGTCTTCTCGACCAGGCGCACGGTGCACACGAGAGTCGAGCCGTACGGCGTGAGCGGGACGAAGACCGCGGCGGGATCCGTCGGGGGCTCCTTCGTCGCGTCGTCGATGATGACTTCGGAGAGATTCTCGTCGTCGGGGATGACCTCGGTCGGCGTCGCGTACTTGAGCTCGTTCGGCGCCTCCGGCGGTTCCACGGTGGCCGGCGGCTCGAGAGGCGCGGCGTCGGGTGCCTTGGGGGTGTTGTCGGCAGGATCCGGCGTCGGCGCGGCACTCTCGTCCGCGGTCGCCGCGGTGGTGGTGTCACCTCCGGCGGTCTCGTCCTGGACATCGGCGGCCGCCGGGGCGGTCGCCTCGGTGGTGGGCTCGGCGGCCGGTGTCTTCGCTGCGGCGGCCTTGCGGGTTCGGGCGGTGGGGCTGGTGCTTGCCATGGGTGTGGCTCCCTGTCGGCTGGTGGACCGGTCGGCGCGCACCCTGCCCACCGGCCGGCGCTTGTGTCGCGCCGTGGGAGTGAAACGGCCGGGTGGCCCCTCGCCGGAGCGAAGAGGCCACCCGGCCACAGGGGTCAGGCGTAGGTGAAACCACCGGTCTTGGTGACGTTGCCGGTGTCGGCAGCGACGACGACGTTGACGGCCCCGGCGGTCCCTGCCGGGGTCTTCACCCGGAGCTCGGTGGCGGAGATGACCTTGAGCTCGGTGCCGGGCGTGGCGCCGAAGTTGACCCCGGACACCCCGTCGAGCCGTGTTCCCTTGATCGTGACGGTCGTGCCGCCCGCGGCCGGGCCGGTTGCCGGGGTGACGGTCGCGAGCGTGGCCGCTGGCGCGAAGAGCCGGTCGATCTCGGACTGGGGGACGAGGGTCCCGGCCTGGAACAGCAGGTGATGCCGGGAGCCCTC
Source organism: Streptomyces sp. NPDC055962 (assembly GCF_042270185.1). Classification (NCBI taxonomy): domain Bacteria; kingdom Bacillati; phylum Actinomycetota; class Actinomycetes; order Kitasatosporales; family Streptomycetaceae; genus Streptomyces; species Streptomyces sp. NPDC055962. The sequence goes on from NZ_JBHJYN010000017.1 coordinate 93,519, forward strand.
GGGGCGACCGTCGCCGGGCCCGTAGGCCCGGGTTTCGTAGACATCCTCGGTGATGCGCATGGGGACATCGGCGGCGGCAACTGCGGGGAACGCCGCCTTCTTGATGCGCGTCCCGTCTTCCTTGTAGTAGCCCACGATGGGGGTTCCTCTCTGAGGTTGGTGCCTGGAGGGATGAGCCGGGGAAGGATGCAGTGCCGGGTCGCCTTGGGTCGCGCGGCTCTTGCCCAATTGGGCAAGAATGATCTTGGTGTCGTCCGGCACGGATCCGGTGCCGGGTGACATTTGCCCAATTGGGCAAAAATGATCTTGATCGCTCCGCAGTCCTTATGGCCTTCCGCTGCCGTACTGCTTGCCAGGTCCGCGGCGACGTGAATCCTGGGCCTGCTGGAGCTCGCTCCACCGATGGGCGCCTTGCTTCTTCTGCAGGTGCCTGATCTCGTTCGCTGCGATGCCGACTTTCTGGGGCCCCAGCACGGACACCAGGCACCCCTCCGCGGCCCGGGAGGTGTAGCCCGCTTCGGCGAGGGACTCCTCGTCGGGGAAGATGTCGACGTGCCGCTCGATGGTCACGTCGACCAGCTGGTCCTCACGGCCGCCGAGGGAGTACACCCACTTGAAATTCACGGGCGGGTCCGGCTCTACAACCTCGCGGAACAAGGTCACGCTCTTGGTGTACGCGTAGAAGCGAGCGCCTGGCGAGGCCCGCATGATGCGCAGCCACGCCTCGGTGTACTCCCGGGAGAAGAAGTCGCCGGCATCGTGGCAGCGGATCCACCGGCCCTGATACCGCTTGTGCTGGAGTTCGGCGGTCATCTGCGCTTCCCAGCCGGGCAGGTCGTCCAGCACCATCATCAAGTTCGCCTCGTGGCGAGCCTTGACTCCGGGAAACCGGTAGGCGCCCTGTCGTGCGTAGCAGAGGGGGGCGCAGATCCCTGCCGAGGGGCAGGTGTTGTAGGTGCGGCCATCGGGCAGCGTCCCGGCCCATGCCGGGATTGACCAGTTGTAGATTCCCTGCCGCCGCATGTCACTGTTCTGGGTGAGTAGCCACCGTGGTTTCTCAGTCATGCCCGCGACCGTGGGGCGCGGGCAGGCCTAGCGTCGCGTTCAGAGGATCCGCAGGTCGTCCCAGCCGTCCGGTCCGACGCTGAACACCATGAGGCCGGACGCGGACACCTCGCCGCTGCGGACGGTGTACCAGTCGGACCCGTTGTCGAGCGTGGGCGCCTGGAGCCAGAGGCGGCCGTTGCCGACCTGCTGCGCGCGCCAGTGGTGGAAGTGGCCGGTGATGAGGATGTCTGCGTCGGCGATCGGCTGCCGTCCGAACGTCTGTCCACGCCACCAGTCGACGGCCTTGTCCGGGCGCGCGTACTGGTGTCCGTGTGCCAGGCCGACGATGTGCCCGGCAACGTCGAGACTCACGGAGTCGCGCCACCGCTCCGGCATGACGAACGACACGTGTCCGTAGGCGTCCTGATTGCGGGTGTAGGCGTCTGCGACCTGGGACATGACCTCAATGCCCCAGTCGTCGACGGGCGGGCCAACGCTGTCTTTCCCGCGGCGTACGCGGCCGTGGTTGCTGCCGCAGGTCGCGGCGACCACGCGATCGAACTTCCCGGCGAGGCGGTCCAGGCCCTCGAAGGTGACCCGGCGGTGCACGCGGATCATCTCGGTCAGTGTCAGGTCGTTCGTGAATGCCTGCTGCGTCGTGTTCTCGAAGCCCTCGACGCAGTCTCCGGCGTCTGCCCAGTAGGCGGCGCTCGGGCCGCGACCTACGGCCTTGAGGTCGCGGATGTGGTCGTCGAGCCGGTCGAAGCGGTCTGCGATCCGGGCGATGAGTTCCGGGGTCCCTCCGTCTCTTCCGACTTTCCCGGCCTGCGCGTCGGCGTACACGACGACCAGGGCGCGGTCAGCGGTGTCGAGTGCGGGGCGCGGCTTGCGGCGGCGGCGCATTGCGTCGCGGACCAGGGCGTCGACTTCGCCGGCGGCCATCCATGTGGGTGCGGCCGGTTCGATGATGTAGCGGCAGCGCCAGACGGCGCGGGTGACGGCGTCGTCGCCCTGGGCGTCGCGGTGCCAGGCGGCCGGGTCGTGCTTGGCCTCGACCAGGCGGACGCGGAAGCCGTCGGGGATGGCGAGGCCCATCTCCTCCACGCGGGCGCGCCAGTCGGCTTCGCCGGCCGGAGCCTGTTCTGCGGGCGGGGTCGTGACGACCATCGTGCCGCCGGGCTCGTACCGGATGCCGGACTCCCAGCCGCGGGGTGCGGGCGGTTGCAGGCGCTGCGTCTGTGCGGGCTGGCTCTGCTCCTGGGAGGCGGGCTCGAGGAGGGCCTGCAGGTCGCCGTTCAGCGTCATCGCACGCACCTGCATCCGTTGGCCTTGCCGCGCCGTCGGTGTCGGCCCACGGTGTAGGCGGTGATGGGGGTGCCGTATCGGCTGAGCGTCTCGGCGATGGCCGTACCGGAGACGTTCGGAGTGTCCAGCACCGTTCGGAGCGACTCCGCCACGCTCGCCTCGGCGGAGTCCAGGAGGACGCCGACGCTGCAGAGCGGGCCGCGGTGGGCCGCCGGGGCGCTTGCGAGCGCAGCCAGTTCGTCAGCCAGGCCTACGTGTTGTTTCTCGATCACCAGAGTCCTCCGTCATCGTGGTGGTGCTATGTGGGAGGGGGTGCACCCGTGGCCCGGGTGCACCCCCTCGCCGCGGTCCGGATCAGCCGGTCGGCTGGGTCCAGGAGCCGATGACGAACGACTCGGGGCGCGGGACCTCGAGGGCCAGGCGCTCGTCGGCGCGGAAGGTGATCAGGCCCTTCTCGAAGTTCTCGCCGTTCTCCGAGGAGACGGTGACGGAGACGTTCTCGCGGTCGTGGAGCTGCGCGCCGAGACCGAAGGCGCCGATGAGGAAGTCGTCGTCCGCCATGGCGGTCGTTTCGACCACGTTCAACCTCCACACTTTCTTCTCGGCGCCGATCGCGACGGCGATGGCGACGCGGAAGGCACCGTTCTTGTCCTCCTCGACCTCCACCTCCTCCCACATCGACGGCGAGAGGACGATGCCGGTCGGGTCGTACTCGGCGAGCAGCGCCTTGGTGATGGCGCGCCGGATCTGGACGCTGTACTGGTCGGTGTTGAGGCCGGTGTACTGCTGGACGCCCGGCGTGTTGTAGATGCCGGTGAGGGACTGGCCGTCGCCGACGGAGTGCAGGAGGTCCCAGTCCTCCGCGTACTTCACGCCCTCGACCATCCTCGAGTTAATGAAGGTCTTGAGGCGCGGCTCGTCGGACAGGATGTTCTTGTGGGCGTCCAGGAGGTGGGCTACCTCGGCGACCGGGTACATCACCGGGGTCAGCGAGAGCTTGGACCGCGGGGCGCGACCCCAGGTGTCGGTGTCGGCGCCGGTGGCCGGGGAGGTACCGTCGGCGGCGTACCGCTCCTTGACCTGCTTGGCGTTGTTGGTCCAGCCCGTCTCACGGGCGCCGTAGAGCACGGCCTGCTTGGTCGAGCTCTTCGGGAAGAGGTCCCGGATGTGGAACTTGCGGAACGGACGTTCGGTGATGCCGAGGTTCTGCGCGGAGCCGAGGACCTGGTGGGTGACCTGGCCGGCGGAGAGGGAAAAGATGCTCTTTCCCTCGATGTCGGCGCGGATGTACGGGCGGTCGCGGAACCCGGCCTGCGTGGCGTGCTGGTAGGACTCCGACTCGACGAACAGGTCACCGAGGGACTTCGCCTCGAGGCCCGGCCGCTGGCCGAAGTGGCTGGCCGCGGCCGGCTGCCCCTCGGGCTCGGCCAGGTACTGCTTGACCTCGGTCAGGCCCTGCTCGGCGTCGATGAGTGCCTTGATTTCCTTCGCCTCACCGGCGACCTTCTTGAAGGCCGCGGCCTGGTCGGTGGAGACGACGAACTTGCCGCCGTCCTCGACCTTGAAGCTCTGGCTGATCTGCTCAGCCTCTCGGGACTTCGCCTCGAGGAGGCCGGTCAGTTCCTTGATTCGTGTGGTGGTGGCGGGCATTGCTGCTGCTCTCCTGATGCTGGGGGCGGTGGACGTGTGCGTCGCTCGCCCGGCCAGCACCGGGACGCCTCAACGCTGAGGCGGAATAGAAGAGGCAGGAGAGGGTTAACGTCGTGTGCTGCCCGCTCAGGACGTGCAGAGTGGGCAGCACATAGGGGTTGACCTGCTGTTTTGTTGTGATGGGTAGTGGTGTTCCGTGGGCGGTGGGGTGCAACTCAGCCCCGCATCGAAGCGAGTGCTGCCTTCACCTCGTCGGGGTCCAGGTGCACGGAGTCCGTGGGCGCGGCCGGTTCGTCTTCGTCCTCGTCGTCCTCTTCATCGTCGGTCTCGGCGTCGCCTTCGCCGGTGTCGAAGGTGTCCTCGTCCCACAGGTCCAGGCCGGGCGGGGCGCCCGTAGCCGGCTTGCCGCCGGGACTGATTCCACCTTCGGAACTCAGTCCCTTGAGTCCCTTGGCGGAGAGAGCGGCGATCAGGTCCTGCACCTTGTCCCGGACGTCCTCGAGCTGGCCGGGTCCTGCGGTGGTGCTGCTGACCCGGGCTGTGGCATCGGTGAGCGCCCCGACGGTGGGCTGCACGACTCGCGCGTCGACGTCTTCCGCGTCGGTGGCGGCGCGGTGGGAGGTGGTGCCCTCCGGGACGACGATCGTGGCGAGCTCCACAGGCTGCGGCTTGTCCAGGGTGATGTCGCCCGTGGGGGTGACCGCGTACGGGATCGCGTAGTTGCTGCTGCGGCCGGGGTCCTCGGTGTGCACCGACACGATGACGTGGTCGGGGTAGGTGCCTTCGATGCACGTCCACGAGTCGCCGCCCTGATCGAGGAGCTCGCGGACCTTTTCGCCCAGGCGGTTGCGGAACTGCTCCTGCGACTCGGGCAGGGGCTGGGGGAACGTCACGGAATTCTCCATCGTCGGGGCGGGGAAATGGCTCTTGGCTTCGGTGACCATGGAGCGGGCGGACTTGTGCTCGATGCGCGGCAGCGCGCGGGCCGCGGACACCGCGGCCCGCGCGGACTTCTTCTCGTGCCCGCTGAATGCCCGAAGGCGGTTCATCACCCCTTCGGTGAACTCCTTCGACAGCGCGGTCTGCGTCTTCACCAGGGGGCCCTGCGGGAGGGCGGCGCCGACCAGGAGTGCCCACGGGGTCTCGCGGCACTCGGGCCGCAGGAGTGGCATGTCGGGCAGGGCCGGGAGCGGCCACCACGAAGTGACCTCCAGGGCGTCACCCTTCGGGTCGTCCGGGTTGGTCACCTGGCGGTCCTTGTGCGGCACGTTGATGGGCATGGAGGCTTCGGCCGGGATGACTGCGACGTAGCCGCGGTAGATGCCGTTCGGGGCCGTCCAGGAACCGACGATGCTCGTGGTGCCGGGCAGTATCGAGCCGGTCTCCTCCTGCCACTCGCGCAGGGCGGCGGCCAGTGGATCCTCGCTTCCCTCGATGTGGCCCCCGGGGAACTCCCACGTGCCCGCGGCCGGGTCGTCGTCGTCGAGGGCCCGCTGGAGCATCAGCACGCGGCCGGTGTCGGCGGCCTTCACCGCCAGGCCGGCGACCTTGACGGTGTCGCCCTTCGGCGCTGCGACGACATCGATCTCGACGTGGGAGGGCGTGGTCTTGTACTCGAGCCCGTCGTGCCCGCCGGTCGCGGCAGAGGACTTCACTTCGAGGCTGCGCGTCAGCGGGTGCGCCCCGTGGAGCACCGGGGAGACCTCGAAGAGGTCCAGGCGGTGGATGACGCGGACCCCGTCACCGCGAAGGGTCGCGCCTTCGGTCGGCACGCGGTAGCCGATCGAGAACGCGGCCTGCTGGTGCTCGTGCCACTGCTTGACCTGCTCGTAGGCATCTCGGCCGCCGCGGGTGCGCAGGTTGTAGGCGACGGTGGCGACGAGGGCGCCAGCCTCAGCGGGCCACGCTCCGGGAACGTCGGCGAACCTGGGGTCGCCGGGCATCCATTCCTCGACTTCGAGGACGACGCCGATGGGTTCCTTCCAGCCGTGATGCCACACCGTTTTCACGGGGCGGGCAACCAGGGTGGCGGTGAACGCGCCGGGCACGATGAAGTCGTCGACCTCGTCGGTCACACCGGTGACGGCATAGATTGCCCGGCTCGTGCCTCGCTGGGCGGTGCGCGGGGGTGCGGGTCTGGTGGGTGAAGCGCTCGGCACGGCGGGGAACCTCCGGCGGTGGACAGTGGGCCGCCGGGCACCGTGCCTCTCGCCTCGGCCTACTGTCCTGCCGTGGCCGTCTGCTTCGGCCGTGACTCGGCCTCGGAGCGGGCCGTGACCCAGCCGCGGGACCAGTAGCGGTGTCCGAACTGCTGCTCCACGTCGCCGTTCCGGTCGTACGGGCAGGCGTCCGAGGGGTCTCCCTTCGCGTACGCGGCCTTTCCTTCGGTGAGCCGGTCCAGACAGGCCTGGCGGTCGAGCTCCACTCTCGGCTCCCTTACTGGTTCGCGAACATCTGGTCCTGGACGCCGCGGTCACCGGGCTGGGCCGGTTCGCCTGGCGCCGCAGGAGCGGCTGGGTCGGCTTCCTCTTCGGGGCCGTGAGTCCTGGTCATCTGCGCACCGTCAACGTCGACGGCCCACGCATCCGGGTCGGTGAAGCGCCACACCTGGCCCGTGGAGTCACGCACCCACCCGGTCAGTGTGCCGTCCGGGCTCCGGTCGAGCCAAGCCTGTTCACCGTCGATCCCGGTGTACGCGCAGTACGCGGTGTCCGGTTCGGTCTCGTCGCCCTCGTTGTAGAGGTCGCCGGACCAGGGGCGGGCGTCGTCGTCCGCAGGCATCAGGTCTGCCGGCGGTTCGCTGCCCTCCTTCTCCTCAGGGGCCGCGTCCTCGGCCGCAGGTGCCTCGGGGTCGCCCTCGAGCGCCGCAGGGTCGGAGCCGGCAGTGGAGGCCTCGGGCAGGTCGTCGAGATCGCCCGCGGCGGGGTCACTGTCGGGTGCGCCGAGATCGGCGCCCTCGAGCGAGGCGCCCCCGGCGCCCACCGTCTCCTCGTTCTCGTCGTCGTCTTCCTCCCCGAAGGGCTTGCCGCCCTTGGGGAGTGCCTTGATGGCGAATCCGTATGTGGTCACGGGCGGAGGATGGCGCGCCCTGCGCCTTGTGTCGCTGTCACACCGCCCTTCCACCCCGACCAAGATCATTCTTGCCCAATTGGGCAAGTCCCCGCGATCAGCTCCCGGGCACGCTGGCACGCCGCGGTACGCCCCCGCTCTCCTCGATCACATCGGTGTACTCCCGCAGAACGGCGAGCACGGACTCCTCGTCGTCGCCGGCCACGGCCCGCCTGGGGCCGGTCGGGGACAAGCTGATGGTCTCGCCCTGGTGGAGCTGCACCAGGGCCGCAGCACGGTACGACCCGATCACCGGGCGGTCGGCCCGCCCGGTGATCTGCACTGTGTAGGTCGAACCGTCATGGAACGCGCCGCTGACGGTGATCACTTGCCGCCTCCTTATCTGGTGGCCATCAGGCCCAGGAGGAACGCCCGCAGGTCGTCATCCAGGTACCAGTCGCCGTTGAACATCGCCTGCAGAGATCGGGCGAGAGTGTCACCTGTGCCACGTTGCGTCTGCTGCCGCGACAGAAGACGGCTCAGCGGGCTGCGCCGCATCCGGCGGGCACCAGGCCGGCCGGTGTGGGTGCTGGTGAACCAGAACACCCGCTGCGCGACGTCCAGGTCGCCGATGTGCCGTGCCAGGTGCTGCGCCAGTGCGTGACCGGCGGTACCCATCCCCTCGTCCGCGAAGTCAGCCACGGTGATCCGCTGCCCGTCGGGCTCGTAGCGGCCATGATCCCCGTCCACGGCTGTCAGGCGGCGTACGGCAGGGGTACTGAGCCACGACCGCGGGATGAGGCGCTGTACGCCCCGCAGGGCGCGTTCCGCGTCCGGGTCAGTGTCCGGGCCGAAGGCGAGGGCGGCGTTGCCCTCGGGCCCCATGTCGCGGATGTCGGCCAGAGCTGCGGCCACGGCGTCGGGCACCGCCGCGGCGTACCGGGCGCGCATGTCAGCGTACTCCCTGCGGGCGGCCGAGAGCTCGGCGCGGGCCGTGGTGAGCTCGATCTCGAGGTCGGGGTCGTCCGGGATCGTCGCCCCGCTGCGGGCGCCCTGCAGGTTGACCAGGCGCCGCTCGCTGGCGGCCACGTGGTCGTCTGCGTGCTGCAGCGCGGCGTGCGGGTCGTCGCCGAAGTCGTCGCCGAGCGCCGCGGACAGGCGTCGGGTCACGTCCTGGTCGACGTCGTTGCCCGCTGCTCGCAGTGCTGCCATGTGCCGCAGGGCGGTCAGGCCAGGCCCTCCGTCGGCCAATGTGTCCGGTGTCCACTGGATACGGTCCGTACGGTCGGGGAGCCGGCCGGATGCGAGCCGTCCCCAGGTCGTCGGGCGCCACCAGGTGACGCGCCGCTGGGACTGGCCGAAGCGCCCTCCCTCAGGCATGAGCCCGGCCCAGTGCGAGATCCGTGCGGCAAGGGACTCGCCGTCGGCGTCGGGCAGGTTCACCGCGCGGTGCAGGCGCGCCAGGCGGCGGGACTCGGGCCACTGCCGGACGCGTCGAGCCAGCCGACGCAGGAAGGCACGCAGGCGCTGCATGCGCTCCCGTGCGCTGCGGTACTTCTCCGCGATCTTCTGTGCTCCCACCCTGACGAGCTCCGCGAAGCGCTTGGCCAGGTTGAGGAGCAGGGCGACGATCCGGGCGAGGAGGCCCGGCTGCCGTCCGGCGGCCGGGGACGCTGCCGTGACTCGGCGGGCAATCCGGCGGGCGGTGGCCTGCCGGGATCCGTCGAGCTGCCGGAGCAGGGTCCGGGCGAGGTGTTCAGCGTCGCCCGGGTCCACTCCGGCGGCCTGGAGCTGCTGCATGAGCGTGTTCACGGCGGCTCCCACGTGTCCGTTGACAGTGCGGGTCACGCCGGCGTCCCCATCGCCGTCTCCTTGGGGACCAACGGGCTGAGGGATCAGGCGCAGCAGGTCCCGCGCTCGTGCGGCAAGTTCTTCGTTGGACTCGTCGGGGAGCGGCTCGAGGTCGTTGATGGTGCGCAGGATGGCGCGTACTTCCTCCTCGTGCGCGCCGTCGCTCATGGTGCGGAGCTCTTGGCGCGCGTCGGCGAGGTCCTGCCCGGTGAGCCCGGAGGCGTCAAGGGCGGTAAGGCCGTCACGCCGGGCGGCCTGGCGGATCTCCTGCAGGGCTTCGGGTGCGACGCGTGCGGCGATCCCTTCCCGCAGCGCGTGGATGTCGCCGGCGGGATCCGTACCGGCGATGGCCTCCCCTCGGATGCGGACTCGCAGGCTGCGAACGTTGTCGCGGAGCAGCGCGTCGGTCGTGTTCCGCGGGGTGGGGTTCGGGTCTCGGGGCATTCCGAGGGGCGGAAGCGCCGGCGTGGGCCGGTTCCGGTCGTAGATGTCCACGGCGCGGCTGGAGTGCAGGCCGAAGTCGTGGACGTTGCCGTTGTCATCCACGCCGGTGAGCTGCATCCACCAGCCGTTGCGCTGCGGTGCGCTGATAATCGTCAGCCGCTGGTGCGCGTTGAACTGGTAGCCGGAGCGGCTCACCGGTGCGTCGATGACGTCGCCGACCCGCAGGTCTCCCGGGCGGACCTGGGCCACCGGCAGCGTCGGAGTGCTCTGCGTGTCCGGGGCGCTCGGGGTGCTCGGGGTGCGGGGCGCCTCCGGGGTGTCGTCGATGTCGGGCGGGGTGATAGGCGTGGGCTCGGGCTCGGGAAGCAGCCACACGGGCATGGCTCCATGCTCGAGGCGGCTGTCTCCTCGGCCGTTCTCGTCCGTCAGGTGCAAGCTACGCACACCACCCGGTGCGTCGGCGGCGTCCACGACTCGGTAGACCCGCGCCGCTCCGCCGCCGGACCGCTCGCTCGGCAGCGCCACCAGGTCGCCCGCGGCAAGCTGAGCCAAGGTCGCCGGGCGCGGCCGGTCGAGGCCTGCCGGCGGCGTACGGCCAGCTGCCTCGTCAAGGTGGTCCGCTGCACGGAGCGCGGCGCGTCCTTCGGGCGTTGCCGGGTCGGCGGCCTCGCGCAGTTGTGCAGCCAGGGCCGCGGCCTGTGTCGGGGTGACGGGCAGGTCATCCGTGATTCGGACCGCGGCCTGATGGGCGTCCGGGTCGTCGTCCGGGCCGACTGCGTGGTCGTCGATGACATCCAGGTCGCCCATGGTGAGGCTGGGGTCGATGGTCGGGCCGGTGACGGGATCGATACGGCGCGGCGGTTCATGCAAGATCAGGTCGTCGCTGGTGTCCGGGGCGTCGTCCGGGCCGAGTTCGGGTGCGTTGCCGTCCGGGCCGTGGAGGTGCGGCAGAACCATGCTGGCGTCGACGTCGAGCTCGCCCATCTCGCCCGATGTGGTGTCGGCGTAGGTCAGGGTGACACGGTCTCCGTCCCGGCTGGGCATCTCGGAGATGACCACGGTGCTCGCGGTCCCGTCGAGGTCCAGGACCACGACGTCGCCCTCCTTCAGGTCCGCGGCCGCCGTGTCGTCGATGCCGGTCACGGTGGTGGCGGCGGGAACGTCGTCGCGGACTTCGCGGGTGACGTGAAGGTCTCCAGCGCTGCGCGTGATCGTGCCGCCGGAGGTGGTGGTGATGGACACGTTGTCGCCGTCGACCTCGTCGACCGGGCCCAGGAGGGCCCCGTCGTTGTCGCTGACGATGTGCTGCGGCGTAACCCGCTGGCCGTCTGCGGTCCAACCGTCGGGCCGCTGGCCGTCAGTGACCGTGAGTGAGGTCGGCGAGACGCTGTCCTCGTCCCGGCCGCCGGACCAGTGCACCGACACGGTGCTGCTGGTGGCGCCGGTGATGGTGCCCTCACGGTCGTCGGACCCCCTGACGGTGCTGCCCGGGAACAGGCCACTGCCGCCGCGGTCCGCAGGGATCACGTCGGGAAGGTCGCCCGTGTGGAGCGAGGCCTGAGCGCCGCTGACCGGTGACCCGGGCACGATGTCGTCCGGGGCCTCGGCCCGCGCCGCGGTGGCGTTGATCGACGTGTAGACGTTCAGCGCCGCGCCGGTGCCGTCCGGGTTCTCGGTGACCCTGGTGCGCCACATCTCCATCGTGCGGCCGCCACGGGTCACCTCCACCCGCACCGGTCCGGTGTAGACGTATCCGGCTCGCTGCGTCGGCCGGCCGCTCTTCTTGGTGCCGTCCACACGGACCATGTCGCCAGGACTCAGGTCCTCGACCCGGGCCCAGTGCGCGGGCTGGCCACCGATCGACTCTGGGGCCGTCTCCGGGCCGGGTTCCGCAGGCGGGCGGGCAGTGTCCTCCGGCGGACGGGCGGTGTCCTCCGGGGTGTTCACCGGCTCGTCCGGCGTCGGAAATGCGGGGGACGGAGCGTTGCTTTCGCCCAGCGGTTTGTCGTCGCCGCGGGGCCGCTGCCGGTCACTATCCGAATCGTTGCCGTGGGGTCGCTGGTGGTCGCTCTCCGGATCCCCGAGGCCGTCGAGGAGTTTCCCGGCCCAATAGGAGCGGTTGGTGAATCTGCTGCGATCACGCTCTGTTTGCATGGTGTTGGGCAGGAGACCACCCAGCCATGCAAAGTCGTCGCGGGCCTGCACCAGGTCGTCCCGTAGGTCCCCGCTCGGGGACCGATGGCTACGGAAGGCGTCTATCAAGGCGGTCAGCCGGTCGTGTCGGGCGCGTGCCTCGGGGTCGTTGCGAGGCGGCTCCGGCAGCTCCCACGTCCTGCTTGCAAGGTGCGCAGTCACCGTACGCCAGACGTCCTCACTCGGATTCGTGGGGTCCACAGGGCCTTCCTGCAGGGCGCGGACGACGAGGTTGGCGATGGCTGTATCACGGCTCTGGGACCGGCTGATCCGGTCGTTGTCCAGCCCGATGAACGGTGTGGCGTTCCATACCGGTTGCCTGTTGGGATTCGACCGGTAGACGTTGGAGATGTGGCCGATCCTCCGGCCGTCGAGCCACACGGTTTCGCCGTCTCCGACTGGGCGCAGATCAGCCCGGTCGGCGAACTCCCGCATCTTGTCGTGGCTGCCAAACCGGGAGGTGGCGTCTTCCGTGCTCTCAACGTCCCTGGACGGTGCGGGGGCGACATCGCCGGCCGTGAAGCCATCCCTGGACGGTGCGGGGACACCGTCGCCCGTGAAGCCGTCCCTGGACGGTGCGGAGACATCGTCGCCCGTGAAGGGGGCCGTGTCGTCGGGACCTCCGGCTTCGGCCGCGCGGCGCTGCTCCTCCTCGTGAAGGTCGCGGGCGGTGCGTTCGTTATCGCGGCGCGACTGCTTGAACTGGTTGAAGGTGAGGCGGCCGCCGTTCGCGTCGAACCACTCCTGCAGCTCTTCGCTTGCGACGTCCTTCCACCGGTCGAACTGGGACATGCTCCCGCCAGAGAACAGCTCCCGCTCGTCGATCGAGCTGCCCTCGTGCTGCCGCCGGAAGAAGTACCCGTTCGTCGCAGCCACGGCCGCCAGGTAGCGGGCTTCGTCGATGTCGGTGAACTCCGCGCGCAGAACGCGGTCACGTTCCCGTGCGGAGTACGTGGAGTACGTGACTCGTCCGCCATTGGCCTTGAACCAGGACCGAAGTTCATCCGATGCCAGCTCCTGGGCTCGTGCGGCCGTGACCTTACGCCCGGAGAACAGGTCGCGAGGATCAACACCGGAGTCCTCCGACTCCGGGTTGAAGAGACGGCCACCAGTGGCTGCCATGGCGGCCTGGAAGCGCTCCTCGTCCAGGGCGTCGAACTCCCGACGCAGGCTCCCGGGGGTGGCCGGGGCGGGGCGCGTGACGTCCGCTCCACCGAAGCCCAAGGCCTCGTCCATGGCGCGGCCGCGGCGCTCGGCTTCGTCTGCGTCGGCCGGCGGGGTGTCGGGCACGGCCGCGCGGATCCGCTCGTCGACGAGTCCATCACGGCGGTCCATCTCCGCCATCATGCGGAGCTCGTCCTCCGGGCCGAGCCCTCGACGGAAGGCGGCCTCGAGCTCGGTGTCGTCCAGGCCGGTGAGATCCTCGGGCAGAGTGAAGGCGCCGATGCGCTCCTGCTCGTAGTCGTCTTGTACCGCGCGGAGGGCACGCGGAAGGTTGCGGCCTTCCCCGTCACGCCACTGGGCGACACGGCTCGGCCCCCATGCCTGGTGCCAGTCGAAGGGGTCACCGTTGCCGTCGGTAATCCCCTCGAACCGGCCGGCAAGCTCCTGAGCCATCTCAGGGCTGTCGGCGGTCAGAGTGATGCGGGGCAGGTTCGTTCCGTTGCGGGACTGGGCGAAGCGCCACAGGGTACTGCCGTCGTCCTGCGGCTCCGGCCACGCCACCAGGCCGCCGTTGGGCGACAGAACGAGGCCTTCACGGTCGGCGGCCTGGGCCAGGAGGGCACGCCGCTCGGGGGTGTCCTCGGCCGGGTCGAGTCCCTCTCCGGCTCGCCAGGCGCGCCGCAGGGAGTCGGCGTCGGCGTGCCGGCGGGTCCGGTCGTTGTCGTCGTTGTCGAGGTCCGGCAGGTTCAGGTGCGGCAGGCGGGGACCACCCAGGCCGCCCCCACCGAGCCCACCCAGGCCGCTTCCACCTGCACCACCGGCGCCACGGCCACGGTTCCGCCGCCGGCGTCCACGCTGCTCCTCACGATCTTCGTCGTCGGGCCCGTTCTGCTCGACATCGGAGTTGTTGGCCCCGCCGCTCGAGCCTCCGCCGTTGCGGGGAGTCTCAGCGGTCCCGGCGCTTTCACCGTCGGGACCGCTGCCCGGGTCTGCTGCCCCGCCGTCTGCGTTGCCACTGCGGGGCTGACGGGATTCTTCATCGGTGTCTTCCTGCTGGTCACCGTCGTCGTTCGGGGTGCCTTCTCCCTGAGCCGGGCTGCTGCTGTCGTCGTTGCTCGGTCTGTCGCCGGTCTCGGTGTCCCCACTGCCGTTCTCGTCGTCCCGCTCACCGCGCCCGATACGGGCCGCGCTCCGGAACCGGTCGGCTGCGTGCTCTCCCTGCGGCCCGGCCAGTGCGTACTGGTCTGCGAGAGCGTCCAGGCGGTCGGCGACGTCACGGAGTTCGGAGTCGGGGTCGTCGGTGTCACCCGCGCCGTCCACGCGATCACGCAGTTCCCCGATCTCCGGAAGGGAGTCACCGCCAATCGCGTTGGATGCCTCACCCAGCAGACCCGCCATGCGCGCACTGCGGTCGTCGCCGTCGGTGCGGGCCGGGTCATCATAGGAAGGCGGCGCAGAGGGCCCGTACCCCTTGTCCTTGAACTCGTCCAGCGCCCATTCCGCCTTCATTCGCGCGGCCACGGCCCAGGACTTGCAGCTCCTCGTCTCGTACGGAAGGTCTGGGTTGCCGAACTGCCCCTCGAGCCATGCCGTCTCGTCGAGGATCCGCTCGAGGTCGGCTTGTAGGTCATCGCTCTTGTGCTCTTCGACGCGGCGGATCAGCTCGGCCAGGCGCTGGATGCGCTCCGGCTCCTCGAAGCCTTCCAGCCGGTTCAGGGTGGCGATGTCGTCGCCGATGTCTGCCATCCGGAGACGCAGCTCGTGGTGCCACTCTGGTGTGGGCTCCGGCCGTGTGCGGTCCTCGGCCCACGCGAACGTGTCCTCGGGGCCGCGCAGGACCAGCGGGCCGCCCCACGTGTAGGACCCGTCCACGTTGCGGTAGCGGACGGCTGTCGCCCCGTCGGCCCGGTGCTCCACGTCGGTGACGCGGACCGGGTTACCCCAGCCGACGAAGACCTGCTCGCCCCGCAGATTCTTGGTGCGGGGCACGCGGATGATGTCGTTCTCGGCGACGTCGTCGCGGTCACCGAACACCCACCCATCCGGGGTCTCCCGACTCGCCTGGTCGCGGCGGGCGGCGTCGTCTGCGTCCTGCCGACGAATGTCGTGGATCCTGACGAGACCCGCCACTGCCTCGGCCCGGCTGCCGTGCTCAAGACCGGACTCGGTCCCGCTGGCGTGGGCGTACATCCACTGCCGCCCCAGCTGCCTGACCGTGCCGGCATCGGACTGACCGTCGATGGCCACCGGGTAGCTTCCATCGGCGTTCCGCTTGCCGATCTCCGCCCGGGCGAGCGCCGCGGCCCGCACTCGCTTCTGCTCCTCGAGACGCTCCTTCTCCCGGCGGGCGTTGCTCCGGTTGCGCTGCTCGTCGTGGAGGTGCCCCCGACGACTGGCGACAGGAGAGAGCGCGATCATGACGTTGCCCTGAATACGCGGGCCCTCACCGGAACTACGGACGTGCCGGTTCTGCCAGGCCTGCAGTTCCTCGAGCTCGGCCTCGATGTCTTCATCGGTCATATCCACCGGCCGCACGTCGCGGATCGGCGCTTCGGGTGCCGTGGTGTTGTCAGTCGTCTCCTGGTCGCCGTCGGACTGCTCTGGGCGGCGCCAGGTGTCCCACTGCTCAGGGGTAAACCGCTCCACCAGGCCGCGGGGCGGCATGGTGACGGTGTGCCGCATCCCCTGGTTCTCCCACTGCTGCCGGTCGTCATTCCAGGTAAGGCCCTCGTACGACACCAGGGTCCGGCCTTGCTCCCCGGCTGCTGAGGAAGAGCGTCCCCGGAATGTTCCGTAGTACGGGGCGAGGCTCCGGTCACGGTCGGCCTGGTTCTCCGCGTCGAAGCGGACCAGGTCGCCGTCACGCAGATCCCACGGATGGAACAACGTGCCGCCGTTGGGACCGTCCCCGAGGGGTTGCGGACTACGGTCGGGCAGTGCGGCAAGCCTCTGGTCCATGAACCGGGACAGGTCAACCAAGCGACCCCGTACCGACTCCCTTGTGTAGGAGTCGCGCACAAGGTCCTGAGTCAGGCGGCCGGCAACGTAGTCGAGCTGTTCGCGGATGCGTCGCAGGTCCTCGCGTCCGTCTCCGGTCGGAGGGTTCCCCGCGAGGATGCCCTCGATGGACTGCCGGATCCGGGCGTAGTCCCCGCGGATGCGACGGATGTCGTCCTTGTTCTGGCGGGACTGACCGGTGAGGTTCGGCAGTTTCGGGAGTTCAGGGAGGCTTTCGGAGACCGCAAGAGCGATGGAAGCCTCGTCGACGGTGTCCCCACTGGACTGCTGCGGCTCTCCTTCCGTCTGGGCTGCGCTGTCGATCAGGTCGTCACCGTTCGGCGCACCGGCATCCGGGACATCGGGGGACGGCATGCCCTCTTCCGGCGCCGGTGCGTCGGCATCCGGGGTGTTGGCCGTGTCCGTCTCGGGTGCGGTCTCATCCGGGTACAGCACGCGCAGTGCGGTGTCCGGGGCGAGGAGGTGCTCTCGCCCGTCGTCGGACGTGACGAGTACGCGGCCGCGGCCGGTGCGCACCGGTGCCTTCGCGACGGTGTGGGTGCGGCCGGAGGCGTCGACGAACCGGTCCCCGGCTTGCAGGTCCATGGGTGTGCGCATCTGCGGTTCGCGCAGGCTGGTGGTGTCGCGTCCCTCGGCGTCCGCGAACATGTCGGGGGTGCCGAAGGCGTCGGCCGGCCGGTCGTAGGGGTTGGCGAAGTCGGCGGCCTGGCGCTGCGGGGTGGCCGGGCCGTCGACGTCGAACAGGCCGCCCGCCTCGTCCGGCTGGGGCTTCGGCTTGGCCTCGTCCCTCTTCGGGGCGCGTCCGGCGCGGCGGGCTTCTTCTGCCTCGAGGACCTGCAGCCGGGTGCGGTCGACTCCGGACAGGCCGCCGTTGACCATCTCCCGCTCCACTAGCGCCACCATCTCGGCGCTGATCTCCGAGTTGGTCATCGCCGACGGGGCCTTCGACCCTTCGGGCCGGACAGGGTCGAGCTGTGCGGACACTTCGTCGGGGGAGAGCGTGACGGTGCCGGTGTCGTCGCCTTCGCCGGGCACGTTCGGGCCGTCTACGGCATCGCTCGGTGCCGTGGGACGGTTCCGCAGCTCCTCCGCCGCATCCCCAATCCGCTTGGCGTAGTTCGCGTATGCCCGGATCTCATTCGGCTCGGCGTCCGCGTCGTCGCCGCCTGCCAGTACGTCCGCGTACTGCAGGAGTGCCTCGTGCACTGCGAGGGGGGCTTTCACCTTGACAGTGCCGCCTCGTCCCCGGGCGGCCTCGTAGAGGGCCTTACGAGTGTCGGGATCCTCCAGGGGGGCGGTGCCCTCCTCGTTGAGGTAGACGTACATGGCTTCCGGCATCGTCAAGGTGACGAACAGTTCCGGCTTGTCCCATGCTTCCTGCAGCGGTTCGTCCGGCTCGTCGGAGGCCGGAGTGGACGGGGCCGTGGGAGGCGGGGTGTTCTTGCGTCGCTCCTCCTCGGCGTCGATCGCGGCGATGCGCTCCTTGCGTGCCTCGGCTACCTCGTCGCTCTCGTACGACGTGCGTGCCCGTTCCAGCTCCCGGCGCTCTGCGCGGAGCTCGGAGGGGAACAGCTTGGAGACATCCGGCCGCTCCGTCAGGGCGCGCTTGTCGCGGTCACGACGCTCGCGCTTCACATCCTCGAGACGCTTCTCGAGCAGCGCCTGGGCGTCGGGACCGATGTCCCGGAAGTCCGCGGCAATCAGCTCGTCGTACTCGGCGCGTAGCTGATCGTCGTCGAGGTCAGCGACGCCGGGCCGGGAGCGCAGTTCCTCGAGGCGCTGCTGCGCCTTGGCGGCGCCTTCCTTCTTCTGGTTGTTCTCGGTGATGGCTCGGGCGTCGGCGGCGAACCGGTCGGCGTTCGCGTCGAGGCGCTCTTCGAGTCCGTGCAGTGCGTCGCGCAGCTTGTAGTTCAGGCTGTCGGTGTCCAGGTCGTGCAGCGCGGTGAGGGCGTCGTGCATGGCCTGGGCGTTCTTCTGATAGCCGTCAGCGCCCTTCGGGCTGTCTCTGACGTTCTGCATGTTCTGCACCAGGGCGCGGAACTCCGCAGGGGCTCCGTCAGGCCACTGGGCAGTGGCGAGGTCGTTGATCTCCTGCCAGTTGCTGAGGATGTTGCGGGCCGCACGGCCGGCCTCGGCACGGTCGATGTGCCGACCTGTGTGGCCGGGCGCATCGCGCTGTACGTCTTCCGGGCGGCGGCGGGCCTTCGGGATGACCATCTGCTCGTCGTCGAGCTTGGTGGAGAACCCGTCGGCTGCGCGGCCGGGTCCGAGACTGCGCACGTTAAAGCTGCGGCCGCCCTCGAAGCGACGGATGCCCGTGACGACCTGGCCGAAGCCACCGTTCACGATGACGTCGCCCACTCGGATCCTGTCGGCGCGGACACGTTCAGGTGCGCCGACGTTGCCGCGCTCGGTCACGGTGACCGTGGCCGGCGGCGACATGATGTTCACGCTCTCGCCCGACGCGATGGCGTCGCCGTTCTCATCGGTGAGAGTCGTGTCCACGAGGGGCATCCAGGTCCCGCGGCCCTGGTAGCCCGGGGCAATTGTGCCTTCGACGATGGCCGTGTCCGGCTTCTCGCGGTCGCGGGTGCTCGAGGGCCATTCGATGCCGCTGCGGCCGACGGTGAACTTGACGCGGTCTCCCGCCTCCAGGTCGCCCGTTGATACGGCCGACCGGTCAGCGTCTGTCTGGCTGTCGCCCTGCGCCGGTGGGGCCAGTGTGGGGTCGGCGGCCGGGGCCGGCTGGTTCGGTCGCGTGGAGGCGTCGGCGTCGGCCTGGGCCTTGTCCCGTGCGGTCTTTCCGGCGCCCGTGGTGTTGGCGTTGAAGGTTCCCGGGGCGCTCCAGTCTAGGGGCTGCCCGTTGTCGTCGGAGACGGCTTCCAGGTCGCGGGCCGCTTGCATGGCCTGCGGCTTCGTCTTGAATCCGTGGGCGACTTGGAGGGATGTTCCGGCGTGGTGCAGGTCCCACGCGTTGCCGCGCCGGACGAGGACGAAGTGGCCGGCAGGGGAGAGCTGGGCGCGGGTGAGCTTGCGGGCGGCGATCTCTCCGTTCTTCGCCTGCACGCTGCGGGAGCGTTCGCTGTCGTCTCCTCCGCGTACGGTGTCGGGGCCCGCCGTCCAGTGTGCGCGGACCGCGTCGAGGGTGGCGAAGCGCTGAGCTCCACCTGTCCCGCTGGAGCTATCGGTGCTCCTGTCCTTGGGTGCGGCGGCAGTCGGGGCGGTGTCGAAGTCCGCGCGGGCGCGAATGATCGCGGCCTGCACGTTCTCACCGTTGCTGGAACTCCACGCGCGGGCGGCGTGGTCCAGGTCGGGGTCGGAGAAGTCGAACGGTGCGCCGCCTTCTCCATTGGCACGGACGTTGCTGTCGAGGTGGTCGGCGAACCGGGCGGCCTCTCTCGCGGTGGCGAAGTCGCCGGCGCCATCCATGCGCTGTCCGGTGCCCGTAGCCGTCAGGTACCAGCGGCCGGTCGCGTCGTCTCGGAGGATGGCCAGGCGACCGCTGCGGTTGGTCTGCAGGTCGTCGTCGCCCGCGACGGATCGCAGGAAGCGCACCATGTCCGGCTTCTGGCCGGGGCGGTCGGCGAGCTGGGTGAAGTGCTGGCGGACGGTCGCCGTGTCCTTGAAGCGGGATCCGGCCGCGTGTCGGCGGTTCGGCAGGGCGGCGGTGTTGATGGGGTGGTTGCCGTCGGCCGGCTCGTCCTCGTCGTCATCGTCGCCGGGGCCGTCGCCGTCGTCTTCACCGATGGGGCGGCCCTGGTCGTCGTTGTCGTGGGGGTTGTTGGGGGTGGACGGGTCACCGTCATCGTCCCGGGCTACACCGTTGCCGCGGACCGGGTCCTTCTTCCGGCGCTCGTCCTCGGCAACGACCTTGTCCTCGTCCTCGGTCGGCGCGCTGCCGTCAGGGCGGGCGACCATGGAAACCCACTTGGCACTGGTGGTGTGCCTACGGCCGCCGAAGTTGCCGGGGCCGGTCTGGTCCTGGACGAGAATGCGGTCGTTCGGGAGCGCGCGGACGACCCGGGCGAGCTTGCCGCCCCACAACCTGACCGTGCCACCCGTCTCAATGAACCTGCCCTTGGAGTCGCGCGGGTGCAGCGCGGGGTTCCACTTGCGACGGGCGGCCTTGAGCTCGAGGTCGGCGCTCAGGTCCTGCAACTCAGCGTGCTCAGCAGCGGGGCGATTCAGCATGGCGCGGACCATGCACGCCGGATCTCGTTAGCGTCGCGTGCTTGAGGCGCACGAATATCCGGTGCGGCACAATCTGGCCGGTGCGTAGCGTTGGCCGCTATGACCTATGTGTACGGGGCAGACCCGAAGACCGCGAAGCGAGTGCGAGCCATCCTCCCCAAGCTGATCGAGGGAGCCGACCAGGCCCTCACCGTGCAGTCCCTCGCATCCAGCGAGGTATCTACGACCATCTTTGCCGTTCTGGCAGGGTGGTGGCGCTTCACGAACCGGACCGCGGAAGGCCTCATCGCCTTGTACGACGCCGGATTCACAGTCGAAGCGGCCCCCATGATGCGCAACCTGATCAATCATGCCTTCGCGATCAACTGGCTGGCCGACACCGGCGAGGACGGCTACAAGGCGCTCGTCCACGAGTCACAGGAATCGCGGCGCAAGCTCTACAACAACCTCCAGGCCTTGGACTGGCCCTTGCCCGACACGGTGGACATCGGAGAGACCCCCGACTTCGGTCACACCACCCAGGAGGAGGAGAGGCGCCACAAGCAGCTACGCGGCGAGCTGTCGAACTTCGAGAACATGCTCAAGGCGTACGGCACACCGATGATGTACCCCGTGTACCGGAACCTGTCCGCGTACTCACACACCACCGAGCACACCGCCGCAGCCTTTGCCTCCTTCGACGAGGAGCAGCGGGTGACGGTCCACTCGAACGGGCAGTCCGACCGCCTGACGGACCTCTGTTGGATGCCCATACCCCTGGTGCAGGCGGCCAGCGTGATGAGTCCTCTCCTTCGGGGGAACCCCATGAAGAAGCTGATCAGCGAGGCGTGCCACGACCTTGGGCTGCCTGCCGATCTGGTGGCGAAACGCCCGTGACTGTCACATGGTCTCGGTGAGTATGTGAATCGCGAACCAGCCGGCGAACCCGATCCAGCCGACGGCGAAGACTGCTCTGCCGGCCTTGCTGGTGCGGATACGAAACAGGCGGCGGAAGTTCTCGGAGAGGGTGTCGCCGCCGCGTTTGTTGGCCAGGGCGATTCCCTCGGCGATCGCGAACGCGGCGGTCCAGGCGATCCAGATGTAAGGCCACATGGTGGGTCACTCCTTGGGTTCGGTGGCGTAGTGGAGGCGGCATCGGCAGTTGATGGTGAGGGAGATCGGCGCGAAGGGGTCGCCGGGATACCTGATCTTGGAGTTGTCGACGGTGTACGGGGTGCCGACCGGCAGTGTTGTGCCGTGCAGGACCTTGTGGGCGGGGCGCACGCGCGTGTCCTGGCGCGTGATCCACGTCCGTACGACTGCGGGTCCTGCGATCTCCGCCGCGGCGTCCGCGGCCCCGTTGATCGTTGCGACGGCGCATGCCTCGGCGACGCGGTCCACCAGGCGGGACGTCGACTCGTTGTAGAAGCCGCTCACGAGGTGCACCAGGGTCTCGATGTCGAGGTCCTCGGCGGTGTCCTGGGTGTCCCGCAGGATGTCGGCCAGCTCTCCGAGCAGTGCAGTGACTGCCTCGCCTGCGTACGCCGCGGTGATGAGGGCGGCCGCGACTGCTGCGGGCGGCACCGCGTCCGTGCCGTTGAGGGTCTGGTTCAGCCGGCGGGCGGTGGCGGTGGCGGCGTGCTGGAGGATCGGGCTGATGGCGTTGGTTGTCTCGTCGGCCCAGCGGGCAGCGCTGACGACACGGTCTTGGTCGATGTTCGCGTCGCCGCCACGGGTGTCGTGTTCGTTCTGCGGCTCCCAGAACCGGGTGTGCTTGCGGAGCTTGGGGGCGCGTAGCCGGGCGACGATGACGCCCTCCTGCCGGGCCAGCAGTGCGGTGAGAACGGCTGCCACGGCCATGGACAGGGCGTCGAAGTCCGCGTCGGTGACTTCGAATCCGTGGTCCGGGAATGCCTTGGTCTCGAGCTGCTGGCGGGCGGCGGCGAGGTCCTCGGCGGCCGGGCCCGGCCTCTGCAGGGGGCTGCTGGTGGTGCGTGCGAGGGCGACGTCGTCGGCAGCGTCACCAGGGGCGGGCTCGGTGACATCGGCGCGGGCGGTAGCGACGGCGTCCGCAGCGGTTCCTGTCGGTCCGGGGGCCAGCTCAAGGGGTGCCTGGCCCCGGGCGGCTGCAACGTCGGCGGCTGCCGTCGGGTCAGATCCCAGAGCTTGGGCTTCGGCGACTGCAGCGGTGGCGGACAGTTCTGCGGTACCGGCGGGCAGGGCGGGCGGTGCTTCGCCGCCGGCTCCGGGCTCCGGGGGGAGGCCGAGGGCGGCCGCGTCCTCGGCGTTGGCGGGGACGGGGGCCTTCTGCGGGCTGATCCACAGGGCGCGGGACTGGGGGACGTCGAACGCCCGGCGCCCGGCGACCTTTCGGTACTCGTCGATCGTGATCAGGCCCGCCTCCCACTCCTTGCGGGCTTCCTCGCGGGCCTGGCGGCGGGGGAACTCGAGCGCCTGGACGCCGGAGGTGTCGAAGCGGATGACCCAGTCGTCGGACAGGTCGGGGTCGAACGCTGACGCGATCAGGTTGAGGTGCGGGAGCTCGGTGTGGGCCCAGAAGTTCCATTCCTCGCGGTCGGCGTTGTTGAACGTCCGCTCGGAGGCGTTACCGATCACGCTCTCGTACACGCCGAACGCGGAGAGGATCTCGTTCTTCGCGGTGGAGGAGAGCGTCTCGTAGGCCATCTCCCGGGGACGGGCGGAGGTGTCGACGTAGGTGACGCCGCCTGGGCCTGTACCGACGAGGGTGAGCTGTCCGGCGTGGTGGGCGCCGGGGGCGAGGCGCTTCTGGATCCGGTCGACTTCTGCGGGGTCGACGTCGTCGAGGTCGATACCGACGATGCCGCCCGGCCGGCCGTCGTTGTCGATGAAGGAGATGTTGTACGTGCGGGCCTTCACGTCCAGGTCGACGGACAGGCCGGCGGCCTCGAGCGGCGTCACACCGGAGAACGGGTCGGTGGGGTGCGGATCGCGGAGCCAGATGACGTTTTTCGGCTTGAGCTCTCGAACCTGACCCCGGTAGTTCGTGAACTCGAAGTGCTTGATGTAGTCGGCGTTCTCGTCGTCGGGGATGATCTCGACGCGATCCGGCGGCAGCAGGTCGAGCCTTGTCAGGACGCCGCTGCGAGAGAACGTCTTCTCGATGAACACGCCCTTCTTCGACAGGAGGAGCTGCGCGCTCAGCCGCTTCTTGAAGACGTCACCGGTCTCGAGCGGATTGGCCCGGACGTTCAGCAGGCGCAGGAGCGGGTGGTCCTCGAGGGTCTCCTCGAACTCGCGCTCGTCTCCGCCGCGGCCGATCTGGATGGGCAGGGTGGAGGCGTGCTTGCTGATCGCCTCCACCGACTTGAACGTCCAGATGCTGCGTTCGTAGCCCTCGACGATGACGCGCTCGAGGTCCCAGCCGTCCGCGCGGCCCGGGGTGCCCCACACGTTCGTGACACCGGCGTAGGCCATTGACGTGTAGACGCCCCCGGCAAGGAGGTCCTTCGTCTCTGTGGGCGGCGGGGCCGCGTCGGGCGTCCTGGGCCCCAGGAGCCCTCGGAGGGCGGGCAGGAACTGGCGAGGCATCAGGCACCCCCGGACTCACGGCCGGTGATGAGCCAGAGGCCGGCCGCGGTCACGGCGAGGGCCACGCAGATCGCGCCGAGAGGCGCGGACAGTGCGAAGGCGCAGCCGGTCAGTCCGCCGTATCCGACGGCGCAGACCCCCACGCGCAGGCCGCGTTTCCAGTGCGGCGCGTCCGGCTGCGGCTTAAGGACCAGGCCGGCGGTGAGGAGCCCGGCCATCGCGGTGGACAGCCCGGCGGCCCAGTGGAATGCGCCCAGCGCCAGAAGGACGCCGAACACGCCGCACGCGCTGAGGATCAGGCCGGCGGCTTCGCGAGCGAGCGCCCGGGGAGTCTGCTGAGTAGTCACGCCGCGCACCCTGGACAGTGGGCGGCGTTAGTGTCGCGTGGTCAGCGCGGGGGCCGTGACACCCCGGACATGTACGCGTCGATGCCGCGGCGGTGGATCCTCCCACCAGGAATGATCTTTGAGGTCGGCGGAGGGGTGGGAATCTTGCGCTTCGCGCGCTTGCTCTGGTCGCCGCCGATCAGGTGCCGGTTGTCGATCTGGGCGGCGCAGTCCTGGCCGGTGACCTCGTCGTACGGGCGGCGGCACCCCTTGCAGTAGACCTCAAGGGCATCAACTCGCAGCCCTTCGGAGGCCTTGAAGCTGCCCCGGTGATCGGCGATGCTCGCGATCTTCGGAGTGACCTCTACCTCTGCTGCCACGACCCAGACATGGGAGAGGTCCGGAGCCTCTTCCTCCTCAGCCGGGGCCTCCGGCGGGGGAGCGGTCTTCTGCTCCGGTTCAGGTGCTTCCTCCACCCGCTTCGGCGTCGTGGGCTCGAGCCAAGCGAACAGCGGCTCCTGCAGACGGGAGCGGCTGACCTTGGTCGAGAGTGGGGCTGTCGCGATCGTCACCGTGCCTCCGGGTGGCTGTGGGGTTGACGTAACGGCCAACCCCCTTCACTCCACGAACGTCAGCCGCCCATTTCTGTTACACCTGCGCCCTCTTGTGCCCGTAGGTCGCCGCCTGCTTCTCCCACATCGCCGCGTACTCCGATCCCTGTGTGGCGATCAGAGAGTCGTGAGTTCCTTCCTCCAGGAGCTGCCCGTCCTCGAGGACGATGATGTGGTCGGCGCTGCGGGTGGAGCCCAGCCGATGAGTGATGAGGATGACGGTGCGGTCGGCGCTCAGTGCACGAATGCGGTCGTACATCGCCTCCTCAGCGTGCGGGTCGAGCGCGGAGGTCGGTTCGTCGCAGATGAGGACGGGCGCATTGCGGTAGAAGGCCCTCGCGGCGGCGAGTTTCTGCCACTGCCCGGGTGACAGGTCGCGGCCGCCCCACTGGGAGGGGGAGAGGTACGTGTCGAGGCCTTTGGGGAGGCTCTGGATGACCGTGTCCGCGCCGGCCGCTGTGGTGGCCGCTTGGATCGAGGCGTGATCCCCAGGCCCTTGCCCGAGGGTGATGTTGTCGCGGGCGGACGTCTGCCACCGAGAAATGTCCTGGGGCAGCATGGACAGGCGGGACCAGACCTGTTCCGGGTCCACTGAGGAGAGGTCGACGCCGTCCCATGTGACCGCGCCTTCGGTCGGGGTGTAGAGGCCTGCAAGGAGTTTGGCGAGGGTGGATTTTCCCGCTCCGTTCGCTCCGACGATCGCAAGGACTTCCCCATGGCGCACGGTGACGGAGATGTTTTCGAGGACGGGTTTTGTGCTTCCGGGGTACGCGAAGGTCACGTTGTCGGCGCGGATCACGGGTGGCCTGCTCGGCATGGCGCCCACTTCGGGGCTGCGTTGCGTGGAGCGGGCCTGTGCGTCTTCCAGGAACGCCGCCCAGTCGCCGAGGTAGAGGCCGACTTTGTACGTGGTGTGCATGCCCGTGACCAGACCGGTGAGCAGGTTGCGGCTGTGCAGGACAGCGACAAGTGCTGTCCCTGCTGCGGCGAGCTCGACGTGTCCGCTGGTGACGAGTGTCAGGAGTGCCGCGTAGACGAGGAGCATGCCGGTGCCTGCAAGAGCGTCGCCGAGGAGCTGGTACCTGGCGGTGCTGCGGCCGACGCGCTCGGCGTGGACCTCCAGGCGTCGGGTGACGCCGGCGAACTGGTCGAGGAGCCAGGCACGCATGGTGTTCGCTCGTACGTCCAGGGCGGAGCCCCGACCGGAGGTGTAGTACATCAAGGTGTGGCGGAGACGCCGGTCGGCGAGGGTGTGCTGTTCGGCGCGGTGAGCGGCTTTCGCCGCGTAGATCGCTGCGGCGCCCCGGGGCACAACTGCCAGGATGAGCAGGGGGACGAGGGCGGGGTGGAGCGCTACGAGGATCCCGCCGGCCGCCAGGATCCCGACTGCGGCTGCAACCATCGTGGCGAGCGCTTCGATCATGAGGTGGGCGTCCTTGGACGCCCGGTTCGCCGCTTCGCTGTGGTCGCACCAGGCCGGATCGTCGTAGGCCGCGAGCGGGACGCGAGTGGCAGCGTCCAGGTACTGCAGTTCGGCACGGGCGTCGACCTTCGGCCCCAGCCGGGCGGTGATGGTCAGCGACTTCGCGGCGACCAGCGACCGGGTGATGGCTGCTGCCGTGACCAGGGCGAGGGCTGGCACCGCGTGCTGGAGACGCTCCGTGGGCGATCCCGTAGCAAAGAGTTGAGTGAAGGCTCCGCGGGTGGCGTACAGCCCGAGGGCGGTGAGCACACCACCGACCAGTTGGAGGCTGGCCATCCACAGGACTGCGTACCGGTCGGCCGCCCATGAGAGGCGAATGGCGTCTCCTGCCAGTCGGGGCAGGTGCCGGACCATGGTGATCGCGGAGTCGGCGAGAGCGTTCTCGTGGCGCTCGGCGCTGACCTTGTACTGCGGAAAGACATCGTCGCCTGTCTCCGCTGTCCGGCGCTGCAGGAAGGTGCGAATACGACGTCGCAGGGGTCGATACGGCGTTGCTCCGGACGTGATCTTCGAGTGCAGAGTGTCGGTCACGTTCGGAGCAACGCATCACCCATATGAGTGGTTGCGGTGGCGAGGGGTGGCGAATTTCAGTTCGACCGTTCCACCTCCAGAACCGGCACATAGGTCCAGACCCGGTCTTCGCGGTCCTGGCCGATGATGCTGCCGCCGGCCTCCACCCAGGCGTGAGCACCCTGAGGAAGGAAGGCGGCACCGAGTACCCACCGGCTTCGTCTGCCGATCAGAGCGCTCGCAAGGAATGTGCCGAGCGACTCCTCCAGGCACGCGGATCGCCCGATCCAGGCGCGCCCGGCTTGGCGTACGGCTGCGTGCACTTCTTCAGCCTCCCCTGCCGTGGCCGACCTTCCGGGAAGCCGGGTGGCGCCGCGGGCCGCAGCGAGCACGAGACGCATGGGTGTGCACCGCAGGAGGACGAGGGCCAGCGCCAGCCCCGCGTTCGAGGCGAGACGGACGGGAAAGGACGGAAGCGCCGCAACCGCGAATCGAACCGGCGGAGTGGGGCGGTCATGGGTGCGCCGGGCCGGAGCGAGAAGTCTGGACTGGGTGAGGTCCGCCACCACGCTGGTGAGGTCCCTGCGGGCCCGTGCCTCGGTGACCAGACCTTGCTCCGTGAGCCGGGCCACCAGGTCGTCGACTGCACGCTCCACTGGAACGCCGTTGACAGTCGCGCACCAGAGCTCAGCGCTGATCGGGTCGAAGATACGCCAGCGGCCGCGGCCACGACGGGTATCGAGGAGAGCGACACCGCCCTCCGGGCCGACTGCGTAGTGGATGGCGGTTTGTCGCATCACGCTGCGGCCTCTCGCTCGGTCGTTTCCCAGCGGAACATCCGCTGATACGAAAGCGTGGCCAGCCACAGCTCGGTGACGATCAACTGATGCAGAGCACTCAGCGGAGCACGTTCACCTCGTGCAGCGCTGTCGAGCGCGGCCAGTACTGGAGACGGGTTGATGAGCCCGGCAGCAACCAGAGCGGACCCGCGGATGATCGCTCGGAGGGTCGTTGCGTTGGCGCGCAGACCGCGGTGGGTGCTGCCGGTCATGGGGGTTTTGGTGCGCCGGTTGAGGAGGAAGTCCGGCACCGAACCGCCGAGCGCCTTGCGGGCCAAGGGCTTGAAATCCCCAGGCTTCCATCGCTCCCAGCCGGGTATGGCCAGGCACGCGTCTACGACCGGGGCGTCCAGGTAGGGGGCGTGGACGGGAAGGCCCCATCGCTGTCGGGCTATCTCGTCGTACGTCCCGTGCTCTTCGCCCATGCGCTCGAGGTCGATCCGCTCGTGCTCGGCTCCCGGCCGCCGAACACCTTCTCCAGCGTGCGCCGCCTCGTCGACGATCTCCGCGACGGCCATGCTGCCGGCTGCGGTCAGCCACCCCCGTGAGGCCAGTGGCCCGCACCACGTCAGCAGTTCGTGCGGCTGCTGAAACGCTCGGACGTCCGTTACGGGCCGGTCCCTGAGGTCTGCCGCCAAGAGCGCCAGGGCCTGCGAGTAGGACATGCGTCCTGTGCGGAGCGCCTGGGCGAGCACCGCGTGGACGGGTGCTCTGCGGGCTCGCGCGAACGCCTGCAGCCTGCTCGTAGCGTTCAGGCGACCACCGGACAGGCCGAGGTCGACCAGGGACATGGGGATCGAGTCGAGTACGTTGTCGCCGCCCCGGCCGGTCAGGTGCAGGCGGGAACCGTATGCCGCCGCAGGGCCGAGCTGTTCCCGCTTCAACGCCAGCAGTCCCAGGCTCAGCGAGGGGGTGTCGGTGAGGGGGAGGACGGTTGCGTCCTCGAGTCCGTCGAAGTGCCCTACGCCCTGGCGGGTGCCGTCGATCTCAACGTGAGTCATCGCCTCGCAGGAGTCGGCGATGCGGCGGGCGAAGTGGACGTCGTCCTGGTCGGCCAGCAGCTGGTCGGTGTAGGTGACGGTGAGCAGTGGGCGGCGGGCGGCGGCCAGGCTGGCTATCGCGCTGCTGTCCACCCCTCCCGACAAGTCGGCCGACACCGCGGCGGTCTGTTCGACCCGTCGGTGCACGGCGGTGGTCAGGTGCTCGGTCAGCTCCCGCGCACCCTCGTCCATGCTGAGTCCGGTGTGACGGCGGGGCACCGGCTGAGTGTGAGGAGGCTGACCGGGTTCCAGCACCAGCGCTCGGCCGGGCTGCACCCGCTGTACGCCGTTGAAGAAGGAGGCCTCACCCAGAGGGTCGACCCCGTGCAAGGTCAGTCTTGCCAGCAGGCGGCCGGTGTCGGGCCGGGAGCGGCGGACTGCAGCCAGCATTCTGCTTGACGTGGACCACAGCACCTCGTCCCCGTCGTGCACCCAGTAGACGAGGTGCGTTCCAGCACGGTCACCGATAACTCGCACTGTCGTGCCGGTGCGAACCACGCCCAGGTAGGCGCCAGGCAGTCGGGCAGAGAGAGCCCAGTTGCCTCGCTCCGCCGCATCGCGGGCCTCCCGCAGCTCAGCGTCGGTGGCCAGGCATTCGCCGACCGCGACGATCTCCGAGGTGCCTCCGAGTGCGGGACTGCTGTGCACGCTGTCCTGGCGGTATCCGAGAGTCCACAGGGACATGCCGCCGTCGAACTGCACTCGTGTGCCGTCCCGCGGGTGCCTCCTGACGGGCAGTCGCTGGGAGTTGAACGCTCCGGCAACGATGTTCATCTGTGCCTCCCTGACACGCTCTACGGGGGTACGGGAACGCCCGGCCCACTCGCCGTGAAGCAAGTGGGCCGGGCGCGGTGGGCGACTTACCAGTTCGAGAAGTACTGGGTGTCGTCGGCGTTGTTGCCGCCCGCGTGGCCGAGGGTCGCCTCGGTTGCGGAGCCCAGGTCGGCCACGGCCGGCGTGACGTAGGCGGGGATCTCGGTGGCGTTCTCGGTGTGGTCCATGACCACTCCTCCTCGTGTTGGTGGGTCGTGCGAATGGTCGGAGACAGAGCTCTCCCGGGAAGTGCAGTTCCGGGGTGGTTCGCTCAGTCCTCGAAGTACTGGGTGTCATCCGGCTTGTCGAAGCCGGCGGTTCCCAACGTGCTCTTGGTGACGGTTCCCAGGTCACTCACACCCGGAGTGACGTACTGGCCGCCAACGATCAGGTCGTCGGTGGAGTCCATCACGCACCCCTTTCCTGGTGAGGGATTGGTGTCGTTCTGGCCTTGGGCCCGCGGTGCCTTCCGGCCTGAAACCATGGAACACCGGTGCGAGCGGCGGAGGAAGGGCACAGCTGTAGCCTCCCTGTAGCCTCTTGCCGTCGGCACCTCTGACCTGGTGAAACAGGGCAGTGCAGAGCCCCGGCGCGATGGAGATGGCGCCGGGGCTGGGTGGTCGGACGGGCGGTCGGCTAGGCGTGCAGGCGGTCCAGTACGTCGGCCACCTGGGGGACGGACCGGTGTGGTGCCAACTCCGCGGCCATCTCGTTGAGCATGTCAGCACAGCGCCCCGAATCGACGAGGGGCGTGAGGTCAAGGGCAGTGCTGGCGGTGGTGACGGCGGCATCCAGGGCGTGCTGGCGGGCCTGTGCGGTCGTGATCCAGGTGAGGTAAAGAACTCGGTCTCGAACGGCTTCTGCGGGCAGCGCTTGCACGCCTTCGGTGAGTAGCGCTTCGGCGGTCACGGCGTCGTTCAGATCCAGGAAGGCCCGGCCCGTCTCGGCCATGTGGCTGGGTCTGCACATCCAGTAGGCCCACGGGGGATCCTCATCGCTGGGACGTGCGCGCTCGAACTCTGCTTCGGCTTGCAGTAGGAGACGCGCGGCGCTCTTTGCGTCGCCTTTGGCGGCGGCCGCGCGGACTCTCCAGGTGTCGACCATCGCGGCGACGAGTGGTGTGGTCCGCGTGCCGGCGATGTCTCGGGCTGTTGTGAGCAGGCTAATCGCTCTGCTGGCGTCGTTCTCGTAGATGGCGGTCAGCGCGAGGTTGGACAGGAGGTAGGCGCTATGGGCGGGGTCGTTGACTTCCGCTGAGGCTCGTAGCGCCGCGTGCCAGCCGCGTTGGGCTTTCGCCTGGTTCCCTGCGTCGAACTCGGCCCATCCGATGAACCGGGCGTACTCGGACGCGAGGTAGTGGAGATCGGTGGTGAGCTGTGGGGAGTGGCGGGCGTGTCGCAGGAGGCGGGTCACCATGCGCAGATCGGCGCGGGCGGTGGTGGTGCAGGGCGCCCCGCCCATGGAGTCGTCGAGGTGCCACAGAGCTGCCAGGCGAGCGTGTAAGGCGTCTGCGACCTCTACGCCGATGTAGGCGCCGGTATAGCCCTTCTCGATGCTCTGCTGGACGTGGGTGGTCCATCGGGTGGTGAGATCGTTGAGAACTTCCGAGGGAAGCAGCGGGGTGCCGGCGTTCGTGGCGAGGGTCGGGTCGGCGGCCAGGTCGTCGAGGGCGAGCAGTGTGGCCTCCGGTGTGAAGGGTGCCTGAACGTCAGGTCCGGGCAGAGCGAGTAACAGCCAACCCGGCCATCCTCGCGCCAGTACCTGGGCCTGCGGAACCCCGTGGAAGTCCGCCATGACGATCTGTGCCGCCAGTTCGGGCTCGACTCCACGTTCCCATCGGTGAATTTTGGCTCGTTGCCAGGCCATTCCGCCGTGGCCGAGAGTCGGTGCGTGCTGTTGAAGGGCAGTCGCGTACGTGGCGAGGGAGTGACCCTCCTGTGCGCGGACGGAAGCCAGAAGATGGCGGTATTTGGCGGGCATCGGGCTGTGCGCCTCCCTTGTCGGGGACGTGCTGTGCGCGAGCGGTGCCGTGCTGAAAGGTGAAGCCTCTGTACCCATTGTGGGCGTCCGGCGCGGGGCTCCACGATGCCGCGGGGGAGCGGATGTCAGGAACTTCCCCGCGCCGGACTTCTGAGCTGTGTGGCGGCCGGACCGGATCCGTCCGGCCGCCACACAGCGGTCTAGGTGGGAACCGCGGCCAGCTCCCGCATCAACTCGTCGACGGTGAGGACGCGGAACTGCGTCAGACGGCGGACAAGCTGCGAGGCCAGGAGCATGGGCGTGTTCCCGTGCCGAGAGGGAAGCGGCTCCTTCGGCTGTGCCACGGCTTGTAGTTCCCCGTCGATCAGGCCGTACAGCGTGCCGAGAGCTCCGTGAATGGGTGCGCTCGTCGCCAGGAACACGACCGGGTCCTCCTGGAGGTGGTTGCACAGGGCGACAGCCGTACGGACGTGTTTCTGGCACACCGGCGGCTGGTTCGTGAGGAGCGGCGGCGTCTTGTCCCCGTAGTCGCGGGCGCCGGCCAGAAAGATGGTCCCCAGAGGCGTCCGAGCGCGAGCCGTGCAGATCTGACAGCGCAGCGCTTCCATGGTGATCCGCTGCCGGAAGGGGTGCATGAGCTTCCACTCCGGTTCCCCGGTGGGAAGCCCGCGGTCGTCGTAGTCGTTGAACGACACCCGAGCCCATAGAACCTGTCGCCCATCACGGTCCTTGGGATCCTCGTCCGCGTAGGCCAGCCGGAACCTTTCCTGCCCACGGGCCCGACTGCGGTTTGAGAGCAGCAGCATCAGGTTGTCCGGGGCCGCGACCTCGCCCTTCCTCTGGGTGATGTAGGGGATGACAGACGTCTGGATCGGGGGCACGGGTGGAGTCGTCTCTCTTGTCAGTGGGGGCGGTGCGGCGCGTGGATCTGGCCGTTCGGGAAGAGCGCCCCGGTGTCCTCGAACACGACGACGCCGTTGCAGAGCTTGGCCCAGCCCTGAGCGTCAGCCCTTCCGACGGCTTTGGCGG
Source organism: Streptomyces sp. NPDC055962 (assembly GCF_042270185.1). NCBI lineage: Bacteria > Bacillati > Actinomycetota > Actinomycetes > Kitasatosporales > Streptomycetaceae > Streptomyces > Streptomyces sp. NPDC055962. Next base: position 125,610 of record NZ_JBHJYN010000017.1, read on the forward strand.
CCTCTCCGTCGGGATCCGTGGCGAGAGGGCATGGGGGCCTGTGGCTGCACATCTGGCGTTCCTCTCCGGTGGTCCGGGGAGCCGTGCTCTGTCGCCCCGACGGGGGGCGGGGACGACAGAGCACGGCAGTCAGGGGGGATGGGAGCGAGGCGCTCGAGTAGGTCCATGGCCGCGAGAGCCATCAGGTTGAGCAGTCCATGGGCTTCACCGACGTCAGCCGGGAGGTCTCTGTCTGCGAGGTTCTCAGCCCGTCCGATCTCATCGGCCGCGGCGTCGGGGTCCCAGGACGCTGCCTCGATGATCAGGAAGTCCAGCCGCAGACGGAGGTCCGCGACCGTGAGCGCGAGCGGCTGCTGAGCCCTGATGTCGGGCCGCTCCTTCGCGGACCAGGATGAGAATCCTGCAACGGGGCTGCCGGGGCCGAGCACGCTCTCGACGTCGTCGACGATCTTCTCCACAACCTCAGGGGTCAGCGCTGGCGGCGCCATCCACTGCAGGCTGGCAGCGAGGCGCCGTAAGCCGTCGGTGCTCGTGTCCGCGACCAGGGTCATGACTGCACCGTGGGAGCCATGAAGCGCGCTTGAACCGTCTTCCCGACTGTGGTGGGGAACCAGGAGAGTGCGGCTCCAAGCTGCTGAGCACGACGCAGCCCCCCGGACCTGCGGAAGGCTTCATCGAACGCGGGAAACTGGGGGGAGCTGTCCGAGACCTCGATCAGCAGCGATCCGGGCTGTGTGATCGACAGCCTCAGGAACACGTCCCGATGCTCTCCGGTGGATCCGTGACGGACTGCGTTGCGCACCAGGTGGTTGGCAACGGCCGCGGCGCGCTCAACAGGGCCAGCCCACTGGTACGTGGTGAGCCACAGGTTGCAGCGCACGCGCGCACTCTGGGCGGCTGCAGCTTCCGCGTTCAGCCGGCCGGTGGGCAGGGTGCCCGCCCATGTTGCCCTCAAGGGGGCCGCATCGGCGGCCGGCTGCAGGGCGGGCATTCGTGGCTCTACGCCCGACGCTGTGGCCCCTTTGTGGGCTGCGGCGGTGGGACCCTGCACTGCGGCTGTCATCGTCATCGCGTCCTTGATGGCCAGGAGACATCGTCGGGTACTGCGGTGTGGTGCCAAGAAGAGGTAACCGCGCCAGTACGCAGCGCTGACAGGTAATTACGGATGCTCGGTGGGTGCGGATGACCGGAAATTTTTACCTTCCGTCTTCGCGGCGTGACGCTAGAGCCCTACCGTTGGCACATGACGGGGAACCCACGCCTGGCTGCGCGCATTGACCGTGCAGGGCTGAGCCAAGACGAGTTAGCGGGCCGCCTGAATCAGCGAATCGAGGACCTGACCGGGCAGCTTGGAAAGCTGACTGACCGGCACGTTCGGAACTGGGTAACCGGAAAAACTCGCTGGCCCCATGCGAGACAGCGACTGGTCCTCGAAGCAGAATTCGAAGCCACCGCGGAGGAACTGGGCTTCATCCCTCCTGCCGAGCGGACACCAGCACCTTCGGAGGACCCTGTGCGGCGACGCGCCTTCACCACTGCTACCGCTTCCCTTGCCGCCGCCGCCATGCTGCCGGCCACGCCGTCGAACGGATCTCGTCGCGTGGGCATGACCGACGCCGACCGCCTCGAGCGAAACTTCGTCGAGCTCGTACAGGCTGACAACGAGGCTGGCATAAACGTCAAACTCGAGACCCGCGCCCTCGCCCACGCCCAGCACGCGCTCGACCTGCAAGCCGTGGGCCACGCAGCCACCCGCGTACGCCAACGTCTCTACTACCTGGCCGCTGCCTTCACAGGCACGGCACTCTGGGCAGCTGTCGACTCGCGGGAAGCTCAGCGCGCAAGCGGCCATCTCAACCAAGCGATGAAGCTGGCGGGCATGGCGGGAAGTAGCGAGATGCAGATGCGCTTGTGGGGCCACGCCGCCCTTCTGTCCTACCAACAGCGTCACCTTCCCGACGCCCTGGCTGCTGCCGAGGCCGGGAACAGACAACACATCTGCCGGCAGGACCCCCTCTTCCGATCTCTCGCCAGTGCACGACTGGCAGGCATTCAGTCCGCCTTCGGCGACCCGACGCCAGCCCTGCGCAGCCTGAACGTGGCCGAAAAGGCCTACGAACGAGCAGACCAGCACGAGGAACGCGCTCCCTGGATGGCGTTCTTCGACCGAGCGGAACTGGATGGCCTGTCCGCTCTGGTTCTCGGTCGCCTGGGCAAACATGCGGAGAGCGAGGCGCACCTTCACCGCACGCTCGCCCGGCTACGCCCGGAGTACCGCCGAAACCGCACCTACTACGGGCTGAACCTCGCTCTCAGCCAACTGGCTCAGGGCGAGCTCGAGCAGGCCTACGCAACAGTGCTCCCCTTCATGCCTCCATCGGGAAAACGGATGACTGGGCGAACAGGCAATCTTCTGGAACAGTTTGGCCGGGGTCTGACCCGCACAGCCCCCAAGTCCCGCATCGCGGTCGAGTGGGCCGACCGCCACGCCGAAGGAGCACAACAACCGTGACGGTCGACGTAGTGCACTACACCGCCGAGGACCTGCCCGAAATTCGGCAGCACATCCTCGATACGCACGTGGAGGTGCGCCAGCGCGACTTCGGACTCACCGGCCCCTTCTACGACGTGGGCCGCTTCGACGAGCGACTCTCCGCATACGCATCCCGCCCTGGCTGGACAGCAGTGCTGGGCTACGACGACGGAGACGTCGTTGGATTCTGCTTCGGTACGACTCTGGCACGCGACACCAAGTGGTGGAACAGCATGCTCGAACCCCTGCCCGCCTCGACAACGTCGGAGGACGGCAAACGCACCGTCGCACTGAACGAGATCGTTGTGCGCAAGGGGTGGCGGGGGCGGAGCGTCGCATGGCAACTGCATGAGGCCTGGCTGACTCACCGAACTGAGGAGCGCGTGACACTACTCGTCAACCCCCTCAATGGAGACGGAGCTGTCCAAGCTGTCTACGAGGCGTGGGGTTACCGCAAGCTGGGCGATCAGCAGCCGTTCGACGACTCTCCCGTGTTCTCCGTCATGCTGCGTCTGGTCACCCAGGACGGCGTCTAGGCATCAGGCGGCGCGCCCTCCGCACGCTAAGCTGGGCGATCAGCAGCCGTTCGACGACTCTCCCGTGTTCTCCGTCATGCTGCGTCTGGTCACCCAGGACGGCGTCTAGGCATCAGGCGGCGCGCCCTCCGCACGCT
>NZ_JBHJYN010000018.1:0-117071 GCF_042270185.1 Streptomyces sp. NPDC055962
ACCCCGCCCGGCGGGGGGGGGGGGGCGCGGCCCCCCCCCCCCCGCCCCGGGCTCCTTGCCGTCAGTCGTCCCGCCCCCGGCTCCCGTCCGCTCCCCCTCACCCCGCCGCGGCCCCCTTCCGCCGTGGGACGAAGGGGAGCGGGCTCGTCAGGGACCGGGACCTGATGCCACGGCGCGCCCGAGCCACGTCCCGCAGGGGAGCGCCCCCGGCACGGGGAAGCCGCAGGCCCTGCCGGCCCGCGCAGAGTGGCGCGGCGCTGAGGTGCGGGAGCGCCGCGCAGCCGGGTATGTGGCCGCGGAGCACCGGACAGCGAGCCGTGACGCCGAGGGACGGTTCCCGCATCGGGCCGTACGCCCCAGGCACCCCGCCTCCGCCTTCCCGTTCCGCTCAGTGCGGCCTCCAGTGGAGTTTTCCGCCACCCACCCACCGCACGGAGGCCGGGTCGTCGAGGTCGTGGACGGTGATTCCGGCCGTGGCGGCGGCGCTCAGGACGTCCGTCATGGCGGTCGCCGTCCCGACCACCTCGCCGTCGATCTCCACGACACGGAAGGGCGGGTCCCCCGGCTGGACCGGCAGGACGGTGATCCGGGGGACAGGTGCGTAGGGGCTCTCGGTCATAGGCGGATCGGTTCCACGCGGACGCTCCGGGTACGCCTGCAGGCACCATGTGTGAGTCATATGCCCGTTTTGAAATAGTTTTCGAAATTAATCCCGTAATCCATAAAAGGCCATTTCGTGTGACCTGGGACCCTACGTGCAGGAGCAAAACGCCCGAAACGGACTCAGTGACCAGGGTCACCTCCGCCGCCCCGGATGCGGGTGTGCGCCCGCCGGTTCCCTTCTGCGGCAAGAGAACGGGGCGGCGGGGTGTGGGGTGGATTACATGAATTCCCGTGAATTGATCTTGCGAATGAATTGTGATCACTCCGCCAGGCTTGTTCCTTTCCCTATTTCTCGCCTACGGTCACCATCACTCCGGGCGGAACGCCGAATCCTGCCGCCGTCCGGTTACCCGACCACTTCTCGTACGGCAGGAGCGGGGGACCCAAGTAAGCGCCGATCCGGTTTCCGGAGCGGCTCGGGGTGAAGTCGCATTCCCATGCGGCCGGGCATCTCCAGCCCGAACCCGACAGCTCACTTCGCAGGCGACGGAGAGGAATTCAGCATGCCCGAAAACGGTAAGCACCGTCGTTCCAGGACCACTTCGCTCACCCGCGGCATCATCGCCGTGAGCACGGGTGGAGCCGCCCTGGCCCTGCCCCTGATCGGTGCCACCGGCGCCTTCGCCGCCCCGGCCCAGCCCGCCGCCGTGGAAAAGGTCGCGACGTCGACTGCTGTGCCCGGCAAGGGAATTGCCGCGCAGAAGTCCAAGTCCGCCACCTATTCCGTCGTCGTCGGCGACACCCTCGCCAAGATCGCTCGCGAGCATTCCGTGAGCGGCGGCTGGAAGGCCCTGTACGAGGGCAACAAGAAGGTCGTCGGCGGAAACCCGGACCTGATTCACCCCGGCCTGAAGATCACCCTTGTCGTCAAGGGTGAGAACAAGTCCGCGGACAAGGCCGACAAGGCCGAATCCAAGACTTCCGACCGTGCCGAGAAGAGCGCCGACCGCGCCGACCGCTCGGAGCGCACCAGCACGCTCGCCGCCGAGGGTGCTCCCGCCGCCGAAGCCGCTCCCGCGGCCGCGCCGGTCTCGTACACGAACGACCTCGACGGCTGGATCAAGGAGTCGCTGGCCGTCATGGCCGAGCACGGCATCCCCGGCACCTACGAGGGCATCCACCGCAACATCATCCGTGAGTCCGCCGGTGACCCGAAGGCCATCAACAACTGGGACATCAACGCGATCAACGGCGTCCCGTCGAAGGGCCTGCTCCAGGTCATCGACCCGACCTTCCAGGCCTACCACGTGCCCGGTACGTCGATGGACAGCTACGACCCGGTCGCCAACATCACGGCCGCGTGCAACTACGCCGCGGACCGGTACGGCTCGATCGACAACGTCTTCGGCGCCTACTGAGGCTCCAGGGGCACAGGGCCACTGACGCACGGCGTGTGACAGAGGGCCGGCCATGAAGGGTGGTACGGGTTCGGCGGAACCCGTACCACCCTTCAGTCGTGCCCGGGGGCCCGCGCCGCTCCGCCACTGCGGCGGCCGGGACCCGCGCGACAGGCCGGGCGGGGGCCGGGTGACTGGTCTCGTACAGGTTCGTCGTCCATACTGCCCGCCGTGGAGCAGCGCATAGATTCGAACGACAAGCCCGAGTTCGCCGCGGGGACAGACCCGGCGTACATCCCCGGCCTGACGGCCCCTGCCCCCGCGCGGACGGAGGCGGAACCGGAGGAGGCGGAGCCCGGGGATTCCCCGGAGGACGACGTCGCGGACGCCCCCGTCGAGGGCGTGGCCGAGGAGGCCGCGGACGAGTCCACGGCTGCCGACGCCGTGGTCCCGGACGACGAGGCGGTGAGCGAGGCCGCCGGGAGCGAGGACGCCGCGGACGCGGGGAGCAAGGACGCGCCCGTCTTCGAGGTCAGTGACCGACGGGGATCGATCAGGGTGGACGCCGAGGGCGTCCGGTTCCGGCTCGACGACCAGGAAGCGGAGTTCGACTGGTCCGAGATCGGCGCGGTCGAGGTCAGGACCGGCCGCTTCGGGCGCCGGTTCACCGTGACGGTCCACCTGTCGAGCCTCCGGTGGTTCAACGCCGAGGTCGAGGCCGGGGCACGGAGCGAGCTCAAGGGGTGGACGGCGGAACTCGACGAGGTGCTCGACGCCTACTTCGAAGAAGCCTGACCCCACGTCCGGGGCCGCACACCGGGCCGTTCGCCGGCCCGGTGCGCGGCATGCCGTGACGGAGGCCGGGCGCGGCACCGAGGGCGGGCGGGCCGGAGGTTCAGGCTCCGGCCGCCGCGCCGAGCACCACGGACCGGGTCAGGTGGCGCGGCAGGTCGGGATCGAGCCCCCGGGCCGCCGCACGGGCGATCGCCAGCCGCTGGACCCGGACCAGATCGGCCAGCGGGTCCAGCCCGCTCTCCACCCAGCGGGCCCCGGTCGCCAGCACCTGCTCCCGGAGCCCCTCCGGGGCGGCGCCGAACATCCAGGTCGCGGTCCCGGCCGTGGCGATGCTGATGGGACCGTGGCGGTACTCCATCGCCGGGTACGACTCCGTCCAGGAGAGCGACGCCTCCTTCATCTTCAGCGCCGCCTCGTTGGCGAGCCCGACCGTCCAGCCGCGCCCCAGGAAGCTGAACTGGGTGCACTCCAGCAGCCCCTCGGGCAGCGGCTCCGCCAGCGCGGTCTCCGCGTCCCGCACGGCGTCCTCGGTGTGCAGCCCGAGATGGGCCCGGAACAGGGTCAGGGCGGTGGTCGCGAAACGCGTCTGGACCACGGACCGTTCGTCGGCGAAATCGAGGACCACCACCTCGTCGGCCGCGTCCATCACCGGGGTCCGCGGATCGGCGGTCACCGCGACGGTACGGGCGGTGCCCCGCAGCCGGGTCAGCAGGTCCAGCACCTCGGTCGTGGTTCCCGAGCGGGTCAGCGTCACCACCCGGTCGTACGCACGCCCGAAGGGGAACTCCGAGGCGGCGTACGCATCCGACTCGCCCTGCCCGGAGGACTCCCGGAGCGAGGCGTAGGCCTGGGCCATGTAGTACGACGTTCCGCAGCCGACGACGGCTATGCGCTCACCGGTGGCGGGCAGCGCCGCCTTCCGGTCGGCAGCGACCTCCGCGGCGCGGCGCCAGCACTCCGGCTGGCCGGCTGTCTCGGTCTCGACATAGGACATGTCCGTACTCCGCTTCCGCTGCTGACTCGCACCTGATGGGTGGGGCTGGGCGAAAACGACGCCCGCTTGTTCAATGTTGCATGTTAGCTGGGTCAATAGAGCAAGAACAAGCAAGTGACTCCTCTCTTCATGAGCAGGTTGGGGTCTGTTTTCGGCCATGCTCGGTGGGTAGTCGGCTCAATCCGGTTCTGCCGTGACGCTGTGGGTAACCGCTCGGCGGTACGCGACCACTGGTCGATATCGTGCGCCTCGGGCGGAAAATCCCTCGTGCGGCCGGTCTGCGGTGACCTCGGACGGTCACCGTCGGGAGATGGACGATCCACAGGAGGGGTGATTTCACGTCATCGGACCGGACCATTGGCCGAGTTCGAACGCGCGGCCGGATCGTGGTCGGCATAATCGCCCCATGTCGATCACGGGTGGGGACGTCGTTGACCTCGGCAGGGGCCTGTACGCCTGGCTGCCGCCGAAGCGGGGATGGGGCCTGGCCAACTGCGGCCTGCTCGTCTCGCCGCGCGGCGGGCTGTGGATCGACACCCCCTACGACCCGGTGCTGGCCGGTCAGTTCCTCGCGGAGAGCCGGAAACGGCTGCCGGACGGGGCCGGAATCGACCGGGTCGTCGTCACCCACGCCAACGGCGACCACTTCTGGGGCGCCGGAGTGCTCCCGGACGCGGAGATCATCGTGACCCGGGAGGCCCGGGAGCACATCCACTACGACCCCACCCCGCAGCAGCAGCACGCGCTGGTGGCCGGAAGTGATCCCTCCACCCCTCTCGGCGCCTACCTCGGCCGGCACTTCGGAGGCTTCGACTGGTCGGAGACCGAGGCCGTGCGGCCGACGACCTACTTCACCGGGGAGCTCGAACTGACCCTGGGGGAGTACGCGGTCCAGGTGTCGTCCCTCCCGCCCGCGCACACGGGAGGCGACCTCATGGTGTACCTCCCCACGCAGCGCACCGTGTTCAGCGGTGACGTCATCTTCTCCTCCTCCCCTGAGCAGCCCGGGGACCACCCGGTGCACTGGGCGGGCCCCCTGAGCAATGTGATCGACGCCTGCGAACGGGTCCTGGCCACCGGTGCCGAGGTCATCGTGCCCGGTCACGGACCCGTGCTCGACCCGGCCGGGGTGCGGGAGCACATGGGCTACCTCGCGTACGTACGGGAACGCGCCCACGCCCTTCACTCGGCGGGGGTCCCCGCCGCCGAGGCCGCGCGCCGGGTGATCGCCGAGGGCCGCTATCCGGCGCTCGGCCTGCCCGAACGGCTCGTGGTGACCATCGGGAGCGAGTACCGCCACCTCGACGGGTCCGAACTCCCCGGCGTCCTCCAGGTGATGGCCGAGGTGGCCGCCGTCGCCCACGAGGCCGGCGCGGCGTGTACCGGCACGCCGGCATGACGGCCGGCCGGAACGGCGACGGCGCGGGCCGCCGGCCGTCCCCGACGACAGAGACGCGGTGACGCCGTGGTGGTATGGATCCTGACCCTGGCCGCCGTCGTGGTGGCCGTATGGACGTCGGCGCGCATGTACCAGGCCCGGCGGGAGGCCTACGGGGCCTCGGCGCGCGCGGAGCTGGCCGAACGTCAGGCGAGGGCAGCGGAGGCCCGCACCCTCGCCCTCACCGAGGAGATCCGCCAGCTGGCCCGGAAGCGGATACCCGCCGCGGCCACCGCGCTCTCCCACCGGGCGGCTCCCGTGCCCGGCCTGCGCGAGGCCGCGGACATCGAGGGCGACGCCGCCCGTCTGCTCACCGAGGCCGTACAGGCCGCGCGCACGGCGGTGCTGGAGGAACGCGGACGCGTCGACGCGGCGGCACGGTCGGCCATGCGCGGCACCTCCGCCAAGATCCAGTCGCTGCTCAACCAGTCGCAGCACCTCCTGCAGGAGCTCCAGCACGAGTACGACGACCCGCGGATCCTGCAGCTCGACTTCCGCAACGAACTGGCCCTGCGCCGCACCCAGGCCACGGCCGTGCTCTGCGACGCGTGGCCCGGACTCGCCCGGCAGAACTCCTCCCTCGTCGAGGTCGTGCTCGGCGCCCAGTCCCGGGTCGCCGGATACGAGCGGGTCAAGGTCGCCAACCATCTGCGCCAGGAGCGGCTCGCCCTGGTCGCCCGCGCCGCCGAGCCCCTCGCCATCGCGCTCGCCGAGCTGCTGGCCAACGCGACGGCGTACTCCCACCCGGACACCGAAGTGCCGGTGACCGTCCAGCAGACGCCCGGCCGGGGTGCACTGATCCTCGTCGACGACGCCGGCATCGGCATGGACGACGACGCGCTGAAGCGCGCCCGCACCCTCCTGGCGGGCCCCTCCGAGGTGCTCCTCACCGAGCTGGGGGATCCGCCGCAGACCGGCTTCGCCGTCGTGGGGAGGCTCATCGCGCGCTACGGCTTCAGCTGCCACATCGAGTCGTCCCCGTACGGGGGGATGCGCGCGATGCTGCGCATCCCGGCCCATCTGCTGACCGTGATGGACGACGACCGCACGCTGTCCGTGCTCGCGCCGAAGCCGGTGCACGCACGGGGGACAGCCGCCGAGCCCCACGAGGCTTCAGCCCCGGAACACACCACCGCCCCGCAGCCGGCCGCCCTCCCGGAGCCGGCCGCCGCGCCGGCTTCCCCTGCCGCGCCCACGGCGCCCGCCGGGCCCTCCGCACCCGGGACGGCCTCCGACCCTGGTGAGGCTCCCGCCGCGGCCGGCACCGGGGCGGACACGGCGGAGCTGCCCACCCGGCGGCGCCGGTCCCGCAAGGCGGCCTCCCCGCAGGAGCCGACGGCCCGCCGGCTGCCGGTGGAGGAGCCCCTGCTCCGTACACCGGAAGGCGCCGGAGCGGCCTGGACCGCACTCCAGCAGGGCACCCTCAGTGGCAGGAAGGCGCCCGAGCCCCCGGCGGAGGCACCCTCAGCATCCCCATCGGACGACCAAGGAGACGACGAGACGTGAGCACCACCCCCACCGCCGGTGATCTCGCCTGGGTGCTGACCCCCCTGCTGGAGCTGCCCGGAGTGCAACACGCCCTGGTCGCCACCGGCGACGGGCTCGTCGAGGGCGCGTCACCCGGCCTGGACCGCGCGTCCGCCGAGCGCGTCGCGGCGATGACGGCCACCCTGCACGCATCCGCCCGCGCCTTCACCACGGCGTTCACCGAGGCCGAGTCGCCGCGCCTCGCGCAGACCGTCGTGGAGTCCGATCTGGGCTTCGCCATCGTCGTACCGGCGGGCAGGAACACCACGCTGGCCCTGTTCGCGGCCCCCGACGCACACCTCGGGAACATCGCGTACCAGATGCAGGTCCAGGTCACCGCGCTGACCAGGGCCATGCACGCCCCCACCCGCCAACCGGACGCTGCCACCCGGCCATGACCCCCGGCCCAGGGCGCCGCCTGATCCCCGCCTATCTGGTCACCGGTGGCCGTTCCGCGCCCACCGGCCCCGCGCTCGACCGGCTCGCCGTGCTCATCCGTACGGATGCGGCGCTGCCGCCGGACACCGGTGCGGAGCAGCGCAGGCTGTGCGAGCTCCTGGAACCCGGAGCCCTCACCGTCGTCGAGTGCGCCGCCCACCTGGAACTGCCGGTCAGCGCGACGGTCTTCCTGGCCACGGACCTCGTGGCCGCCGGACATCTGCACGCTCGACCACCGATCCCCCGTGCCGGTGAGATCGACCGGTCGCTCGTCGAGAGGCTGCTCGTTGGACTCCGTTCCCTCCACTGACCGGGGCGGCGTCGGCTATCTGCCGAGCGCCGCCGAGACCCTGATGAAGCTCGTCGTCACGGGTCCCTTCGGCGTGGGCAAGACGACCCTGATCCGTACGCTGTCGGAGATCCCGACCCTGCACACGGAGGAGGCGATGACGCAGTCCAGCGAGGGACTCGACGACACCGCCGGGCTTCCGGACAAGACCACGACCACGGTGGCGGTCGACTTCGGCAGGCTGACCGTCCAGGACGACCTGGTGCTCTACATGTTCGGCACCCCCGGCCAGGAGCGCTTCCTCCCCCTCTGGGAGGACATCGCGCGCGGTGCGCTCGGCGCCCTCGTCATGGTCGACACGCGCCGGCTCGAGGACTCCTTCGCCGTCATGGACATGGTGGAGGAGCAGGGGCTGCCGTACGCGGTCGCCGTCAACCGCTTTCCCGACGCCCCCGCCCACGCGGACGAGGTCCTGCGCAAGCACCTCGACCTCGACGCCCGTACCCCGCTGGTGCAGTGCGACGCCCGTGAACGCCAGGGCGGCATCGAAGCCCTGATCGCCCTCGCCGAGCACGCGCTGAGCTGCCTGCCCGCGTCCCAGGAACCGTCATGACCCCTGCTCACCCGGGCACTTCGTCCGGCACCTCCCCCTCCCCCCTCGAACCGCTCGCCCTGTACGGCGCCGGATTCGCTGCCGATCCGCACGGCCACTACCGCAGGCTGCGCGCCCAGGGGCCGCTGGCCAGGGTGCGCATCGCCCCGGACGTCGACGCCCTGCTGGTCACCGACTACCACGCGGCCGTCGACCTGCTGCGCGACACCGAGACCTTCACCAAGGACCCGCGTACGTGGCAGGCGGGCATCCCCGCCGACTCCCCGGTCCTGCCCGTGCTCGGCCACCGGCCCACCGCCCTCTTCACCGACGGCGCGGTGCACGCCCGGTACCGTGACGCCATCAACGACACCCTGGCCCTGATCGAGCCCCACCTGCTGCGCGCGGAGGTCGCCCGGGTCGCGCAGCGGCTCATCGCCGCGTTCTCGGCCACCGGCAGCGGCGACCTCATCGCCCAGTACGCCCGCAGGCTCCCCCTGCACGTCTTCACCGCCTCCTTCGGCGTGGCCTCCGAGGACACCGAGCGGGTGGTCCGCGGCACCGCCGGGATGATGGACCCCGCGGCGGACGCGACCGCCGCCTACGACGACCTCGTCGGCGTCGTCACCGCGCTGGTCGCCGCGCGGCGGCGCAGGCCCCGCCGCGACCTCACCTCGTACCTGCTGGAGCACCCCGCGGGCCTCGACGACGACGAGGCCGTGCGTCAGATCACGCTCATCATGAGCGCCGGCCACGACCCCACGACCAACCTGATCGGCAACGCGCTGCTGCGCATGCTCAGCGACACCGGATACGGGGGCTCCCTGCACGGCGGTGCCATGACCGCGCGCGAGGCGGTGGACGACGTGCTCTGGCGCGATCCGCCGCTGGCCAACATGGGGGCGCACTTCCCGCGCCACGACACCGAGTTCCACGGGATCCCGCTGCGTGCCGGGCAGTTGGTGCTGGTCTCCTTCGCCGCAGCCAACACGCAGTCGCTGCCCGCCGTCCAGGACCCCGCCGTGCGCTCCGGTGACGGCGCGCACCTGGCGTGGTCGACGGGCCCGCACCGCTGCCCGGCCAAGCAGCCGGCCCTGCTGATGGCGATGACCGCGATCGAGCAGCTCACCAGCCAGCTCTGCGACCTGGAACTCGCCGTCGAACCCGGCGCGCTGGTCTGGCGGCCGGGCCCTTTCCACCGGGCCCCGGCGCATCTCCCGGTCCGTTTCACCCCCCTCGACACGCTCCCCGAACCGGACGGGGCGGGAGCGCCGGACACGTCGGATCACGTTCCGACCCGTGTCGGTGGTACGCCGAACGGGTGAGGGACGAGAGAATTGCCCGATGAACAGCGAGCGCAGCCGGCGCACAGCCAACCGGCATACGGACGGGGTGGTTCTGTGAGCAGGTACGACAGGTACGACAGGTACGACGCCACCGACGAGCAGTGGGAAGGTCTCGCCCAGGTCGTACCCCTGAGGGGCCGCAACGAATGGCCGTCCCGCGTCGACCACCGGACGGTCCCGGACCAGCAGGAGTCGGCCGAGCAACGGCGTCTCGTCGTGCTGAGGGTCCAGGTCTTCGCCGACGCGCGCGAGGTGGCCGAGTACCTGGTGGCGCAGATCCCGGTCCTGCTGGACCTGACCGGGGCGGAGACCGATGTGGCCAAGCGGATCCTGGACTTCAGCAGCGGCGTGGTCTTCGGGCTCGGCAGCGGGATGCACCGGGTGGACCGCAACGTCTTCCTGCTCGCACCGGTCGGCATGGAGGTCGAGGGGGTCACCGCGGCGGGCGTACCTCAATCGTAGGAAGGTCGTGCGGGCGGAACGGTTCGCCGCTCCGGGGCGTGCGTACGGTCCGCTCATGACTGTGATCTCCTCGGGGAGTACGGCCCCGCCGCCGTCCGTCGCGGCCCGCCCCGCCCGGCCCTTCGTCGGTGAACTCCGGCTCGGCGCCTTCGCCTCGCACCGCCGCACCGTCATCCCGCTCGGGCCGCTCACGCTGCTCGCCGGAGGCAGCGGCAGCGGGAAGACGACCGCCCTGCGCGGGTACGAGGCGCTCGCGCGGCTGGCTGCCGGTGACCCGCTGGAGGACGTCTTCCCCGACCCGGCGGCCTGGGTGCCGGAGCGGGCGGGCGCCGACGCGCAGGGCCGCCGCGGATTCAGGCTCGGCTGCACGGTGGAGGGCCCGGCCGGCCCGGTGAGGCTGGATCTCGCCGTGCAGGCCGAGCCCGTGCTCCGCATCGTCGGCGAGCGGCTGACGGACGAGCGCGAGACCCTGCTCACCACCGCGCTGCTGGACCCCCGGCGTCCCTTCGTCCAGGCGGCCTGGCACACCGCGGGGGCCGTGCCGGTGACACGCGCCCCCTTCCCCGACGACCGGCTCGGCACGGCGCTGCTGCCGCTGCGGGTCGCGGGGACGACCGACGGACAGCTCAGGGTCATGGCCGCCGCCGAGCAGGTGGTGGTGGCTCTGCGATCGGCCTTCGTCTGCGACCCGCAGCCGCGGCGGATGCGCAAGGCGGTCCCGGTGGGGGAGGGGCGCCTCACCTCGTCCTGCGACAACCTTGCCGAGGTCCTGTACCGCACCCGCAGCCAGTGCGCGCAGCGGCACGCCCGGCTGGTCGCCACGGCGGACTCGGGGTGCGCGGGACGGGTGACCGGTCTCACCGTCGAGCGCCTGGAGGACGGCACCGTGCGCGCCGTGACCGGCCGGGCCCCCGGGCGCGGCACCCCCATCGGCCGCCTCGGCGACGGCGAGCTCCGGTTCCTGGCCTTCGCCCTCGTCCTGCTGACGGGACCTCATGTCCTGGTGGTGGACCCGGCGGCGGAGGTCCCCTCGGCCATGCAGGCGCTCACCGTCCTGGCCGACGGGCTCGACCGGAGCCTCGACGCCCGGCAGGCCGGGGAACTGCTGGCGCTGGCGGCGTCGATCTGCGCGGACGGGCACATGCGGCTGCTGGGCACGGTCGGTGAGGCGACCGCGGCGGCCGTCCGCGGGGCGGCCGGCACGACGGTGGTAGACCTGACACCGTGACCGAACTGGATGTAGCCCAACTGCAGCGGCGCCTGGCCGACTTCGCGGCATCCCGGGCCTGGGAGCCGTACCACACGCCCAAGAACCTCACCGTCGCGCTCAGTGTGGAGGCGTCCGAACTCCTGGAGATCTTCCAGTGGCTGACGCCGGAGCAGTCAGCGCGGGTGATGGAGGATCCCGGCACAGCATTCCGCGTCAGGGACGAGGTCGCGGACGTCCTGGCCTATCTGCTGCAGTTCTGCGAGGTGCTGGGCATCGACGTGCTGGAGGCGCTCGCGGCCAAGATCGACCGGAACGAGACGCGTTTTCCCGTGCCGGGCGGGGATGAGCCGACGGGCCGTCACTCTTCGGAGTGATCGACTTATCCGCAATCCACTTCCTGTCCACAGATTTCCGATTTCCTCTGGCTTTCATGTGCCACGCAGCTCACTGTGGGTAATGAAGAGGTGAGCGGGTTTCTGTACGGGTGGTCTCGGCGACGGGGGAATCGCGTGGAAGCGGAGCGACTGATCGCGGCTGGGCGGGGCGCGCTGGCGGGGAGTCGGGGGGTGCCGGCCGTCATGGCGGAGGCATGGCAGGCCCAGGCACTCGCCCGGGCGGTCGGCGGGCAGCTGGCCAGGTGCGGGCCGGCGGAATTACGGACGGAGGCGCGCGGGCTCAGCGAGACCTGCGCCCTGGGCAGTGCGGTGTTCGACCACCCGCTGGTCCCGGCCGGCGGGGTGCGGGCCGCTCAGCTCACCGAAGTGGCCCATGTGCCACGGGCGTTGGCGGCGCTCGCCCTGCTGCTCGGTGAGGCGGGCATCGCCCTGGTGGGTGTTGCCTGCGGCACGGAGGAGGAGGGGCTCTACTGGCAGTGCATCGAGGCGATAGACGCCGTCGACGAATCCGTGGACCGGGTCCACGGCATGCTCAGACGGCTCGCGGAACAGGAGCGCGACCGGGAGCGGGAACAGGAGCCGGACCGGGAGCGTGACGGCCCGTACGGCGTGATCACGGGACCGGCCGGCTTCGTCGCCGGACAGCCGTGAGCCCGCCCGCCGCGGCGCCGGGGCGGGCAGGCGGGCGGGCGGCGAGGGCAGGGAAGACGGGGCGCGGCGGTTTCGAAGGTGCAGGATGGAGGCATGGATCTTCGAATCTTCACCGAGCCCCAGCAAGGGGCGAGCTACGACACCCTGCTCACCGTGGCCAAGGCCACCGAGGACCTCGGCTTCGACGCCTTCTACCGGTCGGACCACTACCTGCGCATGGGGCCGGGGGACGGTCTGCCCGGCCCGACCGACGCGTGGATCACTCTTGCCGGGCTGGCCCGGGAGACGAAGCGGATCCGTCTCGGCACGCTGATGACGGCGGGCACCTTCCGGCTGCCCGGCGTGCTGGCGATCCAGGTCGCCCAGGTCGACCAGATGTCCGGTGGCCGGGTCGAGCTGGGCCTGGGCGCGGGCTGGTTCGAGGAGGAGCACAAGGCGTACGGCATTCCGTTCCCCAAGGAGAAGTTCGGCCGGCTGGAGGAGCAACTGGCGATCGTCACGGGGCTGTGGGAGACCGAGCCCGGGAAGACGTTCAGCTACGACGGCACCTACTACCAGCTCACGGACTCACCGGCCCTGCCGAAGCCCGCCCAGGCGAAGGTGCCGGTCCTGATCGGCGGCCACGGCGCGGTCCGCACGCCTCGGCTGGCCGCCCGGTACGCGGACGAGTTCAACATCCCCTTCGCTTCGCTGGAGGACAGCGAGAAGCAGTTCAGCCGGGTCAGGGACGCGGCCGTGGCGGCCGGCCGGGCCCCTGACGACCTGGTGTACTCCAACGCCTTGGTGGTGTGTGTCGGGAAGAACGACGCGGAGGTGGCCCGGCGTGCGTCCGCCATCGGACGGGAGGTCGAGGAGATCAAGGCGAACGGCCTGGCGGGCTCACCCGCCGAGGTGGTCGACAAGATCGGCCGCTATGCCGCCATCGGCTCCTCGCGGATCTACCTCCAGGTCCTGGACCTGGACGATCTTGAGCATCTGGAACTGATCTCGTCGCAGGTCCAGGCACAGCTGGGCTGAGAGCAGGCACGCGGGTCCGCCGGACGGATCCACGGGTCCGACGGGCAGGCGCCGTCGACCGGCGGATCCGCGTGCGCCGACAGACATGCGCGGATGCGCGTGGCGCCGACAGACGTGCGCCGACACGCGTCCACCGACAGAGGTGCGCCGACACGCGTCCACCGACAGAGGTGCGCCGTCACGCGTCCGCCGTCACGCGTCCGTGGACTGTGAGCAGCCGGGCAGACGGGACCGTCGAGCGGACCCGAGGCCACCGGCCGACAGCAAGGGAGCAGTTGTGCACACCGCCCGGACACCGGCCGCCCCGCCGGGCCGTAGCCTCGGTGAGGCGCTCGCCGAGGGGACCGTCCTGCTGGACGGGGGTCTCTCCAACCAGTTGGAGGCGCAGGGCTGCGATCTGTCCGACTCCCTGTGGTCGGCCCGTCTGCTGACCGATGCGCCCCAGCAGATCGAAGCCGCCCACGTGGCCTACGCACGGGCGGGTGCGCAGGTGCTCATCACCGCCAGCTACCAGGCGTCGTTCGAGGGCTTCGCGCGGCACGGGATCGGCAGGGCGCGGGCCGCGGAGCTGATGGCCGGCAGCGTGGAGTCGGCGCGCCGGGCGGGCGCGGTGACGGGGCGCGAGCTCTGGGTCGCCGCCTCCGTCGGCCCGTACGGGGCGATGCTCGCGGACGGCAGCGAGTACCGGGGCCGGTACGGACTCACCGTCCGCGAGCTGGTGCGCTTCCACAGGCCCCGGGCGGAGACGCTCGCCGCGGCGGGCCCCGACGTCCTCGCTCTGGAGACGGTGCCGGACATCGTCGAGGCCGAGGCGCTGCTGGAAGTGGTCCAGGAACTCCCGGTGCCGGTGTGGCTCTCGTACAGCGTGGCGGGTGACCGCACCAGGGCGGGGCAGCCCCTGGCGGAGGCGTTCGGGCTCGTGGCGGGCATCGATCAGGTGGTGGCCGTCGGGGTCAACTGCTGCGATCCGGCGGACGCGGACCGGGCGGTGGAGGTGGCGGCCGCGGCCACCGGGAAGCCGGTCGTCGTCTATCCGAACAGCGGGGAGGAGTGGGATGCCGAGGGCCGGGACTGGACCGGGAGGGGAACCTTCGAGCCGGGCAGGGTGCGGGACTGGCAGCTGGCCGGCGCGCGGCTGGTCGGCGGCTGCTGCCGGGTCGGCCCGTCCGGCATCGCGGCGCTGGCCGACCGTCTGGAGCCGCCGGCAGCATGAAAATGCCTGGTGGGAGACGGGTCGTCGCACCATACTCGGACGTGTGTTCCTGACTATCAGCACGACCGGCACCTCTGAGCGTCCCGCCACCGATCTGGGCTATCTGCTGCACAAGCATCCGGAGAAGGCGCAGACGTTCTCCACCTCGCACGGCACCGCGCACGTCTTCTACCCCGAGGCGTCCGCGGACCGCTGTACAGCAGCGCTGCTGCTGGAGGTGGATCCCGTCGCGCTGGTGAGGCGCGGCAAGGGCAAGGGCCGGGGCGGAGCTCCCGACGCGGCGCTCGCGCAGTACGTCAACGACCGGCCGTACGCGGCGTCGTCACTGCTCTCGGTCGCGATGACGACGGTGTTCAAGTCCGCGCTGAAGGGGGATTGCCGGGCGATGCCCGAGCGCGCCCGGGAAGCGCTGCCGCTCCGCCTCGAGGTCCCCGCGCTGCCTGCACGCGGCGGCGCGGAACTGGTGCGGAAGCTGTTCCTCCCGCTCGGCTGGACACGGGTCGAGGCCGAGGCCGTCCCCCTGGACGAGCGGTTCCCGGAGTGGGGCGACTCGCGCTACGTACGGCTCGTGCTCGAGGGAGAGCTGCGGCTCGCGGACGCGCTGCGCCAGCTGTACGTGCTGCTGCCGGTGCTCGACGACGCCAAGCACTACTGGGTCGCGCCCGACGAGGTCGACAAGCTCCTGCGGGCCGGGGAGGGCTGGCTGGCGGGCCACCCCGAGCGGAAGCTGATCACCAGCCGCTATCTCTCCCGTCGCCTCGGGCTCACACGACAGGCGGCGGAGCAGCTCGAGCTGGTCCGGCTCGCCGAGTCGGACGACCTCGAGGTGGAGAGCGTCGACAACGCGGCGGACGAGACCACGGACACGGAGGAGAAGCCGCTCCCGCTCGCCGAGCGGCGCCGCTCGGCGATCCTGGAGGCGCTGCGCACCGCCGGGGCGAGCCGTGTGCTCGACCTCGGCTGCGGCCAGGGCCAGTTGGTGCAGGCCCTCCTCAAGGACGCGCGCTTCACGGAGATCGTCGGGGTCGACGTGTCGGTACGGGCGCTGACCGTCGCCGCGCGCCGGCTGAAGCTGGACCGGATGGGCGAGCGGCAGGCCGGGCGGATCACCCTCCGCCAGGGCGCGCTCACCTACACGGACAAGCAGCTGAAGGGATACGACGCCGCCGTCCTGAGCGAGGTGATCGAGCACCTCGACCTGGACCGGCTCCCCGCCCTCGAGTACGCGGTGTTCGGCTCCGCGCGACCGCGGACCGTGCTGGTGACGACGCCCAACGTCGAGTACAACGTCCGCTGGGAGACCCTCCCGGCCGGGCATGTACGCCACAGCGACCACCGCTTCGAATGGACCCGGGAGCAGTTCCGGGACTGGGCGGGCCAGGTCGCCGGACGCCACGGCTACACGGCGGAGTTCGTCCCCGTGGGACCGGAGGACCCCGAGGTGGGACCTCCCACACAGATGGCCGTGTTCACGATGACCACGGCCGACGGGACGACCACGAAAACGGCCGACGGGACGACCACGAAGGAGGCGGAAGCCGCATGACCGGTACCTCGCGCACCCTGCCGGTGACCGACCTTTCCCTCGTCGTCCTCGTCGGCGCCAGCGGATCGGGCAAGTCCACCTTCGCCCGCAAGAACTTCAAGCCGACCGAGATCATCTCGTCCGACTTCTGCCGTGGCCTCGTCGCCGACGACGAGAACGACCAGAGCGCCAGCCGCGACGCCTTCGACGTGCTCCACTACATCGCGGGCAAGCGCCTCGCGGCCGGCCGTCTCACCGTCGTGGACGCCACCAACGTGCAGCCCGAGAGCCGCAAGCAGCTCGTCCGGCTGGCCCGGGAGCACGACGTGCTGCCCATCGCCGTCGTGCTCGACCTGCCGGAAGAGGTCTGCCAGGCGCGCAACGCCACCCGACCCGACCGCTCCGCCATGCCCCGGCACGTCGTGCAGCGCCACCGCCGCGAGCTGCGCCGCTCCTTGCGCGGACTGGAGCGCGAAGGCTTCCGCAAGGTGCACATCCTGCGCACCGAGGAGGAGGCCGACACCGCCGAGATCGTCATCGAGCGCCGCTACAACGACCTCCGGCACCTCACCGGTCCCTTCGACATCATCGGAGACATCCACGGATGCAGCTCCGAGCTGGAGACCCTGCTCGGTCGGCTGGGATACGAGGACGGCGCGCACCCCGAGGGACGCACCGCTGTGTTCGTCGGTGACCTCGTCGACCGCGGCCCCGACAGCCCCGGTGTGCTGCGCCGCGTCATGTCCATGGTGACGTCGGGGAACGCGCTGTGCGTCCCCGGCAACCACGAGAACAAGCTCGGCCGTTATCTCAAGGGACGCAAGGTCCAGCACAGCCACGGGCTCGCCGAGACCGTGGAGCAGCTGGAGCGGGAGGACGCCGAACACCCCGAGTTCCGCGAGCAGGTCGCGGAGTTCATCGACGGACTGGTCAGCCACTACGTCCTCGACGAGGGCAAGCTGGTCGTCTGCCACGCGGGGCTGCCCGAGAAGTACCACGGCCGCACCTCGGGGCGGGTCCGCTCGCACGCCCTGTACGGGGAGACGACCGGTGAGACCGACGAGTTCGGCCTGCCCGTGCGCCACCCGTGGGCCGAGGACTACCGGGGCAGTGCCGCGGTGGTCTACGGGCACACTCCGGTGCCTGTGGCCTCCTGGGTGAACAACACGCTCTGCCTGGACACCGGCGCCGTCTTCGGGGGGAAGATGACCGCCCTGCGCTGGCCGGAGCGGGAGATCGTCGACGTGCCGGCCGAGCGCGTCTGGTACGAGCCGGTGAAGCCGCTGACCTCCGAGGCCCCGGGAGGGCGGGAGGGCCGGCCGCTCGACCTCGCCGACGTGCAGGGCCGCCGCATCGTGGAGACCCGGCACATGGGCCGGGTCGCGGTGCGCGAGGAGAACGCGGCGGCGGCGCTGGAAGTCATGAGCCGCTTCGCCGTCGACCCCCGGCTGCTGGCCTATCTGCCGCCGACGATGGCGCCGACCGCCACCTCCCACGAGGAGGGTTTCCTGGAGCATCCGGCCGAGGCCTTCGCGCAGTACCGCGTGGACGGCGTGGACAAGGTCGTCTGCGAGGAGAAGCACATGGGCTCGCGCGCCGTGGCTCTCGTCTGCCGCGACGCCGGGACGGCCCGGGAGCGCTTCGGCGTCGGGGGCGCCTCCCACGCCCCCGGCGGTGAGGGGGGTCCCACAGGCGCCCTGTACACCCGTACCGGGCGGCCGTTCCTGGACGACACGGCACTCACCGAGGTCGTCCTCGGCCGGCTGCGCACGGCGGTCACCGCCGCCGGGCTCTGGGACGAGTGGGACACGGACTGGGTGCTGCTCGACGCCGAGCTGATGCCCTGGTCCCTCAAGGCCGCGGGCCTGCTCCGCTCGCAGTACGCGGCGGTGGGCGCCGCCGCGGGCGCGGTCCTGCCCGTGGCGGAGGGCGCCCTGGCGTCGGCGCTCGCCCGCGGAGTCGACGTCGGCGACCTCGCCGGCCGCCAGCGGGAACGCGCGACGGACGCCGCCGCCTTCACGGAGGCCTACCGCCGCTACTGCTGGAGCACCGAAGGGCTCGACGGTGTCCGGCTGGCGCCGTTCCAGATCCTTGCCGTGCAGGGCCGTTCGCTCGCATCCGTGGCGCACGACGAGCAGCTGGCCTGGCTGGACAGGCTCGTCGAGCACGACCCGACCGGACTCCTCCAGGTCACGCGGCGTCTCGTCGTCGACACGGGTGACGAGGCCTCCGTGCGCTCAGGCATCGACTGGTGGCTGGAGATGACCGGCCGCGGAGGCGAGGGCATGGTCGTCAAGCCGCTCGGGGCCCTGGTCCGGGACGCGAAGGGCAGGCTCGTCCAGCCCGGCATCAAGGTGCGCGGCCGGGAGTACCTGCGGATCATCTACGGTCCCGAGTACACACGGCCGGAGAACCTGGAGCGCCTGCGGTCCCGGTTCCTCGGCCACAAGCGGTCGCTGGCCCTGCGGGAGTACGCCCTCGGTCTGGAGGCGCTCGACCGGCTGGCCGGCGGGGAGCCGCTCTGGCGGATCCACGAGGCGGTCTTCGCGGTACTGGCGCTGGAGTCGGAGCCGGTCGACCCCCGGCTGTAGGAGGGGCCACGGCCCGCTGGCGGAGGACCACGGCCCCGCTGCCGGAGGACCACGGCCCGGCCTCGGCCGGGGCCGTGTCCGCTGGGTCCGCGGTGCCCGAGCGCCGGCGGACCGTGCCGCACGGCCGCGCCGTACCGTGCCGCCGGGCCCCGAGCGCCGCCGGAGGGCCGTGCGCGCCGTGCCCCGGGCGCGCCGTACCGTGCCCGTCGTGCCCCCGGGCGGTTCGCCCGCCCGGGGCACGGCACGGCGGCCCTGTCGCGGTCAGGCGGTGATACGCATCAGGCCGATGAGACCGTCCCGCACGGTGAACGTGAAGTGGGAGGGGCCGTTGAAGCCGTCACCGCCGACCTGCGCCAGGACGGTGACGTCCTCGTCCCCGGGCCCCGCCGACACCTCGGTGACGTCGAGGGTGACGCGCGCGCCGATGAACTCCGCGTCGCTCCAGCCGTGCACCTCCTCGTACCCGGTGAACACGCGTCCCCAGTCGTCCACGGCGCCGTCCGGAGCGAAGGTCCGCAGCCAGGCGGCCGTGTCATGGGCGTTCGCGGCGTCCAGGAAGGCACTGACCACCGGGGGCAGGGGCGGGCTGGCTGACATGAGGAGGCTCCTTCGAGGTGGGGGAGGGGCCCCAGTCTCGGTCGCGGCGCCCCCTGGCGGCCCGGTCGGCACGCCGGTGCCGGCGGACACCGCTCCCGTGGTGGACACCGCCGGACGCGGACCTACGCCGGGCGCCGGGAACGGGCCCCGCCGGCGCCCTTTCCCCGCCCGCCCCGGAACCGGGTGGCGGTTCGCAGGGTGAACGGTGCCTCGCGCGGTGAGGATGAAGGCATGGGATTCCATGTCGATTCCGAGGCCGGGCGGCTGCGCCGCGTCATCCTGCACCGCCCCGATCTGGAGCTGAAGCGGCTCACCCCCAGCAACAAGGACGCTCTTCTCTTCGACGACGTGCTGTGGGTGCGCCGCGCGAGGGAGGAGCACGACGGGTTCGCCGACGTGCTGCGTGACCGGGGGGTGGAGGTCCATCTCTTCGGGGACCTGCTCCGGGAGGCCCTCGACATTCCGGTGGCGCGGCGGCTCGTCCTGGACCGGGTGTTCGCGGAGAAGGAATACGGGCCGCTCGCCACCGAACATCTGCGCGGCGTGTTCGAGGAGCTGTCCGCCGCGGAGCTGACCGAGGCCCTCGTCGGCGGGATGACGAAGCGGGAGTTCCTGGAGCGGCACGCCGAACCGACGTCCGTGCGCTTCCACGTCATGGATCTGGACGACTTCCTGCTCAGCCCCCTGCCCAACCACATCTTCACCCGGGACACCTCGGCCTGGATCTACGACGGCGTGTCCATCAACGCGATGCGCTGGCCTGCCAGACAGCGGGAGACCGTGCACTTCGAGGCGATCTACCGGCACCATCCCCTGTTCACCGGCCCCGAGGCCGGCGTCTTCCACCACTGGTCGGAGGGCCAGGACGACTACCCGTCCACCATCGAGGGCGGCGACGTCCTCGTCATCGGCCGGGGCGCCGTCCTGATCGGAATGAGTGAGCGCACCACCCCGCAGGCCGTGGAGATGCTGGCCAGAGGGCTCTTCGACGCGGGTTCGGCCCGGACGATCGTGGCGCTGGACATGCCCAAGCGCCGGGCGTTCATGCACCTCGACACGGTGATGACGATGATCGACGGTGACACCTTCACCCAGTACGCCGGGCTCGGGATGCTCCGCTCCTACACGATCGAGCCGGGCACCGGACCACGTGAACTGAAGGTCACCGACCACCCGCCCGAGCACATGCACCGGGCCATCGCCGCCGCGCTCGGCCTGGACGCGATCCGGGTCCTCACCGCCACCCAGGACGTGCACGCGGCCGAGCGGGAGCAGTGGGACGACGGGTGCAACGTGCTGGCCGTGGAGCCCGGGGTCGTCGTCGCGTACGAGCGCAACGCCACCACCAACACGTATCTGCGCAAGGAGGGCATCGAGGTCATCGAGATCCGGGGCAGTGAGCTGGGACGGGGCCGGGGAGGCCCGCGCTGCATGAGCTGCCCCGTGGTGCGCGATCCCGTGTGAGGGACAGGGACCGGTGACAGGCTGTATAGCAATACGGTGTCTCGTATAGACTTCCAGGGAAGCCGTCCGCACGCCTCAGCCCGACCCAGGAGCAGTGACCATGGCCATAGACCTCACAGGCCGCCATTTCCTCAAGGAGCTGGACTTCACGGCCGAGGAGTTCCGCGGCCTGATCGCTCTCTCCGCCGAGCTCAAGGCCGCCAAGAAGGCGGGCGGCGAGGTCCGGAGGCTGTGCGGCAAGAACATCGCGCTGATCTTCGAGAAGACCTCGACCCGCACCCGCTGCGCGTTCGAGGTGGCCGCCGCCGACCAGGGCGCCTCCACGACGTACCTCGACCCCTCCGGCTCGCAGATGGGGCACAAGGAGTCGGTGAAGGACACCGCGCGGGTGCTCGGCCGGATGTTCGACGGCATCGAGTACCGGGGCGACAGCCAGCAGGCGGTCGAGGAGCTGGCGGCCTACGGCGGTGTGCCCGTCTTCAACGGGCTCACCGACGACTGGCACCCCACCCAGATGCTCGCCGACGTCCTCACGATGACGGAGCACAGTCCGAAGCCCCTGGAGGAGATCACCTTCGCCTACCTGGGCGACGCCCGCTTCAACATGGGCAACTCCTACCTGATCACCGGGGCCCTGCTCGGCATGGACGTCCGGCTCGTCGCCCCCGCCGCCTACTGGCCGGCGCAGGACGTCGTGGACCGGGCCCACAAGCTGGCCGAGTCCAGCGGGGCGCGCATCACCCTCACCGAGGACGTGACCGAGGGTGTCCGGGGAGCCGACTTCGTCGTCACCGACGTCTGGGTCTCCATGGGTGAGCCCGTCGAGGTCTGGGACGAGCGCATCGCCGCCCTCGCGCCGTACGCCGTGACCATGGACGTGCTGCGCGCCACGGGCAACGCCGACGTGAAGTTCATGCACTGCCTCCCGGCCTACCACGACCTCGGCACGAAGGTGGCCAGGGGCATCCACGAGCGGCACGGGATCTCGGAGCTGGAGGTCACCGACGAGGTCTTCGAGTCCACGCACTCCGTCGTCTTCGACGAGGCCGAGAACCGGATGCACACGATCAAGGCGGTACTGGTGGCGACGCTGGCGGGCGACGCGGTGAGCGCATGAACATGCACCCGATTGGGTGAAGATGCGCGCAAGTGGCTACGATGGTGCTACTTGGTGGGGTTCGGGCTCGCACGCCCGAACCCCTTTCTCATGGGCCCGGTCCGGAGCACATGGCCAGGTGGAGCCTCCCCACGGGCTCCGTCCCCCGCACCGCCAGAGAAGAGACCCGTCCCCCCATGAGTCCCGCCTCCCCCACCCCGAACAGCCCTGCGCGCAGGTCCGGGGCCCGCATCAAGAGCCCCGATCTGCTGCTCGCCGAGTCCGGAGCCGACCTGGAAGGCCACGGCCTGCGGCGCAGCATGGGGCTGTTCCAGCTCGTCTGCTTCGGCGTCGGGGCGATCGTCGGCACCGGGATCTTCGTCGGGCTCTCCGACAGTGTCGCCGAGGCGGGCCCCGCCGTGGTGGTCTCGTTCGCCCTCGCCGCCGTCACCTGCATCTTCACCGCCTTCTCCTTCGCCGAGCTCGGCGGGGCCATCCCGGTCTCCGGCAGCTCGTACTCCTTCGCCTACGCCACCCTCGGGGAGCGCGTCGCGTTCCTGGTCGGCTGGTGCCTGCTGCTGGAGTACGGGGTGTCCGTCTCGGCCGTCGCTGTCGGCTGGAGCCAGTACGTCAACGAACTACTCGACAGCCTGATCGGCTGGAGCCTGCCCGAGGTGCTCTCCTCCGGTCCCGGCGACGGCGGAGTGATCAACCTGCCGGCGGTCGTCGTGGTCATGATGGCGGCCACCCTGCTGGTGCGCGGCATCCGGGAGAGCGCGGGGGCCACGGCCGCGATGGCGGTCCTCAAGATCGGCATCCTCGCCGCGTTCTGCGCGATCGCCTTCACCGCGTTCGAGGACGGTCACCTCTCGCCCTTCGCCCCCCAGGGCATGGCGGGGATCACTGCCGGGGCCTCGGTGGCGTTCTTCTCGTACATCGGGTTCGACGCCATCACCACCGCCGGTGAAGAGGTCAGGAACCCCCGCAGGAACATCCCGATCGCGATCATGGTCTGCATCGGCGTCGTCACGCTGCTCTACTGCGCCGTCGCCCTCGGTGCCATCGGCGCGCTGGGTGCGGACGCCGTGGGGGACAAGCCGGCCGCGCTCTCGCTGGTCGTCGACCAAGTCACCGAATCGGGCGTCGGCGGCGGGATCATCGCCTTCGGCGCCGTGGTCGCCATCGCGTCCGTCGTCCTTGCGGTGATGTACGGCCAGACCCGGATCCTGATGTCGATGTCCCGTGACGGGCTGGTCCCGAGGGTCTTCGAGCGGGTGTCACCGAAGACCCGCACGCCGGTCGCCAACACCTGGATCGTGGCGGTCGTCTTCGCGGTACCGGCCGCGTTCTCCTCCCTCGATGTCGTCGTGAACCTGACGACCATCGGCACGCTCGCGACCATGGCCGTGGTCAACATCGCCGTCATCACCCTGCGCCGCCGCAATCCGGAGCTGAAGCGCTCCTTCCGGGTGCCGCTCTATCCGCTGAGCCCGATCCTGGGCGTCGGCTTCTGCCTGTACCTGATGTACGGCACGGGCTGGACGACCTGGGTGCAGTTCGCCGTCTTCCTCGCCGTGGGCGCTCTCGTGTACGCGGGGTACAGCCGCAGCCGCTCCCGGCTCGTCAGCCCCGGGGAGCCGGGGGACCGGGCGGAGTCGCTGCCGACCGGAGGGTGAACCAGACCGCCTTGCCGTGCTCGGTGGGGCGGTGGCCGCAGGCGGAGCTGAGGGCGCGGATGAGGAGCAGCCCGCGCCCGTGCTCCTGCCACGGATCCGGCGCCACGCCGGGCAGCAGACGGGACAGATCCCCGGGCGGGCCCGGGTCGTGGTCGTGGACCTCCACCTGGCAGCCGGACGCCAGGAGCTCGACCACCAGCTCGATGGGTCCCGAGCCGTCGGTGTGCTCCACGGCGTTGGCGACCAGCTCCGCCGTCAGCAGCTCGGCGGTGTCGCTGTCCGCGGGCGCGTCGAGGTCCGCCAGCGCCGTACGGACGAGGGCGCGGGCGATCGGCACCGCTGCCGTCGAGTGCGGCAGGGCGATGCGCCAGGAGCGGGGCGGCGGTGCGGGGACGTCGGAGGGCACGGCGGGCGTTTCCGTTCGGGAGCGAGACATCCGGCGGGGACTTCCGCCCCGGGGGTTCCGGGGCCGCGTCCTCCGTCGCCGGACGGTACGGGCTTCTGTACCAGGACTTCCTGCGCTCAACCATACGAAGCGCGACGCCACAGACATAGAGGCTGCCGACCGGCACAAAGGGGACCTTCGCCACACCGGCCCCACCCCGCACTATTGCGCACTCATGACGGAAGTCACAGATGAGTGATAACTTCGAAACGCATCAGCAGCAGCCCGACGGCTGGAGGGGACCCTTCCATGAGCCCGTTCACCGGCTCCGCGCGGAGCGCTGGCAGCATCTGCGCCTGACGACTGAGGACGGCGTCGCGACCGTGACGCTCGCCCGTCCCGAGAAGCTCAACGCCCTCACCTTCGGCGCCTACGCCGATCTGCCGGACCTCCTGGCCGAGCTCTCCCGCGAACGCTCCGTCCGGGCCCACCGGTCCCCACCTCCACCACCCGCACTGGACGCTTCACGCGGCGGCCGAGCAGGGCTACGCCGGGCCGGGAGCCTCTTGGTCGCTCCCGTACCGCGCGGGCAGCCGCCCTCCACCGACGGGCCGCACCGACGCCCCGAAGCCCCGGCTCACACTGGGCTGAACGTGAGGCACTCGTGGCACCGGCAGGGAACCGGGTGCGCGGCGGCCCAGTGGCCGGTGCGGTACTCGACGGCCAGCCTCTCCAGCCGGACGGCGAGCTCCTCGGCGTCTTCACGGGTCGTCCAGCAGCCGCCCACGTCCGCCTCCTCGCACAGCCGCAGCACGGTCGGGCTGTGGACCGGCACGGCCCGGAACGTGTGCAGGTTGCGCGTCGCCATGCCGATGGTGATGTACGTGCCGGTGTGGCGCCCGCGCCCGACCGTGGTCAGCTGCTCGTGCCCCGAACCGGCGTAGCTCTCGATCACGTACACCTTCGAGCCGCCCCGGTACGACTTGGTGCCGGGCCGCAGCTCCTGGCCGCCGTCGCCGTAGCGCCGCCACCGCACCACGTTCGCGGCGATCAGCCAGCGCTGCTCCGCCGGACTCTCCCCGGCCCCGGCGCTCACTCCGGCTCCGCGGTGATCAGCAGGCGGTCGGAGACGGCCTCGTAGCCGATGCGCCCGTACACGCCGTTGCTCGTGGGATTCGCGAGGTCCGTGAAGAGCAGGACCTCCCGGGCCCCCTCCTCCCGTGCCGCACGGCTCACCTCCGCCGTCAGCGCTGCCGCGTAACCGCGGCCCCGGTGCTCCGGCGGTGTGTAGACGTTCGCCACCCGCACCGTGCCCGCGACCCTGCGCGAGACGCCCGCCAGCGACACCGGGACACCGTCGGTCTCCCAGAAGGTCAGGCCGCCGTGGACCGTGCGCTCGTCCACGATCCGCTCCGCCCGGTCGCCCGACTGGCCGGTCTCCCGGCCGAACGCCCTCAGCCACTCGACGAGCACCGCACGGTCGGCGGTGGTCGCGGTCCGTGGGCCACCGGCCGGCGCGGGGGAAGGTGGCAGCAGCGTGCCCAGCCTGTACAGCCGGTGCTCCTCGTCGACCCGGTGGCGGGGCCAGCGGGCGGCCAGGGTGCGAGCGCTGTCGCGGTCCGCGTTGATGCCCGGCAGGGGCAGCGCGTCTGCCAGCGCGTCGACCGCTTCGGCCGAAGCCGTGCCCAGGATCGGCACGAAGGGCGGTGTGCGCACCAGGGTCCCGGCCACCTCCCCGTCCGCCCCGCGCCACCATCCCAGCACCGGCGGTGCCGAGCCGTAGGCCTGCGGCCCGCTGTCCCGCAGGGTGGCGGTGACCGTCAGCAGCAGGGTGTTCGCGGCCGGCCGGGCGGACAGGGACGCTCCCGCCGCGTCCAGGAAGGCTTCCACGTCATCGGTGAAGGTCCAGGTCATGCCTCATCCTGTCGGGTCACCCGGCCCCGGGTCACCCCGATTTCGGTGCCCGGATCAGGGGCTGTTCCTGACGAACAGGGCACCCTCGTCCCGCAGTCGGGTGTGGAGCAGCCCGAACACCTCCGCCGAGCGGCCCCCCGGCCAGTCCTTCGGCAGCAGTTCGCCGGGCAGGCCCGGGTCCGCGTACGGCAGCTGCCGCCAGGAGTCCAGGGCGCGGAGGTAGTCGCGGTAGGCCTCCTCCGGCTCCGGCTCCGGGTCCGCGCCGTCCGGCCGTGCCTCCCAGGACCGCAGTACGGGCTCCTGCTGTGCCAGGAATTCGAGGTGCAGCCGGGCGATCGCGTCGAGGTCCCACCAGCGCGCCACCGCCTCCGCCGTGGCGGCGAATCCGAGGTGCTCACCCCGGAACAGGTCGACGTAGGGGGCGAGTTCGAGGCGCCCCAGCGTGTGCCGCGTCTCCTCGTACAGCCCGGCGGGCGCGATCCAGACCCCGGGCGCCGCCGTGCCGAAGCCGAGCCGGGCGAGACGGGAGCGCAGCAGGTGGCGCTTGTGACGCTCGGCCTCCGGCACGGAGAACACGGCGAGCACCCAGCCGTCCCCGGGCATGGGCGCCGGGCGCCGGTAGATCCGCCGGTCACCGTCGTCCAGCAGCTGACGGGCGTCGGCCGACAGGGCGTATCCGGCGGCTCCGTCCGCCGTACGGGCGGCGACGAGCAGCCCGCGGCGCTTGAGACGGGAGACGGACGAGCGCACCGACGGGGCGTCGACCCCGACCGCGTGCAGCAGCCGGATCAGCTCGGACACCTCCAGCGGGGCGTTGCCGGGGCGACGGCCGTACGCGCCGTACAGGCTCACGATCAGGGAACGGGGGGTGTGCTCGGCCACGGGGTCACTCCAGAGCGGTGGCGCCGCGCAGCAGGAAGCGCTGGAGCTTCCCGGTCGCGGTCCTGGACTGAGCG
This sequence comes from Streptomyces sp. NPDC055962, assembly GCF_042270185.1. Taxonomy (NCBI): domain Bacteria; kingdom Bacillati; phylum Actinomycetota; class Actinomycetes; order Kitasatosporales; family Streptomycetaceae; genus Streptomyces; species Streptomyces sp. NPDC055962. The sequence continues at coordinate 26,572 of NZ_JBHJYN010000018.1, forward strand.
GGCAGGGAAGAGGGGCGGGGAGCCCGGGAACCATCCCGGCCGCCCCGCCCCTCCCGCATGATGCGTCCTAGTACGGCTCGACCAGGACGTGGGCGGCGCCCGCCATCCCGACCTTCAGCAGCTCGTCCTCCTCGGGCGTCGTCGGGCTGCCGGTCTCCTCCTTGAGGAGGGCGCGCGAGAGGTTCTGCACGAACATCGCCCGGGAGCGGCGCCGCTCCTCCCACGCGGTGAGCGCCGCCGGGACGTCGTCCTCGGCGTCCAGCGCGCGGGCCAGGACCAGCGCGTCCTCCACCGCCATCGCCGCACCCTGGGCGAGGTTCGGGGTGCTCGCGTGCGCGGCGTCACCGGCGATGACGACCCGGCCCGCGTGCCAGGGCGCGTCGACCGTGACCTGCGAGATGCGCGAGTAGACGACGCCGTCCGCCGCGGTGACCGTGGCCAGCGCCTCGGCGACGGGCCCGCCGAACGCCGCGAGGCGCTCCGCGAGCTGCTCGTGCGCCCGCGCGGGGTCCGGCCGGAAGTCCGGCTCCTCGGCCGTCACGGCGGCCAGGTACATCAGCTCGTCCGTGATCGGCGTGAGCAGCGCCTTGGTGGACGTCCGGCCCGCACTCACCACGACACCCTGGACCTCGGGCAGACGGGGCACGGTGACGCGCCAGTTGGCGAAGCCCGTGTACTCGGGGGTGAAACGGTCGCCGTACAGCCGGGTCCGCAGCGGCGAGCCGATGCCGTCGAAACCGACGACGAGGTCCCAGCGGGCGGACGAACCGTCGGACAGGGACACCTCGACACCGGAACCGTCGTCGGTCAGCCCGCTGATCGTCGTACCGAAACGGATCGGGACTCCGGCGGCCGCGGTGGCGTCGCCGAGGATCCTCGCCAGGGCGGGGCGCGGTATGCCGTTGCCGGCCGGGGCCTCGTCCATCCGCGGCTGCGGGATCTTGGCGAGCGGGGCGCCGGCCGGGTCGCAGACGGTCAGCACCTCCCACGCGAAGCCGGCCGCCAGGCAGGCGTCGAGGACGCCGAGCTCGCGCATGACGTGAAGGGCGTTGGACGGCTGGATGATGCCGACGCCCAGGGCGTCCAGCTCGTCACGGAGCTCGACGACCTCGACCGTGTGCCCGCTCCGGGCGAGCGCGACGGCGAGGGTGAGCCCGCCGATGCCTCCGCCGTGTACCAGTACACGCAGGGGTGTTGCCATCTCAGATCTCTCCAGGCGAGAAAGAAGGAAGGGGAAGCGGAAAGGGGGCCGGTCAGCCGACGGCCGCCGGCAGGCTCATCAGGTGGTCGACCAGGGCCAGCAGCACATCGCGGCCGAAGGGCCGTTCCCGGACGTCCCCGACCAGCAGGGGCACGTGCGGATCCAGGTCCAGGGCGGCCCTGATCTCGTCCGTGGTGCGGGTGTTGTGGCCGTGGAAGCAGTTGATCGCCACCACGAAGGGGATGTCCCGGCTCTCGAAGAAGTCGATCGAGGCGAAACTCGTCTCCAGCCGGCGGGTGTCGGCGATCACCACTCCGCCGAGTGCTCCGTTGACCAGGTCGTTCCACATGAACCAGAAGCGTTCCTGGCCGGGCGTGCCGAACAGGTAGGCCACCAGCTCGGGGCTGACCGTGATGCGGCCGAAGTCCAGCGCCACGGTCGTGGTGTTCTTCCGGCTGACGCCGGCCAGGCTGTCGACGCCGACGCTCGCCTGGGTGAGGAACTCCTCGGTGCGCAGGGGCGCCACCTCGCTGACAGCACCCACCAGCGTGGTCTTTCCGACGCCGAAGCCGCCGGCTATCAGGATCTTGACGGCGGCAGGCGCCGTCTGACTGCTTGTCATATCTGTTCAGAGTCTCCGGAGTCCGTCACGTAGGGCGGCCAGCAGGCCCATGTCGGCCCCGCCGGACGCCCGGGCCACCGTCAACGGCGCGCGGGCGAGCAGCAGGCCCTGGGCGACCAGGTCCGCCAGGAGGATCTTGGTCACCGAGACCGGCAGGTCGAGACCGGCGGACACCTCGGCGACCGCGGCCGGCCGGCGGCAGCGGTCCAGGATCATGCGGTGCTCCGGCTGGAGCCGGCCCGCCCGCAGGGGCGTACCGTGCTCGTCCACCGGTTGTTCGGCGGTGGTGAGCACGGTGATGAGGCTGAAGTCGTCCCGCTCGGGAGCGGTCCGGCCGCGGGTGATGGTGTACGGGCGCACCATCGTGCCCGCACCGTCCTCCTCGGTCTCCTCGTCGTCCCAGTAGGGGCTCACACCCGCTGCCCGTCCCCGGTACCGAAGGCGTCGAAGTCTCCGCGCGCCGGAGCGGTGAGCTTCTGGCCCACCTGCTGGACGAGGTTGTGCATCGCCAGCGACATCACCTCGGCGTCGACCTCCTGGGAGGCGACGACGGCGAGGTGGGTGCCCTGGCCGGCGGCGATGATGAAGAGCCAGAGATCGGCGAGTTCGACGATGACCTGGTGCACCGAACCGCCGTCGAACAGCTGGCCGACCCCGCGGGCGAGGCTCTGCTGGCCGGTGCATATCGCCGCGAGCCGTTCGGCGTCGGCGCGGTCGACGGAGCGCGAGTGGCTCACCACCAGTCCGTCGTCGGACAGCAGTACGGCGTTCAGGGTCTCGGCGACCGAGTCCACCAGACCGTCGAGCAGCCAGTCCAGATCCTGGAGGGTGGCCGTTGTGCGAGTCATGACCGTTCTTCTCTCGTAGGGGAGGGTGCGGCGGGGGCGGGGCCCGGTGGCTCCTCCGCCGCCCGTGCCGCGCGGGAGCGCCGCTGGAATGCCCCGATCGCCGCACCGGCCCGCCGGGGGACGGGGCGCAGCAGCGGGTTCTCGTCCCAGCTCGGGGGCTTGGGCGCAGTGGTGCGGGCGGCAGGGTCCACCCGCAGTTCGTCCACCAGGCTGGCCTGGCGTACGCGGCGGGGGAGCGGGGGCTCCCCGCCGGCCGGCGTGAGGGCACGCAGCTCCGACGGACCCGCGGGAACGACGTCCCGCGCGGGCGTGCCGTAGGGCTGCGGGCCGGTGGTGTCACCCTCCGCCGGGTAGGGCTGCGGACGGGACGGCTCGGGCGCCGTGTACGCCTCCTCGGCCGGCTCCGCGTAGGAGTGGCCGGGCACGGGGTACTGGCCCGCGGCCGTCATGTACGGCTGCTCCTGGCCGGTCCAGGGCTGTTCGGCGCCGGCGTAGGGGGCGCCGGCGCCGGGGTACGGCCCGCCGGGTTCCGTGTACGGCTGCCCGGATCCCGGGTACGGGCCGTCGGTGTACGGCTGCCCGGATCCCGGGTGTGCGGCGTCACCGGAGGTGTAGGCCGGCCCGGGTCCCTGGTACACGGAGTCGCCGGAGGTGTACGGCTGGTCCGTGTCGGGGTACGGGGTGTGCGCGTCGGGGTACGCGCCCTCGCCCTGGTAGGGCGGGCTCTCCGGCGGAAGGGGCTGACCGGGCACCGGGAACGGTTCCGCGGAGCCGGAGTACGTCTGCCCGGGGTCCTGTTGCTCCCCCTCGGCGGGACGCGACCTGGCGGCGTGGTCGGCCAGGGCCGTGACCCCCGCCATCGCCCGCCCCTGCACCCGCGTCGGCAGTGCGCCGGGGGCCGCGGAGGAGTGCTCCGCCGTCGGTGCGGGGGCGGCCGACGGCGCACCGGCCGGGCGTACCCCGGGTTCGGGCACGGTCAGCTCGTCCGGGACCAGGACGACCACGCGGGTGCCGCCGAAGGCGGAGGGCCGGAACTCGACCCGCAGCCCGTGCTGGTCCGCGAGGCGGGAGATCACGTAGAGGCCGAGCCGGATGTCCTCCGAGTGGGCCAGTACGTCCATCCTGGGCGGACGGCTCATCAGTTCGTTGGCGTCGGCGAGCTGTTGCTCGTCCATGCCCAGCCCGCGGTCCTCGACCTCGATGGCCAGGCCCCGGCTCACCTTCGCCGCGCGGACCTCGACCGGGCTCGGCGGCCTGGAGAAGGTCAGCGCGTTCTCGATCAGCTCGGCCAGCACGTGGGAGACCGGGCCGACGGCCCGCTCGGCCAGCCAGGGGGCACCGTCCAGGTCCAGCACCACCCGTCGGTAGTCCTGCACCTCACCCTGCGCGGAACGCATGACGTCCAGCAGCGGTACGGGTTTGCGCCAGCGGCGGTGGGGCGAACCGCCGGCGAGGATCACCAGGTTCTCCTCGTAGCGGCGCAGACGTGCCGTCAGGTGGTCGAGGTCGAACAGACCGTCGAGCACTTCGGGATCCTCGTGCTTGCGCTCCAGCTCGTCCAGCTTCTTCAGCTGCTGGCCGATCAGCTGCTGCGTACGGCGCGCGATGCGCTGCAGCAGCCGCTCGAAGCCCCGGTGCTGGTCGGCCTGTCTGACGGCGGCCTGCAGCGCGCTGGTGCGGGCCTGGTTGAGGGCGCCGCCGAGCCGGGTGAGCTCGTCGCCGTCCTCGTTCCGGGTGTCGATCGCGCGGGCCTCGGCCTCGACGTCGATCTTCTCCCCCTGTGCCAGCCGTTCGACGACGTCCGGCAGGGCCCTCTCGAGCTCCTCGGCCCGCTCCTGCAGTCCGGAGATGCGCCGGCGCAGGTTGCGGGTGAGGCGCCAGGTGGTCCAGACGACGGCGACGACGGCGAGCAGGCCGATCACCGAGGTGAGGACCATCTTGAGGAGCAGGGACATGACGGTGCCCTTGCCCGTCACCATGACCGCGTCGGTGCGCTTCTCCAGCAGGTCGACGAGCTGCGGGGTGACCCCGTCCATGGCCTTGCGCCAGGTCTTCTCCTCGGCGTCCAGCTCCACGAAGCCGGACCGGTCGGCGGACGTCGGCCGCAGGATCTGCTCCTCGGTCTTCGTCTTGGCCGCCCAGGCGGCGCTGTCGGTGAGTTGCTTCCACTGGGCCTGCTCGTCCTCGGGGAGGTACGGGACCACCTTGGTCGCGGCCTGGAAGGACTGACCGGAGACGGCGTTGCGGACCTCCTGGAGGTCCTCCGTGCTGAGCTTGCCGGAGGGCCAGCCGCGGGCGAGGATCGCGTCCGAGCGGGAGATCATCTCCTTGGTCCAGAAGAGGTCCACGAGGGGCTGCCCCATCGTGGTCACCTCGCCGTTGTCCACATGGCTGAGGGCCGAGAACAGTTCGAGATCCACGGCGATCAGATCGGTGTAGTAGCCGTAGACCACCGCCTGCTGGTCGCTGTCGCCCTCGTCGACGAGGCTGCGCTGGGCCGGCAGCTGGTTGATGGCCTCCCGTGCCCTGCCGACGGCGTTCCGCACCTCTTCGGGCGCGTCGTCCGCGCTCACGTCCGAGAGAGACTGGAAGGTCGTGATCGCCTCGTCGGTGAGCGTGCGCTGCTGCTTCAGCGCCTTACCGGAGTCTTCGGGCCGTGCCAGCGCCTCGGCGCTGAGCCGGCGCTCCTCCTGCAGGTTGTAGTACACGATGTTGGACGGTTGGCCCGCTTGTTCGGCCAAGAGTCCCTGGGCTGCCTGGCGTTGGAAGTCCAGGAAGGTCTGTCCACTGGTGACGGCCCACAGGGCGGCCAGTGCGACTCCGGGGACGATCGCCAGTACGAGTAGGGCTGTCCGCAACGACATGGGTGCCGAGTCGGTCCGCCGTGACGCGCGCGTGCGCAGGGGATGCTCCTTGACGATGATGCCAGCCGGTGACTGGTCAAATACGTTGAGAACTTGGACACATGGATATTAGTCACAGTGCAAAAAAGAAGAGAAAGTGGCCTCACATGTGCAACACGGCGCGCCCACAGAATGTGCACGTGTGCCTGCCGATGTGTCGGTGATGTCTGCCGTGCCCGGGTAGCGGCCCGCACGCTCCGGAGTGAGGCTGGAGGTGACGTATACGTTCCGGGGGCCCGAGGAGGCGACGACGGTGACGGACGCACCCCCTCCGCGCCGCGTCGATCCGCGCCGCGTCGATCCGCACGGCGTCGATCCGCACGGTGTGAACAGGTCATCCGAGGGCGACGGGATCACGGTGTCCGGCGGCGCCCGCTGCCGCCTTCGCGCCGCCGGGGCGGGCAGCGGCATGCCTGACGAGATGCCTGACGTGCCGGTCCATCTGCCGCTGGCCGCGGACCGGGTGCTCCGCCCGGAGGGGGTGCCTGGCGCGGCCGGACGGCACGAGTCCCACGTCATGCCGTGTGACCGGGGGCGAACAGGGCAGGCGCCGTTCTGTGACCACAGCGGGACGAGAACCGACCCCCACCGACGCGCACCGTGACCAGCGGACCCTCCGTCGCGCGGCGCGCCGGACGGGTGAACCGGGCCGGGCGATATATCTGTATTCGGTGGCCTTTGCTCCGGACCTTTCCTCGTGATCGCGCTCATCGTCAGCCATTTCGTCCTGGCGGCCTGCGCGGGCCCGCTGGTGCGACGGCTCGGCAGGCTCGCCTTCGTCGTACTCGCCCTGCCGCCCGCCGCTGCCACGGTGTGGGCCGCCACCCGATGGGCGGGTGCCGCGGACGGGAAGGCCGTCACCTGGTCCTGGGAGTGGATCGGCACGTACGACGTGTCGGTGGCCCTGCGCCTGGACGCGCTCGCCGAGCTGATGGTGCTGCTCGCGGCCGGCGTCGGCATGCTCGTCCTGTTGTACTGCGCGTCCTACTTCACCGACGATTCGCCCCAACTGGCCTCCTTCGCCGGGAACCTGCTGGCCTTCGCCGGGGCGATGCTGGCCCTCGTCCTCGCGGACGACCTGATCACCCTCTACGTGTTCTGGGAGCTGACCACGGTCTTCTCCTACCTGCTGATCGGCCACACCAGCACGCGCAAACAGAACCGGCGCTCCGCACTCCAGGCCCTGACGGTCACCACCCTGGGCGGCCTCGCCATGCTGGTCGGCTTCCTGATCCTCGGTCAGGCTGCTGGCACCTACCGGATCTCCGCGATCGTCGAGGATCCGCCGGAGGCCACCGTCGCCGTCTCCGTGGCTGTGGTCCTCGTGCTGTGCGGGGCGCTGTCCAAGTCGGCGATCTGGCCGTTCAGCCTCTGGCTCCCGAACGCCATGGCCGCACCCACCCCCGTCAGCGCCTACCTGCACGCCGCGGCCATGGTCAAGGCCGGGGTCTACCTCGTGGCCCGGCTCGCCCCCGGCTTCGCCGACGTCCCGGTCTGGCGTCCCGTCGTCCTGGTGCTGGGGGCGGCGACCATGCTCCTCGGTGCCTGGCGGGCCCTGCGCCTGAACGATCTGAAGCTCGTCCTCGCCTACGGCACCGTCAGCCAGCTCGGCTTCCTCACCGTGCTCGCCGGGGCGGGCAACCGTGACGCCGCGCTCGCCGCCGCCGCGATGATCCTGGGACACGCCCTGTTCAAGGCCGCGCTGTTCCTCGTCGTCGGAATCGTCGACCACGCGGCCGGCACCCGTGATCTGCGCGCACTCTCCGGCCTCGGCCGCACCATGCCGCTCCTCTGCGCGGTCGCGGTGCTCTCCGCCGCGTCCATGGCCGCCGTTCCGCCGTTCCTCGGATTCGCCGCGAAGGAGGCCGCCTTCGACGCGCTGCTGCGCGGCGGAACCGCGGACCGCTGGGCGCTGGCCGTCCTCGTCGCCGGCTCGGTGCTGACCGTGGCGTACACCCTCCGCTTCGTGTGGGGGGCGTTCGCCCGCAAGGCCGGGGTCGCCGACACCCCCGCCCACCGGGCGGGCGCCGGCCTCGTGGGCCCGCCCGCCGTGCTGGCCCTCGCCGGGCTGGTGCTCGGCCCCGGTGTCGGGTGGACGGACCCGCTCTTCGCCGCGTACGCCGACGTCTTCCCGGCCCCCGCCCACGCCTACCACCTCGCGCTCTGGCACGGCTTCGGGACGGTCCTGCTGCTCTCCGCGGTCACCTGGGCGGGCGGCGCCGTGCTCTTCGCCGGACGCACGACGGTCACCCGGCTCTCCCGGCGGATCGCCTGGCCCACGGCGGACAGCGTCTTCGGCCACCTCCTGCTCGGCCTGGAGCGCCTCGCCCTCCAGGTCACCGGCTTCGTCCAGCGCGGATCCCTCTCCGTCTACCTGGCCATCACCATGGCGGTGATGCTGGCCGGCCAGCTGGCCGTCCTCTTCACCGACCGTCCCTGGCAGGGCGCCGTCGCGCCCCGGGTGTGGGACACCCCGCTCCAGGGCGCCGTGGCCGTGCTCACCTGCGCGGCCGCCCTCTCCTGCCTGACCGTCAGCCGCCGGATGAAGGCCGTCGTCCTGGCAGGACTGACCGGCTACGGGACGGCGCTGCTCTTCGTCGTGCAGGGAGCCCCCGACCTGGCGCTCACCCAGTTCTGCGTCGAGACCGTCTCGATGATCGTGTTCGTGCTGGTCCTGCGCCGGATGCCGGTGCGCTTCGAGGAGCCGATCGGCACATGGCGGCGGCTGGTGCGCATCCCGGTGGCGCTGGGCGCCGCGGCGACGGTCGGCGTGGCCGTGTGGGCGGCCGGCGCGGCCCGCATCGCCGAGCCCGCGGGCGCCGCGATGGTCGAGGAGGTCGCCCATCACGGCCTCAAGGACGTGGTGGCCACCATCCTGGTCGACCTGCGTGCCTGGGACACGATGGGGGAGTCCGCCGTGCTCGCGGCGGCTGCCATCGGGGTGACCAGTCTCATCTACCTGCACCGCCGCAGCGAGACGTCCTTCGACAGGGACGAACTGCGGGGGGAGACCGCGTGGACGCTCTCGGGCCGGCGGCTGACCGGCCTGCCGCAGGGCGACGACACCGCGCCCGAGCGCAGCTGGCTGGCCGCAGGATCGACCCTCGCGCCCGAACACCGTTCCGTCGTCTTCGAGGTGGTGGGGCGGCTGCTCTTCCACCCCATCCTGGTGCTCTCCCTGTACCTGCTGTTCTGCGCGGAGAACATGCCGGGCGGCGGGTTCGTGGCCGGGCTCGTCGCGGGACTCGCCCTCATCACCCGGTACCTGGCGGGCGGCAGATTCGAGCTCGCCGAGGCGGCGCCGCTTCAGCCCGGGCTCTTCACCGGTCTCGGCCTGTTCGTCTCCACCGGGGTCGCCCTGGGCGGTCTCGCGGAAGGGACGGTGCTGCACGCCTGGACCTACCACGGGCACCTGCCCGTGTTCGGTGACTACCACCTGAGCACTTCGGTGCTCTTCGACTTCGGTGTCTACCTGCTGGTCCTGGGAGTGGTTCTGGACATCGTCCGCGCGCTGGGGGCCAAGGTCGACCGGCAGATCGAACGGGCGGCGGGCGCGCTGGCCCCCGCGTCGGACACCGGGGCCGGAGGGCCGAACCGATGATCATGAGCGTCTCGCTCCTCGTCACAGCGGTGGTCCTCTGCGCGGTCGGCGGCATCCTCATGCTCACCCGGCCCCTCACCCGCATCCTGCTCGGCGCGGTGATCGCGGGCAACGGCATCAACCTGCTGGTCCTGTCGTCGACCGGGTCCGCGGGCGCGGCACCGCTGCTCTACGGTGCGCCGCTGCGCCGGATCACCGACCCGCTGCCGCAGGCCATCGCCCTCACCGCCATCGTCATCACGCTGGCGACCACGGCGTTCCTGCTCGCCATGGCCTACCGCAGCTACCAGCTGACCGGCACGGACGAGGTCCACGACGACCTGGAGGACCGCCGCATCTACCTGCGCGCCGAGGTGCTGGGGGAGCGGGCCGAGCTCCGCGAGGAGTACCGGGCGGAGTCCGGCCGTTCGCGGAAGGACCGCGCACGCTACCGCCAGGAACACCGCCGGCTGCGCGGCCGGCTGCGTGCCGACCGCGCCCTTCAGGCCCGTGGGCGCGATGCCAGTGGTGACCTGTGGCACGACGTGCTGGGCGCCGATCCGGAGGACTACGTGAACCAACGCCCCGACAGCAACGGCCCGGAGCCGTCCGGCCCCGCCCCCGGGGGCCCGGGAAGTCCCGGGGGCCCGGGGTCCTCCGGCGGCCCCGGGTCCTCCGGCGGCCCCGACAGGGGAGCCGCCGGATGAACGCCCTCGTCCCGCTGCCGGTCCTGCTGCCCCTCTGCGCCACCGGGCTGAGCCTCGCCTTCGGTACCCGGCTCGCGCGCTTCCAGCGCTTCATCAGCGTCGCCGTCCTCACGGCCGTCCTCGGTCTCTCCGTGGCGCTGATGATCGCCGCGGACCGGCAGGGCCCCCTCTCCGTCCACCTCGGGGACTTCGCGCCGCCGCTCGGCATCACGCTGGTCGCCGACCGGCTCTCCGGGCTGATGCTGACCGTCTCCTCGGCCGTCACCCTCTGCGTCCTGGTCTACTCGCTCGGCCAGGGCATGGCGGACCGGGACAAGGAGACGCCCGTCGCCGTCTTCCACCCCGCCTACCTCATCCTGGTCTCCGGGGTCTCCCTCACCTTCATCGCCGGCGACCTCGTCAATCTCTACGTCGGCTTCGAGATCATGCTGGTCGCCAGCTTCGTCCTGCTCACGCTCGGCGGGACCGGTCCCCGGATCCGGGCCGGATCCACGTACGTGATCATCTCGCTGTTCTCCTCGATGCTGTTCCTGACGGCGATCGCCATGACCTACGCCGCTGCCGGCACCGCCAACTTCGCCCAGCTCGCCCTCCGGCTGCCCGAACTCCCCCTCGGCGTCCAGACCCTGATCCAGGCGCTGCTGCTCACCGTCTTCGCCATCAAGGCCGCCGTCTTCCCCCTGGCGGCCTGGCTCCCCGACTCCTACCCGACCGCACCCGCACCCGTCACAGCCGTCTTCGCCGGACTGCTGACGAAGGTCGGCATCTACTGCATGCTGCGGGTCGAGACCCTCCTCTTCCCCGGGAACCGGCTCGGCGACCTGCTCATGGCCGTCGCCCTCGCCTCGATGATCGTGGGCATCCTCGGAGCGGTCGCCCAGACCGACCTGAAACGGCTGTTCTCGTTCACCCTCATCAGCCACATCGGGTACATGGTCTTCGGCATCGGCCTCGCCACGCGCGAGGCGTACGGAGGTGCGATCTTCTACGTCGCCCACCACATCACCGTCCAGACCACCCTCTTCCTCGTCGCGGGGCTCATCGAACGCCGGGGCGGCACCAACGAGCTCACCCGGCTCGGCGGACTGGCCCGATCCGCCCCGCTGCTCGCGGTGCTGTTCTTCGTCCCCGCGATGAACTTCGCGGGGATCCCCCCGCTCTCCGGCTTCATCGGAAAGCTCGGCCTCATGCGGGCCGGGGTCGCGGACGGCAGCGTCTGGGCCTGGATCCTCGTCGCGGGGGCGACGGTGACGAGCCTGCTCACCCTGTACGTGATGGCCAAGATCTGGAACCTGGCCTTCTGGCGTACCGAGCCGCCGGGCCAGGCCGCCTACGGCACCGTCCTGGAGGCCGCCGACGACAGTGACGACGACGACGCCGACACCGGACCCGACCGCATTCCCGGGACGGGTGACGAAGGGGTGGCGGTACCGGCCGGAGGCCCCGCGGGACAGACCGTGGCCGCGACCCTCCAGGGGCGGACCGTCACCACCACGATCCGCCCGCCCTTCGCCATGACCGCCGCCACGGCCGGTGCCGTGGTGCTCGGGCTCGCCTTCACCGTCCTGGCCGGTCCGCTGACGGCCTTCACCGACCGCTCGGCCGCCGAGCTCATCGCGCGCCGCCCCTACGTCGAGGAGGTGCTCGGCCCGTGAGGCGCCTGATCACCCTGTCGCACCGCAACCCCGACCTGCCCCCGTACAGCGTGGAGTTCGCCGGCCGCCGGCGCCGCGTGCTCGACCTCCCGCTGATCGCCTGGCTCACCCTGATCTGGGTCCTGCTGTGGTCCACCCTGACCTGGGCGAACGTCGTCACCGGCGTGGTCGTCGCCTGCGCCGTCTGTCTGGCGTTCCCGCTGCCCCAGGTCGACCTGGGGCTGCGGCTGCACCCCTGGGGCATCATCCGGCTCGCCGGCTACCTGCTCTACGACATGTACACCTCGGGGGTGAAGGTCACCCGGCAGATCTTCGCCGACCGTCCGCACCGGCCCGCCGTCATCGCCGTCCCCCTGCGCTGCCGCAGCGACCTCATGCTCGCCGCGACCGCCGTCACCGTGTCGAACGTGCCGGGCGGCGCCGTCATCGAGGTGCGCAGGGCCACCGCCACCCTCTTCCTGCACGTCCTGGACGCGGACAGGCCCGAGGAGCTGGAGGCGGCCCGGCGCTCGGTCTGGAAGCTGGAGGAGCTGACGGTACGGGCGTTCGGGACGAAGGACGAGATCGGCAGGGTCTCCGGGCCGCCACCGGCGGTCGCCGGGTCCGACATCGCGGGGGAGGGGGCATGAGCGGGCCCGAGACCGTCGACCGGGTGCTGATGACCGCGGCCGTCGTGTTCGTCGTCGTGGCCGGAGGGCTGCTTCTCTTCCGGACCAGCCGGGGGCCCTCCATGCTGGACCGGGCCATCTCCCTCGACGTCCTGGCCGCCGTCATCATCGCGGGCCTGGGCGCCAAGTCCGCTTTCGCACGTGACTCGTTCTACTTCCCGATCATGCTGGTGCTGGCGTTCCTCGGATTCACCGGATCGGTGGGCATCGCGCGCTTCATCGCGGTACGCGACAAGCCCCTGCCGCGCCGGAAGCCCTCTGCGGGGAAGGACGGACAGCGGTGAACGTCTGGCTGCAGGTCGCGGACACGGCCGGGGCGGTGCTCGTGTTCCTCGGCGCGGCGATCAGCCTCCTCGGGGTGGTCGGGATGCTGAAGCTGCCCGACGTCCTGTCGCGCAGCCACGCGGCGACCAAGCCGCAGACCCTCGGACTGCTGCTGGTGCTGGCGGGGGTCGCGCTGCGGCTGCGCGGGGGCATGGACGTGGCGACGCTGGGCCTCATCGGCTTCTTCCAGTTGATGACCGGCCCGGTGGCCGCCCACCTGGTGGCGCGGTCGGCGTACCGGACGGGCCAGATCGAGCGCGGCGAGCTGCTCTTCGACGACCTGGACGCGCAGCTGACCGAGCCGGAACCGGAGCGGGGGCCGGGCCCGCCCCCGGACCGCGGCACCGGGCAGGACTGAGCCCCGGGTCCGTGGCGGGCCGAGAAGTGCCGCGTACCCGTCACGTGGGCACGCCGGGTCTGCGATGATGCGGCCCGGGAACCACCGGGCGCTGGGGGGGGCGTATGTCGGGTACGGGTACGGTGCTGCGCGAACTGCGCGGCGCACAGAAATCGTCCAAGGGCGTGTCGCTCTACTCGCGGTACGTGAACCGGCCGGCCGGGCGCCTGCTGGCGGCGGGCTCGTACCGCGCCGGCCTGTCGCCCAACCAGGTCACGCTGGTCAGCGCCGCGTTCACCTTCCTCTCCGTCGCCGCCGTGGCACTTGTGGAGCCTTCCTGGTGGCTGGGGGTGCTCGTGTACGCGGGGCTGGCCGTCGGCTTCGCCTTCGACTCGGCCGACGGGCAGCTCGCCCGGCTGACCGGGCGGGGCGGGCCGGACGGGGAGTGGCTCGACCACGTCGTGGACTGCGCGAAGATGGTCCTCGTCCACAGCGCGGTGCTGATCGCGTTCCACCGGTTCGGCGCGCTGCCGGACGAGGGGTGGCTCCTGCTGCCGCTCGGCTTCCTCTTCGTCGCCGTGCTCACGTTCTGCGCGGGCCTGCTGCGGGAGCAGCTCGGCAAGGCGGCGGCGCGTGCGGCGCCGGTGGCCGCGGGGCCCGCGGCCCCGGCGTCAAGGCTTCGCGCCGTCGCCCTGCTGCCCGCGGACTACGGGGTGTTCTGCCTGGTCTTCCTGCTGCTCGGCGCACCCGGCGCCTTCCGGGCCGGGTACGCCGTCCTCGCGGCGGTGCACGCCCTGTTCCTCGTGGCGTTCCTCGCCAAGTGGTTCAGGGAGCTGAAAGCGCTCCGGGCCGGCTGACGAGCACGTCCAGTGCCCGGCGCAGCTGGGTGCTGGACGTGTGCACGGTGTACGGGAAGTAGACGACCTCCACGCCGACCTCGGCGAAGTCCCGCTCCAGGCGCTCGCCCTTCTCCGTGCCCCGCCAGTCGTCGCCCTTGAAGATGACGTCGAAGCGGACCTGCTGCCAGGTCTCGACCTTGTCCGGGACGGTCTCCACGAACGCGGCGTCCACGTAGCGCACGCTGCGCACGATCTCCAGCCGCTCGGGCAGCGGGATCACCGGCTTGTGGCCCTTGGCCAGCGCGGCCATCTCGTCGGAGACGACCCCGGCCACCAGGTAGTCGCACTGGCTGCGGGCGTGCCGCAGGATGTTCAGGTGGCCGACATGGAACAGGTCGTACACCCCCGGCGCGTAACCGACTCTGTGCTGCACCATCCGTTCTCTCCCCCCACGGTGGAACTGGTGCAACGACCTTACTGTGAAGAACACTTGTGCAACCCGTGAACGGATAAGCTCAAGGAAGAGGCTGTTCCGGGGGGAAGGCGATCATCCGTTGTCCGCTGCTGAGCATCAGAAGCCGTTCGAGAACCGCAGACTTCTCGTGGTCTCCACCAACTACGCCCCCGAGCTCACGGGCATCGGGCCGTACGCCACCCAGCTCGCCGAGCACTGGGCGGCGTCGGGGGCCAGGACCGAGGTCCTGACGGGCATGCCGCACTACCCCGCCTGGCAGGTCGACGAGGGGTATCGCGGGGTGTGGCGGAGGCTGGAGAGCCGCGAAGGCGTGCGGGTGCACCGGCGGCGCCATTATGTGCCGCCCCGTCAGACAGCTCTGTGCAGGGGGGCTTTCGAGGCCTCCGTGCTCGTCCACGGCCTGCTCGCCCCGCCGCCCGGACGCCCCGACGCGGTGATCTCACAGATGCCGAGCCTCGCGGGCGGCGTGATCGCCGCGCGGCTGGCACGCCGCCACCGCGTCCCCCACATACCCGTCGTCCAGGACCTGATGGGCGCCGCCGCCGCGCAGAGCGGCATCCGCGGCGGAGGCAGGGCCGCGGCCGTCGCCTCGAAGGCCGAGAGGTACGCACTGCGCGGCGCCGCTCTCGTCGGTGTCATCCACGAAAGCTTCGTGGAGGGCGTCACCGCCCTCGGCGTGGACCCCGGACGCATCCGCGTGGTCCCCAACTGGACCCATGTACAGAGCCCTTCGGCCGACCGCGCCGCCACCCGTGCGCGGCTCGGCTGGGCCGAGGACACCCCCGTCCTGCTCCACTCCGGGAACATGGGCCTCAAGCAGGGGCTCGACGTCCTCGTGGACCTGGCGCGGCTGGCCCCGGACATCAGGGTCGTCCTGATGGGCGACGGCAACCAGCGGGACGGACTGCGCGCCCGGGCCGCCGGGCTGCCCAACCTCGACTTCCTCCCGCCGGCGGGAGCGGACGACTTCACCGACGTGCTGGCCGCCGCCGACGTGCTCGCGGTGACCCAGCGGGCCTCCGTGCTCGACATGAGCGTGCCGTCCAAACTCACCTCGTACTTCGTCTCCGGACGCCCCGTGGTCGCCTCCGTGGCCGACCAGGGCGGCACCGCCGACGAGGTGCGCCGCTCGGGCGCGGGAGTCCTGGTGGCCCCCGAGGACCCGGCCGCGCTCCTCACCGCCGTACGCGCGCTGGCCGCCGATCCGGGGGCGGCCGAGGCGCTGGGGGCCCACGGACCGAGGTACGTCGCACTGCACCTGAGCAGGGAGGCGGGACTCGCCCGCTTCGACGCCCTGCTCACCGAGGCACTCGGGGACGCACGAGCCGGGACAGCGCGAGCGGGAGACGCGCGAGCCGGGGACACACAAGGGGGAGCACGCCGATGACACATCCGATCCGGCCCGCGGACGACCACGACGAACCGGCGCTGCTGCGCGACCAGTTCCGCCAGCTCCTGCGCTACCGCGCCCTGCTCGCCTCGGGTGTCGTGGTGGGCCTGCTCGGCGGCGGGTTCCTCGCCCTCAGCGGCGACGACACCTACACCGCCAGCGGCGAGGTCCAGGTCCGTTCCGCGACCGCCGATCCCTTCGCCACCGGGGCCTCGGCCGACAAGGGCATCAACATCGGCTCGGAGCGGCAGACCGCGGTCAGCGACACCGTGGGCGAGCTGGCCGCCGGCACCCTGCTCAAGAAGGGGGACGACGTCGCCGCGAGGAAGCTGCTCACCGGCCTCCAGGTCACCAACCCGCCCAACACGCTCACCCTGCGCTTCTCCTACACGGGGGCCACGCCCGAGCAGGCCCGCTCCCGGGCCGAAGCTCTGGCCAACGCGTACCTGGCGCACCGCAAGGCGCGCACCCAGGAGAGCATCGACAACATGGCGAACGGCTACCGCGCCCAGCTCGAACCGCTGGAGGAGAAGCGCGACCTCCTGGAGGAGGGAACCGGGGTCGACGCCGCCGGCGACGTCAGCAGCGCCCGCGCCAACATCATCGTCTCCATCTCCGAGCTCAGCCGGAAGATCTCGGAGCTCAAGGCGCTCGACACGACCCCCGGCTACCTCAACAAGAAGCCCGTCGCCCCCACCGAGCCGGCCGGAGCGGGACTGCCGTTGCTCCTGGGCCTCGGCGCCGTCGTGGGCCTCGCCCTCGGACTGCTGCTGTCCTGGGTGCGGCTCGTCTTCGACCCCGCCGTACGCTCGCCGCGCGAGCTCGTGCGCTCCCTCGGCGCCCCGCTGCTCGGCACCCTGCCCAGGGAGCGCGCCGCCGCCGGCACCCTGCTCGCGATCGGGCGCAGCGGTTCGCGGCTGGCCGAGGAGTACCGCGCGGTCGCCTTCCGGCTCGCCTACGACCCGTCCTTCGCGGAGCGGCGCAGGCTCCTGGTCACCGCGCCGCGCGGGGACAACGCGGCGGCGGCCGCCGCCGCGGTCAACCTGGCCGCCGCGTTCGCCGAGATGGGTCGTGACGTCCTGCTCGTCGAGGCGGATCTGCGCACCCCGTCGCTGGCCCGCGACCTGGGACCGGCGGCCCACGAGGTGCGGCCGCCGCGCTGGGCGGCCGACGAGGGCGACCGCAGCTGGCCCGCGGGCGGCAGGTCCAACGTGGACGTCCCCGGCTCCGGCGCCTTCGCCCTGGTGGCCGGGGCCACCGCGGACAACGTGCCGCGCGCCCTGACCTCCGCGTCCGTCGGGCGCATCGTCGCCGAGGCCGACCGCCCCGGTGCCGTCGTCATCGTCCTGGCCCCGCCGGTGCTCTCCTACGCCGACGCCGTCGCTCTCGTGGACCGGGTCGAGGGCGTCATGATCGTCTGCGACCCGCGTGAGGTGCACCGCAGCGACCTGGAGCGCATCCGCGAGATCATCGGGGCATCGGGCGGCCACGTGCTCGGAGCCCTGCTCCACCCCGGCCGGGGCCGGCTGCTCCGCGCGGACCGCCGGCCCCGGCCGTCACGGCGCCACAGCGGCGGAGGCCCGCAGGGCCCGGCCGTCGAGGAGGGCGCTCCGGAGGTCACCGGGGACCCCGCCGAGACGATGGGCCTGCGCTCCGTCACCCTGCCGGGGGCGCGCCGGTGAGAGCCCGGACCGCGATCCTCTGCTCGGTCGCGGACCAGGGCGTGGCCGCGCTCACCAACATCCTGGTGCTCGTGGCCGCCGCCCGGCTCTCCACCGTGGCCGACTTCGCCCGCTTCTCCGCGGTCTACCTCGTCTTCACGGTGCTGCTGGGCGTCTCCGGGGCGTACGGCGGACAGCCCCTGGTCCTGCGGCGCGGCGACGCCGATGAGCTCCGGGGGGCCTGCCGCTCGGCCGCCGTGTTCACCGTGGCCGCCTCCGCCGCGCTCGGGGCGCCTCTGGCCGCCGTCTGCCTGCTCGTCCCGGGGGACACCGCACGCGCCCTGACGGTGCTCGGCCTCGTCCTGCCGGTCGTGCTCGGCCAGGACGCCGTTCGGTACGCCTTCTCCGCCCTCCAGCAGCCCCATCTCGCCCTGACCTCCGACGTGGTGAGACTGGCCGGCGTGCTCGGCGCCCTGTCCGCCCAGCAGTACGGAGCGAGCCCCGCCCGGCTGATCGCGGTCTGGGGGCTGTCCGCCCTGCCGGCCCTCCTGCTGTCCGCCGTGCTGCTGCACCGCAGGACCGCCGGGGCCGTGACACGGCTGCGTCCGATGCTCGGGCGCGGCCACCTCGGGAAGCGCTTCGTCGTCGAGTTCGGCGTCGGCAACGCGACCAGCCAGCTCTCCGTCCTCGGCCTCGGTGCCGTGGGCAACCCGCTGCTGGTCGGCGCGCTGCGCGGGGCGACGACCCTGTTCGGGCCGCTCAACGTGCTGTTCACCTCCGCCACCTCCTTCGGCCCTCCGCTGCTCGGCCGCGTCGGTGACGAGAGGCGCAGGGTCCGGGCGACCGCGGCACTCGCGGCCGTGCTCGCCGCCACCGCCGCCCTCTGGGCGACCGCGCTGGCCCTGCTCCCCGACGAGGCGGGCCACGAACTGCTCGGCGACACCTGGCCGACGGCCGCCGCCCTCCTCCCGGCGACCGGCAGCCAGTACGCGGCGATGGCGGTGGGCACCTGCGGACTGCTCGCCCTGCGCATGCTCGACCCGCGTACGACGCTGAGCATCCAGGTGGTCTTCTCGCTCACCGCCGTGGCGTTCATGGCGGGGGGCTACGCCCTCGGAGGAGTCCCGGGGGCCGCCTGGGGGCTGTTCCTCGGATCGCTCTGCAAGGCCGCCGCCACCTGGACCAGGGTGGCCCGGATCCGGCGCCGGAAGCCGGCGCCCGACGGCGAGGTCACCGGCGACGCGCTGCCCGCCGCTCCTTGAACGTGCTGATCAGCAGCAGACACAGCGCAGCGATGGCCAGTTTGCCCGCCGCCTGCAGGAGCGGGCCGCGCAGCAGGATGAAGGTGTATCCGGCGAGCAGCGGCGCGGCGATGGCCAGCACGCTCCCGGGTCCGGGGCCCGCCCGGGTGACGGCCAGCGCGTACCGGCGGTCGGTGCGCGCCACCGCGTAACCGATCAGCGCGAGCCCGCCGATCACCCCGGAGGCGCCGAAGTCGACCCAGAACTCGGTCCACAGCGGGGCCGAGAGGTTGGTCATCCGCAGACCCATCCACTGCCCGACCCGGACCCCGGTGTCCTCCGGCTTCCCGCTCCACACCGCACGCGGCACGAAGAAGAGGGCGGAGCCCGTCAGCTGGCGGCCGTAGGTGTGGCCACGGGTGTCGACCCACGAGATGGTGTTGGCGAACATCACCATCTGGTCGTAGTCCTTGGTCACCAGAGGCTCGAAGACCGAGGCCGACTGCGCGGGCCGCTGCCCCTCGTCGTCGTACCGGAACCTGTCGGCGTACGGGAACACCACCAGTGCGCCCACCACTCCCGTCGCCAGCACCACGCGGTAGATCGCCGCACTGCTCGGGAACGCGGTGAACACGAAGGCCATGAGCACCGTCAGGAACCAGTAACGGGCGTTGGAGACCGGGTTGTTCACCACGAGGTTCAGTGCCACCAGCGCCACCCACACCAGCGCGGTCGACGGGGTGCGCCGGGCCCGGTAGGAGGTCGCCAGACGGCGGGCGTAGAAGAGCAGCGCCAGCAGTGCCGGGACCTGGCCGAAGCCCTTGACGAACGCCGAGCCGACATTGGACCCCTCGGCGGCCACACCGCTCGCCGCGACGGTCTCGTTGATCTCCTGCCGGCTGGAGAAGAAGACCGAGGGCCCGCCCAGCTTCAGCACGTAGAACGCGCTCGCCGCGAACGCCACCAGCACCAGCAGCCGCAGCCGCAGCGGATGCGCCACGGCCGGTCCCGCGCCCGTGCCCCGGGTGGAGGGCGCGGGGCGCCGCAGCGGGCGCCGCGAGGCCAGCAGCGCCCCCAGGTCGAAGGCGGCACACCCCACCAGGACCATCGCGACGGCCGTGACCAGATCCTGGCGCGGTCCCACCATCGGCGTCGGCGTCTGCCCGATCACCACCTGGGCGAACGGCGCGACGCCCATGGCGATGTACACGAACATCCAGAAGACGCCCTGGAGCAGCCGCCGCCGGGTGGACAGGATCATCGTCGCCAGCCGGGCCCCCGCATAGCAGGTCAGCACCAACTGGAGCCAGTACGCGGTGTCCCGGACCCCGCTGCCGGGCTGGGCGGCGATCACCGCGGGCAGGAAGCACACCAGGCCGAGGATGAGCGGCACGGACAGGGCCCGGGACAGCATCGACCAGGCGATCGGCTGCTCGGGCGGCTCCGGGACGCCGCCCCCGGGACCGGCCCACTCCGGACGCGCGACCCCGCGGGCGGCCCGCTCCTGCGCCGATGTGTGCACCGACGTCATGCGCCCCCCCCCGGGATCAGTGAACCGCTGAACACTCTAACGAATCGGCCCACGTGAGGGGGCTCGATGACTAGTCTGTGAAGTATTAGCCGCAGTTGAGGGGAACTCTGGTGAAAATCCTGCATGTTGTCACGCTCCACACTCCGGACCATGCCTTCGGCGGTCCGACCCGGGTGGCGTTCAACCTCTCCAAGGTCCAGCGGGCGAACGGCGACGACGCACGTGTCATGGCCCTCGGTGACGGCTTCCCCGGCGGTGAACTGCCCAGCCACGTGGAAGGGGTGCCCGTCCACCTCTTCCAGGCGCGGCACCTGCTCCCGATGTTCGAGGTGAGCGGCATCACCTCCGCCTCGCTGCTGCGCACCGCACGCCGCATGATGCGCGGCGCCGATCTCGTGCACGTCCATCTGATGCGTGACCTGGTGACGCTGCCGGCGGCGCTCCTCGCGCTCGCGACCCGCACACCCCTGGTCGTCCAGACCCACGGCATGATCGACCCCACCGAGAAGAAGGTCGCCCAGCTCACCGACGTCCTCGGGGTCCGCAGGGTGCTGCGCGAGGCCGACGCCGTCCTCCACCTCACCGAGATGGAGCGGGTCGATGTGAACGCCGTCGCCGCCCCCGTCCCGCTCACCCGTACGGTACGGCTGGTCAACGGCGTCCGCCCGCAGGAACGCAAGCCCGCCCGCGACGCCGGACGCCCGCCGACCGTGCTGTACCTCGCGCGGATCCAGGAGCGCAAGCGGCCCGAGGACTTCGTCTCCGCGATGCCGCACGTCCTGGCCCGCCACCCGGACGCCCGCTTCGTGCTGGCCGGCCCGGACACCGGCGCGCTGGCCGGCACCCTCGCGCTGGCCCGGAAGCTGGGCGTCACGGACTCCCTCGACCACGTGGGCCCGCTGGAGCACGACGAGGTCCTCGCCGCCGGGCGCGAGGCCGACGTGTACGTGCTGCCGGCGATCGAGGAGCCGTTCCCGGTCTCGGTCCTGGAGGCGATGTCCGTCGGCACCCCCGTGGTCATCACCCGCACCTGCGGGCAGGGCCCGGACGTGTCGGGGGCCGGTGCGGGCCGGGTCATCGACAGCAGGGTCGGCGAGGACGCGGCCAACGCCCGCAAGGTCGCCGACGCGATCCTGGAGCTGCTGGAGCCGGAGGCCGCCGAGCAGGCGGGCAAGGCCGCCTGGCAGCTGGTCAACGACCAGTTCACCATCGAAGCCGTCACCGCCACCCTCCGGCGGACCTACGAGGACGTGGTCCGCCGAAGGCGTGGGTGAGGCCCCGCCCGTTCAACGGGCGGGGCGCTCGCGGGACTTGAGGGCGATCTGCCACCGGTAGAAGCTCATGGCCAGCGCGAAGTCCAGCCCCGCGCGCCCGTCCAGGAAGCCCCGCCGGTAGACGTACATGTAGGCGAAGGACACCAGCGGCTTGAACGGCGCCTTGTGGAAGAGCTGCCCCTGACGGGACTTCACCTTCCGCACCTGCTCCTTGACGTCGGGATGGTGCTCCAGCCACGCCTCCCAGTCCGAGTACCGGTTGTGGCGCTCGAACCAGGCGGTGACGGGGTCGAGGTCCTGGTGCTCGATGGGGTTGCTCAGCGCCTCCGCCGTCGCGGCGACCGGCTGGTAGTGCCCCTCGACCTCCCCGATACCGGGTGCCGCGAGGTCGCCGACCTCCGGGTAGTGGCACCGGGTCCGGTCCGTCAGCGACCGCTTGCGGATCGTGTACCCGTGCCGCAGCCGCTTCCCCGAGAACCAGTAGCCCAGCGGTATGTCGTACGCCGCCGGCTTAGGGGCGGCCGGGTCGGCGAAGACGCGCCGCAGCTCCGCCAGCAGCCCGGGGCTGAGCCGCTCGTCACCGTCGAGCAGCAGGATCCAGTCCAGGTCCGTGCGGACGTTCTCCAGGCACCACTGCTTCTTGCGGGGGTGCCCGCCGTCCCAGGTGTACGTGACCACTTCGGCCCCGCACTCCTCGGCGATCTTCGCGGTGTCGTCTGTGCTGTGGGAGTCCACCACGACGACCGCCTCGAAGTGGCCCAGGACCGACTTCACCGCCTCGGCGATGTTCAGGCCCTCGTTCTTCGTGGGGATCGCCACGGCGATCGGCAGCTTGCTCATCCGTTGTCTCCTCGGGGCAGCCAGGCGTAGCAGCCTGTGGAGGTGAAGGTGTGGGCGGACTCCGGGAGGGTGATCTCCACCTGCTTGCCGGTGGCCGAGGAACCGGACCCCAGGGACTTGCCGTTCGCCCCCGCGACCTGCCAGCTGCAGGCCTTCGTGGGCGAGACGGCCCTGTACCGGCCCGGCCGGATCTTCGCGCCCTCGTACGTGCCGTCGGCGTACCCGAGCGCGGCCTCGTCGACCAGGTCCTGGTGCTGGGGGCAGAGATGGGCCACGGCCGGCTCCGCGTCGGTGACCTCGTCGGCCACGATCGCGCCGACGGCGATGTCCCGGTCCGCCTTGACCAGGTAGCGGAGCCTGTCGCAGGTCTCCTGTCCCGTCTGGAGCACCGCGGCCGGGTCCATGCCCTTGGGGACGCGGTCGGTCAGGTACTCCTTCTGCTTCTTCGTGAAGGAGCCCGTGGCCGGGGTGAGGTCCCCGGCGGGTGCCTTCGGTGCGGCGCTGGACTTCTCGGGCTGCGGTGTCCGTGAACCGGCCGCCGGGCCGGCCACGGAGGGCGTGGGGGAGACCGCGGCGGACGGCGTGCCGCCCGCGGTGGTCTCCTTGCCTCCGTCGCCGGACCCGCCGGACGACCCGCAGCCGGCCAGCACCGCCGTCGCCAGGGCGACGGCGGCACCGGCCAGGAACGGATATCTCATTCAGCCGTCCTCAGGGCGTAGTGCGCGCTGACCGTGGAGGAGCTCAGCGCGGTCGGGTACACGGCGGTCTCGTCGATCTGACCGGCGAAGAAGTTGCTCGTCGGCCGGTTCGGCCAGCTGGCCAGGTTGTCGCCGCCGACCCGCCAGTACCCCGGGTAGTTCTCGTTGGAGCTGTAGAGGAAGTTCGACGCGCGCAGCTGCCCGTCGACGTACAGCGCCATGCCGCTGGTGCCCTGGGTGGCGACGACATGGTGCCAGTTGCCGTCGTTGTAGGCCCCCGTCGTGGTGACCGTCCGGGTCCCGCCGCTGTAGACGCCGAAGACGAGGCGCCCGTTGTCGGCCATGTACACCTGCTTGTCGTAGCGGGTGCTGTTCTGCATGGTCAGATTGCCGAACCCGATGATCTTGCCGCCGCGGGTGGTGGTGGTCTTGATCCAGGTCTCCACTGAGAAGCGGGTGGGCTGGCTGTGGAGCTTGTTGCTGTAGGCGTACTCGCTCGCGCCGTCGAACCCGATGGCCGTCGAGGCACCGGCGATCGCGGCCGGGGTCTGCCGGTAGGCGGGCCCGTTGCGCAGGAAGCCGTTGTTCATCCCGCCCGTCGTGTCCGCCGCGAAGGTGGAGGTGCCCTCGTCGTAGCGCCAGTACAGCGAGGCGCCGTCGGCCAGCACGCGCGCCGGATAGGGCTGAGCCGACGCGGCCACGGTCGCGGACTGCGCGGGGGACTTGGCGCTGGTGTTGGTGCCGTCGCTCGCGGTGATGCGGTACGAGTGCGTCTCGCCCACCGCCACGTCGGTGTCCGTCCACTTCAGCTGGGGCCGGTCCCAGAACAGCGAGTAGCCGGTGACGGTGTGGACGGGCGTGGTCGCGCCGTCCTTGTAGATCCGGTAGGTCAGCTCGCCGTCGTCGGTGTCGAAGCTGGTCTGCCAGTTGACGTCGATCTTCCCCGGAGAGACCGTCGAGAGGCTGACGTTGGGAACCCACGGGGCCCCGGTGTCCGGGCCGTCGGCGAACCGGGTCAGACCCTGCTGTCCACCGCCGTTGACAGTGGTGAACTCCCCGCCGACCCAGAGGTAGTGGCGTCCGCCCTTGTCGGTCTGCGTCATCACCCGGGGTCCGACGGGCTCGCCGATGCCGTCGTTCGTGTCCGGGAACCAGGGCAGGAGCGTCGGGTCGTCGACGGACTGGGCCAGCAGGTGCCTGCGAGGCTGGTCCGGGAAGCCGCCCATGCTGGCGCAGTCGTGGGCGTGGCTTCCGCTGTACAGCACGCCCGAGTGGACCAGGACGGTCTGCGTGGCACCCAGGCAGGTGTCCCGCCAGCGCTGCTGGTAGTCGTCGAGGTCGATGGCGATCCGGCCGTCGAACACCCCGCCGCCGGTCCCCTCGTTGGCGGTGTAGAGCCCGGTCGCGTCCGTCGTGAGGTCCTGCACCGTCGAGGTGTTCGGGATGAAGCCCGGGTAGCTCTTCGTGAGCGCGCCCGTGGTGGCGTCCACCACGGCCAGGGCGTGCGAGGTGGTGCCGTTGACGGTGAAGAAGTCACCGCCGAGCGCCACGTGCTGCCCGTCGGGGGTCACCTGGACCGCCCGGGCCACCTCGTCGGCGTTCGCTGTCCACGGCAGGAGGTCCGCACCCGTGGTGACGGCGGCGAAGCTGTTCCTCGTCTGGCCGCCCACACTGGTGAAGTCACCGCCCAGATAGACGGTGTCCGCGGTCGCGTCCAGCGCCCGCACCGTCGCCGACACGGAGATCTTGAAGTCCTGGCGCGGTGTGCAGGTCGCGGTGTCGACGGCCACGATGTTGCTGACACCGACCCCGTTCACCGCGCCGAACTGGCCGCCCGCGTACAGGGTGTCCCCGTCGGGGGAGAGTGCGAGCGCCCGTACGGTCGCCGTCCCGGAGGAGAGCGTGAACGACAGGCTGCACCCCGTGGGTGCGCCCGTCGCCGCGTCGAACGCCGCGAAATTGACCGCGGGCTGCTCCGAGGTCCCCGCCGCCGCGTCGGGCGGCCGGATGGTCGAAAAGGTGCCGCCGGCGTAGACGACCCCGTCCGTCGCGGCCATCGACCAGACGATGCCGTTGGTCTGCCAGGTGGTGAGGTCGTCGGCCGTGAGGGACACCGGAGGTGTCAGTGCCGCCGCCGGGGAGGCCCCGGCCGCTGTCGCGGTCAGGGCGCCGGCGAACAGGCAGAGTGCGGCGGAGGCGGCCCGCAGACGGCCGCTCCCCCCAGATCTCCGCCCCGTGCTTCCGTTCATCATTCATCTCCGAAGGTGAGGACGAGCTGCGGCCGGTAGGCCGCCGTTGCCTCGCTCGACCAGATGCGGAGACTGTCCGTCCCGCTGCTGGTCAGGGCGAGTGAGGTGGCGGAGCCGAGGGCCCCGCCCAGTGCGGACGCGTTCAGTTCCACCGAGTAGTCGGTGGAGACCGAGGTCGCGCCGCTGATGGTCCCCAGCACGGACGTGGAGAGCGTCGGCCGGGTGCTGTAGGTGACCGCCGATTCGGTCCACGTGCCGGTGACCGGCACGATGCTGTGGTTCTCGGCCGAACCCGCCGTCGAGTCCGACGAGGTCCGGAAGGTGAGCCGCGCGCTCCTGAGCACCTGGCCGGCCGGGGCGGACGGCAGGGTGAAGCGCAGATAGCCGAGGTAGGCCGTGGTGCCGCGCGAGGCGAGCTGGGAGTCGTTGTAGTTCGTGTTCGCCGCCACGCCGTTGACGTACGCGTCCTCGTCAGGGGCGACGGAGACGGTGCTGCCGCCCGGCCCCGGCGGGGTGCCGGCCAGCGCGTGGTGCCCGGCCACCTGCGCGGCGGTCAGCGCCGACGGGTAGACCGCGGTCTCGTCGACCTGACCGGCGAAGTAGTCGCTCGTGGGGCGGTTCGGCCAGGCGTTGTTCATGGCGTCGCCGCCCACCCGCCAGTACCCGTTGTACGAGCGGTTCCCGGTCGCCGCGTTCGTGCCGACCGCCTCCCCGTCGACGTACAGCACCATGCCGGACGGCCCCTGCGTGGCCACCGCGTGGTGCCAGCCCCCGTCGTTGTAGGAGCCGGCCGAGGTGATGGTGGGCCGGGTGCTGCCGCTCTGGACCCCGAAGGCGAGCCGGCCGTCGTCCGTCAGGTACACGAGCTTGTCGCTGATGCTGCTCGTGTGGCCCCGCGCGGTGCCGATGTTGTTGCCGTGGCCGATGATCCGGCCGCCGGTCGTCGACGTGGTGCGGAACCAGGTCTCGACCGAGTACGGCGACGGCGAGGTGTAGTGGTGCAGCCGGTCGCTGTGGACGTACTCGTCGGTGCCGTTCAGCGAGAGCGCGGCGGAGCCCGCCACCGCGGACGGAGCAGTCCGGTAGGACGGCGTGTTCATGTACACCCCGCCGTTGCCGCTCTCCGAGGCGTCGGCCGCGAAGGCGCCGGAGGCCTCGTCGTAGCGCCAGTACAGATCGGCCCCGTCCGCCAGCACCTTCTCCTGGTAGGGCGAGGCGGAGGACGCGGCGGTCACCGGAGCCGCGGTGGACGGCCCGCTGGTGTTCGTACCGTCGCTCGCCGTGACCCGGTAGCTGTACGTCCGGCCCGCCACGACGTCCCGGTCGGTGAACGTCAGCTGCGGCCTGCTGAAGAACAGCGAGGAGCCCGTCGTCGTGTACACCGGCGTCGAGCCGCCGTCCCGGTAGACCCGGTACGTCAGCAGGCTGTCGTCCAGGTCCAGACTGCTGCGCCAGCTGACCCTGACCTCACCGGCCCGCGGAGCCGACGCGCTCACCACCGGCACGGCGGGCGCCCCGGTGTCCGGGGTGTCCGCGAACCGTGTCAGCGACTGCTGGCCGACCCCGTTGACGGTGGTGAACTCGCCGCCGACCCAGAGGAAGTCCCGGCCGCTGCGCGAGGCCACGGTCAGCGCCCGCGGCCCGACGGGTTCGCCGATGCCGTCGTTGGTGTCCGGGAGCCAGCCCAGCAGAGCGGGGTCGTCGACGGACTGCGCGGTCAGATGCTTGCGGACCTGGTTGGGGAAGCCGCCCATGGACGAGCAGTCGTGCACATGGCTGCCCGCGTACAGCACGCCCTTGTGCACCCGGACCGCCTGGGTCGCGCCCTGGCAGGTGTCCCGCCAGCGCTGCCCGAAGCCGTCGAGCTCCATGGCGAGCCGCCCGTCGAAGGAGGCGCCGCCCGCGCCCTCGCCCGCCGCGTACCAGCCGTCGGACTCCGCGTCGGTGACGATGTCCTTGACGACGGCGGACGACGGGATGAAGGAGGCGCCGTAGGCGCGGGTGACGGCGCCGGTGGAGGCGCCCGTCACCGCGAGCGCGTGCGACGCGGCGCCGCCGACGGTGAAGAAGTCGCCGCCGATCAGGACGCTCTCCCCGTCCGGCGTCACCCTCAGGGCGCGTCCCGGCTCGTCCGCGTCCGGATTCCAGCCGGTCAGCACGCCGGAGGCGGTGACCGCGCCGAAGAAGTTCCGGGGCGTGCCGTTGACGGTCCGGAAGTCGCCGCCCGCGTAGACGGTGCCGTCCGCCGCGACGTCGAGCGCGCGCACCGTCGCCCCGAACCGCGGTGTGAAGCCGGTGCGCGTACGGCAGGTCGCGGTGTCGATCGCGGCCAGGCCGTCGACGGCCGTCCCGTTGACGGAGTTGAAGTAACCCCCGGCGTAGAGCGTGGACGTGTCGGGCGATACGGCGAGCGCCCGGACCGTGGCCGTGCCGCCGCCGCGGGTGAAGGAGAGCGAGCAGCCGGTGGGCGCACCGGTGGCCGCGTCGAACGCGGCGAAGTTCACGGCGGCGGTCGTGCTGCTCCCGGCCGGGGAGCCGGCCGGTCTGATGCCGGAGAAGGTGCCGCCCGCGTAGACCACCCCGCCCGCCTCGGCCAGGGCCCAGACGATGCCGTTGGTCTGGTACGTGGACAGCGCGTCGGCGGTGAAGCCGACCGGAGGGGTGAGCGCGGCGGCGGGGGGAGCGGTGGCGGACGCGGTGCCGAGCAGCCCTGCGGCGAGTGCCAGCACCGATGTGAGGGATCCGGCCCGGATACGTCTGAGACGTCCGGGCCCGCTCATCGGTCCACCCGGACCGCGGAGCCCGCGAGCTGGTCGCCCAGCAGCCGGATGTCCGCGTCCACCATGATCCGTGCCAGCTCGCGCGACTTCACCTCCGGCTTCCAGCCGAGGAGTTCCTCCGCCTTGGACGCGTCACCGATCAGCGCGTCGACCTCGCTGGGACGCTCGTACTTCGGGTCGTAGCGGACGTGCTCCGCCCAGTCGAGGCCTGCGTGCTCGAAGGCGTACTCCAGGAACTGGCGGACACTGACCCCCTCGCCGGTGGCCACCACGTAGTCGTCGGGGGTGTCGCACTGGAGCATCCGCCACATGGCCTCCACGTACTCGGGGGCGTACCCCCAGTCGCGTACGGCGTCGAGGTTGCCCAGATGCAGCCGGTCCTGCAGACCGGCCTTGATCCTCGCCACCCCGCGGGTGATCTTGCGGGTCACGAAGGTCTCACCGCGGCGCGGGGACTCGTGGTTGAAGAGGATCCCGTTCGTGGCGAACATTCCGTACGCCTCGCGGTAGTTGACCGTTGCCCAGTACGCGTAGACCTTGGCCACGCTGTACGGGCTGCGCGGGTGGAACGGGGTCTTCTCGTTCTGCGGGGGCGGGCTCGCGCCGAACATCTCGGACGACGACGCCTGGTAGACCCGCGTGTCGATCCCGCTGGCCCGGACGGCCTCCAGCAGCCGCACCGCGCCGAGCCCCGTGACGTCACCCGTGTACAGCGGGGCGTCGAAGGAGACCCGGACATGGGACTGGGCGCCGAGGTTGTAGACCTCGTCGGGCTGTACGTCACGCAGGAGGTTCACCAGTGCGACGCCGTCGGAGAGGTCGGCGTGATGGAGCACGAAGGAACGATTCGCTTCCTCGGGCCCCTGGTAGATGTGGTCGATCCGCTCCGTGTTGAAGCTCGACGAACGGCGTATCAGCCCGTGGACCGTGTACCCCTTCTCGAGCAGCAGCTCCGACAGGTACGAACCGTCCTGTCCGGTCACGCCGGTGATGAGTGCGGTTTTCGCCATGACTCCCCCCTTCTGTGGTCGCCCGTGGGGCGATTGGTTCACCGAAATAGCTTGATATGAGCGGAATGAGACAAAGAGTCACCCGGGCGCCGGGCTGCTGGCAGAATCCGAGCCATGACGACTGATCTCCCCGGCCCACCCCAGGAATCCGTCCGCCCCCTGCTGCGCCCCGGCGCCCGCATATTCGTCGCGGGCCACCGCGGCCTCGTCGGCTCGGCGCTGGTGCGCCGCCTCACCGCCGACGGCCACGAGGTGATCACCCGCGGCCGGGACGAGCTCGATCTGCGCGAGGCCGCGCCGACCGAGGCGTTCCTTCGGGACGCCCGCCCGGACGCGGTCGTGCTGGCCGCCGCCAAGGTGGGCGGGATCATGGCCAACAGCACCAGCCCGGTGCAGTTCCTGGAGGACAACCTCCGCATCCAGCTCGCCGTGATCGCGGGCGCGCACGCCGCCGGGATCCAGCGGCTGCTGTTCCTCGGCTCCTCGTGCATCTATCCCAAGCACGCCCCCCAGCCCATCCCCGAGGACGCCCTGCTCACCGGCCCGCTCGAGCCGACCAACGAGGCCTACGCGCTCGCCAAGATCGCCGGCATCGTGCAGATCCAGTCCTACCGCCGGCAGTACGGCGCCTCGTACATCAGCGCCATGCCCACCAATCTCTACGGCCCCGGGGACAACTTCGACCTGGAGACCTCGCACGTGCTGCCCGCCCTGATCCGCCGCTTCCACGAGGCGAAGCGGGACGGCGCGGACGAGGTCACCCTCTGGGGATCCGGGAGCCCCCGCCGCGAGTTCCTCCACGTCGACGACCTCGCCTCCGCCTGTGCGCGGCTGCTGGAGACCTACGACGGCGAGGAACCGGTCAACGTCGGCTGCGGCGAGGACCTCACGATCCGCGAACTGGCCGCAACCGTGCAGGACGTGACGGGGTATCAGGGACGCATCGTCTGGGACACCTCGAAGCCCGACGGCACCCCGCGCAAGCTCCTGGACGTCTCCCGGCTGTCCTCCCTCGGCTTCAAGCCGCAGATCCCCCTGCGGGACGGCATCGCCCGCACGTACGCCTGGTGGCTCGGCCGGCAGTCCCCCCGGGACTGACCGGCCGGCCGGGCGGCCGCGGTACGCCCTGAACCCGTGCACACGGCCCCCCTCGTGTCCCCCCACCACGTCTCAGTACGCCCCGCGGCCGTCGGTGACGGCGCGCACCGTCCGCGCCAGCAGGCCCATGTCCGTGGCCACCGACCAGTTGTCGACGTACCAGAGGTCCAGCGACACCGTCTCCTGCCAGGACAGGTCCGACCTGCCGCTGACCTGCCAGAGGCCGGTCAGGCCGGGACGGACCGCCAGGCGGCGCAGCTCCCGTTCGTCGTAGCGCGACACCTCCTCGGGGAGCGGCGGACGCGGTCCTACCAGGGACATGTCACCCCGCAGCACGTTGAGGAGCTGCGGGAGCTCGTCCACGGAGGTCCGGCGCAGGGCGTGGCCGATCCGGGTCACCCGCGGATCGCGGCGCATCTTGAACATCGGCCCCTCGCTCTCGTTGGCCGTCGAGAGCTGCTCCCTGCGGGCCTCCGCGTCGGCCACCATCGTGCGGAACTTCCACATGGTGAACGGCCTGTTGTGCCGGCCGTGCCGGGTCTGGCGGTGGAACACCGGGCCGGGCGACGAGAGCCGTACCGCCAGGGCCACCCCGAAGAACAGCGGCGCGAGCGCCAGCAGCCCGAACGCGGCACCCGCCCGGTCCACCACGGTCTTGAGCACGGTCTGCGGACCGCGTCGCAGCGGAGGCGTCACGTGCAGCAGCGTCAGCCCGGCGGCGGAGGCGGGCCGCACCCGGGCGGCGGCGATCCCCGAGAGGTCCGAGAGGACGCAGAGGGCCAGTCCGCCGTCGTGCAGGCCCCAGGCCAGCCGGCGGAGCCGGTCGTCGTCGAGCTGCGGGCCCGGCACGACGAGGACGAGGTCCGCGTCATGGGCGAAGGCCCCGCCGAGCACCGTGGACACGTCGTCGTCGGCCGGTTGGGGCGCCAGCCGCCCCGGGACGGGCGTCCCGCAGTCCAGGGCCTCCGTGCCCACCGGGACCACGGCCACCGCCGTGTACGGGTGATCCGTACGGGAGTTGAGCAGATTCACCGCCCGGTCCAGGCCGGCCGCCTCACCCACCACGAGGACACGGTGCCCCCCACGCGCCCCCGCCCCCGAACGCCGGCGGACCACGGCTCCGGCGAGGAGGGCCAGGGCCAGCCCCGGCACCAGCGCCGCGACGGCGGTCGCCGGGTCGAGGCCACCGCCCGTCACGGCCAGGAGCAGGGCGAGCGCCCCGATGAGCGCCAGCCAGTCGCCGAAGGGCGCGTGAGGCGCCTCCGGAGCCTCTCCCGGCAGCCGGTGCCCGTACCGGCCGCGCATCGCGCGCACGCCGGTCCACACCAGGGCCGCCGACGCCGCGGCCGTCAGCGGGCCCGGTCGGTCGCCGGCCCGCAGCACGAGCCAGGCGGGAATCCCCAGGCCCAGCAGATCGGTCAGGACGAGGAAGGGCACACGCGGAACGGACGACGTCCTCGTCCGCGGTCGCTCCGCGTGATCGTGCCCGACGGTCGTCGGGGCTCTCCACACCTGCGTGTGAGCCATCGTGCGGTTCCTGGACCCGGCGGTACGCGGTCGTGGTGCTCCCGCGAGCCCGACGGGCCCGGATATATCCGATTCAGGTATTTCGACATGCCCCATGAACCCCCCAGCCACAGTTGCATCCCCACAAACGGGGCGCATCCGCCGATCCCATGGACTGACGGATGCGCCCTCGCTCGTGCACGATATCCACACACGTGCCATTTCGCTGGAGTTCTCGTGAAGTTCAGACACGGTGGGCGATGTGATCCGCGTCGCCCGCTCCGGCGGGTTTCCCGGGACGCGCCTAAAATAGGGCCATGGAACCGCTTTCCGAGGAACAGACCGACCAACTCGTCTCGATCGTGACGGATCTGGCCAGGCAGGGGCGTACGGAAGACCTCCTGGAGTTCTTCGACCACGGCCTGCCGGTCGACGTGCAGGACGCCGGGGGCAACACGGCGCTCATGCTCGCCGCGTACCACGGGCACACGGCGACCGTGCGCGCGCTCATCGGGCGTGGCGCCGACGTCGATCTGCGCAACGGCCGGGACCAGTCGCCGGTGGCGGGGGCCCTCTTCAAGGGTGAGGACGCGATCGTGGGGGCGCTGGTCGAGGCGGGAGCCGACCTCGACGCGGGAACCCCCAGTGCGCGCGCCACGGCCGAGATGTTCGGGAGGACGGCGCTGCTGGCGTAGCGCCGACGGCACGAGGGGCCCCGGGCGACCGTGCGTCGCCCGGGGCCCCTCGCGTACGGCGGCCGGCTGGTCCTACTTGGAGGCCTTCAGGGCCTCGATCGCCTTGCGCACACCCTCGCCGTAGGCCGGGTCGGCCTGCGTGCAGTGGCTGATGTGACGCTCGACGACGGCCTGCGAGGCGCCGTCGATGGCCCGGGCGGTGTTCCCGAACAGGGCGTCCTGCTCGTCCGGGGTCATCGCCCGGAACAGGTTGCCGGGCTGCTCGAAGTAGTTGTCGTCGTCCTCGCGGTAGTCGAACCGGTCGGCGGCGGCACCGTCGAGCGCCAGGCCGGGCTCGGCGAACTGCGGCTGCTCCGCCCAACGGCCGTAGCTGTTCGGGGTGTAGCCGGGGACCGCGCCCTGGTTGCCGTCCACGCGCAGCTGGCCGTCGCGGTGGTAGGTGTTGACGTTCTTCGCGCCGCGGGGCTGGTTCACCGGGATCTGGTGGTGGTTGACACCGACGCGGTAGCGGGCGGCGTCACCGTAGGAGAACAGCCGGCCCTGCAGCATGCGGTCGGGCGAGGCGCCCACGCCGGGCACGAGGTTCGCCGGGGTGAACGCGGCCTGCTCCACGTCGGCGAAGTAGTTCTCCGGGTTGCGGTTGAGCTCGAACTCGCCGACCTCGATGAGCGGGTAGTCCTTCTTGGACCAGACCTTGGTCAGGTCGAAGGGGTGGTAGCGGTACGTCGCCGCGTCCGCCTCCGGCATGACCTGGATGAAGAAGGTCCACTTCGGGTTGTCGCCGCGCTCGATGGCGTCGAACAGGTCCGCCTGGGAGGACTCGCGGTCGTCGGCGACGACCGCCGCGGCCTCGGCGTCGGTGAGGTTCTTGATGCCCTGCTGGGTGCGGAAGTGGAACTTCACCCAGAAGCGCTCGTTGCTCTCGTTGATGAACGAGTAGGTGTGCGAGCCGAACCCGTGCATGTGGCGGTAGCCGTCCGGGATGCCTCGGTCGGACATCACGATGGTGATCTGGTGCAGGGCCTCGGGGAGGCTCGTCCAGAAGTCCCAGTTGTTCTCGGCCGAGCGCAGGTTGGTGCGCGGGTCGCGCTTGACGGCGCGGTTCAGGTCCGGGAAGTGGTGGGGGTCGCGGTGGAAGAAGACCGGCGTGTTGTTGCCGACCACGTCCCAGTTGCCCTCCTCCGTGTAGAAGCGGAGGGCGAAACCGCGGATGTCGCGCTCGGCGTCCGCCGCCCCGCGCTCACCGGCGACGGTCGAGAAGCGGGCGAAGAGCTCGGTCTCCTTGCCGACCTCGGAGAAGAGCGCGGCCCTGGAGTAACGGGTGATGTCCTGCGTCACCTTGAAGGTGCCGAAGGCGCCCGATCCCTTGGCGTGCATACGACGCTCCGGGATGACCTCACGGCTGAAGTGCGCCAGCTTCTCCAGGAACCAGACGTCCTGGAGCAGCATCGGGCCGCGCGGACCGGCGGTGACGGCGTTCTCGTTGTTCGCGACCGGCGCGCCGGCGGCAGTGGTCAGCGGCTTCGTGTTGTCAGAAATGGTTCTGCTCCTCCGTGTGAAGACTTCCGTGCACCGGCTCCGGCCCCTGAGGGGCTCGCCCGGTGGCGGCCGGGGACTGCCCTTCGTCCGGGGACCGCGCTTCGTGCCGTGCCGGTGAATTCGACAGGTCGATCCGCCGCGCCGGTCCGGCGTCGACGAGCGTCGTGAGCACGTCCTGGACGGCTCGGGCCGGGACCGCGCCGATGCGTGTGTGCACCCGGATGAGGCGGGTACGGACATCGGCGGGCGGGGCCGCGTGGACGGCCGGGAGCGCGGTGACCCGGCATCGGGTCACCCGCAACGACGCTCCGCGGAGGAGCGTCCTGGTCTCGGCTTCGATCATCCACGCAGTCAATCACTTTTCTGGAATGATTCCAATCATAGACACGTAAGAGAACTGAAGTGTGTCGTGCCGCCGACCGCCGTGTCCGATTTCCGCCAGCACGGGTGCCGGTCATGCCGCACCCTTGAGGCATGACCAGTGACGACAGCAGGTACGAGGCGGTGAGCAGCCGCGACGCCCGGTTCGACGGCGAGTTCTTCTTCGCCGTGTCCACGACGGGGATCTACTGCCGCCCCAGCTGTCCGGCCACCACGCCCAAGCGGCGGAACGTGACGTTCTTCCCCACCGCGGCCGCCGCCCAGGGAGGCGGCTTCCGTGCCTGCCGGCGCTGCCGCCCCGACGCGGTGCCCGGCTCCGCCGACTGGAACGCCCGTGCCGACCTGGTCGGCCGCGCGATGCGGCTGATCGGCGACGGAGTCGTCGACCGGGAAGGCGTCGCCGGGCTGGCCGCCCGCCTCGGATACAGCGCCCGCCAGGTGCAGCGCCAGCTGAACGCGGAGGTCGGGGCCGGACCCATCGCCCTCGCCCGCGCCCAGCGCGCCCACACCGCACGGGTCCTGCTCCAGACCACCACCCTCCAGGCCGCCGAGATCGCCTTCGCCTCGGGCTTCGCCAGCGTGCGGCAGTTCAACGACACGGTCCGGGAGATCTACGCCCTCACCCCCGGCGAGCTGCGCGCCGCCCCGCCCGGACGGTCCTCCCGCTTCGGCTCCGTCGGCACGGCCGACGGGGCCGGGGGAGTGCCGCTGAGGCTCGCCCACCGGGGACCGTACGCAGCGGACCGGATCTTCGACCACCTCGCGGCCCGTGCCCTCACCGGCATCGAGGAGATGACCGGCGAGCACGGCGGGCGCACCTACCGGCGCACCCTGCGTCTGCCGCACGGCACCGGCATCGCCGAGGTCCGCGAGCGGACCGGCGACGGCTGGCTGGAGTGCCGTCTCCACCTGGGTGACCTGCGCGACCTGACGACCGCCACCCAGCGGATGCGCCGCCTCTTCGACCTGGACGCCGACCCCCACGCCGTCGCCGAGCGCCTCGGCGCCGTACCCGCGCTCGCCCCGCTCGTCGCCCGTACACCGGGGCTGCGCGCCCCCGGAACCGCAGATGTCCACGAACTTGCCGTCCGGGCCGTCCTCGGCCAGCAGGTCTCCGTGGCCGCCGGACGCCGGCTGGGCAGCGCCCTGGTGCAGGCCCACGGCGCACCCCTCCAGGTGCCCAGCGGAACCCTCACCCGCACCTTCCCCGACGCCGGTGACCTGGCCGGGGCCGGCCTCGACGAGCTGGGCGTCCCCGCCGCGCGGCGCGACACCCTGCGCTCCGTCGCCGCCGCCCTGGCCGACGGGCGGATCGGGCTCGACCCGGGGGCCGACCGGGACCAGGCGGAGAGGGAACTCCTCGGCCTGCGGGGTGTCGGTCCCCGGACGGCCGGCTACATCCGCATGCGGGCGCTCGGCGACCCCGACGTGCTGCTCACCGGCGACGTGGCCGCCCTGGCCGGAATGCGGCACACGGGGGCGGACCCGGCTCGGTCCGGGGCATGGCGTCCCTGGCGGACGTACGCCATGCACCACTTCTGGGGCGCCGCCACGGACCGGCGCCGCGCGGTCGCGGCATGACGGTGCCGGACGCCCGCAGCCCGACGTCCGAATCCCGCCGGTCCGAGCGCGCCGGACGCCGCACGGCAGACGTATACGCAAGAGAACCGGAAGGACCGCGACCATGACGCTCTACACCACGACCGACAGCCCGCTCGGCGAACTGCTGCTGGTGGGCGAGGAGTCGCCCACCGCCACGGGCGGCACCGCCCTCGTCTCCCTCTCGGTGCCGGGCCAGAAGGGCGGCGCGACGGTCCAGGACGGCTGGACGCGGGACGCGGAGGCGTTCACCGCGATCACCGGCGAACTGCGTGCGTACTTCGCAGGGAGCAGGGACGGCTTCGACATCGAGTACGCGGCCGGCCGGGGCACCGACTTCCAGCGGCGCGTCTGGGAGGCCCTGGACGACATCCCGTACGGCACCACCCTCAGTTACGGGGAGATCGCCGCACGGATCGGCGCGTCGCGCGCGGCGGTCCGTGCGGTCGGCACCGCGATCGGAGCCAACCCGCTGCTGGTCGTGCGCCCCTGCCACCGTGTGATCGGCGCGACCGGCGCCCTCACCGGCTACGCGGGCGGCCTCGACCGCAAGCGGCAGCTGCTGGACCTGGAAAACCCCCACCGAACGGCCTGACGGCCGCCCTCCGGAGGCGCGCGAACGTACCTCCGGGACCGCGAGGAAGGCGCACCGATGCTGCCCTGCACGAAGTCACCGCCGGCCGGCGACAGGGACGGCGCCGCGTGGGGTCCGGTCCGCCCCCGGGCCTTCGCCTCCCTCCGGGGCCCCCGGCTCCCGGCGCTCGCCGGCCCCGGCGCAGCCGCGCACGGGCCGCGCGGCGCCACCGCCCGGAGCACCCGGGAGGTACGCAGCGGCCGGATCACCGCGCAGCCGCCGGGGCGGGAGGCGTCATGAGCGCCCTGATCCCGCGCCCCGCGCTGGAGGTCGCCCCCGGAGCCTGGCACGTACCCGACTGGCTCCCGCCCGCCCGGCAGCGCGACCTCGTCACGGCGTGCCGGGCCTGGGCGACCGGGCCCGTCCCCATCCGGCACACCCGGCTGCCGCGTGGCGGCGTCATGTCCGTACGGACGGTGTGCGTCGGCTGGCACTGGCAGCCCTACCGGTACACGCGCACCGCGGACGACGTGAACGGCCGGCGGGTCGCGGCGTTCCCCGACTGGATGGTGCGGCTCGGCCGTCAGGCACTCCTGGCGGCGTACGGCGACGACACGGACGCCGAGGGGTACACCCCGGACACCGCGCTGATCAACTTCTACGACGGGCAGGCCCGGATGGGCATGCACCAGGACAAGGACGAGAGGTCCTCCGCCCCTGTCGTCTCCCTCTCCATCGGCGACACCTGCGTGTTCCGCGTCGGCAACACCGAGACCCGGACGAGGCCGTACACCGACATCGAGCTCGCCTCGGGCGACCTGTTCGTCCTCGGCGGCCCCTCGCGCTTCGCCTACCACGGGGTGCCGAGGGTCCACGAGGGCACCGGCGACCCGGCCACCGGACTGAACTCCGGGCGGCTGAACATCACGATGCGGGTCACCGGTCTCTCCGACGGCCCGGCCTCCTCCCATCCGTGACGACGGCGTTGTCAGTGGGCGCCAGTAAGTTCAGTGGTGTTCCGCCGGTCGGGCGGGAACACCCCCTCAGCTGTGCATTGGAGATGGCGCGTTGTCGGATTGGGAGAGGTCGAGCACGGCCCGGGTGACACCACCCGCGAGGCCGCGCAAGCTCGCCAAGGTTCCGTTCGTCGAGCTGGCCGACGGACGCCTGCAGGGCGTGGTGTCCAGCGGCTCGGACATCGGGCGGGTCTACGTCTCGTCCGTCGCGGCCGGGACGTACGCGTTCGCCTGCAGCACCAACAACAACCGGCCCTGCGGCGGTGCGCGCGGCTCGTTCTGCAACCACATCGGAGCCCTCGTCAACGAGGCGGTCCTCCAGTACGGCGCCGGGCGAGTCGTCCGCTACCTGAAGATCGAGGTCCCGGAAGGGGACGCGGACGGAGCGGTGCTCGCCTCCGCGATGCGGAGCACCCGCCCCCAGGCGGACGCGACCAAGGCCGCCGCCTCCGTGTTCAGCAGGTTCCTGCGCCACCTGGCCTATCTCGAACACACCCCGGTCACCGTGCCGTTGCCCGAGATGCACTTCTTCCCGCCGACCAGGGCGGTGGCGTGATGCGCGCCGATCTCCTCACCGGGCCCGTCGACGGGCTGGACGAAGCACTCGCGGCCGTCGACGCCTTCGACCTGGCCCTCGTCGCCGGCCTGCTCCGTCCCCAGCCGTCCGGGACCGCCGGCCCGACGCTGCTCGCCGACGCCGTGACCGGTACACCGCTGGCCGCCAGGGTCGCCGAGGCGACGGCGAAGGCCGCCGCCGGAGCGGCGGGCGAGGACCACTTCGTGGCCCTGGCCGCCGCGCGCACCGCGCTGCTCGGCTCCGTCCACGACGCCCTGCTGGACCGTGTCGAGGAGGCCGCGGGCCGGACGCGCGGCCGGGCGGCCGCGTCGGAGGCAGGGGTCCGGCCGGAGGCCAACCTGCTGGCGGCGGCCCGTGCCTGGCTCTCCGACCTGGCGCGCTGCGGGTGGCAGGGGATCGACCACGAGGTGGTGTCCGGGGCGGCGGAGGTCGTCACCGCGATGCTGCCCGACCCGTCCCTGCGCCGGCTCGCCTCCCTCCTCGACGGCTTCGCCGCGGAACTCGCCGCGTCCTGCCCCGGCTCGTCCATGGAGCGCCTCCCGGTGCGCCGCTGGGCCGACCTCTGGTCGCGGGGGATGCTGCTGACGGTGCCCGGCGCCGCCGCGACGCCGGTCACCGGGACCGCCGACGGACGGCTGCTCCCCCTCGGCATCGACGTACAGGAGCACGCGACCGCCGCACAGGCACAGGTGCACGCGGTGTTCGAGCCCGCGGACGGATCACCGTCCCGCCTCGTGCGCGCCAGCGTGTCGGTGCCGAAACCCGACACCGTCGTCGGAGCCGGGATCTGGCAGCTGATGCGCCCGCACATGTCGCTCCTCGCGGCCGCGGGCGAGGGCCGTTCGATGGACCTGACCGGTATGCCCGTCACCGCCGAGGGCGACCTCGTCTGGAGCGACGAGCACGCCCGCCCCGGAGAGCCCGCCGAGGTCTTCGCCACGGCCCGTGTGGCCCTGCCCACCGCGACCGCCCCGGCGACGGCGCCCCTGGACCGGCACCCGGCGCGCATCGCCGTACCCGTCTTCCTCGAGGGCTACACCGCCCGCACGGACGACGACGGCGTGCTGACCTTCACCGTCGCCGGGGTCGACCTGCGCGTCGACACCGACCGCATACCGGCCGCCGGGCCGCTCACTCCCGGGACGGTGGCCGGGTCCGGCGCCTGTGTGGCCCTGATCCGCTGGGACGCGGGGGAGTTCGCCGTACAGCCGCTGGCCGTCGAGACCACGGTGCGGAAGAAGGTCACCTCGGTGCACGCGGGCGCGTGGGCCGGGGGGACGGCCGACAAGGCAGGGGTGAGGGCCGAGAAAGCCGCCACCGACGCCGCGAAGGTGCTGAGCGAGCGTGCGGGAAGGCTGCTGCGGAAATGACCGGACAGCCGGACCCCGGGGTGACCGGGGACAGCGCGCACGACAACCGCCGCCAGGTCATGTACTGGCGCCTGCTCGCCCAGCTCTTCGACCCCGAGGAGCACGCGGCCCTGGAGTCGGCGAGCCTCGCCGTGGTCAAGGACATCGGCCTGCCGGCCGCACTGCTGGACCCGCGCGCCTCCGTCGACTCGGTGGTGCAGCGCCACCCCGGGCTCGCCTCCGAGTTCGAGGACCTCATGGTGCCGACGGCGGAGACGGAAGACGACTCCGACGGCGACACGGACACCGGCACCACCACTGACACGGTCGGCGACCCGGAGGTGGACGGCGACAGCCGTGACCGGGCCGCCGAGGTGCGGCGTGCCGCGCTCGTGTCGAAGGTGCTGCTCAACGTCTTCCACTCGCCGCCCGGCGCCGTCTCCGCGGGCCGGCTGTCCCGGTGGCAGTCCGACGCGGGCTGGCTGGAGCGTGCGCTCGGCTGCAAGCCGGGCGAGCTGCGCGGCGGGCGATCCGGAGGCAGGGCCGCCGCTCCGACCGGCACGGGCGGCGGCGGCAGGACGCCTGACCTGAGCCGTCTGATCCCCGAGATCGGTCCGGAACTCGGCTCCATCGAGGCAGGACTCGTCAAGCGCATGCGGTTGCGCGAAGTCCTCGCCGACCCCCACCTCGCCCAGCAGCTGACGCCGAGCATGTCCCTGATCGAACAACTGCTGCGCGACAAGGACAACCTGTCCGGTGTCGCCCTGGCCAACGCCAAAGCACTGATCCGGCGCTTCGTCGACGAGGTCGCCGAGGTGCTCCGCACCCAGGTGGAGAAGTCGACCGTCGGCGCCCTGGACCGTTCGGTGCCGCCCAAGAGGGTGTTCCGCAACCTGGACCTGGACCGCACGATCTGGAAGAACCTCACCAACTGGAGCCCCGAGGAGGAACGGCTCTACGTCGACCGCCTCTTCTACCGCCACACGGCGCGCAGGACGACACCGCAGAGGCTGATCGTGGTCGTCGACCAGTCCGGCTCGATGGTGGACTCGATGGTCAACTGCACCATCCTGGCCTCGATCTTCGCGGGCCTGCCCAAGGTGGACGTCCACCTCATCGCGTACGACACCCAGGCGCTCGACCTCACCCCATGGGTGCACGACCCGTTCGAGACCCTGCTGAGGACCAACCTCGGCGGCGGCACCGACGGCACCGTCGCCATGGCGCTCGCCCAGCCCAAGATCGCCGAACCCCGCAACACCGTCGTGGTCTGGATCTCCGACTTCTACGAATGGCAGACCGAGCCGCTGTTCGAGAGCATGGCCGCCATCCACCGCTCCGGAGCCAAGTTCATCCCCGTCGGATCGGTGACCAGTTCCGGCCGCGCCAGCGTGAACCCGTGGTTCCGGGAACGCTTCAAGGACCAGGGGACGCCGGTGCTCTCCGGCCACATACGCAAGCTCGTCCACGAGCTCAAGACCTTCCTCACCTGAGGCCTTCGCGGCCCGGTGCAGCCGAACCCGAAATCTTAGAAAGGCACACACATGTCCGACCTGTTGCGCGCGCCCGCCGAGATCAAGTACGCCGATGAGCTGGACTGGCTGGAGTCGGTCGACGACGGCCCCAAGCCCTTCTCCTGGCGGCTCTCGCCCAAGATGGTCCGCCTGTTCATCCTGGGATCCGAGCGCTCCGACGGCCTCGACCGCGAGATCTCCCAGAAGTGGTACGGCGACCGCAGCTTCGTCGAGCGGTCCATCGTCACCCTGGCGTCCGACCGCGGGCTGCTGCTCATCGGCGATCCGGGCACGGGCAAGAGCTGGCTGGCCGAGCTGCTCTCGGCGGCCATCTCCCGCAACTCCACCCTCGTGGTGCAGGGCACGGCCGGCACCACCGAGGACCACATCAAGTACTCCTGGAACGTGTCCATGGTGATCTCCAAGGGGCAGTCGCGGGAGTCGATGATCCCCTCACCGATCATGACCGCGATGGAGACCGGGGCGATCGGCCGCTTCGAGGAGCTCACCCGCTCCACCAGCGACGTCCAGGACGCGCTGATCTCGATCCTGTCGGAGAAGTACATCTCCGTCCCCGAGATGGACAGCGACAACATCGTCTTCGCCAAGCCGGGGTTCTCCGTCATCGCCACGGCCAACAGCCGCGACCGCGGCGTCAACGACCTGTCGTCCGCGCTCAAGCGCCGCTTCAACTTCGTCCGCATCCCGGTGGTGACGAACAAGAAGAGCGAGGCGGAGATCGTCCGCTTCCGCACCGAGG
Organism: Streptomyces sp. NPDC055962; assembly: GCF_042270185.1. NCBI lineage: Bacteria > Bacillati > Actinomycetota > Actinomycetes > Kitasatosporales > Streptomycetaceae > Streptomyces > Streptomyces sp. NPDC055962. Next base: position 68,013 of record NZ_JBHJYN010000018.1, read on the forward strand.
AGCTGCTGCGCCGCCACCGGATCGAGCTGGACGTGCCGCCGACCCTGCTCGACGTGCTGCTGCAGAGCTTCGCCGACCTGCGTGCCTCCTCCGCCGCGGCGGGCAGCGACGACGAGAAGCTGGAGTCCGCGCTGTCGAGCGCCGAGCAGATCGGCGTACTGGAGGACGCGATCCTGCACAGCAACTTCTTCGGCGAACGCGAACTGACCGCCCGCACCCTCGCCTCCTCACTCGTCGGCTCGCTGGCCCGGCGCGAACCCGAGGACCTGGCCATCCTCAACAAGTACCTGCACGGCATCGTCGAACCCCGCAGCAAGGAACAGGGCGGCTCCTGGCCGGAGTTCCTGGAGGGCGGCCGCGACGCGATCGCCACCCTGTCGTGAGCGCCCCCGGCGAAGGGACGCCCTTCGAGGCGCTCCGAGGACAACTGCAGGCGGCCGCGACAGAGTTCGCCGACGGTCCGGACGCACTCCAGGGCATTCTCCTGGGCATCGTCGACGACGTGGACCGCGCCGTGCGCGAGCCGCTGGAGATCTTCCCCGTCTGTCACCACTCGCCCGCCTCGGCGGTCGCGATGGCACGGCGGCTGCGGGAGAAGCAGCCGAAGGTCGTGTACCTGGAGCTGTGCGAGGACATGGCGCCGCTCCTGCCGGAGCTGAGGAACTGCCGGCTGCCGGTGGCCGTCCAGGCGTTCGCGAGCGAGGTCAGGGGCTTCCCCGCGGAGTGGGCACCGCTCTCGGTGATCGCCCCGATCACGGAGGCGTCGGCCGAGTACCAGGCCATCGCCTACGCGCTGGACACCCCGGGTGTCGAACTGGTCCTCGTCGACCGGTCCTCGGACCACGTGTTCCAGTGGCAGGCCGGGGCGTCCGAGCCCGCCGGCGCGGACGCCCCGGACGCACCGCCCGCGGAGGATGAGGCGGCGCTGCACGGCGACGCGGTGGGGGTGGAGATCGGTGACCTCCGTCCCCGGTTCGCCGAGCTGGAGGAGCACCTCCTGCACCACGGCCGCGTGCGGCACTGGTCGGAGTGGTGGCACCAGTACGTCGAGCTGCCGCTCGGCGACAGCGACCACGACACCTACCGTCAGGTCATGCTCCTGATCGGCAGCCTCTTCCGCCGTCTGGCGCCCGGGGACACCGACCGCGTACGGGTGGACGAGGACCGGGAGCGCCACATGTGGACCCGGATGCGCGAGCACCTGGCCGCGACGGGCACCGACCCCGAGGACTGCCTCTACGTCTGCGGCGCGTTCCACGCGTCCAGCCGTGTCGAGGAGTTCGGCGTGCACGGCAGCGACACCTTCGAGATCAGCCCGCCGAGCGGGAGCACCTGGCAGCACGGCCTGATCCCGTCGAGCCACACGGCGATCGAGGCGCAGTTCGGCCTCGCCGCCGGGTCCGTGTCGATCGCAGCCACCCAATGGGCGAAGAACCTCAAGCGCACCCGGGTGCAGCCGTTCCGTCTCACGGGTCAGGCAGGCACCAGGAAGGCGGCGAAGCCTCGCAGGACGGCTGCCGCAGCCGTCCCCGTGGCGCCGGAGGCTCCCTCCGACAAGCTGTCCGGCTTCCTGAAGAGCCCGCCCGCCCTCGACCGGCTGGACGAGGCGGAGCTCCTCGGCTGGTCGGTGGAGATCGTGCGCTCCGCCCGCAGGAACGGCTATCTCGCCTCCACCGCCGACGCCATCGCCGTGTTCGAGACATCGATCCTGCTGGCCGGCATGCGCGACCGGGCCAGGCCGACCCCGTACGACTTCCAGGACGCGGCGGTCACCTGCATCGAGAAGGAGACCGTGCCGGGCAGGCGGGACGTACGCCGTCTCGTCGAGATCCTCATGGGTGGCGACCGGATCGGCCAGGTCGGCTACGACGCGCTGCCGCCCCTCGCCCGCGACGTGCACGACCGCCTCGCCCCGCTGAACCTCAAGCTCCAGCAGCGCGGTGTGCAACGGGCCCTGCTGGACATGACGTCCCAGCCGGAACTGCGGCAGTGCTCCGACGTCCTCTGGATGCTGCGTCACCTCATGCCGCACGGCGCCGCACGGCCGATCATGGGCGAACGGGAGCTGGGCAAGCAGTCGGTCCAGGAGTCCTGGGACCTCGCCCTCGGCACCCACCAGCGAGCGCTGATCGAACTCGGTTACGAGGGCGTCAGCATCGAGCAGGTGCTGGAGCAGCGCCTGCGCCGCGCCGCGTACGCCCCGGACGCCACCACGGCGCAGGTCCTGGCCGCGGTCGAGGACGCCGTGCTGCACCTGCGCAGCGGCCGTCTCGCGGACGAGCTGGGCACGCGCGCCCTGGAGGTGCTGGCCACCGAGCGCAGTGTCGACGGTGCCCCGGAGGTGCTGCGCAGGGTGCGCCGGCTCCTGGCGTACTACCGGATCACCCGGCCGGTGCTGCCGTCGTGGATCGAGTCCTTCGCCAAGACGGGATACGCGCACTACTGCACGCTCCTGCCGACAGCGTTCACCGACGAGGACGCGACCGTCCGCCAGGTCGCCGCGATGCTGGGCTTCCTCTTCAGCATGGAGAGCCTGGCGCTCTCGCTCGGCTGCGACCGGACCCAGCTGGACCTCGCCTTCGCGCAGTCGCACCCGCGGGAGCCGTCCAGGACGGCGCTGCTCTGGGCGGCCCAGGTGCAGCTCGGGCAGCTCTCCCGCGCCGAGTTGCGGGAGCGGTGCGACGCACTGCTGGACAACCCCCTGGTGGTGCCGGCCTATCCGCGCTACCTCAGCGGTTTCCTGCACGCCCTGGAACCCGTGCCGCAGCTGGCCGGCTTCGTCGTCGAAGCGGTGTCGAAGGCGTTCGCACGGCTGCCCGACCCGGTGCTGCTGCCCTGGCTGCCCACCCTGATCACCACTCTGCGGGCGGAGGGCGCCGACCTCACCCCGCTGCTCGTACGCGAGGCCGGCCGCGTCTTCCCCGGGCGCCTCGCGGCTCTGGACGCCTGGGTCCCGCCGTGGGAGGCCGCCCCGGAGACGGCGGCCGCCGCTCCGGCGGCGACCGGGGGCGCCGCGGCCGGCCGTGCCGCGCTGCTCGCCGCCCACCCGGAGACGTGCGACAGCCTGGCCGAGCTGCTGGGGTGCGAAGGCACCTGGGCTGCGGAGGCCCAGGAGCCCTCGGGTGCGGTGCTCGTCGGCCGTCACCCGGAGACGGCGGCGGCGCTGGAGGCGCTGCTGACGGGAGTCTGACGACCGGGGAAGCGGCGGCGGGCCCTGAGGGCACCTGCCGCCGCTTCCCCGGTCGAAGGTCGAAGCCGGTGGATGTCAGAGGCGTCGGGTGGGAGCCCGTACGCCACGGCGACCGGCGGCCTGAAGCCTGACAGCGCTTCGCCGAGGGCCACCACCACGAAGTGCCTGTGAGCCTGCCTGCCTGTGGGTCTGGGCACCGTGAGGGAGGTGGCACGCCCTGCGGGCCCTGCGCCGGGAGAGCGTCCCGGTGCTGGACCCCGAGGCCGGTCCGGCGGAGCTCGCTCAGGACATCTCCGAGATCGGCTAACTGACGAGCCTTCAGCCGCACACCTGACGGCGCGTCGGCCCTTCCCGCACCCGGCCTGTTCCAGGTGCCGCCGAGTCCGCGTCCGCCGTCCGTCGTGTCCCGCGATCGCAGAGGTCGTTGACCCCTGCGTGAGTGGCACCGGGAGTGGATACCCGTCGGATCTGACGGATGAGCAGTGGGTCCTGGTCGAGCCGTTGCTGCCGGCGGCGAGGGGCGGCCCGAAGGGCGGGCGGCGGGAGAAGCACCCGCGCCGACGTATCGTGAACGCGCTTCTCTACGTGGCGCGGACGGGGTGCGCATGGCGCCGGCTGCCCAAGTCCTTCCCGCCCTGGCCCACCGTGTACTGGTACTTCACCTGGTGGCACGAGAACGGCACCGTCGAGCGGATCCACGACACCGTGCGGGGCCGCGTCCGTACGGCCGACGGCCCGGACGCGGAGCCGGACAGCCGTCCGGCCGGGTCCCGGTCCGGCCGTTCCGGCGACGCGGTTCCGTAGGCGGCCGGGTCCTCGACACCGGCCGGAGGGTGACGCGTGACCCCAGGGCCGGGTCGAGCGCCCTGACCATGGCCGGCGGGGACAGCTCGTGGTCCGGTACCGGCGGGCGGCGGCCGTGTCCTGTCGGGAGCGCCCCGGGAGGGTTGCGGCAGGATGACCGCATGACGACACGGCCCCACATCGTCCTCGTACGCGGAGACATCACCGAACAGCGCGCCGACGCCCTGGTCAACGCCGCCAACTCCTCCCTCCTCGGAGGCGGCGGGGTGGACGGCGCGATCCATCGGCGGGGCGGGCCCGAGATCCTCGCCGCCTGCCGCGCCCTGCGGGCCTCGCACCACGGCAAGGGACTCGCCACCGGGCAGGCGGTGGCGACGACGGCCGGACGGCTGCACGCGGAGCACGTCATCCACACGGTGGGACCGGTCTGGTCGCGCGACGAGGACCGTTCCGCGCTGCTGGCTTCCTGCTACCGGGAGTCCCTGCGGCTCGCCTCGGAACTGGGCGCCCGCACGGTCGCCTTCCCAGCGATCTCGACGGGCGTCTACGGCTGGCCGCTGGACGACGGGGCCCGGATCGCCGTCCGCACGGTGCGGGAAGCGGCCCTTCCCCCGGTGGCCGAGGTGCGCTTCGTGCTCTTCGGCGAGGAGGCGTACGCACGCTTCGAAGAGGCGCTGACCGACTGAGACGGATCCACCGCGGGCGGCATCGTGCGAGCGGCACACGGTCGGGCGTCCGCTGTCCGTCCGCGCGGAACACGGTCGGGCGCCCACCGTCCGTCCGCGCCCCACCGGGGCGGCCCGTTCACCTCCGTCTGACACCATCGGGCCGTGGACTATCCGAACGACCAGGCACCTGGCGCACCGATCCGCTCCGGCATCCCGGAGCACGGCCGCATCCCGAAGTACTACGCCGTCAAGGCGCAGGTGTCGGTCCTCCTGGACGAGTTGGGCGAGGGCGGACTGCTGCCCACCGAGCGGGACCTGGCGCTGCGCTACGAGGTCTCGCGCGAAACCGTGCGGCAGGCCCTGCGCGAACTGCTGCTGGAGGGCCGGCTGCGCCGGCAGGGGCGCGGCACCGTGGTGGCCGGCCCGAAGCTCGAACAGCCTCTCTCGCTGGCCAGCTACACCGAGGGTGTCCGCCGCCAGGGCCGCACGCCCGGCCGTCATCTCATCGGGCTCGAACAGTTCCCCTGCCCCGGCGCCCTGGCCGCCGAGATCGAGGTGCCGCGTGGCGAGCCCGTGTGGCACATGGAGCGCGTCCTGCTCGCCGACGAGGAGCGGGTCGGCCTGGAGAGCACGTACGTCACCGTCGCCCGTGTCCCGCGCCTCGATGTGGAGTTCGACCCCGATTCCTCCTTCTACACCTACCTGAGCGAGCGGCTCGGCGTCTCCTTCGGTGACGCCGACGAACGCATCGAGACCGTGCTCGCGACCCCGCGCGAGGCGCTGCTGATCGGGACGCCGCCCGCGCTTCCGATGCTCCTGCTGCACCGCTCCTCGCGCGATTCGCGGGGGCGTTCGCTGGAGCGAGTGCGGACCCTCTTCCGTGGCGACCGGTTCTCCTTCACGGCCCGGCTGGGACGCCAGGACTGACGTCCTGTTCCGGCCGGGACGCCCGGACCGACGTCCTCGTCCGGCCGGGACGCCAGGACTGACGCCCCGGTCCGGCGGGGTGACGGGGTGGACGCCCCCGTTTCATCACGACAAGATAACGGGTCTAGTCCAAGCTTGACGTCCAGTTCACCGTTCCGTCGCCGTACGGTCCCGTGCGCGCCATCCGCCGCGAGGAGCGTTGCCGTCGTGAGAGTCATCGTCGTAGGAGCCGGCGTGGTGGGAACCATGCACGCCTGGCATGCAGTGAAGCGCGGCCACGAGGTCGTACAGATCGAGCGGGAGAGCGAGGCGCGCGGGGCATCCCTCCGCAATTTCGGACAGATCTGGGTGAGCGGCCGGGCGGCCGGCGAGGAGCTGGAGACCGCACTGCGGGCCCGGGAGCTGTGGGCGTCCATCGGTGAGCTGGTGCCGGACCTCGGATTCCGGCCCTGCGGATCGCTCACCCCGCTCCGCACCGGGCTGGAACTCGCCGTGGCGGAGGCGGCCGTGGCGAGGCCCGACGCGGCGGCCCGCGGCTACAAGCTGCTCACCGCAGATGAGGCACGGGCCGTGAACCCCGCCCTGCGAGGCGCCTTCGAGGCGGCCCTGTGGTGCGAGCGGGATGCGGCCGTCGAGCCGCGTACCGCCCAGCTCGCCCTGAAGCGGGCGCTGCTGGCGTCGGGGAAGTACACCTACCTCGGCGGGCGGGAGGTCCGCGAGGTGACGGGCACCGCCTCCGTGCGCGACGACCACGGCGACGTCCACACCGGTGACACGGTCGTCCTCGCCACGGGCGCCTGGCTGGGCGGCCTCGTCCGCGAGCTGGCCGGCCCCGGCCTGCCGGTACGCCGCGTCCGTCTGCAGATGATGCAGACGGACCCGCTCGGCGAGCCGCTCACCACCTCGGTGGCCGACCCCGACAGCTTCCGCTACTACCCTGCCTACGCCGGAGGCGCACTCGACGCCTTCGACTCCGGACAGCCGCAGGCGCCGACCGCCGCCGCCCACCGGATGCAGCTGCTCATGGTGCAGCGCCGCGACGGCGGACTCACCATCGGCGACACCCACGAGTACGAGCACCCCTTCGCCTTCGACACCGTCGAGGAGCCGTACGAGCACCTCACCGGTGTCGTCGAGTCCTTCCTCGGCCGTCCCCTGCCGCGCGTACGCCGCAGGTGGGCCGGGGTCTACGCCCAGTGCACCGACACCAGCCGCGTCGTCCACCGCCAGCAGGTGCGCGAGGGCGTCTGGCTGGTCACCGGGCCCGGCGGGCGCGGGATGACCTGCTCGCCCGCCATCGCCGAATCGACCGCAGACGAACTGGGCTGGTGACACCCGTGACATCGACGCACAACGACAGGCTGGACCTCGTCGTCCTGGACATGGCCGGCACGACGGTCGCCGACGGCGGGCTCGTGGAGGAGGCGTTCTCCGCCGCTGCCGAACACCTCGGCGTACGCCCCGGATCGGCCGAGCACGCGGCCCAGCTCGCCTACGTACGCGCCACCATGGGCGAGTCGAAGATATCCGTCTTCCGGCACCTGTTCGGCGACGAGGAGAAGGCCCGGCGTGCCAACGGGGCCTTCGAGGAGGCGTACGGAGCGCTCGTCGACGGAGGCCGCATCGCCGCGCTGCCCGGAGCGCGTGAGGCCGTGGAGCGCCTCACCGCCGAGGGCCGTACGGTCGTGCTGACCACCGGGTTCGCCCGGACCACCCAGGACGCGATCCTGCGTGCCCTGGGATGGCAGGACCTCGTCCCGCTGACGCTCTGCCCCGCCGACGCGGGCGGCCGTGGCCGCCCCTACCCGGACATGGTCCTCGCGGCCTTCCTGCGCACCGGCGCGGTGGACGACGTGCGGCGGATCGCCGTGGCGGGGGACACCTCGTACGACATGCTCAGCGGCGTACGGTCCGGGGCCGGGATCGTCGCGGGCGTCCTCACCGGCGCCCACGACAAGGACCAGCTGGCCCGCAACGGCGCCACGCACGTCCTCGGCTCGGTGGCGGAACTGCCGGACCTCGTCGCCCGGGCCGAAGCATGAGCGGCCCCAAGACCTCCGGTATCCGCTTCGACGGGGTCACGGTCGCCTACGACGGCAACGTCGTCCTGGACCGGCTCGACCTCACCGTCGAACCCGGTGAGGTCATGGCTCTCCTGGGCCCCTCGGGCTCCGGGAAGACCACCGCCCTGCGCGCCGTCGCCGGGTTCGTACGGCCCGCCGCCGGGCGTGTGTTCCTCGGCGACCGCGAGGTGACCGCGCTGCCCCCGCACCGCCGGGGCATCGGCATGGTCGTCCAGCAGTACGCGCTCTTCCCGCACATGCGGGTCCGGGAGAACGTCGCCTTCGGGCTGCGGGCCCGCAAGGCCGCCAGGGCCGAGATCGCGGACCGGGTCGCCGAGGCCCTCGAACTCGTCGGCATGGCGGCCTACGCCGACCGCCACCCCCGGGAGCTCTCCGGAGGCCAGCAGCAGCGCGTCGCCATCGCCCGCGCGCTCGCCATCCGCCCCTCGGTGCTGCTGCTCGACGAGCCGCTCTCCGCGCTGGACGCCCGGCTCCGGTCCGGGATGCTCGCCGAACTCGCGCGTCTGCACCGCGAACTGCCGGACGTCTCCATCCTCTACGTCACGCACGACCAGGTCGAGGCGCTCACCCTGGCCGACCGGATCGCCGTCATGGACCGTGCACGGCTCCAGGACTGCGGCACCCCGCAGGAGCTCTACCGGCGCCCGCGCACCGAGTTCACCGCTTCCTTCGTCGGCAACGCCAACCTGCTGCCGGTCACGGCCGGGCCCCTGCCCGGCAGCGCCGACTTCGCCGGCCGGCCCCTCACCGTCGCCGCCGGCGACGCCGTGGCCGGAGCGGCGGCGACCCTCTGTGTGCGGCCCCACCTGGTCGGCCTCGGCTCCGGTCCCAACGCCCTCACCGGCACGCTCACCGAGGTCCAGTGGCGAGGCTCCACCCACCGGCTGTACGTCGACATCGGCGGCCACCGTGTGAAGGCGGACGTGCGGGAACTGCGGGAGGCGCCGGCCATCGGGGACGAGGTCACCCTGCACTTCGCCGCGGAGGACGCGTTCCTGCTGCCCGCGGGGACAGGAGGGGCTCCGGCCGTCCCCGCCGCAGCCGGACCGGCACGGGCCTCCGGAGGCTCCGATGCCTAGCGCCTCCGCGATCCGCCACAGGTCCGACGTGCCGACGGGACCGTCCTCACCCCAGGACACCGGCGCCCCCGTGCCCGCCGGGACACCACCGGTCCAGGACGGTGCCGCGTTCGGCCGGCGCCTGTCCGTCTCCCTCCGGGTCCTGCCGCCCGTCGTCGTCATGGCCCTCGCCTTCGTCTACCCGCTGGCCCTCGTCGTCCAGCAGTCGTTCACCCCCGACGAGGGCGGCGCCTCCCTCGCCCCCTACTCCGAGGTCTTCGCCTCCGAGTCCTTCCGGTCGGCGCTCGCCACGACCGTCTGGCTCGCCCTGGGTTCCACCGCGGGCTGCCTCGTCCTCGGCTTCGTACTGGCCCTGGTCATCGCCTTCGTGCCGTTCCCCGGGGCGAAGGCGGTGGCCAGGTTCATCGACGTCTTCCTCTCCTTCCCGTCCTTCCTGATCACGCTCGCCCTGCTGTTCGTCTACGGCACGGCCGGCATGGCCAACGGCATCTGGACGGGGGCCACCGGAGCGTCCGACGGGCCCTTCCACTTCCTCACCACGCCCTGGGGCGTCCTGCTCGCCGAGATCACCTACTTCACCCCGTTCGTGATGCGCCCCCTGCTCGCCGCCTTCTCACAGATCGACACCGCGCAGCTGGAGGCGGCGTCCTCGCTCGGCGCACGTCCGGCCCGCATCGTGCGCCGGCTGATCCTGCCCGAGGCGCTCCCGGCGCTCGCGGCGGGCGGCAGCCTGGTCCTGGTGATGTGCCTGAACGAATTCGGGATCGTGCTGTTCACCGGAGCGAAGGGCGTCACGACTCTGCCGATGCTCGTCTACAGCAAGGCCATCCTGGAGTCGGACTACCCGGCGGCCTGCGTCGTCGCCGTGGTCAACGTCGTGATCTCCGTCGGCCTCTACGGCGTCTACCGGGGGGTGAGCCGTCGTGCTGGTGCATAGCCGTGCCGGGAGGTGGGCCGCGTGCGCCCTCTTCCTCGTGCTCTTCGTCCCGCTGTTCGCGGTGCCCCTGGCCGTCGTCGTCGCCGCGTCGTTCGCCACGAACTGGTCCGGTGCGTTCCCCTCCGGTCCCACCGGAGTGCACTACACCGCGGCCACGGATGCCGACTCCCTCCAGGCCCTGGGGACCAGTCTGACGACCGCGCTGGCGGCGAGCCTGATCGCTCTCACGCTCGGGACCTGGGCGGCCCTCGCCGCCGCCTCCCTGCGCAGCCGCGGGAAGCGGTTCCTGGACGCGCTCTTCGTGCTCCCGGTCGCCGTTCCGTCCGTCGTCGTCGGCCTGTCGGTGCTGGTCGCCTTCAGCCGGCCGCCCGTCCTGCTCAACGGGACGCGGTGGATCGTGATCCTCGCGCACACCGTTCTCGTCACCGCGTTTGCCTACCAGTCGGTTTCGGCCGCCCTCGTGCGTCTCGACCCGGTGTACGAACAGGCGGCGGCCGGACTCGGTGCCCGCCCGGCCTACGTGCTGTGGCGGATCAGGCTCCCGCTGCTGCTGCCGTCGCTCACCGCGGCGGCCGGACTCTGCTTCGCCCTGTCCATGGGTGAGCTGAGCGCCACGATGATGCTCTACCCGCCCGACTGGACCCCGCTCCCGGTGCGGATCTTCGCCGCCACCGACCGCGGCTCGCTCTTCACCGGTGCGGCGGTCGCCGTGGTCCTCATGACGACGACGCTCCTCGTCCTGCTGGGCGTCTCCCGCATCCGGACCAGGGCCTCCTACCGCTGATCCGCCGGCATCCCCCGTAACCGAACTACTCTTCTGGAGATACGACACCCATGCGTACGAACGCCCTCAGGCCCCTGGCCGCCGTGACCGGCTGCCTCGCCCTCGCCGCCGCCCTCTCCGCCTGCGGCGGCTCCTCGGCCGCCTCCGACGAGAAGGTCGTCACCGTCTACAGTGCCGACGGCCTCAAGGGCGAGAACGGTGACGGCTGGTACGACAAGGTCTTCAAGGACTTCGAGAAGAAGACCGGCATCAAGGTCGAGTACGTCGAGGGGGGCTCGGGGGAGGTGGTGCAGCGCGCGCTGCGCGAGAGGTCCAACACCCAGGCGGACGTCCTCGTCACCCTCCCGCCCTTCATCCAGCAGGCCGACTCCGAGAAGCTGCTGAGCGCCTACGAGCCGGCCGGGTCCGACCAGGTCGACGCCGCGGACAAGGCGCCCGACTCCACCTGGACCCCGGTCGTGAACAACTACTTCGGGTTCGTCCGCAACACGAAGGAGCCGGCCACCGCGCCGAAGACCTGGGAGGACCTGCTCGACGGCTCGTACAAGGAGAAGGTCCAGTACTCCACCCCGGGTGTGGCGGGCGACGGGACCGCCGTGCTCATCAAGGCGATGCACGACTTCGGCGGCAAGGAGCCGGCGATGGAGTACCTCGAGAAGCTCCAGGCCAACAACGTCGGGCCGTCCGCGTCCACCGGCAAGCTCGCACCCAAGGTGGACAAGGGTGAACTCCTCGTCGCCAACGGCGACGTCCAGATGAACTTCGCCCAGTCCAAGGACATGCCCAACCTCGGCATCTGGTTCCCCGCGAAGAAGGGCGGCGCGCCCACCACCTTCGCCCTCCCGTATGCGGCAGGCCTGGTCGACCGGGCGCCCCACTCGGAGAACGGCAGGAAGCTCCTGGACTTCATGCTCTCCGAGCAGGCCCAGCAGGACGTCAGCGCGGTCGGAGGCGGCTTCGCAGCCCGCAAGGACGTGAAGGCCACCGACGCCAACGCCACCGAACTGGCCGCGCTGATGAAGGGCGTGGAGATCTTCGAGCCCGACTGGTCGGACATCGGGACCAACCTGGACAGCTACGTGGACGCATGGAAGTCGGCCACCGGGAGCTGACCGTTGCCGGACGGTTCACCGGGGCGTCCTGGACGGCCGGTGCCGCGTAGCGGAAAGATAACGGGTCTGGACCCAACCTCAACTCCCCAACATAGAAGGAGAGTTGAGGTATTCAGCAGTCATCATGGAGGCACTCAGTGTCCGCAGGTATGTCCCGCCGTTCACTCCTGGCCGCCGCGGCCTTCGTCACCGTCGCCGCTCCGCTCTCCGCGGCCACCGCCGCGTACGCGGCCGCCCGTACACCCAAGGTCCTGGTCATCGGACTCGACGGCGCGATGCTCGGCCGTATCAAGGACGCCGACGCACCGAACCTCGACGCCCTCATGGCGGGCGGTCTGACCTCGCTCAGTCCGCTCTACGCCGACCCCCTGGCCCCCACGCTCTCCGGCCCGGGGTGGTCGACGGTCATCACCGGCGTGTGGCCCGACAAGCATCTGGTGAAGGACAACGCCTTCACCGGGCACGCCTTCGCCCGGTACCCCGACTTCCTCACCCGGATCGAGACCGCGAAGCCCTCGCTCTCGACCTACGCGGTCGCCTCCTGGGCGCCCGTCACCACCACGATCTTCTCCTCGAAGGTCGACACCAGGGTCTCCACGCCGTCCGCCGAGTACGACACCGGCACCACAGGCCGGGCGGTGGCCGAACTGCGCGACGGCAGCCGGGACGCCGTCTTCGTCCATCTGGACAACATCGACCACGCCGGCCACAGCCACGGCGCGGCCAGCAGCCAGTACCTCACCGCGGTCCACGACGCCGACGCGCAGGTCGGCCTGATCGTCGCGGCCGTCAGGGCCAGGCCCTCCTACGCCTCGGAGGACTGGCTGATCATGATCACCGCCGACCACGGCCACACCGACGCGGGCGGTCACGGTGGTGCGAGCGCGGCGGAACGGCAGACCTTCCTCATCGCCGCCGGAGGAGGCATCACCCCGGGCTCCACCCGCCACGACATCAAGATGCCCGATGTCGCCGTCTCCGCCCTCACCCACCTCGGCGTCCCCGTCGACCCTTCCTGGGGCCTCGACGGACGGCCCCTCCAGCAGCCCCTCCCGGATGCCTTCGACGCCCTGCGCCCGCAGCTCGGCACCCGCGTCGACGAGACCGGCACCGGGGCGTCCGTCGTCGGCTTCACGCACACCCCGCCCGCGGGCTGGTCCGTCGACAACACCGCGATGGGGGCGGGCGGGGTCACCGAATGGCGCGGCTGGGCCTTCACCACCGACGAGTTCTGGACCGCGTCCGAGCGGGGCCAGGGCCGTGAGAACAACATCCGGGCCCGTAACGTCTTCGCGGTCGCCGACGGGGACGAATGGGTCGACAGGAGCTACAGCGGCACCTTCGACTCCACGCTCGTCAGCCCTGCCTGGAAAGTCGACGGTGGGTCACCCGCCGTCCTGCGGTACACCACGTACTACCGTCAGGAGGCCCCGCAGAAGGGCCAGGTCCTCGTCTCGTACGACGGCGGAACTCCCGTGGTGGTGAGGACCTACACCGCCGATGTCGCGTCGAGGGCCGAGAGCATCACCCTCCAGGTGCCCGCCGGTGCCACCACCGCGCAGATCCGGTTCCGCTACACCGGCGGCAACAACTGGTTCTGGACCGTCGACGCCGTGTCCCTCGCGGCCGCCTGACCGCGCGGGCGCTTCGGGGCCCCGCCGTCCTCGGTGCGGCTCCGTCCGGCCCGCTCCCTGCGGGCCGGACGGAGCCCTGGACCGTCAGGCAGTGTTGTTGGCCAGGGCCAGGAGCCGGGCCTCGGTGCCGCTGAAACGGTCGCGGTCCACCGCGCCGCTGATACCGCTCACCGAACCGGTCGAGCTGTACTGCCAGAAGGTCCAGTACGGGAAGCCCGCCGGGATCGACGGGCCGGCCGCGGTCGTCCAGTGGGCCACGAACAGAGGGCTCCTGGCGGACATGCCGGTCCAGCTGCCCGTGCAGGTGTTCCACCAGCTCGGGCTGGTGTAGATGACGACGTCGCGGCCCGTCTTCGCCTTGTACGCGTTGTAGAAGTCGAGGATCCACGTCCTCATCTCCGACGTCGACTTGCTGTAGCAGCCGCCTTCGAGGTCCAGCATCCCGGGGAGCGTCAGGTTGTCCCTGGACCAGGCCCCGCCGTGGGCGACGAAGTAGTTGGCCTGGGCCGCGCCGCCGGAGAGGTTGGGGCGGGCGAAGTGGTAGGCGCCCCGGATCACGCTCCGGGCGTGGGCGTTCCCGTAGTTGGCGCTGAACTGCGGATCCGTGTACGTGGTCGACTCGGTTGCCTTGATGTAGGCGAACTTGATGCCCGCGGCCTTGACCGACGCCCAGTTGATCGTCCCCTGGTAGTGGGAGACGTCGATGCCCGGCAGCTGTGTTGCCAGCGGTGCGGCGGCGCCGTCGGCCTCCAGCCGGAGCTGTCTCGTGTCCGGGGCGAAGGCCGAGCCGTCCTCGGTGTAGCCGATGCCCATGTAGCCGGCGCCGAGGGGGATCGTGCTGCCCGACGACGATGACGACTCCGGCGCCGGCTGTGCGGCGGCAGAGCCCGCCGTCACCGCCGGGGCGATCACGGCGCTCACGGCGAGCGCGGCAGCCGCCATGACGGTCCGGCGGACGGAGCGGGGGGTGCGGATTCGGAAGAACACGGTGCCTCCAGGCGCGTCGGGAAGTGCGGAAGACAGGTGCGGGGGTGCCGTCGGTCCGCGGGTCTACCCGCGTAGCCGGTGAGCGGTCGTGGTCGTTCTGGCCGTTTCGGCCGCTGGGTGTGCAGGACGTGCGGGGCGTGCAGGGCGGCGGGTGGGGGTCCCGGGCCACGGGGGTACAGGCTGGCCCAGCTGCGTCACGGTCAGGTGTGATTGATGTGGACGCGTCATGAGTGACCCATGAACGGGCTTGTGAAGTAAAGGGTTTTCAGGTGACCTCTATGGTCTAGACCATAGAGGGAGCCGCCGAGCTGGAGCGATGGCACCGCGACAGGAGAAGAATTCACGCGCTGAAAACGCCTCGCCCCGCCTCCCGCGCCGGCCGGGGCGGGAGGCGCGCTTCGAGGGCGACCGGGCCGGATGGCTCCTCACCCGCCGACGGGGCATCAGGGCTCAGGGCCGGAGGAGGGGCCGGCGGTGCGCACGCCCCGTGTCCCCGCCGACGGCCCGCCTCCGTCGGCCGGCGACGCGGGCCGGGCGGCTGCGCTCACGGTGCCCTCCGTGCGCGCACCGCCTCCGGGCAGTGGGAAGGTGGACGGGCCCCGCGGCGCCGCCGACCGCGCGCCGTCCACCGTGGCGCCTGGGACCGGCCGGTCCGCGGGAGTGTGAAGACACCGTCCTCGTCCTGTGCGGCGAGGCTGACCGGAAGGCGCGCTGTACATGACTGGGCACCAGGACCGTTGGGCGGAACTGACCGGCGGGCAGGCGGGCGAGGAGTACGCCCGGCGCTTCGCGCGGCTCGCCGAATCGGGTCACGACATCCACGGTGAGGCCGCCTTCTGCGCCGCACTGCTGCAGCCCGCCGCCCGGGTGCTCGACGCGGGCTGTGGCACCGGCCGGATCGCGATCCGCCTCGCCGAGCTGGGCCATCACTGCACCGGCGTGGACATCGACTCCTCCATGCTCGACGTCGCCCGCCGCGAGGCCCCCGCGCAGGAATGGCTTCTCGGCGACCTGGCCCGCCTGGACGCCCTCGCCCTGGAGCCGGGGTACGACCTGGTGCTCGCCGCCGGAAACGTCATCCCCCTGCTCGCCCCGGGAACGGAGCCCGGTGTCGTCGGGCAGCTCGCCGCCGCGCTGCGCCCCGGCGGCCTGCTCGTCACGGGCATGGGACTGGACGCGGCGCACCTGCCGCTGCCGGAACCGACGGTGACCCTGGCGGAGATGGACGACTGGTGCGACAGCGCCGGACTCGCCCTGCGGCACCGGTACGCCACCTGGAGCGGCGACCCGTACCACGACGGAGGCGGCTACGCCGTCAGCGTGCACGCCCGCACCGCCGTGTGAGTCCGGCGTGCTCCGAGGCGTCACCGGGCTGTGCCGGTGACGCCGAGGGCCCGGCCGCACCGCGCGATGCGCAGGCGGCCGGGCCCTCGGCGCCGGGTCCCGTCAGGCGCCGGCGGGCACCGTGACCCGCTCGGCGGGCGGCGTCCCGGCGCCGACCCGGAGCCGGTGGTAGGTCCGCAGCCGCAGGGTGCACCAGATGCCGATGACGGAGACCGCCATCAGGGCCACCGCCGGCGGCCAGTACGCCCCGCCCGCCAGCGACGACAGCCAGACCGCGGTCACCGGGGCGAACCCGGCGAAGACCATGTTGCACACCTGGTAGGAGAGCGAGATGCCGGTGTAGCGCACGTGCGGCGCGAAACCGTCGGCGAGGATGGCCGCGATCGGACCGTACAGCGCGGACATCACGAGCCGCATCGCCAGCATCGTCAGGTAGATGAGGACGACGCTCCCGGTGCCCATCACCATGAACTGGGGCAGGGAGAGCAGGACGACCCCCGCGAGCCCGGCCACGACGACCCGGTGCGCCCCGACACGGTCACCCAGCAGTGCGAGGAACGGGGTGACGACGAGTTCCAGGAACGCCGCCAGGGAGAGGCCGTTGAGCAGCATGGACTCGGACAGGTGCAGCTCGTCGGTGCCGTAGGACAGCAGGTAGCTCGTCACGACGTAGTAGCCGCCGGTGGCCGTGGCCAGGGCGAACACCCCCACCAGGACCGTCTTCCAGTCCTTCTGCAGCACTTCGGTGACGGGGAGCCGGGAGGTGCCGGGCTTCCGGGACTGCTCGGCGTGGATGTCCTCCATCACCGGGGTGTCCTCGAGCTTGGTGCGGACCACCAGGCCGATGACCACCAGGACGGACGAGGCCAGGAAGGGCACACGCCAGCCCCAGCTGTGGAAGGCCTCGCTGCCGAACAGGTTCATCAGGCTGAAGGCACCGGTGGAGAGCAGTGCGCCGACCGACGAGCCGAGCTGGGCGAAGGAGCCGAAGAAGGTCGCCCTGCCCTTCGGCGCGTTCTCGACCGCGATGAGCACGGCCCCGCCCCACTCGCCGCCGATCGCGATGCCCTGGACGAGGCGCAGGGTGATCAGCAGGACCGGGGCGAGCGCCCCGACCTGGCCGTAGGTCGGCAGCAGGCCGATGGTGAAGGAGGCGACGCCCATCATCAGCAAGGTGATGACCAGCGTCTTCTTGCGGCCCACCCGGTCGCCGATGTGGCCGAAGACGATCCCGCCGAGCGGCCGGAGCAGGAAGCCGACGGCGAACGTCGCGAACGACGCGATGGTCCTGAGCGAGGTCGGCATGTCGGCGGGGAAGAAGACGTCGTCGAACACGAGCGCGGCGGCCGTGGCGAAGGCGTAGAAGTCGTACCACTCGATGGACGTGCCGGCCAGGGCGGCGAAGGCCGACCGGTAGGGACTCGGGGACGTGCTCGGGGTGGTGCGGTCCGTCATGGGGACCTCCGGCAGGAATGAGGGACGGGGACGGCGGGGTGCCACCCGGGCGGGGGCACCCCGGAGGGTGTGCTCGGCAGAACCGGATCCGGCGGTGCGCCGGGCCGCGCGGTGGGTCAGCGGCCGGGGGCGGCCCAGGCGCGCCGTCCGCCCACCCATGTCTCGCGGACGCGGATGCCGGTGAGCTCCTCGGCGGGCACGGTCAGCGGGTCCGCGTCCAGGACGACGAAGTCGGCGAGCATGCCGGGAGCGAGCGCCCCGACCGAGTCCTCCCGGTGCAGTGCCCGTGCGGCGGCCGCCGTATGGGCGTGCAGCCCGGCCTCGACGGGCAGCCGCAGGGACGCGTCGCCGAGGACGGTGCCCAGCACGGTGCGCCGGGTCGCCGCGGCGGCGACCGCCTCCAGCGGGGCGGGCGGCGCCACCGGGGCGTCGGAGGAGAAGACGACCGGGACGTCCGCGTCGGCGCACCGGCCGGCCGGGTTGTAGCGGTGGCCCAGCTCGCCGACGGCGGTGAGCGTGCCGTCCCCGGTGCGCAGGTGGTGCTGCGGCTGCATGACGGGGATGACGCCGAGCGTGGCCATGCGGTCGATCTGCTCGTCGGTGGGCAGGCCGCAGTGCTCGATGCGGTGCCGCATGCCGGGGCGCTCCCGGTCGGCCTGCGCCTTCTCGACAGCGTCGAGCACCATACCGATGGCGTACGGGGACTGGGCGTGCGTGGCCGTCTGCAGACCGGCGGCGTGGGCGCGGCGGACGATGTCGGCGTACTCCTCGACGGAGTGGTAGAGCTGACCGTGGTGGCAGCAGTCGGCCGCGTATCCCTCGGGGAAGTAGGCGGTCCAGCCGCCGAGCGTGCCGTCGGCGTAGAACTTCACGCCCTGGACGCGGAACCGGTCGTCGCCGAATCCGCGCACCGCGCCGAGTTCCAGGGCGGTGTCCAGGAGCGCGGACGTCAGGTACGCCGACACCCGCATGCGGAGGCTGCCGTCGTCGGCGGCGCGCAGGTAGGTCTCCATCTCGCGCCGCGAGACCTGGGCGTCACCGATGGTGGTGACACCGGCCGCCAGGAACACCTCCTGGGCGCGCAGCAGATGGTCGGCCATGATCTCTTCGGGCTCGGAGAGGTGGAAGTTCGGCCCGTGGTTGCCGATCTTCACTCCGGCCGGTCCGGTGAGCAGGTCGCAGGCGGCGTCCCACAGTTGTCCGTCGGGCTCACCGTCCTCGGACCGGCCGATGCTGCCGCCCTCGGGCGAGGGGGTGCCGGCGGTGATGCCGCAGGTGCGCAGGGTGTGGGAGTTGACGACGCCGCCGTGACCGGAGGCGTTCATCACGTAGACCTCGCGGTCGTCGGCGACCCGGTCCAGGTCGTGGCACGTGGGGTGACGCTGCTCGGCGAGCCTGCGGTGTTCGTAGCCGAAGCCGCGGACGGGGACACCGGCCGGCAGATCGCGTCCGGCCTCGCGCAGCACCTCGACGAGTGTCTCGATGTCGGGTACGCGCTCGGGGCGGAGGTCGACCCAGGCCAGCGCCTGCCCGTACATGACCGGGTGGCAGTGGGCGTCGACGAAGCCCGGGTGGACGAGGCCGCCCTCCAGGGAGAGCTCCTCGTCGACCCGGCCGAGGGCCGCACGGGCGTCCTCGACCGTGCCGACGTGCACGATGCGGTCGCCCCGCACGGCCAGGGCTTCGGCGCGGACGGAGGTGCCCGCGGCGGCTACGTCGGCACCCGTGACGAGCAGGGTGCGCTCGGGGGTCTCGGTGTGACGGGGCATGGGGAGGCTGCTTTCGAGCGGGATGTGCAGAAGAGTGCCGACAGACGTTTCGGCTCGCTGAACGATATGAAACGAACGACTGATTGACCAGAGGGGGAGGAGGTCAATTTTTGTAAAGCCAAATCGGTTCGCGGGTTACGTATCGTCAGTGCTGCTCTTCCTGTGCCGCCGGGCGCGTGCTCCGGCGGTCCTCCCGGGTCAGGCGGGCCGCGGGCCGATGTCGTAGCGCTCCTTGACCAGCTCCAGGTGGAACCAGCTCTCGACCTCGCGCACCGCGGGCAGCGCGCGCATCTCCTCCAGGGCCGCCCGTACCGCGCCGACCGACTCCGCGGTGATCGTGCCGACCAGCTCGGCGCGGCCCAGGCAGGTCGACAGGAACGTCACCCGGGTGAGCCGCTCCACCTGCACGGCGACCGCGGACGCCTCCCCGGCCACCCGGAGGCTGAAGCCGCAGAGGAAGCCCATCCCCAGGACGTCGGGCCGCACCAGTGCCACCACCTTTGCCACGCCGCCGTCGAGGAGCCGGAGTGTCCGCGACCGGGTCGCCCCCGCGGACAGCCCCACGCGCTGGGCGAGCTCGGCGAAGGGCAGCCGCCCGTCGTCCTCCAGCTCGGTGAGGATCCGCTGGTCGACGGCGTCCAGGGCCGTGACCGTCGGCTCCTCCGTCAGCAGGTACGGATCCTTGACGTGCCTCGTCGCGACCAGGGGGTCCACGGTGCGGACGCCCGGAGTCGCGCGGATGCGTTCGATGGTGCGCTCCAGCTCGCCGAACCCCGCGGTCCGCAGCTCCGCCATGATCGCCCAGCGCCCGCTCGTCAGCGTCACGAAGGGGGCCTGGGGGAGTGCGGCGATGGCCCGCGCCACCTCGGCCGCGGCGCCCTCGGTGCTGATGGACAGGTGCGCGGAGGCGGACAGGCTGCGCACCGCCGGGTGCACGATGGCCACCACCCGGACGGCCCCCGACTCCTGCAACCGCTGGACGCGCATCCGGGTCGCCGGGCGGGACAGGCCCACGCGCCGGGCCAGCGTCTCGTACGTGAGCCGTCCGTCCGTCTGCAGCTCCCGCACGATCGACAGGTCCGTCTCGTCGAGCTCCATGTGCTGATCCCCTCCGCGGTTCGGTTCTCTCCGCCCCTCCGTGGCAGGGCCGGGCGTCCGCTCATTGTCGGTCAGTCGGCCGGGTGCTCCGGCGGTGGAGTGCGTGTCGAGTGATCCCCTCCGAGGCGGTCCACTCGTTCGATCTGGACAAAGTGCGCAGCGGAAACGTAGGTTTCTGCCCGAGTGGACGATCGAATCATCTCTGGAGGCTGATGTGACGCGACCTGTCGCCGTGATCACCGACACGGAGGAGCTGGATCCCGGACCCGGTGTCCGGCTCCTGACCGACGGCGGTTTCGAGGTCCGGGTGGCCGGCAGCCGCGACCCCGGGGTGATCGCCGCCGCCGCCCACGACGCCGACGCGCTGATCGTCGGCTACGCCCGGGTCGACGCGGCCCTCCTCGACCGTCTGCCCGGCGTGCGGATCGTCGCGACCATGTCCGCGGGCCACGACATGGTCGACACCGCCGAGGCCGCCCGCCGGGGGATCTGGGTCACGAACCTGCCGCACGCGGCCACCGAGGACGTCGCCGTGCACGCCCTCGCCTCGGCGCTCTCCCTGACCCGCCGGCTGCCGCAGGCCGACGCAGTGGTCCGGTCGGGCGGCTGGAACGAGGACTTCGCCGAGGTGCCCCGACGCGCGAGCGAGATGACCCTCGGCCTCGTCGGCTTCGGCCGCATCGCGCGCGCCTTCGCCCGCCTCGCGGCCCCCGTCTTCGGCAGGATCGCCGCGCACGACCCGCACACGGACGACCAGCCCGGGGGCGTCGAACGGCTCGGACTGGACGAACTCGTCGCACAGGCCGACATCCTGTCCCTCCACACCCCGTCCACCCCGGCCACGCGCGGCATGGCCGACGCCGCCCTGTTCGCCCGCATGCGTCCCGGCAGCCTGCTGGTGAACGTCTCCCGCGGCGACCTCGTCGACCCCGGGGCTCTCCTCGACGCCCTCGACAGCGGCCACCTCGCCGGTGCCGCCCTCGACGTCTTCCCGGTCGAGCCCCCCGCCCCCGGCGACCGCCTGCGCACCCATCCCCGCCTGCAACTCTCGCCGCACAGCGCGTTCCTGACCGACACGTCGCTGCGCGCCTACATCCTCGAACCCGCCCGCAACGTCCTCGCCTGGTGGACCACCGGACGCCCGCACACCCCCGTCGTCGTCCCGGACGCCCGGGCCGACGGATCCCAGCCCGCCTCCCTCCGGCAAGGAGCACCCGCGTGACCGAGACACTCACCACCCCCGCAACCGCCGAGGACGCCGCGGCCGAGGAACTGCGCCTGCGGCGCGAACTGGCCGCCGTCTACCGCCTCGTCGCGCACTACCGCATGACGGACCTGATCTTCACCCACATCTCTCAGCGTCTCCCCGGCCCGGACCAGCACTTCCTGATCAACCCCTACGGGCTGATGTTCGAGGAGATCACCGCCTCCGACCTGGTCAGGATCGACCTGGACGGCAATCCCGTCGAGCCGACCCCGCACCCCGTCAACCCGGCCGGCTTCGTGATCCACAGCGCGATCCACAAGGCCCGGACCGACGCCCACTGCGTGCTGCACACCCACACCAGGGCCGGCTGCGCGGTCGCCGCGCAGCAGGGCGGTCTGCTGCCGGTCAACCAGATGTCGATGGAGTTCCACAACCGCGTCGGCTACCACGACTACGAGGGCGTCGCCCTCAACCTCGACGAGCAGGAGCGCCTGGTCGCCGACCTGGGCGGCCACCCGGCACTCATCCTGCGCAACCACGGACTGCTCACCGTCGGCGAGAGCGCCGCCCAGGCGTTCCTGCGCATGTTCTACCTGGAGAAGGCCTGCGAGATCCAGGTCACCGCACAGGCGGCCGGGACCCCGCTGGTGCTGCCGCCGGAGCAGGTCTGCGAGTACACCGCCCGGCAACTGGCGGGCGAGGCCACGGCCGACTTCCAGGACGACATCGCCTACGACCTGGCCTGGGCGGCGCTGCTGCGTCTCGTCGAGCGCATCGCCCCGGACTACAAGGACTGACGGAGCCGGGGGTCCGCCGGCCGCGGGGCCTGACGGACCCGTCGGCGCCGGGCCGAGCCGGGGCGACGAGGAGTCCGGTGTGCTCCACACGTACTGGCGATTTCGCCGATGGCGTCCGCGCACCGGCGCCACGAGTCTGGTCGCGTCAAGCACCCGCATCCTCGTCAGGAGTACCCCATGCGTCGTCGTTCCCCGCGCCGGCTTCTCGGCGTTCTCGCGGCCGTCACGGTCGCCTTCAGCCTGTTCTCCTCGGCGTCGACGGCCGGCGCGGCCGACACCGCCACCCAGGCCGCACCGGCCGCGTCCACGGCTGCGGCGCTGTCGACCAGCACGCCGGTCGTCTTCGTCCACGGGTACACCGGCAACGCGTCCAACTGGGTCACGGCCAAGAGCGTCTTCCAGCTCAACGGCTGGTCCAGCTCGAAGCTGTTCACGTACGACTACAACTCCTACGGGAACAACATCACCAACGCCCAGGGCCTCGCGAGCTTCGTCAACAACGTGAAGTCGCAGACCGGCGCGAGCAAGGTCGCCATCGTCAACCACTCGATGGGCGGCCTCGTCAGCCAGTACTACCTGAAGGTGCTCGGCGGCAACACCAGCGTCAGCCACCTCGCCTCGATCGCCGGCGCCAACCACGGGACGACGTACGCCAGCGCCTGTCTGATCTATGTGACCTGCCAGCAGATGTACCCGGGCTCCTCGTACATCTCGCAGATCACCTCGGGCGACGAGACCCCCGGCGACACCAGGTACGCCACCTGGTACTCGGCGTGCGACGGCATCATCCTCCCGTACACCAGCACCAAGCTGAACGGCGCGACGAACAACAACGTGGCCTGCCAGACCCACATCGGGTACCTGACGGACACCATCACCCTGGGTGCGATCGCCCGATTCGTGGCCTCCTGACCGACCGTCATCCTCAGGAGCACCACCTCGTACACGCCGGCCCCCGGGGGCCTCGTGACGGGCGGAGCCGACCGCCGGCAGCGCCGCGGTCGGCTCCGCCCGTGTCCCGCCGTCCCGCCCTCTCAGGGCAGGGTGATCTCGTACGCCTTGCGCAGGGTCTCGTGGACGGTCCACGTCGTCCGGTCGCCCTCGCGCAGGACGCAGAGGTCACCGGCCCCCACAGTGAGGGTCGGGCCGCCGTGCACCTCGATGGTGGCGCGACCGCCGACGACGACGAAGAGCTCGTCCGCCTCGGTGTCGGTCACCACCCCGGTAGTGATCTGCCAGATGCCGCGGATCCGCCTGCCGTCCTCCGACTCCCAGAGGACCTTCCCCGACACCTCCGGTGTCCCTTCGAGGACCTGTGAGGGATCGAGAGGCTCCGGCGCGAGGTCGGCGTCGGGGATGTGCACGGCGAAGGTGGTGAACTGGGTCATGCGGGTGACGCTAGGCCACCGTCCGTGTGCTTCCCCACCGGCAGACTGTCGCGCCGAAGTCCACGTCGCGCGGCGATCCGTCGAGCATGCGGCGCGAAGACCGGTGGTCGCCGCCGGCCCTCACCGTGACGGCCGCCGGCCCGGGCCGGCGAGGCGCGTGCCCTCCCGGTCCGCCGCGGGACGGCTCGCCGCGCGGGCCCACAGGTAGAGCGGGAGCTGAAGCGGCAGCCTGCCGTAGGCGAGTGCCCGGGCCGGTGCGGGACGGTCACGCCAGTCGTACGCCATCTTGAGGTTGGCGGGGAACACACCGACGAAGAAGAGCGCGGTGGCACGGGCACTGAGGTTCCGGGTGCGCGGCAGGACGAGCCCTGCCGCGAGCGCCAGTTCCACGGCACCGCTGGCCCGGGTCCAGGTCCTCGGGCTGCCGGGCAGGCTTCGCGGCACGGTCCCGTCGAACGGTGCGGGGGCGGCGAAGTGAGCGGCCCCGGCGGCGGCCATCAGCCCCGCGAGCAACCGGGGCGAGCGCGGGAAGAGCGGGACGCGTGCCATGAGGGACTCCTGGAACTCGGCCGGGGGCGACGGAGCTTGATGTTACTAGGAGGTAGGAGAAGCCCGCGGTCCGCGGCAGGAGCGCTGCCCGGTCCGTCGGAGCCGTACGCCACCTGCCGCAGCACGCCGGTGTCCGGGACCCCTTCCGGGTCCCGGACACCGATGCCGGCGGACGGCGCGGGCTCTCAGGGCTCCACCGGATGTCCGCCGTCGCCCTCGACCACGACGCGGTCCGCACCGGCCTCCGCAGCGCGCTCGACCATCGTGACGTCGATCTTGCCGTCGCCGGTGGTGTCGAACTGGTAGACGTCGGCCTTGCCGTCGCCGGTGGTGTCCGTCATCCAGACGTCCGCCTTGCCGTCCCCGTTGGTGTCCGCCGACAACACCACGTGATGTTCGTTGCCCAGGCTCTCCACAACTTCACCGTTTCTGTCCATGACCGCCGCGTGCCCCTCGGCCGTCGGCCGAAACGTCGGCCGGGCGGGCACGCTGTCAGGCTCCGGCGGTGTGCTCCGCCGGGCGCGCGCGGTGGTCGCGCAGGGTGGTCGCGCCGGGCGCACGGCGACCAGTGGTCGGGGGCGATCTCGTCGGGTGCGTCGTGGGGAACGCCTCCGGGGACCCGGGTGCCGGTCATGAGGCCGACGGCTGTGCCGGCCGGGGAACCGACGCGGCGGGCCGCCGCCCAGGACAACGAGAACCGGAGCGGCGGACCCGTGCGACGGGGTTCACACGAGATCAGCAGGCCAGTGCAGGCTCCGTCCTGTCGTCGAGCATGGCGCAGAGCGATGCCCGGGCTCGTGAGACGCGGGATCTGATGGTCCCCACGGGGCATGAGCTGGTACGGGCCGCGTCGTCGTAGGGCATGTCCAGGAGCTGGGTCAGGACGAACGCCTCGCGGCGGTCGTCGGGGAGGGCTTCGACGAGGGCCATCAGGGCGATGCCTTCGTCGAAGCCGGGGAGGTCACGCGGTTGGCTGCACTCCGCCAGGTGTTGCCAGTCGGAACTGTCGGCCAGACGCGGCCGGGAGGCGGTGCGTCGCAGGTTGTCGACGACGGTGCGGCGGGCGATGGTCAGCAGCCAGGCCCGTGCCGAGCCGCGGCCCCGGAAGAGGTGGACGGTGCTCACGGCGCGCAGGAACGTCTCCTGGACCAGATCCTCGGCCACCTGGAAGTCGTCGGCCAGGGCGGTGACGTAGCGGCGTACGTCGTGGTGCAGGGCGCGGAAGACGTGCTCGAGGGCGTCGGCGTCGCCTGCTGCGGCGCCGAGGGCCCAGGCGGTGACTTCGTCCTCCGTCACCCCGGTCCTTCTTTGGGCGGGAAGCATGGAACTGCGGTTCCTTCCGGGTGCCGGACAGGGCGGAGCCCGGGGCGTCACCCCGTCCGGAAAGTGAGGGATCGCGTTCGTGCGGCAGGTGCACGAACGCACGCCGGCGGTGGAACGGCCGACGTGGGCCAGCTGTCAGCGGACAGCGGTCCCCACCGGTGGTCCCCGGGTGACGAGGGCGTGGACGAGCAGACGTGAGCGCGGTCGTGTGACGGAGCGGTCGACCGCGGAGGCGGGAGGTGCGGACGGCAGCGGCCGCAGTGCGTCGAGCAGTGAGAGGGGCAGGTGGAAGCGGTCGGCCAGAGCGCGGAGGATCTGGAAGGCCGCGCGCTCGCCGCTGGCCAGCCACAGGGCGCACAGCAGCGCCGCCACGACGTGTGCCGCGATCATGCCCCAGGAGGCGGTGCCGGTCATCGCCGCCATGTCGTGTGCGGGCTGGGCCGCGTGGGCGCCCGCCGTGTGGGCTCCGTGAGCGGTGTGCCCGAGCGCCGCTATGGCGGAGGAGCCCCCTTCGAGTCTCGGCAGCGGCATGTCGTCGGTCAGCCCGGCCCGCTCGGCCACGCCGTAGGCGCGCGCGGCAGCAGCCGTGTCGCTGTGCGGGCCGCAGAGCAGGGCGTCGGCCCATCGTCTGGCGAGCGCGGAGCCCTCCGAGGTTCCGGTGGCGGTGTGCGCCGTCCGGACGAGCGTGAACGCGCCGTGCAGGGCCGCCTGAACGGCGATGGTGAGCGCGACCACGGTGACCTGTCCCCGTTCGCGTCCGGCGACGAGCCAGGCCAGGGCGCCGACTCCTGCCGTGCACAGGCCCAGAGACCACCAGGGGAGGGGCGCATCCGACATGAGGGCATGGCCGAGGGCGGCGAGCGGTACACACACGACCGCGAAGAGCACGGACCGTGCGGCCCGAAACCGCCATCCCACCGACATACTTGCCGATCCTGGCACTGTCCCCCCGGTGCCTCGGGGCCAGGTCCCCCTCGACTCGTGCTCGTCCTCGCCACGACGCCCCGGTGGCCCGACCGCACACGCCGCCGACATGAGAGAGGTCGTACGGCGGAGCTCCGCAGTTCCCGTCGACCCGGCGGTTTCGGGAGCACCGGGGGCGTGTGGCCGGATCGCCGTGCTCCGATGCCGAGGGCCGCCGGAGCGTGCGGAACCTGGGCCCTGGGCATCACCTCGGTACCCGGGCGCGTGTCCACCGGGGTCCGACGCGTGTGGAGGAGAGAGCGATGACCGGATCACCTGAGCCCTTGGCCACCTTCTGCGGGACCTGCAACTGCGGTTGCCCGCAGCTGTTCGTGGACGAGAATGCTCCGGCCGAACGCCGGATCGTGATCACCGACGACTTCGGTCAGCGGGTGGAGATGAGCGCGGACCAGTTCGGGTCCCTGGTCGAGGAGGCCAAGGCCGGCCGCCTCGACGCAGCCGTCGGCGCATGACGGTCACGCGGGTCCGGGAACCGGGGCTTCCCGGACCCGCGCCGACCGACGGGTCCGCAGCCCGCGGTGCTCGACGCTCAGGCCACGGGACCACCCGCGAGGCGGGAGAAGGCTCCGCGGGACAGTCCGTCGGACGGCGGCGGGCTCTTGAGGTCCCTTGGCGGTCGAGCGCCGGGCCCGGGTGCCATGTGGCGTACACAGGGCAAGCTTGCGGTTGCTCGCTGGCTGCGGATGACCGGCTACGAACTGATGCACACTCGATAGGGGTGACCCGCGAGCGCAGCCAGGGCGTCCCAGGGACTCTTCAGGGACTTTCACGTCTGTCCCAGGGAGATTTCAGGGACTTCCCGCTGCGTGAACAGGGAAAATCCTGACAGCGCCGAGAACGAAACGTGCTGGTCAAGGCCCGTATTCCTACACGTTCACCCAGCATCCAGCTCCTCCCCACACGGCGCCAGGCCCGCCCGGCGCCTGGCCGTGCTCCGGCTCGACCGGTGGTGCAACGAGCGGAAGCGAGCAGGTCCGTTCCGGAACTGACCGGGACGGACCTGCGGGGGAGTCAGGAGGGGAAGGGTGTAACCGCAGATCGTGCGGCACTCAGGGGTGTCGTGCCCCGTGCTCCAAGGGGGGCACGACACCCCGCCCGTCAGATGTCCCGGAAGATCTCGATCTGCGCCCCCACCGAGTTCAGCCGCTCCGCCAGTTCCTCGTAACCGCGGTTGATCACGTACACGTTGCGGAGCACCGACGTGCCCTCGGCGGCCATCATCGCCAGCAGCACCACCACCGCCGGACGCAGCGCGGGCGGGCACATCATCTCGGCGGCGCGCCAGCGGGTGGGGCCCTCGACCAGGACGCGGTGCGGGTCCAGGAGCTGGAGCCGGCCGCCGAGGCGGTTGAGGTCGGTGAGGTAGATGGCGCGGTTGTCGTAGACCCAGTCGTGGATCAGGGTCTGGCCGTGCGCGGACGCGGCGATCGCGGCGAAGAACGGCACGTTGTCGATGTTCAGCCCGGGGAAGGGCATCGGGTGGATCTTGTCGATGGGCGCCTCCAGTTTGGAGGGGCGGACCGTCAGGTCCACCAGCCGTGTGCGGCCGTTGTCGGCGGCGTACTCCGCCGTGCGGTCGCAGTCGACGCCCATCTCCTCCAGGACCGCGAGCTCGATCTCCAGGAACTCGATCGGGACGCGGCGGATCGTCAGCTCGGACTCCGTCACCACGGCGGCGGCCAGCAGGCTCATCGCCTCGACCGGGTCCTCGGAGGGGGAGTAGTCGACGTCCACGTCGATCTCCGGGACCCCGTGCACCGTGAGGGTCGTCGTGCCGACGCCGTCGACGCGTACGCCGAGCGCCTCCAGGAAGAAGCACAGGTCCTGGACCATGTAGTTGGACGACGCGTTGCGGATGACCGTCGTGCCGTCGTGCCGGGCGGCGGCCAGCAGGGCGTTCTCGGTCACCGTGTCGCCGCGTTCCGTCAGGACGATCGGGCGGCCCGGCCGGACCTCGCGGTCGACCTGCGCGTGGTAGAGCCCGTCGGTCGCCGCGATCTCCAGGCCGAAGCGGCGCAGCGCGATCATGTGCGGTTCGATCGTGCGCGTGCCGAGGTCGCACCCGCCGGCGTACGGCAGGGTGAAACGGTCCAGGCGGTGCAGCAGCGGGCCCAGGAACATGATGATGGAGCGGGTCCGGCGCGCGGCGTCGGCGTCGATCGCCTCCAGCTCCAGCTGGGCGGGCGGCAGGATCTCGAGGTCGACGCCGTCGTTGATCCAGCGGGTGCGCACGCCGATGGAGTTGAGGACCTCCAGCAGGCGGAAGACCTCCTCGATGCGGGCGACCCGGCGCAGCACGGTGCGGCCCTTGTTCAGCAGCGAGCCGCAGAGGAGCGCGACGCAGGCGTTCTTGCTCGTCTTGACGTCGATGGAGCCCGAGAGCCGACGGCCGCCGACCACACGGAGGTGCATGGGTCCGGCGTAGCCGAGTGACACGATCTCGCTGTCGAGGGCCTCACCGATGCGGGCGATCATCTCAAGGCTGATGTTCTGGTTGCCGCGCTCGATGCGGTTGACGGCGCTCTGGCTCGTGGCGAGCGCCTCGGCGAGCTGACTCTGTGTCCAGCCACGGTGCTGACGGGCGTCACGGATGAGCTTGCCGATACGGGCGAGGTAGTCGTCTTCCATGCCTGCACGCTATCTCAGATATGAGATGAAGATCGTGCCGGGGGTGTGCGCGTCGGGTAACAACGCTGTGCCGGGCCGCGGGCGGACGCCTGATTCGAGGATCAGGCGTCCGCCCGCGGCCCGGCGTGCGGTGTTCCGCCGATCGGGTGAGTCAGCTGCGCCGACTGCGCTTGGTCGTCTTGCGCCATCCGAAGGGCCCGGGCAGGTCCATCGACGTGGTGCGCCTGCCGGTGCTGCTGTGGGTGCGCTTCGGGCCGTGCCGTCCACCGGTCGTGACGGACCACGAGCGACGGTTGATGTTCAGCCGGACGCCCGGAAGGATCTGGAAGCTCTTGCGGAATGTGAGCGGCATCTGCGCCTCCTCTGTCAGGAGTACGGGTATCCCGAAGTCGCCCGCTCATGCGTGTCTGTCGGGCCCTGTTCTCAAGCCCCCGGCCGTGTCGCCTCCTCCAGCAGTTCCAGTACATGGCGATAGGGGCGGCCCGTCGCCCGGGTCATGCCCATCTCGCAGGTCCGGTTGCACGAGGCGTGAGCCGCGTACTCCCCGGCCACGACCTCCGCCGCCTGGGCCGCGGTGGCCGATGCGGTCAGCTCGGGGTGCAGCAGCCCTCGGTCGCCGGCGAAGGCGCAGCAGCCCCAGCTGTCGGGCACGTCCGCGCGCTCGGCGACAGCCCGGCCGAGTGCGATCAGGGCGTCGCCGCTTCCGAGGTGCGCCGTCGAGCACGTCGGGTGAAGAGCCAGGGACGCCAGTCTGCGTGGCTGGGGCAGACGGGGCAGCAGCGTGTCCACGGCGAACTGCACGCTGTCCGTGAACCGCAGCGGCGCGTAGCGCCCGCGCTCCTCGGGCGGCAGCGCGTCGAGCAGCTGCGTCAGGCCGTGCGTGCAGGACGAGGCGTCGCAGACGACCGGCAGGCAGCCGCCGTCGGTCGCCTCCCACAGCACCGCCAGTGTGCGCTCGGCCATGGCCCTGTGGCCGTCCACGAATCCCTTCGACTGCCACGGCGTGCCGCAGCACAGGCCGTCCAGTCCCGGTGGGACGGAGACCGGTACGCCCGCTCTGTCGCAGAGAGAGAGGAACGCACCCGCGGCGCCGTTCCCGGTGCCGGGGGTGTCCCCCTCGGCTGCGAAGAGCGAACCGATGCACGCCGCGAAGAAGACGGCCTCGGCCTGCTCCGGAGCCCTGGCCCCGGGGCGAGGTCCGCCCGGCCGTGGCATGTCGGAGGGCCAGGAGGGCACCAGCCCGGACGCGCCGAGCCTGCGGGCGGCGCCGGCCGCCCCGCGGACCAGCGGATCCGGCAGAGCGTGCGCGACGGACAGCCCGGCACGCACTCCGCTCGCCGTCCCGGCCCAGTGACGGGCCACGGCTTTCCCGGCCTTCCGGGCGAGCGGGCCGTGCCTCTCCGCCCGCAGCCGCTTCATCACGGCGCCGGTGTCGATGGCCACGGGACAGGCCGTGAGACACAGACTGTCGGCGGCGCAGCTGTCGACAGCTGCGTACGAGAAGTCCGCGGCCAGCGCGGCGCGGAGCGTCTCGTCGCCCGCCGCCTCGGCGAGCGCCATCTCCCGCAGCAGCGCGATCCGCTGCCGGGGACTCGTCGTGGCGTCGGCGCTCGGGCAGACGGGCTCGCAGTACCCGCAGTCCACGCACCGGTCGATGTCCGCGTCGACCTGCGGCACGATCTTGAGGTGCCGCAGGTGGGCCGTGGGGTCGTCGTCCAGGACGACCCCCGGGCTGAGGACTCCGGCAGGGTCGCAGAGGTTCTTGATCTCCCTCATGACGGCGAAGAGCTCGTCGCCGTACTGGCGGCGCACATACGGAGCCATCACGCGGCCCGTGCCGTGCTCGGCCTTGAGTGAACCGCCCGCTCCCAGCACCAGGTCGACCATGTCGTCGGTGAAGCGCGCGTACCGCTCGACGTCGGCGTCGTCGTCGAAGCCCTGCGTGAGCATGAAGTGCAGGTTCGCGTCGCGGGCGTGGCCGAAGACCACGGCGTCCTCGTAGCCGTGCCGCTCGAAGAGCTCGACGAGGCTCTCGCAGGTCGCGGTCAGTGCCGGCATCGGGACGACGATGTCCTCGAGAAGTGCCGTGGTGCCCGCGGGACGGGCGCCCGCCACGGCGGTGTACAGCCCTTTGCGCAGCCTCCACAGATCCGCGCGGTCCTTCGGCGACCGTGTCAGCGCGGCGCCGCGGGAGGAGGCGGGCATGGAGCCGAGGACCGGGGACGCCGCGGCGAGCACGGTCTCCAGCTCCTCCTCGGTGTCCTCGGCGAACTCGACCAGCAGGGCGGCGTGGCGGTCGATGCGCAGCCCCTCCAGCGCGGGTCCGGGACGGTGCCCCTGCTGGGAGACCCGGAGGGAGGCCGCGTCGAGGAGCTCGGCAGTACGCACCCCGCACTCGTGAAGGGCCGGCAGGGCGTCGGTGGCGTGGGCGACGGACGGGAGCACGAGGAGGCCGGTGGCCGCGTGCGGACGCACGGGTACGGTCCGGAACACCGCTTCGGCGATGAAGCCGAGTGTTCCCTCGCTCCCGATCATGAGGCGCGTGAGGATGTCGACGGGGGCGGTGTGGTCGAGGAAGGCGTTCAGGGCGTAGCCCATGGTGTTCTTCATGGCGAACAGCCGCTCGACGGTGCGGCGGGAAGCCGTGTTGTCGCGTACCCGGTCCCGCAGGCGCACGAGGCCCTCGTGCAGGGCGGGTTCGCGGCTGCGCAGCAGCGCGTCGGCGTCAGGAGTCCCCGAGTCCACGACCGTGCCCGACGGCAGGACGAATCGCAGGGATTCCACGGTGCGGTAGGAGTTGTCCTGCGTGCCGCAGTTCATGCCGCTGGAGTTGTTGGCCACGACCCCGCCCACGGTGCAGGCTCCCTCGCTCGCAGGGTCGGGGCCGAGCCGCCGTCCGAAGGGGGCCAGTCGCGCATTGGCCTGACGCAACGTCATGCCCGGTTGTACGCGGATGCGTCGACCCTCGTCCAGGACCTCGGCGTCCCGCCAGTGCGTCCGGACGTCCACCAGCACGCCGGACCCCGAAGCCTGTCCCGACAGGCTGGTCCCACCGGACCGCAGGGTCAGGGAGCGCCCGGTGGAGCGGCAGGCGGCGATGAGTGACGCCACCTCGTCCGCGGAGGTCGCGCTGACCACCGCCTCGGGCATCAGCGCGTAGTGGGACGCGTCGTGCGCGGCGGCCCGACGGGTCAGTCCCGTGTCGAACCGCGCCGGTTGGGTGAGCGAGGATCTGAGCGCGGCGAGCGTGTCGAGGGACATGTCCGTGGACGGCTGGACGTGTGCGGGGGGCACGGGGCTCCTTGGCAGGGGACGGAGGGCAGATACGGGTGGGGTCAGCGGGCGCGCACCACGGCGCGCAACAGCGTCGCGACACGTGACGCCGTCGCGGGGGCGCCCGTCTCCAGCATCTCGATCGCGGTGTTCAGGAAGGCGACCGGCACGTGCACCGCCGGGAGTTCGGGCACGGGCTGTCCGCGGAGAACTGGAAGGTGACAGTGCACCGGGGAGCCGGTCGTCCCGACGACGTAGCCGACACCCTGGACCGGTACGGCGAGGTCCTCGTGCACCAGGACCTGCAGGCTGTGCCGCACGGTGGCGCGCGCCACCGAGAAGCGCCGGCACAGCTCACGCTCCGACGGGAGCAGCGAGCCCGCCCGCCGCCGGCCGTCGAGGATGTCGCGGCGCAGGATCTCCGCGATGCGCCGGTAGACGGGCAGGGGCTGCGGGCTCATCGTCCCGCGTGCTCTCCGAGCGCGTCCCGCAGGGAACCCCCGTGGGTTCGCAGGGCAGCGCGTGCCTTCTCGGCCGTGGTACCGGCGAGAAGGATGTGCACGGCGGTCTTGACCTCGTCGCCGGCGGCCTCCAGCGCCGCGTCGATCTGCTCGCTCTCCGCGCCCGTGGCGAGGGCGACGATGTGGTGCGAGCGCTTACGCAGCTTCTCGTTGGTCGCCTGGAGATCGACCATCAGGTTCCCGTAGGTCTTCCCCAGCCGGACCATCGTCGCCGTCGACAGGGCGTTGACCACGAGTTTCTGGGCCGTTCCGGCCTTGAGCCGGGTGGAGCCCGTGATGAACTCGGGCCCTACGACCACCTCGACCGCGATGTCGGCCGCGTGTCCGAGTGCGGAGTCCGGGCTGCAGGAGATGCCGATGGTGGCTGCCCCGAGGGCGCGCGCGTGGCGCACTCCGGCGACCGCGTAGGGGGTGCGCCCGCTCGCGGCGATCCCGCACACGACGTCCCGCGCGGTGAGCCCGATGGCCTCCAGGTGCTCGACGGCCATGGCCTCGTCGTCCTCCGCACCCTCGACCGGCAGGGTGACCGCCGAGGGGCCGCCCGCGATCAGCCCGACCACCTGACCGGGGCGGGTGTTGAAGGTGGGGACGCACTCGCTTGCGTCCAGGACGCCGATGCGCCCGGCCGTGCCGGCGCCCATGTAGACCAGCCTGCCGCCCGCCGCGAGCCGCTCGGCGGTGACGTCCGCCGCCCGGGCGATGGCGTCCGCTGCGGCGTGCACCGCTTCGGGGACCCGGGCGTCGTCCCGGGTCATCAGCCGGACCAGTTCCGAGGTGGGGAGCAGGTCGATGTCCGCGCGGTCCGGACGGTGCTGTTCGGTGGCCAGGGAGCTGAGTTCCTCGGCCGTGAGGGGTGATACGTGGGAAGGGAGCATCTCGGTTCTCTGTGTGAGGGAGGGCGGAGTGCGGGGCGGGCGGCACAGTGCCGCCCGCCCCGCACCGTCACGTCACCGCCGTGTGCGGGGCTTCAGGTCGACCGGCATGCCGGCGCGCACCGAGTCCTCGATGGCGCACAGGATGCGGGTGATCTCGATGCCGTCCTCGCCGGTCGCCAGGACCGGCTTGTCGAAGACGACCGCGTCCACGAAGTAGGCGATGGCGTCCAGGACGAAGCCGGTCAGGTGCTCGCCGGTCGGCGGGGCGTACAGGTCCGGGAAGAAACTGCGCTCCGAGGTGTAGATCTCCAGGGTGCGGTTGTGGGAGCCGTCGATGTTGACCGCGCCCTTGTCGCCGAGGATCTCCAGCTTGAGGTCCTTCACCGTCGAGTGCGTGTCCGGCAGGATCCACGCCGACTCGAAGACCGCGACGGTGCCGCTCGCGAACTCCACGGTCGCCACGTGGAAGTCCGCGGTCGGGACGCCCCGCTCGCGGAGGATCTTGTCGCGGCTCACCGCGTACACCCGGACGACCTCGTCGTCCAGCATCCAGCGGACGGCGTCGATGGTGTGGCTGGCGAGGAACCACAGCGCCGACGAGTGGCTCGCCCAGGAGAGCATGCCGGTGGCGACCGCCATGGTGTTGCTCAGGCGCGAGTACACGTACGCGGGCGAGCCGATGTCACCGCGGTCGATGGCCTGCTTCGCGGAGACCATCATCGGGTTGACCCGGTTGTGGAAGTCGACCATCAGCTTCACGCCGTTCGCCCGGGCGGCGTCGTCGATGGCGACGGCGTCCTCCACGGTCGTGGCGAGTGGCTTCTCGACGAGTATGTGCTTGCCGGCCTCCGCCGCGGCCACGGCCAGTTCACGGTGCAGGTGGTCAGGGGTGGCGATGGAGACCGCGTCGATCGTGGGATCGGCGAGCACGTCACGGAAGTCGGTCGTCGCCCTGCCCGCACCATAGGTGGTGGCGATCTCCTCGGCGCGCTCGGCACGCATGTCGCAGACCGCGGCGAAGTCGACGTAGGGGGAGCGGCTGTAGGCCTGGGCGTGCCGCTCGCCGAAGAGGCCGGCGCCGATCAGGGCGAAACGTTGGGTCTTCACGGTGGTTCAGTCCTTGCGTGTGACGGGGGAGTGATGGTCAGACGGAGCCCGGAGTCCGGGATGTCCCGGACGCGGGCGGAAGGGAACGTATGTAGGGGGCGGTGTCCGGGAGTTCGTCCGGTCTCTCCACGGACAGCCGCGCCAGGTGGGCGGCACCGTCCAGGGAGGACCCTGCGGGCGGGACGGGGCGGGCGTGGGGCGCGGCTGTCCTCAGCGCCTCCAGGAAGGGATCGGTGAGCAGGTCCCCGGCGGAGAACAGCTGCCCGCACCAGGAGACGACGGGGTCCGTACCCGAGGGCAGGGCCGCACTCACCGTCCGGGCGAGGTGTACGGCAGCGCGCCGCCAGATGTCGTGGGCGACGGAGTCGCCCCGGTGCGCGGCGCGGGCGACGTCCGGTGCGAAGGCGGCCATCCGGCCGGCGACGTCGCCGTGCGGGTAGAGCCGGCCCGGCAGGCCGGCGGGTTCCCCGAACCGCTCCACCGCGAGTTCCAGCAGGGGCGCCGAGCCGCCCGGCCGCCGGTCGTGCGCCCGCATGGCCGCTCGCAGGCCGGCGGCGCCGATCCACGCCCCGCTGCCCTCGTCGCCCAGGAGATGTCCCCAGCCGTCGCTGCGCAGCCACTGGTCGCGGAAGTCCGTCCCGAGGGCGACGGCACCGGTACCCGCGGCCACGACGGCGCCGGGCCGTATGCCGAGTGCCCCGACGTACGAGGTGACCATGTCCGAGGCGAGCACCACGCGCGGGGCGCGGAAGAGAGCCGACAGGCGGCCGAGCAGGCCGTCGGGCCGCGCGGTGAGTCCCAGCAGCCCGCTCATGCCGGCTCCCACCGCTTCGACCCGGAGGTGCGGATGAGCGGTGCGCAGGGTGTCCAGCGCCGTGGCGAGTCCGGCCAGCAGGGCGTCGGAATCGATGCCCGCGGCCGACACGGTCCGTCCCGGCGCCCGGACGACCTCGCCGGCCGTCCGGCCGTCGCTCAGCCGCACCCGGGCGCCGGTCCCTCCGATGTCCACGGCGGCCACGCAGTCGCCCGGCGCGCGGGCGTCACCCTGTGTCCCCGTGTGTGTGCCGGTGATCGGATCAGTCATGTGCGGTGCTTCCTGGGCGGGGTGCGTTGGCTCTGGAGGGCCGCGTGCGTGAGTGAGAGGGCCCGCATGCTCCGGTCGTAGGTGCGCTGGGCGATGCCCACGAACAGGCAGTCGATCGTCAGCAGCTGACTGATCCTGCTGGCCAGGGCGCCGGGACGGAACGCGGTCTCGGCCCCGGCCGGGAGCAGGACGTGGTCCGCGAGTGTGGCCAGTTGTGAGCGCGGATGATTGGTGATGGCGACGGTGGCGGCGCCCGCGTCCGCGGCTTGGCGCACGGCCCCGATCACGTCGTTGGTCTCGCCCGAGAAGGAGATGCCCACCGCGATGTCCTCGGTGCCGAGCAGCGCGGCACTGGTGAGCCCGCCGTGCACGTCGCAGTAGACGTGGCTGGGGAAGCCGATGCGCTCCAGCTTGTGGTGCAGGTCCATGGCCACGAGTCCGGAGGCCCCGGAACCGTAGATGTTGATCCGCCGTGCGCCGATCATCAGGTCGATGATCCTGCGCATCGCGTCGACGTCGAGCTGGGCCGCGGTGTCGGAGATGGCCTGCATCTCCTCGCCGGCGAGCTTCGCGACCACATCGGCCAGCGAGTCCGCCGGCGTGATGTCTCCGGTGACCTGGGGGCCGGCCGTGCCGCGGGCCGCTTCGGCCGCGAGGGCCAGGCGCAGCTCCGCGTAGCCGCGGAACCCCAGTGCCCGTGTGGTGCGCACGACCGAGGACTCGCTGGTCCCGGCCATCTCCGCGAGTTCCGCCATGGTCCGGCGTGACGCTCCGGCCTGGTCGTCGAGAAGGATCTTCGCGATGCGGACGCTGGAGGGGTTGAGACTGGGAAGCAGAGCGCGGATGCGGCTCTCCAGGCGTTCGCCACCGGGTGTGTTGACGGAATTTTCTGACGTCTTGTCGTTCATGCGGCGGAGATTACTTTCAGCGGTGGTGTGCATCAACGCTCTTCCTCGCGGACACGACGGCGGGCGTGTCGGCCGGTTCGTGCGCTCCGGGGGCGTCCTGCGCCGCCTGGCGCCGGAGGAGTCGTCCGGGGACGTCGAGCGCGACCAGCAGAACCAGGGTGACGACGCCGATCGCGGTGAGCGTGGCCATGGCCGTGCCGAGGCCCCAGGAGTCGCCCAGCACCGCCCCGAACCACGGGGCGACACCGCCCCCGACGGCTCCGATGTTGTAGACGGTGCCCATGCCTGAGGCACGGGTGCGGGCGTCGAAGAAGTCGTAGAGGTACTTGGGGAGCAGGCCGGAGATGCCGAAGTTGGTCCCCATGAAGCAGAAGAGGAGGGCCACGAGCGCGATCGTGTGGTCGGCGCCGACGGCGAAGACGGGGAAGAGGAAGGCCAGCGAGACGAAGAGGGTGCCCGCGTAGGTGCGGGCCGTGCCGAACCGGTCGCCGAGGAAGCCGGAGGCCGCGGTGCCGATGACGGTGCCGAGCCCGGCGTAGAACATGATGTCGCCCGTCGTCCCGCGGTCGTAGCCGATGGACTCGAGATAGGCCGGCATCAGCCCGGACACGGGCCAGTTGGTGCAGAAGGCCAGGAAGACGACCACGATCAGCATCAGGGTGACGGGAAGCCTGCGGCGTCCGAAGAGCGCGAGCGCGGAGAACCTGTGCTCCGTTCCGGGCTCCCGGGTGGCGGCCTCCCACTCAGGGGATTCCGGCGCCGACCGGCGGATGTAGACCGCGACGAACACCGGCAGGATGCCGAGGAAGAAGAGGGCGCGCCAGCCGAAGTTCTCCACGACGGGTGCGTACACCTGGGCGGCGACGAGGCCCCCCACGGCGAAGCCCGTGATCAGGAACGCGCTCGCCTTGTTCTTGAGGTGCCGGGGCCAGCTCTCCACCGCGTAGGTGCTGCTCGCGCTGTACTCACCTGCCATCCCGATGCCGACGACCAGGCGGAAGACGAAGATGGCGGCGAAGCTCCAGGCGAGCCCGCACAGGAACGTGCCGGCCGAGTAGAGCACGATCGACCAGACCATGGCCGATTTACGTCCGTACCGGTCCGCGACGGATCCGAAGAGGGCGCCGCCCAGCCAGCGGGAGCCGAAGGTCGCCACCAGAAGGGTGCTGGCGGTGGCGAGTGAGACGTCGAACTCGGCCGAGATGTCGCTGAGGACGTAGGTGAGCAGGACGAAATCGAAGCCGTCGAGCATGTAGCCGATCCACGCGGCCAGAAGCGCGCGCAACTGCTCCCGGCCCAACTGCCGGAACCATGGCTTCTTCCTGGCTGGGCTCACAGACGACAACACGTACCTCCGAGGAGTGCGACTCACCGCTGGGGGAGATGTCGGGGCAGGGGGCATGGGGGGCATGGACGAGGAAGGCCGGGTCTCCGGGGAACGGAGGGGACACGGACGAGGTGCGGTGGAGTTTTCCGCCGCATCGATATCGACTGGTGGAGATTAACTTCGCACGATGGCGCGATTCAACCCCTGTTCACGTATTGGTCGGTCGCCGATCGGGGGCGGGCGCGTCGAGGTGTGCGCGGAGGAGGAGCGGCGGTGGAGTGTCACCATTCGCTGCGCTGTTCGGCTTTGAGGCGTGCCGCATCGGTAAGTCGCCTGCTGGAGGGGCGAGTTGATGTGTACGCCGGAGTAGGTGCACGGTTGCGAGGGTGCGGCCCGGCTTGGCGGGCGCCCGGTCGCGGTCGGCTGCTCGGGCCCTTCGGGCCCCCGCGGGCGGAGGGGCGACGTGCCGGGGGAGCGGTGCCGGCGCGTCGGGCGCCAGGTGTGCGCCGACCCGGGATCGCGGCCGCAGCCCCCGGTGGATCGCGCGCACCGGCCCCGCGCGGCCGTCGAACGTGTACGCGCCGGACGCGGACGCGGCCGCGGAGCGGGGGTCCGTCAGGCGCGGTGGCCGGTGCTCATGCCGGCCGAGGGCGGGTTGCCGGTGTCGTCCGGGCCGCTGCGGGCGATACCCCTCCGGCTGGGGTCCGGTCCCCGCAGGGCGTTGGCGAGCGGCGCGGCCACGTGCCACCCCGTCGCCTCGTACAGGGCGCGGCCCGCCGTCGTCGACGCCAGAAGGCCCACCGTGGCGCCCCGTTCGGCGGCCGTTCCGGTGAGGGTGCTCATGACCGCCCGGCCGAGCCCGCGGCGCCGGTGGGCCGGGTGGGTCTCCACCCTGTCGACGACGGCCGTGGTGCCGTCGACCGAGACCTGGCCGTGCGCGGCGGTGGTGCCGTCGGGATCGTGCACCCGTGCGTGGGCGACGCCGGAGCGGGTCCAGGTGCGGAGCCGGTAGCCGGTGGGGAGCGGCGGCGGGGTGCGGACGGCGTCGTGACGCAGGGCGGTGGACATGAGGAAGCCGGGCGTGCCGGTGAGGGTCCAGCCCGGGGCGATCCAGGTGGCGAGCGACTCGGCCGGCACGAAGGCCTTGAGCCTGTCGCCCGGGCCGGTGGCGCTCGCGGTCAGCTCCCGTACGGTCGCCTCGTCGGCGGCGGGCAGGACGTGGCTCACGCGGTGGCCGGGGAGTCCGATCGTCACCGTGAAACCCCAGGGCTTCACGCCCGGTTCGCCGGCGCCGCGCGAGAGGGCCCAGCCGTGGACCCACGCCCGCACGGCCTCGGAGGTGGTGGTGAACAACATGCCGGCCTTCTCTGGGCGGGGGTGGTCGTCGTGAGTGTGCGGCTGCCTGTCCGGGGGGCCGGGGTGCTGCGCACGGTGAGCGCTCGTCACGCTCGGGCACACCGGTCCGCCCGCACCGCCGAGGACGTGGCCCCGTCGGATTCGGACGGGATCCGTCCGGCCCCTGGTCGTGGCCGTGCGTCATCGCGGAGTGGCGCCGGACACGGACTCCCGGGCATGACCGCGCGGCGGCGATGTACTAGAGTTATCTCGACATCGAGATATCTGCCGAGGCGCACCGCAGCCGCCGCTCAGTAAGGGTTACCTAACTAACCCTTACCTTAGCGGATCGTGGGGGCCGCAGGCGGCGCCGGCCGCACATGAGGCGCGGCGCGGTTGAACGCGCACATTGAAGAAGGAGACTGTCGTGTCGGCGAACAGCTTCGACGCCCGCAGCACGCTGCAGGTGGGCGACGAGTCGTACGAGATCTTCAAGCTGGACAAGGTCGAGGGCTCCGCGCGCCTCCCTTACAGCCTGAAGGTGCTGCTGGAGAACCTGCTCCGTACCGAGGACGGCGCGAACATCACCGCCGACCACATCCGGGCGCTGGGCGGATGGGACTCCCAGGCCCAGCCCAGCCAGGAGATCCAGTTCACGCCGGCTCGCGTGATCATGCAGGACTTCACGGGTGTCCCGTGCGTCGTGGACCTCGCCACCATGCGTGAGGCCGTGAAGGAGCTCGGCGGCGACCCGGCGAAGATCAACCCGCTGGCCCCGGCCGAGCTGGTCATCGACCACTCCGTCATCGCCGACAAGTTCGGCACGAAGGACGCCTTCGGCCAGAACGTCGAGCTGGAGTACGGCCGCAACAAGGAGCGCTACCAGTTCCTGCGCTGGGGCCAGACCGCCTTCGACGAGTTCAAGGTCGTCCCCCCGGGCACCGGCATCGTCCACCAGGTCAACATCGAGCACCTGGCCCGCACGGTCATGGTCCGCAACGGCCAGGCGTACCCCGACACCCTCGTCGGCACCGACTCGCACACCACCATGGTCAACGGCCTCGGTGTGCTGGGCTGGGGCGTCGGCGGCATCGAGGCCGAGGCCGCGATGCTCGGCCAGCCGGTCTCCATGCTCATCCCGCGCGTCGTCGGCTTCAAGCTGACCGGCGAGCTCCCGGCCGGCACCACCGCCACCGACCTCGTGCTGACCATCACCGAGATGCTCCGCAAGCACGGCGTCGTCGGCAAGTTCGTCGAGTTCTACGGTGAGGGCGTCGCCGCCACCTCCCTCGCGAACCGCGCCACCATCGGCAACATGTCGCCCGAGTTCGGCTCCACCGCCGCGATCTTCCCGATCGACGACGAGACGCTGAAGTACCTGCGCCTGACCGGCCGCGACGCGCAGCAGGTCGCGCTCGTCGAGGCGTACGCCAAGGAGCAGGGCCTCTGGCTCGACCCGGCCGCCGAGCCCGACTTCTCCGAGAAGCTGGAGCTCGACCTGTCCACGGTCGTCCCCTCCATCGCCGGACCGAAGCGCCCGCAGGACCGCATCGTCCTCGCGAACGCCAAGGCGCAGTTCGCCCAGGACGTGCGCAACTACGTCGCGGACGACGAGGAGGCGGGCAAGGAGTCCTTCCCGGCCTCCGACGCCCCGGCCGCCTCGAACGGCGTCCCGTCGAACCCGGTCACCGTCACCGCCCCCGACGGCACGACGTACGAGCTCGACCACGGCGCCGTCACCGTCGCCGCGATCACCTCCTGCACCAACACCTCGAACCCGTACGTCATGGTCGCCGCGGCGCTCGTGGCGAAGAAGGCCGTCGAGAAGGGCCTGACCCGCAAGCCGTGGGTCAAGACCACCCTCGCCCCGGGCTCGAAGGTCGTCACCGACTACTTCGACAAGGCGGGCCTGACCCCGTACCTCGACAAGGTCGGCTTCAACCTCGTCGGTTACGGCTGCACCACCTGCATCGGCAACTCCGGCCCGCTGCCGGAAGAGGTCTCCAAGGCGGTCAACGACCACGACCTGGCCGTCACCTCGGTGCTCTCCGGCAACCGCAACTTCGAGGGCCGGATCAACCCCGACGTCAAGATGAACTACCTGGCGTCCCCGCCGCTGGTCGTCGCGTACGCCATCGCCGGCTCGATGAAGGTCGACATCACCAAGGACGCCCTCGGCGTCGACCAGGACGGCAAGCCCGTCTTCCTCGAGGACATCTGGCCGACCGAGGCCGAGGTCAACGACGTCGTCGCCAACTCCATCGGCGAGGACATGTTCAACAAGTCCTACCAGGACGTCTTCGCAGGCGACGCCCAGTGGCAGGCGCTGTCGATCCCGACCGGCAACACCTTCGAGTGGGACTCCGAGTCCACCTACGTGCGCAAGCCCCCGTACTTCGAGGGCATGACGATGGAGACGACCCCGGTCGAGGACATCACCGGCGCCCGGGTGCTCGCCAAGCTCGGCGACTCGGTCACCACCGACCACATCTCCCCGGCCGGCGCCATCAAGGCCGACACCCCGGCGGGCAAGTACCTCACGGAGCACGGCATCGAGCGCCGTGACTTCAACTCCTACGGCTCGCGCCGTGGTAACCACGAGGTCATGATCCGCGGCACGTTCGCCAACATCCGCCTGCGCAACCAGATCGCGCCGGGCACCGAGGGCGGCTTCACCCGCGACTTCACGAAGGACGACGCCCCGGTGTCGTTCATCTACGACGCCTCCCAGAACTACCAGGCCGCGGGCACCCCGCTCGTGATCCTGGCGGGCAAGGAGTACGGCTCCGGCTCGTCCCGTGACTGGGCGGCCAAGGGCACCGCGCTCCTGGGCGTCAAGGCCGTCATCGCCGAGTCCTACGAGCGCATCCACCGCTCGAACCTCATCGGCATGGGCGTCCTCCCGCTCCAGTTCCCGGAGGGCCGGACCGCCGAGTCCCTCGGCCTCACCGGCGAGGAGACCTTCTCCTTCACCGGCGTGACCGAGCTGAACGACGGCACCACGCCGCGCACCGTCAAGGTCACCACCGACACCGGTGTGGAGTTCGACGGCGTCGTACGCATCGACACCCCCGGCGAGGCGGACTACTACCGCAACGGCGGCATCCTGCAGTACGTGCTCCGCAGCCTGATCCGCAGCTGACGCACCGCGAAGTGAGCGAGGGCCGCACCCCGGGGGTGCGGCCCTTCGCCGTTAGGCTCGACGGTCTGATGAAGAACAACCTCACCTCGCCGGCGGCCAAGGCCGGACACGAGTCCGTGCGGCGTCACAACCTCAGCCTGGTCCTGCGGACCGTCCGTGACGAGGGCGAGGTCACCCGGGCCCGGGTTGCGGGCCTCGTGGGGCTCACCAGGGCCGCCGTCTCCTCCCTCGTCGAGGAACTGCTCTCGCTGGACTGCCTCAGCGAGTCCGGCAAGACCTCCAGCGGATCGGCCGGGCGCCCCGGCACCGTGCTCAAGCTGTCCCGTACGGGGCCGGCCGGGCTGGGGGTGGAGATCAACATCGACTACGTGTCGGTGTGCGCCGTCGACCTCACCGGCACCGACCGGGTCCGGGTCACCGAGCACACCGACCACCGCGACGTCCCGCCCGCCGAGGTGCTGGCCCATGCCGCACGCCTCACCAACCGTGTCATCGCCTCCACCCGGGAACAGGAACTGCGCGTGGTCGGCGTCGAACTGGCGCTTCCCGGACTCGTCTCCGGCGGAGTCGTCCGGCAGGCCCCCAACCTCGGCTGGAGCAGAGTCGCAGCCGAAGGCATCTTCGGGCAGGCGCTCAGCACCCTGCGCCCGGCCGGCCGGGCACTGGCCGTCGGCTCCGGCAACGAGGCCAACCTGGCGGCCCTGGCCGAGCTGTGGTTCGGCGGGCTGGGCGACGTGCGTACCTTCCTCTATCTCACCGGTGAGACCGGCGTCGGCGGCGCCCTCGTGGTGAACGGCGAGATACTGCGCGGCGCCCACGGGTTCGCCGGCGAGATCGGCCACGTCGTCGTCGACCCGCAGGGCCCGCTCTGCCGGTGCGGCGCGCACGGCTGCCTGGAGCAGTACGCGGGCCGCGCCGCCCTGCTGCGGGCAGCCGGCATCGACCCCGGGACGGGCGTGCGCGGGATCGCCGAGCTGGAGCAGCGGGCGACGGCCGGGGAGAAACGGGCCGTCACCGCGCTGCACGAGGCGGGGGACCGGCTGGGCGTGGTCCTGGCCGGTGCGGTCAACCTCTTCGATCCGGAGGCGGTCGTGCTGGGCGGCATCTACCGCGGCCTGATGCCGTGGCTCGAGGGCCCGGCGGACGCCCAGCTCACCGCCCGGGTGGTCTCCGGCCGCTGGCACGAGAGCGGCAGCCGGCTGCGGGCCTCGTCCCTCTCCGGTGACGCCGCCCGCGGTGCGGCGGCCCGGGTGGTGCACGACGTGCTGGACAACCCGGCCGCACTCGCCGTGCGGTGAGGGCCGGGTTCCGCCGGCGGGACGAGAGGGTCAGATGATGCGGAAGGGCTCGCCGCACACGACGTCGACGCCTTGGTCGGTGAGGCACTCCTGAACGCTGACCTTGCCTATGAGCGTGAAGCTCTCCTTCGTGACGGCCCCCTTGCCCGACGCGCTGACGCTGGTGAGGACCTCGCCGCCGTCACCGCTCTCGGAACGGATGTTCACGCGGGCGCCGTAACCGTCGTCCGCGGTGTCCTTGACGGTCGCACCGACGGAGTAGGTGCGGATCTCGGGGGCGGCGAGCCAGGTGCCCGTGGCCTGTACGCCGGCCACGTCGGCGACCGTGCCGGCTGCGGCCCACGGGTTCTGGGCGACGGCGGCGCCCGCCGTCTGTGCGAACAGGCCCGCGGTGAGGAGTGCGGCAGCCGTGAGGGTGACCGAGGTCTTCAGTGCGGTGGTGACGGGCACGGGGGTTCTCCTTGTGTTGAGGCGTGACTCGACCACTGCTCGGGACGGCCGGCGACGGCCTCGCACGCCACGCCCGCCCCCGAGGCGCCATGAACGTACACCTGGGGGTGCGTTCCCGTGGTGTCCACCAGGGGAATCGAGCCATTCCCGAGGGCCGTCCGAGCAGGGTTCCCGGCCCCGGACGCGGACCGGGGGCGTACGCGCGGAGTCCACGCGTACGCCCCCGGGCGGGAGTCGGGCTGCC
Organism: Streptomyces sp. NPDC055962; assembly: GCF_042270185.1. Lineage (NCBI taxonomy): Bacteria > Bacillati > Actinomycetota > Actinomycetes > Kitasatosporales > Streptomycetaceae > Streptomyces > Streptomyces sp. NPDC055962. The sequence goes on from NZ_JBHJYN010000018.1 coordinate 112,325, forward strand.
GGTCAGGCCTTGTGGGCCGCGATCAGCTGCTGATACCAGCGGTAGCTGTCCTTCGGGGTGCGCTCCAGGGTGTCGTAGTCGACCCGGATGATCCCGAACCGCTTCGCATAGCCCAGCGCCCACTCGAAGTTGTCCAGCAGCGACCACACGTAGTACCCGCGGACGTCGACACCGGCGTCCATGGCCGCGCGCAGGGCCGTCAGATGGGTGCGCAGGTACTCCACCCGGTCCGCGTCGTGGACCGAGCCGTCCGCCTCGACGCCGTCGAACTCCGCCGAGCCGTTCTCCGTGATGTGGACCGGCGGCAGCGCGTCGCCGTACGTCTGCTTCAGCGCGGTCAGCAGATCGGTGAACGACTCCGGGACGACCGGCCAGCCCATGGCCGTCCTGCGGACGTCCGGATAGGTCCCCTCCGCGTACCGGTTGTCGGTGGCCACACGGAGCGCCGGGTCCGCCTCGCGGTGCGGGGCGGCGCCGACGACGATCGGCCGGTAGTAGTTGATGCCCAGGAAGTCCATCGGCTGGGAGATCAGCTCCAGGTCACCCTCGCGGCGGAAGTCCTGGCCGGTGATCAGCTCGCCCCAGGTCTCCTCCTCGGTGGCCGGGTAGCGGCCCGCGAGGAGCGGCTCGGTCCACACCAGGTTGTGCTGGGTGTCCGCGCGGACGACGGCGGCGAGGTCGGCGTCCGACTCCGTGGCCGGGACGTTGCGGTCCAGGTTGAGCGTGATGCCCGCCTCGCGGACACCGGCAGCGCGCAGCGCGGTCATCGCGTGCCCGTGGCCGACCAGCAGGTGGTGCGCGGCGGCCAGCGCCCCGCGGCCCTCCTGGGCGCCCGGCGCGTGCCGGCCGACCGAATAGCCGAGGAAGGCGCTGCACCACGGCTCGTTGAGGGTGATCCAGCGCGGCACCCGGTCGCCCAGGTGCTCGGCGACGATCGCCGTGTACTCGCCGAAGCGCTCTGCCGTCTCCCGTACGCGCCAGCCGCCCTTGTCCTCCAGGGCCTGCGGCAGGTCCCAGTGGTAGAGGGTGGCGGCCGGCTCGATGCCCGCCTCCAGGAGCGAGTCGACGAGCCGGGAGTAGAAGTCCAGCCCCTTGGGATTGACCGCCCCGCTGCCCGTGGCCTGGATCCGGGACCAGGCGATGGAGAAGCGGTACGACTCCACACCCAGGTCGCGGAGCAGCGCCACGTCCTCCGGGTAGCGGTGGTAGTGGTCGCAGGCGACGTCACCCGTGTCGCCGCCGTCGGTCCTGCCGGGCGTGTGGCTGTAGGTGTCCCAGATGGACGGGCCGCGGCCGTCTTCCTCCACGGCGCCCTCGATCTGGTACGAGGCCGTGGCAGCGCCGAAGACGAAGCCGGGCGGGAAGACCGGGAAGTCACTCATGGGAACCCTTACTTGACCGAGCCGCCGGTGATCCCGGCGGCGATGTACTTCTGGGACAGGACGAGGAGGACCGCTGCGGGCACCGCGGAGAGCACGGAGGCGGCCATGACGGAGCCCCAGTCGCCGACGTGCGCCCCGATGTACTGGTAGATGCCCAGCGTGATCGGCTTGACGTCGTCCGTCGTGTTCAGCGTCAGCGCGAACATGAAGTCGCTCCACGCGTAGAGGAACGAGAACAGCCCGGCGGTGATCAGCGAGTTCCGGCTCATCGGCAGGACGACCTGGACGAACGTACGGATGCGGCCCGCTCCGTCGACCTCTGCGGCCTCGATGACCTCACGCGGGATCGACACCATGAACGAGCGCATCAGCACGATCGCGAAGGGGATGCCCAGGGAGGCGTCCGCCAGCATCAGGCCGAAGTAGGAGTTGACCAGGCCGAGGTCCACGTACGCGCTGTACAGGGCGTTGGCGATGACGATGCCCGGCACCATCTGGGTGATGAGCGTGCCGAAGACGATCGTCTTGCCGCCGCGCAGGTTGAACTGCGCCAGCCCGTAGGCCGCCGGTGCCGAGATCGCCAGGCAGATGGCCACGGCGCCGAGCGCCACGGCCAGCGAGGTGAGCAGGTTGCCGCCCTGTTCGGTGAGGGCGGACGTGAAGCCGGAGAAGTCCACGCCGCTCGGGACGGGGCCCACGTCGACCAGGCTCGCGTCCGGCTGCAGCGCGGTGTTGACCATCCAGTACAGCGGGAACAGCATGACCGCGAGCACGACGACGCCGAAGGCGGTCGCACCCCAGCGGCGCTTGGGCCGGTGGACGGCGGGAGCCGGGGCGGCGGTGATCTGGGTGGTGGTCGCCATGCCGGTCACTTCCCCTCGTTGCGGTTGACCCGCAGGTAGAACACCGCGAAGACGGCGGAGATCAGGATCAGGATGTTGCCGACCACGGCTCCGGCCCCGAAGTCCATCTGGACGAAGGAGTTCTGGTACGTGAGCGTGCCCAGCGTCTGGGTGGAGTCGGCGGGGCCGCCGTCGGTGAGGGCGAGGACCAGATCGAGGATCTTGACCGTCGACATGAAGCCGAGCACCAGCACCACGGTGATGACGGGCTTGAGCATGGGCAGGGTGACCGAGCGGAACGTGCGCCAGGCGGAGGCGCCGTCGAGCGCGGCGGCCTCGTTCAGCTCCTTGGGGACCTCCTGGAGGCCGCCGTAGAGGATCACCATGTTGAACGGGATGCCGATCCAGATGTTCACCAGGATCACCGAGATCAGCGCCATGCTCGTGCTCGTCAGCCAGGGCGTGTCACCGGGGAGGCCGATGGTGCCCAGGAAGGAGTTGAGCACACCCGTGTCCTGGTCGAAGATGCGTCGCCAGACGATGCCGGAGACGACCATGGGGACCAGCCACGGCAGCAGGATCAGCGAGCGCAGGATCCCGTTCAGCGGGAAGCGGCGGGTGAAGAAGACCGCGAGTGCCAGACCGATGCAGAACTGGCCGAGGAGCGATCCGACCGTGAAGAGGATCGTCTGCCAGAGGGCCTTGCCGAACAGTCCGTCGCTGAAGACGTTGTCCCAGTTGTCGAGGCCGTTGAACGGCGCCTCGCCGGTGAAGAAGGTGGACGGCGAGTAGTCCTGGAAGCTCATCACGATGTTGCGGACGAGCGGGTAGCCGAAGAACAGCGCCATGAAGATCACGGCGGGGGCGATGAACCCCCACTGCGCGAGCGACTTGCGCCGCCGGGCGCTCCGCGGGTTCACGGGCTTCCGGACCGCTCCGGCGTCGGCGGTCCTGGTGCCGGCCGGCGGCGCGGCGGCTGAGGTCGTGGTGGATGACATGGCTCGTTACCTCAGTTCCCGCTCGTGACCTGCTGCTGGGCACGCTTCAGAGCGGCCTCGCTGGACTCGCCGGTGAGCGCGGACTGGAAGGCGCTCTGCAGGGCGAGCGAGACGGACGACCACTGCGCGCCGACCTTCGCGGTACGCGAGCGGGCCGTGGCGACCTGGTCGGCCAGCGCCGCCAGCTCGGGGGTCTTCTTCCGCCAGGTGTCGGCCGCCTTGGTGTTGGCCGGGACCATCCAGCTGTTGATGGCGTAGGAGATCTCCTCCTGCTCGCCCGACATACAGCCGATGATCTTGGCTGACATCTTCTCGCGTTCGGTGTCGCCGGTGTTGGGCACGGTGAGCACGCCGCCGCCCAGCGGGCCGACCGAGTCGTCGCCCGCCTCGGGGACGGGGATCTCCGCGATGCCCCAGTCCAGCCCCTTCTTGGAGTTCAGGGTCTCGACCTGCCACGGGCCGTTGATCATCATGGCCGCGTTGCCGGCCATGAACTGGTCGTTCACGTCGGCCTGGGTCCAGTTGACCGTGGACTTGGAGAGCGAGCCGTCCTTCAGGAGCGCCTTCCAGTAGTCCAGGGCCCCGGCGACCTCGGGTGTGTCGAGCTTCGACTCGTCACCGCCGTTGGACCACATGAACGGGGTGAACTGGAAGACACCGTCCTCCGCGCCGCCCGCGCTGAGCGCCAGGCCGTACCGCTTGCCCTGGGTCAGCTCCTTGGCGGCCGACCGCATCTCGGCCCAGGTGGTGGGCACCTCCAGGCCGGCCTTGTCGAAGGTGTCCTTGTTGTAGAACAGCGCGAGGGTGTTCACCGTGCGCGCGGCCCCGTAGTACTCCCCGTCGAACGAACCGAAGTCGACGATGCCCTCGGGGATGTCCGTCGTGGTCAGCCCGAGGTCCTTGAGCGGTATCAGCCCGCCGGCCTCGGCGAACGTCGGCATCTCGGAGGCGTCCAGCTGGAGGACGTCCGGCAGCGACTTCGAGGACGCCATGCGCAGCGCCTTCGTCATCAGCTGCGCCGCCGGCACGCTCTGCTGCTCGATGGTGACCCCGAGCTCCTTGCTGCAGCGTTCGAGGGTGTCACCGTCCCAGCGGTGGTAGGACTCGTCGGTCGAGGAGTTCATGACGGTGTAGACGTCCTCGTCCCGTTGCTGTCCGCAGCCCGACAGAACGGTGCCGGCGACGATCGCGGAGACGACGGTGAAGGGGACGACGAGGCGCCTGGTGCGGCGGCCGGGGCGTCGTATCCGTCCGTCCGGGGAGGGTTCTGTCACGGTGGTGCCCTTGCGGTGAGAGGGGGGCCGGGGTCCATGGGAACGCTCCCACGGACTGGTGGTCAAGACCCTGCGCGGATTCGGCGTGGTCACGGCAGGGAGGGTCCGGGGCGCCCGGTGGTGGTGCCGGGTGCCCCGGGGGGTGGGTCAGCGGATGCCCAGGAGGTGTTCCATGGCGAGCTGGTCGAGGGCTTCGAAGGCCATGGAGCGTTCTGCTGCGGTGGTGGGGTCGAAGGTCTCGTAGGCGGTGG
>NZ_JBHJYN010000019.1:0-85639 GCF_042270185.1 Streptomyces sp. NPDC055962
GCAGGGGGGACCCTGTGGGAGAGTAGGACGCCGCCGAACAATTATTCCGGGAAAGCCCCGTGCCCTTGTGGCACGGGGCTTTTCTGCGTTCCGGGACCGCCCGTCCGTACCCCTGTGCACCGGCGCTCGGATGCTGAGGGTAGGGTCAGGGGGCATCATCGGCACGTTCTTCACATGGAGGCCCCCGGGTGGAGGTCCAGGAGACTCGAGTTCAGACGGACCGAGTACTCACCATCCCCAACATCCTCAGCATGGCTCGTCTCGTCGGCGTACCGCTCTTCCTGTGGCTGATTCTTCGCCCCGTGTTCGGTGGGCCCAACAGTGATGGCTGGGCCCTGCTGGTTCTGATGCTGAGTGGAGTCAGTGACTACCTCGACGGCAAGCTCGCGCGTCGATGGAACCAGATCAGCAGCCTCGGCCGGCTCCTGGACCCGGCCGCCGACCGGCTCTACATTCTGTCGACCCTCGTCGGGCTCACCTGGCGGGAGGTCCTGCCTCTCTGGCTCACCGCGGCGCTCCTGGCCCGTGAGCTGATGCTGCTCGTCATGGTAGGAATCCTGCGCCGGCACGGCTATCCGCCGCCGCAGGTGAACTTCCTCGGGAAAGCTGCAACCTTCAATCTGATGTACGCCTTCCCCTTGTTGCTGCTCAGCGACGGAAGTGGTTGGCTGGCTTCGCTGGGCACCATTTTCGGATGGGCGTTCGCTGGATGGGGTACAACCCTCTATTGGTGGGCAGGGATCCTCTACGTGGTCCAAGTCCGCCGTCTGGTCAAGGCGGATGAAGTAGCCGATTAGCTCGTTGTTGTGGAGCCGTGCAGTGTCGCCGGCCCGCACCGGATGCTGTAGTTTGCCCCGACGGGTGAAGTCGGCTAGACCGTCGTCTCTCAAGGAGGACGTTTCCGACATGAAGGCCGTCGTGATGGCAGGCGGTGAAGGCACCCGCCTTCGCCCCATGACCTCAAGCATGCCCAAGCCGCTCCTGCCCGTGGCCAATCGGCCGATCATGGAGCATGTGCTGAGGCTGCTCAAACGGCATGGGCTCAACGAGACAGTCGTTACCGTCCAGTTCCTCGCCTCCCTCGTCAAGAATTACTTCGGCGACGGCGAAGAACTCGGGATGGAGCTCAGCTATGCCAACGAGGAGAAGCCACTCGGTACCGCGGGAAGCGTCAAGAACGCCGAAGAAGCCCTGAAGGACGACACCTTCCTGGTCATTTCCGGCGACGCCCTCACCGACTTCGATCTCACGGATCTCATCGCCTTCCACAAGGAGAAGGGCGCACTCGTCACGGTGTGCCTGACCCGGGTCCCGAATCCCCTTGAGTTCGGGATCACGATCGTGGACGAAGAAGGAAAGGTGGAGCGCTTCCTGGAGAAGCCCACCTGGGGCCAGGTCTTCTCGGACACGGTGAACACGGGCATCTACGTCATGGAGCCCGAGGTCTTCGACTACGTCCAGGCCGACACCTCCGTGGACTGGTCCGGTGACGTGTTCCCCCAGCTCATGAAGGAAGGCAAGCTGATCTGCGGCTATATCGCAGAGGGCTACTGGGAGGACGTGGGCACGCACGAGAGCTACGTGAAGGCCCAGGCCGACGTCCTCGAGCGCAAGGTCGACGTGGAGCTGGACGGCTTCGAGATCTCGCCCGGCGTCTGGGTGGCCGAAGGAGCCGAGGTCCATCCCGACGCGGTTCTGCGGGGGCCGCTCTACATCGGTGACTACGCGAAGATCGAGGCCGGCGCCGAGATCCGCGAGCACACCGTGATCGGTTCCAACGTCGTCGTGAAGTCCGGTGCCTTCCTGCACCGTGCAGTCGTGCACGACAACGTGTACATCGGCGAGCACAGCAACCTCCGCGGCTGCGTGATCGGCAAGAACACCGACATCATGCGGGCGTCGCGCATCGAGGACGGCGCCGTGATCGGCGACGAGTGCCTGGTCGGCGAAGAATCGATCATCCAGGGCAACGTCCGGGTCTACCCGTTCAAGACCATCGAAGCCGGCGCGTTCGTGAACACCTCGGTCATCTGGGAGTCGCGCGGACAGGCGCATCTCTTCGGTGCCCGCGGCGTCACGGGGATCCTGAACGTCGAGATCACCCCGGAGCTCGCCGTCCGGCTCGCCGGCGCCTACGCGACGACGCTGAAGAAGGGCGCGACGGTCACGACCGCCCGTGACCACTCCCGTGGTGCACGTGCCCTCAAGAGAGCCGTCATCTCGGCGCTCCAGGCCAGCGCCATCGACGTCCGCGACCTGGAGAACGTGCCGCTGCCGGTCGCACGTCAGCAGACGGCGCGCGGCAGCGCCGGCGGCATCATGATCCGTACGTCTCCGGGAGTGCCCGACTCGGTCGACATCATGTTCTTCGACGAACGGGGAGCCGATCTCTCCCAGGCACGTCAGAAGAAGCTGGACCGCGTCTACGCCCGGCAGGAGTTCCGCAGGGCCTTCCCCGGCGAGATCGGGGACCTCCACTTCCCGTCGAGTGTCTTCGACTCCTACACGGGCTCCCTGCTGCGCAACGTCGACACGAGCGGCATCGCCGACGCGGGCCTCAAGGTGGTCGTGGACGCCTCCAACGGCAGTGCCGGGCTCGTACTGCCGAGCCTGCTCGGACGCCTCGGTGTGGACGCCCTGACGATCAATCCCGGGCTCGACGAGTCCCGGCCCACCGAGTCCGCCGAGTCGCGGCGGGCAGGCCTGGTGCGCCTCGGCGAGATCGTGTCGTCCGCGCGGGCGGCCTTCGGTGTGCGGTTCGACCCGGTCGGCGAACGGCTGTCCCTGGTCGACGAGCGGGGCCGCATCATCGAGGACGACAGGGCCCTGCTGGTCATGCTCGACCTCGTGGCCGCCGAGCGCAGGAGCGGACGGGTCGCCCTGCCGGTGACGACGACCCGGGTCGCCGAACAGGTCGCGGCCTACCACGGCACGCAGGTGGAGTGGACGACCACGTCCCCCGACGACCTGACACGGGTCGGGCGCGAGGACGCAACCATCTTCGGCGGCGACGGCCGCGGCGGATTCATCGTCCCCGAGTTCAGCAGCGTCTTCGACGGTGCGGCGGCCTTCGTGAGGCTCATCGGCCTTGTGGCCAGGACACAGCTCACCCTCAGCCAGATCGACGCCCGTATCCCGCGCGCCCATGTGCTGCGCCGCGACCTCGCCACCCCGTGGGCGGTCAAGGGGCTCGTCATGCGCCGCGTCGTGGAGGCGGCGGGCGACCGCAGCGTGGACACCACGGACGGAGTCCGCGTGGTCGAGACGGACGGCCGCTGGGTCATGGTGCTGCCGGACCGGGCGGAGGCGGTCACCCACCTGTGGGCGGAGGGACCCGACGACGCCTCGGCACAGGCGCTGCTCGACGAGTGGGCGGCGGTCGTGGACAGCGCGGGGGACTGAGCAGGTGACCGCTGTCCCGGAAGCCGTGTTCCGCGGGCTTCCGGGACAGCGGTGGGCCCATTCGGCGGCAGCAGGCATGACGTGCGACGATGTGCGGCATGTCGCAGCCGCCCCCCGATCGGAGTAGCGCTCCGCCGCGTCCTCGCCCCGACGCGTCCATGTCGCTGCTGACCACGGTGATGGAACACAGCCTCGACGAGGGATACGCCGAGGCCTCGGCGCGCCGCAGGTCCGAAGGCAGCGAGGGACTGCCACGCACCCTGAAGGCGAAGCTGGGCCTTGCCGCAGGTCTGGTGCTGGCCGCGCTCGTCGTGACGCTCGGCGCGGCGGAGGCGCAGGTGGCTGCCCCGGTCGTCGCCAAGGAGCGCGAGGAGCTCATCGACCGCGTGAACGCGGAGACCTCCACGGCGGACACGCTCCAGGCCGAGGTCGACGCACTGCGCAAGGACGTCGGCGAGCGGCAGCTCAAGGCTCTGGAGAAGCACGGCGGGGATCAGGGCGCCTTGGTGGCCCTGCTGTCCGGTGCGACCCCCGTCGAGGGTCCCGGCATCAAGCTCGTGGTGGACGACGCGGAGGACACCGACCAGGGCGGTGGCGGGCCGCGTGAGTCCACCGGCTTCGCCGACACCGGGCGGGTGCGCGACCGGGACATGCAGCGCGTGGTCAACGGTCTGTGGCAGTCGGGAGCCGAGGCCGTGGCCATCAACGGGCAGCGGCTGACGGCTCTCTCGGCGATCCGCGCCGCGGGCGACGCCATACTGGTCGACAACAGACCGCTCGTGCCGCCGTACACGGTGCTTGCGGTGGGGGACGGGAAAAGGCTCGCCACGGCGTTCGAGGACAGTGCGGACGGCCAGTACCTCCAGGCGCTGCACGAGAGCTTCGACATCCGCACCAGCATCTCCGAGCAGGAGAAGGTGCGCCTTCCGGCCGCGCCCAGCCTGATCGTACGTACAGCAGAGCCTCAGGCCGCAGACACGGGCAGTGGTGCGGCAGACACAGGGAAGGGCACATCGTGATCGCCGTACTGGGCCTCGTCGTGGGAGTCGTGGTCGGACTGTTGGTCCGGCCCGAAGTGCCGGCGGTGGTCGAGCCCTACCTGCCGATCGCCGTGGTGGCCGCGCTGGACGCCGTCTTCGGCGGTCTGCGGGCCATGCTCGACGGGATCTTCGTGGACAAGGTGTTCGTCGTGTCGTTCCTGTCGAACGTCGTGGTGGCCGCCCTCATCGTCTTCCTCGGCGACAAGCTGGGCGTCGGAGCCCAGCTCTCCACCGGTGTGGTGGTCGTGCTCGGCATCCGGATCTTCTCCAACGCGGCAGCCATCCGGCGCCACGTCTTCCGGGCGTGAGGCCGATGAACAACGGACCGAACCCGAGCAGCGGACACGGCCCCGGCAACGGGGAGCGCCCCGGTGCGCTCCCCGCCGAGGCGCCCGTACCGGCGCCGCCCCCTCCCGCCCCGGACGAGAGGGTCTCCGGCCGTCAGAGGCTGCGTGCCGGCCTGTGGCCCCCGAGGGTGAGCAGAGCTCAACTCATCGTGGCGCTCCTGCTGTTCGTCCTCGGCCTGGGGCTGGCGATCCAGGTCAGGTCGAACAGCGACAACAGCGCCCTACGCGGTGCCCGCCAGGAGGACCTGGTCCGCATCCTCGACGAACTCGACAACCGCACCGAGCGTCTCGAGGACGAGAAGCAGCGCCTCGACGACCAGCGCACGGAGCTGGAGAACAGCTCCGACCAGGCCGAGGAGGCCCGGAAACAGACGCTCGAGAAGGAGCGCCAGCTCGGTATCCTTGCAGGAACCGTCGCGGCGCACGGTCCGGGTATCACGCTGACCATCAGTGACCCGGGCGGTGCCGTCGAGGCCGACATGCTCCTCGACACCATCCAGGAGCTTCGGGCCGCGGGCGCGGAGGCGATCGAGGTCGACGGCGTACGTGTCGTGGCCGACACGTACTTCTCCGGAGACGGGGGAGAGTTGAGAGTGGACGGCCGGAAGATCGAGGCTCCGTACGAGTTCAAGGTCATCGGCAAGCCGCAGGACCTGGAACCGGCTCTGAACATCCCGGGCGGGGTGGTGCAGACGCTGGAGAAGGAGCAGGCCACGGCGGAGGTGGCGCGTGCCGACGACATCGTCGTGGACGCCTTGCGGCCGGCGGAACAGCCTGATTACGCTCGGTCGTCGTCGCGGTGAGACGGCGGTGTGAAGGGCTCGCAGGACACGGGCACCGGGTTGCGGGGGGTCGGCGCAACGGATCGGTGACGCGTGGTGGAAACTGTCGGGTGGATACGGACGTTGTGAGGATGTCCGGGTCGGCAGGTGTGTTCGTTCAGGGTTCGTCCTGCCCCACGGGCGGGTCTATTTCGGTCAAGGGGAAACGCCCGTGAAGTTGTTTGCGAAGTTGTTCGGAAAGAGCGCCCGCGAGGACAGCAACAGCGCTGCCCGCCACCGCGCCCCGCGTCAGGGCCAGGGTGTCGACGAGCAGGGCTCGGAGCGCCCGCTCTTCCGCGATGAGGTGCAGGGATCCGCCGGTGGGACCGGCGCGTCGTCTGTTGACCCTGGAGGTGCAGGCCGCATAGGTTTCGAGGAACCATCGACCTCGAGTACGGGTGGAGGGTTCGCCCCCGCTCCGGAGGGCTCGTCCATGCCGGTTTGTACGAGGTGCGGGCATCAGAATGCCGAGGCCAGCCGCTTCTGCTCCAACTGCGGCGCGCCGCTGAGGGGCGGAGTTCCCGAGCGTGCCGCGGAGACGACCTCGACCATCTCGATCTCCGGTATCGAGGCGTACGAGGCCGAGGCGACCGGCCAGACGGCCGTCCCGTCGCTCTCCCCGGAGGCACAGGCCGCGGTCGACGCCCTGCCCGCCGGGTCCGCACTGCTGGTGGTCCGCCGCGGCCCGAACTCCGGCAGCCGATTCCTGCTCGACGGCGACCTGACGACGGCCGGCCGTCACCCGCAGAGCGACATCTTCCTCGACGACGTGACCGTGTCGCGGCGTCATGTGGAGTTCCACAGGGGCCCGGACGGTAGTTTCACCGTGGGTGATGTCGGCAGCCTCAACGGAACCTACGTCAACCGCGAGCGCATCGATTCCGTCGCGCTGACCAACGGCGACGAAGTCCAGATCGGGAAGTACCGACTGGTCTTCTACGCGAGCCAGCGGGGCGTGTGACCCTTCCCCGGACTCGTCCGGGGGGACCCCCAGGAAGGTCCATGCTGCGAACACCGACAGGCGGTGCCGGTCACGGCACCGCCGCCGCGGGCGAGCGCGCGATGAGCATCGGCACGGTGCTGCTCGAGCTGCGCGACGAGTTTCCCGAAGTGACGATCTCCAAGATCCGTTTCCTGGAGGCGGAGGGGCTCATCGAGCCCCAGCGGACGCCCTCGGGATACCGCAAGTTCAGCCCTGCCGACGTCGAGCGGCTGGCGCAGGTGCTGCGCATGCAGCGGGACCACTACCTGCCGCTCAAGGTCATCCGTGAGCACCTCGAGGCGCTGGCGCGCGGTGAGCAGGCGGCCCTGCCGTCCGCAGGCGGGCAGGGCGACCCGGCCGATCCTCACCGGGACCAGGAGCCCGGTGGGGCCACAGCGGCCCGTATCGGGCGCTCCGAGCTCCTCGCCGCCACCGAGGCGACGGAGGAGCAGCTCGACGAGTGGGAGTCGTACGGGCTGATCGTGCCCGCCGCCGGGGGCAGCTACGACGCCGAGGCCGTGACGGTGGCGCGGCTCGTGGCGGACCTGGGCCGTTTCGGCCTGGAGCCCCGGCACCTGCGCGCGGTCAAGGCGGCCGCGGAGCGGGAGGCAGGGCTGGTCGAGCAGGTGGTCGCGCCCTTGCGGCGGCACCGGAACCCGCAGACCAGAGCCCATGCGGAGGCCACTGCGAAGGAGCTCGCGGAGCTGTCCGTCCGCCTCCATGCCGCACTCGTCCAGACGGCCCTGAAGGTCAGTTTCCACTGACCTTGGAGGAGCCCGACTATCCAAACATGGCGGGCACGTCCTAGGGTTGCTGTGTGAACGAGCTCGACGTTGTGGGTGTCCGGGTGGAAATGCCCTCCAACCAACCGATCGTGCTCCTGCGTGAAGTGGGAGGCGACCGGTACCTCCCTATTTGGATCGGTCCTGGCGAGGCGACCGCGATCGCCTTCGCCCAGCAGGGCATGGCTCCGGCCAGGCCGCTGACCCATGATCTCTTCAAGGATGTGCTCGAGGCCGTCGGCCAGGAGCTCACCGAGGTCCGGATCACGGACCTCAGAGAAGGGGTTTTCTACGCGGAGCTGGTCTTCGCCAGCGGGGTCGAGGTGAGCGCGAGGCCGTCCGACGCCATAGCGCTCGCCCTGCGCACCGGCACGCCGATCTACGGCAGTGACGGGGTGCTCGACGACGCCGGTATCGCCATCCCGGACGAGCAGGAGGACGAGGTGGAGAAGTTCCGCGAGTTCCTCGACCAGATCTCGCCGGAGGACTTCGGCACGAACAGCCAGTGACCGCCGTGGGGGCGGTGTCAGCGCATCCGACAAGCCGTTCCCGGATTTCAGTCACGGGAAACCACCCTCAGGGTGATTATCACTCGGCGTGCCGAGTGTGGCGATCGTTGACGCACCCCTGGTGACTGCCTACCTTCGAGATGGCAGGTCAAGGACGGAGGTCGGCGTGAGAATCAGCGGCGACGGTACGGCTGCGGGTGGGCCGTACCGGCAGCACGGCAGTGCGGCCGACCACTCCATCAGACAGCCGGTTCAGCCGGCGGTGGTGGCAGCGGACGGTGCGGCAGAGTCAGGGGACATCGGCTACCGGGGGCCCACCGCGTGCGCGGCTGCCGGTATCACCTACCGACAGCTCGACTACTGGGCGCGTACGGGGCTGGTGGAGCCGAGCGTACGTCCCGCCTACGGGTCGGGCACGCAGCGTCTCTACAGCTTCCGGGACGTGGTTCTGCTCAAGATCGTCAAGCGGTTCCTGGACACGGGGGTCGCCCTCCAGAACATCCGCACGACGGTGCAGCACCTCAGGGCCCGTGGCTTCACGGATCTGGAGCGGATGACCCTGATGAGTGACGGGGCGACGGTCTACGAGTGCTCCTCGCCGGACGAGGTCGTGAGTCTGCTCCAGGGCGGCCAAGGCGTCTTCGGCATCGCGGTGGGGGTCGTCTGGCGCGACGTCGACGCCGCGCTGTCCCAGCTCCACGGAGAGCGTGTCGACACGGGGGAGACGCTGATCGGTCACAACCCCGCGGACGAACTGGCGCGACGACGCAATCGGGCGGGCTGAGCCCCCGGCGGAGCGGTGCGGCGCGGGCGCCGGGCGGGCCGGATGTCAGTGGCATGAGGCACCATCGGTCCGTGTGAGAGCCGCGCCCACCATTCTGCATCTGGACATGGATGCCTTCTACGCCTCTGCAGAGCAGGCGGCGAAGCCCAGCCTGCGTGGCAAACCCGTGGTGGTGGGCGGCCTGGGCATGCGCGGAGTGGTCGCCACCGCGTCGTACGAGGCGAGGCGGCTGGGTGTGCATTCGGCGATGCCGATGGGTCAGGCGCGGCGTCTCGCGCCCAACGCCGCGTACCTGGTCCCGCGTTTCGCGCTCTACCGCACGGTGAGCGACCAGGTGATGGAGCTCCTGGGGCGGCTCTCACCCCTCGTCGAGCCGCTCAGCCTGGACGAGGCGTTCGTCGATCTGGAGGCCGGCGGGGTCGCCGACGACGCCGAGTCCGCCCGCGCCGTCGGCGGGCAGCTGCGCACCGTGATCAGAGCCGTCACCGGCCTCAGCGGCTCCGTCGGGCTGGCCGGCTCCAAGATGCTGGCCAAGATCGCCTCCGAGGAGGCCAAGCCGGACGGCCTGCTGCTGATCGAACCCGGTACCGAGCGGGAGCTCCTGGCGCCCATGCCGGTGCGGATCCTCCCGGGTGTGGGGCCGGCCACCGGCGACCACCTGCGGCGTGCGGGCATGACCCTCGTCAGTCACCTGGCGGAGGCGGGCGAGGCCGAGCTGGTGCGGCTGCTGGGCAAGGCGCACGGCGTCGCGCTGCACCGCATGGCGCGGGGCTACGACGACCGTCCCGTGGTCGCCGAGAGGGACGCCAAGTCCGTGTCGGTCGAGGACACCTTCGACGTGGACCTGCACGACCGTGTGCGGGTCAGGTCGGAGGTCGAGCGGCTCGCGGACCGGTGCGTGCGGCGGCTGCGGGACGCGGGACGGTCCGGGCGCACCGTGGTCCTCAAGGTGCGCCGCTACGACTTCTCGACGCTCACCAGGTCGGAGACCCTGCGCGGCCCCACCGACGACCCCGCGGTGGTCCGGGAGGCCGCCGCACGGCTCCTGGAGGCCGTGGACACGACCGGCGGGGTCCGGCTGCTCGGAGTGGGCGTCACGGGGCTGGCGGACTTCACGCAGGAGGACCTGTTCGCACAGGCCGCCGAAGCCGAGCACGCCGCGGAGGAGTCCGCGGCCGACGCCCCGGACGAACACGACGACACGGCGGAGAAGGCCGCCGACCGGGGCCCACGGGAGAGCGGCGAGCCGCCGTCGTCGCGGCGCTGGCCGGCCGGGCACGACGTACGGCACGAGGTCCACGGGCACGGCTGGGTGCAGGGCAGCGGTGTCGGCCGGGTCACCGTGCGCTTCGAGGAACCGTGGACGGGCCCCGGCCGGGTGCGTACGTTCCGCATCGACGACCCGCAGCTGCGGCCGGCCGACCCGCTTCCCCTGGTGCGGGATCCGGTGGACTACTCCTCGTGGCCGGCCAGCTTGCCGAAGTCCCTGTCGGGGGCGGGACCGGCGGAGGGGGAGGAGTCCAGTCCGTAGTGCCGGTAGAGCTGCAGCTCCTGCTCGGGCGAGAGGTGGCGGCCCACCCCGAAGTCCGGTGCGTCCTTGATCAGGCCGCGGTCGAAGGGGATCCGCAGCGCCCCGTCCACGAATTCGCTCGGCTCCAGCGGGACGAACGCGTCCCGGGTGAAGAGTCCGGTACGCACGGCGGCCCATTCGGGAACCCCGGTCGCATCGTCGAGATAGACCTCGTCGACCGTACCGATCTTGGCACCACGACGGTCGAAGGCCTTGCGGCCGATCAGGCTGCGCGGATCGATGTCGGTCTGCACGGTGCCTCCCACTGGTCACAACTGCATCAGGTGGTCGCGACTGCTCCACAGGGTCTACGAAAGGCCAGATCCGGACCGTCGGCCACTCGAGAAGGCCCGCGGTGACCCCGCTGGTAGGCTGGAACCGGCTGCTGACCCTGTGCGGGAGAGTCCTCCGGAGAGATCCGGGGGCGCCGAAGGAGCAACTCCTCCCCGGAATCTCTCAGGCCCCCGTACCGCACGGACGAGGTCACTCTGGAAAGCAGGTCGGGATCCGTACGGCACAGGTCGTCGCGGGTACCGCCCTCACCGACGGTGAAAGCCGGTACGCCCGAGGGCGCGCCGGTGAAGCTCTCAGGTCGAGATGACAGAGGGGGAGGCCGTTCGGGCAGCCACGCCGTGGCGCCCCTCGCAGGTCGTGGCAGACCAGGAGGCCTCCATCATGACCCCCCGTCGCACTCCGCTCTCCCAGCTGGAGCAGGGCATTCCGTTCGAGCAGCGCCACATCGGTCCCGACGCCGGGGCGCAGGCCAAGATGCTCGCCCAGGTCGGTTACGGCTCCCTCGACGAGCTCACCGCCGCCGCGGTGCCCGACGTGATCAGGAGCGCCGAGGCGCTGAACCTGCCCGAGGCGCGCACCGAGGCCGAGGTGCTGGCCGAGCTGCGGAGCCTCGCCGACCGCAACCAGGTGCTCGCACCGATGATCGGCCTGGGCTACTACGGCACGTTCACGCCGCCGGTGATCCTGCGCAACGTCATGGAGAACCCCGCCTGGTACACGGCCTACACGCCGTACCAGCCGGAGATCTCCCAGGGGCGGCTCGAGGCCCTCCTGAACTTCCAGACGATGGTCGCCGACCTCACCGGGCTGCCCACCTCGGGCGCCTCGCTCCTCGACGAGGGCACGGCCGCCGCCGAGGCCATGGCGCTGGCGCGCCGCGTCGGCAAGGTGAAGAACGGTGTCTTCCTCGTCGACGCCGACACCCTGCCGCAGACCATCGCCGTGATCGAGACCCGCGCCGAGCCGACCGGTGTCGAGGTGGTCGTCGCCGACCTCTCCGAGGGCATCCCGGCCGAGATCGCCGGACGCGGCGTCTTCGGAGTGCTGCTCCAGTACCCCGGCGCCTCCGGCGCCGTGCGCGACATCAGGCCCGTCATCGAGCAGGCGCACGAGCTGGGCGCGATCGTCTCCGTCGCGGCCGACCTGCTGGCCCTGACGCTGCTGACCTCGCCCGGCGAGCTGGGCGCGGACATCGCCGTCGGCACGACGCAGCGCTTCGGCGTCCCGATGGGCTTCGGCGGGCCGCACGCCGGCTTCATGGCCGTGCGCGAGAAGTTCGCCCGCAGCCTGCCCGGCCGGCTCGTCGGCGTGTCCGTCGACGCCGACGGCAACAAGGCCTACCGTCTGGCGCTGCAGACCCGTGAGCAGCACATCCGCCGCGAGAAGGCCACCAGCAACATCTGCACCGCCCAGGTGCTGCTCGCCGTCATGGCCGGCATGTACGCCGTCTACCACGGCCCCGACGGGCTGCGGACGATCGCCGGGCGCACCCACCGGTTCGCCGCCCTCCTCGCCGAGGGGCTGCGGGCCTCCGGCGCCGAGGTCGTGCACGGCGCGTACTTCGACACCCTCACCGTCCGTGTGCCGGGCAAGGCCGCGCAGGTGGTCGCCGACGCACGCGAGCGCGGGGTGAACCTCCGCCTCGTCGACGCCGACCAGGTCTCCGTCGCCTGTGACGAGACCACGACCCGTGCCCGGATCGCGGCCGTCTGGGCGGCCTTCGGGGCCGGCGGCGACATCGAGGCGCTGGACGCCGAGACCGCCGACGCGCTGCCCGAGGGACTGCTGCGCACCGACATGGTCCTCACCCACCCGGTCTTCCACCAGCACCGTTCCGAGACGGCGATGCTCCGCTACCTGCGCAAGCTCGCCGACCGTGACTACGCGCTGGACCGCGGCATGATCCCCCTCGGCTCCTGCACCATGAAGCTCAACGCGACCGCCGAGATGGAATCGATCACCTGGCCCGAATTCGGCGCCCTGCACCCCTTCGCGCCCGCCGAGCAGGCACAGGGCTTCCTCACCCTCATCCGTGAGCTGGAGGAGCGCCTCGCCGAGGTCACCGGCTACGACGCCGTCTCCATCCAGCCCAACGCCGGCTCGCAGGGCGAGTTCGCCGGGCTGCTGGCCGTGCGCGCCTACCACCGGGCGAACGGCGACCACGGCCGCACCGTCTGCCTGATCCCGTCCTCCGCGCACGGCACCAACGCCGCCAGCGCGGTGATGGCCGGCATGAAGGTCGTCGTCGTGCAGACCGCTGACGACGGCGAGGTCGACATCGAGGATCTCCGGGCCAAGATCGCGAAGCACCGCGACGAGCTCGCGGTCCTCATGATCACCTACCCCTCGACGCACGGTGTCTTCGAGGAGCACGTCGCCGACATCTGCGGTGAGGTGCACGAGGCCGGCGGCCAGGTGTACGTGGACGGTGCCAACCTCAACGCGCTGGTCGGTCTCGCCAAGCCGGGTCACTTCGGCGGCGACGTCTCCCACCTGAACCTGCACAAGACCTTCTGCATCCCGCACGGCGGCGGCGGGCCCGGCGTCGGCCCGGTCGGTGTGCGCGCCCACCTGGCGCCGTACCTCCCCAACCACCCGCTCCAGCCCGCGGCTGGCCCGGAGACGGGTGTCGGCCCGATCTCGGCCGCCCCGTGGGGTTCGGCAGGCATCCTGCCGATCTCGTGGGCCTACGTACGCCTGATGGGTGGCGAGGGCCTGAAGCGCGCGACGCAGGTCGCCGTACTCGCGGCCAACTACATCGCCAAGCGCCTCGAACCGCACTTCCCGATCCTGTACAACGGCCCGGCCGGTCTGGTCGCGCACGAGTGCATCGTGGACCTGCGGCCGATCTCGAAGGCGACCGGCGTCAGCATCGACGACATCGCCAAGCGGCTGATCGACTACGGCTTCCACTCACCGACCATGTCCTTCCCGGTCGCGGGGACGCTGATGATCGAGCCGACCGAGAGCGAGGACCTCGCCGAGCTGGACCGGTTCTGCGACACGATGATCGCCATCCGCGGCGAGATCGACAAGGTCGCCTCAGGCGAGTGGGGCGCGGACGACAACCCACTGCGCAACGCCCCGCACACGGCCGCAGCCCTCGGCGGCGAGTGGACCCACGCCTACAGCCGTGAAGAGGCGGTCTTCCCGGCCGGTGTCACGCCCTCGGACAAGTACTGGCCGCCGGTGCGCCGCATCGACGGTGCGTTCGGCGACCGCAACCTGGTCTGCTCCTGCCCCCCGCTGGACGCGTACGACCAGTAGGCACGCGCAGACGCGTCGGGGCCGGTGCGGAGAAGCTCTCCGGGCCGGCCCCCGTGTTCCGTCCGACGTGGTCAGGCGGCCTTCATCACCAGACCGCTCTTCAGCGGGCGGTGCGGGGCGATGATCTGCCCGTTCGGGAGCAGCTCGCCGGTGTCCTCGAAGAGCAGGACACCGTTGCACAGGAGGCTCCAGCCCTGTTCCGGGTGGTGAGCCGTCAGGCGTGCGGCCTCCCGGTCGTTGGAGTCGGCGGTCGGGCAGGGTGGCTGGTGCTGGCACATGGATGGGTTCTTTCGCTGCGTCGAGTCGAGTGTCCTGCGGTCGGACGGGGTGTTCATGGCCGCCCCCGTATCAGTCGGTCCGTTCCCAGTGTTGCCCTACGGGCGTCTCTCCGCAGGGATTTCGCGGCAGCTGCTGTTCCTCTCCCATGACGCATCACCCGGCCGGACGGTTCGATCCAACTGCACTGTCCGTTCGGATGGTTAGGGGTGACCTGACCGGACTAGTCCGGACGGGTAAGGACGCGCCCCCGCCGAGGAGCTCGGCGGGGGCGGTGGGAGCGGAGGCGTCAGGCGGGCGACCCGAGGAGCCCCGGGACCTCGGGGAGGTCCGGAAGGGGCGCCGGGGTGAGACGCAGGTTCATGACCGGGAGCAGGTCCGCGACCCGGTGGGGCCGGTGGGCCGTGATGCCCGGAGGGGCCGGCGCCAGAGGCACCAGGACGTCCGTCGGCGCGAGCGCCCCGCCGCCGGCGTCGGCCTCGGTGTCGTGGTGCAGCCACAGGGTGAGCATGTACAGCCCGGGCACGGACAGCAGCCGCGGCTGGTAGGGCGTCGTCGTCGACTCCGCCTGACGCAGGGCCAGTTCGGTGGAGATGATGTACGGACCCTCGAAGAAGTGCGAGAAGGTCCAGCCGTCCGCGGTGAGCATGGTGTCCGCGGCGGCCACGGCGCGTTCGCCGCTGCGGATCAGGAAGCGCCAGCCGGCGAGGCGGGTGCGGGGTGCGGCGTCGTTCGGCACGATCCGGTCCAGTACATGGACGGGAAGCGGGAGTTCGGGGCTCAGCGATCCCTGGACGGACCGGAGGGCGGGCGTATGGGCCTCGCGGACTGCGGTGGGAGAACCGAGTGCCGCGAGAACGCTGCGCAGTGCGGGCGCGGGGGCCGGAGAAACATGCAGCGGCATGGTGGGTTGCCTCTCACTTCGGAGACACGGTGGTGCGTGGGCGGGTGCAGACGGCGCTGTCGGCGTGCGGGGCCAGAGGAAGGCCGGTGACGGGGCGGACGGGCCGATGCGTCAACTCTCTGCCTCGTTCGCAGAGTTTATACGACAAATGTTCACACGGTGTTTCGGCTAGCCGTCCCGCGTATTGCGCACAAGGTGGATCTGAGCCTTTGAATTGCGAGGTTCCTGTGGATTCGGGCCGCTCGCAACCCCTGTCGCCAGGAACTTTCCCGATGCGGCGGTAGGCTCAAACGCATCGGTGTTTCCGCGGCGCAACTCCGTCATGCAAACTGCATATGCCCCATGCCTTCGGAATGTGCCTCCGGCGTCGGTCGTCAGACTACTGGGTATCCGAGGGGTGCGGGGGCGTTACGGATCATCTCGTCGGGGCATTATCGATCGTGATACGAGCGGCCTGGGCCGCGGGCCGCCCACTCGAGGAGGGACCCTTCGATGGGCGAGAAGATCGTGGCGGGTGCGTTCGCCCCGTCCGATCGGCAGGCGTACCGCGAGAAGCTGACCCGGTGCCTGACCGGGCTGGAGAGGCTCCTGTCGGAGCGGAGGTTCGATCGGCCCAGAAATCTCATGGGCCTCGAGATCGAGCTGAATCTCGCGGGTTCGGACGGCATGCCGAGGATGCGGAATGCGGAGGTGCTCCAGCGCATCGCCAGCCGGGATTTCCAGACGGAACTGGGGATGTTCAACCTGGAGGTAAACATTCTTCCTCACCGGCTGAGCGGCCGGGTATTCGATCAGCTGGCGGAGGAGCTCCGCACCGGGCTCGCCTATGCCCACCGGAAGGCTGCGGAGGTCGACGCGGGGATCGTGATGATCGGCATCCTGCCGACCCTCGGGCGGGACGACGTGGTTTCGGCGAACCTGTCGGACGTCGATCGATACACGCTCCTCAACGATCAAATGGCCGCCGAGCGCGGCGAGGAATTCGCCCTTGATATCGAAGGCGTCGAGCGACTGGTCTCGACCTCTGCCTCCATTGCCCCGGAATCAGCGTGCACGTCGGTCCAGTTGCACCTTCAGGTGACGCCCGACCGGTTCGCCGACGTCTGGAACGCCGCGCAGGCCATCGCCTCCGTGCAGATCGCCCTCGGGGCCAACTCCCCCTTCCTGTTCGGCAAGGAGTTGTGGCGCGAGTCGAGGCCACCGCTGTTCCAGCAGGCCACCGACGTACGCCCGCCCGAGCTGCGGAATCAGGGGGTTCGTCCCCGGACGTGGTTCGGGGAGCGGTGGATCGGTTCGGCGTACGAGCTCTTCGAGGAGAACCTGCGCTACTACCCGCCCCTGCTGCCGATCTGCGACGAGGAGGACCCCCTGCGGGTCCTCGACGAGGGCGGGGTGCCGTCCCTGGCGGAGCTCGTCCTGCACAACGGCACGGTCTACCGGTGGAACCGGCCGGTCTACGGGCTGGCCGACGGCGTCCCCCACCTGCGGGTGGAGAACCGGGTCCTGCCGGCCGGTCCCACGGTCGTCGACGTCATCGCCAACGCCGCCTTCTACTACGGGCTGGTCCGCGCGCTCGCCGACGATTCCCGGCCGGTGTGGTCGAAACTGCCCTTCGAGGCGGCGGAGGAGAACTTCGACGCCGCCTGTCGCCACGGGATCGAGGCCGAGCTGCTCTGGCCGCGCCCCGGCCGGTCGGGCGGTGTGGCGAAGGTGCCCGCCGTCAAGCTCGTACGGGACGAACTGCTCCCACTCGCGGCGGCGGGGCTCGACGCATGGAACATCGAGCCCTCGGACCGCGACCGCTACCTCGGCGTCATCGAGGAGCGCTGCAGGCTCCGGGTGAACGGCGCCTCCTGGCAGGTCGACACCTATCACCGGGCCCTGGAGGCGGGCCTCGAGCGGGAGGGCGCGCTTGCGGCCACCACACGGCGCTACGGCGAACTGATGCAGGTGGGTGAACCGGTGCACACCTGGCCGGTGGGCTTCCCCGCGCCCTGAGGGGGAGATCCGCCCGGTGTCCCGCCTCCCCGACGCCGTCAGGCAAGCTATGACGACGCATGGCTGACGGCAGAAGTACAGGTGGAGGCGGGGCGCGTGGCTGAATCCATTCCTCACGAGGGGGTGCCCCGGCGGATCCTCCGCTCGGAGACGCTGCTCGTACTGGCTCTCTCGCTCGGAGCCAGCGGGGTGTCCGCCCTGATCAGCTTCATCGGGTCGCTGACGAAACCGGGGGGCCTCAAGGACCAGGCCGCGACGCTGAACGGGTCGTACGCCCCCGGGCGCCCGTGGCTGGACCTGGCGTGGCAGCTGTTCGGCATCGCCACGGCGCTCGTGCCGGTCGCGCTGGTGGCCCACCTGCTCCTCCGGGAGGGAGCCGGCCTGCGGACCCTCGGTCTCGACCGCACCCGGCCGTGGCCCGACCTCGGCCGGGGCGCCCTGGTGGCGGCGGGGATCGGCAGCGCGGGACTGGCGTTCTACCTCGCGGCGCGCGGCGGGGGATTCAACCTGACGGTCGTTCCCGAGTCGCTGCCCGAGGTGTGGTGGAAGTTCCCCGTCCTGATCCTCTCCGCGTTGCAGAACTCGCTCGTCGAGGAAGTCATCGTCGTGGGCTACCTGCTGCGACGGCTGGGGCAGCTGGGGTGGACGCCGATGGCCGCCCTGGTCGCCAGCTCCGTGCTGCGGGGCTCCTACCACCTGTACCAGGGGATCGGCGGTTTCCTCGGGAACATGGTCATGGGCGTCGTCTTCGTGCTGCTGTACAGGCGCTGGGGGCGGGTCGGACCACTGGTCGTCGCGCACGCCCTGCTCGACATCGGGGCGTTCGTCGGCTACGCGCTGCTCGCCGGGAAGGTGGGCTGGCTGCCCACCCCGTGAGGCCGCAGCCCCGTGCCGCCGCCCCGTGCGGGCCCCGCCCACGGGGCGGTCCGCGCCGTATACCCCCCGCGGGGTGGCGGCTCCCGCGCGCTCAGAGCCCCGCGAGCAGCTCTCCGTCGATGACCGTGACGGCACTGCCGGCCAACAGCGTGCGCTCGCCGCGCAGCTCGACACGGACCAGGCCCGAGCGGGCCGAGGCCTGGAGGCCGGTGAGGCTCTCGCGGCCGGATCTGGCGGCCCAGAAGGGGGCCAGCGCGGTGTGGGCGCTGCCGGTCACGGGGTCCTCGTCGATGCCGACTCCGGGGAAGAAGCCCCGCGAGACGAAGTCGTACCCGCAGGCGGGGTCCGCGGCAGCCGCCGTGGCGATCACGCCACGGCGGGAGCAGGCGGTGAGCGCGCGGAAGTCCGGCCGGAGGGCACGCACGGTGGCCTCGTCGGGCAGCTCCACGAGCAGGTCGCCGAGCCGTTCTCCCGTGTCGTGGACGGAGAGGGGCGACGCGCCGAGTGCTTCCGCCAGCCCGGCCGGGGCCGTGACGGGTGTCAGCGGGGCTGTCGGGAAGTCCAGCGTCAGGGTGCCGTCCTCGTGCGCCGTGGTGCGCAGGACGCCGGACCGGCTCGCGAACCGCACCGTGCCGCTCGCGACGCCCGTGGTGTGAAGGACATGGGCGGTGGCCAGGGTCGCGTGCCCGCAGAGGTCGACCTCGGTGGCCGGGGTGAACCAGCGCAGAGCCCAGTCGGCCTCACCGCCCGGCGGCAGTGGATGCGCGAAGGCGGTCTCCGCGAGGTTGACCTCGGAGGCGATGAGCTGGAGGCGGTCCGCTCCGGGGAAGCCGCCGGAGTCCAGCAGCACGACTCCGGCGGGGTTGCCTGAGAAGGGGCGGTCGGTGAACGCGTCGACGATACGGATCTTCATGGGCCGACCGTAGGCGGGCGGTCCCGCGCGGTCCAAGGCCAATTCCGCATGGGCGGCCCCGAGCGGGAGAAGCCCCGTACGCGCCGCGGCCACGGGTACGGGAACGGGTGTCCTGTGCCGACGGCCCCTGACCGGTGGCCGGCGAAGTCCGGTCGCGGGGTGGCCGCTGCCCAGTCCCTCGACCAGGCTTCCTGTTCAGCGTGCTCCAGCCCGCCTGTCGAGACGATGGGCCAGGCTGCGACCATCCTCGGATGCGAGAGATCGACGAACTTGTCCACGTGGACGATCCGGCGTGGCCGGAGCTTCGAGAGATGGTTTCGGCGGGTCCTGCCCCCGTTCAGGTGCTGCCTGCCGATGTCGACGAGGGCCGCCGGAGTCTTCTGCAGATGCAGGTCACGGCGCGATCGACGCTGGGGGCCCTGGCGTTGAACACCGGCGGCCTGCTCGTGGACAACGGGTGGGTACGTGTGTTCGGCGGGGTTCGGTCATGGACGGAGGCCTCCCGAGTCTGGCGCAGGTCAACCGTTTCCCCGCAGACTTCGACCCCGCCTGGCATCCCGGGGCAGGTCTGATCGTCGGCCACGACGTCGTCGGCGGGGTCTTCGCGCTGAACGCCGGCGATCCTGCGGCCGCGGGCCGGCCGGGGGCACCTGGGCAGATGACGTACTTCGCTCCCGACACCCTTGAGTGGGAAGCCATGGAAACGGGCCACTCCGGATGGGTCTCCTGGCTGCTCTCGGGCCGGTCGGAGACCTTCTACGAAGGGCTGCGATGGCCTGGCTGGCGTGAGGAGGCTGCGGCCCTGGACCTCCGGCAGGGCATCTCCGTGTACCCGTTCCTCTGGTCCGAGGAGGCCCGTGCCGATCTCGCGGCGACGAGCCGGCGGCCCGTGCCGATGCGCGAGGTCATCGGCGTCGCGGCGGACTTCGCCCGGCAGACGGGACCGTCTGATCCTGGGTTCCTCGGCGACGTGTGACCGGTTCGCCGCAGCTCGTCCATGTCGGCAGCGAAGGGCTGCTTCCCGGGCGAGTGCCGCCCTCCGCGCCGGGGCACCGGGGGCGGGTGTCCGCGCCGGGACCCACCCGGCTCCGGTAGCCGAGGGCCCGGCCGCTGCTCGGGCTGTCGGCGGGCGGTGTGTGACCGGCACGGCCGCTCCCGGGGCCGTGGCGTGGTGCAGGGGGCGATGGCGGGCCGGCCGTGCCCGACCATGTGCTCTCCCGCAGCGCTTCTCCACGGCCTCCGGGAAGGTCTTCAGGAGCGAAGCCGGAGGCGTGGCCTCCGCGTCGGAGCGTGGACGTCTGGAAGGCCTCGGCCCCGATCAGCTCCATCGACGGCGCTCCTGGGCAGGCCCGTCCGGCACCGACCGGTGTCACAGCCGGTGCCGTCGCCGAGAGGGCTCTGCACAGCTGTCCGCCCGGCCCGGCCCGATCTCCGAGCGTCCTCCGGTCGGCAGTCAGGCGTCGGCGCGACGTACGACGTAGTCAGGGGCCGTGTGACGACATGCATCCCACCCGTCGCGCCGGGTGCGACAGGAGCCTTTGAGAGGCGGTCCCGAGCCGCTGCACCTCCGGATCCCGTGCAGCAGGACCGGGGGGATCCCGTTCCGGCCACGGCTCGTCCGCCACCTGGTCGCCGTCGTCGCGGCCCGGTACCGGAGGCTCCCGCCGTCCTTCGCCCACCGGAATCGGCGAACAGGCTCGATGTCGCCCGAAGCGAGGGCTCCAGGACTTCCCGGGCGGCCGTAGGCGGTGACCTGTGGCGTCGCGGAACACCGGCTGCCGGTACGCCCACCCTGTCCCGACCGCACCGGTCTGCGCACGCCCAGCCTTGCCAGGCGATAGTTTCCGATATATCGTTGAGGCATCGCGACAGTTCGAAGAAGAGTCGCGTGACCCACGATGACGAGAGGAGCGCAGTCATGCGTTCACATGGATACGACCACGAATGCGGCCCCGGGCGCCGAGGCGCCGGCAGGGGAGACTTCCAGGGCGGCCGTGCCGCTTTCGGGCCGTTCGGACCGCCCTTCGGAGGCGGGCCCTTCGGCGGCGGACGCGGCCGGGGAGGCGGCCGGGGGAGGGCGAGGCGCGGTGACGTACGCGCGTCGATCCTCGCCCTGCTCAAGGACCGGCCGATGCACGGGTACGAGATGATCCAGGAGATCGGCGAGCGCAGCGGCGGGGCCTGGAAGCCCAGCCCCGGCTCGGTGTACCCCACCCTCCAGCTGCTGGAGGACGAGGGTCTGATCGTCAGCGCCAGTGAAGGCGGCAAGAAGTTGTTCACCCTGACCGACCACGGCCGCGACGAGGCCGAGTCCGGCCCCGAGGCTCCCTGGGAGGAAGCGGGGCGCGGGGTCGACTGGGAGGGCGTCAACGAGATCCGGCAGGCCGGATTCGGTCTGATGGAGGCGTTCGGCCAGGTCTGGAAGACCGGCTCGGCCGACCAGCGGCAGAAGGCTCTCACGGTGATCAACGACGCCCGTAAGAAGCTGTACCTGATCCTCGCAGACGAGCACTGAGCCGTGCCGTACACGCAAGCTGAGAAGGGCCCCGTCCGCGGGGCCCTTCTTCCGTCCACCCCCGCGCCGTCGTGGCGTCCGTCTCGGGGTCCCTCTCATCCCCAGGGATGAGAGGGACCCGTGCCGTGCCCGCCTTTCGCGGGATGAGGGATGGGCCGCGCCGGGGATGTGTTCGCTCGCGGGGGCTGATGGGGTGGAGGGGTGCAATTCCGGACATCGAAGATCCCCGAACAAGCCACGCCGGCCCACCCCTGGGCCGGTGCCGGGCTCAGTGACGCGATGATCGCGGTGACGACCGGTGCGCGCAGGCGGGCGGTGCGCGACGGGGACCGCCAGGTGGACACCGCCCATCTCCTGCACTCACTCGTCGAGTCCGACCCCGAGGTGCGGGAGGTTTTCGACGGCGGACCGCAACTGGCCAGGGTGCTCGGGTATCTCGTGCAGCGCAGCATCGGCTACGGCCTCCGCTGGCAGGGGACCCAGGAGGGCTCGGGAGGCTTCCCCGCCGTGCGGGAGCCCGGGGGTGAGGGGTGGTCACCCTCCGCGGAGGCGGCGCTGGACCGCGCGGTCGGCGGTGCGCTCCTGCGCGGGGAGCGCCACGCGGGCGGGCTCGACCTGCTGGCGGCGCTGGTCGCGGATCCCCGGTGCCGTGCGGTCGAGGTTCTGGAGCGGGCCGGTGTGGCGACGGGTCCGCTGGGCGCCCGTGCGGCGGAACGGGCAGCCGCCGAGGGCGCCCAGGAGTGATCTTGAACACCCGGCGGACAGGTGTGACGGGGGTGACGCTCCTGACGCCTGCTGCCATGATGTGCCGATGCACGCGTCAAAGAGGAGAAGTGCCGGTCTGGGCCTGGCCCTTGCCTCGGCCTTCGCATTCGGTGGTTCCGGGGTGGCGGCCAAGCCGCTGATCGAGGCGGGGCTGGACCCGCTGCAGGTGGTGTGGCTGCGCGTGACCGGCGCCGCCCTCGTGATGCTGCCGGTCGCCTGGCGCCACCGGAGCCTGGTGAGGGAGCGGCCCGTTCTGCTGGCCGGCTTCGGACTGTTCGCCGTGGCCGGGGTGCAGGCCTTCTACTTCGCGTCGATCTCCCGCATCCCGGTCGGCGTCGCCCTGCTCATCGAGTATCTGGCCCCCGCACTGGTCCTCGGCTGGGTGCGGTTCGTGCAGCGTCGGCCCGTCACCCGCGCCGCGGCCGTCGGTGTGGTGCTGGCGGTGGGCGGACTCGCCTGCGTCGTCGAGGTGTGGGCGGGCCTGACCTTCGATGCGGTGGGGCTGTTGCTCGCCCTCGGGGCCGCATGCTGTCAGGTGGGTTACTTCGTCCTCTCGGACCAGGGTGCCGGACACGGGGGCGCCGCCGACGCCGCACCCCCGCATCCCGTGGGGGTGATCGCGTACGGACTTCTGGCCGGAGCCGCCGTGCTCACGGTGGTGGCCAGGCCGTGGGGCATGGAGTGGGCGGTGCTGGGCGGGAGCGCGGAGATGGACGGGCACCCTGTCCCCGCGTGGCTCCTGCTCGGCTGGATCGTGCTGCTCGCGACCGTGCTGGCCTACGTGACCGGCGTGGTGTCCGTGCGGCTTCTCTCGCCGCAGGTCGCGGGCGTGGTGGCGTGCCTCGAAGCGGTCATCGCGACCGTGCTCGCCTGGGTGCTGCTGGGCGAACACCTCTCAGCACCGCAGCTGGTGGGTGGGGGCGTGGTGCTGGTGGGCGCCTTCATCGCCCAGTCCTCCGCCCCCCGGCCGCCCTCGGGCCCGGTGGCGTCGGGTCCCGCCGTATCCGCCGCCGGTGCGTCGGGACCGTACGAGCCGGCCGGGGCCGGGGGAGAGTTGTCCCGCCCTCCGGGGCCGTCGTAGGGTGTCGATCATGCCGCAGACCGTACTTCCGCCTCCCGCCGCCTAGCGCGAGGCGGCCACTCCGGACGAAGACCTGGCTCGGGTACGCCCCGAGCGGTTCGTCGCTGCCCGCGCGCGGAGCCGAGCGACCGACCACCCCTTCTTCCTTCTCCGGAGCGTCACATGTCCCACCCCGAATCCGCGCTGCCCGTCGGGCGGAGCCTGCTCTACCTCGTCGTCGCCGGACTTGCCTGGGGGACGGCGGGTGCCGCCGCCTCCCTGCTCTTCCGGATCAGTGATCTCGGGCCTCTCGCAATGTCCTTCTGGCGCTGTGTCGGCGGCCTCGTCCTGCTGGTCGGGGCGCTCGCGCTGCGCCCCCGCCGCCCCCGCACCGCCACCGAGCCGCGTCGCCGCCGGCTGGTGCGCATCCTGGGAACCGGCATCGGTCTCACCGTCTTCCAGAGCGCCTACTTCGCGGCGGTGGAGTCGACGGGGCTCGCCGTCGGAACCGTGGTCACGCTGGGCGCGGGTCCCGTCCTCATCGCGGTCGGCGCGCGGCTGACGATGGGGGAGCGGCTGGGCAAGGGCGGGCTGCTCGCCGTGGCCGGCGCCCTGACCGGCCTCGCGGTGCTGGTGCTCGGCGGTGAGCCGGCCGAGGTGCGGCCCGCCGGGCTGCTCCTGGCCGTGCTGTCCGCCGCGGGGTACGCCGCCATCACCCTGCTGACCCGCCGCCTGGGCAGGGACGGCGCGGCGGGCGACTCCCTCTCCACCAGCGCGTGGGCGTTCGGCATCGGGGCCGTGGGGCTGCTGCCCATGGCGGCGGCCGAAGGGCTCGTGCCGCACACGGCCGAGGCGGGCCAGGTGCTGGGGCTGATGATCTACGTGGCGGCGGTGCCGACCGCGCTCGCCTATGCGCTCTACTTCGCGGGGGCCGCGGCGGTCCGTTCCGCGACCGTGTCCGTGATCATGCTGCTGGAGCCGGTGAGCGCCGCCGTCATCGCGGTGACCGTGCTGCGCGAGCGGCTCACGACGGCCACCGTCATCGGCACGCTGCTCCTGCTCACCGCCGTGGCGGGGCTGGCCTTCGCGGAGACCCGCGGAGCGGCTACGGCCCGCAGGCGGCGTGCGGCCCTGCCCGTCTGACCCCTCGGGGCAGGAGGGCGGGCCGCTGCTCGCCACCGCCGGTCAGAGCGCGGTGAGGTAGTCCGGCACCTGGACCGAGGGGTCCAGGTCGTCGGACGGCACCGGCGCGGCGTATCCCCGCGTCACCGGGACCACGCCGGCCCAGTGCGGAAGGGCGAGGTCCTCCGGGTCGTCGTTCGGGCCGCCGGTGCGGATCTTGGCGGAGACCTCGTCGAGGTCCAGGCGGATCACTGCGGTCGCAGCGAGTTCCTTGGCGTCGGCGGGACGTGAGTCCTCCGACCGCCCCGGCACGACCTGGTCGACGATGGCGTCGAGTGCGATGCGCCGTTCCTCCGGGTCGGTCACCGTACGGGCCGTGCCGTGGACCATCACCGAGCGGTAGTTCAGCGAGTGGTGGAAAGCGGAACGGGCCAGCACGAGGCCGTCCACGTGCGTCACGGTCAGGCAGACGGCGAGGCCCGGGTCCGCCGCGCCCGTCTCGCGCAGCGGACGCGATCCGGTCGAGCCGTGCACGTACAACCGTTGCCCGATCCGGCCGAAGAGCGTCGGGAGGACGACGGGTGCTCCGTCGCGGACGAAGCCCAGATGGCAGACGTAGGCCGCGTCGAGTATCGAGTGGACCGTCTCGTGGTCGTACGAGGCGCGCTGCCTGGCGCGGCTCGGGACCGTGCGTTCCGTCGGCTCGTAGGCGGCACCCGGGGCGGGGGCGGTGCTGTCGGGTGTGACGGTGTCCGGCATTGCGTCCTCCATTGCACTAGTGCATAATAATGTTTGTGCTAGGAGAGTATCGGATCAGTGGGCGGCGTGCATCCGAGATCGCCGCGAGTGTGGAGGGCGGGGTCGCTGCAGGCGACCTCGCTCCCGGCCATGTGCTGCCGCCCATGAGGGAGTTGGCGGAACGCCTCGGCGTCAATCCCAACACCGTGGCGGCCGCCTACCGGACGCTTCGCGAGCGCGGAGTGATCGAGACGGCGGGGCGGCGGGGGAGCAGGGTGAGGTCGCGCCCCGCGAGTACGGCGCGTGGCTCACTCCGGGTGGAGGCCCTGCCCGGCGTGCGCGACCTCGGTGACGGCAACCCCGACCCCGCCCTGCTGCCCGCCCTGGGGGAGGCGCTTGCGGCGGCTGCGGCGGACCACGACCGAGGGCCCAGCCTCTACGGGGACGCCGCGGTCGTCCCCCGGCTCGAGGAGCTCGCCCGGGCGGGCCTGGACGCCGACGGCGTCCCCGCCGGGCCCGTGGCGGTCACCTCCGGTTCCCTCGATGCGATCGAGCGTGTGCTCGCCGCACACCTCAGGCCCGGAGACGCGGTGGCGGTCGAGGACCCGGGCTGGGCGGCCCTGCTGGACCTCGTTCCGGCGCTGGGTATGCGCGTGGTGCCCGTGGCTCTGGACGAGGACGGCCCCTTGCCCGGGGAGGTGGAGCGGGCACTGCGCGCGGGGGCCAGGGCTCTGGTGGTCACCGACCGGGCGCAGAACCCGACCGGGGCGACGGTGGGAAGCCGCAGGGCCGAGGAACTGCGGGCCGTTCTGCAGGAGCACCCCGGGGTGCTCCTGATCGAGGACGACCACGGTCACGCCATCGTCGACCTGCCGGTGCATCCCCTCGCGGGGGTGACCGAGCACTGGGCCTTCGTGCGGTCCGCCTCCAAGGCGTACGGGCCCGACCTGCGGCTCGCCGTACTCACCGGGGACGCGCTGACCGTCGACCGGGTGACAGGGCGTCAGCAGCTGGGACCCGGCTGGGTCAGCGGACTTCTGCAGCGGACCGTGGCCCGGCTCTGGGAGGCGGGTGCCGTCGACGTACCGGGGGTGGCGCGCTCCTACGGGCAGCGCCGGGACGCGCTCGTGCGGGCACTGGAGCGCCGGGGGATCACGGCGTACGGGCGGACCGGGATGAACGTGTGGGTGCCGGTGGGCGACGAGACCGGGGCCGTCGCCCGGCTGCTGCAGGCGGGCTGGGCGGTGGCCCCCGGGGCGCGGTTCCGGATCGCTTCACCCCAGGGCATTCGCCTCACCGTTTCCTCGCTGTCCGCCGCGGACGTCGAGCCCCTGGCGGACGCGGTGGCGGAGGCGGTCCCGCCGGCCCGCCCGGTCAGTCACGGCTGACCCGGCCGCTCCCGGCGATGCGGCGCGACGCGCCGGCGGAGCCGCGGGCCCGGCTCCCCGTGAGTGCGGCGCCGGCGAGGATGACCAGGGCGCCCACGGGGGTGTTCCAGTTCAGCCGCTCGCCGAGCAGCAGCACTCCTGCCGCCGTGGCGATCACCGGGATGAAGTAGGTGACCATCTGGGCCGTCGTCGGCCCGACCTCCTGGACGAGGCTGTACTGGAGGAGGACGGCGAGGCCGGTTCCGAGCGCCCCCAGAGCGATGACGGCGAGGGTGGGCAGCACCGGGAAGCGTGCGGGCGCGCTGGTGAAGGCCGGTACGACCAGGCCCAGTTGCAGCGTTCCGAGGAAGAGCTGACTGCCGGTCAGTGTGAGGGTGGACGCGCCGGTGCCGGCCAGGGTGCGGCGGACGTAGATCCAGCCGACCGGGTAGCTGAGCGAGGCGAGCAGGGCCATCGCGGTGCCGGTCACGTCCAGCCCCGAGAAGCCCTGCCATGCACCCAGCACGGTCAGTACGCCGATGAATCCCAGGCCGAGTCCGGCGACGCGGCGGCGGGTCGGCCGGTCCTCGGAGAGCGCCACGAGGGAGAGTGCCATGCCCCACAGCGGGGAGGTCGCGTTGCAGATCCCGGCGAGCGTCGACGGGATGGTCAGCTCGGCGTACGCGAAGAGCGAGAACGGCAGCGCGTTGAGGAAGAACGCGGCGACGAAAAGGTGCCCCCAGGTCCGGCCGGAGCGGGGCAGCCGTTCCCGGCGCACCGCCATCGCGACGGCGAGCACCGCCGTCCCGGACAGGAGCCGGCCGAAGGTCACCTGGAACGGGGCGTACCCCTCGGTTCCGACCTTGATCAGCAGGAAACTGAAACCCCAGATGAGCGACAGCGCGGCGAAGCGGACGCGCCAGTCCAGGGCGTGTCCGGGCGCCTGTGGTCCAGGGCGTGAGGTGTCGCGGAGGGGCAGGCTTCTCGGTGCGGCGGGAGCGCTCATGTGACCACCATGGCGAGCCGTATCGCGTAGGACAAGTGAAAGTTTCTGGGGTTCCAGGCGTAGCATTGCTTACATGTTGAATCTGGAGCGCCTGCGGACGCTGGATGCCTTCGCCCGCCACGGTTCGGTGAGCGGGGCCGCCGACGGCCTCCATGTCACCACCTCGGCCGTCTCCCAGCAGATGGCCAAACTGGAGCGCGAGGTGGGGCAGCAGCTCCTGGCCAGGAACGGCCGGGGGGTCCGTCTCACCGACGCGGGCCGGCTGCTCGCGGACCACGCGGCGAAGATCCTCTCCCAGGTCGAGGTCGCCCAGGCCGACATCGAGGCCCAGCGGGGGCAGGTGGTGGGTGAGGTCCGCCTCGCGGCCTTCCCGACGGCCGCCCGGGGGCTGTTCCCCGCAGCCCTCGCCGCACTCCGCTCCGAACACCCGGAACTCAAGGTCCGTACAACCGAGTTGGAGCCGGAGAGTGGAATCCGCGCGGTGCTGCGGGGGGACGCCGACCTCGCAGTGGTGCTCGACTGGAGCAACAAGCGACTGCCCGTTCCCGGAGGGCTGGCCAAGGCCGAACTCCTCGACGACGCACCGGACATCGCCATGCCCTCGGATCATCCTCTCGCGGGCAGGAGCGAGGTGGACATCGAGGACTTCGCCGACGACGAATGGGTGTCGTGGCCGGAGGGTGAATTCTGTTACGACTGGCTGATGTTCACCCTGCGGTCCAAGGGGGTCGAGCCCCGGATCGCGCATCTCGCGGGCGAGCACCACACCCAACTCGCGCTGATTGCAGCGGGGTTCGGTGTCTGCGTAGCGCCTCGGCTCGGGCGGGGGCCGGTGCCGGATGGTGTGCGCCTCGTGCCCGTGCGGCAGCCCATGCGTCGGCACGTCCACGCGGTGTGGCGTGCGGACGCGGACCGGAGACCGTCGATCAGAGCCGCCGTGGACGCCCTGATCTCCGCGGGCGGGGCTCTGCACGCGCCGCTGCCGGGGTGATCCCCGGAACGCCGGTGGCGGGCAGGGACTCCCTGCCCGCCACCGCCCTTTCGGGTCCCCGTCGTGGTGCTCCGCAGGGGTCCGCCGGATCTCAGGCGCCGCTCGGTCGGCCGGCCTTGCCCGAGCCGACCGGAGTGCCGTCACCGGCGACGGAAGCGGCGGAAGGGGCTCGCTCGGGCTCCGGTACCGGCTCCGGCTCCGGCTCGAAGGCGATCTCGCCGTCCAGCACCTTGCGCATGCGGTGCTGGTCGAGGGCGCCCTCCCACTTGGACACCGCGAAGACGGCCACGCAATTGCCCAGGAGGTTGGTGGCGACACGCATCGTGTCCATGATGCGGTCCACTCCGAGGAGGAGGGCCACGGCGCCGGCGGGGATCACGCCCAGGGCCGACGCCGTGGCGGAGAGCGCCAGGAAGGCCGAACCGGGCACCCCGGCCATCCCCTTGCTGGTCAGCATCAGTACGACGACCACCGTCACCTGTTGACCGAGCGTCAGGTCGACTCCCACGGCCTGGGCGATGAACAGCGTGCCGATGGAGAGGTAGATCGACGCTCCGTCGAGGTTGAACGAGTACCCGGTCGGCAGGACGAGCCCGACGGCATCCTCGCGGCACCCGGCCTGGCGCAGCTTCTGCATCATGCGAGGCATCACGGCCTCGCTGGACGCCGTGCCCAGAGCCAGCAGCATCTCCTCGCGGGTGTAGCGCACGAACTTCCACAGGCTGACTCCGGTGAACGCCTTGAGGGCCAGGCCGAGGAGGACCAGGAACAGGACGGCCACGGCGTAGCAGACGGCGATGAGCTTGCCGTACGTCGACAGCGCGCCCAGCCCGTACTCGCCGACCAGATGCGCGGTCGCGCCGAAGACGGCCAGCGGGGCCAGCTTCATGACGAAGCCGACCACGGCGAAGACGACCTCCTGGGCCTGCTCGATCGCGGGCAGGATCGCCGGCACCTTGGCCTGGCCCAGGTGGAGCAGGGCCGCGCCCACCAGACAGGCGAGGACGAGGACCTGCAGCAGAGAGTTCTCCGCGAACGCGCCCACGGCGCTGTCCGGCAGTGAGTGGAGGATGAACTCCGAGGTCGACGGCAGCGAGCCACCGCCGGTCTTCTCGTCCACGGCCGACGCGTCGAGCGACGCCGGGTCCACGTCCATCCCGCTGCCCGGTGACACGAGGTTGCCCGCCAGGAGACCGACGGCGAGCGCGACGGTCGTCGCGACCTCGAACCAGATCAGCGCCTTGAGGCCGATGCGGCCGAACGCCTTGAGGTCCCCCGCCTTGGCGATGCCGGCGATCACCACACAGAAGACGAGTGGGGCGATCATGGCCTTGATCAGTCGGACGAACCCGTCGCCGAGGGGCTGTACGGCGGATCCCACGTGGGGCCACAGCCGTCCGACGACGACACCCAGCAGCAGGGCGAGAGCGACTTGCGCGAACAGGGACGTACGGAGGAAACGGGCGATGCGTCGGGCCAGTGACGGGCTGGCGTCCGGCATGAGAGCACTCTCCAGACTGGAACCATTCCACAATGTGGAACTCAACTTCCGTGAACTGTCCGCCACTATGACTGCCGGCGCATCACAACGGAAGGTACGTGCGGAGGCGTAGATCTTTTTTGGTGATAACTACAAGGCACGACGACGGCGTTGGCGAAGCCGGTCCCCGGAGCCCGCACGAGCTCTGCGCGCAGCACGGCCGAGGGCCGCCGCGCCCGGGAGAGGGACCGGCGGCCCGGCGCACACGAGCTCGCCCGGCAGGTGGCGTCGAGGGGATGGCCGCTCACGTGCCGCGGGACTCCCCGGGCGGCAGCTGCTGCGGGCATGCGCAAGGTCTCCACAGCGGGCGGCAGTTCTCCGGCTGCCGGCCGGGGCGCGTCAGCGCGGCCCTGACAGCTTGCGGAAGTCCCAGGACCTGACGGTCAGGGGTGTGAGCCGGAGCCACCCGTGCCGCTCGTCGTGCGGCAGGGAGTCCAGGCCGAAGTACTTCGCCGCGAACATCCGCTCCGGCACGTCCAGTTCGGAGCAGTCCGCGCCCGTGCGGGGGACCTCGCCGACGAAGCGGACCTCGCCGGCGAGCTCCACCCCGCGCAGCTCGCCGTACTCGGACCCGTCGTCCACCACCACGGCGGCCCTCGGATTTCGGCGGAGCTGCGCCCAGCGCAGACTGCGGGTGAGGGAGTAGAGCCAGAGGGAGGTGCCGTCCCAGACGAACCACAGGGCGGCGACGTGCGGCATGCCGTCGGAGGAGACCGTGGCCACCCGGCAGGTGCGCTGTTCCGCGAGGTAGGCGTCCCGTTCCGCGTCGGTCATCATGATCCGACGGCCACGGCGCTGGGCAGCGGTCACGGTACGCCCTTCTTGCGGTTCGGCCGGTTCC
Source organism: Streptomyces sp. NPDC055962 (assembly GCF_042270185.1). Classification (NCBI taxonomy): domain Bacteria; kingdom Bacillati; phylum Actinomycetota; class Actinomycetes; order Kitasatosporales; family Streptomycetaceae; genus Streptomyces; species Streptomyces sp. NPDC055962. The sequence continues at coordinate 30,711 of NZ_JBHJYN010000019.1, forward strand.
GGGCATCATGGAGGCTCATCCGCGCTCACGCAACGGCCCGCCCGGGCACCCGCACCGGATGTCACACGGGAGTTCAGGCCAGGGTGATGGAGTCGCCCTCCACCAGGATCTTCTTCTCCGGCAGTGGCATCGTCGCCGGTCCGCCCGTCGCCTCGCCGGTCGCGGCGTCGAACGTGCTGTTGTGGCACGGGCAGGTGATGACGCCGTCGGCGATCCCCTTCACCGAGCACCCCTGATGGGTGCACTTCGACGAGAACGCCTTGAACCGGCCGGCCGTCGGCTGGGTGACCACCACCCCCTGGTCGGCGAAGACCATCCCCCCGCCCTCAGGGATGTCGGAGGTCCGGGCGAGCGCGGTGCCGCCGTTCGCACCGTCCCCCTCACCGGCCGGTCCGGCCGAGTCCGGACCGCCGGAGTCATCGGCCCCGCCGCACGCGGTGAGGACGGTGACCAGCCCCGCCGCACCCGCTGCGACGACGGTACGGCGTCCCAGACGGGCCCGGATCTCCTGCGATGCGCTCATGCCGGCATTCCCTTCATCGGATACGAGACGTCAGGTGAGGATGACATCAGGTGTGGGTACGGATCCGCGCGGCCGGGCGTTCACCCGCGAGGCGAGTCCTTCCGGCCGGGCCGGTCCAGCAGCAGGCCGAGGTCCACGGCATCGGCCATCGCGCGGGTGCCCGCGTCGTTGGGGTGCAGGCCGTCCCCGCTGTGTGGTCGGGGTCCATCGACAGCGGGTCGTCGGCCGACGCGGTGGCCGCCGCGAAGTCGACCACTCCGTCGAAGGCGCCGGAGTGCCAAATCCAGTCGTTGACCGTCGTCCAGGTCGCCTGCCGTTCCGGAGTCCAGACGAACGAGCCGCGGAACGGCAGCAGCGTTCCGCCGAGGACCGGGACCCCCTTCGCGTGCGCCTTCCCGATGAACGTGCGGTACCCGGCGACGATGTCCGCGGCGGACGTCAGGCGGGCGGGACCCGTCACGGCCGTGATCCATCACGGCCGTGACCGTACAGGCGGGACAGGCGGCGGCCGGTGCGCGGGGCTGCGCCGGCCGCCGAGGGCCCGCTCCGCTCAACCGTGCAGTCGCACCGGAAGCGACTGCACGCTGTTGCCCACGAAGGAGGCGTGGCGCGGCAGTGCGGCCTCGGGAAGGGCGAGACCGAGGTCGGGGAAGCGTCCGAACAGCTGGGAGAGAGCGGTGGTGGCCTCCATCCGGGCCAGCGGGGCGCCCAAGCAGTAGTGGGCGCCGTGGCCGAGCGAGAGGTGGCGGGCACCGCCGTCCCGGGTGATGTCGAAGCGGTCGGCGTCGGCCCCGTGGGCCGTCGTGTCACGGCCCGCGGCGGAGTAACCGGCCAGCACCGGGGTGCCCTTGGGGATCACGGTGCCGCCGACCGGCAGATCGCGGGTCGGGTAGCGGAACGGGAAGTAGCTGACCGGGCTGTCCCAGCGCAGCGTCTCCTCCACCACGTCGGCCCAGGTCGCCTCGCCCGACCGTACGAGGGCGAGCTGGTCCCGATGGGTGCAGAGCGCCCGCACGGCGTTGGTGATCAGGTTGAGCGTCGTCTCGTGACCGGCGATGATCGTGAGCATCAGCGTGCCGATCAGCTCGTGCGGACCCAGCCGGTCGCCGTCGGCCTCCCTGGCCGCGATCAGCGCGCTGACGAGATCGTCCCCCGGTTCCTGCGTCCGGGCGGCCGCGACCGCGCTGAGCACCTCGACCATCTCCCGGTTGGCTGCCGTGGACTCCGCCGGTCCGATGTCGGTCGCCACGATGCGGTTGGACAGCTGGTGCAGCCGGTCGTGGTGTGCCGCGTCCACGCCCAGCAGTTCGCAGATGACGCCCATGGGGAGGGGGAGGGCGAAGTGCGTCCGCAGATCGGCGACACCGTCACCGGCGGCCGCCGCCCGGTCGAGGCCGTCCAGGAGCGAGGCCGTCAACGCCTCGATGCGCGGGCGCAACTCCTCCACGCGGCGCGGGGTGAAGGCCTTGCTCACCAGGGAGCGCAGCCGGCGGTGGTCCTCGCCGTCGGCGGTCGTCATCCCCTGCACGGTGGCGAACGTCCTGAGCGGCCAGCCGTCGGGGATCCCGCCTGCCTGGAGGGCTGCGAAATGCCGCGCATCCTTGGCGACGTCGGGATGCGCGAGGAACTCTCTCAGCGCGTCGTGTCCCAGCACGGCCACGCCCTCCACGTCCCCGGGGAGGAGGACGGAGGCCACGGCTCCCTGGGCCAGCAGACGGGCGTTGGCCGCGTGCGGACAGCCCCCGGACGGATCCATGCGGTGGGGGACGCCGGGGGAGGAGGGTGCCGGTGACGTGATCAACTGGGCTCCAGACCGAAGGACGGGCAAGGGCGTGCCGAGCAGGCCCGGCGCCGTGGTGCGTGGCCCCGGCCGTGCGGGCCGCAGGACGCCAGGAGACACCGGTGGTCCGGTCCTGGACCGGACCACCACGGCGGCCTCGAACCGGCGGCATCCCGGATGCGGCGGTCGTGCCGTGCCGTCGAGGGTGCGTCGAACTCCATTGAGGGAAAGGGGACATGGGAAGCCTAGACCAGCGAGCCCGGTCCGGCCGGAAACCGGCGAAGTCCACTGTCGAGGCGCGTGGACGGCCGACCGCCGGGCCGGGGGCACCGGCGGAGCCGGACGTGTCCGGGGAGCGGCGTACAGGCGCGTGACGACTGCGCGCCCCCGCCACGGCGAAGCGGCCCCGCCCGGGGAGGGCGGAGCCGCTTCGCTGAGAGGATCGTGCGGGTCAGGCGTGGCGACGGTTGCCCGTGACGACGCGGTACAGCACGAGGAGGATGAGCGAGCCGACGATGGCGGCGATCCAGGTGGAGAGGTCGAAGAAGCCGTCGATGGAGTCGACGCCGAAGATGACCTTGCCGAGCCAGCCGCCGAGCAGGCCGCCCGCGATACCGATGAGCATCGTGATGACGATGCCGCCCGGGTCCTTGCCCGGCATGAGTGCCTTGGCGATGAGGCCGGCGAGCAACCCGATGAAGATCCAAGCAATGATGCCCATGATGCCTCTCCTACCTGGTGATATAAAGACGCTGTCAAGGACCGTGTTTACCGTGACGGCGCTTTCAAACGCAGATCGTTCGGTCTCTTGTGCGAGAGGGGGCGGGGGGCCGGCCCGGTCGGCCGACGCGGTCCCCGTGCCTCCGTGGAGCTGCCCATGGTCCGTGGATCTCCAGGCGGTCGCGCCGTATAGCCTGGCGAAATGCTGACAGAAGTCACCGCGACCCGCTACGTCACGCCCCTGCGTGAGGGCGGCTCGCTCCCCGGGATCGTCGAGGCCGACGACCTCGGTACGTACGTCATGAAGTTCACCGGAGCCGGGCAGGGGCGCAAGACCCTGGTCGCGGAGGTCATCTGCGGGGAGCTCGGCCGGAGGCTGGGGCTGCGGGTGCCCGAGCTGGTGACCATCCAGCTCGACCCCGTCATCGGGCTCGCCGAGCCCGATCAGGAGGTGCAGGAGCTCCTCAAGGCCAGCGCGGGGCTGAACCTCGGGATGGACTTCCTTCCCGGTTCGCTCGGATTCGACCCGCTCGCCTACGAGGTCGGCGCTGCGGAGGCCGGAAGGGTCGTCTGGTTCGACGCGCTGATCAACAACGTGGACCGGTCGTGGCGGAACCCCAACATGCTCGTCTGGCACGGTGAGCCCTGGCTGATCGACCACGGGGCCACCATGATCTGGCACCACAACTGGCCGGGCGCACAGGCCTCCGCGGCGAAGCCGTACAACGCCTCCGACCACGTCCTCGCACCGTTCGGGCCGGACATCGCCGCCGCGGCCGCCGAGCTCGCCCCGCTGGTCACGGAGGAACTCCTCACCGAGGTGGCCGCGGAGGTGCCCGACGAGTGGCTGGCCGGCGAGCCGGGGTTCGCGACCACGGACCAGTTGCGCCGTGCCTATGTGGAGCCGCTGCTGGCGCGTGCCGGGAGCATCCACGAGCGCATCGTCATGGAGGGGCCCACCAAGCCCCGGCCCTCCCAGGCCCCCGGATGGCTCACCGAGCGCCTGGCCCCCCGGCCGCGCTCCACCGAGAAGGACCGCGACGCCCCGGCCGGCGCCGGGCGGGACGACAAGGACGGCGGCCGATGAGCAAGCGCGATGTCTTCGAGTACGCGGTCCTGCGCGTCGTCCCCCGCGTCGAGCGCGGTGAGTGCTTCAACGCGGGTGTGCTGGTCTACTGCCGGGCCAAGTCGTTCGTCGCGGCCCGCACCCACCTGGACGAGCACAAGCTCAAGGCGCTGGATCCGCAGGCCGACGTGCTCGGTGTTCAGGCGGCGCTGCGGGCCGTCGAAGGCGTCTGCGGCGGCGGCGAGGCGGCGGGCCAGGCCGCCGGTGACGACGCCGGCCGGCGCTTCCGCTGGCTGATCGCGCCCCGGTCCACGGTCGTCCAGCCGGGCGTCGTGCACAGCGGTCTGACCGCGGACCCGGCCGCCGAGGTGGAGCGCCTGCTGGACCTGCTCGTGCGCTGACCCGGGCGCCGGAGCCGCCGCGACGGAGGTGCGGGGCGGCGGCTCCGTCCGGTGTGACATGCGCCCGCGCCCCCGTGTGCCGTTGACACCGGGTGCCAGGGCTTCTAGCGTCTCGTCTGCTGAAGGTACTAAGCGGTTGCTCAGTTATCGGGAACTTCCTGACGTCCGCTGAGCCGCGATCCAAGGGCGAGGAGAACCAAGCATGTCCACCACCGAGCAGCGCGTCGCCATCGTGACGGGAGCGGCACGGGGCATCGGCGCCGCCACCGCCGTACGCCTGGCGGCCGAGGGCCGCGCCGTCGCCGTACTCGACCTCGACGAGGCGGCGTGCAAGGACACGGTCGAGAAGATCACCACCGCCGGGGGCAAGGCCCTCGCCGTCGGCTGCGACGTCTCGGACAGCGCCCAGGTGGAGGCGGCCGTCGCGCGCGTCGCCGCCGAGCTCGGCGCCCCGACGATCCTCGTCAACAACGCCGGGGTGCTCCGTGACAACCTGCTCTTCAAGATGAGCGAGTCCGACTGGGACCTTGTGATGAACGTCCACCTCAAGGGCGCGTTCCTGATGGCCAAGGCCGTCCAGTCGCACATGGTGGAGGCCAAGTTCGGCCGCATCGTCTCGCTCTCGTCCTCCTCGGCGCTGGGCAACCGCGGCCAGGCGAACTACTCGGCGGTCAAGGCCGGTCTCCAGGGCTTCACGAAGACGCTTGCCAAGGAGCTCGGCAAGTTCGGCGTGACCGCCAACGCCGTCGCCCCCGGGTTCATCGTCACCGAGATGACCGCCCAGACGGCGGCGCGCGTCGGCATGGGCTTCGAGGAGTTCCAGGCCGCCGCCGCGACGCAGATCCCCGTGCAGCGCGTGGGGCGCCCCGAGGACATCGCCAACGCGATCGCCTTCTTCACCGGCGAGGACGCGGGCTTCGTCTCCGGCCAGGTCATGTACGTCGCCGGCGGACCGCTCAACTGACCCCGGAAGGGCAACGGACACCATGACTGTGCAGGACAGTGGCAAGGTCGCGCTCATCACGGGCGCGAGCCGGGGCATCGGCTACGGCATCGCCGAGGCGCTCGTCGCCCGGGGTGACCGCGTCGTCATCACGGGACGCGGCGAGGACGCCCTGAAGGAGGCCGTCGAGAAGCTCGGCGCCGACCGGGCCGTCGGGATCGCGGGCAAGGCGCACGACGAGGCGCATCAGGCCGCGGCCGTCGAACGTGCGATGGACGCGTTCGGCCGGGTCGACTACCTGGTCAACAACGCCGGCACCAACCCCGTCTTCGGCCCGATGGCGGAGCTCGACCTCAACGTCGCCCGCAAGGTCTACGAGACCAACGTGATCTCGGCGCTCGGCTTCGCCCAGCAGACCTGGAAGGCATGGCAGCGGGAGAACGGCGGGGCGATCGTCAACATCGCCTCGGTCGCGGGTGTCTCCGCGTCGCCGTTCATCGGTGCCTACGGTATGAGCAAGGCCGCCATGGTCAACCTGACCCTCCAGCTGGCGCACGAGTTCGCGCCGGTCGTGCGGGTCAACGCGATCGCCCCGGCGGTGGTGAAGACCAAGTTCGCGGAGGCCCTGTACGAGGGCCGGGAGGCCGAGGCCGCGGCCGCCTATCCGCTGGGCCGGCTCGGCGTCCCGCAGGACATCGGCGGTGCCGCGGCGTTCCTCACGTCGGCGCAGTCCGACTGGGTCACGGGCCAGACCCTCGTGGTCGACGGCGGTATCTTCCTGAACGCCGGCGTGGCCTGAGAGGGACTGCGCCACTTTGGCCCTGATTGACGCAAGTGCCTCGCCGGGCCAGCGGATTGCTCCGGCGAGGCGCTGCGGTATGGTCTGCCGACCCAAGGCTGATCGAGGAGCGTGCGCGTGTTCTACCGGGCCAGTCTGCAGACTGTTGCAGCCCTTGCTTCCCTTTCTCTGCTGACCGGCTGCGGCCTGCTGTCCGACAGCAGTTCGGAAACGGACCAGAAGATATCCGTCGGAACGACGAGTTCGCCCTCGACCCTGGATCCGGCCGCCGCGTGGGACGGCTCCTGGGAGCTGATGAGGAACGTCTTCCAGACCCTGGTGAGCTTCCCGACCGGCAGCACCAGCCCCGAGCCGGACGCGGCGAAGGAATGCCGGTTCACCGACGCCACCAGCATGGCCTACCGGTGCACCCTGCGATCCGGCCTGAAGTTCTCCAACGGCGAGAAGATCGACGCCGAGACCGTGAAGTACTCCATCGACCGGATCACGAAGATCAAGGTCAAGGGCGGCCCGGCCGGCCTGCTCGGCTCTCTCGACCGGGTGGAGACCAAGGGCGAGGACACGGTCATCTTCCACCTCGCCAAGGCGGACGCGACCTTCCCGTTCATCCTGGCCACTCCCGCGATGTCGATCGTTCCCCCCGGTGAGTACCCGGCGGACAGCGTCCGCGACGACGGCAAGGTCACGGGTTCGGGGCCTTACGTGCTGGACTCGTACGAGCCCGGCAAGCAGGCCGAGCTGACGAAGAACCCCAGCTACAAGGGGTTCGCCGACCGGAAAAACACCGCGGTCACGATCCGCTACTTCGACGACTCCGCCCCCATGGTCGAGGCGCTGAAGAAGAAGGAGATCGACGCCACCTACCGAGGCCTGACCGCCGAGGAGGTCATCGGCCTCGAGGACAACAAGAAGGACAACAACGGTCTGCAGATCGTCGAGTCCGTCGGCGCCGACATCCGCTTCCTCGTCTTCAACCCCAAGGACCCCGCCGCGGGGAAGCTCGCCGTCCGGCAGGCCATCGCCCAGCTGGTGAACCGCGACGCCCTCGTCGCGAAGGTCTACCGGGGCACCGCCGAGCCGCTCTACTCCATGGTCCCGAAGGGCATCGCCGGCCACACCACCAGCTTCTTCGACTCCTTCGGCGACCCGGACGTGGCCAAGGCGAGGACGATCCTCTCCGACGCCGGGATCACCGCGCCCGTCAAGATGACCTTCTGGTACACGACCGACCGCTACGGCTCCTCCACGGCGCCCGAGTTCGCCGAGCTGAAGCGCCAGCTCGAGGCGTCGGGCCTCTTCCGGATCACCCTGAAGAGCGCGCCGTGGAAGTCCTTTCAGGAGGGCTTCACCCAGGGCGAGTACCCCGTCTTCGGGCGCGGCTGGTTCCCCGACTTCCCGGACCCGGACAACTTCATCGCTCCCTTCGTGGGCCAGGAGAGCGTCACCGGCACCCCGTACCTGACGAACGAGATCACCCAGGAACTGCTGCCGTCCTCCCGCAAGGAGAGCGACCGCGGTGCCGTCTCCGACCAGTTCAAGCGGGCCCAGGAGATCCTCGTCAAGGACGTGCGGCTGCTGCCCCTGTGGCAGGGCAAGCTCTATGTCGCGGCCGGTGAGGACATCGGCGGCGGAGAGCGCGCGCTCGACCCGCAGACGGTCATGCAGATGTGGGAGCTGTACCGGAAGACCAGCTGGTAGGAGGGCGGCGGCAGGACCGGCGATCCGTTGTCAGTGGCCCCCGGTAGGTTCTGTGAGGAAGAACCGATCGCTTACCGGAGGTTGTGCACGTGACCGACACCGACCTGCTGCCCGAGTCCTGGCGCGGCGTCCTCGGCGAAGAGCTGCAGAAGCCCTACTTCAAGGAGCTCACCGACTTCGTCGAGGAGGAGCGGGCCAGGGGGCCGGTGTACCCGCCGCGCGATCAGGTCTTCGCCGCCCTGGAGGCCACGCCCTACGACCGGGTGAAGGTCCTCGTCCTGGGCCAGGACCCCTACCACGGCGAGGGCCAGGGCCACGGCCTGTGCTTCTCGGTCAGGCCGGGCGTCAGGACGCCCCCCTCCCTGCGGAACATCTACAAGGAGATGAACGACGAGCTCGGCCTGCCGGTCCCGGACAACGGTTACCTGATGCCGTGGGCCGAGCAGGGCGTCCTCCTGCTCAACGCGGTGCTCACGGTCCGCGGCGGCGAGGCGAACTCGCACAAGGGCAAGGGCTGGGAGAAGGTCACCGACGCGGTGATCCGCGCGGTGGCCGAGCGGCCCGACCCGGCCGTCTTCGTGCTCTGGGGCAACTACGCCCAGAAGAAGATCCCGCTGATCGACCAGGACCGCCATGTGGTGGTCAAGGGCGCGCACCCGTCCCCGCTCTCCGCGAAGAAGTGGTTCGGCTCGCGCCCCTTCACCCAGATCAACGAGGCCGTGGCGGCGCAGGGCCACGAGCCCATCGACTGGCGTATCCCGGACCTGGGCCGGGAGGTGGCACGGCCGGCCGCGGGGGCCCGCGCCTGAGCCGGATTGCCGGTGGCTGCGGCTAGCGTCGGAGCCACCGGAACAGGCCGGACGTGGATCAGGGAGACCTCTGACGTGGAGCAGCGGGAAGTGCCGGGGGACGTCGTCATGACCAGGATCGGCCAGGCGATCATGCTGCTCCACGCGGGGGACCGTGAAGAGGCCAGGAACCGCTTCGGGGCCATCTGGTCGGAGATCGGCGAGTCCGGCGAAGCCCTGCACCGCTGCACCCTCGCGCACTACATGGCGGACACCCAGGACGAGCCCGAGGACGAACTCGCCTGGGACCTGCGGGCGTTGACGGCGGCCGAAAGTCTGGCCGTCGAGGCGGCCGAGGACCGGGCGGCACCACACCAGGACACCGGTGCGGTCCGTGCCTTCTTCCCCGCGCTGCATCTCAGCCTGGCGGCGGACTACCTGAAGCTCCAGCGCTTCGGGGCGGCCCGGATCCATCTGGACCGGGCCTGGGACGCCGCCGGCGTGGTGGAGGGGGACGGCTACGGCGGTGCGGTCCGCGACGGAATCCGGCGGATGGAGCAGCGCCTGCGGCGGAGCGTGGCGGGGGAGTGAGGCTGCCCGGCCTCCGAGGGACGCCGCCGGTCATTCGCCGGTGGCGCCGTCGACCCGCTCTCTTACGAGGTCGGCGTGCCCGTTGTGCCGGGCGTACTCCTCGATCATGTGCGTGTAGATCCAGCGGAGGCTGAAGGGCTTGCCCTGTCCGCCCACGCCCACGGACGGACTGCCGAGCTCGAACGCCGCGGCGTTCTCCCGGGCCTTCGCGATCTCCTCCAGCCAGGTGGTCCTGGCCTCCTCCCAGGTGTCCGCCTCGGTGACGTGGAACTCCCCGTCCGGGTCCTCGTCCGTCCCGTAGATCAACGGGAGCTCCTCGCCGGCCAGCACCTTTCGGAACCAGCCGCGCTCGTTCTCGGCGAGGTGCCGTACGAGGCCGAGGAGGGTGAACTCCGACGGCGGCACGGATGGCTCCCGCAGCTGGGCGTCGGTCAGGCCCTCGCACTTCATCGCCGGAGTAGTCCAGCCAACCCTCGAGCATCTGCCGCTCGGCAGCGTCGACGGCGGGTTCGGAGCGCACTTCTGCGGTGACCTCTTCCGTGGTCATCCGGTCATCCTGGCGCGTCGTTGATCACCGGGCGCCCGCATTGTGCTTCCCGCGGGTCAGACGCCGCCGAGCATCCCCCGCAGCAACTCGGTGCAGCTCCGGCGCAGTTCTGCCTCGGCCGGTACGGCCCGGTGGTAGGAACCCGCGGCGCAGGCGAACATCATGCCTTCCGCCCAGGCCACGACCGAGAGCGCGTGCCGCTCCGGTTCGGACGATCCGGCCGCGGTCATCAGTGCCACCAGCGGGGCGCGGAACCGCTCGCCCGCACTGTCGTAGAACGCCCGCAGACCGGGCCGCCGGGTGGCCTCCAGGGCCAGTTCGTAACGGCAGATCAGGAGCTCGGTGCCGCTGGTCAAGTACCGGTGCAACGCGCGCGCCAGTCCCTCGGCGACCCGCGCCGGGTCACCGCTCGCGAGCCATTCCCCGGGGGCGAGCACCCGCGCCTCCCGCTCGGCGAGCCGGCGTACCGCAGCTTCCAGCAGGGCCTCCCGGGTGCGGGCGTGGTTGGACGTCGACCCCTGCGGGAGCCCGGCCCGCTCGTCCACGCCCCGGTGGGTCAGGCCCCTCATCCCGCGCTCGGCGAGAAGGGCGAGCGCGGAGTCGGCGATCAGGTCGGTGCGGGAAGGGGGAGGCCCGGGCGGGGTGGCGTGCGCGGATGCGGGACGTGTCGGCATGGAGTCAATCTACCGCTCGAACTACACCTGTAGTACGGTGGAGCTCGCGTACTACAGATGTAGTTGACGGGAGGGTTCCATCATGACGACGTCCCATGTGGTGGTCATCGGGAGTGGGATCGGGGGACTCACGGCCGCCGTGGCCCTGCACCGGAGCGGGTGGGAGGTCACCGTGCTGGAGCGCTCGCCCTCGCTGGAGCCCGTCGGTGCGGGGATCAGCCTCGCCCCCAACGCCCAGCGCGCCCTCGACGTGATCGGACTCGGCGACGCGGTCAGGGACCTCGCGGCCTGGCAGGGCGACGGAGGCATGCGCACACCGTCCGGGCGCTGGCTCGCCCGCACCGACAGCGCTGCCGCGGCCGCGCGGTTCGGGGGGCCGCTCGTCCTGCTGCCCCGCTCGGCACTGGTCGAGCTGCTGGGCGCCGGACTTCCCGGCGCGGCGGTACGGACGGGCACGTCGGCGCTGCTCGTGGACGCGGGCCACGCGGGCGGGCGCCGGGCCGTGGTCAGGACGCCCTCCGGGGACATCGAGGCCGATCTGGTGGTCGGCGCCGACGGAATCGGTTCCGGAGTCCGCGCCGCGCTCTTTCCTTGTCATCCCGGGCCGTCGTACAGCGGATTCACCACATGGCGTGTCCTCGCCCCCGCTGCCGGCAGGCCGTTCGCCTCGCACGAGACATGGGGCCGGGGGTCGCTGTGGGGCAGCCATCCGATGAAGGACGGCCGGATCTACGCGTACGCCGCCGCCACGGCCCCGGCCGGGGAGGTAGCCGCCGACGAGAGGGCCGAACTGCTGCGCAGGTTCGGGGACTGGCACCATCCGGTGCCGGAGATCATCGACGCCGTCGAGCCCGGTCAGGTCCTGCGGCGCGACGTGCACCAGATGACCGTCCCCCTGCCGGCGTTCCACGGGGGCCGCACCGTGCTGGTGGGCGATGCCGCGCACGCCATGGCTCCCACGCTGGGCCAGGGCGGCAACCAGGCCATCGAGGACGCGGTCGTGCTCGCCCACCACCTGGCACCGGGGGCGGACCTGGGGGCGGGGGCCGCCGCCTACAGCGCGGTCCGGCAACCCCGCACCACCTCCATCGTCCGCAAGGCGGCGCGCATCTCCCGGATGATGCAGCTCTCCGCCCGCCCCGCCGTGGTCCTCCGCGCCGGGCTGATGTCCGCGGCCTCCCGTCTCGGCCCCGGGCTCGTCCTGCGCACCTTCGACGGCATCGCGGACTGGGAGCCGCCACAGCGCACGTATGCTGCCGTGGCCAGGGAAGGACAGCGGACACGGCCGTGACGAGCCCCTGGCCGAGGCGACAGGGAGAACTTCGTGAAGGTCGGCTGCATCGGACTCGGCGACATCGCGCAGAAGGCGTATCTGCCGGTACTGACGGCCCTGCCCGGCGTGGAGCTGCATCTGCAGACCCGTACCCCGGCCACGCTGGCCGCCGTGGCCGGCGCCCACCGGATCCCCGCGGAGCAGTGCCACGAGGATCTCGGTTCGCTCCTGGCCCAGGGGCTGGACGCCGCGTTCGTGCACGCGCCGACCGCGGCGCACGCGGAGATCGTGGGGCGGCTGCTGGAGGCGGGTGTCCCCACCTTTGTCGACAAGCCGCTCTCCTATGAACTCGCCGACGCCGAGCGGCTGGTGGCCCTCGCCGAGGAGCGCGGCGTCAGCCTCGCCGTCGGCTTCAACCGCAGGCTCGCACCGTCGTACGCGCAATGTGTGGAGCACCCGCGCGAGCTGATCCTCCTGCAGAAGAACCGGGTGGGACTGCCCGAGGACCCGCGCACCATGGTCCTCGACGACTTCATCCACGTCGTCGACACCCTGCGCTTCCTGGTCCCCGGGCCCGTGTCGGGCATCGTCGTGCGCGCGCGGATCGCCGAGGGGCTGATGCACCACGTGGTGCTCCAGCTGTCGGGCGACGGGTTCACCGCCATCGGCATGATGAACCGGCTCAACGGGTCGACCGAGGAGATCCTCGAAGTCTCCGGGCAGGACAGCAAGCGGCAGGTGCTCAACCTCTCGGACGTCGTCGACCACAAGGGCCAGCCGACCCTGCGGCGACGCGGCGACTGGGTCCCGGTGGCCCGTCAGCGCGGGATCGAACAGAGCGTGCTGTCCTTCCTGGACGCGGTCCGGGCGGGAGAGGTGCTCAGCGCCCGGGACGCCCTGGAGACCCACCGGCTGTGCGAGCGGGTGGTCCAGGACGCGTCGGAGCAGGCGTCCTGAGGGACCGCAGACCCGCGGCACCGAAGAAGACGGCCAGCACCGCCAGCGCGCCGTAGACCGGCCAGGCACCCAGCCGGACGTAGAGGGTGGTGCCCTGCGCGAGCGGAACGTCGAACACGGCTGCTCCGCTCGCGTCCGTCCCCAGCGGCGCTCCCACCCGCTCGCCGTGCGGGCCGTACACCGCTGAGACCCCCGTGAGCGTGGCGTGCACCATCGGGCGGCCCGACTCGGCGGCCCTCAGCGCCCCCAGCGAGGCGTGCTGCTCGGGGGCCCAGCTGTGCTGGAACGTCGAGGTGGACGACTGGGCGACCAGCAGCTGGGCACCCTCCTTCGCCAGGTGCCTGCTCATGTCGGGGAACGCCGACTCGAAGCAGACCAGGGGACCCACCCGCAGTCCGTCCGGAAGATCCATCACCACCGGGCTGCTGCCGCGCAGCCGGTCCTCGCCCGCCGCTTTGCCCACCGACGTCGCCCATCCGAGCAGGGCACGCGCCGGCACGTACTCACCGAACGGGACCAGCCGCATCTTGTCGTAACGGTCACCGGTCGGGCCGTCCGGGCCCACGAGGACCGCCGACTTGAAGATCCCGGAGTGGTCAGGACCGTCCGTGCGCCGCGCGTCCATGTTGACCAGCACATCGGCCCCGACCAGACGGGACAGGGCGGCGAGCCGGTCCGCCGTCCCGGGGCTCCGCGACAGATCCACGCCCACGCTGCTCTCGCCCCACACGACCAGGTCCACGTCCTGGCCCGCCAGACCGCGCGTCAGCTCCTCGCTCCGCGCGAAGCGGCGCTCGACACTGCCGGGCCCTTCGACCACGCCGGGCTGCACGACGGCGACACGGACCGAGCCGGTCTCCTCGGGCCGCGGCGCCCACAGCGCCGTCGCGCCCACGCCCATCGCGCCCACGACCAGGCACACCACCACGGCCCGGCGCGCCGCGCTGACGCCGATCAGCAGGGCGACCAGGGTGTTCACTGCCACCACGCCGAAGCTGACCAGCCACACACCGCCCACGGACGCGGTGCGCAACGCGAGCGGCACGTCCCACTGGCTGGCTCCCAGCAGCCCCCAGGGCCCGCCGAGACCTTCCCAGGAGCGGACGAGTTCGATCATCAGCCAGCCGGACGGCACCACCGCGACGGCGACGACGGAGAGCCGGGCTGACGGTGATCCGCCGAGCAGCCGGGCCACCAGAACACCCCAGGGAGCCCACAGCAGTCCGAGGAGCGCCGCGAGCAGGAGGATGAACACGTGCAGACTCGGCATCAGCCAGTGGTGCACGGCGAGCATGAAGCCCGTTCCGCCGAGCCAGCCGTCGACGGCCGCGCGCCGGGTCGTGCCCGACGACCGGATCAGCAGCAGCCAGGGCACCAGGGCGGCGTAAGCGAACCACCAGAGCGACGGGGCGGGAAACGCCAGGGCGGGCAGCGCGCCCGCGCACAGCGCCGCCGCGCCGCGCCCGGTCCGGGAACGCAGCAGCCGTGCGTACGGCCGTGCGCCGCCCGCCCCGGCTGCGTCGTCGGGAATCCGCCCGCCCCGCATCGGCATGCGTGTCCTCCTCGCCGGTGGTCCGCCTGATCCCAGTGTGGTCCAGAAGATCAGGAGCGCACAGGGGGCGTGCCGCGGCCACCGGGAGCGTTCCCCGGCTCCGGTGCCCGCTCGATGCCGTCCGCGGGCGTAGAACGCCGGATCCCGTGCGGTGGGTCCCCGGGTCCGCCGGCCCGCGTGGGGGGTGCGGCGGCTCGCACGCGCGCAGGCCGCCGGTCGGGCCACCGACGCGCTCCCGCCGGTCCCGGCCGGCGCCGGGACCGGCGGGCGCACGGCGGAACCGGCACGCCGAGGCCGACGCGGGGGCCGTGGCCCCGCTCCCGCCGGTCAGGTGGGCACGACGGCCACCGGCCCGAGAGCATGCGTCACCGTCGTCTGCGCGACAGGGGAGAGGCCGAGGCCGAGCGACTCGCCGCCCCGGCGCCGCCCGACCACCGTCAGCGCGGCGGTGGCCGACGCCGTGACCAGCGTGCGTGAGGCCGAGCCCCGGACCGGTTCGCGCACGACCTCCACACCCGGGTACGTCCCGCGCCGGCCCGCGGTGAGTTCGGCGAGCGCCCGGTCGGCGGCGTCCGCCGCCGCGCGGCTGTCGAACACCGGGCCGCCGGACAGCATCGAGGAGAACATCGTCCATCCGTGGACGAGCCGCAGCCGAGCCCCCGGTCTGGAGGCGGCGGCCTCGAACGCGTGGTCGAGGACCTCTCCACCGCTGTCGTCGGCGGCCACCCCCACGACGACGTCCGGGAAGGCGTCCGCGGCCTCCGCCTCGCTCTCGTCCGTCCGGCCGGTGTGGACGACGACGACCGGGCACTGCGCCATCGACGCCGTGGCCAGGCTGTTGGAGCCGATCATCAGGGAGCGGAATCCGCCGAGGCCGCGGGATCCGACGACCACCGTCGAGGCGTCACGGCTGAGCGAGACCAGCGCCGCCGAGGGGAAGTCCAGCGGCGCCAGGGTCGAGGTGGGCAGTCCGGGGGCGGCCCGGGAGGCCCGCAGCATCGCCTGCGCCAGCAGTTCCTCCGCCTCCCGCAGCCCCTGTTCCTCCTCCGCCCGCCGGCCCTGCGGCCGGACGTGCACGACCAGCAGTGGCAGCCCCCGGCGCACGGCCTCCTCGACAGCCCAGTCGAGCGCCTCCCAGCCGTGCGCGGAACCGTCCACGGCGGCGATCACAGGAAGGTCTTGGGCGGTCATGCCGGCCTCCAGGGTGGTCGGAGCGCTGTTCCGGGCCGGATCGGACCCGCCCGGAACAGCGATTGTCGCCCGGTTGCGCGCCGGGCGCCCGACGGGCCTCACCGGCGGACCCGGGCCGCTGTGCAGGGGACGTAACCACGCTTGATCGTCCGGCGTGACACCCGGGAAACGGACGTTTCGTACCGTCGCGGTGTCACCGTTCCCCAGGAGAGGCCGTCCATGACCGTGCCGAATGCGCAGCCGGACACTCCCGACCGGGTGCGGACGGTCTGCTCGTACTGCGGTGTCGGCTGCGGCATGGTCCTCGACATCGGCAGCGGCCCCGACGGGCGGCGCACCGTCCTGAAGGCCACCGGTGACAAGGAGCACCCCACCAACCGCGGGCGGCTCTGCACCAAGGGAGCGACGAGCGCCGACATGCTCGCCGCTCCCGGCCGGCTGACGACGGCCCTGGTGCGGGCGGACCGCAGCGAGGAGCCGATGCCGTCGCCCATGGACGCGGCCGTCAAGGAGACCGCGCGCCGGCTGCGGGCGATCGTCGACGAGCACGGGCCCGACGCGCTCGCCCTGTACGTCTCGGGGCAGATGACGCTGGAGGCGCAGTACCTCGCCAACAAGCTGGCCAAGGGCTTCGTCCGCACCAGCTGGATCGAGTCGAACTCCCGGCTCTGCATGGCGAGCGCGGGCAGCGGCTACAAGCTCTCGCTCGGCGCCGACGGACCGCCCGGCTCGTACGAGGACTTCGAGCACGCCGACGCCTTCCTCGTCATCGGCTCCAACATGGCGGACTGCCACCCCATCCTCTTCCTCCGCCTCATGGAGCGGGTGAAGGCCGGTGCCAGGCTCATCGTGGTCGACCCCCGGCGCAACGCCACCGCGGAGAAGGCCGACCTGTTCCTGCAGATACGGCCCGGCACCGACCTGGCCCTGCTCAACGGCCTGATGCACCTCCTCGTGGAGAACGGCCACACCGACCCCGGGTTCATCGCCGAACACACCGAGGGCTGGGAGGCGATGCCCGGCTTCCTGCGGGAGTACACACCCGCCGCGGTCGCGGGGACCACCGGGATCCCCGAGGCGGACATCCGCCTGGCCGCCCGCTGGATCGGCGAGGCCGGGGAGTGGATGAGCTGCTGGACCATGGGGCTCAACCAGAGCACCCACGGCACCTGGAACACCAACGCCCTGATCAACCTCCACCTGGCCACCGGAGCCCTCTGCCGCCCGGGCAGCGGTCCCTTCTCGCTCACGGGCCAGCCCAACGCCATGGGCGGCCGGGAGATGGGCTACATGGGCCCGGGCCTTCCCGGCCAGCGCGCCTTGCAGTCCGACGCCGACCGCGCCTTCGTCGAGGACCTGTGGGGCATCGCCTCCGGAACCCTGCGCACGGACGCGGCAGGCGTCGGGACCGTCGACATGTTCCGCCGGATGTCCGACGGCGGGATCAAGGCGTGCTGGATCATCTGCACCAACCCGGTGGCGTCGGTGGCCAACCGGCGGACCGTCATCGAGGGGCTGGAGGCGGCGGAGTTCGTCGTCACCCAGGACGTGTTCGCCGACACCGAGACCAACGCGTACGCCGATGTCTCCCTGCCCGCCGCGCTGTGGGGTGAGGCCGAGGGCGTCATGATCAACTCCGAGCGGAACCTCACACTCGCACGACAGGCCGCCGAACCGCCGGGCGAGGCCTGGCCGGACTGGCGGATCATCGCGCGGATCGCCTGCGAGATGGGGTACGAGGAGGCCTTCGGCTACAGCAGCGCCGAAGAGGTCTTCGAAGAGATCAAGCGGGCCCACAACCCCAAGACCGGCTACGACCTGCGCGGGGTGAGCTACGAGCGACTGCGCCGCACCCCCGTCCAGTGGCCGAGCGCATCGCCGGACGGCCCCGACCGCAACCCGGTGCGCTACCTCAACGACGGCGTCAGCCGGACCCGGACCGTGCGCCCCGACGGCAGCGTGCCCCGGCTGGCGTTCCCGACGGCGAGCGGCCGCGCGGTGTTCTTCGCCCGCCCGCACATGCCCGCGGCGGAGATGCCCGACGACGACTTCCCCTTCGTGCTCAACACGGGCCGGCTGCAGCACCAGTGGCACACACTGACGAAGACCGGGAAGGTCGCCAAGCTCAACAAGCTGAACCCCGGGCCCTTCGTGGAGATCAACCCGCAGGACGCGGAGGCGCTCTCGATCATCGAGGGCGACCCGGTCGAGGTCGCCTCACGCCGCGGCCGGGCCGTGCTCCCGGCCGTCGTGACCGACCGGGTGCGTGCCGGGGACTGCTTCGCACCGTTCCACTGGAACGACCTCTTCGGCGAGTACCTCAGCGTCAACGCCGTCACCAACGACGCGGTCGACCCGGTCTCCTTCCAGCCCGAGTTCAAGGTCTGCGCCGTGACGCTGACGAAGGTCGCCGCGGTCGTACCCGCACCGGCAGCGCCTCCCGCCGTCGTGACCGTCCCGGCACCCGCGGAAGGCCCTCCATCCCTGACCGGCCCGGCACCTCCGGCAGCCCCCGCCGCCCTCGCCGGCGTGTTCGGCATCGCGGACACGGCCCCGCCCGTCCTGGCCGAGCACGAGCGCCGCTATCTGTCCGGCTTCCTCGCGGGGATCGGCACGGGGACCGGAGGCACGCCCGTACTCCCGGCGAGCGCGCCGTTCGCGCCGGACCACGCCCTCTGGGTCAACGGGGTGCTGGCCGGCATGTTCTCCCGTCTTCCGGTGGCCGCGGCAGATGAGCCCGCCGGGACGGCACAGGCTCCCGACGCCGAATCCTCCGCACCCGCAGGGCGGCAGGTCGTGGTCCTGTGGGCGTCGCAGACCGGCAACGCCGAGGAGGTCGCCACGGCCGTGGCACGACGACTGGCCGACGAGGGCCGCGCGGCGACGCTCCTCGGGATGGACGACAGCCGTCCGGAGAGCATCCCGCCCACCGCCGACCTGCTCGTCGTCACCAGCACCTTCGGCGACGGGGACGCACCGGACAACGGTTCCGGTTTCTGGGAGTCGCTCAACGCGCCCGGAACACCCCGGCTGGAGGGCGTGCGGTACGCCGTGCTCGCCCTCGGCGACTCCTCGTACGACGACTTCTGCGGGCACGGCAGACGGCTCGACGAACGCTTCGGAGAGCTGGGCGCCGTGCGGCTCGTCCCCCGGACGGACTGCGAACCGGACTACGAGGAGCCGGCCGGGCAGTGGCTCGACGAGGTGTTCGCGGCACTGGGCACCACGGCCGCCGCCGCGGCCCCCACCGTCGCCGTACCCGTACCACCGTCCGTCCCCACCCCCTCCACCACGGACCGTTCGGCCAGGACGGCGACCGGACGCCTCGTGGGCAACAAGCTGCTCAGCCTCCCCGGCGCGGCCAAGGAGGTGCGGCAGTTCACCTTCGACACGCGTGACAGCCCCGTGCCCCTCACCTACGAGGCGGGTGACGCACTCGGCGTGGAGGCGCTCAACTGCCCCGCGCTCGTGTCCGAGTGGCTGGCCGTCACCGGACTGGACCCCGCGGACCCCGTCGACGTGCCGGGCACCGGCACCGTGCCCCTGGACGAAGCACTCCACCGCCACCTGGACATCGCCCGGATCACCCCCGCGCTGCTGCGCCTGGTCGCCGAACGCACCCACGACCGGGCCCTCAAGAAGCTGCTGCGCCCCGACAACAAGGGCGAGCTCGCACAGTGGACCTGGGGCAGACAGGCGGTCGACGTGATCGCCGAACACTCCGTCCGCGCCACCGCAGCCGAATGGACCGCGGCCCTGACCCGCCTCCGGCCCCGGCTCTACTCCATATCCTCCAGCCCCCTCGCCGACCCCGGCCTCGTACGGCTCACCGTCTCCGTGGTCCGCTACGAGAACCGTCACGGCGCCGTGCGCAAGGGGGTGGCCTCCACCTTCCTGGCCGACGCGGAGGAGGGCCGCCCCGTCCCGCTCTTCGTCCAGCGTGCCCCGCACTTCCGCCCGCCCGCCGACCCGGCGACCCCCATGGTGATGGTCGGCCCCGGTACCGGCGTGGCCCCGTTCGTCGGATTCCTCGACGAACGGAGGGCTCTCGGCCACCGGGCCGCCAACTGGCTGTTCTTCGGCGAGCAGCGCCGGGCCAGCGACTTCTACTACGAGGAGGAGCTCGCCGCGCTGCGCAGCGAAGGCACCCTGACCCGGCTGGACACCGCCTTCTCCCGGGACCAGCGGGCCAAGGTCTACGTCCAGGACCGGATGCGGGAGCACGGAGCGCAGCTGTGGTCCTGGCTCCAGGACGGCGCCCACTTCTATGTCTGCGGCGACGCCTCCCGGATGGCGAAGGACGTGGACCGGACCCTGCGCGAGATCGCCGTGGCCCACGGCGGACTCCAGGAGGACGCCGCCGCCGCGTACGTCAAGCAGCTCGCCGCGGACAAGCGCTACGTACGCGACGTGTACTGAGGAGCTCAGCTCCCGGAGACCGCCGAGGTGAAGGCCGGGAGACAGGCGGACTCGTGGCCCTCGGCCGTCGGGTGGACGTTCGTGCTGCTGATCCAGGCGTCGCTCGTGCAGATCTCGTGCCCGGCGAAGGCCGGCCGGCCGTCCGCGAAGGCGAATCCGGCCGCCCGGGCACGGTCCGCGATGGTCTCGTCGAGCAGGTCCGAGCCGTCGTTGAGCGCCGAGCGCTTGGCGGAGCTGAGCCCGCCGAGGCAGAGGCCGCCCTCCTCGTAGAGGTGCGGGTAGCCCATGATCACGACCTCGGCACGAGGCGCGCGAGCGCGTACGGCCGCGTAGAGGCCGTCCAGCTCGTCCGGCAGTTCGTTCACCACGTACTCCCCGGCCGTCTCCAGCGCCCGCTCGCACGCCGACCGGGTGGAGTACTGACAGTTGAGCATGGTCGAGGCGAACCCGGAGTCGTTGCCCCCGATGCTCAGGCTCACCAGGGTGGTGTCCTCGTCCAGTTCTCCCAGCTGGTCGCTCAGCACGTCGGGGATCTTCGCACCGCCGCACGCGGCGAAGGTGAACGACGCCGGGTCGTTGGCATCGGCCCAGAGCGAGGGGTAGGCGTTACGGCTCCGTGTGCACGCGACGTCGGAGTAACTGCCGGCGCCGGTGCCCGAGGCGTACGAGTCGCCGAGGGCCACGTAGGCCACCCCGGCCGCCGCGGTCGAGGAGGCGGAGGCGGGGACGGCGACCGAGGCGAGCGCGAGGACCGGTACGGCGGCACCGGCCGCGCGGGGCAGGGACATGGGTTCTCCGTGAGGTGGGAGGGGAAGGCGGCCGTCGTGTGGGACCGACGGCCGTGGACCACGCCCAACTTCCCGACCCCGCGCCGCCGCGTCATCGGCGAAATGACTGACTCCCGGACCGGGACGGTCCGGGAGTCAGGGGGGCAGCGTCCTTCTCAGCCCGCGGACTCGCCCGCGTGCGGGCTCAGCACACCGGCCCCGATCAGGACGAACAGCAGGATGCCCAGGAGGACGCGGTAGATGACGAACGGCATGAAGCTCTTCGTCGTGATGAACTTCATGAACCAGGCGATGACCGCGTAGCCGACGGCGAACGCGATGATCGTGGCGAAGATCGTCGGTCCCCAGGAGACGTGGCCCTCGCCCGCGTCCTTGAGCTCGAACACACCCGACGCGAGCACCGCGGGGATCGCCAGGAGGAAGGAGTAGCGGGCCGCCGCCTCACGGGTGTAGCCCATCAGGAGGCCACCGCTGATCGTGGCACCGGAGCGCGAGACGCCGGGGACCAAAGCCATCGCCTGGCAGAAACCGAAGATCAGACCGTCCTTGACGCCCAGTTCCTTGAGCGACTTGCGCTCCTTGATCGCCCGGTGCTTGCCGCCGGTCTCGTCGCGGGCCGCGAGCCGGTCCGCGACGCCGAGGACGATGCCCAGCACGATCAGGGTCGTCGCGATCAGGCGGAGGTCGCGGAAGGGGCCCTCGATCTGGTCCTTGAAGGCCAGACCGAGGACGCCGATCGGAAGGGAACCGATGATGACCAGCCAGCCCATCTGGGCGTCATGGTCGCTCCGCATCGCTGAATTGGTCAGCGACCGGAACCAGGCAGAGACGATCCGGGCGATGTCCTTGCGGAAGTAGATGAGGACCGCGGCCTCCGTGCCGATCTGTGTGATCGCGGTGAACGCGGCGCCCGGGTCGTGCCAGCCCGCGAAGGCCGCGGTCAGCCGCAGATGCGCGCTGGAGGAGATCGGCAGGAACTCGGTCAGTCCCTGAACGAGGCCCAGGACGAATGATTCGAACCAGCTCATGGGGCTTAGGCCATCCCGGAGGTACTCATGCAACGGCCGACGGACGTGTGGGCCGTCGGCAGCGTGCGGATGCGGTCAGAAAGGGGGACGGGACGCCACGGCCCCGGACATCCTCTGTCGGTTGCGCGCAGCGTATCGCCTGCAGGTGAACGGAGTGCCGCCTGCCCCTGGCTACGCCGCGCCGCCCCCCTCGGGCGACGGCGTACCGCCGGCCCTGCCGAGCCGGTGCCGCCTGCGCCAGGCCACCAGGGCCGCACCCGCGCCGGACAGCACGATGAAGCCCATCGCGGCCAGGAACACCGGCGAGGTCGGCGAGGAGGCCGAGCTGCCCGCGATCACGTACGCGGCGGTGTTCGGGATCGAGCCGAGCCCGGTGGCCAGGAGGAACGGCGGGTAGCCCATGCGGGAGGTCGCCGCGCAGTAGTTGGCCGCGGCGAACGGCACCCCGGGGAAGAGCCGCAGCGCCAGCATGGACCTGAAGCCGTGCCGGCTCAGCAGCCCGTCCGCCGCCTTGAGGTACTTTCCGCGCAACAGGGTCCGGAGCGCGTCCTGGCCCAGCACCCTGCCGAGCAGGAAGGAGACACCGGCGCCGAGGACGGTGCCGGCCAGGGCCGCAGCGAGACCTGCCTGCGCACCGAACAGCGCGCCGGCCGCCAGATTGAGCAGCGGGCGTGGCACGAAGGCCACGGTGCACACGCCGTACGCGAGCCCGAACAGCATCGCCGCGCCGGAACCGGTGAGTTGGGCCGGCCAGCCGGAGGCGAGCAGCCGCTGTGGTTCGAACAGCAGCATGGTGACGGCGGCGGCCAGCAGGACCACCACGAGCAGGGAGAACCGGGACCAGGGGGAGAGCAGCGCCCTCGTACAGCGCACTGCGAAGCCACTGGAGGGCCGTGTTGCGGGGACGGGGTCGAACATCTGGGGAGCGTAACCGAAACAGGTGTGTGATCGCCGTAATGTCCGGGCGACGGGTGGCTGTACGGCAGGCGGCTGTTCATCCTGCGCCTCGGCGTCGGACGGTGGGTGACGTAGACGGGAGGGCTGCGTCGGCCGTGTTCGTACGAGGTGATCGCTGATGCCGCGTAACCCGGCCTGACAGGCCGTTCCCAGCCCAGCATGGAAAGGCCGCGATGCCCGCGTCTCGTCCGGCTCCGGCTCACTGACACGGGACGTGCTCCGCAGGAACCGGTCGAGGCAGACCGGAGGTTGATGGAGGAGCAGGTCACTGCGGACCTCACCGAGACCGAACGCGAGCATCTCTTGTGCGCGCCGGCGAAGATCCATCGGTCGGCGGGCAAGCTGCTGAGCGGGCCCCCTGACGGCGTCGACCCGGCCAACACCTGACATCTCCGCGTCCTCTCTGCCCGGCTGGATCCGACACGTACGAGAGTGAACCCCTGTCCACCGGTGGCTTCCGCCTCCCGAGGACGCCTGGACCGTGCGCGTGGCCCCTCACCGCCCCGAAATCCGTGATCCAGGGTCCACGCGGGCTCCGAGCTCCGAGGCGGCGCACAGATTTCACGGACGGTCAGGATGCCTGCACGTACACCCGGGTCCTGTGGGCGTTCTGCTCCAGGACGTGGTTCTCCATCCACCGGACTTCGCTCCGGGGTCTGCGCGCGACACAGGGCGGGCAGACCCCGGCCCGGCGGACGCCCTTCTCGCTCCGGGGCTCGGCGAAGGGACGGCGGAGACACGTGCGAGCCACCGAACTGCTGTCGGGCGACCGGGCCCGCGTAGCCACCCGCCCTCCGCGAACCCGTCCGCGCGCCGGGTGGGTGCGGCCCGTGCAGGAAAACCATTCGACGCCGGCGTACCGCTCCGCCATGATCAGGGGCATGTTCCGGTACGCCTTCCTCGCAGCGCAGTCCGCAGTCGCGGACACGCCGAAGGCTGCCGTGAGCCCTGCGACCGCTGTCGCAGCAGCAGCACTCGACGCAGCGTTCACCGCTGCCGCGGCGCCCTTCGGCGGCGCCCGAAGCTGACCCTCCCCCGACCGTCCGGCGGACCCCGCAAGGGGAGGGTCGGCGGGGCCCTGGGGTCTTCTCTCTCAGCTTCGAACACCAAGGAACGAGCCATGCCCAAGACGGCATACGTGCGCACCAAGCCGCACCTGAACATCGGCACCATGGGCCACGTCGACCACGGCAAGACCACCCTGACCGCCGCCATCACCAAGGTGCTGAGCGACCGCGGCAGCGGCACCTTCGTGCCGTTCGACCGGATCGACCGGGCCCCCGAGGAGGCGCAGCGCGGCATCACCATCAACATCGCGCACGTCGAGTACGAGACCGACACCCGCCACTACGCGCACGTCGACATGCCCGGACACGCGGACTACATCAAGAACATGGTCACCGGGGCGGCGCAGCTCGACGGGGCGATCCTCGTGGTGTCCGCGCTCGACGGCATCATGCCGCAGACCGCGGAGCACGTCCTGCTGGCCCGTCAGGTCGGTGTCGACCACATCGTCGTCGCCCTCAACAAGGCCGACGCGGGCGACCCCGAGCTCACCGACCTGGTCGAGCTGGAGGTCCGCGAGCTGCTCACCGCGCACGGCTACGGCGGCGACACCGTGCCCGTCGTACGGGTGTCGGGGCTCGGCGCGCTGCAGGGCGACCCACGCTGGACCGCGTCCGTCGAGGGGCTGCTGGACGCCGTCGACACGTACGTACCGATGCCGGTGCGCTACACCGACGCGCCGTTCCTCCTGTCCGTGGAGAACGTGCTCACCATCACGGGCCGCGGCACCGTCGTCACCGGAGCCGTGGAACGCGGCACGGTGCGCGTCGGGGACCGCGTCTCGGTGCTCGGCGCGGACGTCGAGACGGTCGTCACCGGCCTGGAGACCTTCGGGAAGCCGATGGAGTCCGCGGAGGCCGGCGACAACGTCGCGCTGCTGCTGCGCGGGGTGGAGCGCGACCGGGTCCGCCGCGGGCACGTGGTCGCGGCCCCGGGCAGCGTCACTCCGAGCCGGCGGTTCACCGCGCAGGTCTACGTCCTGTCGGCGCGCGAGGGGGGCCGGACCACTCCGGTCGCCACGGGGTACCGCCCGCAGTTCTACATCCGTACGGCGGACGTGGTCGGGGACGTGGACCTCGGCGAGGCGGCGGTGGCCAGGCCCGGTGACACGGTCACGATGACCGTCGAGCTCGGCCGTGACGTGCCGCTGGAGTCCGGTCTCGGCTTCGCGATCCGCGAAGGCGGCCGGACGGTCGGCGCCGGCACGGTCACCGGCCTGCTCTGACGGTGGAGCGCGGCCCGCCCTCCCGACCCCGGGAGGGCGGGCCGCGCCCTCTGCGGCAGACTGGTGCCCATGGCAGACACAGCTCTCGTACTGGGCGCCGGAGGCATCACCGGCACCGCCTGGGAAAGCGGAATCCTGCACGGGCTCGCCAAGGCGGGCGTCGACCTCTCCACGGCGGATCTGATCGTGGGGAGTTCCGCGGGTGCGGTCGTCGGGGCGAGGCTCGCCTTCGGACCTGCGGGCGTCGGCGACCTCTACGAGCGACAGCTCGCGACCCCGGAGGACGAGAAGGGGGCGGCGGGCCGGCTCGGCCCCGTCACCGTCCTGCGTTACGCGAGAGCGGTGCTCTCCTCCCGAACGCCCGACGAGTACGGCCGGAGACTCGGGGCCCTGGCCCGCGACAGCCGGCCCGCGGCGACGGCGGAGGAACGGCGGGAGATGATCGCGAGCTGGCTTCCGTCGTCCGAATGGCCCGAACGGCACCTTCTGATCACGGCCGTCGACGCGTCCACCGGGGCGCTGCACACCTTCGACAAGGCGGGGCCGGTCCCGCTCGCCGACGCCGTCACCGCCAGCTGTGCGGTCCCCGCGGTCTGGCCCGTCGTCGACGCCGGAGGCGGAAGCTGGATCGACGGAGGCGTGCACTCCCCGGCCAACGCCCACCTCGCCTCCGGATACCGGCGGGTCGTCGTGATCGCCCCCACGGCCAGTGGCAACAAGGTCATCGTCTCGCCCCGCGCGCAGGCCGCCGGACTGGAGGCCGAGGGCGCTCGCGTCGAGGTCATCACCCCGGACGCGGGCACCAGGAAGGCCATCGGCCGCAACTCGCTGGATCCCGCACGCCGGGCCGCGGCGGCCAGGGCGGGACTCGCGCAGTCCGCCGCGCACACCGAGGCCGTCGCCGCGGTGTGGAACGGCTGACGGGGCGGGAGGAGGGGCGGACGCCCGTCACAATGGGGGAGTGAACGAGCCGATACCCGTCATCCGCGACACCGACTGCGGTACCGCCAGGCTGCTGCCCGACGTGGACCGGGACCGGGCCTGGCTGCTCACGGTCGACGGCGCCCCGCAGTCGTACGTCGACCTCGACGAGCCCGGCCACCTCGAATTCGAGTACGTACGGCGCCTCGGCCACGTGGTGGACCGGGCGGGCGACCCCGGGGAGCCGCTGGACGCGGTGCATCTCGGCGGAGGCGCGCTCACGCTGCCGCGCTACGTCGCCGCGACCCGCCCCGGCTCACGGCAGGACGTGGCGGAGGCGGACCGCGCGCTCGTCGAACTCGTCGGCGAGCACCTCCCGCTGCCGGAGGGGGCCGGCGTCACCGTGCACGCCACCGACGCCCGGGGATGGCTCGAAGCGGCTCCCGAGGACTCCGCCGATCTCCTGATCGCCGACGTCTTCGGCGGCGCACGGGTACCCGCGCACCTGACCTCCGTCGAGTACGCGCGCGCCGCTGCGCGGGTCCTGCGGGCGGACGGCGTCTACGCGGCCAATCTGGCGGACAGTGCGCCCTTCACCTTCCTCCGGTCGCAACTGGCCAACTTCGCCGAGGTCTTCGAGGAGCTCGCGCTCATCGCGGAACCCGCCGTCCTGCGCGGGAGGCGCTTCGGCAACGCCGTGCTGCTCGCCTCCCGCGTCCCCCTGGACATCGCGCCGCTGACCAGGCTCTGCGCCGCCGACGTGTTCCCCGCCCGGGTCGAGCACGGCCCCGCACTCCCCCGGCTCATCGGTGGTGCGAGGCCCGTCCGGGACAGCGAGGCCGTCGCCTCACCCGCGCCCCCCGACGGCGCCTTCAGCATCGGCTGACTCCCGCGACGGCTCCGGGATGCTGGTCTGCTTCACCGAGCTGCGGCGCGTCAGGTTTCGGACGTCGGGCACGGCCAGCACGCCCGCCGTCACCAGGACGATCAGGGCCGCACAGCCCCACAGGGCGGCGCTGCGGCCGACGAGCGTCTCCACCGGACCCGCCGCGGCCGTGGCCAGCGGGACCATCGCGACCGAGCCGAACCAGTCGTACGCCGACACCCGGGACAGCTTCTCCTCGGGGATCTCCTGGTGCAGGGCCGTCATCCAGGAGACGCCGAACACCTCGATGGCGACGCCGGTCACGAACATCACCGCGCAGAGCCCGCCCACCGGCAGCGGGACCGCCAGTCCCGCGGACGGCAGGGCCAGCGGGAACACGCAGAGCGTGCCCGCCAGCAGCAGCCGCCGCGGTTTCCAGCGCATCATCAGCAGGGCGCCGCCCAGGGTGCCGACCCCGAAGCACGCCAGTGCGAAGCCCCAGGGGCGGGCACCCCCGAGCTCGTCCCGCGCCACCAGAGGCCCGTACACCGCTTCGGCGGCGCCGACGACGGCGACCACCACGGAGAACTGGAGCACGACGGCCCAGAGCCAGGGGCGCCCGACGACCTCCTTCCAGCCGTCCCGGAGATCCGCGAGCAGCCCGCCGCCCGGGGCGCGCGCCGGGATGTGGCTCACGTCGAGGAAGGCCCGGAGCGCACCCGCGACGGCGAAGGCCGCCGCGTCGACCGCCAGCACCCAGCCCGGGTCCATGGCGGCGATCATGGCGCCGCCGAGCGCCGCGCCGCCGATGGCCGCGCCGTGCATGGACATGCGGAAGAAGGCGAAGGCGCGGGCAGCCTGCTCCCCGCTGACGCTGGACATCAGCATGCCTTCGGAGGCCGGCCCGAAGAAGGCCTGCCCGATGCCGCAGAGCCCCGTGAGCACCATCATGTGCCACAGCTGGGCCTCGCCGGTCAGGACGAGCCAGGCGAACACGGCCTGGGAGACGAAGTTGAGCGCGTTCGCGGCGACCATCACGCGGTGGCGCGGCAGCCGGTCGGCGACCGCACCCCCGATCAGCAGGAAGAGCACGAGCGGGGCGGTACGCGCGGCCGCGACGAGACCGACGTCGCCGGCGTCGCCCCCCGACTCCAGGACCGCGAACGCCGCCGCGATCAGCGCACCGTTGGTGCCCAGGCTGGTGATGATCGCGGCGGCGGTCAGCAGACCGAAATTGCGGCCCGCCGGAAGGGCGCGGAGGCCGGGAGCGGGGGAGGAGGGGGCGGAAGTCACCAAGGGACTATCCCCGCCACAGCCCCCTCCCGCCAAATGGACGGCCCCGGCCGCGTGCTGCCAGGGCTCAGGACGCGGTCTCCGTGCCCTCCGCCAGGCGCACCGTGCTGAGGATCTTCTGGATGGTGGCGTCCGGGAGTTCGTCGTCCACGCCGGCGTTGGCGTAGAGGATCCAGGAGGCGTACTCGTCCTTGGCGTTCTTGAAGGTGAACGCGATGGACTTGCCGTCGGTGTCGCACTTGTTCTTGTTGGCGAGCCCCGTGGCGGTGGCCGTGACGACGCTGCCCGAGAGGCCCGACTCGGTGGTGTAGGCCTTGGGCTTGCCGACCTTGACCTTGTCCTTGGGGTCCTCCTGCGCATAGGCGGCCCAGACCCAGTTGGCGGCCTCGTTCGTGGCCGCTTCGCCGGTGCTCTTGGCGCCCTGCCCGCCCTTGGTGCCGACACCGGCCAGGCCGGTGTCCTCCTTGGAGCCGTCCTTGTCCTTGTCGTCGACGCACCACTTGCTCTTGAGGTGCGCGGGCGCGGAGAAGCCGACGGCGGGAGGGCCCGTGGGGTCCTTCACGTCCTCGAAGCCCGAGATCACCCCTGTGCCGGCGACCTCCCAGTCACCGGGCACGTCGAACTGCGTACCCCACTTGGGGTTGGTGACGACCTTCCAGCCCGGAACCGTGGGCGCCGCTTCCTCGCCGCCCCGCGGGTTGGCCGCGGGGGAGGAGGCGGTGTCGGACGGCTTCGCGGTCGGCGACGCGGACGACTTGTCGTCGGCCACGGTCGAGCCGCCCTTGTCGTCCTTGTTCATGACGACGACGCCGGTGACGACGGCCGCCACGACGACGGCGGCGGCTGCGACGACGGCCACGACGGTCGTCTTCCTCCTGTCGTCCTGCTGCGGCCCGCCGGGCCCGCCCGGTACGGCGTACTGCGGCACCGTGGGCTGCTGGTACGGGTTGGGCTGCGGGTAGCCCTGCTGGCCCTGCTGCTGGTATCCCGGCTGCTGATAGGGATTGGGCTGTTGGTACCCCGGCTGCTGGTACGGGTTCTGGTTCTGGTCCTGCGGGTTCTGCTCGCCCCCGGGCGGCTGCTGTCCTGGCCACATGGCCAGTAACCATAGAGGGGCCGGGCGCCCGCTGCTACGGCCGCCCCTGTGAGGGGATGGTCAAGGAGCGCTACTGGCTAGTAACATCGCGCTCATGAGCACTGAAGAGATGACAGTCGGCGACATCCTGTCCGCGAGCGTCCCGATGGTCCGGACCCTTGGTATCCAGTACCTGGAGACGACCGCGGAGCGCGCCGTCCTCTCGCTCCCGGACCGGGCGGACTACCACAACCACCTCGGCGGACCCCACGCCGGAGCGATGTTCACGCTTGCCGAGTCCGCGAGCGGCGCGATCGTCGTCGCCGCGTTCGGTGACCAGATGACCCGCGCCGTCCCCCTGCCCGTCACCACGGAGATGGCCTTCAAGAAGGTCGCCATGGGCGAGCTCACCGCCACCGCGGTGCTGGGCCGCCCGGCAGCCGAGGTCGTCGCGGAGCTGGACGAGGGCAAGCGCCCGGAATTTCCCGTCAGCGTCGAGATCCGGCGCGCTGACGGAGCGGTCACCAGCGAGATGAGTGTCGTCTGGACGCTGCGTCCGAACCGCTGACCCCGTCCGGCCCCCCCGTGTCCCCGCCGGGGCCGCGGCAGTCGCTCCGCCCACCCGGCCCGGTAGGCTGCCCGCCGTGCACCACTCGTGGTGCACGGCGGCAGATTTCTTACGGGAGGGACCGGCGTTGCACGTCCAGGAGTGGCTCGAGACCGTACCCGCGGTCAGCATTTACCTCCTGGTGGGGGTCGTCATCGGACTCGAGAGTCTCGGTATCCCGCTGCCGGGCGAGATCATCCTCGTCAGTTCGGCGCTCCTCGCCTCCCAGCACGGCGACATCGACCCCGTGGTGCTCGGTGCCTGCGCGTCCGCAGGGGCGATCATCGGCGACTCGATCGGCTACGCCATCGGCCGCAGAGGCGGCCGTCCGCTGCTCGCCTGGCTGGGCCGGAAGTTCCCCAAGCACTTCGGGGCGCCCCAGATCGCACTGGCGGAGCGGTCGTTCGAGAAGTGGGGCATGTGGGCGGTCTTCTTCGGGCGCTTCGTCGCCCTGCTGCGCATCTTCGCGGGGCCGCTGGCCGGGGTGCTGCGCATGCCGTACTGGAAGTTCCTGATCGCCAACGTGCTCGGCGGGATCGTCTGGGCCGGTGGCACCACCGCCGTCATCTACACCGTGGGCGTCGTCGCCGAGGCGTGGCTCAAGCGCTTCTCGTGGCTGGGCCTGGTGGCCGCCGTGCTGATCGGTGCGATCTCGATGCTGGTGCTGAAGAACCGGGCCAAGAAGGCTGCGGAGCAGGCCGAGGGCTCGGTGCGGGCGCCCGAGCCGGACGCCGTCCCCGCAGCCGACTGACCCCGCAGCCGACTGACCCCAGCGGACTCACCCGGGCGCCGGCCGGCCACGCCCCTCTGCGGCCGCGCGGGGCGCACTGCACGGCCCGCGGACCGTCAGCTCTCCTGGTGCGCCGCGCGGTGCGCCTTCGCCAGTTCGACGTAGCCCGCCGCGTTGAAGGCGATGCCCTCACGCTCCTCGGCGGTCAGCTCCCGCTTGACCTTGGCCGGTACACCGGCGACGAGGGAGCCCGGCGGCACCCGCATCCCCTGGGGGACGAGCGCCTGCGCCGCGATCAGCGAACCCGCTCCGATGTGCGCGCCGTTGAGCACGGTGGCGCCCATGCCCACCAGGACGTCGTCCTCGATCACGCAGCCGTGCAGCACGGCGTTGTGGCCGACCGAGACCCGTGCGCCCACCGTCAGCGGGAAGCCGGGGTCGGTGTGCACACTGCAGTTGTCCTGGATGTTGCTGTCGGGGCCGAGGGAGATCGGGCCGCAGTCGGCACGCAGCACGGCCTGGTACCAGACGCTGGAGCCCGCGGCCAGCGAGACCTCGCCGATGACGACGGAGGTCGGTGCGAGGAAGGCGTCCGGATCGACGTCCGGCTCCTTGCCGCCGATGCCGGTGACCAATGCCTGCTCTGCCATCGCCTGCTCCTCGGGTGGGGTGTGGTGCGCACGGCACCCCTCTGTTCCGCACGAACCGTAGTGGACGGCCCTGTCCGTCCCGATCGGTGGGGTGAACATCACAGCCCGGAGCGCCGACCGCTCCGGTCGGGCCGACTACCGTGAGCGGGTGCCGACGAACCGTACGTTCCTCTCCTCCCTGGCCCGCCGGCGGCGCGGTGTCATGTCCCGCGCCGTCCACCGCGTCTGGGCCTGGGTGCAGGAGACCGGAGCCGTCACCGCACAGCACCCCGGCCGGCTCCGCTTCGGCCGGATCGGCCCGGGGACACGGCTCGCCTTCCCCCAGGGAACGGTCTTCGGCGAGCCGTGGATCGAGCTGGGCGACCACTGCATCATCGGCGAGCAGGTGACGCTGACCGCCGGCCTGATGCCCGATCTGGACCTCGGGTCCGAGCCCATCCTGACCCTGGGCGACGGTGTGGTGCTGGGCCGGGGGAGCCATGTCATCGCCGACACGTCGGTCTCGATCGGCTCGGACACCTACTGCGGCCCGTACGTGTACATCACCTCGACCAACCACAGTTACGACGACCCGAACGAACCGGTCGGCCGGCAGTGGCCGCGCATGGAGCCGGTCGTGATCGGTCCGGGATGCTGGATCGGCACCGGCGCGGTGATCCTTCCGGGTGCCAGGCTCGGCCGGAACGTGGTGGTCGCCGCGGGAGCCGTCGTACGCGGAGAGGTCGCCGACCACTCGGTCGTGGCGGGGGCGCCCGCCCGTGTGGTACGCAGCTGGGACCCCGAGAAGGGCTGGCAGCCGCCGTTGCGCACCCCCGCGCCGGTGCCGATCCCGGACGGGGTGACGTCCGAGCAGCTGGCCGCGGTCGCCCTGCTGCTGGAGGATCCGGCCGACGGCGCCTGAGCCTCGGCGGACCGGTGCGTCAGCCCGTGGCCAGCAGGACCGTTCCGATCAGGGCCAGACCCGCGCCCGCCGCCTGGAGACCGCGCAGCCGTTCACCGAGCACACCGCGCGCCGCCAGTGCGGTCACCACCGGATAGAGCGAGGCCAGCACGGCGGCCACGGTGACCGGGCCGTGCTGGGCGGCGATGGAGTAGGTGCCGTTCGCCGCGACGTCGGCGAGTCCGACGAAGGCCAGGGCCGGCAGCGCGGCCCGCACGGTGGCGAGCCCGCCCTCCTCGGGCAGCGCACGGCCGCCGCGCCGCACGGAGACGAACAGGGCCGTCCCGCCGACCGCGAGGTTCGTGACGCGCTGGACGAAGAGGGCGAGGAAGAGGCCGGGCACGGTGGTGGAGGCCTCCGCGATCAGGGTCATGACCGCCCCGAACCCGAATGCGGCCAGCAGGGTCAGGGCGATGGCCTGGCGCTGCACCGGCGCACCACGCAGCTGCGGCCCTCCGGCCAGGACGATGCCCACGACGGCGACGGCCACCCCGGCGAACTGCAGCAGGCCCGGCCGCTCGCCGACCAGCAGTCCGACTCCGACCGGGACCGCCACTCCGACGGAGCCGAGCGGTGAGACCACGCCCATCGGCCCCAGGGCCAGCGCCTTGTAGAAGCTGAGCATCGCGACCGGGCCGACGACGCCCGCCGCGACCGCGAACCAGAGCAGGCTCCCTGCCTCGCTCCAGCCGCCGGTCGCGACGACCACGAGCCCGAGGACGACGACGGCGACGGCCTGCGACACGACGACCACCGTGAGGGCGGGCGTGCGGCGGGTGAGCAGCCCGCCGCCGAAATCGGCCAGCCCCCACAGCAGGCTCGTGGCCAGGGCGAACAGTGCGGTCATCAGGGGGCCTCGCAGTACAGTGCGGTGGTCGGGTGGGTGCACCACACCGTAGTGCAGTATTTTTGACTATGTCATCCATAATATTGGACGGAATGTGTCTGACCTCGATCAGCTGACCCAGTCGCTCGCCCGCAATCTCAAACGCTGGCGGGGCGAGCGCGGCTTCACCCTGGACGCTCTCGCCGCCCGTGCGGGGGTCAGCCGGGGCATGATCATCCAGATCGAGCAGGCGCGGACGAATCCGAGTGTCGGCACCACGGTCAAGCTCGCCGACGCCCTGGGGGTCAGCATCACGACGCTGCTCGACTACGAGCAGGGAACCCAGGTGCGTCTGGTGCCCGAGAGCCAGGCGGTGCGCATGTGGTCGACGGAGGCCGGCAGCTCGACCACGCTGCTGGTGGGCGCGGAGGCCAGGGGACCGATCGAGCTCTGGTCCTGGCACCTGATGCCCGGTGAGGGCAGCGCCTCCGACCCGCACCCCGAAGGAACGGTCGAGCTGCTCCACGTCACGGCGGGCGAGCTGACCCTGGTCGTCGACGGTGAGACCCACACGGTCCCCGCCGGAGCCTCCGCGACCTTCGAGGCCCATGTGCCGCACGGTTACCGGAACGACGGCTCCGAGCCGGTGACCCTGACCATGGCGGTCACGATCCCGCCGGTCCGCCGGGAGGGCAAGTGAGCAGCTCACGACGGCTGTTAGCGTGAGCGGTATGCGCGCACCCCTGGGTACCTTCGACGATGCCTCTCCCGCCGCCGACCGGCTGGACCTCCTCCCCTCACCCGTCGCCGGGGCGGTCGCCGAGGGGTGGGGCGGTCTCCCTGCCGAGTCGGTCGTCCATGTCGACACCGACCCCGAGGTCGCCGACACGGCTGCCTTCGTCGAGCGGTACGGGCGCGAGCTCCTGGACGCGTCGGCCAACTGCGTGGTGGTGGCGGGCAAGCGGGGCGGTGAGACCACGCTTGCCGCCTGTGTGGTCCTCTCGCACACCCGCGTGGACGTCAACGGGGCGGTGCGCAAGCACCTCGGGGCCCGTAAGGCGTCCTTCGCCCCGATGGACGTGGCGGTCGGTGAAACGGGCATGGAGTACGGCGGGATCACTCCGATCGGTCTCCCGGCGGCCTGGCCCCTCCTCGTCGACCCCGCGGTGGTGGACGAGGGGTGGGTCCTGATCGGCAGCGGCCGCCGCCGTGGCAAGCTGATCGTCCCGGGGAAGGCGCTGGCGGCTTTGCCGGGAGCGGTGGTGCTGGAGGGCCTGGGGGTCTGACGGGGAGGGCGCTCGGAGCGGAGGCGTCCCTCGCAGCGGACTCGTGAGCGGAGGCGTCCCTCGCAGCGGACTCATGAGCGGCGGAGCCGTGAGTGGCGGAGGGTCTGTCCTGCGCCGAGGACCCGGCATGCGCAGAGGTGACATCGTCCGTGGTGGCGGCGGCTGTCAGCCCTCGGCCCGGTGGGTCCTCAGCCATCCCGCGGCGAAGTCCACGGCCGCGCGCAGCGGGAAGAGACGGCTCGGTGCCGACCCCACACGGCCGGTGCGTACCTCCGTGCTCCGCGTACGGGCGAAGTCGTCCCCCAGAGCGCCGAAGTCGCTGTCGTCGAGCGTGATGTCCTCGTACTCCCACCAGTGGGGTCCGGCCTTCGACGCCACCACGCAGCGGTAAAGGCGGCGGGGCGGTGAGGGGCGGCGGTACTCCGCCAGGTGGAAGGCCGTGCAGCTGTCGAAGCCCGTGCCCAGCAGGAGGACCTGCGCGTCGGCCTCGTAGAGGCGGGCCAGGGGGGAGTCCTCGCCCAGGTGGCAGTCCCGGCGGTGGCCGGTGAGCAGTTCGTCGGCCGCGGGGCCGAGCGCGGCGAACGAGGTCTGGGGGTGTCCGCTGCGCAGTGCGTCCGGAGCCTGCCGCACCGTCTCCGCGAGCGCCCCCATCCCGGGGGCGGGGGACGTCACCGGGTCGAAGGCGGGCATCGCCGCATGCACAGCCGCACGGGCCTTCGCGCTCAGCCCGCGGACCCGCTCCAGGTAGGAGCGCGAGGTGTCCGAATTCTCCGGGGTGAAGGCAGGGACCACCAAGGTCCCCTCCGGCCCCAGAGCGTGCCGTAGCGCCTCGGTCATGCACCAGGCCGTGCCCCCCGCGGTGCGCATGGAGGCGTGCACCAGCAGGACGCCACCCCGCCGCACGCCGAGTTCGTACAGCTGGGTGGCGACGCGTTCACCGCCGAGGAGCAGAGGGTGTGTCACAGCACACATTCTCCCCGTCGGGGGCCCGCCGCGACACCACGCCCGCCGGACGGCGCCCCGGGATCCGGCTCCCGTCAGCGGCGGGGGTCCAGGCGTGGGATCTCGATCGCCGGGCAGCGGTCCATCACCATGGAGAGGCCCGCCGCGCGCGTACGCTCGTACGCCGCCTCGTCGACCACTCCGAGCTGGAACCAGACCGCCTTCGCACCGGCCGCCACCGCCTCGTCGGCGACGCCGCCCGCCAGGGCGCTGTTGACGAAGACGTCCACCACATCGACGGCAAAGGGTATGTCCGCCAGCGAGGCGTACCCCTGTTCGCCGTGGACCTGCTCGGCCTTGGGGTGGACGGGCACCACCCTCTTGCCGAAGCGCTGGAGGACCTCGGCGACCCCGTAGGCCGCGCGGGACCGGTTGTCGGACAGGCCGACCACCGCCCAGGTGTCACCCGAGTCCTGAAGGATCCTGCGCACCGTCTCATCGTCTGCGTACATGCCCTCACAACGGACGGCCCGGGCGGGCCATTCCCCACGGGAGGGTGAATGTGCCGGTCGTGGCGGCACATAGGGTGGACCGATGCAGGAGCAGTACCGGACAGTCGCCCGCGCGGGCGTGCACGAGACCGAGGTCAGCCGATCGCGCTTCCTCTGCGCGCTCGCCCCCGCCGCCACCGAGCAGGAGGCGCAGGACTTCGTCGCGCGCATCCGCAGGGAACACCCCACCGCCAACCACAACTGCTTCGCCTACGTCATCGGCGCCGACGCCTCCGTGCAGAAGGCGAGTGACGACGGGGAGCCGGGCGGGACGGCCGGCGTCCCCATGCTGCAGATGCTCATGCGCCGGGACGTGCGGTACGCCGTCGCCGTCGTCACCCGCTACTTCGGCGGGGTCAAGCTCGGCGCGGGCGGGCTGATCCGGGCGTACGGAGGGGCGGTCGGTGAGGCGCTGGACGCACTGGGCACGACCACCCGCCGGCGGTTCCGGCTCGCCACCGTCACCGTGGACCACCAGCGGGCAGGCAAGCTGGAGAACGATCTGCGCGCCACCGGGACCGCGATCCACGACGTGACCTACGCGGAGGCCGTGACCCTCGCGATCGGACTGCCGGACGCCGACGTCGACGGCTTCAGGGCCTGGCTGGCCGACGCCACGGCCGGCTCCGCCACGCTCGAACTGGGTGGCGAGGCGTACGGGGACGCCGGGACCGGATGAGGGCTCCGGGGCCGCGCGGCATTAGCGTGGTCGGGCCTGCCGAGGAAATCCCGGGCGGGCGGGGTGGTGGACCGGTGCGGTGCCGGGGGCGGAGGAAGTGGAACATGCAGGCCGGAGCCGTCGGAGTGATGTCGTGAGGATCCTGCACACCTCGGACTGGCACCTGGGGCGCTCGTTCCACCGTGTCCCGATGCTCGATGCGCAGGCGGCGTTTCTCGACCACCTGGTGGACACGGTGCGGGAGCACGAGGCCGACGCGGTCGTCGTGGCGGGCGACGTCTACGACCGTGCCGTGCCGCCGCTCTCCGCCGTCCAGCTGTTCGACGACGCGCTGCACCGGCTGGCCGAGGCCGGCGTTCCGACCGTCATGATCTCCGGGAACCACGACTCCGCCCGCAGGCTCGGCGTCGGCGCGGGCCTGATCGCACGGGCCGGCATCCACCTCAGGACCGATCCGGACGACTGCGCCACCCCGGTCGTGCTGCACGACGAGGGGGGCGACGTGGCGTTCTACGGACTGCCCTACCTGGAACCCGCCCTCGTCCGGGACAGCCTGGGTGCCGCGAAGGCCGGACACGAGGCGGTCCTCACCGCGGCCATGGACCGGGTACGGGCCGATCTCGCCACCCGGCAGGACGGCACCCGCTCCGTGGTCCTCGCTCACGCCTTCGTGGCGGGCGGCGAACCCAGCGACAGCGAACGCGACATCACCGTCGGCGGTGTCGCGGCCGTCCCCGCGGGTGTCTTCGACGGCGTCGACTACGTGGCACTCGGCCATCTGCACGGCTGTCAGACGGTCACGGAACGCGTCCGCTACTCGGGCTCGCCGCTCGCCTACTCCTTCTCGGAGCACACCCACCGCAAGACGATGTGGCTGATCGACCTGGGCGCAGGCGGGGACCTCCGCGCCGAACGCGTCGACTGCCCGGTCCCGCGCCGGCTGGCGCGGCTCCGGGGACGCCTCGGCTCGCTGCTCGACGACCCGGCGCTCGAACGGCACCGCGATTCCTGGGTGGAAGCCACCCTCACCGACCCCGCGCGCCCGGAGGAGCCGATGGCCCGCCTGCTCGAACGCTTCCCGCACACCCTCAGCCTGGTCTTCGAGCCCGAGCGCGCTCCGCAGGACCCCCTCGCGTCGTACGCGCAGCGGCTCAAGGGGCGTGACGACCAGCAGGTGGCGGAGGACTTCGTGGCGCATGTGCGCGGCGGGAGCGGCCCCAGCGCACAGGAGCGGAAGGTGCTGCGCGACGCCTTCGACGACGTACGGGTGAGCGACGGGATCGACGAGGTGTCCCGTTGAGGCTGCACACGCTCACCCTGACCGCGTTCGGACCCTTCGGCGCGACGGAGGAGGTCGACTTCGACGCACTCTCCTCGGCCGGCATCTTCCTGCTGCACGGCCCGACCGGCGCGGGCAAGACCTCCGTGCTCGACGCCGTCTGCTACGGCCTCTACGGAGCGGTGCCCGGAGCCCGGCAGAGCCCCGGCACCTCGCTGCGCAGCGACCACGCCCCGGTGGACCGGCCGACCGAGGTGCGCTTGGAGCTGACCGTCGGGGGGCGCCGCCTCGAAGTGACCCGGCGGCCCGCGCAGCCCCGCCCCAAGAAGAGGGGCGGCGGCTTCACCACGGAGAAGGCGCAGAGCTGGTTGCGCGAGTACGACCCCGAGCACGGCTGGCAGGCACTCAGCCGGTCCCACCAGGAGATCGGTGAGGAGATCGGCGGCCTCGTCGGGATGAGCCGTGAGCAGTTCTGCCAGGTGGTGCTGCTGCCCCAGGGGGACTTCGCGCGCTTCCTGCGCGCCGACGCCGAAGCGCGTGGCAGGCTGCTCGGAAGGCTCTTCGACACCCGTCGCTTCGCGGCCGTCGAGGAGCGGCTCGCCGAACAACGACGGGCGGCCGAAGCCCGGGTCAAGGCCGGGGACCAGCAGATCCTCTCGCTCGCCCAGCGCATCGCACAGGCGGCCGGCCCGGCGGCGGACGAGGCGGGGCTGCCCGAGACGCGGCCCGGGGAGCCCGGTCTCGCGGAGGGCGTCCTGCAGTGGGCCGCCGTCGCGCGCAGCGGAGCCCGGGAACGACTCGACATCGCCCGCTGCGTCCTGGCCGGTACGGAGGAGCGGAACGCCGCCGCACGCCTGAGGCTCGACGACGAGCGCGAACTCGCCCGGCTCCAGCAGCGGTACGAGGAGACCCGCCGCCGTGCCGCGGGACTGGAGGACCGCCGGGCGGAGCGCGACCGCTGCCACGAACAGCTGACCCGCGCGCGCAAGGCGGACCTGGTCGCCCCGGCACTCGACCTGCGCGACGAGGCCGAGCGGGCCCACCGCGCGGCGTCCGGCGCGCGCGAGCGGTCCTGCGCCGGGCTGCCCGGGGAACTGGGCCAGGCGGGCTTCGAGCAACTGGCCGCAGCGGAACGGGGGCTCCG
Organism: Streptomyces sp. NPDC055962; assembly: GCF_042270185.1. Classification (NCBI taxonomy): domain Bacteria; kingdom Bacillati; phylum Actinomycetota; class Actinomycetes; order Kitasatosporales; family Streptomycetaceae; genus Streptomyces; species Streptomyces sp. NPDC055962. The sequence goes on from NZ_JBHJYN010000019.1 coordinate 69,484, forward strand.
GGCGGAACTGGGAGGACTCGACGCGGCGCGCCGCGCCGAACGGCGCAGCAGGGAGATCGACGCCGAGCGGGCCGGCCTGGAGAGGCAGTCCCGGTCCGACGACGAACTGATCCAGGAAGCGGGGCAGTGGCTGGCCGGGTGGGACGCCGTCCACCGCCGCCTCAGGGAGGACGTCGAGGCGGGGCAGGACGCGGCGACCCGCGCGGAGCAACTGGCCGGCCGGCTCGCTCCGGCGCGCGGAAGGCTCGAAGCCGCCCGTCGGCGCGACGCTCTCGCGGCCCAGGAGGAGACGGCCGGTGCGACCCTGACCGCGGCGCGAGAGCGCGCCGTGGAGGCGCACGAGACCTGGCTGGCACTCCGGGAGCAGCGGCTGCGCGGCATCGCGGCGGAGCTGGCCGGCGGGCTCGTCGACGGCGAGGCCTGCACGGTGTGCGGCTCGGTCGAGCACCCGGAGCCCGCCCGCGCGGGGGCCGGTCACGTGGACCGGGCCACGGAGGAGGCGGCGCTCGCCGCGCACCAGCGTGCCGACCGGGCCCGTGCCGGGGCGGAGAACGAGCTCGGCGTCCTGCGCGAACGGCTCACGGCGGCACAGGCGGAGTCGGCGGATCCGGCGGACGGAACCGGTGCTCCCGGCACTCCTTCCCATGCCTCCGTCGCCGGGCTCCAGGAGGCCGTCGACCTGCTCACCCGGGAGCACGCGGACGCCCACCGGCTGGCCGCGGGCACGCACGCGGCCAGGGAGGCCCTCGCCACCGCCGAGCGTGAGCACCTCGGCCGCCTCGACGACCGCCGGCAGGCGGAACGGCGCGCGGCCGCCCGCACCTCGCAGCGGGAGGCGCTCGACCGTGAACAGGCCGGGCTGGAGAAGGACCTGGTCACGGCCCGTGGGGACTGCGCGTCCGTGGCCGAGCACGCCGCTCTGCTCGAACGCCGCGCCGGGCTGCTCGCGGACGCCGCGGAGGCGCTGCGCGCCGAGCAGGAGGCGGCACGGCGGCTCAAGGAGGCCGACGGCAGGCTCGCCGACGCCGCCTTCCGGGCCGGTTTCGACACCCCGAGCGCAGCCGCCGCGAAGCTTCTCGGCGACAGCGCGCAGCGGGAGCTCCAGCACCGTGTCGACGCGTGGCAGACGGAGGCCGCGGCGGTCGCCGACCGGCTCGCGGAGGAGGACGCCCGGGCCGCCGCCGAGCGTCCTGCCGCGACGCCTGACGTGGCGCAGGCGGCGTACGACCTGTCCGCGAGGCAGCTGAGGGAGAGCGCCGCGGTGCACGACGCCGCGCAGGAGCGCGGTGCGGAGCTCGGCCGGCTCTCGCGCCGTGCCGAGGACGAGGTGCGTGCCCTGGGGCCGCGGCTCCAGGAGTACGAGCGGGTGGCCAGGCTCGCCGGCCTGACGGCGGGTACCTCCGCGGACAACGAGCGCAAGATGCGGCTCGAGGCGTACGTCCTGGCGGCCCGCCTCGAACAGGTGGCCGCCGCGGCGACGGCCCGTCTCCAGCGGATGTCGGCCGGCCGCTACACGCTGGTCCACTCCGACGAGCGCAGCGGTGGCCGCAGGGCGGGGCTCGGCCTGCACGTCGTCGACTCCTGGACGGGCCGGGAGCGCGACACGGCCACGCTGTCCGGGGGCGAGACCTTCTTCGCCTCGCTCGCCCTGGCGCTGGGCCTCGCCGACGTGGTGACGGACGAGGCGGGCGGTGTACGTCTGGACACGCTCTTCATCGACGAGGGCTTCGGCAGCCTGGACGACCAGACGCTGGACGAGGTGCTCGACGTCCTCGACTCCCTGCGCGAACGCGACCGCAGCGTAGGCATCGTCAGCCACGTGGCCGATCTGCGCCGGCGCATCCCCGCCCAGCTCGAAGTGGTGAAGGAGCGGCACGGTTCGGCGGTGGTCCACCGGGTGGCCGGCATGCTCAGCGGCTGACCGCCCGACGGGGGAGGGGCGAGGAGTAGACGATGCTGGTGGTCACCGCACCGAGGGCGCCGATCCTCCCCGTGACCTCCTCCAGGTGACGCATCGACCTGGCGTTCACCTTCAGGACGAAGCAGTCGTCCCCGGTGACGTGATGGGCCTCCACGATCTCGGGGGTCGTGTCCGTCAGGTCGTGGAACGGCTTGTAGTTGCCGTGGGGATAGCGCAGCCGCACGAGCGCGAGGATCGGCAGTCCCAGCCGCTCCGGGTCCACCACGGCGGTGTATCCGCTGATCACCCCCGCCTCCTCCAAGCGGCGGACCCGTTCGGTGACGGCGCTCGGGGACATCGCCACGGCGCGGGCCAGCTCGGCGAAGGTCGCGCGTCCGTCGCGCTGGAGGACATCGAGGATGCGCCAGTCTGTGGCGTCCGGGGAATACTCGGTCATGGGGTCACACAACAGGGGAAGTCCTCGTCGATCAAGCGATGTGCCGGGGATCACTCCTTCCTGTCGATGGGGATCGGCCGTAGATTTCTGGACATGACTTCACAGAGCGTCACGGCAGCCAACGCCGTCCTCCGAGTACCGCCCGCCTCCCCGGCAGCCGCCGCGGCGTACTTCGCAGCCTCACTCGCCTTCCACGCGGACGTCTCGGACGTGGCTGCCGCTCTGGAGGCCGGCGGCGACCCCGGGTTCGTCGTCCTGGACTCCCGGTCCACCGAGTCCTGGGACCAGGGGCACGTCCCCGGTGCGGTACACCTGCCGACCGCCCTCATCGCGGAGCAGGCGGCCCGCCTCCTCGACCCGGGCGTGCCGGTGATCACCTACTGCTGGGGACCGGGCTGTAACGGAGCGACCCGCGCGGCTCTGGCGCTCGCCGAACTCGGCTACCCGGTCAAGGAGATGCTCGGCGGATTCGAGTACTGGGTGCGCGAGGGCTTCGCCTTCGAGACCTGGGAGGGGCCCGAGCGGCGCACCGCAGACCCGCTCACGGCGCCCGCGGGCGGCGAGGACTGCGGCTGCTGAACCGGTCACTCACGGCTCCGCGCCGGGAGAAGCGGTGGTCGGGGGCGGTCCCGGCGAGGAACGCCGTTCAGGACCGGCCCCCGAGGAGCGCGGCGAACAGGTCCTCGCCGTCGTCCCCCTCAGGGAGGCCGCTGACCTGGCCGTCGCCGACCTCGACCACCCGCCACACCCCGTCCTCCCGCAGCGCCATGTCGGTGGTCACCCATCGGCAGCCGAGCGTACGGACCGCCTCGCCGACGGCGTCGAGTGCGGGTTCCGGGACCAGGCCGGGCGTGTCCGGATGGGCGGTCACCCGCACCGCCTCGCCGTCCACCCACCACACCCGGGCCTCACCGTCCGGCACGAACCGCTCGTACGCGCGCAGCACCAGCCCGCCGGCCAGGAAGTCCCCCTGCAGTTCGGTGAACCGGCCGACGACCTCCGCGAGCCGGCCGGCATCCTCGGCCTGCGGCACGAAGCACGCCTCGTGCCACTCGTGCTTACGGGACTTCACGTAGTCCTTGACGATGCAGGGGCCCGAGCCGAGGGCTGAGGCCAGCCCGGCCCGGAGGGCGGGTTCCGGGGGTGCGGATCCGGCCGGCAGGGCCTGCCAGACGCTGCGTGGAGTGAGGGCGGCGAACGTCTCGTACCAACCGGGGAGTTCATGGGCGGTGCGGTAGGCGGCGGCGTTCGTGAGCAGCGAGCAGCCACGGGCGAGGAGGGCGTGCTCCAGGCAGTCGTAGCGGGCGGACGGAATCATCCAGCCCCGGTACCAGTACGGCCCCGGGTCCCGCCCGGCCCGGCCGACGGCGGACTCGGCGTCCCCGGCCAGCAGCGCGTCGTGGTCGACCAGGACGATCCGCCCGCCGGCCCGCCGGGCGGCGGCCGCCTCCCGGGCGAAGTGGGGATCCGGATGCCGAGGCCGCAGCGGGTCCTGGCAGAAGAGGAATCCTGGCCGGGTCATGCGGAGTCCGTCCTTCGGGTCGGGAGAGGATGAGCGGTGCCGGGGCGCGCGTCCGCGAACACCCCGGCACCGGAGGCATCAGAGCTTGGACAGCTCGTCCACCAGGTCGTCCAGCCCGAGCGACCCCTGCGACAGGGCCGCCATGTGCCAGGTCTTGAGGTCGAACGCGTCGCCGTGCGCCTTCCGGGCGTTCTCCCGGCCCAACAGCCAGGCACGCTCGCCCAGCTTGTAACCGATGGCCTGCCCCGGCATCGACAGATAGCGCGTCAGCTCGCTCTCCACGAAGTCGGCCGGCCGGCCGCTGTGGCTGCCGAAGAACTCCTGGGCCAGATCAGGCGTCCAGCGCTCACCCGGATGGAACGGCGAGTCCGCGGGGATCTCCAGCTCCAGGTGCATGCCGATGTCCACGATCACCCGGCAGGCCCGCATCATCTGCGCGTCCAGATACCCGATCCGGCGCTCGGCGTCCGGCAGGAAGCCCAGCTCGTCCATGAGCCGCTCCGCGTACAGCGCCCAGCCCTCGGCATTGGCACTGACGTGGCCGATCGACGCCTGGTAGCGGGAGAGGCTGTCCGCGACGTGGGTCCACTGCGCGATCTGCAGATGGTGGCCCGGCACCCCCTCGTGGTACCAGGTGGACACCAGGTCGTACACCGGGAAACGGGTCTCGCCCATGGTGGGCAGCCAGGTGCGGCCGGGGCGCGAGAAGTCCTCGGAGGGGCCGGAGTAGTACGGAGCGGCCGCTCCGCCCGGGGGAGCGATGCGGGACTCCACCTTCCGCACCCGCTCGGCGAGCGTGAAGTGGGTGCCGTCGAGAGCCTCGATGGCTTCGTCCATCAGGCCCTGGAGCCACACCCGTACCTCCTCCACGCCCTCGATGTGCTCGCCGTGCACGTCGAGGTGGGCGAGCGCCTCCCAGGGGCCCGCACCGGGAAGGATCTTGTCGGCCTCGGCCTTCATCTCGGCCAGCAGCCGGTGGTATTCGGACCAGCCGTAGGCGTACGCCTCGTCGAGATCCAGGTCCGTGCCGTTGAACTGGCGGGCCCAGCGGGCGTAGCGCTCGCGGCCCACGGTGTCGGGGGCGCCCTCGATCGCGGGGGCGTACACATCCCGCATCCAGTCCCTCAGCGCGACCAGGGCCGAGGCGGCCTCCCCGGCGGCCTCGTCCAGCTCCGTACGCAGCGACGCGGGTCCACCGGCCGCGAAGTCCTGGAAGAATCCGGGGCCTTCGCCCTCCCCGGCCCAGGTGCCCAGCTGCCCGATGAACGTCGCGGCCGGGCGCGGACCGCCGTAGAGCTTGCGCTCCAGACCGAGGGCGAGCGAGGCGCGGTACCCCTCCAGCGCGGCCGGAACCGCTCGCAGGCGGTCCACGACGGCGGCCCAGTCCTCGTCCGTCGCCGTCGGCGTCGCCGAGAACACGTCACGGAGGCTGTGCGCCGGAGAGTGGATGTTGGAGACGGCCCGCAGCCCCTCCTCGGCCTCGTGGACGGCGAGTTCGGCGTTCAGGCGTTCCCGCAGCAGTCGCGCGCAACGCCTTTCCACGTCGGTGTCCGCACCTGGTACCCGCTCGGCGGCGTCGAGTTCGACGAGCGTCCTGCGGATGAGGCCGGCGATGGCCTCCTGACCGGCGGGCGAGAAATCGGGCAGCCGGCGGGAGCTTTCCGCGACACCGAGATAGGTACCGGTGATCGGGTCGAGTTCGATGTATGCGTCGACGTAGGCGTCGGCGACCTGGCGCGGCAGTGCGCTGCTCGATGTGTCTGACATATGGACATCCTCGTACGCGGGAGGCCCTCCCGTCACGGGGAAAAGGCTTTCTCCCCGGGGGAGGACCTCAGGGAGCCGAGGGGCCGGGGCGGGTGTCAGGGGCGTCGGCGGTCTGCCGCGCGGCCGTCGCGGGCGGCATCAGCGGGCCGCACTCCCACTGCTGGAAGATCAACCTGGTCTCGACACGTGCCACCTCGCGGCGTGAGGTGAACTCGTCGAGCACCAGGCGCTGCAGGTCGGTCGGGTCCGCGACGGCCACGTGCACCAGGTAGTCGTCGGGCCCCGTGAGATGGAAGAACGCCCGGGACTCCGGCAGTGCCCTGATCCGTTCGACGAACGGACCGATGAGCTCCCTGCGGTGCGGCCGGACCTGCACCAGCAGCAGCGCCTCCAGGCCCCGGCCGAGCCGTGCCGGATCCAGCCGCAGCCGGTGGCCGAGGATCACGCCCGAGCGACGCAGCCGTGCCACGCGGTCCAGGCAGGTGGACGGCGCCACTCCGACTTCGGCGGCGAGCTCCCGGTACGTCGTCCGGGCATCGTTCTGCAGGAGGCGCAGAATGTGCAGATCGACCGGATCCAGTGCGACTGATTCAGGCATCGCGCGAACGTAGCACGGGATACGGGTGCCTTCGGCCGCTCCCTGTTCAGTCTGGTGACATGGACACCGAAGCCTCCTCGCTGACACCCCAGCCCTCCTTCCGGTCCAGGGCCCTCGCCACCGAAGCCGTGCACGCCGGACGCGACGATCTCGCCTCTCTCGGTCTGCACGCCGCACCGATCGACCTGTCCACCACCTACCCCTCGTACGACTCCCGCGGCGAGGCCGCGCGCATCGACGCCTTCGCGGCCACGGGAGCCAGGCCCGACGGCCCGCCCGTGTACGCACGGCTGGACAACCCGACGACCGCCCGCTTCGAGACGGCGCTGGCCCGGCTGGAGGGTGCCGGGAGCGCGGTGGCCTTCGCCAGCGGAATGGCGGCGTTCACGGCCGTCCTGCTGGCCCGCGCGAGCCTGGGCCTGCGCCATGTGGTCGCGGTGCGCCCCCTGTACGGCTGCTCCGACCACCTCCTGGGCGCCGGCCTGCTGGGCACCGAGGTGACATGGACGGACCCGGCGGGCATCGCCGACGCGATCCGCCCGGACACCGGACTGGTGATGGTCGAGACGCCGGCCAACCCGACGCTGGCGGAGCTCGACATCAGGGCCGTGGCGCACGCGTGCGGCTCGGTACCGCTGCTCGTCGACAACACCTTCGCCACCCCCGTGCTGCAGCGGCCCCTCGAACACGGCGCGCGCATCGTGCTGCACAGCGCCACCAAATACCTGGGCGGACACGGCGACGTGATGGGTGGTGTCGTCGCCTGCGACGAGGAGTTCGCCGCGACCCTGCGCCAGGTGCGGTTCGCCACCGGGGGTGTGCTGCACCCGATGGCCGGCTATCTGCTGCTGCGCGGGCTGTCCACCCTGCCGGTGCGGATCAGGGCCGCGTCCTCTTCCGCGGCGGAACTGGCCCGCAGGCTCTCGGCCGACCCCCGGGTCGCACGGGTGCACTACCCGGAGATCGGCGGCGCGATGGTGTCGTTCGAGGTGTTCGGGGATCCTCACCGGATCATCGCCGGAGTCCGGCTGATCACCCCTGCCGTGAGCCTCGGCAGCGTGGACACGCTCATCCAGCATCCGGCCTCCATCAGCCACCGCATCGTGGGTGAGGGAGACCGGAGGGCCGCGGGTGTCGGCGACCGCCTGCTGCGTATGTCGGTCGGTCTCGAGGACGTCGAGGACCTCTGGGCCGACCTCTGCCAGGCGCTCAGTGACCGAAGCGCTGTTCCGCCGGTGCGGTCCACGGCAGCGGCCGGGACGTCGACGGAGCGCCCGGCGGGGTCGCCGACCCCGTCGCCGCGGGCCGGTCGGACTGCCGGGCGGGTGCCGGGGCCAGCCGCGCGGTGATGACCAGGGTGCCTTCCTCGATCTGGTAGTCGAGGGGCAGCGAGAGCGCCCGCATGGCGGCCACCATCCCCGTGTTGTGGGCCTGCGTCACCGCGTACACGCTCTCGCAGCCCGCCTCGACGGCCAGGGCCACCAGCCGGCCGAGGAGCTCGGAACCGATTCCCCGGCGCTGCCAGTCGTCCTCGACGAGGAGCGCCACCTCGGTCTCGTCCCCGTCCCAGAGCAGATGACCGAGCGCCACCATCCGGCCGGAGGCCGTCTGCACGGCGAGGGTGCGGCCGAAGCGCGGGCTGAGCAGGTGGTCCAGATACCGGTCGACGTCACGGACCGGACCGTGGTACCGCAGGCCGAGGGTGCGGTCGGAGCAGCGGCCGTGCAGGGCGAGCGCTGCGTCGAGGTCGTCACGGTCCGCGCGCCGCACGGTGATCTCGTTGCCCTCGGGCAGGGTGAGGACGTCCTCGCTGCGCGGCACGCGGGGGCCGAGCCGGGCGTCCAGCTCGACGAGGGCCCGGGCGCGGGCGAACTCGGTCGGAGTGAAGGCGAGGTAGGGGCGCTCGACGGTGATGACGCCGCCCGACGGGTCGCGGAGCCGCATCACGGTGTCCTCGAGGACACCTTCCACGGGCGCGCTCTCGCCGGTGGGGCGTCCGGTGATCGACAGGGCGGGCAGCGAGTGGATGGTGCACCGGCCCAGGAGCTGGCGCAGTGCCAGGGGGAGTTCGGCGGCGTCCAGCGCGGTGCGCGTGGCCAGTCCGAGGACCCGGGTGGGTGTGTCCACCAGGTCGTGCGCGTCCGCGCGCTCGATCCAGGTGGAGGACCCGCCTGCGGCGGAGATCTCCCGCGTGAGCTGCTGGGCCGGCAGCGCCGCGGGGGCGCGCAGCAGGAACTCGTCGACCGTGCCCTCGGCCAGCGGGTGGGTCTGCAGGGTGAGGATGTCCACGCGGTGACGGGCAAGAGCGGTGCAGAGCGCGGCCAGCGCCCCGGGGGCGTCCCGCACGGTCGTCCGCATCCGCCACAGCACCGTCTCGGTGGCCGCGTCGGCATCCGTGTCGGAGGCGGGCAGCTCCGGACCGGCGCCGGTGCCGGTATCGGAGGCCGGGGGCGGTGCGTGGCTGTGCCGGCGTGCCCACCATGTGTGGAACGCGGCCGTGGCGGCCAGGGCCACGGCCGAGGCGATGAGCAGATACGGGCCGTCGGGCTGGTGCCCGATCAGGTTGGCGATCGCGTCGGCCACGGCGACGGCGGTGAAGAGGGCGGCCAGCTCGATCAGGTCCCGCCGCCAGTGGTGCGGACGGCGGGCACTCTTCGCGGATGTCACATCAGTCATGCATTCACTGTGACCGAACGGTGTTGCCTGATCACGAACGCTTTGTGACTGATGGGTTACGTGTGGATCTGGTCGCCTTCAACACCTTTTCCCGGCCACCTCGTCTCCCGGTCCTCGTTCCCCGGGTCCTCGTCTCCTGTCCCCTGGTTCCCCGTCCCGTGCGGGCCCGCCGCGGGAGCGACCGGACCGACGGCGAACCGTGTCCGCTCACTGTCCGACGCGTCCCGGCTGCAGCACCTTGCTGAACAGCACCGCGCCGCCCTGCGCCCGGAGCCGCACGGTCAGCTCCCCGCTCCCGCCGTCGATGTCGACCTCGCCGAAGAACTGCGGGGACTCCATGGGGGAGACATTGGCCCGGTCCGGTGCCCGGACGAAGACCCGCTCGGGGCCGAACGTGGCGTCCAGCGCGTTGGCGGGGAAGCCACCGGCCGCCAGCGGCCCCGAGACGAACTCCCAGAAAGGCGCGAAGTCCTGGAAGGCGGCACGCTCGGGCGCGTAGTGCTGCGCGGAGGTGTAGTGCACGTCGGCCGTCAGCCAGACGGTACCGGTGATACGCCGGTGCTTGATGTGGCGCAGCAGCTCGGCGATCTGCAGCTCCCGTCCCAGCGGTGCGCCCGGGTCGCCCTGTGCGACCGCCTCGTAGTCCGTGGTCCCGTCCGGGACCACCAGCCCCAGCGGCATGTCGGCGGCGATCACCTTCCACACCGCACGCGACCGGGACAGTTCGCGCTTGAGCCAGCCGAGCTGCTCGGCGCCGAGGATGCCCGTGGTGTCGTCGGGCTGCCGGCCGGGGGAGTTGGCGTTGCGGTACGACCGCATGTCCAGCACGAACACGTCGAGGAGCGGACCGTGCCGTACGACGCGGTGCATGCGCCGCTCGTCCGGCGACGCCTGGAGCGTGGGGACGGGGAAGTACTCGCGGAACGCCCGCGTCGAACGGGCGGCGAGGAGATCCACGTTCTTCTCGGTGTACCGCACGTCGTCGAGGATCTGCCCGGGATACCAGTTGTTGCGCACCTCGTGGTCGTCCCACTGGACGATGCCGGGCACCTGCGCGTTGAACGCCCGCAGGTTGCCGTCGAGCAGGTTGTAGCGGAAGTTCCCGCGGTACTCGTCCAGGGTCTCGGCGACCTTCGACTTCTCCGGGGTCGTGATGTTGCGCCAGATCCTGCCGTCGGGCAGCGTCACGCTGGGTTCGAGCACCCCGTCCGCGTAGATGTTGTCGCCGCTGCACAGGAAGAAGTCGGGATCCAGGCGGCGCATCTCGTCGTAGACCCGGTAGCCGCCGATGTCGGGGTTGATGCCCCAGCCCTGCCCCGCGATGTCGCCGGACCAGAGGAACCGCACCCCGTCGCGGCGGCCGGCGGGGGCCGTGCGGAAGGTGCCGTACACCGGCCCTCCCGTGCGCCGGGGGTCGTGCGGGTCGGCGAGCGTGACGCGGTAGTGGATCTGCTGACCGGCCGGCAGTCCGTGCAGCGGCGTCGTCCCGGTGAAGTCCGTGCCGGGCCCGATCAGCGGGCCGTGCCAGGTCCTGGCTCGGCGGAAGGACTCGGTCGCCGAGGTCTCGACCAGCATCCGGGCAGGGCGGTCCGAGCGCACCCACACCAACGCCGACGACGCCGTCACGTCACCTGCCTGCACCCCCCACGACGCGCTCGGCCGGCCGGACAGTGCCAAGGCGGGCGGCGTGGCGAACACCCCGGGCGCGGCGGCCGCGGCCGAGACGACGAGCGAGCCGCGCAGGACGGAGCGGCGGGCCGGGGCCGGGACGAGAGGACGGTGCGACATCGATGCGCCTCCAGGGCGAGCGGTGCTGCCGGAACAACGGATCCGTACGGGCGGGTTGTGGACCCATGCCTAGTCCCCGGCGGCAGCCGGTTCCCCAACCGCAGATGAACAACCGGGTCCGCGGTGCCTACCCCCGGGCCTCCCGGACCGCCTCGGCCAGGAGCCGGACGCCGAGCTCGACGGCGGCGGGAGCCAGATGTGCGTATCCGAGCACCAGGCGGACCGTGCCGTCGTCCACGCCGTCGTCCGCGGCCGCGCAGTCGCTCAGCGGGCGAAGCGCGATGCCCGCGGAGGCCGCGCACCGCAGCAACGCGTCCTGCGGGCCGTACCGTTCGGGCAGCCGGGCGATGATGTGCAGCCCCGCGGAGATCCCGCTGACCTCCGTCCCCGGGAAGTGCGTGGCCAGAGCCCCTGTCAGGGCGTCCCTGCGCTCCCGGTACGCGCGCTGACAGCGCCGGAGCTGCCGGTCGTAGGCGCCTCCGGTGACGAAGTCCGCCAGGACCGCCTGGTCCACCGACGGATTGCCGAGGTCCATGGTGCGCTTGAGGGCGACGATCTCGTCGGTCATCGACGCCGGGGCGATCAGCCAGCCGAGCCGGAGGCCGGGGGCCAGGGACTTGCTGACCGATCCGGTGTACACGACGTGTTCCGGGTCCAGACCCTGCAGAGCTCCGACCGGTGCCCGGTCGTAGCGGAAGTCGCCGTCGTAGTCGTCCTCCATGATCACTCCCGAGGTGTCACGCGCCCAGTCGAGCAGGGCCGCGCGCCGCTCCGCGGAGTACGCGATGCCGGTGGGGAACTGATGGGCCGGGGTCGTGACCACCGCGCGTACGCCGGAGCGCAGCAGCGGCCCGACGGCCAGACCCTCGTCGTCGAGCGGCAGGCCGATCGTCGTCAGGCCGGTGGACGCGAACAGCGAGGCGTGCTCGGGGCTCCCGGGGTCCTCCGTCCCTACACGCGTCGCACCTCGTCCGCGCAGGACGAAGCCGAGCAGGGTCGTGGCCTGGGCGACACCCGAACACACCACCACCCGTTCCGGATCGGCCACCACGCCGCGGCGCCGGGCGAGCAGGGACGCCAGTGCCACGCGCAGCTCCGGCAGGCCGCGCGGATCCGGGTAGCCGAGGGCGCTGTGCGGCAGACGGTCGAGGGCAGTGCGATGAGCCGCCGCCCAGGCACTCCGTGGGAAGAGCGCGAGATCAGGGGTGCCGGGGCGGAAGTCCACCCGTGCGCCGGGCGCGCGCGGCGACAGATCCCGCACCGCACGGGCGGCGGGCCGCACCGTCCCGCTCACCCAGGTGCCCGCGCCCCGGCCGGAGCGGAGATAGCCCTCCGCCGTCAGCTGCTCGTACGCCTCGGTCACCAGGCCACGGGAGACCCCCAGATCGGCGGCGAGTTCACGACTGGCCGGCAGACGGGTACCGGCCGCCAGACGGCCTGAGCGCACAGCGTCGCGCAGGGCCGACTGCAGGGCGCGTCCTCGCCCGCGTGCGGGGGCGGACGCGGCCGGGAGCAGCAGTTCCCAGGCAGCGGAAGCAGGCAGCTCCCCTGCCGCGGCGGCGGGTCCCGGCGTCGGATTGGTCCCGGAAGACGTCATGGAAGTGGACCTTAAACCGGACCGCGGCGGAACCTAGCGTCGCCCTCATGAACACCACACCCCTGCGAGGGGCCCTGCTCGCGGCCTTCGCCTGCGTCCTGGTCGGCGCCTCCTTCACGGCGAACAGCGTCCTCGGCGACTACCCGTACGCAGGCGGCCAGGCGCTGCGGTACGGTCTGGCCGCCCTGCTGCTCCTGCCGCTCCTGCGCCAGGGCGGCAGCCCGGGCATCGCCGGCGTACCGGTGATGCTCACCCGGCGGCAGTGGGTGCGCCTCGGGGTGCTCGCCGCCGTCGGAATGGTCGGCTTCAACCTTGCTGTCCTGGCAGCCGAACGGACGGCGGAACCCGCGGTGCCGGGGGTGCTCGTCGGCTGTGCGCCCATCGTCGTCGGCGTCCTCGTCCCCGCGCTGGAACGGCGCCGGCCCGCTCCGGCAGTCCTTTACTCGGCGGGCCTCGTGGCCGTCGGGGCGTTCACCGTCCAGGGCTGGGGCAGGACCGATCTGGCGGGGGTGCTGTTCTCGGCGGGCGCGCTGGGCGGGGAGGTCGGCTTCGCGGTCCTCGCCGTGCCACTGTTGCGCCGCCTGGGACCGAAACTGCTGTCGGCCGCGGTGTGCGCAGCCGCTGCAGCGGAATCGGTCCTGCTCGGCATCCTCCTCGACGGGGCGGGGTTTCTGCGCGTGCCCACCGGGGTGGAGACGCTCGCGCTGCTCTGGCAGGCGGTGGTGGTGACCGTCATCGGCTTCGTGTGCTGGTACAGCGGAATGCGGCGCATCGGTGCAGAACGCGCGACGCTCTTCTCCGGACTGATCCCCGTATCGGCGGCGCTGACCGCACCACTGGCCGGTACGGGGACGTACGGCGTGGGGCAGGGAGCGGGGAGCCTCCTGGTGGGCCTGGGGGTCGTGCTCGGCTCGGGGCTCCTCGGCCGCGGCGGGAACGCGTCGTCAGCGGCTCGTGTCGAGGACGACCCGCGCCACGGCGGCCGGGTCGTCGTTCATCGGGACGTGGCCGCATCCCGGAAGGCGCACGAGCCGGGCACCAGGGATGACCTGCTTGGCCCTGACGCCCTGCCGGCGCAGAAGAAGACGGTCCTTGACGCCCCAGGCGACGGTGACGGGGAGGCCCGGCACGTCGTCGGTGAACGCGACGGTCAGTCCCGCTTCGAGCGTCTGACGGAAGCCGGTGGCCTCGCGCAGGGCGACGGTCTCGGACACGACCGCACCGGGCGAACGGCGGCCGGGGCGGGCGTAGATGGTGCTGGTCAGCGCGGTGCGGCCGGGTGAGCTCTTGGCGAGCTGCTCGATGAGCGGCATCGGCATCGAGAGCGCGGCCCCGCGCATCGCCCGTAGCACTCCGAACGCGTACCGGCGCTCGATCGGCGTCCAGAAGCCTGCGGGGGACAGTGCCGTCACCGATCGCACCAGCTTCTCGCGGCCCAGCTCCAGGGCGAGCAGACCTCCCAGGGAGTTCCCGGCCACATGGGGGCGGTCCACACCGAGCGCGTCGAAGAGAGAGCCGAGCAACGGGACCATGGTTCCCAGGCCGTAGTCCAGCCCGTCCGGCAGCGCGGGAGAGGCCCCGAAACCGGGCAGGTCGACGGCTATGACATCCCGCTCCGCCGCCAGGACGCGCAGCACCGGATCCCAGGCCTGCCGGTGATGGCCGATGCCGTGCAGCAGCACCAACGGCTCACCGCTGCCGGTCCGTTCGTACGCCACCTCGACCTGGCGGGGACCGGCGGGGGAGTCGACTGCGAACGAGACCGTGGTGGTCATGCTGCTCCTCGGGAAGGACCTGCCGGACTGGACATCGCTCAAGGGACGGGCCGTCAGCAATGATTACCGCCGGGTAGCTTGTAGTTCAAGGGGTGAGGACGCTTCCGCCGTTCAGCCCGGGTGGGGTGACGATCGAGCGGCCCGCGTGCTTCCGCCTGCTGTCAGCCCCCGCTGTCAGCCGGACCTGTGCCGCCTCCCGGCAGACCCCCCTGGCAGACCCCCGGCAGTCCTGTCGGCCTTCTGCGGTCTCCCGGCAGCCCCTCGGCCTCCCTGCCGGCCCTCTGCCGAACATCCCGCCGGCCCTCTGCCGAACATCCCGCCGGTCATCAGTCGGCCTTTTTACCGGCCGAGGATCTGCGCGTCGGGTTCGAACCGGGTTCGAACCCGGTCCTGGCCTCCGGGTGTGGGGCGACGATGTCGTCGAGGCCGGTGAAGTGGTGATGTGGTGCGACGTCGTCGCGTCGGCCACCACGTCGTGCAGGAACTGGCTGCACGACACCGGATGCATCTCCCGGAGAGAGGGATGCCAGGTCGTTCGCCGCATCCAGGTCGTGTGCCGCATCCGGGTATCCCGGCTGCAGCAGACGGAGCACTGCCGCGAAGAGCCCGCCACCGTAGGTGCGGACGAGTTGCTTGCAGTCGGCCGGCAGGACGATGCCCAGCTCTTCCTTCACGGCGGCCCATTGCGCGGTACGGCCGCCACCGAAGGGCAGGTGACAGAGGCGCGCCGACGGCTCGGTATGGCGCAGGCCGCGGGCCGTTCGCATGTCACCGGCCAGGGCGCTGGACCGTGACGGCGTCCTGGTGGAGTCCAGCACCACCGCCCGCATCACGTCGCCGGCCGCGGCGCGGGGTGCGTCCGACCATCAGGAGGGGTGCTTGGCCTGGTCGAGGTCCCACGCAGGTCGGAGGTACCGGCCACCGCTCCTCGTGCGGTGGTTCTCGTGTTGCCGTCCCTCACCGCTGTGCGAACGTCCCGTGAACGCTCTGCGCCAGGGGGCTGTTCCGCTGCGTCACGGGATGAGGATTGGTCTTGACCAAGGTGGTTCGTCGCCCTAAGGTCTGAACGATAAGGCAGGAACCTTTAATAAATAACGTCGCGGAAAATGCAACCGGGCGGATGCGGAGGACAGGGTGGGGACCACGCAGCTGGAGTCGGTGCAGGAGCCGAAGTACTGGCACCTCAAGACCGTGCTCAGTGAGGCGCTCGACTCGGACTTCGCGGTGGGGGAGGTACTGCCCAACGAGCGGGATCTCGCGGCGCGTTTCGGTGTCGCCAGGGCGACACTCCGGCAGGCGCTCGAGCAGCTCGAGCTCGAAGGACGTCTGCAGCGACGCCGAGGTGTGGGAACGACCGTGGCCCCGCCACGCGTCGGAGTGGCCGTCGCCACCGCCCAGCACGGCTGGGCGGACGGGGACACGGACGGGGCATGGCAGCCCGTCGAGTGCACCCTCGCCACCGCTCCCGCCGCCGTGGCTGCCGTGCTCGACGTGGAGGAAGGGGAGGCCGTGCACGTGGTGCGCCGCACCCGTGTCGCCCAGGGCCAGGCCGTGGCGGCGGAACTCCTGTACATCCCGACGTCGTCCGTGCCCGAACTGTCCGCCATCGAGGCGCCGTCCGGGCCTGCCAGGGCCCGTGGCGTCCTGAGGGAACTGCACCGTGCCGGCCTCGACGGGCAGGACCGCTCGGTAGAGCTGGGATCCGCACGTGCGGACGACGCCAAGGAGCTCGACCGGCTTCCGGGCGCTCCGGTACTCGTGGTCACGACGAGGTACTTCACGACCGTCGGCACGGCGGCTGTCTCCGTCGCCACCTACCGGGCCGACACGTGCCGGCTTACCTTCGGTGATTCCGGAGCGCTGGAGATCAGCCACGACGAGCAGGAGCGCAAGGCCTCCTGAAAACGTCGGGACGCTCGTCGACCTGAGAGGCCGGCGAGCGTGCTCTTGTGGCCTGCGTGCCCGGATGGCCTGCGTGTCCGGATGGCCTGCGTGTCCGGATGGCCTGCGTGTCCGGATGGCCTGCGTGTCCGGATGGCCTGCGTGTCCGGATGGCCTGCGTGTCCGGATGGCCTG
>NZ_JBHJYN010000019.1:85736-110866 GCF_042270185.1 Streptomyces sp. NPDC055962
CTGCGTGCCCGGATGGCCTGCGCGTCCGGGGGCCCGTCAGGGGGTGAGGTTCCTGCCTCCTCGGTGCCACGATTTGATTCCCACACCCCCGGTGCCACGACTCGAATCCTGCACCCCCCGGTGTCACGGTTGGGCTCCTGCCCCTCCGGTGCCGCGGTTCGCAGCGTCTTCGGCCCGTCGCTGTCAGCGGCGGGCCGTCACCGTTCCCTCCACGGCGAAGAGCTGCTCCTCCACGTGGTCCAGGGCGAGGCGCAGCGCGCCGGTGGCGACCGCCGCCTCCCCGAGGAGCGAGAGAGTGACCCGCGGTGGCCGCAGGCAGTAGCGGGCCAGTTCGTCCCGGAGGGGATCGAGAACACCGTCGAGACCGGCGGCCCACCCGCCGATCACCACGAGCTCCGGATCGAGCGCCAGGACCAGGGCCGCGACATCGTGCACCAGCCGCTGTATGAAACGCGCGACCGCGGCCTGCGCACCCGCGTCCCCGTCCTTGGCCTTGGCGAAGACGGCGGCGACGGCGTGCTCGTCCAAGGGGTCGAGAGGGGTGTCCGTCGTGGACAGCAGGTGTTCCGGTGTGACGTCACGGCCCAGCAGGTGCAGTGCGCCGATCTCGCCGGCCGCGCCGCCGAAGCCGCGGTGCAGCCGTCCGCCGATCAAGGAGCCCGCGCCCGGGCTCAGGCCCGCCAGGACGAAGACGATGTCGTCGGACTCGGTGGCCGCGCCCTTCCAGTGCTCGGCGACCGCGGCGGCGTTGGCGTCGTTCTCGACCAGGACGGGGCACTTGAACGAACGCCGCAGCCTCTCGCCGAGCGCGAGCCCGGTCCAGTCCGGCAGCGCCGTGCCCAGCCGCACGGTGCCGTCGGCCTCGACGATGCCCGGACTGCCCACCCCGACGGCCCGCAGACTGCTCCGCGCCACCCCCGTGCGCCTCAGCACATCAGCGATCACGGCCCTGACCTGATCGATCCTGCCGTCCGCGCCCAGACTCTCGGAGACATCGCGTGATCCGGCGCCGACGATACGGCCGTCCAGCCCGGAGAGCAGGGCGGAGACACGGTGCGAGCCGATCTCCACACCGAGCAGATATCCGGCCTCGGCGCGGAAGCGGAACCTTCTGGCCGGACGGCCCTGGCGTCTGGTCCCGCTCTCGTCAGGCGTGGCCTCCACCACGAGGCCCGCTCCGAAGAGACCTTCGACGACGCCTTCGACCGTGGGACGCGACAGCCCTGTGATGCGGGTGAGATCCGTGAGCGTGGGCGAATCCGCCCCTCGCAGCGCGTGCAGCACCACAGCGGAGTTGATCCTCCGCAGCAGGGACGGGTCCCCACCGGTCAGCCGGCCCACCGTGTGTCCTCCCAGGTCGAGCGCATGTCTGCCGGATCGTACTCGCTGACCCCGGCCACGGCGAGCAGCAGCCGGAGGGGGGCAACCGGAACCCCACGGCGACCGATGGGGAGCCCGGCACCAGGGCGGAGGCCGGGGGCGGGTTCCGGTGCCTCCTCGGGCCGGACGTGACCGGCGTCAGCGCGGAGCGACGAATCCGGACTCGTAGGCCGCGATCACCGCCTGTGTGCGGTCCCTGGCGCCCAACTTGGCGAGCACCGAGCTGACATGAGTCTTCACGGTCTCCACTCCGACGACGAGATCGGCAGCGATCTCCGCGTTGGAGAGGCCTCGTGCCATCAGCCGAAGCACCCCCGCCTCGCGGTCCGTGAGCGCTGCGCGGTCCATGGCGTCCCGTGCCTCGTTCGTGCCGTACTCCGCGGCGAGCTGTCGTACCGCGGCGGGGAAGAGCAGCGACTCGCCCTCCGCCACCAGCCGCACTGCGTGCACGATCTCTGCCGGCCGGGCACGCTTGAGCAGGAATCCGTCCGCCCCGGCCCGCAGCGCCTCGTACACGTACTCGTCGTTCTCGAACGTGGTCACCACGAGGATCTTCGGCGGATCCGCGACCGTACGCAGCACTACGCGCGTGGCCTCGATCCCGTCCATCAGCGGCATCCGCACATCCATGGCGACGACGTCCGGCCGCAGCTGACGCACCAGCGGGATCACCGCGGCACCGTCGGCCGCCTCACCCACCACCTCGATGTCCGGCTGAGCTTCCAGAACAGCGCGGAGCCCCGCGCGCACCAGGGGTTCGTCGTCGACCAGAAGTACGGTTACCGGCATCCGATCAGCGTATGCGGTCAAGCGGGAGACTCGCGTGCACCCTCCACTCGCCCTCGTGCGGGCCGGTTCTGGCCTTCCCGCCCAGAAGCGCGGCCCGCTCGCGTATGCCCCGCAGCCCGCTTCCGCCGCCGGGCCCCCGCGGCGACGCCGGGAGCGGGTTGGCCACCTCCAGCTCCAGCCGTTCCCCCGCCACCGCGATCCTCACCCGTACGGGAACGGAGCCGGCATGACGCAACACATTGGTGAGCGACTCCTGCAGGATCCGGTAGCCCTCGCGGGACACGGGACCGGGGACCAGATCCAGGGGGCCGGTCGTCTCCACGTCGATCTCCGCACCGGAACCGCGGGCGGATTCCAGCAGACGATCCGCTTCAGCCATGGTGGGACGTGCACTGAAGGGAAGGTCTGACTCCCGCAGCACCCGAAGGACACGTTCCAGATCGTCCAGCGCGTTGCGCCCGGTCTCCTCGATGGCGGCGAGCGCCCGCTCGGTGAAAGCGGGGCTGCCGGCCGTCCTGGCCGCGCCGGCCTGAACCACCGCGACCGTCAGCGCGTGCCCGATCGAGTCGTGCAGCTCGCGCGCGATCCGGTTGCGCTCCAGCAATTGTTCGGTGCGCTCCTCCAGGGCGGTCATCCGCTCGGTCGGTGATGGTCCCAGCAGGCCACGGGCGGCAGCGGTGGCCACCTCGCCGCACAGGACGACCAGCCCGAGGAGTATCAGGATCGGCAACGGGGCCAACAAGGCACACAGCCACCGCACTTCGAGGAACCCCGTCAGCCAGTCCATGCTCGGTCCCGCACCGACCGAGACGCTGACGAGATCGAAGGTCGTCGCCGACAGCCAGACGGTGGAGAAGCCGGCAGCAGCTGAGAGCAGCAGTCTGACCTCGAGCCAGGCGACGGTTCGCCATCGGTCGGCCCATGTGACCGCCGGCGCGGCTGCGATCGAGGCATCCGGACGGCCGCGCTCCCCAGGGGTGAGGAGAAGCTGAGCCTGCACGCCCTCGGCGAGGCGGATCGCGGGCAGCAGACCGATGGGCACGGCGAAGACGCAGGGCATCCACGGGGTGTCGATGGAGATGAACAGCCAGACGCTGACGGCTGCTGCCGGAATCAGCAGATGAAGCCAGCGGCTGTAGGTGACGGGAGTGGCCAGCGGTCCGAGAAGGTGGCGCATGTCGCCATCGTGTCAGCGCCCGACCCGGAGCGGCTCCCCCGAGCGAGGGAGACGGTCCACCCACACGGGGGAGGTCCATGCGGGGACTCGCAGGCCAGGCTTTCCACATGACCACCATCGACGTGCACGAACTCACGAAGGACTACGGCTCCACACGTGCCGTGGACCGGCTCACGTTCAGCGTGGGACCAGGTCGTGTGACGGGCTTTCTCGGTCCGAACGGCGCGGGAAAGTCCACCACCATGCGCCTCGTACTCGGCTTGGACCGTCCGACCGCCGGCACCGCCACCGTGGACGGGCGGCCGTACGCCGCGCTCCGGAATCCGCTGCGCAGGGTGGGCGTTCTGCTCGACGCCCAGGCGGCCCACGGCTCGCGCACTGCGCGCAACCACTTGCTCCTTCTCGCCACGAGCAACGGCATAGCCGGCAGCAGGGTCGAGAAGGTACTCGAGGAGACCGGTCTGACAGCGGTCGGCGAGCGCCGGATCAGGACCTTCTCGCTCGGCATGCGGCAACGGCTCGGTATCGCAGCGGCACTGCTCGGCGACCCGGACGTGGTGATGCTGGACGAACCGTCGAACGGGCTGGATCCGGAAGGCATCGTATGGATCCGTGAGCTGATGCGCGGCATGGCCCGCGAAGGGCGCACCGTTCTGGTCTCCAGCCACCTGATGAACGAGACCTCGTCCTTCGCCGACCACCTGATCGTCCTCGGCAGAGGCCGGCTTCTCGCGGACCTGTCCATGAGGGAGTTCATCGACTCCCGCAGCCGGCCCGGAGCCCGGTTCCGTACGACCGGTGAGGACCGCCTGCGCGACGCGCTGATCCGCAAGGGATACAGGCCCGTACGGGATGACGACGGGTGCTGGTCGGTCGACGGAGCCAGGGCCGAGGAGATCGGCGTGGTGGCCGCTGCGGAGGCTGTTCCTCTGATCGAACTCTCCGATGTGCAAAAGACCTTGGAGGAGGCATATCTCGACCTCACCTCATGCGAAGCCGAGTTCTCCGCCATGGCGTCCACCACCGTGCGACAGGAGGCCTGACCACCTTGACCATGTCGACCACTTCGGTACTGCGCTCGGAATGGATCAAGATCAGATCGGTGAGGTCCGTCGCGGGGTCGTTGATCGCGATCTTCGCCGCCACACTCGCCGTCACGGTGCTCGTGTTCGCCACCGTGGGGCAGGCGGAGGCCGACAGCCCCGGCGACGAGCCGCTCTTCTCCGCCTTCTACGCACTGAACTTCGGCCAGATCGCGGCGATCAGCTTCGGGGCCACGGCTCTGTCCTCGGAGTTCCTCAACGGAGCGCTGCGCATCTCGCTCTCGGCCGTCCCGCGACGAGGCCTTCTCTACGGTGCCAAGATGTCGGTCATCGGCGGACTCGCCCTCGCCGTGGGGCTGATCACCAGCCTCAGCACGTTTCTCGTCGGGCAGACCTTCATGGGTGAGCACGCCCTGGGTCTGGGAGACCCCGGTGCCGTACGTGCCACGGTCGGAGGCGGGGTCTATCTCATGCTGATGGCGCTGTTCGCCGCGGGGCTGACGGCGGTACTGCGCAGCGCCGTCGCCGTGCTCGCCGCACTGATTCCCTTCATCCTGATCGCCTCTTTCGTGCTCGGAACCGTCGCGTGGGACATAGCCCAGTACCTCCCCTCGGAGGCGGGGCAGTTGGTACTCCACCAGAATCCGGAGGGAGGACTCGGCCCCTGGTCGGGGCTCGCGGTGACCGCGGTATGGGCCGGAGCAGCTCTGTGTGCCGGCTGGTGGAGCATACGGACGAGGGACGCCTGATGCAGGGCAAGGCAGGAAGTCGATGGCCGGGAGCCGGTGGCCGGGGCCTGCCGACAGCCCGCCTCGACGCGCGGTTCGGTGCTCGGGGCGAGGCGGGCTGCTGCCGGCCCCGAGACCATGTGTCAGTGCGGGGCGCTTTACTGACGGTATGACCACCGCACATCACCTCCGCCTCATCGACGGGATGCGCACCAAGGACTTCCCCTCGGAGCGCGTCGTGTCGGGCTCGGGAATCAGCGGACCGGGCTATCACACGATGCTCCTCGGCGACGAGGACGATCATCTGGACGGGGACGCGGCAGACCGTCTCGAACTCCGGGCGCAGCGCGTGGCGGAACACGACGCCCTGCTCGCGCTCCTCACCTGGCACTGGGGCGAGCCGCAGATTTTTAGCCTGTGGAGCGCGCAGGAGCGGATGATGGCGGGGGAGGTGATAGCCGAACCCTGGGCTGATCCTGTCGCGAGCTGTGAGTACCTTCAGCTGTGGAGAGCGGACGACCGATGGATCGCCGTTGTTCTCCATCTGGAGGACGGCGGGCCTGGGTGCGAGTTGAGGGTCCTGGTCACGGTGGTCGACCCGCCCTGAGGACTCCATGGCGTCACACGTCCTGAGACCTACCGTCGTCTTGCTGCCTTGCTGCCTTGCTGCCTTGCTGTCGCGCTGTCGCGCTGTCGCGCTGTCGCGCTGTCGCGCTGTCGCGCTGTCGCGCCGGGTACCGTCGCCAGGCCGTGCCGCTGCACCGCCGCCGGGCCGCACCGCTGCACTGTTGTACCGCCGTGCCGCCGCACCGCCGTTCGGTGGACGATGCGTTCGACCCGGGCGCACCGCCAGGACCCGCGGCCCGGATCCGCCTCCCGGACTACTCGGAGTGGTCCTGGTGCACCGCCGCCAGGAGACGGGCGTATTCCTCGGCCATGGTGCGCACGGTCCAGTGGGCGTTCAGACCGCTGGGGTTGGGGAGGGCCCAGACACGGGCGCCGCCGATCGTCCGCTCCTGGGGTCCGATGCGGGCGGAGCGTTCGCCGAAGGCCGTGCGATAGGCGGTGACGCCGACGACCGCCAGCCACTGCGGGCCCAGCCTCTCCACCTTGGCCGACAGCACCCTTCCGCCCTCGCGGAATTCCTCCGTGCCCAGTTCGTCCGCCCGGGCCGTGGCTCTGGCGACCACATTGGTGATGCCCAGGCCGTACCCCGGCAGCAGACCCTGCTCCGAAGGTTTCAGCTGCCTGGGCGTGAAGCCCGAAAGATGCAGGACCGGCCAGAACCGATTCCCAGGATGGGCGAAGTGATGACCCGTGGCAGCCGTCATGATGCTTGGATTGATGCCGCAGAACAGCACACGCAGACCGCCCGCGACCACGTCGGGGACGGGGCGGTCGCGGGCGGCCCGGACTTCTTCGGGAGTCATCCGGCGGTGGATCCGGCGGTCAGAGGATCGATCCGGGGGCGTACGCGGCAGCCTCCGGGTGCTGCTTGGCGATCTCCTCGATCCGGGACACCAGAGCGGCGACCTGATCGCCTGCGGCTCCGGTGAACGAGAGCTTGTCAGCCATCAGGGCGTCGAGCTGATCGCGGTCCAGCGGGATCCGGTCGTCGGCTGCCAGCTTGTCCAGCAGCTCGTTCCGCTCCGCGCCCTGCTCCCGCATGGCGAGCGCCGAGGCGACCGCGTTCTCCTTGATGGCCTCGTGGGCGACCTCGCGGCCGACGCCTGCGCGCACCGCGGCCATCAGGACCTTGGTCGTGGCGAGGAAGGGAAGGTAGCGGTCCAGCTCACGCGCCACGACCGCGGGGAACGCACCGAACTCGTCCAGCACGGTGAGGAAGGTCTCGAGCAGGCCGTCGAAGGCGAAGAAGGCGTCCGGCAGTGCGACCCGGCGGACCACGGAGCAGGAGACGTCGCCCTCGTTCCACTGGTCACCCGACAGCTCACCCGTCATCGACGCGTAGCCGCGCAGGATGACCATCAGGCCGTTGACGCGCTCGCACGAGCGGGTGTTCATCTTGTGCGGCATCGCCGAGGAGCCGACCTGGCCCGGCTTGAAGCCCTCGGTCACCAGCTCGTGGCCCGCCATCAGCCGGACGGTCTTGGCGACCGACGAGGGCGCCGCCGCCAGCTGGACCAGCGCGGTCACCACGTCGTAGTCGAGGGAACGGGGGTAGACCTGTCCGACGGAGGTGAAAGCGTGCGCGAAGCCGAGGTGCCCGGCGATGCGCTGTTCCAGGTCGGCCAGCTTGCCCGCGTCGCCACCGAGCAGGTCCAGCATGTCCTGGGCCGTGCCGACGGGCCCCTTGATACCGCGCAGTGGGTAGCGCCCCAGCAGGTCCTCCAGCCGACCGTAGGCCACCAGGAGCTCGTCGGCGGCGGTGGCGAAGCGCTTGCCCAGCGTCGTCGCCTGCGCGGCGACGTTGTGGGAGCGGCCCGCGACGACCAGCTCGCCGTACTCCGCCGCGAGCTTGCCCAGCCGTGCCAGGACCGCCACCGTGCGGTCGCGCATCAGCTCGAGCGAGAGCCGGATCTGCAGCTGCTCGACGTTCTCTGTGAGGTCACGGGAGGTCATGCCCTTGTGGACCTGCTCATGGCCGGCGAGAGCGTTGAACTCCTCGATCCGGGCCTTCACGTCGTGCCGGGTGACCTTCTCGCGCTCGGCGATCGAGGTGAGGTCGACCTGGTCGATCACACGCTCGTAGTCGGCCACCGCCGCGTCGGGTACCTCGATCCCGAGGTCCTTCTGAGCGCGCAGCACCGCCAGCCACAGCTGACGTTCCAGCTTCACCTTCTGCTCGGGGGACCAGAGGACGGCCAGCTCCGTGGAGGCATAGCGGCCGGCCAGGACATTGGGGATGCGAGGCTTCGCAGACACAGCAGTCACGTGTCCGGATTCTACTGGCGGTTTCTGCAGGTCCGCGCCGCGGGCCGGTATGTGGATTCCTACGAGCCCGCGCCCGCCCGGCAGCTACCGCTTCACGCCCACGAAGCCCCACTGGTCGACCGGTGCACCGGTCGCGGCCTCCTCAGGGCGCCACAGGCTGATCGACCCGAACCCGGGCTCCACGAGATCGAGCCCGTCCGCGAAGGAACGCACGATCTCCCGGGGGCGCGAGATGTACGGCATGGCGCCGCCGTCGGCGTACTCGTCGGACGCCGCCTTGGTCTCGTCCGTCTCGATGGTGTCGCACAGCATCAGGTAACTGCCCCCGGGCACCGCGTCGAGATAGGTGCGCAGCAGCGAGGCCGCCTGGGCCGAGTCGGCGACGTGCCCGAGGGTGGAGAGCAGCATCAGTGCGACGGGGCGCTGAAGGTCGAGTGTGCGGGCAGCCTCGCGAAGTACTGCTCCGGCATCCCGCAGGTCGCCGTGCACATAGGCGGTGGCGCCCTCGGGGGTGCTGGTGAGCAGGGCCCGGGCGTGAGCCAGCACGATCGGGTCGTGGTCCACATACACGACACGGGCATCGGGGGCCAGGGCCTGTGCGATCTCGTGGGTCGCGTCGGCGGTCGGCAGGCCCGTCCCGAGGTCGAGGAACTGCCGGATCCCCGCTTCCCGGGTCAGGTGGCGCACGGCCCTGGCCTGGAAGCGGCGGGAAGCGCGGGCTATGTCGATGATCTGCGGGTAGAGCTCCGCCATCGTCGCGCCCAGCCGGCGGTCGACCTCGTAGTTGTCCCTGCCGCCCAGCCAGTAGTTCCAGACGCGTGCCGAGTGCGGGGTGCTCCTGTCTATCCGGCCCGCCCGGACCTGCGGTTCGTCTCTCATGCGCCGTCCTCGTCCGGTGCCCAGGACCTCCCTGCGCGGTGAGCACTCATGGTGACCCGCCCGGCACACGCGTAACAGCCGTGCGTGCGCCAATCCGGGGGAGCGTCTCCGAGGTCCTGGCGTGAGGTCAGCCGTCCAGTCGGCGCCAGCCCGCGACCGGCCCGGGGGAGGAAACGTCCTCTGGAGTGATCCAGAACGCCTTCCCCAGACCCGCGTCGAACTGCGCGCCCGCCCGCCCGTCACCGGACGAGCGCCCGGTCAGGCGCCGCCCGATCCAGGGGAACAGATGCTGACGGGCGAACCGTACATCGTCGATCCGCCGCTGTGCCCATCGCGCGGGCGCGGACGCCGCCAGCGGGGTCTGCCAGTCGCTCTCCGCGGGAAGGCCGAGCGTCTGCCAGACCGCCTCCGCGACCCGGCGGTGCCCCTCGGCCGTCAGATGCAGCCGGTCCACGTCCCACATCCGTGGATCGCCCAGCGACGGCGCGCTGTACAGATCGGTCACCAGGGCGCCATGGCGCTCGGCCAGGTCGTCGACGAGCGAGAACAGCTCCTCCATGCGTGGCCGGAAGCGTTCCATCACCGGGCCGTTCCGGCCGGGGCTGCGCATCAGTACCAGCGTCTTGCAGGACGGTGCGAGACGCTCCACCGCCTCTTCGAGCCGGCCGCGGACCATGCCCATGTCGCACTTCGGCCGCAGCGTGTCGTTGAGCCCGCCCACGAGCGTGATCACGTCCGGCTGCAGCGCCGCTGCGACGGCTACCTGCTCGTCCACGATCTGGCTGATGAGCTTGCCCCGCACCGCGAGGTTGGCGTACCGGAAGTCGGGCGTACGAGCCGCGAGACGGCCGGCGAGGACGTCGGCCCAGCCGCGGTAGGAACCGTCGGGCAGCAGATCGGACATGCCCTCGGTGAACGAGTCGCCGACCGCGACAAAACTGGTGTAGGAGGCATTCAATTCCATGGCGTTGCCGATCGTACCGCGACGGCGGCCGGCCGTCGGGTCCTGCCGGAAGGGCGGCGGCCGCGAGGGCGGGAAGAGGCGGAGCCCCGGAGCAAGCGGCCGGGGGAGCGGTGGCCGCGGAGAGATGCGGGCCCGAGCGCGCAGGAGGGGCGTGGCCACGGCCGCACCCCTCCTGTCGTCACCCGGCGAGGGCATCAGCGGGCCTGGGGCCTGCCCACCAGCTCACGCAGGACGTCCTCCATCGTGATCATGCCGGCCAGTCGGCCGTCCTCGTCGAGCACGGCCGCCAGATGCGTACGGCTCCGCCTCAGGGCGGTGAGTACATCGTCGAGCGGGGTCGCCGCCCGCACCCTCGCGATGGGGCGGAGTGCCGTCACCGGGAAGGGAACGTCGCGAGGCGCGGCGTCCAGAGCGTCCTTCACATGGAGGTATCCGATGATGCGCTGCTCGCTGTCCATCACCGGAAAACGCGAGAAGCCGGACTCGTGCGAGAGCCGCTCCAGCTCCTCCGGGGTCGTCCCGACCCTGGTGTACAGCACCCGGTCGACCGGGAGGAGTACGTCCTGGACCGGGCGGCGGCCCAGTTCCAACGCGTGGCGCAGACGTTCCGCAGAACGGTCGTCGACGAGCCCGGAGTCCTCGGCGTCCTTGACGAGACGTGCCAGTTCGTCGTCGGAGAAGGTCGCCGAGACCTCGTCCTTCGTCTCCACCCGGAGCAGCTTGAGCAGCGTGTTCGCGAAGGCGTTGATCGCGAAGATCACCGGCTTCAGCGCCCGGGCGAGGGCCACCAGGGGAGGCCCGAGCAGCAGCGCGGTGCGAGCGGGCTCGGCCAGCGCGATGTTCTTCGGCACCATCTCGCCGAGCAGCATGTGCAGATACGTCGCGACGGTCAGGGCGATGACGAACGAGATCGGGTGCACCAGTCCGTGCGGCACTCCCACCGCGTCGAAGACGGGCTCCAGCAGATGGGCGATCGCGGGCTCGGCGACGATGCCCAGCACCAGGGTGCAGAGCGTGATGCCCAGCTGCGCCGCCGCGAGAAGGGCCGACACGTGTTCGAGTCCCCAGATGACGCTGCGTGCGCGCCGGTTCCCCGCCTCGGCCTCCGGCTCGATCTGGCTGCGGCGTACGGAGATCAGAGCGAACTCCGCCCCGACGAAGAAGGCGTTGACGACCAGGGTCAGCAAGCCGATGAAGAGCTGTACGGCGGTCATCGTTCGTCCTCCGCCGGCTCGTCGGTGCCGGGCAGCGGCGCGTGCAGCAGGGCACGTGCGGCGCGATGCCCGGAGGCGTCCACCACGTCGATCCGCCAGCCCGTGAGCTCGACGGCGTCGCCGACCACCGGAATGCGTCCGACCTCCGTGGCGATCAGCCCGGCCAGCGTCTCGTACGGTCCGTCCGGCACCCGCAGACCGATGGTGCGGAGCTGGTCCGTGCGGGCCGCTCCGTCGGCGGACCACAGGGTGCGTCCGTCCGCGTCCTCACCCGCGGCCGCCAGGTCGGGGGTCTCGTGCGGGTCGTGCTCGTCCCGCACCTCGCCGACGACTTCCTCCACGATGTCCTCCAGCGTCACGACTCCTGCCGTCCCGCCGTACTCGTCGATGACGACGGCCATGGCCAGCTTCCCGGAGAGTCGGTCCAGCAGGCGGTCCACGGTGAGCGTCTCCGGTACGAGCAGCGGTTCGCGCAGCATGTCCGACACCCGCTTGCGAGGGCGCTGGTCCGCGGGAATGGCCAGCACGTCCTTGATGTGCGCCACACCCACGACCGTGTCCAGGCTGCCCCGGTAGACGGGAAACCGGGAGAGGCCCGTGGCCCGGGTGGCGTTCGCGACGTCCTCGGCGGTCGCCTGGACCTCGAGGGCGGTGACCTGGACGCGCGGCGTCATCACGTTCTCCGCGGTCAGCTCCGACAGGTTGAGGGTGCGTACGAAGAGCTCGGCGGTGTCCGCCTCCAGCGCGCCCTCCTTGGCCGAGTGGCGCGCCAGGGCCACCAGCTCCTGCGGACTGCGCGCCGACGCCAGCTCCTCGGCCGGTTCGAGGCCGAAGCGCCGCACGATCCGGTTGGCGGTGTTGTTGAGATGGCTGATGAAGGGCCTGAAGACGGCGGTGAACGCCCGCTGGGGTGCGGCGACCGCCCTGGCGACGGCCAGAGGGGACGAGATCGCCCAGTTCTTCGGGACGAGCTCGCCGACCACCATCAGGACGACGGTGGACAGCGCCGTGCCGATGACGAGCGCCAGCGAGGAGGACACGCCGGGCGACAGTCCGGTCGCTTCCACGGGCCCCCGGATCAGCTTGGAGATGGACGGCTCGGAGAGCATGCCGACGACCAGGTTGGTGACGGTGATGCCGAGCTGGGCGCCGGAGAGCTGGTAGGTGAGGCTGCGTACGGCCTTGAGGGCTCCCGCCGCACCGCGGTCCCCTCGCTCGACGGACCGTTCGAGCTCGCCGCGCTCCACGGTGGTGAGGGAGAACTCGGCCGCCACGAACACGCCGCAGAGGAGGGAGAGCAGGATCGCCACGAGGAGCAGGAGCACTTCGGTCATCGGTTCACCTCCGTCCCATGATCGGGCAGGGGCGGAAGGATCGCGCGACGTCGGTGGTATCGACTACTGGGGGGCTCGCCCATGGGCGGACGCTCACACCTTTCGAAAAGATTCGGACAGTCGGGACCCATAGTAAAGGATCGGCAAAATGTCATGGTCGGTGACGGGTGTGCGGCCGGCCGCAACGGTCCGGGCGGCCGCACGGCGGTGATCAGAGGGACTTGACCCAGCGCCGCCAGTGGTCCTCGCGATGGTAGCCACCTGCACCCCATGTGTGATGTGCCCGCGTGTTGGACTCCAGCACCATCGCGTCGACCCGTCGCCCGCCGAGGGCCGCGAAGCGTCGCTCCGCGGCGTCCATCAGTGCGGTGGCGATGCCCTGCCTGCGGCAGTCGGGGTGGACGGCGAGGCGGTACGCGGAGCATCGCCATCCGTCGAAGCCGGCTATGACGGTGCCGGTGATCCGGCCGTCGCGTTCCGCCACGAGCAGTGCTTCCGGGTCCCGTGAGATCAGCCGGGCGACGCCGTCGTGGTCGTCGGTGATGCTGGTGCCCTTCGCCGCCTCGCGCCAGAACCGCAGTACGGCATCGGTGTCCGCGAGGGTGGCGTGGCGGATGTCGAGATCAGTCATGGGGTGAGCCAACCAGAGAGCTCCCGGGGGAGGGGCGGTATTTCCGCCGCGGCGCCGGCGCTGTCCGTGTGTCCCGCATGTCCGGGCCTACACCCCCCCCGCGGGAACGCCGTCCCGCTCCTCTTGCGGGTGCTAGCGCTCACGCGCTAGCGTGATGGCGTGCCCAAGACTCAGCTGAACGTTCGAGTGGACGAGGCCACCGCCGAGGCGGCGCGCCAGCGCGCCCTGCAGCGGGGGATGAGTGTGAACCGCTACATAGAGGAACTCGTCAAACAGGATGCGGGCGAGGTGGGACACACCTTCGTCGAGGCAGCGGCCGACTTCATGAAGCAGTACGAGTCGGTGTTCGCCGAGGAGTTCGGCACGGAGCGCAAAGGCACCCGTTGAACCTGCAGATCGACCTTTCCTGGCTGCTCATGGTCGCCGAGCACAAGACGCCCGGTGATCCTCAGGTCGTCGACTGGGGTGCGCTCGTCGCCGCTGTCAGCCGGCACGAGGCGGAGATCTTCGGCAGCCCCGTCTACAGCGACCCGCACTCCCGCGCGGCCGCCATGCTCCAACTGCTCCTGCACGTCCCGGCGCTCGAACACTCCAACGCGATGTTCGCTTCCGCCGTCGCCTACGGCTACCTCGTCGCCTCGGGGCTGAAGGTCATCACCTCGCCGGAGCAGGTGCGTGACCTAGCCCGGCTGGTGAAGGAGGGCAAGGCCGACGTCAGGTCCATCGCCGACGAGTTGCGCCGCTGGAGCATCTGACCCGGGCCGGCAGGGAATCCGGACCGGGACCCGGCGAGGGCCGCAGCTCCTCGGCTCCTCAGCCCCTGTCCACCGAGCCGTCCACCGCGGCGGACCGGCGGGCCACGCCGATCACACACGGGGAGCTGGGCAGCTGCATCCCCTTTTCAGGAATGCGGAACCTGCGGTACACGCCCAGCTCGAAGCCCGCCCTCTCGATCGCCGTCACGGTGTCCCGTGCCGTGTGACAGCCTCCGAAGAGCGTCGGCCAGAAGGTGCGGTCCACCGCACGCTGCGCCGACGCCAGAGCCCCGCCGTGGGCCAGGGTGTGTTCGAAGAAGCGCAGTTCACCGCCGGGTCTCAGCACCCGCTTGATCTCCGCCAGGGCTCGTGGCAGGTCCCGCACGGTGCAGAGCACGAGCGAGGCCACTGCCGCGTCGAACGCCTCGCTCTTCACGGGCAGTGCCTCGGCCGTCCCCGGGACCACGTCGACCGGTACCTCCGCGCGCAGTGCGGCACCGGCCGCGAGCTGCCGCAGGTTTCGCTCGGGCTCGATCGCGACCACTTCGGACACGGCGCCCGGGTAGTGCGCGAAGTTGAGGCCGTTGCCCGCCCCGATCTCGATGACACGTCCCGAGAGACCTGCGAGAAGCTCCTCGCGATGCGCCGCCACACCGCCTCTGAGGTCGGCCGTCACGCTCAGACGGGCGTAGAAGCGGGCGAATACCGGGTGGTGCACCGCGTCACGGGGGAGAGGTGCGCTGCGTCGTCGCATGATCGGCCTCCTCGGAGGGCACGTGGATACGGCTCCACCTCGATTCTCCCCCGTTTGCGCCGGCTCAGCCGCTCATCCGGGGTGCCGGTTCCCGCCGAGTTCCGGAAGGAGCCAACTCGCCGCCCGGGCCTGGAAGTCAGCAGGGGGCAAGGCCCCCGCCCCGTCCGGCACCGCGCCGAGCAGGGGGGCTCCCGCCGCGACCGGGAGATCGTCGACGTTGCACCGTGAGGCAAGGTCCGGCTCGGCGGGCATGCTTCCGATCACCACTCCGGGGCAGGTGAGCCCGCGCGTCCTCAGCGCCTCCGTCGTCAGTGCGGTGGCGTTCAGGGTCCCCAGACCCGCGGGGGCCACCACCAGGACGGGCGCCGCCATCAGCCGCGCGGCGTCCGCGAGCGTGGCCCCCTCCTCGTCGTAGCGCACGAGCAGGCCGCCCGCCCCCTCCACCAGCACGAGGTCGTGCTCCGTCGCCAGCTTCTGAGCGGCATCGGCGATCTCGAACGGGCGCACGGGAGCCAAGCCTGCTCTGCGGGCCGCCGTCGCGGGAGCCAACGGTTCCGGGAACCGGGCCAGTTCGACCGCCGTCACATGAGAGCCCGCCAGCCGGGCCACCTCCGCGGCGTCCCCCGGTTCTCCCGGGGCGAGGCCGGTCTGTGCCGGTTTGAGAACCGCGACACGGAGATCCCGGGCGGCGGCCGCCACCGCCGCGGTCACGATCGTCTTGCCGATCTCGGTGCCCGTACCGGTCACCACCAGGATCGTCATCTCATCCCTCCTTCGCCGCCGCGCACACGGCGCGGCAGATCCGTGCCACATCGTCGTCACCGGTCACATAGGGCGGCATCGTGTACACGAGGTCGCGGAACGGACGCAGCCACACGCCCTCGCGGACCGCGGCCCGCGTCGCTGCCGCCATGTCCACCTCGTGGTCGAGCTGCACGACCCCGATCGCGCCCAGCACCCGGACGTCCTGGACGCCGGGCAGGCCGGCCGCCTCGGCGAGACCGGACCGCAGCCCCGTGCCGATCCGCTTCACCTCCAGCTCCCAGTCCTGGCCCAGCAGCAGGTCGACGGAGGCGCACGCCACGGCGGAGGCGAGCGGATTGCCCATGAACGTCGGCCCGTGCGCCAGCACCGGCACGTCCCCGCTGGAGATGCCCTCGGCCACCCGCGTGGTGCACAGGGTCGCCGCCAGCGTCAGATAGCCACCGGTCAGCGCCTTGCCGACACACATGACATCCGGCGACACCCCGGCATGCCCGGCCGCGAACAACTGTCCGGTCCGTCCGAAACCCGTGGCGATCTCGTCGAACACCAGCAGCACGTCGTTCGCATCGCAGGCCTCGCGGAGCACCCGCAGATAGGCGGGGGAGTGGAAGCGCATCCCTCCCGCGCCCTGGACCACGGGTTCCACGATCACCGCCGCCAGTTCGTCGGCACGGGCGGCGATCAGCTCGCGCAGGTGCTCCGCGTACGCCTCGTCCGGCTCCGCGTCGAAGCCGTCCGGCGGCGCTTCGGCGAAGATCTGCCGGGGGAGGGACCCCGACCACAGCTCGTGCATGCCGCCCTCGGGGTCGCACACCGACATCGGCTGCCAGGTGTCCCCGTGATAGCCACCGCGCCAGGTGAGCAGCCGGTGCTTCGCGGGCCGCCCCACCGAGCGCCAGTACTGCAGGCACATCTTCACCGCGACCTCGACGGAGACCGAGCCCGAATCCGCGAGGAAGACGTGCTGCAGCGGGTCCGGAGTGATCTCCACCAGGCGGGTGGCCAGCCGGACGGCCGGCTCGTGCGTGAGTCCGCCGAACATCACATGGCTCATCCGGTCCAGCTGGCCGCGGGCGGCCTCGTTGAGCACCGGATGGTTGTAACCGTGGACCGCAGACCACCAGGACGACATGCCGTCCACCAACTCGTGCTGCCCGTGGGCGGGTTCCGCGAGCCGGAGACGCACCCCGGACGCGGACTCCACGACCAGGGGTTCCTGCCGGCCGGGCATGGGGCCGTAGGGGTGCCAGACGTGAGCCCGGTCCAGGGCGCGGAGTTCCGCGGGGCGGAGCGCATCAGGCATTGGGTGCGAGGTCCGTCCCGGCGCCGCGGCGGCGGACCGCCACCAGATCCGTACGCGCCGCCGACGCCCCGGACGGCTCCGGCACGGTCTCGGCGGTGTCGCCGCACGGTGCGCAGCCGCCCTCGTGCGACCCGCAGCCCCCGGCCGCCGGTGCACGGTGCTCGGGGAGCGTCGTGGTGTCCGCTCCCTCCACCTCGAAACCGGCGTCCGCGATCATGTCGAGGTCGGTCTGCCCGGACTGGCCCTCGCTGGTCAGGTAGTCGCCCAGGAAGATGGAGTTGACCAGGTTCAGGGCCAGTGGCTGCATCGAACGCAGATGGACCTCCCGGCCGCCCGCGAGACGTACCTCGACGTCCGGGCACACGAACCTGACCATCGCGAGGATGCGCAGGCAGCGCTGCGGCGTGAGGTGCCAGTCCTTCGCCAGCGGGGTCCCTTCCATGGGGATCAGGAAGTTGACCGGGACGGAGTCGGGATCCAGATCCCGCAGCGAGAAGACGACGTCGACGAGGTCCTCGTCGGTCTCGCCCATGCCCGCGATCAGACCGGAGCACGCCGAGAGGCCGGCGGCCTGCGCCTGCTGCACGGTGTCCACCCGGTCGGCGTACGTGTGCGTGGTCGTGATGTCCCCGTACGTCCCCTCGGACGTGTTGAGGTTGTGGTTGTACGCGTCGGCGCCGGCGGACCTCAGACGGTCGGCCTGGCCCTCCGACAGCAGGCCGAGGCAGGCGCACACCTCGACGCCCTCGTGCTGCTCCTTGATGGCCTCGATCGTCTGCGACACCCGGTCGACGTCCCGGTCGGTCGGGCCGCGGCCGCTGGCCACCAGGCACACCCGCTTCGCTCCGCCCGCCACCCCCGCGGCGGCGGCCTTCTTCGCCTCGTCCGGCTTGAGCCAGGTGTACTTGAGGATCTCGGCCTTGGAACCGAGGCGCTGCGAGCAGTACGAGCAGTCCTCGGGACACAGTCCGGACTTCAGGTTCACCAGATAGTTGAGCTTGACGCGCCGGCCGAACCACTGGCGGCGCACCTTTCCGGCCGCGGCCACCACGTCGAGCAGTTCGTCGTCGGAGGTCGCCAGTACGGCGAGCGCTTCGTCACGGGTCGGCAGTTCGCGCCGCAGCCCCTTTTCCACCAGCGTGTTCAGCAGGTCCATGGCGTTGATCCTGACGTACGGCACCGTCATCGGCCAAGGAGGAACCGGACAGGAGAGCCGGTCGATGCTGTGTGTATTGCCACACCCTGGCCTGTTGCGCACCCGGTTAGGGTCTGTGAGCTGCCTACAAAGAGGGACCCGCCCATGTCCTACGCCCCGTTCGACTGGATCGACGACGAGGCCCGGCGCCGCGCCGAGGCCGGACTCGTCCGGACGCTGCGCCCCCGGCCCGCCGAGTCCGAGCTGCTGGACCTCGCGAGCAACGACTACCTGGGGCTCAGCCGGAACCCCGAGGTCGCGGCTGCGGCGGCCGATGCGGCACGGACATGGGGCGCGGGCGCCACCGGATCGCGGCTGGTCACGGGCTCCACCGCGCTGCACGCCGAACTCGAATGCGAACTCGCCGGATTCTGCGGATTCGAAGCGGCCCTGGTCTTCTCCTCCGGCTACGCGGCCAACCTCGCGGCGCTCACGGCACTCACCGGCGGTGACTCGCTGATCGTCTCCGACGCCGGCAACCACGCCTCGATCGTCGACGGCTGCCGGCTCTCCAGGGCCGCCACCGCCGTCGTGCCGCACGCGGATCCCGAGGCCGTACGCACCGCACTCCGCGCGCACGGCGGACGGGCGCTGGCCGTGACCGACTCGGTCTTCTCGGTGGACGGCGACGCCGCCCCGCTGGCCGGACTCGCCGAGGTCTGCCGTGGCGCGGGCGCCGCCCTCCTCGTGGACGACGCGCACGGGCTGGGCGTCCTGGGCGAGGGCGGGCGAGGCGCGCTCGCGGGCGCCGGACTCGCGGGCGAGGAGGGGATCGTGGCCACGCTCACCCTCTCCAAGTCGCTCGGGAGCCAGGGCGGAGCGGTGCTCGGCCCGGCCCGGGTCATCCGGCACCTGGTCAACACGGCGCGCACGTTCATCTTCGACACCGGCCTCGCGCCGGCCGCGGCCGGCGCGGCGCTGGGCGCTCTGCGCCTGCTGCGCCGCGAGCCGGAACGCGCGGCCAGGGCGGGGGCGGTCGCCGTCGAACTGCACGGCCGGCTGACCGCAGCAGGTCTGACCGCGGTACGCCCCGACGCCGCCGTCGTGTCGGTGCGCGCGCCCTCGGCGGAGTCCGCGGTGCGCTGGGCGGCGGACTGCCGGACGGCCGGTCTCGCGGTGGGGTGCTTCCGCCCGCCATCGGTGCCGGACGGGATCTCCAGGCTGAGGCTGACGGCCCGGGCAGACCTGACACAGGATCAGATCGAATCCGCCGTGGGCACGCTCGTGGCGACGGCCCCCCTCCCGGTCAGCTGACCGGGAGGCCGTGCAGCCCCGTGAGGAAGGACGTCCAGGCGGCCGCCGAGAAACGCAGCGGCGGCAGGCCCGTGTCCTTCGAGTCCCGTACGGCGAGCTGATCACCGCCGAGCTCTGCGGCTTCCACGCAGTTGTTCATGCCGGTGCTGCGGCTGCTTCGCCGCCACCTGGGTGGGTGCGGGGCGTGCTGTGCGGGACGGTCGGACATCGTGCCCCCCTCGGGCAGTCTGAAGGTTCCGCCCCACCGCCGCGTCCTACTGCGGCGATGAGGTCCAGCGAACGCTCCGGCGACAGCGCGTGTGCCTGCATCGTGCGGAAGGCCGAGCTGTACGCCTCGAGGTCTTCTCTCCGCTCCAGATAGAGGCTACTCGTCAAGTGGTCAAGAACGACCACATCCAGATCAGAAGTGCTCAAAAAAGAGAGGATTACAAAAGGTCCGGTGAGGCCGATATAGCTCCCTGCCTCGAACGGAAGCAACTGCAGCGTCACGTGCGGAAGTTGAGCGACCTCCGTCAGATGGCGCAATTGCTGCTCCATGACCCGGGGGCCGCCGACCTCACGCCGCAGTACGGCCTCGTCGAGCACGACGCTCAGACGCAGCGGACGGGATGACCGGAGCACGCTCTGCCGGGCGAGTCTGACCTCCACCAGGGAATCGAGCTGAGCGGACGGCAGCCCGCCCAGCGACGACCGGGTCACGGCCCGCGCGTAGTCGGCCGTCTGCAGCAGCCCCGGCACCACCGACGTCTCGAGCGTCCTGGCGGCCTCCGCCTGTGACTCCAGGCTGATGAAGTCGCGGTACTGCGGAGGGATGAGCCCGCGGTAGGCGTGCCACCAGCCGCTT
This sequence comes from Streptomyces sp. NPDC055962, assembly GCF_042270185.1. NCBI lineage: Bacteria > Bacillati > Actinomycetota > Actinomycetes > Kitasatosporales > Streptomycetaceae > Streptomyces > Streptomyces sp. NPDC055962. The sequence goes on from NZ_JBHJYN010000019.1 coordinate 105,638, forward strand.
CCCCCGCCGCCCACCGAGCCGGCGAGCGCAGTGAGCAGGGACCGCAGCTGTGCGTCGTCCACGCCGTAGACCTCCAGGAGCCGCGTCACGTCACCGGGCGACACCCCGCTCACCCCCGTCTCGATCCGGCTCACCTTGGACTGGTGCCAGCCCAGCACGGCGGCGGCGTCCCGGCTCGTGAGTCCCGACGTGTGGCGCAGACAGCGCAGCTCCTCACCGAGCTTGCGACGGCGTACCGCGGGGCCGTTCCGCATCGCGGCCTCCTCCCGTTGTGCGGTGAGCCGTGCCGGCGGGGCCGACTCGGAAAGGGGCCAGTGTCGCGCCCGTACACGGATCAGGGGGCCGAGTTCACCGTAATGAGCGATAGATATATGCATATCTTGGTGGATCGCCGTCATGGAGGACCGTATCGGTGGCAGTCTGGCGCGAAGCACCATCCAGGCCGGCCGTGGGCCGGTCAGGGCGTGAAAGGGACGGCGTCGCCATGGCAGACCATCAGGAAGCAACCGTCACTCTGCCGAGCGATCCGGCCTCGGTCTCCGCGGCCCGCAGACATGTGGCGCGCGTACTCACCGAATGGGGCCTGGCCGAGGACAGCGACACGGCCGAGACCATCCGGCTGATCGTCTCGGAGCTCGCCACCAACGCCGTCCAGCACACCTTCGGCCAGTCGCCCACCTTCACCGTGGACCTCCGGCTCGACCGGGACGTGGAGTTCTTCCTCGGGGTGACGGACAGCCATCCGCGCTGGCCCCAGCGGCTTCCCGCCGCCGTACGCCAGGACAACGGCCGGGGCATGGTCATCATCCGGGCCCTGGCGAAGGAGTACGGCGGTCGGCTCGGCGTCAGCCCCACCGCGGACGGGGGCAAGACCGTGTCGATCGTGCTTCCCTGGCCGGTCCCGGCGCAGGCCTGAAGAATGCGGGGGCGAGCCGCCCTTCGGGAGTGACGGGCCGGGCGGCCGTCTCACGGGGCGGAGGCCCGTCCGAAGCCGCTCCGCAGCAGTGCCATCAGCGTCCCCGCCGCGGGGGTGTTCCCGTTCCCCCGGTGCACCACGGAGATCGTCCGCCGGAAGGCGGCCGGTTCCAGGCGCCGCACCGCGAGCGGCGCCGGTGACATCGCGGCCACCATCTCCGGCACCACCGCCACGCCCAGGCCCGCGCTGACCAGAGCGCAGACCAGGGCATAGCCGGGAGACTCGCACACCACGGCAGGGGTGGCCCCCGCCTCGGCCAGCGCACGCTCCACCCCGCGCCGCGGTGGGTGCTCCGGCGCACTGCTGATCAAAGGGCGGCCCGCCAGTCCCGCGACGGGCAGCGGTCCGCTGCCCTCGGACAGCATCTGCCCGGGCGCGGTGACCAGCACCAGTTCCTCGACGAGCAGCGGCTCGACGGACACCCCCGCCGGCATCGGCCCGGCCGCCGCGGGCTCGTACGCATGGGTGAGGGCCAGATCCACGTCGCCCGCCGCCACCGCGGCCACACCGGCGGGCGGCTCGTAGTCCGTGACGCTCAGCTCCACGTCGGGGTGGGCGCGGCGGAACGCGGTGAGCACCGGGGGCAGCAGATGGATCCCGGCCGTCACGAAGGTGCCGACCCGCAGCCGGCCGCCGGACAGCCCAGCGAGCCGGGCCAGTTCGTGCCGCGCCTGGTCCATCTCGTCCAGCACACGCCTGGCCCGCCCCGCCAGCAGCTCACCGGCAGCCGTCAGCCGCGCCCCCCGGTGGTGCCGGACGAGGAGGGCGGCCCCCGCTTCCCGTTCGAGCTTGGCCAGCTGCTGGGAGAGCGCGGGTGCGGTGTAGCCGAGCCGCGCGGCGGCCCGTGTGATCGAGCCTGCCTCGGCCACCGCCACCAGCGCGGCCAGCCGTGTCGGGTCGTACATGAAGCATTCCTTTTGGCAGACCATGAAGATTGCAAGTACACGCTAAAGGGCTCAAGCCGTCAGGGTGTCCCCATGGACGCACAACTGCTCGCCTTCTTGGCCGTGGCCGCAGGAATGGTGGCGCTGCCCGGCGCCGACTTCACGGTGGTCGTACGCAACGCGCTCGCATCCCGGCGGTCCGGGCTGGCCACCGCGGTGGGAGTCGCCGGAGGGCTCGTGGTGCACACGGCCCTGGCCGTCGCCGGACTCGCCGCCGTGCTCGTGACGATGCCGGTCCTCTTCCGCACCGTCCAGCTGCTCGGCGGCGCGTACGTGCTCTACCTCGGTCTCAGCGGCCTGTACGCGCTCCGGCGGTCCGCCGGCGGAGCGGACAGGGGTGCGGAGACGGGCGGCCGGGCGCCCTCGGGGCTCCGGCGTTCGCTGCGCCAGGGCTTCCTGACCAACGCCCTGAACCCGAAGGCACCCGTGCTCTTCCTGAGCCTGCTGCCCCAGTTCGTCCCCGACGGACAGCCGCCCCTGCCGAGGACCCTGCTGCTCGCCTCGGTCGTCGTCCTGCTCGCGCTCGTCTGGTTCCCGGCCGTGGCGCTCCTGGTGGACCGCCTGGGCCGGTGGCTGCGCCGGCCGCGTACCGCCCGCGCGATCGAGGGCGGCAGTGGCACGGCGCTCACCGCGCTGGGGCTCGTGCTGGTGACCGGGCCCCTGCTGCGCTGAACCAGAGATGAGGGAGGGTCAGCGGACCCTCCCGTACCAGACGTTGCCGGACCAGATCTTCTCCAGCCGGACCACCGCCCCGGTCTTCGGCGAATGCCAGATCTTCCCGCTGCCGGCGTAGATGCCGACGTGGTACACACTGCGCCCCGCATGGAAAAAGACCAGGTCGCCGCGTTTCCGCTGCGACCTGGAGATATGGCGGGTCTTGTTGTACTGCTGCTGAGCCGTGCGGGGTAGTTTCTTCCCCGCCTTCTTGAACGAGTAGAGCGTGAGCCCGGAGCAGTCGAACCGGTGAGGGCCTGTGGCGCCCCATCTGTAGGGCGCCCCCTTCTTCGACGCGGCGATCCTGAGTGCCGTCGCCGAGTGGGCGGCGGCCTCGGCGTCGTTCACGAAGCCGGGGGCCAGCATGGTGGTCCCTACGGCGAATGTCAGAGCCGAGGCCGTACCGACCCGGGCGAACAGAGACGGGACATGAACCTGCGCAGTCATGCGCAACCCTTCGTCAGCCGCCTGTGAAGGATGACCTGTCGGGTTCGGGCTGGCGAAGTTGCCCGGCCGCGCGAAGCGGCTTCACCCCGAGGACCGTCCGGAACTCCGGCCGGCCCGTTGTGCTCGGGTCCTCCACTCCTGCCGATCCACTTCTGTCGACCAGGCATCCGGACAGCGGCAGGACTCGGCGTCCGCCCGGACCGCCCCGCCGCGGTGGCGGGGGCTTGTCGTCCCAGGGATCTTTACGCACGCCCTGCCGGATTTCCTGGCTGAAGTGTCGATATGTGAGAGTCGTCACGACTGATCCGATCGGGTGGACGCGACGGCCGGCTGGCCCCGGCGGCCGGGGCCGACCAGCCGTGTACCAGCAGCGGAACGTTGCATTCCGTTCAGCGTCCGCATGCGGTGCGCAAGTCGGGCTGTCCCCCGGGCGGGGGAGCTCCTACGCCGAACGAGCGAGGAAAACTCATCGGCTCGTCGGGCGTGTCGAAAAGCGGCGCCACCGGGGGCGATCCGTCGCCGTACCGGACGGCCGTGCCGTCCTGCTCGCGGACACCCCTGCCGCCCCGTCCGCGGACGCCCCTGCCGCCCTGTCCGTCGGGCGTGCCGACCGCCCCGTCCGCAGGGCGGCCGGACCGCTCAGCCCGTAGGGGCGGGAGGCACGGCGACCCGCCCCGCGCGTCGTTCGCCGTCCAGCAGTCGCAGCACCCTGGCCAGGGTGTCCGCGTGGATCTGCGACTCACCCCGGTCGTGCATCAGCGCGAGGGCGTCGCGGAGGGCGGTCGCCCTGGACGCGAGAGCCTGGGCAGCCCGGAGCGCTCCGTATGTGTCGCTGCCCCGGGCGGGATTGATGCGGCCGAGCTGGTCGAGCACTTCCAGATAGCAGTCGACGAACTCGGCCTCCGCGCGGGTCAGTGCGGGGAGCGGTGGGAACTGGGGTGGGAGCATCGGCTGTTCACCTCGCGGGGCGCGGCGGCTGGGACGGCGTGCGGTTCTCCACGACGTGGTCCACCAGCCCGAACGCCAGGGCGGCAGGGGCGTCGAGGATGGTGTCCCGTTCGATGTCGTCGCTGATCTCCCGCGTGGAACGCCCCGTGTGACGGGCCAGCATGGCCGTGAGCAGCTCGCGTTCGCGCAGCAGCTCGCGGGCCTGGATGTCGAGATCGGAGGGCTGGCCCTGCACCGGCTCGTCCAGAGCGGGTTGCTGGATGACTACCCGCGCACCCGGCAGGGCATGTCGGTGTCCGGGCGCGCCGGCTGCGAGCAGGACCGCCGCGCCGGCGCCCGCCTGGCCGAGGCAGAACGTCTCCACCTCGCAGGCGAGGAAGCGCATGGTGTCGTAGATCGCCGTCATGGCGTTGAAGGAACCCCCGGGCGAGTTGATGTAGAGGGAGAGGGGCCGGTCCGGGTCCGCGTGCTCCAGGTACATGAACTGCGCGATCAGGTCGGTCGCCGCCGTGTCGTCGACGGGCGTGCCGAGGAAGACGATCCGTTCGGACAACAGCTTCGAGTACGGGTCCATGCTCCGGGAGCCGTAGGCGGTGCGCTCGGTGAACTCGGGCAGGACGTGGCGGGCGGCGGGTCGGAACATGACGATGCCTTTCCTCGGATTCCCAACAGGCACAACCGTGCGCGAGCCGTACGTAAAAAATGTACAGGACGTACAGAAGGTTATGATGGGGACTATGGCCTACGAGATTCCGGTGACGCAAGCCCGTGCAGAGCTCGCCGAGCTCATCAACCGCGTTGTCTACGGCGGCGAGAGAGTGGTGGTGACCCGCCACGGGAAGCCGCTCGTGGCGCTGGTCTCAGCCGCTGACCTGCAGCGACTCGAGAGCGAGGAGTCGGCGGAGGAGGAGCAGGTGATTCGTTCGGTGTCCTCGATCCACTCGGCGCCGTCCGCTGCGGGCGAACGGAGCCGCTTCGGCATCGCCGCGGAGCACCGCGGTCACGACCGGGGGGAGTGAGAACGTCCCCCGGGTGGCGGCAGGATGACCGGGCCGGGCGGCCGCCGGGGGAGGTGGGCCGGGTGGGGCCCCGTGGAGGCCGTGCCGGCCGGTCGCGGGTGCGACGTCCGGAGGCCGACCCCCCCCGTCACCGCGTCGTACGCGAGAGGGCCGTGTCACCCGCCACTGTGGCGGGTGACAC
>NZ_JBHJYN010000020.1:0-6485 GCF_042270185.1 Streptomyces sp. NPDC055962
TCGGCGTCCTGCGCAGTGTGGAGCGCCCGGTCTACGACGTACTCATGTCCGACCAGCTCGACACCGCGATCGAGCAGCACGGCAAGGGCGACCTGTCCACGCTGCTCCGTGGCAGGGAGACCTGGACCGTGCCGGGGCCCCCGGCACGCCCGGTGCCGGCCACGACGGCCTGACGCACCACCGGAGGGCAGCCCACCGCCTCGCTCTCCGAAGGCCGGAGGCCGTATCGGATGTTCCCGATACGGCCTCCGAGGCGTCTGTGGCCTGTCGTCAGGTGGTCTGGCCGGAGCCCGTTCCCCGTGCCGCCTTGATGCCCTTGGTGATGTCGTCCAGGACCGTGAGCTTCGGTGCCTCGGTGCTGATGTCGAAGCCGGAGCGCACGACGACCAGCATGCCCTTGACGTTGGGGGAGGGGAACGCGAGCGACTCGACGTATCCGTCGTCGCCGTTCTTCGTCACCACCTTCCAGCGCACCGCGAAGCCCTTCTGCCCGGCGACCGTGACGGCCTCGGACCTGAGTTCCTCGTGCGAGGTGATGCCGCCGTAGATCTTCTCGCCGTACGACTCCTCGGCGTTGGCCTTGATGTCGGCCTTGGCAGCGGCCTTCGCGGTGGTCGCGTCGATCTTCAGGGCCTGGGCCGGTGCGGAGGTCACTCCGCCGCGGACGCAGGTCTCCGACTCGGCACCGGGGCAGGCGTACTCGCCGGTCTGCACACCGGCGCCGATCGGCCCCGACTGGCCGGTCCAGCCGTCGGGGACGGGAATGCTGATGCCGCTGGCCGCGTCGGTGGCGTACCCGTCCTCGGTCTGCGGCATCTGCTGCTGGTCGGGGCCCTGTCCGCCGCCCTGGCCTCCGTCCTGCCCGCCGTCCTGTCCGCCGCCGCCCGGGGCGCCGGGGAGGCGGGGGCTCTCCGAGGGGGCGGGTGCCGCGGCGGAGGAGTCGTCGGAACGGTCGCCCAGCAGATACGCGCCGCCGCCGACGGCCGCGAGTACGACGATGCCCGCTGCGATGCCCGCGCCGATGCGTATGCGACGGCGCCTGACCGTCGCGGGAGGTATCCGGAGTTGGTCGGTCCAGCGGCTCCCGTCCCACCAGCGTTCCTGAAGGGGGCCGATTCCTGAGTGCCCGGGGTCTGGATGCCAGCCGGGCGGGGTCGTCTGGGTCACGAGAGCACCGTAGGCGCACTGGGTGAGAATCGTATGAAACACACAGCGTGGTCGTCGTCACGTCACAGGTGGCGGTGCCTCATCCGCCGGCACGCAGGCGATCCGTGGACGCGGGCGAACCCGGCATCCCCCAGCCGCTGTCGGCTGAGGTCACCGGAATCGCGTCGCGGATGGAAGGGCCGGCCGGGCTCACCGGACCGGCGACTCCGCGGAGCCGTGGACGGCAGCCTGCTGAACGGAATCCCGAAGGCCCGGGGCATCCGGTTCCCCGGCCGGGGCCGCGGCACGCAGCGCCGCTTCGACCCGGCGGTCGCTGGTCATGGTCGCCGTGAGGGCGGTCATGGCGAGGAGGAGGGATGCGGCGGCGTAGAGCGGGGTGCGCACGTCGTAGGCGGTGGCCAGCCAGCCGCCGAGGAAGGCGCCGAACGGGGCGGCGCACATGGCGAGCATGCGGGAGGTCGAGGCGACCCGGCCCATCAGATGGGCGGGGACGATCGCCTGCCGGAGGGAGGGGGCGAGCACCATCGTGGCGCCCATGCCCGCTCCGCAGACGGCGAGCGCGAGGCCGGCGACGTACGCGTCGGGGGCGGCGGCCAGTCCCAGGACGGCGAGCCCTTCGACCGCGGCGGTGCAGGTCAGCGCGGTGCCGGTGCCGAGCCGGCGGCCGAGGAGGGAGGCGATGCCCGCTCCGAGAAGGCCCCCGGTGGCCTCCGCGGTGAGAAGCAGGCCGAAGCCGAAGGCGCCGATGCCGAGGCGGTCGTGAGCGAAGAGGGCGAGGACGGTCTCCACGGCGAGGAAGGCGATGTTCCCGACCGCCGGACGCAGCGCGAGTCCGAGCAGCAGCTGATCCCGGAACACGTACGAGGCACCGGCCCGCGCCTGGCGCAGCAGCGACTCGCGGGCCTGCGGCACGGGCCGGGGCGCGGTGGGCAACGACCGTACGAGCAGTGCGGAGACCGCGAACGACACCGCGTCGGCGAGGAGCGGAACCGCCCGCCCGAGGGCGAGCAGGGCGCTGCCCAAGGGGGGCCCCGCGAAGCCCGAAGCGGCGGTCTGCGTGCCGCGCAGACGGGAGTTGGCGCGCTCCAGGAGCACGGAGTCGCGGCCGAGCAGATCCGGCAGGTAGGCCGTGGCGGCCGTGTCGAAGAAGAGGCCGCCGAGGCCGAGCAGGAAGGCGACGGCCGCGAGCAGCGGAATGCTCAGCACGTCGAGCACGGCCGCTGCCGCCGGTACCGCGAGTAGCGCTGCACGGGCCACGTCCGCGACCCACATCGTGCGCCGGCGGTCCCAGCGGTCCACCAGCGCACCGCCGAGCACCCCGAAGAGCAGCCAGGGCAGCGTCCCGGCGGCCGCGACGACGGCGAGCGCCATCGGATCCCGCGTCAGCGTCAACGCGAGCAGCGGCAGCGCGGCATGCGTCACCCCGTCCCCGAGCGAGGACACCGTCTGTGCCGTCCACAGCCGCCCGAACCCGGTCGGCAGCTTTCCTTCGTGCAGCGTCACTCGGAGTCCCCCTGGGTCTGCTTGTGCGGTGCCGGCCGGAACAGTGCGAAGGTCAGGGACACGTCCGGAAGCGCCGGATCCGACAGCTCCCGGTACTCGTCCGCCAGTGCCTCCAGCCGTGCCCCCAGCTCAGCGAACTGCTCCTCGGTGAGCCGCAGATGCGCCATCCGCACGTGCCGCTCGCCGTCCGCCGGCGATGCCTCGAGGTCCGCCACCGCGTGCCGCATCAGCACGTCGGGCCCCCCTTCGCCCGGATCCGGCATCTCGATCGACCGGGCGGCCATCGCGTAGTACCGCTCGGTGACCCCCCGGACCTTCCGCGTCCGTACCACCTTCACCAGGCCGGCCTTCTCGAGCAGCCGCACATGGTAGCTGGAGCTCCCCTTCGCGAGGCCCATGCGCTCGGCGATCTGCGTGATCGTCGCGGGCTCGAAGCGGAGCGTGGCCATGATCCGGTGACGCGTGAGGTTGGAGACGGCGCGCAACTGCTCGTCGGTGGAGACGTGGAAGGTCTCAGGGAGTTCGTCATCAGGCATGCGTCAATGGTCAACGTTTCTTGACCATTGCGCAAGGGGAATTCCGCGATGACTTCCGGAGTGGGTTGTTCCGCACGTGACGCGCCATGGGGGAGCCCTCCGGCCGTCCCGTGTCCGGGAGGTACCGCCCGGAGACGGCGTGTGCCCGTACCGCCTCCGTGAGGGGTACGGGCACGCGGGGTTCCGGGGCGCCGGGCCCCCTTCTCACGGCTCGATCAGACCGGCCCGGATCGCGTAGCGGGTGAGTTCCAGGCGGTCGCGCAGTCCCAGCTTCTGCAGCAGGTTGGCGCGGTGCCGCTCGACGGTCTTGACGCTGATCACGAGCATGCCCGCGATCTCCTTCGACGAGTGGCCTTCGGCGACCAGCTTGAGGATCTCCTCCTCGCGCTCGGTGATCGCCCGCTCCGGTACGTCGCCGCCGCCCCTGACCCGGTCCAGGTAGTTCCGGATGAGGGCGGTGACCGCGCCCGGGTAGAGGAACGGCTCGTCGCGCATGGCCGCGCGGCACGCCTCGACGAGGTCCCGGTCGGCGACGGACTTCAGCACGAAGCCCGAGGCGCCGGCCTTGAGTGCCTCGAAGAAGTACTGCTCGTTGTCGTACATGGTGAGCATGAGGATGCGCAGCTCCGGCATCACCCGGGACAACTCGCGGGCGGCCTGAAGGCCTGTCAGGCGGGGCATCGCGATGTCCAGGACGGCAAGGTCCGGGCGTTCCGTCCGCGCCATCTCGACGGCCTCGGCGCCGTCGCCCGCCTCGGCGACGACCTGGAGGTCCGGTTCGCCGTCGAGGATGAGCCGCACCCCCCGGCGGACCAGCGCATGGTCGTCGGCGAGCAGGATGCGGGTCGGCCCGGAACCGGCGGGGGAGTGGGGCATGGTCAGGTGTCTCCGTTCCGTACGGGTACGTCGAGGCGCACCTCGGTGCCGCCCGTCGCACCGCTGCCGAGAGCGAGGGTGGCGCCGATGAGCAGCGCACGTTCACGCATGCCGCGCTGGCCCGCGCCCTCGGGAGCGCCGCCGAGGCCCCGCCCGTCGTCGCTGATCCGCAGCTCCACCCCGGAAGGGCTGCGCCGCAGGGAGAGCTCCAACAGGGTGGCCCGGGCGTGCCGGACGGTGTTCGTGACCGCCTCCTGGGCGATGCGGTACACGACGAGCTCCGCCTCCTCCCCGAGCGGAGGCAGGTCCTTCTCCCAGCGGCGCCGGACCGTCAGCCCCGCCGGCGTCGGTGTCTCGGTGGTCAGGGCCGTCAGCGCGCTGACCAGGCCCAGCTCCTCCAGTACGCCGGGGCGCAGGCGCCGTGCGATCCGGCGGATCTCGTCCAGGCTGCCCCGGGTGATCTCCTGGACCTCTGCCAGCTCGGCGCGCAGGGGTTCCGGGGCGCGACCCGTGACCCGCTTCAGCTCCAGCAGCACCGCGGTCAGGGTCTGGCCCACCTCGTCGTGCAACTCCTGTGCGACCCGGCGGCGTTCGGCCTCCTGGGCCCAGAGGGCGCGGGCGCTGCTCGTCGCCCGCTCCGCCTCCAGGCGGTCGAGCATGCTGTTGAACGTCTCGATCAGCGCCGCGACCTCCCCCTCGCCGGCGACCTCGGGGCGCGGACCCGGGCTCAGCAGATCGGTGGTCGTCATCGCGCGGGTGACCCGTTGGAGCGGGGCGAGACCCAGCCGCAGGAGCAGCGCGTTCGCGCCGAGCATCAGGGCCATGCCGCCGGCCAGGATCAGCGCCTCGGTCAGCACCACGGGGGCCGAGACGGTGATCGGGCCGAGCAGCAGCAGCGCGCCGGCCGCGACCAGAACGGCCGCGTTGAGCAGGAAGATGCGCCAGAACAGGGACAAGACCGCACGGCCTCCTTCGGTCGGGTACTCGGGCGACTGCCTCCACTATCGCCGGTCGGGGAGGGTGCACCGCCGCGCGAGCGTCCCGTGGCCGCGTCTGCATGGCGGCCCCCCTCGAAGATGGGTGCCGGCCCCCATGTCCCCGGCGCCCTCGGGCGGCGACGATGGAGCCGGACCCGACGGGTCCCGATCGAGAAGGGAGTCACCATGCGCCGGCACGACATGCCCCGGCACGACGACCGTCCGCGCGGCCACGGGAGCCGGACCGGCGGCGACGGCCCCGCACGCGCGGACGTCCCGCGCGGACGGCGTCCGGGCCCGACGTGGGCGTGGCTCGCCGTCGGAGTCGTCGGCCTGGTGGCGGGTATCGCCATGGGCCACGGTCTGCTCATCGCCGCCGGGCTCGTGGTGGCCGGGATGGCCGGCCAGCTCCTCGACCCCCAGCGGAGCAGGCACCGGAACAGGGCGCCGCGCCCCCGTTGAGCCGCCTCGGCGCTTTGGTCCGACCACACGTCCTGTGTGACATAGTCGGGACATGCGAATCGCCCGGAGCAGGGAGTAGCGGATGCCCGTCGAGTGGCAACCCGTACGGCAGTCCCGTACCCACGAGCTGGTGCTCCAGAGCATCGAGGAACGGGTCTTCGCCGGAGAGCTCAAGGCGGGCGACCGCCTGCCGCCCGAGCGGGAGCTCGCGCCGGTGCTCGGCGTCAGCCGGTCCGCGCTGCGCGAGGCGCTCAGGGTGCTGGAGACGATCGGTGTGCTGGTCGCCCAGCCCGGTCGTGGCCCGGACTCAGGGGCGCGCATCGTCCGCAACCCCGACGACGCGCTGGGGCGGCTGCTGCGCCTCCACTTCGCGCTCGGCAGCTACAGCCTGCACGACGTCCTCGAGGCGAGGGTCGTGCTGGAGCGGTCGAGCTGGGAGGCCGCCGCGCGCCACGCCCGGGCCGAGGACCTCGACGCCGCGGCGGAACTCGTCCGGCGGATGGGCGAGCCGGACGTCGGCGTCGCCGAATTCAACGACCTCGACACCCGCTTCCACGTGGTGATCGCCGGGAGCTCGGGCAACGCCCTCACCTCCACCCTCACCTCGGCGGTCCGCGAGTCCGTCCGCCCGCTGATCCTGCGCGCGCTGGAGGAGACCGACGACTGGCCGGCGACGGCGGGCGCGCTCAACGCCCAGCACGCACACCTCCTCCGGCTGGTGCGCGAGGGGCGCGGCGGCGAGGCGGCCGACCTGGTCGAGGAGCACATCCGGGGCCTCCACGGAACCCTGGTCGACGGGAACGAGCCCCGGTAGGGGCGGGACGTGTGGGGCGAACGGGGGCGGGGGGGGGGGGGGGGCGCCCCCCCCCCCCCCCCCCCCCCCCCCCCCCCCCCCGGCCGCCCCCCCCCCCCCCCCCCCCCCCCCCCCCCAAAAAAAAAAAAAAAAAACACCCCACACAAAAAC
>NZ_JBHJYN010000020.1:6495-105634 GCF_042270185.1 Streptomyces sp. NPDC055962
CTCTTTTGGGGGGGTTTTTTTTTTTTTTTTTTTGGGGGGGGGGGGGGGGGGGGGGGCGCGGGGGGGGGGGGGGGGGGGCTCCCCCCCCCCCCCCGCCCCCGTTCGGCTCCGCGCGGGCCGGGCGTGCCCGCACGCTTCCCCCTACGGACCGAGGCTAGTATGGTCGGACCATAAATCGACGCGGGAGGTCCCATGCGCATCGGACTCTTCGCCACCTGCCTGGGAGACACGCTCTTCCCGGAGGCGGTGAGATCGACCGCGGTGCTGCTCGCCCGCCTGGGTCACGAGGTGGTCTTCCCGCCGGACCAGACCTGCTGCGGCCAGATGCACGTCAACACCGGCTACCAGCGCGAACCCGTCCCGCTGGTCCGCGACTTCGCCGCGCAGTTCGGGGACCCCTCGATCGAGGCGGTCGTCATGCCGTCCGGCTCGTGCGCCGGCTCCGTCCGCCACCAGCACGAACTCGTCGCCGAGCGGTACGGGGACGCCGCGCTGCGCGCCGGGGTCGCCACGGTCAAGGCGAAGACGTACGAGCTCTCCGAACTGCTCGTCGACGTCCTCGGTGTCACCGACGTGGGCGCCTACTTCCCGCACCGCGTCACCTACCACCCCACCTGCCACTCCCTGCGCATGCTCAGGGTGGGCGACAAGCCCTTGCGGCTCCTGCGTGCCGTCGAGGACATCGACCTGGTCGAGCTTCCCGAGGCCGAATCGTGCTGCGGCTTCGGCGGCACGTTCGCCGTCAAGAACGCCGAGACCTCCACGGCGATGCTCCAGGACAAGATGCGCAACATCACCGGGACCAAGGCCGACGTCTGCTCCGCGGGGGACTCCTCCTGCCTGATGCACATCGGCGGCGGGCTCTCCCGCATCAGGTCCGGTACGCGCACCCTGCATCTCGCCCAGATCCTCGGCTCCACCCGCACCGCGCCGTACGCCCTGAAGGAGGCCGCCCGATGAGCACGTTCCTCGGCATGCCCGCCGCCCCGCCCCGCTCCCCGTACGGCACCGGAAACCTGCGCGGGGACAGGACGTTCCCCGAGGCTGCCCACGACGAACTCCGCAACGAACAGCTGCGCCGAAACCTCGGCAGGGCCACCCGCACCATCCGCACCAAGCGCCTCGGCGTCACCGGTGAACTCCCCGACTGGGAGCAGCTGCGTGACGCCGGATCGGCCGTCAAGACCGACACCATGAACCGGCTGCCCGAACTCCTGGAGCAGCTGGAGCGCAAGGTCACCGAGCACGGCGGCACGGTCCACTGGGCGCGTGACGGCGTCGAGGCCAACGAGATCGTCACCCGGCTGATCCGCGCGACCGGCAGCCGCGACGTCATCAAGGTGAAGTCGATGGCCACCCAGGAGATCGGCCTCAACGAGCACCTCGAAGCATCCGGCATCACCCCCTACGAGACGGACCTGGCCGAGCTCATCGTGCAGCTCGCCGACGACAAGCCGTCGCACATCCTCGTCCCCGCGATCCACCGCAACCGCGACGAGATCCGGAAGATCTTCCTCGACGAGATCCCCGGCGTCGACCCGGACCTCGACAACGTGCCCGCGCACCTCGCCGCCGCGGCCCGCTCCTATCTCCGCGAGAAGTTCATGACGACCAAGGTGGCCGTCTCCGGCGCCAACTTCGGCATCGCCGAGACCGGGACCCTCGCCGTGGTCGAGTCGGAGGGCAACGGCCGCATGTGCCTGACCCTGCCCGACACCCTCATCACCGTCATGGGCATCGAGAAGGTCCTGCCGCGCCACCAGGACCTGGAGGTCTTCCTCCAGTTGCTGCCGCGGTCCTCGACGGGCGAGCGGATGAACCCGTACACGTCGATGTGGACGGGCGTCACCCCGGGGGACGGGCCGCAGGACTTCCACCTCGTCCTCCTGGACAACGGACGCACCGCCGCGCTCGCCGACACGATCGGCCGCGAGGCCCTCAACTGCATCCGCTGCTCGGCCTGTCTCAACGTCTGCCCCGTCTACGAGCGGGCCGGCGGCCATGCCTACGGATCGACGTACCCCGGCCCGATCGGCGCGGTCCTCACCCCGCAGCTCGCCGGGATGCACGCGGCGAAGGACGACCCCAACAGCTCGCTGCCGTACGCCTCCAGCCTCTGTGGCGCATGCTTCGACGCCTGCCCCGTGAAGATCGACATCCCCTCGATGCTCGTCGAGCTGCGCCACCAGCACACCGAACAGTCCGGAACCACGGCGGAGAAGCTCGCGATGAAGGCCGCGGCCGGGGTGATGAAAAGGCCAAAACTCTTCACCGCGGCGCAGAAGGCCGCCGCCCTCGGGCGGGTCGTCGCCGGACGCGACGGCACTCTCTCCCGGCTGCCCCCGCCGCTCAGCGGCTGGAGCGACAGCCGGGACACCGCTGCACCGCCCAAGCAGTCCTTCCGTTCCTGGCTGGCGTCGGCCGAAGGAGCGGAGACGATGCGGACCGCGGCCGAGGAAGGCGCCCGGCGCACCGCCGCACCCGAGGAGGACCGGTGACCACCGCCCGCGACACCGTGCTCGGCCGGATCAGGGACGCCCTGGCCCTCGCGCCCGCTCCCGCCACCGAGATCCCCCGCGCCTACCGCACGGGCCGCACCCTCCCGGACGCCGAGCGCCTCGCGCTCCTGACCGACCGGCTCGTCGACTACAAGGCGACGGTCCACGCCGTCACGAGCGACCGCACGGCCGACGTGATCGCCGGGATCCTGCGCGAACGGGGCGCCCGGAGGATCGGCGTCCCGGACGGCCTGGACGAGCGGTGGCTCGGCGCCTACGACGGCGAGATCCTGCGGGATTCGGCCGACATCCCTGCGCCGAGCCTCGACGCGCTGGACGGCGTGGTGACGGCGTCGGCCGTCACCTGCGCCGAGACCGGCACGATCTTCCTGGACGGATCGGCGGGCCAGGGCCGGCGCGCGCTCTCCCTCGTACCCGACCTGCATGTCTGCGTCGTCGACCTGACGTCGGTCGTGGCCGGTGTCCCGGAGGCGGTGGCCCGGCTGGTGCCGGAGCGGCCGACGACCCTGATCAGCGGCCCCTCGGCGACGTCCGACATCGAGCTGGAGCGGGTCGAGGGCGTCCACGGACCGCGCAATCTGGTGGTGGTGATCCGTACGGACGCCTAAGGCCTGTCCGACGGATTATGTGACGGTAACGGTCTCGGGTCGTCGGCATGGGCATGGGAGGAGGGGATTCAACGCACCCGGAGTGGGCCCGGTTGAAGCTGCATCTCCCGAAGTCAGACACCGGTCTGTCCGTCGAGGAGTTCACGCACGACATCGAGGTGACCGTTGTGGCGGGAGATCTCTTCGATGAGGTGGAGGACCACCCAGCGCAGGTCCACGTGGCGGCCGTCGCCGATAGGGCGTTCGGCCTTGGAGTTCAGGTCGCGGTCGGCCACCAGCCGGCGATAGCGGGCGCTCTGTTCCTCGTACTCGGCGAGAAGCTGGGGCAACGGGATGTCGACCGCTGTCCGCATCTCGGGGTCGGGGTCGTCGTCGGTCGCCGCTGTGAGCGGCCCCTCGGGCTCCTCGCCGAGGAACATCACCTGGACCCAGTGATGCTCGACCCATCGCAGGTGGCTGATCAGCCCGCACATCGTCATCAACGGGGAATCCGGGAGCGGTGCCTTGCGGGCATCTTCCTCGGACACGCCTTCGCACTTGGCTCGCGCCGTGTCACGGGCGTAGTCCAGGAAGGTGGCCAGCTGCGTACGTTCGTCCCACGTGGGGGGTGTATCGGTTCGTTGTGTCATCGCGGGTGAGGTTGCCACAGCTCGGCTGCGGTGTCGCGTGGTTTAGGAACCGTGCAGACGAGCGTGCAACCACCGCCTTGCGCCGGCACGGCCTACAAGATCCGTCGGACAGACCCTCGCCAGGGCTTCCCCCGCCCGAGGACGGCCCGGGAGCCGAGGACGGGTCCGGTGGCGGCCGTGGACCCGTCCTCGGGCCTCTCAGCCCTTGCTCAGGTGGACGGCCACCGTCTCGCCGGCGGTCACCGGCTGGTCGTAGTCCGGGTCCGTCGCCGTCGCCCGCGCCTCGACCTCGACGTCACCGCGCTGGAACGGCACCGACCCGGTGGGGACGGCCTTCGCGGTCCAGGCGACCGGCGCGCCGGGAACGCACTCCACCGACGTGGCGTAGGAGCCCCGGATCAGCTGCTTCCGCTTCACCTGGGTGACGTCGCCCGCCACCTCCACGTGCACCGGCTTGTTGCAGCTCACCGTGCCGTGCAGGGTGGCCTTGCCGTTCAGGGTGCTCGCCGTGCCGTCGAGCGCCACGGCGAGGCCGAGGCCGAGCTCCGCGGGCGGGGCGGGGTTGTCGATGTGCACCTCACCGCGCGCGGCGCTCCCGCCGCCCTCGCAGTGCTGCTCGAAGGAGGCGTCGAGCTCCTCGACGTACCCCCGCGGGCCGAATTCGACCGCTGTGACCGTGAAGGTGCCGGTGAGCGTGTTGCAGCCGCGTCCGTTCCCGCTGAGGTCCAGTCCCGGCTCCGCCGCCTCGTTGAACGGGTACCGGGTGGCCCCGTCATAGGTGCCCGGGGCCAGGGTGGCGCCTGCGGGAGCCGCGAGGTCCAGGTACCACCAGTCCCCGTTCGCCCCGGCGACCGACACCGATACCACCCGGTTGTCGCTCGACCCCGTCACCGACACCGTGTCCTGGGAGTCCGTCGAGTAGGCGTAGGACTCGCCGCCGCTGATCCAGTCGCCCTCGTCCCCGCTGAAGGCCAGCGATCCGTCCGTGACCGGCTGGGCATGAGCCTGGGTTCCGGACAGCAGGCCCGTGGTGCCGGTCGCCATGCTGAGCGCCAGCGTGAGCACGGCCGCCCCTCTGGCCAGAGTGCGCCCGGGCATCGTGAGTTTCATGAGTGTTCCCCCCCTGGGAAGACGGTTCCCGCCTTGCCGACGAGGTGTCCCGTCAGCAGCGGGAAGAGTCTGGCAAGGAGAGGGACGGGCGACAACTGAGTTTCAGGAGTTACTGGTTGAGGTTTCAGCCAAGCTCTGTGGCCGGTGTGAACAGAGGGCTGAGACGCCCATCACCGGGAGTGGTGAACGTACCCCGCAGGGCCGCGCCCCGGCGTCCGCTCCTGCGGGGTGCCGGGGCGCGGCCTCGGTGTCAGGCCTCCAGGCTGTAGAGGGTGAACTCCTCCCAGGAGCCGGTGATCTCGGCCGAACGGGCGCGCAGCGCGTACTGGAGGGATCCGGTGTAGCTGTTCTCCATGGCGACGAAGAGCCCGTTCAGCGTGGACTGGAGCGCGAAGCGGTCCAGGCTCTCGTTGTAGTACAGGACGAACCGCTCCCAGCCGCCCACGCTCGTCGAGCGGGCGCGCAGGATGTTCTGGGCGGTGCCGGTGTAGTTCTTCTCGACCGCCACGTAACGGTCGTTCGCCAGCGACTTCAGCGAGACCGTCCCGGTGGCCTCGTCGAAGGTGAAGACGAAGCCTTCCCAGCCGCCGCCCACCTGGGCGGAACGGGCCCGCAGGGCGCCGGTGTTCGGGGCCGCGTAGTTGGCCTCGGTGGCGACGAACTTCTCGTTGCGGGCCGACTGCAGGGCCAGGAGTTCCGGCTCGACGGCCGCGGCGGTGGCGGCGCTGCGCCCGGCGGCGAGCGGGGCCTGGAGGGTGTCGGCCGCGTCGGTGATGTGCTGCAGTCCGGAGCTGTCCACGGCGACCCAGCCGCTGGGTACCGACGTCGCGGCGTCGGCCTGCGGCGCGGCTCCGGCCGTCGGTGCGGCCAGTGCGGAGGCCGCCAGGAGGGCGCTCAGGGACAGGAATACGGACGTGATTCGTCGCACGGGTCTTCCTTACTTGTCGTCAAGAGAATTCCGGGCGTGCGGAAAGGATGCGCGAAGGAGTCCCCGGTCGTCGCGCCGGGCGATCCGTCGAAAGAACAGCTGCGGACGGGACGGGTGTTCACCCGTCGACCAGTTCCTCCGCACGGCGAAGCCGCCCCCTGTTTCCCCACCCCCGAAAGCCGCGTCGACGCCTCCCCAGGCGTCCCCACGGCTGCCGCGCCACTCGGCGAAGCGGCCTCAGCGTAACCGTGCGCCGCGATATTCGGAATTGATTTCGAGGGATTCTGTGAAGTGCCCGAAAAGATTCCCGTGATGTATCTGTTCCGTGGTCCGCCATTAATTCGGGAGAGGCTTTCTGTTTCCCTGGTGTTGGTTCGGGGGTTCATGAACGGGAGTGCGTCAACCAGGGGCGCATATCCGGGCCGGGGGTGCGTGCGCGGGCCGGGAGTGCATGCGCGGACCGGGGTGCCGGACCTCAGTCGTCGGCGAGAGCCCGTTCGTAGGCCGTGAGCGTGTCGACGAACATCTGCCGCTCGCCCGGCGTCAGCGGGGCGAGCGCCTCGCGCCATGCCGCCGCCCCGCGCCCCAGCCATCCGTGGATCGTGTCCCGGTGCGACTCGGCGATGCTCACGATCTTCCGGCGTCGGTCCGTCTCGGACTCGCGCCGCTCCAGGACACCCTTCCGGCTCAACTCGCCGACCATCAGGCTCACCGTCGTGGGGGCGACCTCCAGTCCTGCCGCCAGCTCGTTGACGCTCATGGGGCCGTCGAAGAGCAGGTGGGCGAGGAGTGAGAGGTGCCGGGGGGTGAGTGCGAGTGAGCGGAGCTCCTCCGGGACCGGGATCCGCTTGGCCCGGCCGATCATGCGCGGCATGAGGAGGAGCAGGGCGCGGATCGACTCGTCGACGTCCTGGCCGGAGTCCCCCCGCCTGGGGTCGGCGGTTGACACGGTCTCCACCTCTCTTTAGCTTTGATGGCAAAGCTAATTTGCTTTCGAAGCAAATGGGTACGCGATGCGATGCTACCGGAGAGGCTGAATCCGTGACCGACCAGCACCCTTCACCCGCAGCGTTCAATCAGCAGGTCATCGAGGAGTTCAGGGCGAACGGCGGCGCGGTGGGAGGGATGTTCGAAGGAGCGCCGCTCGTCCTCCTCACCACCACGGGCGCCCGCACGGGCCGGCCCCGCACCAACCCGGCGGTGTACGCGCACGACGGCACCAGGATCCTCGTGTTCGCCTCCAACGCGGGCGGACCCAGGCACCCGGACTGGTACCGGAACCTGCTCGCCGACCCGAGGGTCACCGTGGAGGCCGCCGCCGGGGGCGGCGCCGTCGAGACGTACGCCGCCACGGCGGTACCCCTCGTGGGGGCCGAGCGTGACCGCCTCTACCAGGAGCAGTGCGACCGCGACCCGGCATTCAGCGCCTATCAGGCGGGCACCACCCGGGTCATTCCGGTCGTCGCGCTGCACCGCCTCGATCTGTCGGACCGTGAGCGCAACCGGGCACTCGCTGCGTACCTGTCCCGCGTCCACCGTGAACTTCGCGAGGAACTGGCGGTGTTGCGCCAAGAGGTCGACGCCGGCCTCGCGGTGCAGGCCCCGGCCGCCCCGCACGACCCCGTACGGCCCGCGCCGTCCCTGGGGAAGCGGCTGGCGGTGCACTGCCTCGCCTTCTGCGACTCCCTCCACACGCACCACACCGGCGAGGACGGGGCGTTCACCGTGTTCGAGACGCAGTTCCCCCGGCTCGCCCCCGTGATCGCGAGGCTCCGCGAGGAACACCGCACCGTGGCGCGGGTCCTGCACGACATCGAAGCGCTCCTCGCACGTCTGTCCTCACGGACGGCCGCGGGTGACGCGGAGACGCTCAGGACCGAGCTGGCGCGCCTGTCGGCCGAGCTCGAAGCCCACTTCAGCCGGGAGGAGCAGTACCTCCTCCCGGCCCTCACCGGTGACGACGGCGGGTCCCTCGCCACGTGAACGGTGCGTGGCAAGGGGCCCGTGGCCGGCCGCCGGACTACGGCTCGTGCGTGACCTCCAGCGGCGCGAAGGCGACCCGGGTCGTCGAGCCGTCGTCGGCCCAGCGCACCGCGACGGCCTCCCGGTCGACGTCCACCCCGCCGACCGCGGCCGCGAGGGGTCCGGCGTCCGGATCGGCGGTGAGCGAGGCCAGTGCCACCAGCACCTCCGTCCCCTCCACGTCGGCGCTCAGCCGGGGCAGTACCGCCCACCGGGTGAACGCCGTCCCCTGCGGAGCCCGTACGTCCTCCTGTCCCTCCCAGCCGTGCAGCCCGTGCAGCGCCGAACGCACCGTGCCCCCGGGGTCCGCCGCCCAGCCCGTCTGCTCGGCCAGGGACCCGGCAGGCGCCCCCAGGATCCGGTGCACCCGCAGCTCGTACCGTCCCCGTACGACGGTCACGCTCTCCACCCGCAGGCCCGGCCAGGTCCGCGGGCCGGCCGGGAAGACCGGGGTGTGCCAGGACGCCGCCCAGCCCCAGCCCTCGCCGTGCCCCGCACCCAGGGGGTGGATCCGGACGCGGCTGCTGCGGGAGCCCCCGACGCGTACCGACAGGTGGTTGTCCGCGGTGTTCGCGGATGCCGTGGGGCCGGTGGCCGTCGAATAGGCGAGCCGTGCGTAGAGCGGGTCAGCCACGTCCGCCGTCTCGCCCTCGTGCGGCCGGACGTGGTCGCTGCCGTGGTTGTGCAGCCGCACGATGCCGTCCGCCCGCGTCGACTGCACCAGCAGTCCCGGCGACGGCAGCGACAGCACCCGGTCCGGGCCCTCGCTGGGAGCGGGCTCCTCGTCCGCCGTCCACAGCGGGTGCTCCGCCGGGGCCAGCAGGGCGACGAAGGCCTTCGACGCCCAGTACGGCGACGAGGGACCCGAGTACACCTGGAGCGTTGCGTCGTGCGGGCCGTGCCACCCCAGGCTCAGCAGACCGTCGTCCCCCGCCGCGCCGTTGTCCAGGAAGTACCGAAGCGATCCGCTGATCAGCCGTCGCGACACCCCCGGTGCCAGAGGGGTGTGCCCGGACACCGCGCCCATGCCGACCGCCGCGCCCGCCGCGAAGCGATAGGTGAGGGAACGCCCGAAGTGCAGCGGGGCGCCGTCCGCGCCGAACATCAGGGAGAAGCCCTCCAGATGCTCGCTCAGCCGCGCCCCGTGGAGGGCGGACAGCTCCGCGTCACCCGAGAGGTAGGCGTCCAGCACGGGGTACAGGTGAAGCGCCCAGCCGTTGTAGTGGTCGAAGGCCCGCCCGTCCCCGTCGGCGTACCAGCCCTCGCCCCGGTACCAGACCTCCAGCAGGTCGAGCGCACGCTGCCGCGCCCGTGCCGTCTCCGCGTCGCCCCGGCCCACCGACTCCAGGAATCCGGCGACGGAGAAGGGGAAGAGGTACCAGTTGTTGGGAGCGGGGCTGTGGCGCAGCGCCCCGCGCAGCCACTCCTCGGCGCGGTCCTGGGTGGCGGCGTCCAGCCGGTCCCACAGCCACGGGCGGGTCAGCCGCAGCCCGATGGCCACCGACGCCGACTCCACCATCGGCTGGCCGAACACGGTGTGGTCCAGGATCAGCGGCCAGGACTCGGCGTCGTCCCGCCCGGCCGTACGCGTACCGGCGGTGAGCCCGGCGGCGTACCGCTCCAGCCAGTTGTGCGGGTCCTTGCCCTCCGCGCCGGCGACCCGGAACGCCGCGGTCAGGAACGTACGGGCGTAGCCCTCCAGGCCGTCGGACCTGACCCCCGAGCGGGAGGGCCGGCCGGGCAGGTCGAGGAGGGCCCGGCCGGGGGTGGCCCACTTCCAGGCGGAGTCCAGCAGTCCGTCCGCCACCGCCTCCCAGTGCGCCCGGGTGTAGCCGGTGAACGGGCTCGGTCCGCGGTCCTCGGGAGGCAGTGCAAAGGGAAGGGAGGTCATGCGAGGAATGCCAGCCTTTCACGTCGTACGGGATGGGCGAAGCCGTCGCCCGCGGCCCAGCGGGCGACCTCACCGACCGCGAGATCGGCCAGCCGCCTCAGTTCGTTTCCCTGGGATCCCGCGAGATGGGGAGTGATCGTGGCGTTGTCGCAGTCCCACAGGGGGTGGCCGGGCGGCAGCGGATCGGGGTCGGTGACGTCGAGCACCGCCCGGATGCGCTCCTGCCGCAGGACGTCGGTGAGGGCGTCCTGGTCGACGACCGCACCCCGGGAGGTGTTGATCAGGACGGCGTCGGGTCGCATGGAGGTGAGGAGTTCGCGGCTGACCAGCCCCGTCGTCGCGGGCAGCAGCGGGGTGTGGACGCTGACCACGTCGCTCCGGTTGAAGAGCGCGGGCAGGGAGACCCGCGCGACCCCCAGCGCGGCGGCCTCCTCGTCCGTGACGTACGGATCGTGGAGCAGCACCCGCAGGTCGTAGGGGCGGAGCAGCTCGATCACCCGGCGGCCGATCAGGGAGGCGGACAGGATGCCCACTGTTCGGCGGTAGTTGCCCACGTCGGGCGGTGTGGCGAGCCAGGCGTCACGCAGACGGGTGGCCCGGTAGTCCCTGGCCCGTTCCAGGACCCGCTTGCCGGACAGCAGGATCATCGCCAGGGTGTACTCCGCGACCGGGAGGGCGTTCGCCGCCGCCGCGGACGACACCTCGATGCCCCTCTCCCAGCACGCTTCGGTGACATGGCCGCGCACCGTGCCCGCGGTGTGCACGACCGCCCGCAGCGCGGGCGCCTCGGCCAGCACCCCGGCGTGGATCGGCGGGCAGCCCCAGCCGGTGACCAGGACCTCCGTGCCGGCGAGCACGGCGCGGGCCGCCCCGGTCGAGAAGTCGTCGAGGGCGGGGAGGGGCGCGAGGTCGCACACCTCGGCCAGCGCCGCCAGGGAGTCCGGGGAGAGCACCGCCGCTGCGGCGTCCGCTCCCATGGCGAGCGCGGCACGCGGCCGGCGGTGGGCGGGGGGAGTGCTGTGCATGGTTCTCCTGTGCGGTGGTCCGGGCGGGGCGGCACGGCTACTTGACGGCACCCGCCGTCAGACCGGACCGCCAGAAACGCTGGAGCAGGGCGAAGGCGAGGATCAGGGGCACCACCGCGAGCAGCGAGCCCATGATCACGGCGGGGTAGTACTCGGGAGACACGGACGCCGAGCTGTTCCAGGTGTACAGGCCGAGGCTGACGGGATAGAGGTCCTGGTCGGAGAGCATCACCATGGGCAGGAAGAAGTTGTTCCAGATGGCCGTGAGCTGGAAGAGGAAGACGGTGACCAGACCCGGTCCCAGCATCCGCAGCGCCACCCGGAAGTAGGCGGCCAGTTCGCCGGCGCCGTCCATCCGCGCGGCCTCCAGCACCTCGTCCGGCACGTAGCCCTGGCTGAAGATCCGGCCGAGGTAGACCCCGAACGGGTTGAACAGGACAGGGATGAAGACCGCCCAGAAGGTGTTCACGAGACCGGCGCCGGAGGCCATCAGGTACAGCGGCAGCGCGAGCACCGTCTGCGGCACCATGACGGCGGCCAGCACCAGTCCGAACAGCTTCTCCTTGTGCGCGAAGCGGTACTTGTCGAAGGCGTAGCCGCAGGCGATGCTGATCAGCGCGCCGAGGGCCGCGCCCAGCACCGCGTACAGCAGGCTGTTGCCGTACCAGCGTCCGAACAGCCCGCCGTCCATCGCGAACAGGTCCTTCATGTTCTGGACGAAGGAGAAGTCGCTCAGCGACAGGATGTTGCTGCTGAAGAGGGCGTCCCTGTTCTTGGTGGAGGCGAGCACCAGCCAGAGCACCGGCAGCAGGGTGTACATCACCGACACGAGCACCACGAGATTGACGACGGAGCGCCCGAGGAGCCGGGGCCGCAGGGGTGCGGTGGTGCGGGACACGGTCGACGCGCTCATCGGGCGCCCTCCTCGGTGGCGTTGGCGCGGTTGGTCCAGCGGGTGACGCCGTAGGAGAGCGCGATCGTGCAGAGCAGCAGGATGACCGAGGCGGCCGCCGCCAGTCCGTAGTTGTTGCGGGTGAACGCGGCGTCGTAGATGTACATGCTGGGCGAGAAGCGCGAGTTGATCATCGGCGTGGACTGGCTGAGCAGCATGGGTTCGGTGAAGAGCTGGAGCGCGAAGATGAGGGTGAACATCGCGACCATCACGATGGACGACCGCACCAGGGGGGTCTTGACCTGGAGAGCCGTGCGGACGGGGCCCGCACCGTCGACCACGGACGCCTCGATCACCTCGCGGGGGACCGCCTGGAGGGCGGCGTAGAACACGATCATGTTGTAGCCGAGGTTGCTCCACAGCGCGATGTTCACGATGGACGGGAGCACCGTGTGCACCCCGAGGAAGTCGACGGTGATGTCGGCCTTGCCCAGCAGGTCGATGACCGGACTGATGCCGGGGGTGTAGAGGTACAGCCAGATCAGGGCCGCGATGATGCCCGGCACGGCGTGCGGCAGGAAGAGCGCCAGCTGGGCGGTGCCCCGGAGCCGGACCACACCCGCGTCCAGCAGCAGTGCCAGCACGAGCGCGCCGGCCACCATCAGCGGGATGTAGACCAGGCAGTACAGGGCGACGACGCCGAGGCCGCCGAGGAAGGTCGGGTCCGCCAGTACGGCGGCGTAGTTGCGGACCCCGGCGAAGACCGTCCGCTCGGGGCCGAACCCGAGACCGGGCTGGTCGTCACTGAAGAAGCTCAAGTAGACGGCGGTGGCGACCGGGATCAGGAAGACGGTCACCAGGAGGACGAAGAAGGGCGTCATCAGGACGCCGCAGGCGCCGAGTTCACGCCGGCGGGCGGATCTGCGGCCCGTGGGTGCGGCCGGCTCCGCGGCCGGGGTCCTCGTCGACGGCCGGGCGGGGGCGTCCGCGGCCACGGACACGGGGGTGGCGCTGGTCATGGGTGTCACCTGCCTCTCTGCTGCTGGGAAGGGGATGCGGGGCGCAGGTCAGGTGGAGCGCTGGGTGGTGGAGAGGCCGAGCGCCTTCAGGTCCGGCATGGTGCCCTCCTGCGCCGCGCGGACCGCTCCGAGGATGGAGCCCTGGCCTCCGCTCGCCCGCGCCAGTCCGTCCTTCATGATCCTTCCCGTGGCCGACATCCGGGGGCCCCAGACCCAGCCGGGCCGGATCTTCCGCGCCTCCTGCTCGAAGAGCGTGTAGATGTCCTGGCCGCCGTAGTAGGCGCGGTCGAAGGCCTTGCGGCCCACGTCGACCAGGCCGGGCGCGGCCGGGTACTGGCTGCTCGCGCCGCTGGAGAGCCGGGCGCGCAGGGCGTCCGGGTGGGAGACCTGCCACTCGATGAACTCCATGGCGGCCTCGGGGTCCGCACAGTCCTTGGTGACCGCGAACGTCGACCCGCCGTGGGTCCCGACCCCGGGGTCCGCCGGGTCCCACTGGGGCATCGGGGCGATCTTCCACAGACCCTTCTGGGCGGGACGGGCCTTCATCTGGGCTCCTGCGTCCCACGCACCGCTGAGCCGGCTGAGCACCAGGCCCTCCGCGATCTGGACATCGCTCTGCCTGCTCTCCACGGCGTTCATGTACACCTGGTCCCGGTCGGTGAGCCGCTGCCAGTAGGCGCTCACCCGCCGGGTCGGCGCATCGGCGAGCGAGAGGTTCCAGGCGCCGCCCGAGGTGTCGAACCACCGGGCCCCCGCCTGCCACGCGAAGGCGGCGAGCTGGGTGTCACCGTCCGTCGGGAAGAGCGCCATCCGGCGCTCACCGCCTGTGCGGCGCACGCTCCTCGCCGCGTCCTCGAACTCCTCCCAGGTGCGCGGGACGCCCAGCCCGTACCGCTCGAAGAGGTCGGTGCGGTAGTGCAGCACCATGGGCTCTATGTCGAGCGGGACGCTGAACACCCGCTTCTCGAAGGTGGTCAGCCCCAGCGCCTGCGGCAGCAGCTTGGCGCGGAGGCCCTCACCGACGAGGTCCGTGATGTCACGGCACACCCCGTCGATGGCGAAGCCCGGGACCTGGGGGTACTCGATGGTGGCGATGTCCGGGGCGTTGCCCGCCCGGGCGGCGTTGCTCAGCTTGGCGTAACCGCCCTGGGCCCCGCCGGGGACCTGCTGGAAATCGACCTCGATGGTGTCGTGACCGCGGTTGAACGCGTCCACGACCTCCTGGCTGCCCCGCAGGGCCGACCAGAAGGTGATGCGTGTCTTCCTGCCGGTCCTGCTGCTGACCGTCCTGCCGGTACTGCTCGTGCTGCCCGATCGTGTGTCTCCGCCACCGCCTCCGCAGGCGCTGAGCGCGCCTGTCAGAGGCAGTGCGGCGATCGTGGCGAGCACGGATCGACGGCTCTGTCGACCAGGCATGTGCGCCTCCCGCGGCTCCTGATTCGAGACACGGGGAATACTGATCGGCTGGTCGATCGCGGTCAATAGATCGATCAAAAGAAGCGTGAAGTGTTCAATCGATCAGTCGGTAGGCGGGGGCAACACACGGGTCGATCCGCGCACTTCGAGACGCGGCAGCAGTTCCGTCCTGCGGACCGGACCGGTCGTGCCGGCCGGCTGCCCCAGCCGGTACAGGAGCAGCTCGGCCGCCGCCCGTCCGATCTCGGCCCTCGGCGGGGAGACCGCGGTGAGGGAGGTACTGGCCAGGGCCGCGACCACATCGTCGTACGCCACCACCGAGCAGTCCCGCGGCACCCCGATCCCGTTCTCCGTCAGCCGCTGGACCAGCATGAGGGCGTCCTCGTCGCCGTGCAGGACGGCGCCGGTGACGCCTCGCTCCCGCAGGTGCGCCGTGAGGTCCGGGGCCTCCTCCAGCGTGCCGGGCTCCCCGGGGCCCGCGTGGGGCGAACTCAGCACCACCGACCACTCCTCCACCTCGGGCCGGGCCGCCGCGATCTCGGCGAACGCCGCCCGTATGGCTCGTGCCGTGGGGCTGTCGTTCCTGGCCGCCAGCACGAGCCGGCGGTGGCCGAGCGAGATCAGGTGGTCCACGGCCAGATGGATCCCGTACCAGTGGTCGGAGCACACGGTGTCCATGGCGTGCAGCACGCTGCCGGACCGGGGCCGCCGCTCCATCATGACGGTGGGCACCCCCACCTCGGCCAGCCATCCGTAGTCCGCCTCCTCACCCGCGGCGCTGCGCCACCGGGGGGCGATCAGCAGACCGCGTACGCCGGCGGCCAGGGCCCTTTCCACCTGTGGCCGTTCGGCCCCGGCCATCTGCGGGGCGATGTGCAGGGTGATCCGCGCACCCGCCTCCTCCAGCGCCGTCCTTGCGCCGTGCAGCGTCTCGTAGAGGTAGGAGTGCCGCTCCGGGACGACCAGGCCGACGGCGGCCCCCTCGCCGGCGGGTTCGCCGCCGCGTGCGGCCGGCACGGCGGCCGGCGGCCCGGTGTCCCCCATCGGCCGGACCACGCCGTGTCCGCGCCGCAGCATCCCCGTCCTGGCGAGCTCCTCCACGTCCCGTCGGAGCGTGACCATCGAGACCTCGAGCTCGGAGGCGAGCGCACTCACCTTGACGGCGCCCCTCGCGTGCACCACCGCGAGGATGCGCGTGCGCCTCGCGTCAACAGGCTCCCGCATGCCGGCCCCCTTGCCTACTGCTGTGCGATGTTCGTTTGAACGCTTACGTGAGCGATCGCAGCATAGCGAGGGACTCGCGCCCGGAGAGGCCGCAGGATGGAACGATGATCCGCCGAGAGGAAGATGTGTCTACCATCTGAGCCGGAATGGATACCCTCACACTCTGGCAACTGGCCGCGCTCGCGGCGGCATCCACCCTCGTCGGCTTCTCCAAGACGGCGGTCAGCGGTGCCAATACGATCAGCCTCGCGGTCTTCGCGGCCGTCCTCCCGGCGCGCGAATCCACCGGGGTGCTGCTCCCGATCCTGATCGCGGGCGACCTCCTCGCCGTGCTGGTCTACCGCCGTCACGCCCACTGGCCGACCCTGCTGCGGCTGTTCCCCGCCGTGGCCGTCGGGGTGGTGGCGGGCACCGTCTTCATGCTGTGGGCCGACGACGACGCCGTACGCACCTCGATCGGTGCGATCCTGCTCTTCATGGCGGGCGTCACCCTGTGGCGCAGACGCGCGCGGCCCGGACCGGCTCCCGAGGGGGAGGACGGGGACGGCCCCTCGCGCGGCGGCCGGTTCAAGGCCCGCTCGTACGGGGTGCTCGGCGGTTTCACCACCATGGTCGCCAACGCGGGCGGTCCCGTGATGTCGCTCTACCTGCTGTCGGCGGGCTTCCACAAGCTGGGCTTCCTGGGGACGTCGGCGTGGTTCTTCCTCATCGTCAACACCTCCAAGGTCCCCTTCAGCGTGGGACTCGGTCTCATCGACGCCCGGTCGCTGCTGCTGGACGCCGCCCTGGTGCTCTTCGTCGTCCCGGGCGCCTGGCTCGGCCGTGCCTGCGTCGGCCGGATCAACCAGAAGCTCTTCGACCGGATCGTGATCGGAGCCACCGTCCTGGGCGGCCTCCAGCTGCTGCTGCGCTGAAGGCCGCCCGGGGAGGGACGGTCAGACGATGCCCTCGGCGATCTCCGCCTGCTCACGGGCGTTCCCGTACGCGTCCGGGGTGCTGTACGAACGGCGCGCGACGAACCACCACACCGTGGCCAGGACCAGCACCACGACCAGGGCGATCGACGCGTAGTTCATCGAGTCGACGGTCACCGGCGACGACTGGGGGAGCAGGAAGATCACGGTCACGATCGCGACCCACGTCACGGCGATCCAGCCGATCGGCTTCGACCAGCGGCCCAGGTGCCAGGGACCGCGCTCGAAGCGGTCCCCGGCCCGCAGCTTGAGATAGATCGGGATGGCGTACGCCGGAGTGATCCCGATGACGTTGATCGCCGTGACCGCCCCGTACGCCGTCGCCGAGTACAGCGAGGGCACCGCCAGCAGGGCGGCGACCGCGACCGACAGCCACACGGCGGGCACGGGCGTCTGGGTGCGCGCGCTCACCCTGCGCCACAGGGCGGAGCCCGGCAGCGCGTTGTCACGGCTGAAGGCGAAGACCATCCGGCTCGCGGCCGCCACCTCGGCGTTGCCGCAGAAGAGCTGGGCCGCGATGACGATCAGCAGCATGGCGGTGGCGCCCGCCGTGCCCAGCGCGTCGATCAGGATCTGGGCGGGCGGCACCCCGGTGGCGCTGTTCTGGGTGCCCGCGTAGTCCTGGATGGCGAACGTCAGACCGGCCAGCAGGACGAACCCGGCGACCCAGGAGACCCAGATCGCCCGGACGATGCCCTTGGCCGCGGTCACCGACGCGTTGGACGTCTCCTCGGACAGGTGGGCGGAGGCGTCGTAGCCGCAGAAGGTGTACTGCGCGAGCAGCAGGCCGATGGCCGCCACGTAGATCGGATTCTCCCAGCCCGTGCCGTTGACGAACTCGGTGAACACGAACGACGGCGACTGGTGGTCGGAGGGCACGATCGCCAGCACCGTCACGATCACGGCGACACCGGCCAGGTGCCACCAGACGCTGATCGAGTTGAGCAGGCTGACCAGACGCACACCGAAGAGGTTCAGCACGGCGTGCAGGAGCAGGATGCAGAGGAAGATCAGCATCGTGGAGCCCGGCGTGGGATCGAACCCCCACTGGAGATTGAGCAGGGCGCCCGTGAACAGCGCCGCGCCGTAGTCGATGCCGGCGATGGCGCCGAGCAGGCCGAGCAGGTTCAGCCACCCGGTGTACCAGCCCCACTTGCGGCCGCCGAGCCGGTCGGCCATGTAGTAGAGGGCGCCCGACGTGGGGTACGCGCTGGTGACCTCGGCCAGGGCCATGCCCACGCAGAGCACGAACAGGCCGACACCCGCCCAGCCCCAGAGCATCACCGCCGGACCGCCGGCCGACATCCCGAAGCCGTACAGGGTCATGCAGCCGGAGAGGATCGAGATGACGGAGAAGCTGATGGCGAAGTTGCCGAAGCCGCCCATGCGGCGAGCCAGCACCGGCTGGTAGCCGAGCTCGCGCAGCCGCTGCTCTTCGTCCTTCGGGGGCGTGGGCTCCGTGCCCGACCGGGTCGAGGCGGATATGGACATGGGGAGGACCTCCGGGTGGGGGTTGGGGGACGGGGACGTACGTGGGGGGCTCCGGCCGGACCGGCGTGCGGCTCCCTCCCGGGGAGGGGGCGTGCCCGGGAGGTCAGCCGTCCGGGTCTCTCCCGGGCTCGTGCCCGGCGGCCAGACAGCGGCTCCGGGCCCTGAGGAACACGTCCTCGGCCCCGGCCGGATCCTGGGGGGTGCGTGTGCGGTGGGCCCACGGGACCGAGGTGTAGTACGGGCCCATCGCGCGGAACACCGGTGCGGCGTCGGCGAACCGGAGCGAACCCCACAGCGCGTGGGCGAGGTGGTTGAGATCGAGCAGTGACCGGCTCGCCGGGTCGGCGGCGTCGAACCAGACGGACAGGGCCCGCCGGGCGTCGCGTTCGCCGTCCTCGGTCACCCAGTGCAGGTCCAGCGCGTGTTCGTTGCCGTGCTCACGGCGGTAGCGCTCCACGCGCACATACAGCGGCAGCACATGGAGGGCCGAGCCGTCGGGAGCGGAAGAGGCCGCCCACTGGACGAAGTTGACCGCCTCCGAGAGCGTGCCGCTCGCCTGCCTCGCGTAGACGAACTGCAGCATCCGGTGGTAGGCCTCGCGGTTGAACGGATCGCGCTTGTCCGCCTCCGCGAGCAGCCCCCACGGGCCGGGGAACAGCATCGGGCCCGGCGGCAGCAGCCGGTGCTCCTCCAGGCGCTGCCCCTCGTCGAGCTGGGAGAGCGCCAGCAGACACACCCACGGCACGGGATCCCGGGGCGCCGCGTGCGCGGCGGTACGGCATCCCTCCCAGGCCTCCTGCCACAACTGCTGGGCGCTCGGCCGCTTCTCCCGGTGCGCACGGACGGCCCGCTCCACGGTCACCCTGGCGTGCATCACCGCCCCCGCGACACTCCGAGGCTCCTCCGCGAGCCATGCCTGCACCGTGTCCGACCCCGCGGCCACAGCCGCGAGGACCTGGGTCCGCTGGGTCCAGAGTGCCCAGTCCGGTGTGCTCTCCAGCAGATTCCGCATGGCGAGCCAACGGCCGGTCCGCAGGTCCTGTAACGCCACACGCAGCGCGTGATCGTGTCCCGCTGGGTGGTAGACCGGCCGGAAATCACCGGTGGCCATGGACGCGCCCCGCCCCTGGACACACGGTGGGGGAGGGGCGGTGAGCCGGGCACGGCGGCGCGGCGCAAGTTCGTCTCGTCATGAATCCTCAAGAACGTGGGGGGTTGGTCGGTTCGGTCCTGAACGCCCGGTGTTCATCGTCCGGTCGTCCACGGGCGGTGAGTGTAGAGCTCTGCGCACCGTCCGTCGGGGGACTCCGTGGATCTTACTCAAGTAGTGCTGTCACACCGGACGTTGATCTCTCCAGGTGACTCCGGACGGGATGTTCTGGGCAGGGTTGACGCATGACGTGGACTGCACGACTGTGGGCGGAGGGACCAGATGATCACGATTCCGCCCGGGTCAGGGCGGCCCGCACGGCTGGAGCGTGGATTGACAGGACCGGTGCTCGCCATCGACCAGGGGACGTCCGGAACGAAGGCGCTGGTGATCTGCCCCGAGCGCGGGGTGATCGGTTCCGGTTCCGCGTCCGTGCGCCCGCGCCACGGCGCGGGCGGCCTGGTGGAGACCGATCCCGCCGAGCTGATCGGATCGGTCCTCGACGCCGGCCGCCGGGCGGTGGCGGACGCCGCCGAACCCGTGGCCGCCGTCGGTCTGGCCAACCAGGGGGAGACGGTGCTCGCCTGGGACCCCGCGACCGGCAGGCCCCTGACCGAGGCCGTCGTCTGGCAGGACCGGCGTGCGACAGGGATCTGCGGTGAACTCGCCCCGCACGGCGAGGAGCTGAAGCGGCTGACCGGGCTCCCGCTCGATCCGTACTTCGCCGCCCCCAAGATGGCCTGGATACGCCGCGAGCTGACCCGGGAAGGCGTCGTGACCACCAGCGACTCCTGGCTGGTCCACCAGCTGACCGGCGCGTTCGTCACCGACGCCGCCACAGCCGGGCGCACCCAGCTGCTGGGCCTCCACGACGTCGCATGGTCGCCCGCCGCCCTGGAGATCTTCTGCCTGTCCGACGAGCGGCTGCCGGCGGTCGTCGACTGCGCCGGGCCCGTCGGCACCACCACGGCGTTCGGCGGTGAGATCCCCCTGACGGGTCTCCTCGTCGACCAGCAGGCGGCCCTGCTGGCACAGAACGCCCTGGAGCCCGGCCAGGCCAAGTGCACCTACGGCACCGGCGCCTTCCTCCTCGCCCAGACCGGCGGCCTGCCCAGCACCGGCTCCACCGGTCTGGTCAGCTGTGTCGCCTGGCGCCTCGGCGGCCGGACCGACTACTGCCTCGACGGACAGGTCTACACAGCGGCCTCGGCGGTGCGCTGGCTCACCGACCTCGGGGTCATCTCCGGGGCCCCGGACCTCGACCCGGTCGGCGCCTCGGTGCCGGACACCGGCGGGGTCACCTTCGTCCCGGCGCTCGCCGGTCTCGCCGCCCCCTGGTGGCGCAGCGACCTGCGCGGCTCCGTGACCGGCCTCGGCCTCGACACCACCGCGGGGCACCTGGTCCGTGCCCTGTGCGAGGGCATCGCCGCCCAGGTCGTCGCCCTGGCCGACGCTGTCGCCGCCGACCTGGGCGCACCCCTGACCACACTGCGGGTGGACGGCGGCCTGACCCGCTCCGCCCTGCTCATGCAGACCCAGGCCGACCTGCTGCAACGGCCGGTCGAGGTCTCGGCGCTGCCCGACGCGACCGCGCTCGGCGCCGGCGTGGTGGCCCGCCTCGGCCTCGACCCCCGCCTTCCACCGGGCCGCGCGGTACCCGACTGGCGGCCGTCCGCCGTGTACGAGCCCCGGATCGGCCCCGAGGAGGCGTCGGAGCGCCTCGCGGGCTTCCGTGCCGCGGTGGACGGCCTGCTGGAGCGCGCGTGACCGTCACCCTCACCACCGCCGGACCCCTGACCCCGGACCGGACCCCGGAGGACACCTACGACGTCACGGTGATCGGCGCGGGCGTCGTCGGCGCGGCCATCGCCCGGGAGCTGGCCCGCCACCGGCTGCGCACCGCTCTGGTCGATGCCGCCGGCGACATCGGCAACGGCACCTCGAAGGCCAACACCGCGATCCTGCACACCGGTTTCGACGCCGTTCCCGGATCGCTGGAGGCCCGTCTCGTACGCGAAGGACAGGGACTCCTGGCCGCCTACGCGGCGGAGACCGGCATCCCCGTGGAGAGGGTCGGCGCGCTCCTCGTGGCCTGGGACGAGGAGCAGCTCGCCGCGCTGCCCGGGCTGCGGGCGAAGGCCGGGCGCAACGGCTACCACGCGTCCCGGATCATCGGAGCGGAGGAACTGCGGCGGCGTGAACCGCATCTGGGACCCGGCGCGCTCGGCGCACTCGAGGTCCCCGACGAGAGCGTCATCTGCCCCTGGACCACCCCGCTCGCCTTCGCCACCCAGGCCGTCAGGGCCGGTGTCCACTTGCACCTCAACTGCCGGGTGGAGGACGTCACGAGCGACGCCGGAAGCCATCTGCTCACCACCACGCGCGGTCCGCTGCGCACCCGCCACCTGGTCAACGCCGCCGGACTGCACGCCGACGAGATCGACCGGCTCCTGGGCCACGACGTGTTCACCGTGACCCCGCGCAGGGGCCAGCTGGTCGTGTTCGACAAGCTCGCCCGCGACCTCGTCTCCCACATCCTCCTCCCGGTGCCGGGCCCGGCGGGCAAGGGCGTCCTCGTCGCCCCGACCGTGTTCGGCAACGTCCTTCTCGGCCCCACCGCCGAGGAACTCGACGACAGGACCGCCACCGGGTCCACCGCGGAGGGCATCCACCTCCTGCGCGAGAAGGGCCGCCGGATCGTGCCCGCCCTGCTCGACGAGGAGGTCACCGCCGTCTACGCGGGCCTGCGCGCCGCCACCGGGCAGGAGGACTACCGCATCCAGGAGTACCCGGCTCAGCGCTACGTCGCCGTGGGCGGCATCCGTTCCACCGGACTGACGGCGTCCATGGCGATCGCGAAGCACGTCATGGGGCTCCTCGCGGCAACCGGCCTGGACGCCGGCGAGCCGGGCGCACTCCCGCACCTGACGATGCCGAACCTCGGCGAGGCGTTCCCCCGGCCCTACCGGGACGCCGGGCTGATCGCCGGCGATCCGGCGTACGGCACGCTGGTCTGCCACTGCGAACAGGTCACCCTCGGGGAGATCCGGGACGCCTTGTCCGCGACGATCCCACCGCACTCCCTGGACGGCCTGCGGCGCCGCACCCGGGCCCGGGGCGGCCGGTGTCAGGGCTTCTACTGCGGCGCCGCCGTCCGCGCCCTGTTCGAGGAGGCACGACCGTGAGCGGGAACGAGCGCGAGGTGGACGTGCTGATCGTCGGTGCCGGCCCGGCGGGGCTGGCGGCCGGCGCGGAACTCGCGGGAGCCGGTGCGGGCCGCGTCGAGATCCTGGAACGCGAGCAGGAGGCGGGCGGCGTGCCACGCCACTGCCACCACGGTGGATTCGGCGGCCGCCTCGACCGCGCGGCGTACGCCTGGGCCGCCGCGACCGGTTCCGCCCACGCCGGACGAGGGACGACCGGGCCCGTGTACGCCCGGCGGAGCGTGGCAGCGGCGGTGGCCGCGGGCGCGGCCCTGCGCACCGGGGTCACCGTCACGGGCTGGGCGGGGCCCCGCACCGTCGAGACCACGGGACCCACCGGGCTCGAACGGATCACCGCCCGCGCCGTCCTGCTCGCCACCGGCGCTCGCGAACGGCCCCGCAGCGCCCGCCTGATCCCCGGCACCCGGCCGCCCGGCGTCTACACCACGGGAGAGCTCCAGCAGGCCGTCCACCTGTACGGACAGCGGATCGGCAGCACCGCGGTCGTCGTCGGCGGCGAGCCCGTCGCCCACGCCGCCGTGGCCACCCTGCGCGCCGCGGGGGTCCGTGTCGTCGCCGTGGTCACCGACCGGACGCCCCTCCCGGTCCTGCCGCGGAGCCGGCACGTCCCCCTGCTCACCGGGGCGACCGTCACGGGGCTCACCGGCAGGGCCCGGCTCACCGGGGTGGCACTGCGCCACGACGACGGCCGCACCACCACGCTGCGCTGCGACACCGTCGTCCTGACCGGCGACTTCGTCCCCGACCACGAGCTTGCCAGGCGCGGCGGCCTCCGCCTCGACCCCGGCACCCGGGGCCCGGCGTACGACACCGCCTTCCGCACCTCGCGTCCGGGCGTCTTCGCCGCCGGGAACGTGCTGCACGCCGTCGAACGTGCGGGGTTCGCGGCTCAGGAGGGCCGAGCCGTGGCGGTGCCCGTGCTGCACCACCTGGCCGGCACCGAGGATCCGGCCGGGGAGGGGCGGCACCTGATCGTCGACGCCCCTCTGCGGTGGATCGCCCCCAACGTGACGGGACCCCCTGGCACGCGCCCGCCGGGGGACCGCTTCGTGCTGCGCACCGCGCGGCGGCTTCCCCGGCCGGTGCTGGTCGTCTCGCAGAACGGGCGCGAACTCCACCGGCAGCGGCTGCTGTCGCCCGCCGTCCCCGGCAGGCCGTTCACCGTCGCGGCCGACTGGCTCGACCGGGTCGACCCGGACGGCGGCCCCGTACGGATCACGGCCCGGTGACCGGCGGAGCGGTGTTCCGTCAGGGGGCTCGCGGAGCGGCCTTCCTCAGGGGATGAGCAGCCGGTCCGCGCCGATCGCCGCCACCAGGCCGACCCCCAGCAGCCAGCTGCCGAGCCGGGTGCGGCCGTTCCTGCTGAGCTCGATCACCACACCGCACAGGATGAGCGCGAGGCCGTACACCCCGACGACCAGCACCGACGAGCGGCTCGCGATCCGCAGGGCCAGGACGACGGCCATCGCCGCCATGCCCACCGAGGAGAGGACGATCCGCAGCCGCCGGGCCTGACGGGGCGTCAGTCTCCGCTCCCGTGCGGCGGGCCCGGGTATCGCCCCGTCGTTCTCGCCCCGGCCCGCGTCCTGCTCCGCGTCCTGCTCCGCGTCCTGCTCGCGGGCCTGCGCTGTTTCCTGGTCCTGGTCCTGGTCAGAAGTGCTCATGACGCCGGATCGTAATGGCTGCGCACCGCGGTGTTCGCCGGACCGGGGGATCAGCCGCGTGGTCAGGCGATCGACGCCGAGACGACGGCCGCCACAGCCAGGTTGCAGGACGCCGTCACCCAGACGGCCGGGTGCGGCTCGCGCTCCACCAGCGTGGCCCCCAGCTTGCCGGGCGTCACCAGGTCCACGACGAGGAACGCCACCGCCATCATGATCAGGCCGAGCAGCCCGAAGGCGGCCGTGGAGGCGAGCCCCTTGCCGAAGTCCTCGTAGGTCGTCCAGATCGACGTGAACACGATCCCGCCGATGCCCAGCAGCGCCGAGCTCAGGAGCAGCGCGGCGTTGCGGTTGCGCTCCTCCCATATCTGGCGGCCGAGCTTGCCCGGGGTGAGGGCGTCGATCAGAAATATGCCGAGAACGAGCAGTACGACGCCGAGGGCCCCGTACGCGGTGGCACGGCCGAGGCCGTTGATGATGTCGGTCATCGGGGCGTCCGTCTCCTGAGCGAGTGAGCGAAACATGGAACAGGAATGTGACAGGCGCGATCGGCGCACCGTCAGGAAAGAGCAAAACCTATCGCATGTAGACGCTCACTCCCCGGCCCGGTCCTCCAGCCGCAACCGGGGTGCCTCCGCGGCCGCGTCCACCACGACCGGACCGTGCGCGGCGACCCGGCCCACGCCCGTGACGCCGCCCGGTCCGTCCTCGGGTCCGCCCGGGTCGGCCCGGTCCATCCGGTCCGCCAGCTCCTGTGCCCAGCCGATGAGCCCGTTCACACCGATCCCGTGCGGAGCGGAGTCCCCGAACCTCTCGACGGCGGTGGCGCCCCGCCGCAACAGCCTTGCTCCGCCCGCCGTGTTGCCCCGGGCGGCATGGGTGAGCCCCACCGCCATCTGCGCGAGTCCGCGCCACAGCTCGCGCTCCTCGGCGGGCCCCGACTTCCAGGCGTCCTCGAACACCTCGTGGGCGTGGAACGGCATCCCCGCGTCCAGCAGCCTCTGGGCCTCGCGCACCGTCTCGCCGGGTGCACGGACCACCCCCTCCGGCTGCCGCTCCACACCCGGAGTCCCGTACGGGAGGGGGCGCCCCAGCCCGTCCCGGGGGCGCGCGTTGCGCGCCCGCCCTTCCTCGTCCCGGTCCCTGCGCGATTCGTCCACCCCCCGATTGTGCCTCGCACCTGCGGAGAACCACGGGAACCCTGTCCGTGAGCACCCGCGCGCGGCTAGGCTCGGACTTCTCCGCAACCACCCTGGGAAGGGGAGGCATGAAGCCGTCCCGGCCGTTGTACGAGCGCGAACCGGAACTCGCCGCCGCAGCACAGGCGGTGGACGCCCTCTGCGGCGGACAAGCCGCCGGCGGGCTGCTCGTCTTCAGCGGCGAAGCCGGCATCGGCAAGACCGCGCTGCTCGGTGAGATCCAGGCCATGGCCGCCGACCGGTGCACCGTGTGGTCCGCACGCGGCGGTGAGACGGTCACCTCGGTGCCGTTCCACGTCGTGCGCCAACTCCTCCAGCCCGCGCTGGACCAGTTCCCCGCCGACGAGATCCGCGCCCTGTTCGGCGACTGGTTCGAGAGCGCCGCACCGGCTCTCGGTCTCGCCGACCCCAGCGGCCCGCAGCCCGACCCGCAGGGCGTCAGGGACGGTCTCGACCACGTCGTCTCCCGCCTCGCCTCCCGCCTCAGCCACCGGCCGCTGGTCCTCATAGTGGACGACGCGCACTGGGCCGACGGCGAATCCCTCGCCTGGCTCTCCGGATTCACTGCGCGCCTGTCCGAACTGCCCGTGCTGGTCGTCCAGGCGCACCGCCCCCAGGAGCTCGCCGACCGCGACGCGGACTGGGCCGTCTCCCGTGGTGAGGAGCGGGGCGCGGCCCCCGCCCACCCGGCGCTGATCCGGGTCGCCTTGCGCGCCCTCACCCCGGACGCCACGGCCGACCTGGTGCGCGCCGGCCTGGGCGACCACGCGGACGACCCGTTCTGCCGGGAGGTCTGGGCCGTGACGGGAGGCAACCCGTACGAGGCGGTCGAGCTCGTCGCCAAGGCGCAGGACCGTGAGCTGGCACCCGTCGAGGAATCCGCCGGGCTCCTCCGCGAGCTCGGTGCCTCGGCCCGTGGCAGCGGACTCGTCGCCCGTCTCGAACGCCTGGGCACCAACGCCAACCGCTTCGCCTGGGCCGCGGCCGTGCTCGGCACGGAGATCTCCCAGGAACTCGCCGCGACGCTCGCCGGCATGAGCTCGGCCGAGGCCGCCGACTGCACGGCCCGCCTGCGGGACGCCCGTATCGTCAGCGGCTTCGACCCGCTGGAGTTCGTCCACCCGCTCATCGCCTCCGCCGTCTACCGCTCCATCCCGCCGGCCACCCGCACCGCCATGCACGGAAGGGCCGCCTGGGCCATCACCCAGGCGGGGCTCGGAGCCGCCGCAGCCTCCCGTCACCTGCTCGAAGTCCACCCGGACGACGACCAGGAACTGGTTGCGCAGCTCCGCGAAGCAGCACGGCAGCACCTCGCGGTCGGCGCCCCGGAAGCCGCCCGTCGCTGCCTCGAACGCGCCCTGGACGAACCGCCGCGCCCCGACGACCGGGCGGCCCTGCTCTACGAACTGGGCTGCGCCACACTGCTCTTCTCGCCGGCCACGACGGTGCAGCACCTGCGCGCCGCACTCGACACACCCGGTCTCGACGGGCCGCTCCGGATCGACGCCACCTTCCGGCTCGCCTCCGCGCTGTCCCACAACAACCAGCTCAAGGACGCGGCGCTCTCGCTGGCCGCCGAGGCGGCCCGGACCGCGCCCGGGCCCGGCCTGATGCGTCTCCAGGCCGCGCACTTCCTGTGGGAGGGCATGCAGGCCGCCGAGGACGACGGGCCAGGACGGTCCGCCCGGCTCGCACGCAACGCCGACCACCTCAAGGGCCGAGACAACGCCGAGCGCGCCCTGCTCACCCTCCGGGCCTTCGACGCCATGCTGCGCGGGGAGAACGCCCAGCTCGTCGTGGACTTCTGCGAACGCGCGCTCGTCGACGGCCGTCCCGCCCGCGGGCTCGGCTGGACCGACACCGAATGGGGCTTCGAACTTCCCACGATGGTCGGTATCACCTACGCGTTCACCGACCGGACGGACCGCGCCGAGGAACTCTTCAGCGAGGCCGTGCGCGCCTTCGAGATCTCCGGCTGGAGCGGCGCGCACCTCGCGTTCGCGCACACCCTGCTCGGCCTCGTGCACCGCCGGCGCGGCCGTCTCGCCGAGGCCGAGGGCTTCCTGCGCGAAGGGCTGCGCCTCGCCGACCGGGCCGGCCGCGGGCTCCCCGTCCACTGGGACGCCGCCTGCCTCCTCGTCGACACGCTCCTCGCCCGCGGCCGCACGGCCGAGGCCCGGCTCGTCGCCGACCGGTACGACTTCGGTCCGCCGTACCCGACCGCGATGGTCCTGCCGGACGCGCCGTGCGTCCGCGGACGGCTGCTGCTGGCCGAAGGCCGTACGGAGGAGGCCGTGGCCGAGCTGGAGTCGGCGGGGCGGCCCTGGAGCCCCGGGGCCGCTTCAACGGCGTCTGGGCCCCCTGGGCGGGCGACCTGGCCCGTGCCCTGGCGGACAGCGACCCGGTCCGGGCCTCCCAGCTCGCCACCCGTGCCCGCGTCCACGCGGAGCGCTTCGGCACGGACACGGCGATCGGGGAGGCGCTGCGCTGCGTGGCCCTCTTCGCACCGGAGGGGGAGGCCGAGCAGCTGCTCGCGGAGTCCGTACGCCACCTCGAGGCGTCCTCGTCCGCCTACGAGCACGCCTTGGCCCGGTTCGAGTACGGCATCGCGATCCACTCCCAGCGGGAGGTAGCCCGGGCCCAGAAGATCGCCGCCGCCTGCGGCGCGGAAGGACTGGCGACCCGCGCCCAGCAGGTACGCGCGTCGATCCGGTCCTCGGAGTGAGGTAATGTTTGTCCTGCGCGGTCACCCGGGAACACCGGGAGAAAACGCATCGGGACGTGGCGCAGCTTGGTAGCGCACTTGACTGGGGGTCAAGGGGTCGCAGGTTCAAATCCTGTCGTCCCGACGGAAACGTCGCAGATCAGAGGGGTCCTTCGGGGCCCCTCTTGATCGTTTCCAGGGGTGCCGTCCCATCATTTCGCACCAACGCTGCTGATCAAGGTAGGCCGAGCAGTGCGGCCGGCTTCTCCGGACCCGTTTTCGGCGACTGCTCCTGAGCGGGGTCCCGCTCGCCAACGGCGTGGACGGTCCCCCGGCGCGACGGCAGGCGCGCCGGGCCGGCCGGGGCCGGTCCTGCCGCCGCCTGGCGTGTGAAGGAAGAAGAGGCCGAGAACGCCGGTCGGGACGAGTCCGCCAGGAGGTCGGCCCAGCGAGGGGGGAGTGCGTGAGCGGGACACCGGATTCCTTCGCGTACGCGGCGGCCGGGGGATCGTGGGCGGGTCCCGTCAGGACGGCAGCGGTACGCCTTGGTACACGCGCTGGAGGAGGTCGAACAGCGGGCGGTCGTAGCGCTGCAGTTCACCTCGGGTGTTGATCTCGTTGTGGACGCCGTCCCCGCCGGGCCGGCCCTCGTAGTTGACGTCGAAGTAACTCTGCACGCCCTCCGCCCGGTACTCGGAGGTGTTGGTCGCCGCGTAGGTGTTGTTCCAACGCCCGGACGCCCGCGCCTGGTTGTAGGCGTTCTCGAGGTCCCGGGTGTAAGCGGGGTCGATGTGCCGGAGGGACATGTCGGCGACCGAGTGCCCGAACTCGTGGACGAAGACGTTTTCGCGCCCCTGGCCGTCCGTGAGGTTGGCCTCGGTGCCGACCGACAGCGGCAGCGAGTCGGAGGCGCCCATCCCGCCCCAGTACCGGTCGTCGAGCTGCGTTCCCCAGGCGGCCTGCACCTCGGGGATCGAGCTCATCCGCTCGCCGCGCGCTGTGAGGACCACCCGTACGTTGCGGCGCGACAGCTCGCCGACCGGGTAGTACGGCCAGGTCCGGGTGAGCGCCTCCAGCTGACGTGCCGCCTTGAGGAGAGTGGCGTCCGAGATCCGGGCCGAGCCGAGGACGGCGACGGAAGCTCCGGTGTTCACATCCGTCGGTCCCTGGACGTACTTGGCGTACCAGCGGGTGTCGAGCCGGTACC
The DNA here is from genome assembly GCF_042270185.1 of Streptomyces sp. NPDC055962. Classification (NCBI taxonomy): domain Bacteria; kingdom Bacillati; phylum Actinomycetota; class Actinomycetes; order Kitasatosporales; family Streptomycetaceae; genus Streptomyces; species Streptomyces sp. NPDC055962. Next base: position 35,389 of record NZ_JBHJYN010000020.1, read on the forward strand.
GGTCCACGACCGACTGCGGCACGGGGCTCTGCACGGCAGCCGCGGCGCCGACGGTCCGGTGTGCCGCAGTCCTGGGAGCGGAGGCCGGCGCGCCCACCGGTCCGGAGCCTGCGGACGCCGGTGCGGTGCCGGCCGGCGTGCCGCACAGGGCGGCCGCAAGAACGGCCGCGAGCGTGGCGAGGCGGCGGCCGGGGCCCGCGGTACGGCGGCGGAGGGTGCCCGCGTGCGGCGTGGGGGGCATGGCTCACCTTTCGTACGCGCCGGAGCGGCGCTGCGGAGGCGGTGGGGGAGCGATGGGGAGAGGCGGGGCGGGCCCCGGGGAGGGGCGGGGCGTCCGGGCCTGTTGCCGACACTGGCACGGGTTGCGCGTTCCTGGAACCGGTGCGCAGGCGATGGACGATTCCCGATGGATCTGCCGGGACGAAGACCGGACGGTTTCGGGACACCGGCGACGCTGCGGCTTGAAGTCACGACCTGCAATGTCAACACCCCATCGAAACAACCAGGTTGACCGTCGCCGGCCGCGCCAGGATGTCGCGGCTGCACAGACTCCGTTCGTTCGTTTTTGAGGCTTCCTGATGGATTCCGTTGGTCTCTGTTTTCTGTTACGTTCCCCCCCGCCTCACCCTCTCGCCTCATCCCCCTCACTCCGCATGGACTCCCGCACGCCGTCGGCCGGTAAGCCGTACGGGGTGACGGTCCTGCGAGCCGCCCAGACCTGGAGGAGTCCGATGCGCCGCATCATCGCCTGCCTGGTGGCCCTGTTGGTGGCGGCGTTCGGAGTCCCGGCGCTCGCCGGTGCCGCCTTCGCCGCCGTTCAGCCCAAGACGCCACCGCTGACCACCCCGTGGACGGATCAGGTGTCCACCACGAACCCACTGCCCGAGTACCCGAGACCCCAGATGACCAGAGGGGCCTGGCAGTCCCTGAACGGTGAGTGGGAGTTCCTCAATCCGGCCACCGACGGCGCCGGCAACGTCAACCGGTACGCCGCCCCGCCGGTTGGTCAGACGCTGCCCGAGCGGATACTCGTGCCCTACCCGGTGGAGTCGGCGCTGTCGGGCATCATGCGCAACGACAACCGCGACCTGATGTTCTACAAGCGGTCGTTCACCGTGCCCGCGGGCTGGAACGGCCAGCGGATCAACCTCCACTTCGGGGCGGTCGACTACGAGGCCACCGTCTTCGTCAACGGCACCCAGGTCACCACGCACAAGGGCGGCTACGACCGATTCGACGTCGACGTCACCCCTCAACTGAAGTCCGGCGCGAACGAGTTGATCGTCAGGGTCTACGACCCCACCGACGGACGTGGCGAGAAGCAGCCGGTCGGCAAGCAGGTCAACCAGACCAGCAACATCTTCTACACCCCCTCCTCCGGCATCTGGCAGACGGTGTGGCTCGAGCCCACCCCCGCCTCGTCGGTCTACTCCGTCGACATCCGCGCCGACCTCGCCGACAACACCGCCCGGGTCCGCGTCTTCACCCGCGGCGACGTCACCGGCCACACCGTCCTCGCCCAGGCGATGAACGGCGCCCAGGTCGTCGGGCAGAACACCGGCGCGTTCACCGAGTTCTCCGTGCCCGTCCCCGACGCCCGGCGGTGGTCGCCAGACGACCCGTTCCTCTACGACCTGAAGGTCCAGCTGCGCAACGCCTCCGGCGCCACCGTCGACACGGTGACCAGCTACTTCGGCATGAGGGAGATCGGCACGAAGAAGGTCAACGGGGTCCTGCGGCCCACCCTGAACGGTGAGTTCGTCTTCCAGGTCGGCACCCTTGACCAGGGCTTCTGGCCCGACGGCCTCTACACCGCTCCGACTGATGCCGCGCTCGCCTCCGACCTGCAGAAGCACAAGGACCTCGGTTTCAACATGGTCCGCAAGCACATCAAGGTCGAACCCGCCCGCTGGTACTACCACGCCGACCGGCTCGGCCTGCTCGTCTGGCAGGACGTGCCGTCCACCCCGGCCTTCGACCAGAGCCGCACCCCCTCCCAGATCGCCCAGTTCGAGACGGAGGCGCGCGAGATCATCGACGAGCACCGCTTCTCGCCGGCCGTCGTCACCTACGTGCCCTTCAACGAAGGGTGGGGCGAGTGGGACCTGAACGACACCCGACGGATCACCACCGCGCTGAAGAACCAGGACCCGTCCCGGCTGGTGAACTCACACAGCGGCTACAACTGCTGTGTGAGCAAAGGCGATCCGGGCACCGGTGACATGCTCGACTGGCACGTCTACACCGGACCCGACGCACCGCGCCCCTCCGACACCCGGATCTCCGTCCTCGGCGAGTTCGGCGGCATCGGACTGCGCACCCCGGGCCACGAGTACAGTCCGCGCAACGAGTTCTTCGCCTACGAGGAGGTCTCCAGCGCGGCGCAGCTCAACGACCGCTATACCGGCATGGTCCGCGACACCCAGCACCTGATGACCGCCAAGGGCCTCTCGGCGTTCATCTTCACCGAGATCACTGACGTGGAGGGCGAGTACAACGGCCTGTTCACCTACGACCGCCGGGTCCAGAAGGTCGACACCGCGCAAGTGCGCAAGGCGCACGGCGACCTCATCGCCGCCTCCCGCAACCTCAACGCGGCCACGCCGCTGACCCTGGGTCACGTCCGCTCGTTCAAGTCGACCTCGGCCGGCTCCACCGACCGCTACCTGCGGCACGCGGACAGCCTGGGGCGCACGGACGTCCTGACCACGGCGTCATCCGACGGCGCCCGCCAGGACGCCTCGTTCCGCACGGTGCCAGGTCTCGGGGACTCGCGCTGCTACTCCTTCGAGTCGGTCAACTTCCCCGGCCGCTACCTGCGCCACGCCAACTTCCGGGTGCGGCTCGACGCCGACACCGGAGGCTCGTTCCGGGCGGACGCCACCTGGTGCAGCCGGACCGGGCTCGCCGCCGGCGGCACGTCCTTCGAGTCGCTGAACGTGCGCGGCAGCTACCTGCGGCACTACGCCGACAACGTGTACCTCGCCCGCAGCGGCGGTACCAACGCCTGGGACACGGCCTCCGGCTTCACCGCCGACGCCACCTGGAACGTCGCCGTCCCGGCGCTGTGGCGCAGCTCGGTGATGATGCCCGCCGACGCGCGGCGCTCGCTGCGGGTCGCCACGTTCAACTTCACCGACCGCTACCTGCGGCACGCCGACAGCCTCGCCTACACGGAGATCGTGAACGCGGGCAGCCCGGCGGTCCTCAAGGCCGACGCCACCTACACGATCCGGCGCGGGCTCGCCGACTCCTCCTGCTACTCCTTCGAGTCGGTGAACTTCCCCGGCCAGTACCTGCGACACGCCGCGAGCCGGGTCCGCAACGCGCCGAACGACAACACCGCGCTCTTCCGCGAGGACGCGACGTTCTGCGCCAGGCCCGGTCTCAGCGGCACCGGGGTCACCCTGGAGTCCTTCAACCAGCCGGGATCCTTCCTCCGCCACTTCGAATCCCAGGTGTACATCGCCGAGGGAGGCGCGAACGAAGGCTTCAATCGCCCACAGGCCATCACCGCCGACTCCACCTGGACCCTGGCGAACCCCTGGACGCCCTGATCCGGTCACCACCTGAACAGCACGGACACCCCGGTGGGGCCACGGCGAGCGCCGCGGCCCCACCGGCCGTTCATCCGATCGGCATCAGGACTCCGCCGCCCCGGCCCGGCCGCCCGCGCCGAGGGGGCCCCGCGTCGTAGGAGCCGGCCGGAAGGCGCGGACCAGGCCGAGGCTCCGGGCCGATGTGTGGCGGTGGCCTCCGCCGTGCTCACCTTGTGCTGGAGTCCCATGAGCGGTTCGACGGGCCGCCCCCGGCCCTGAGGCTTCCGCATGAACAGGATGAGCCGAGCGCACGGGGCAGGGACGGGCACGCTGGACAAGAGGGGCACCGCCTGGTCCAGCGGTGGGCGGGCACCGTGAACGCCAGTTCGTCGTCCGCCCACCCGCGCTCAGGCCGCAGAGCGCGACCGGCCGCCGCTTCTCCTCGCTGCGGCGATCCCGGCACGTCCACATCCTGTCGTCCCGACGGGAGACAGACGCAGGTGAGGGCCGGCTTCGGATTTCTCCGAAACCGGCCCTCACTCGTTCCCCGGGCCACGTGGGCACCGGGGTGCCCGCACGGCTCGGGCGTGGGCACCCAGGGACCCGCGTACGAGGTCAGCGGGCGGAGGCCGTGACGCTGCGGCGGATCAGCTCGGCGAGTTCGTCGATCCGGTCGGCCAGGTAGAAGTGGCCGCCCTCGAAGACCCGCAGGCGGAAGGCGCCCGAGGTGTGCCGGCGCCACGCCTCGACCTCCTCGACAGGCGCCGACGGGTCCGCGTCGGCCGCGAGGGCCAGCACGGGACAGGACAGCGGCGTCCCCGTGGTCCCTCGGTAGGAGGCGAGGGCCTCGTAGTCGCCCCGCAGCCCGGGCAGGATCAGTTCCAGCAGATCGGGGTCGTCGAGGAAGGCGGGGTCGGTTCCGCCGAGCGCCCGCACTCTCCTGACCAGGGCCGCGTCGTCCCCGGTCCGGTCCCAGGCCGTCTCGGGCACGCTCGGAGCCCGCCGGGCGGACACGACGAGCAGGTCGGGACCGGCGCCGGCGGAGCGGGAGAGCCGCGCGCCCACCTCGTACGCCAGGGAGGCGCCCATACTGTGGCCGAGCAGCACCCGGGGGCGGTCGCCGGGCCCGTCCAGCACCCCGGCGACCAGATCCGCGGTCCGGTGCAGGTCGGTCACGGCCGGCTCCCCGAAGCGGTCCTGGCGGCCCGGGTACTGGACGGACAGGACATCCGCGTCACCGGCGAGCGCCTCGGCGAGCCCCCACCAGTACGAGGCCGAGCCGCCTGCGTGCGGAAAGCAGATCAGCTCGAACGGTGCGTCGGCCGCAGCAGCTCTCCGTGCCTCGTTGCCGAATGCCCGTATCCAGAGATCTCGTTCAGTACGCGCCACTTCAGGAACACCCCTGACGGTTCATCATGCTTCGATGCCTCATATGCCGACCTGGAAGAGAGAACGACAGCCTCTCGCATCACTGCCGAAGGGACACGCGATTCCGCGCAACCGAGGAGCGGCGCCCGACCGGGCCCTTGTCCGGGACCGACCAGCAGTACGGCCGGAACCTTCCCCCGGAGGCTCTGCCCATGCGCCGTCCTACGCATGGGTACGGCCGCGACCGGCTGCCGGCTGCTGACGGCCGGGTCGCCCTCGGTCCGGAGGATCGCCATGCGTTCCCCGTGGCGCCGACGACCGCGAGCCCGGGGAACGCATGGCCGGCCCGCTGCCCGGTATATCCCTCGTCGGTTTGTCCGTCTGCGCCTCTGTGCTCCCGGATCGTCCCCGGACCGGGCGGCAAACGGGTGCCCGGGCCACCGAAACGGACCCCGGGCGGGCGTCAACGGGTGGGGCTGATGTGACATCCTGTTGACTCGGTTTGATCAGTGTCGGCGCACGCTCAGGTCGCTCGGCACCCAAGGATTCGTACGGACCCAAGAGTTCAGGTGGAGATGCGGCCCGGACAGCGGCAAGAGGGCGGGCAGAAAGCTTCGTTCACCGTGCCGGACGCCGTCGTCCCCGTCGCTGACGAGTCATCACCCACGGACGGGTCCACCGAACCTCCCGTGATACCCGAGGCCGTGAGGGCTGCCGCGCGTGAGGCGCCGGGGCACTGGATCGGCGTGGTGGATCCCGAGTGGACCGACGAGCGGACGCCGCCGGAGTGGGCGGTGCTCGGGGAGTGGCGGACGGACGACGAGGGCGGCGTGGGGGAGTACCGCGCCAACCCCGTGTACCGGCCCTCGGCGCGCGTGCTCGACTGGCCCGAGCCCACCGACCCGGTGGACGCCGCGGCCCAGCGGGCCGCCACCGGCTACGGCTCGGTGGACGCCGCCGTCGAGGCGCTCGCGGCCGCCGACGTCAGCGTGGTGCGCGGACCGGACGGCGGGCCGCTCCTGGCCGCAGGGCTGGACGGGGCGCCCGTGGCCTTGTTGTTCACCTCCCCGGCACACGAGTTCATGTCCGCGGCACTTCACCATGACAGGCTTCCGGCAGCGGACCTGGCCCGTTCGCTCAGCGGTCCCGGCGCGCTGCTGATGGTCAATCCCGCTGCGGCGGCACCGCTGCTCGTCCCGGCGGACAGCCTGTCCGGCCCCGGACACGAGGCGGACGACGGGAACGCTCCCGCCGAGGGCCCGCCCGTACACCTCTCCGGCACGGTGCCCCGTGCCGGTGCTCCGGTCGTGGACCTGTCCGCGGACCGGGCCCACAGCCCATCCGAACCCTGGCCCCACACCACAGGGAGAACCTCGTGACGCGTTCGGCTCAGCAACCCTCCGCCTCCGCACGGGCTCGCGCGGAGTCCGCTTCCGAGAGCGAGGAGACGGCCGCTGCCCCCCTCGGTGAGCCCACGCCCGAGGCGAGGCCCGGTACGTCCGGTGCCCACGCCCGAGGCGAAGGCCGCCACCTCCGACCCCGAGCCGGAGGCCACGCCGGCGCCGGCGAAGGCCGGGGCGGGCCCAGCCGCGCCCGCCGGCACGGCGGAGGTGGAGCCCGAGCCGGGTGAACCGACCGGCGAGGCCGGGAAGAGGGCCGGCGCGGACGGCACGGCGGCGGATCCCGGAGCAGGTGCGGCCGCCGGGCCCGACGCATCTTCCGGCGCCACGTCCGGGCCCGGCACCTCCTCCGGTGCCCGGCCCGACGCCGACCCCGACTCCGGTGCCACCGCCGCCGCCGAGAGCCGGCTGCCCGCCCTCGTACGGACCATGACCGCGACCGCGATCGGCCGTCCGCAGCAGTCCGGGCCGGTCGGACGGCCGGGCAAGGCCGTGCTGGCGGGCGCCGCGATAGCAGGGGCCCTGCTCGTGTCCGTCCCGTTCCTGGTCCTCGCGACGGACGACGACAAGGACCCCGACCGGCCGGCGACGGCGGCCGGAACCGTGCTCACCGGCAGCGAGCAGGAGGCGCCCGGCGAGTTCGCCGTGACCCCGACCGAGCCCGGCACCCCCGGCGACGGCACGAAGGGGAAGGGCCCCGAGGCGTCCGAGAAACCCGCCAGGCCGGTGGAGCAGGCGCCCGAGGATCCTACGGCGGACCCCGACAAGGCCGCGGGAGCGGAGAAGAAGGACGACGCCGAGAAGCCCGCCGCGCCGAAGAAGCAGAGCAGCGGCGGTCAGAAGTCCGGCAGCACCAGGAACAAGCCGGCGGCCGCCCCGGCGGTCACCCTCAGCGCACCCGTCTCCTTCCGCAGCCATCTCTCGGGCCGTTGCATCGACGTACCGGGGCACGACTTCAGTGACGGCAAGGCCCTGCACATGTGGGACTGCAACAACGCCGCCGCACAGAAGTGGCAGTTCGCCTCCGACGGCACCATCCGCATCCAGGGCCTGTGCCTCGACGTGGCCAATGCGAACTTCAGTGACGGCACCGTCATCCAGATCGCCCGGTGCAGCGACAACCCCGCCCAGAAGTTCGCCCTGAACGGCGCCCACGACCTGGTCAACACCGTCGTCGGCATGTGCGTCGACATCGCGGGGGCCAACCCGGACAACAGGGCCGCTCTGCAGCTGTTGAAGTGCTCCGGCAATCCCGCCCAGAAGTGGAGCACCTGACCGCAGCGCCTCGACGCCGGGAGCACCGCTCCCGGAACCCGCACGACCCGGGGGCGAGGCATGATGGCACCGTCGGCCCCCGACACGCGTCCCCGGCGAAGAGGGGGACGTCCGCTCATGACGTTGCCGTAGCAAGGAGGTTGGTGCGTGTCGCGCCAGGTACTGTCGGTCGGCCCTGACAGCCGGGACCGCTACCGGACGATCGGTGAGGCACTCGCCGCCGCCCGTACCGGTGCGCTCATCAGCGTCCGGCCAGGGACGTACGCGGAGAACCTCGTGATCCACACGAGGGTCACCCTCACCGCCGCCGAGGGGCGGGGCACCGTGGAGATCAGGCCGCGCTCGGGCAGCGTCATCGCCCTGCGCGCCGACGCCGTGATGCTCTCCGAGCTCACCCTGCGCGGCGGCGACGCCGAGCTGCCGGCCGTGGACGTGCGGCGTGGCCAGGCCGCGCTCGACGGCTGCGAGGTCGTCGGCGCGGCCTGGACCGCGATGCTGGCCGGAGGCACGGGCTCCCTCGCGCTGCGCGACTGCCGGGTGAGCAACCCGCAGGGCGCCGGCATCGTGGTCACCTCGAACACGCCCACCACCGTGGAGTCCTGCACGTTCGAACACCTGGGGACCAGCGGGCTGGTCCTCGCCGAACAGGGCGAGGCGCGGGTACGCGACTGCACGGTGCGCGGCGCCCGCGGGAACGGGCTGCTCGCCAACGGCGAGTCGCGGGGCAGCGTCGAGGACTGCGACATCTCCTCCACCGACAAGCCCTCCCTCGCCCTGGAGGAGAACTCCGCCGTCACGGTGGTCCGCACCGTGGTGCACGACACCAGCACCGGGGTGCACCTGAGCAGCGCGGGCCGTACGACGCTCGAGGACGTCCGGGTCACCGGTGCCTCCGGGAACGGCATCGCGCTGGCCGCGGGCGCCGACCCCGTACTGCGCCGCTGCCGCGTCTCGCGCACCCGCGGCCACGGCTTGCTGGTCACCGACCGGGCGCGCGGCACCTTCGAGGACTGCTGGGTGGACGGCGCGCAGGGCGCGGCGGTGCGGGTCGCCGGAGCCGCCTCCCCGGCGCTGACCGGGCTGACGGTCCGTGACTGCGACGGGGCGGGGCTGCTCCTGGAGGAGGACTCCGCTGCGGAGCTGGACCGGCTGGAAGTGATCGGCGGCGCACCCGCGGTCGCGGTGCGCGGCGGCGCCAACCCCCTGCTGCGCCGGGCCCGTCTGGTGGAGCCCGCAGGGGAGGGCATCTCGGCCACCAAGGACGCCCGGGGCCGTGCCGAGGACTGCGAGATCGTACGGCCGAAGGGTGCGGGGGTGCGAGTGGCCTCCGGCAGCACCTTCTACCTGGCCGGCGGCGGGGTCTCCGACGCGGCGGCCGGCGGCCTCGTCGTGGACGACGGGGGCAACGTCACCGTCCGCGACTTCCGGATCGAGATATCGGGCGAGGAGGGGGTGGTGGTCGCCGCGGGAGGCGAGCTGACCGCCAACCGCACCGCGGTGCACGCCGCCCGGGGCCACGCCTTCCTGCTCCGCGAGGGTTCGCTCGCCTCGCTCAGCGGCTGCGAGGCCACCGGAGGGGCCCAGGACGGCTTCCGGGTGGAGTCCACCGCGCCCGTCTCGCTCGTCAACTGCCTCGCCCGCGAGAACGAGGGCGGCGGCCTGGTGCAGACCGCGCCCGGCGAGCGGCTCGCCGTGGAGGCGCTGAACAGCGTCGGCAACGGCAAGCGCGACGCCTGGGGCACGGGCAGCGCGGAGAACACCGACCCGGCGGGAGCCGGGGCCGCGGACGCGCCCCCGCCGGACCGCGCGGACGGCCCGCTCGGCGCCCTCAACGCGCTGATAGGCCTGGAGAACGTCAAGCAGCAGGTCCGTACCCTGGTCAACCTGACGCAGCTCGCCCAGCGCCGCGAGCAACTCGGCATGTCCGCACCGCCGATGAGCAGGCACCTGATCTTCGCCGGTCCGCCCGGCACCGGCAAGACCACCGTCGCCCGCCTCTACGGGGCCATCCTGGCCGAGCTGGGTTCGCTGCGCAGCGGCCACCTGGTGGAGGTCTCCCGCGCCGACCTCGTCGCTCAGGTCGTCGGCGGTACGGCGATCAAGACCAGCGAGATCTTCCAGCGGGCCCTCGGCGGAGTGCTGTTCATCGACGAGGCGTACACGCTCACCGCGGACAGCGGCAACGGCGGGGCGGACTTCGGCCGCGAGGCGGTGGACACCCTGCTGAAGCTGATGGAGGACCACCGCGACGACGTGGTGGTGGTCGCCGCCGGGTACTCCCGTCAGATGGACTCCTTCCTCGGCTCCAACCCGGGTCTGGCGTCGCGTTTCTCACGGACCGTCGAGTTCGAGAACTACTCGGTGCCCGATCTGGTCGCGATCATGGAGAGCATGTGCGCCCAGCACCAGTACGAGCTGGGGGAGGGCACGGAGGATGCGCTGGCCGCGCACTTCGGCGCGATGCCGAGGGACGAGGGGTTCGGCAACGGACGTGCCGCACGCGGGGTGTTCGAGGAGATGGTCGACCGGCAGGCGGTCAGGCTCTCCACGCAGGCACAGGTCGGTGAGCACGACCTGCGGCTGCTGCTGCCGGAGGACGTCTCCGTGGCCGCCGCGGCGAAGGCCGGGCCGTCCGCCGCACCCGACGACGACCCGCTGACCCGCCTCGGCGACATGATCGGCCTGGCCGAGGTGAAGCGGGACGTGGCGGACCTGGTCAACCTCATCACCACGGCCCGCCACCGCGCCGCGGCCGGACTGCCGGTCCCCTCGCTCAGCAACCACCTGGTCTTCACCGGCCCGCCCGGTACGGGCAAGACGACCGTGGCCCGTCTCTACGGAGAGGTCCTGACCCAGCTCGGCATCCTGGACCGGGGCCAGCTGGTCGAGGCGGCCCGCGCCGACCTGGTCGGCCGCTACATCGGCCACACGGCCCAGCTCACCCGCGAGGTCTTCGAACGGGCCCGGGGCGGTGTGCTGTTCATCGACGAGGCGTACACCCTGACCCCGCGCGGCGGCGGCGCCGACTTCGGACAGGAAGCGGTGGACACCCTGCTGAAACTGATGGAGGACCACCGCGACGAAGTCGTGGTCATCGTCGCCGGCTACACCGACGAGATGGAGCGCTTCCTCGCCTCCAACCCCGGTCTGGCCTCCCGCTTCCCCCGCCGGATCGCCTTCGCCGACTACTCCTCCGAGGAACTGGTCACCATCGTGCGGGCCCAGGCCTCGCACATGGGGTACGAGTGCGGGCCCGGCACCGGGCCGCTGCTCAAGGAGTACTTCGACGGATTGCCCCGGGACCGTTCGTTCGGCAACGCCCGGCTGGCCCGCCAGGTCGTCGAGTCGATGGTCACCCGCCAGGCGGGACGGCTCAGCTCGCTGGCCGCGCCCACCCTGGACGACCTGCGCATCCTCCGCCCCGAGGACGTCACGGCCGCACCGAAGCCGGCGTCCCGATGAGGCCGCCCGCCCGCGGGGCCGCTCGTCTGCTGTCCGGCGCCGGCCTCGCCGCAGCCCTGCTGCTGCCCACGGCGCTGCCGGCCCAGGCGGCGCCCCCGTCGCGCGTACCGACGGCCGACGGGGAGAAGGGCCAGGAACTGCCCGGCATGCCCTCCGCCCTCGATCCGCAGGCACAGCAGGAGGCCTGCACCCCGGCCTCCCGGGAGAAGGCGAAGAAGCAGGACTGGTCGCGCCAGCGCCTCGACCTGGACCGGCTGCACGGACACAGCACCGGTGAGGGCACGACCGTCGCCCTGATAGACACCGGCGCCGCCCCCGACGCAGCAGGGCTCAAGGGCCGGGTCTCGGCCGAGGGGGCGGCCGGTGACGACTGCGTCGGCCACGGTACGTTCCTGGCCGGGCTGATCGCCGGGAACGGCGGCGGTGCCCCCCGGCTGGCCGGAGTCGCCCCGAACGCGAAGGTCCTGGCGCTGCGCGGCACCGACCGGAGTGGTCGGGCGAGCGCCGCCCTGGTGACGCAGGCGCTGAAGGAGGCGACCGCCGCACACGCCGACGTGATCGCCGTCGCGGTGGCCCTGCCCCGCCGGGACGCGGCGCTGACACGCGCGGTGGCCGAGGCGCTCGGAGCGGGGGCGGTGGTGGTGGCCGCGGCGACCCCGGACCCGCCCCGCACCGGCACCGACGAGATCCCGTCCCGCACCTACTGGCCGGCGGGTGAACCCGGCGTCCTCTCGGTCGCCGACATGCTCCCCGCCGGCGTCCGCCCGGACGGCGCCCTGCCCACCGACGGCATCGACCTCGTCGCACCCGGCGCCGGAGTGGTCTCCGGCGGCCCGCGCGGCGACGGCCACTATCTCGGGGCGGGAGCGTCGGTGGCCGCCGCCTACGCCGCCGGCGCCGTCGCCGCGGTGCGCTCCGCCTATCCGGGCGAGGAGCCCGGCGACGTCGTACGCCGTCTCACGGCCACCGCCTACCCGGCCGAGATCCCCCAGCTCGACCCCTACGCCGCCGTGACCACGGTGCTCGGTGCCCCGGCGGCGCCCCCGGGTGACGGGCGGGCCGCAGATCCCGTGACCGTCCGCGACACAGCGGACGCCGACCGCGCGACCGGCCGTGCCACCCTCCTCGTCCTCCTCGGCTCCGCCGCCGTCCTCTCCGTCCTCTGGGCGGGCTTCGCCGTCACCCGGGCCCGCGCCCGGGGCTGGCGTCCGGCAGGAGCCGGCGGGACGGGTACGGAATGAGCTGAGCCGGGCACACACACGACACCCTCCCGGGGAGCTCCCCGGGAGGGTGTCGTCGTCGCGTCCGCGCTCTCGCCGGCTCTAGCGGCCCCCGTTCTCCTCGACCAGGGCCGTCTGCATCAGGCGAGGCTTGCGGCGGGCGATGTGCAGGGCCCGGCCGGGCGGGAGGTTGAGGGGCTTCGCGTCCCCGAAGAGACGGCCTTCCGTCGGCGGGCAGGACAGCAGGACGGCCGGGTTGTTGGCCTCGTCGAGGCGGCGGACGAGCCCGTCGCTGAGTCCGCGGCCTGCTCCCATCGCGCTCCGCGCCACGACCAGGTGCAGGCCCATCTCGAAACCGAGGGTCAGACTCTCGAAGAGCGGTTCGAAGGGGCTCTGGAAGGAGTTTCCGGAGACCATGTCGTAGTCGTCGACCAGGATGAACAGGCGGGGGCCGGTCCACCAGTCGCACTGCCGCATACGGGCGGGTGCGATGTCCGCCCCGGGCACCCGGGTCTTCAGGGCGCGTGCCGCACCGTCGATGGTCTCCTTGAGGTTGTCCAGGGAGATCACGTGCCCGATGCGGTACTCCTCCGGGACGGCGTCCACCAGGGTGCGGCGGTAGTCCACCGCGATGATCTTCGCCTCGTTCGGGGCGTAGCGGTCGGTGATGCCCCGGGTGACGAGCCGCAGCAGGTTGGTCTTGCCGCTCTCGGTGTCGCCGACCGTGATCAGGTGCGGCGTACGGCTGAAGTCGTGCCAGACCGGCTCCAGGGACTCCTGGTCGATGCCGAGCGCGAGGCGCATGCCGCCGCCCTCGGTCGCCTCCGGCGCGGGGAGTTCGGAGAGCGGGAGACGGTGCGGCAGCATCCGGACCTGGGGGGCCGGTGCGCCGGTCCAGTGCCGGGCGACCTCCGCCACCAGGTGGGAGACCCCCTCGCCGAGGTCGTCGAGGGAACCGCTGCCGTCCAGGCGGGGCAGACCGGCGAGGAAGTGCATCTTGCTGTCCGCGGTGATGCCGCGGCCACCGCTGCGCGGCACGGAGCGGGCCTTGCGGGTGTCGATCTCGGAGTCCATCGGGTCACCCATCCGCAGTTCCAGACGGGTGGCCGCCTGGTCGCGGACCTGGGCGGACAGCTCCACCCAGCGGGTGGTCGTGATGAGCAGGTGGATGCCGTAGTTGAGTCCGCGGGCCGCGAGTTCGTTGAACTTCGGGATCAGGTCGTCGTAGTCCTGACGGACCGTCGACCAGCCGTCGACGACCATGAACACGTCGCCGAAGGGCTCGTCGGGGAACTCCCCGGCGGCCCGGCGGCGGCGGTAGGAGTTCATGGAGTCGATGGTGTGGTCCACGAAGAACTGCTCGCGCCGGGCGAGCAGCGTCATCACCTCGGCGACGGCCCGGTGCACCCGCTCCGGGTTGAGCCGCGCCGCGACGCCCCCGACGTGCGGGAGGGCCGCGAGCTGGGAGAGCCCGCCGCCGCCGAAGTCCAGGCAGTAGAACTGGATCTCGGCAGGGGTGTGGGTCAGTGCCAGGGAGGTGATCAGCGTGCGGGTGAGGGTGGACTTGCCGCTCTGCGAGCCTCCCGCGACGGCGACGTGTCCGCCGGCGCCGGAGAGGTCCACGACCAGCGGGTCGCGGCGCTGTTCGAACGGCTTGTCGACGAGGCCGACCGGAACCCGCAGCCCGCCGGTGCCCGACCAGCCCGTGGCGCTGAGGCCGCGCTCCGGATCGGGGGCGATGCCCGGCAGCAGGGCGTCCAGCGGCGAGGGCTCCCTCAGCGGCGGCAGCCACACCTGGTGGGCGGCGGGACCGGAACCGCGCAGCCGGTCGAGCGCCACGTCGAGGAGAGCCTCCTCGTCGCCGCTCTCCTCGGTCTCCGGCTCCGGCGCGGCCGGGGGTTCCACGGTGCGGGGCACCACCCAGCCGCTGGTCCACGGCACCACCTGGCTGGCCACCCGGGCCTGCACCACCGCGCCCGTACGGCGCCGGTAGGTCCCGGACGAGTACGCGGCACGGAACCGGGTCAGCGCCTCCACGCCGGACTTCAGGTAGCCGCTGCCGGGCTGGGCCGGGAGCTCGTAGGCGTCGGGCACGCCGAGCACGCCGCGGCTCTCCATGGCGGAGAAGGTGCGCAGCCCGATGCGGTACGAGAGATGGCTCTCCAGCTGGTGCATGCGGCCCTCGTCCAGGCGCTGCGACGCGAGCAGCAGGTGCACCCCGAGGGAGCGGCCGAGCCGGCCGATCATCACGAAGAGGTCCATGAACTCGCGGTGGGCGGAGAGGAGTTCGCTGAACTCGTCGACCAACACGAACAGGCTGGGCAGCGGGTCCAGGTCCGCGCCTGCCGCACGCGCCCGCTCGTACTCAAGGGCGGAGGTGTGGTTGCCCGCGGAGCGCAACAGCTCCTGACGGCGGATGAGTTCACCGTGCAGGGCGTCCTGCATGCGCTCCACCAGGGCGACCTCGTTGGCGAGGTTGGTGATGACGGCGGAGGTGTGGGGGAGTTCCTCCAGGCCGAGGAAGGTGGCGCCGCCCTTGAAGTCGACGAGGATGAAGTTGAGCGTCTCGGAGGAGTTCGTCAGCGCCAGACCGAGGACGAGGGTGCGCAGCAGCTCGCTCTTGCCGGAACCGGTGGCGCCGATGAGCATCCCGTGCGGGCCCATGCCGCCCTGCGCGGACTCCTTGATGTCGAGCTCGACCGGACGGCCGTTCACACCGACGGCGATCGGTACCCGCAGCCGCGCGGAGCCGGTGTGGCGCTCGAAGAGGGTCCGCGGTTCGTGCCGGTGCAGGTCGGGGATGCCGAGCAGCGTGGTCAGCTCGACGTCGGAGTCCAGAGGCTGCGCGATGTCGGCCCCCAGGCTCATCCGCCGGGAGGTGAGCAGCCTGGCCAGGGACTCCGCGCCGAGCGGGCCGAGGCGGTCCGGCCGGCCCAGCGGGACGGACCGCTCCTTGCGGCTGCGGTCGGTGCGGACCAGGCTCACCCGGTCGGGGCCGGCGGTCAGCCGCAGCGTGTTGCGGCCGGGGCGCCAGCGCAGCGCCCCGGAGACGTCGAGGGCCAGCGCGTTGCGGTAGCCGTGCCCCTCCCAGCGGTGGCCCTCGGGGACGGTGACACCGTCCAGGACGACGACCGTGTAGGGCTCGTCGCGGCCCGGGCGTGCGTCCGGGTCGAAGTCGGGGCGTTCGGCGAACTCGGCGCCGAGCAGGTCGTCCAGTTCCGCGACATCCGCGGTGACCCGGCGCACCTGGCCGGCGCCGTCCTCCTCGTGCGGGTCCAGAACGTGCGGCAGCCACTTCACCCACTCCCAGTCCGGCCGCCGCTCGTCACTGACGCAGAAGGCGATCCACAGCTCCTCCGGAGCGTGGAACACCGCCAGCTGCCCGAGGACGGCGCGCACCAGCGCGCGTACGGCGTCGGCGCCGGGAGCCCCGCCGTTCCCCCGGGGCGAGGGCGTGCCCGGCTCGGTGGACTCCCCGTCCGGCGTCTCCTCGGGGCGTACCAGGATCCGGGCCGAGGAGCGCAGATAGAGGCCGAGGGGCTGCTCGGGGATCGTGGAGTACGCCCGGATGAACCGGCGCAGGGCGTGCGCGCAGAGGGGTTCGAGGTCCTCCACCGGGCGGGTGGACACGGGTTCCAGCGTGAGGGCGAGCTGCTGCTCGCCGACGGCGAGACGGACCTCGCCGAAGTCCTCGTCGGCCGGGCGGCGTTCCCAGAGCCGGGAGGTGCGGGCCAGCGAGCGCAGCGAATGGGGCTCCGGGTGGCGCCAGGCGAGAGCCCGCTGCTGCTCCGCGATCGTGGTCCTGACCCGCTTGCGGGTCTGGGCCAGATAGCGGAGGTAGTCGCGGCGTTCGCCCTTCAGGCGCTGCTTGCGCTCGCTGGAGCGGCGCATCAGCTGCCCCAGCAGCATGGCGCCGGCGGAGAGCGCCATCACGCCCATGGCGAGGTACATGAAGACGCCGTTGCCGCCGCCGGGGCGCAGGAACATCAGCATCATGGACACCGACATCAGCGCCATCGGCAGATAGGTCCATATTGCCGAGGTGTCCGGGACGGTCTCGGCGAGGACCGGAGGCTCCTGGAGAGTCAATTGCCCTTCGGGCATCTCCGGTCCGCGACGGCGGGCCGGACGGCGGAACAGCACCACACTCAAGGAACAGAACCTCCGGTTATACGGCATTCCGGCCCGTACCGAATACCGGTGCACCCGGTAGTGGGAAAGACCGCACCGCGCTGATTCTCCGGGTCCCGCGTGCCGCGGTGAACGCCGGGTGAATGTTTCGGGCGGACGGCAGGGGAGCGGCAACTCCCGTGCCGGTCAATTGCATACCGGTCAGGGGTGCCGGTCCACAATACGACCCGGTGGTCGTAGGCAGTAGTCTGCATTCACGGAACGCGAACTGTCCACGCGGGGGCGGTCGTCGTGATGCGCGCCGATGCAATTGGCCTGTCGGGCAACCGTTCCCGGCCGTACGGGTCTTCCGTAGTGTTCGCACCTCCCCTCTCCCGCGGAGGGGCCCCTCCTGTCAAAGTCCCCACGGAAGCCGAGAGTTCAGCTGATGACCGACAGCACGGTGGCCGAGTCGTGCCGCCTGACCGTACGTGCGCCGAGCGTCACCGTTGATCTGGCCGTGCCCGCCGACGTCCCGGTCGCCGACCTGCTGCCCACACTGCTGCGTTACGTCGGCCAGGAGGCCGAGGAGGCGGGCCTGGACCACGCCGGCTGGGTGCTCCAGCGGCTGGGTGACGCCCCGCTCGACGAGGAGACGACCCTGGCGGGCGCCGGGCTGTCCGACGGAGCCGTGCTCCACCTGCGCCCGCACACCGAGGCGCTGCCCGAGGCGCGGCTCGACGACCTGGTCGACGGGATAGCCGACACCGCGGGCAGGCGGCTGCACACCTGGCACCCCGGAGCCGCCCGCGGACTGCTGGTGGGCTCCGCCGTGGCGACCGTGGCCGCCGCCCTCGTGCTGGTTTTCTGGCCGGGAGTCAGCGGCTCGGCCCTCTCGCGTGCCGCCTGCGCGGCCGTCGCCGGGCTGCTGCTGCTGGCCGGCGCCGGCTCCGCCAGCCGGGCGGTCGGCGACCGCCTCTCCGCGACGGCCCTCGGCCTGATGGTCGCCCCGTGCCTGGCACTCGCCGGCTGGGTGCTGCCCGGCGGCGACGTGACCGGCCCGGACGCGACGCAGGTCGTGGGAGCACGCCTGCTCGCCGCGGGCGCGGCGGGAGCGGGCGGCGCGGTCATCGCGCTCGCCGCCACCGCGGTCGGCGCCCCCGCCCTGCTGGCCACCGCGGTCGTCTCTGCGGCCACCGCGATCGCCGGCGCCCTCATGGGATACACCGGGCTGGGCGGCCCGGCCGCGGTCGCCCTGGTGGCGACGGTGGTCGCGCTGGCCGCCGGGACGGTCGCACCGTTCGCCTTCAAACTGGCCGGGATGCGGATGCCCGCACTGCCTTCCACGGCCGGCGAGCTCCAGCAGGGCATCGACCCCTACTCCGGCGACGAGGTCGCCGAGCGCACCGAACTGGCCGGACGCTGGGTCGCCGCGCTCTTCGCCGCCACCGGCATCATCGCCGCGGCCGCCCTGACCGTCCTCGCCGAGCACCCGAACCTCCCCGAGGTGCTGACCGCCCTCGCGCTGAGCCTGCTCCTCCTCCTGCACGCCCGCGGCCTGGTCCACATCGGGCAGCGGCTGACCCTGGCGGTGCCCGGACTCTGGGGGCTGCTGCTCCTCGCGCGTGCCTGGGCGCTGGACAGCGGCAGCGACGGCCGTCTCGTGGTCTTCGCGGTGCTGCTCGCCGCGGCGGCCGGTCTCGTGACCGCCTCCTGGACCGTGCCCGGCCGCCGGGTGCTGCCCTATTGGGGCCGTGCGGCCGAGCTCGCCCACACCCTGCTGGCTGTGGCACTGCTGCCGCTCAGCCTGTGGGTGGCGGGCCTCTTCGGCTGGCTGCGCGGCCTGTTCGGCTGAGTACACCCGCATGCCGGGACAGGGTCAACGAGTTGGTGAGGAGAGGCAGTGCAGTCCAAGCGCGACCAGGTACAGGCGCACAGTTTCATGATGGGCAGGCTCAGTTCGGGCCTGCTGACGGCCGACCCGGACGCCGCGGAGAGCCCGCTGGGGCGTACCACCCGCGGGGTGGTCTTCGGGGTCCTGGTGACCGTGCTGATCGGTGCGGGGGCCACGGTCTTCGGCCTGCTGCGCCCGGGCGGGAACGACAGCTGGCGGGACGGTGAGCACCTGGTCGTCAACCGTGACACCGGCGCCCGGTACCTGTGGACCGGCACCGACGGCTTCCTGCACCCCGTGCGCAACTACGCCTCGGCGAAGCTGATCGGCGGCGCCGACCTCGAGACAGCCGACGTCGCCACCGCCTCGCTGCGGGACGTCCCCGTGGGTGCCCCGGCCGGCATACCCGGTGCGCCGGACGCCGTTCCCGGCCCCGGTGAGCTCGACGACGGCGCCTGGCACATGTGCGTCACCGGTCCTGGCGGGGCGCTGCCCAGCACCTCCGGTGCCGTCGCGGACGCCGGGGTGGACAAGCCGGGGGCCACCACCGTGGTCGCCGGGGCGCCCCTGGACTCCCAGGACGTCGGCAGCGACCGCGGGGTGCTCGTACGGGGACCCGGCGACGCCGAGTACCTGGTGTGGCGGGGCAGCCGGCTGCCGCTCGACCGCGAGTCCGACGCCCGCAACGCCCTGGGCTACGGCTCGGAGGAGCCGATGCCGGTCTCGGCGGCCTTCCTCGACGCCCTGGCCCCCGGTCCCGCCCTCAAGCCGCCCGCCGTTCCCGGGCGCGGCGAGGAGGGTCCGGTCCTCGGAGGCGAGGCCAGCCGGATCGGCCAGGTGTTCAACGTGCAGGTGCCCGGTGGCGGAAGCACCTACCACCTGCTGCAGAAGGACGGCCTGGTGCCGCTCACCCGGCTCGGCGCCGCACTCGTGCTGGGCGACCCGGCCACCCAGAAGGACGCCTACCAGGGGGAGTCACCCGAGGCCCGCGACGTCGGCGCGGACGCCCTGCGCGCGCACCGGGCGGGGGAGACGGCCACCGCCGGGTCCTCGGAGCTCCCGGACACCCCGCCGGTCCCCCAGCCCGCGCCGCGCGGCACCGCGCTCTGCGCGCAGGTGGACGGGGACAACGGCGGCACCCGGATCAGGTCGGTGCTGGTCCGGCTGACCCGGCTCGCACCGGTCGTGGTGTCGGAGGGCACCGCCCAGCCGCTGGACCCGGCCTGTGTCCGGACGGATGCCACGGTGGTACGGCCAGGACGCGGCGCCCTGGTCCGGGCGCTGAACGCGAGCGGCGCCGCGCACGCCGGCACGACCTACCTGGTGGCGGAGAACGGTGTGAAGTACCGCGTGCCGGCCAAGGACGCCCTGGCGGCGCTCGGTTACGCGGAGGGTGACATCGGCTCCGTGCCGGCCCCGCTGCTCGCCGCCCTCCCGACCGGTGCGGACCTCGACCCCGCCGCCGCCACGGGCGCGGCGGAACCCCGTGTCACGGCGCCGCGGTGCGGGACGGGAGCGCGCAAGGGGACGACCGAGGCGGGCAAGACGGACACACGGGATGCTTCCGGCACAGCCGACTCCGCGGTCCGATCCATTCGAAATCCCGTATAGGGCACCGAAGAGCAGGAAAGGCATCGGCAGGGCAACTCCGCGCGGCTCATGCTGATTTCCCGGCTGCCGGACACCGCGAGAAACCTCAAATGAAGCTCAGATATTCGGGCGGGGGTGCCCGCTCATTCCGGGGCGGGTACCCAGCGCAGCCTGAAACGGGCGGCCCTGATGACCGTTCCGCTCATTTTCCTGCCCGCTTTCCAGCCGTATCGCGCGGCACGGCACGGAGCCGTCATCCCGCACACAAGGCGCTCAGGAGCGGCTGGTTCATCCTGCGGAAACATTGGGACAACTCTGTTGCCATGCAAGGGATCTGAGGAACTGACCTATGCTCAAATCTTCCCCACACGCGTTGCGCGGAACGCCGGGTTCTCTTTAGCCTCGGCAAGGCAACGGTGCAACAGGACTGGTCTGAAGGAAGGGAGCGCGACATGGCGGACACTGGCTCAAGGAAAGCGGACTATGCCAAGGGCTTGGGAGGTGTCTCCTCCCTGGAGTCGGCCCGGAGCGCGGTCGAGAAGATCCAGAACAACGTCGCCGAGATCGCCGCGCGTTCGGGCGTCGGCGGTGACGAGGGCCAGGCGCTGCTGAAGCTCTTCCGCAGCTGGAACGGCGAGGCGCAGAAGGTCGTCGTCCAGATCAGCAAGATGGTCGACGCGCTCCAGGAGAACGTGACCTCGGCCGACCGCCTCGCGAAGGAGAACCAGGACCTGACCGAGGTGCTCAACAGCAAGACCAGCCAGGGCGTCTTCGAAGCGCTGCGCTGATCCACCCCCGCGGAACCGGTTCCCCCGCGGAGTGGGCCGGAACACGTGAGCTCGCCGGGCCCCGGGGCCCGGCCACCCGAGAGGAGCAGTCATGGCTGACGGCATCATCGATGTGCAGTACTCCACGGTCCGCAACGCGATCGAGGAGCTGAAGGGCCAGACCCAGCAGATCATCACCACCCTCAACAACCTGGAGGACGAGCTGCGGCCGCTCGTGACGTCCTGGGAGGGTGACGACCAGCAGATGTACCGCGGGGTCCAGGCCGAGTGGGACCAGGCCACCAAGAACATGGCCCTGCTCCTCGGCGACAGCGGCGAGCTGGTGCAGAGCATCCACGACAACCACTCCCGTGACGAGCGCAGGAGCGCCGACAACTGGGGCAGTGTGCGGGCCCGCTGAGCCCTTCCGTCCGGACCGCGCCGGGACATGCGTCCCCGGCGCGGCCCGTGCGGCAGTTCCTGGGCCCGGCCGGCGCTCTCCCGCCCGTCCGGCCCGCCCCAGA
Source organism: Streptomyces sp. NPDC055962 (assembly GCF_042270185.1). Taxonomy (NCBI): domain Bacteria; kingdom Bacillati; phylum Actinomycetota; class Actinomycetes; order Kitasatosporales; family Streptomycetaceae; genus Streptomyces; species Streptomyces sp. NPDC055962. The sequence continues at coordinate 56,538 of NZ_JBHJYN010000020.1, forward strand.
GACCCCCGTCCGGTACCGAGCGGCAGGAGGACGTCCCATGGCTGGTGACAGGGCCGACGTCAAGCATTTCGACCTCAAGCAGATGGAGAACTTCCGCGACAACGAGGTGCATCCGGTGTACACCGCCGCGAAGAAGCACCGCGAGGACGGCGACGGGCCGAACACCCGGCCGCTCGGCGACCTCATCGACGGGCACACCACCGCGGAGAACCTCAACCAGGACCAGCAGCTCCTGCGCATCGGCAAGATGGCCACCGACAAGCTGGTCTCGGGGCCGGCCCTGCTTGCGGACATCCGCACCGCCGCCACAGCCATCGACAAACTGCTGGGCGACCAGATGAAGCTCTTCAAGGAGCTCAAGGAAGCGCTCAGCGAGACCATCGACGACGCCAACGAGACCAAGAACAAGAACCTCGACGCGATCGACGCCCAGACGCTGCTGCAGAACTTCGAAGAGGTCGACACGCTCACCAGCGGGTCGTCGGGCGAAGAGAGCACCTGAGCCCGCATGGCGTGCGGCCGGCGCCTCCACCGCCCGGCACGCCCCTGTGAGAGACCCCCTGCCGCACACCCGCGCGAGGCCGTGGTGTGCCGCACCGAAGGACAACCGACCGGAAAGAGTGCACGGTGGCCAAGGGATACGACGAGGACTCCGACGACCACGTCGGGAAGTACGCGGAGGTCGACGCGACGCCCGACGACGTCTGGGCCGCCCTGGTCACCCACATCACCGGCTATCCGGTGCCGGACCGCAGTACCGTCTTCGACACCCTGCGCTCCGACCACGGGGGCAAGCTCTTCCGGATGGACATCCAGGAGAAGAGCCTCGGCCTGCTCGTCAAGGACTCCGGTTTCCTGATGAACGCCGGCGAGGACTACGACATCTGGTTCTTCGACAGTGGCAAGAAGTACTCGATCCGGCAGGCCCGGATCGTCTTCGAAGGCCGTGTGAAGGCGGGTGACGAGATCATCTTCGCCAGTCCCGGCTCCGACAACGTCCACGACGCGCAGGTCCGCGAAGGCAACGAGTTCACGGACTACAACAAGGACAAGATGAGCACGGTGGCGCTCGCCCGCTACATGAACGGGCCGCGGGCGGCGCTCATCCAACTCCTCACCGGGAGCACGAAGGACGCCCGGTTCAGCGACCTGGGTGTACCCACGGCCGGCGTGGTGGACCTGAACTCCTTCGACGAGACGGGGCGCTCCTTCGACTTCGCGGCCAAGTTCTTCAAGGACCACGCCGAGGTGCTCAAGGACTGGGAGGAGCGCTTCGGCCGGGACGACGCCAGCTGGAAGGGCGAGGCGGCGGAGGTCTTCCGCGGTCTCGTCAAGAAGATCCGCGAGAACTACGACAGTTACGTGGAGACGTTCAACAACACGTCCGGCACGGGGGACGAAGCGGGCAGCGGCTCCACCGTCTACTCACGTGCCCTGTCGCTGGGGCGCTCCTACCTGGTGGACGCCGCCAACGATCTGCTGGACGCCTGGCTGGCCTGGGCCAAGTCCCCCTACTACGACCCGCACCAGGTGCTGCGCTACGTCCTCGACGAACTCGGCCGGTGGGTGGACCAGAACAACGTCGACAAGTCGGAGATCCAGTCCTACACCTCGCAGTACCACACGACCATCAGCCACAAACCGAAGGAGGGATTCACCCAGGTGCACCCCGACTACGGCGACCTCACCGACATCGCGAACTGGGCGAAGGTGGGCGACGCGGCGGTCAAGCTCTGGTCGCAGGGGATCGACGACTACCTCGGCAAGCCCGCCGCGAAGGTGCAGTCCGCCCTGAACAACCACTTCCTCGAACTGGGCAACGACTTCTCCGAGAACATCCCCGAACCGAAGTCGACCAGCACGGCCGCCGACGAGTACAAGGAGAAGAAGCTCGAGGAGGAGCAGGCCGAGGCGGACAAGAAGCTCAAGGAAGCACAGGCCGAGGCCGACAAGCAGCGCGAAGAGGACAGGGCGTACCAGGACAAGCTGCGGGACGAGGCCAACAAGCAGCGCGAGGAGGACAAGGCCGAGGCCGACAAACTCCGGGCGGAGGCCGAGGCCCAGCGCGCGGAGGACAAGGCGTACCAGGACAAGCTCCGGGACGAGGCCAACAAGCAGCGCGAGGAGGACAAGGCCTACGCCGAGAAGCTGCGGGAGGAGCAGAAGGCCGAGGAGGAGGAGGCCAGGCGCCAGGCCGAGGAGCAGTCGAAGGCGCTGGGCGACAGCCTCGGCAACATCAACGGCCCCGGTGGGGGCGGCCCGGTGAACCTCGACGGCCTCGACGACCTGCTGAACGGCAACAAGCCGGTCACCGAGAGCCTGGGCGACCTGGGTGATCTGAACGACCCGGGCGGCGCCGGCGGCAACGGGCCCGGTGACGTGAACGGCGACGTGAACAAGGCGGTCACCCAGACACTCGACGGCCTGGGCGACCTGAACGACCCCGGCGGCCAGAACGGCGACCAGCAGGGATCCACCGCAGTGCCGCCCCCGACCGTCCAGAACCTGGGCGGGCTCGGCGCGCCCAACAGTGGCCCCGGCGGGACCAACAAGGCCGTCGACGAAGCCAATCAGGCCATCACCCGGGACCTCGGCGGTCTCGGCGGCCTGAACAACGGTTCCGGCGGCTCGCTGGACACCCCCACGGGCGGCAGCACCCAGCTGGACGGCGGAAAGCTCACCTCGGACTTCCCGGACGGCAGCACCAGCACCTTCGACCCGGACACCGGGCTGGTCACCACCACGCACCCGGACGGCAGCGTCACCACCCAGAACCTGGGCGACGGCGTGAAGGTGACCAACCCCGACGGGTCCGTCACCTCCCTCGGCGACGACGGCAAGCTGACCACCACCTTCCCCGACGGCACCACCCAGGTCGTCGACCCCGCCACGGGCCAGGCCACCACCACCGACCCCGACGGCGCCACCACCACCCAGAACCTCGGCAGTCTCGGCGATCTCAACGGGCAGAACGGCCTCGGGGGTCCGGGGGACCTGGGAGACATCGACGCCGACCTTCCCACGCAGTCGATCGGAGACCTGGGTGACCTCGGACGTCTCAACGGCGACCTCTCCGGACTGGAGACGCCGACCGGCGGCCACACCGCGCTGACGAACGGCGACTTCGCCACGACCTTCGCGGACGGCAGCAAGGGCGTCTTCGACCCGGACACCGGCTCGTTCTCCCTGACCGGCCCGGACGGCTCCACCGTGACGACCGACCTCACCCACGGGGCGTCGGTGACCAACCCGGACGGCTCCACGACCGTCCTGGACAACGGGCAGCTGACCACCACCTTCCCGGACGGCAGCAAGCAGGTCATCGACCCGGACACCGCCGTCGCCACCGTCACCGACCCGCAGGGCAGGACCGAGACGGTCGATCTGCACGACCTCGTCCAGGGCGGCAGCGACGGAGGCCGGGGCGTGCTCGACGGGCTCGGTGATCTCGGCAGCCTGAACGGCCCGGGCGGCCTCGGCGACCTGGGGGGTCCGAACGGGTCGGGCGGCCTCGGCGGTCCCGACACGGTCGGCGGCGGTGTCACCACCAGTGAGGTGCCGTTCTCCGACTTGGGTGTCGGAGGGGGAGGGACGAGCGCCGGTGCCCTCGGCGGTGGCCTCTCCCCGGACGGCCTCGGAGCGGCCGCCCCCCTCTCGGACGGCACCGCGGCAGCCGGCGCGGGCGCGCCGCTCGCGGGTGCCGCCCAGGCCGGTACGCCGGGAGCACCGGGCACACCCGGCAGCCCCGGCATGCCGATGGGCGGCGGCATGGGCGGCATGGGCGGAGGCGGCGAGAAGGGCAACGGCGAGCGGGTGCGGGCCGTCCTGGTCGACGCGGCGGAGGAGAGCGAGCGCCGCAACCGCCGCAGGCGCAGCCCGTGGAACCGCCAGGAGGACAGCGACACCTTCCTGGCACCGGCCCGCCGGGTGACGACCACGGGCGGCGACACACCCGAGGAGGAGGGGGAGCCCCGTCAGAGGTCCACCAGCTCCGCCGACTACCTGGAGGAGGACGCGGACGTGTGGGGCACCGAGGAGGGCGGCACGCCGGCCGTCATCGGCCGGTGACCGGCGTCCGTGCCCTGCGCGCCGTGTCGGGCGGACCATCCCGGGGAAACGCGTCCCACCCACCCCCGGCTTCCTGCCTCCGACGCCCACCAGGCAAGATCAACAGAGAAGTTGACGCACTGTTCAGAACCGTCCGCACCGACCGGGCGTACGGAGAGACCTGCGGAGAGGGAGGGGAGCGGGCATGACGGAGCCGCTGGAGAAGCGCCTGGAGAAGGCCATGGCCGAACTGCAGTCCGCCCAGGAAGCGGTGGCGCGCACGGAGCGCGAACTGCGGTCGGCGTCGTTCTCGTCGCTCTCCTCCGACCGCGCGGTCCGGGCCACCGCCGGCCCTCAGGGCGAGCTGGCCGGGATCGAGTTCCTGGAGAACAAGTACCGCGACATGTCCCCGCAGGAGCTGGCCGCCAGCGTCCTGGAAGCGGCGAGCGCGGCGCGCCTCAAGATGAACCGGCACGTCATGAAGGCGATGGCACCCTTCGCCGAGCCCAGCAGCGACGTGCCGGAGCTGAAGGGCTTCGAGCTGGACTGGGAGCGCATCTTCGGCCCCGAGGTGCTGCGCGAGGACGAGGACGCGGCGCGCGGCGGCCGGGCGGCCCCCGCCTGGCGTGACGCACTCGGCGAAGAGGGAGGGGACTGAGGGATGGGCGAGCGGTACTACGTCGATCCGCAGCGCATCGAGGCGCTGGCGGGGCAGCTGGAGGAGATCGGCGCCCTCACCAGGAGCATGACCGAGGAGTTCCTCGACGACCTTGCGCCCACGGTGAACTGGCCCGGTTCGGAAGGCGAGTTCGCGGAGAAGGCCAAGCCGCAGGAGCAGAAGGAGCGGCAGACCACCAAGGACACCATGCTGTCCATACGTGACGCGCTGGTGGGCATCACCGACGCCACGGTCAGCCAGGTCCGGATGATGAAGGACACCCGCGACCACAACATCGAGCAGGTCGAGAAGGGCAACAGCCGCATCGAGACCGACGGGCTCGGCAGCGGCTCGGGCGGGCATGGCCGCCGCTGAACCCCGCACCGCAGGCCGCTCCCGCGCCACACCGGGAGCGGCCGCTCCGTCGTGCCCGCGCGGGCTCAGGGGCGGGCCTCGATGAGTATCCACGTATCGCCCGAGATCAACACGATGATCTTCATCCTCACCGGGGAGAAGCTCATCGACGCCGACGAGGACCTGGCCTTCGACAGCCGTGTGCCCTACTCCGGTCTGGGCCGCAAGCTGGAGCGCCTGTCCTCGCTGATCGACAAGTCGATCCACGACATCGGCGAGTCCATGCCGGACGACCTTTCCAAGTCGTACGCGAACGCGATGGGCATGCTCGTCGACGACGGCGGCAAGAACTACCTGAAGGAATTCGCCGACCAGCTCGACAAGATCGCCGAAGGCCGGCGGAAGACCTCCATGGACATCATGGAGTCGAAGTGGCAGGTCATCGCCGAGATCATCCGGTTGCTCATCGAGATAGCCATCTACCTGGCGATGTCCTTCTTCACCGGTGGCGCGTCGGCCAGCCAGATCATGATGGCCAAACTGCGCAGCCGTTTCTTCATCCTCACCACGATGAGCCACCTGCTCCAGCGACTCCACCTTGCGCCTTCCCTGACCGAGGCGTTCGCCGAGGCCTTCACCACCTTCGCGGTGCGGCTGGCGATGATGAACTTCGCTCCCGACGGCCGCCGCCCCGACGGCTTCGACTGGAACGACATCCTCAAGGCAGCGGCGTTCGGCGCGGCGGCCGGTGGCCTCACCAGCATCTTCGACAGCTTCGCGAAGAACATCGTCAACAGCTACGACAAGAACTTCCTCAAGAACGGCCCGGACCTCGACTTCAAGGGTCCCCCCACCCCGAAGAGCAACCCGGACCTCGACTTCAAAGGCAACGGCCCGACCCCCAAGCCGGACCCCACGCCCGGCCCCACGCCGAGCCCCAAGCCCGACCCCACGCCGACGCCGAAGCCGGATCCGGCACCGACCCCCGGCCCCGGTGGCACCGGCCCCACGCCGTACGGGAACGGTCCGGGGCCGTCGAGCAAGCCACCGGTCACCTTCCGGAACGACCCGCTCTCCTTCCGGAACAACCTCGACCTGTGGCGCAACAACCAGATCCTGCGCAACAACGCCGACCGGCCGGGCGCGCTGGCCGGGCACTACGGGCTGAAGGGGACGGCCGACTTCCTCGCCGCAGGCGCAGGTGAAGCGCTCGCGGAGATCCTGATCAAGGGCGCATTCGACGGTGACTGGTCGACCAGCTGGTCCACGTTCGTCGGGGCCGGCATCAGCAGCCAGGTCGAGGGATCGCTCAGCGACACCGCCGTGAACAGCGGCGCCGAACTGCGCCACGCCATCGACAAACTGGGCAACCGGCCGCCCACCGTCTCCGGTGGGGGCAGTGGAACAGGTACGGACGGTTCCTCGCGTTCCGGCGCCGGCTCCGACCGTACCGACGGTTCCCCGGGCAGGGACACCACGGGCGGCGACGGGCCCGCGCCCGCCTCGCCCCCGCCCGTCGTCCAGCAGACGACCGGACAGGGAGACACCACCGGCAGCCCGTCCCCACCGCCCTACGAGCCGGGGAACCCGCCGCCTTACACGACCCCTGACCCGCCGGCCTACACCCCCGGCCCGCTGCCGGTGACCGCCGCCGAGAACGAGCTGTGGCAGCAGGTCCACAGCAGCTCCGCCGAGGTCCGTCAGCAGGCGTTGGACGATCTCGCCGCGCTGCGCGGCACTGCGGCGGCGCCGGGTGCCGCGGAGCTCGGTATCCGTGACGGCCTCCAGGGCAGCCTGTCGCAGATGCCCGAGGTGCGGGTGGTGCCCGGCGGGAACAGCCCGGCCGTACAGATCGACGCCGACGAGGTCCGCCGTGCCCTCGGCGGCTTCGACGCGCCGGTCACGGCGGGTCCCCCGTTCACTGCCGCCCCCGGGACGCAGGGCAACAGCATCGCCCCGGTGACGGGAGGCCCCACCGGAAGCGGCCCGCAGGGCGCCCCTCCCGGCACGTCGCCGGAGAACGCGGGCGTGGACGTGCCGGTGGACCCGGCCGCGGCCCCGACGGGAGACGGGAACCCGGGGGTCGCCTCGCCCGGCGGCACGACTGCGACGTCCCCGGAGAACCCTGCCGTGACGTCCCCGGAGAGTCCGGGTGTGACGTCGCCGGAGCACGTGGAGGGTGAGTTCCCGAGCGCTTCCCACGATTCGACCCCGCAGAGCGACCCCGCGTCCACCCCGACGGACCGGGAAGCAGGCACTCCCGTCCCCACGGGCGTCCCCGCTGCCGCCACCCCGGCCGGAGCGGGCAGCGGAGCGCGGCCGGGCGGTGTCCCGTCCGGGTCGGCGTCCCCCTCCGCCACGCCTCAGCAGGGCAGCCGTACCCCGGAAGGAGCCGCCCCGGCGGACGGCTCCCCGCAGAACGGGGCTTCCCCGCAGAACGGGGCTTCCCCGGACCCCACGGGCGCCGATCCGGACCCCACGGGCGCAGCTCCGGACGCCACGAGCGCCGATCCGGATGCCGCGAACCCGACGGTGCACGCGGGCACATCGGATTCCGCACCGGGATCCACCCCTCCGGCTGCCGCCTCCGCCTCCGCCTCCGCCTCCGCCACCGACCCGGCCGCGGACGACACCGACACCGCTCCGACGCGGATCAGCACCATCGGTTCGTCCTCCGACACCGACACCGGCGACGCGCGCGAGGCCGCCGGCACGGCCGACGTGAAGGCCGGCCCCGGCCCCGCCGGGGACCCCGGGGCCACCCAGGCAGCACCTCTGACGATCGTGGTGTCCGAGGTGCCGCCGCCGAGGGAGGGAGGGCCCGAGGCGCTCGCGTTCCTGGACGGCGCCGGCACCGACCGGGCGGTCGTGCTCGGACCGGCGGTCGCACCGGAGGGTGGGGGACGCCCGGTACGTGCGGCGGTGGAGCTGACCCGGGAGGGGCCCGGCGCACCGGTCCGGGTCCGCCCGCTCGCCGGACCGGTACCCGCCCCGACGACGGACGGCACCACGGACACCGCGTTCCCCGGCTCAGACGTGCTGCTGCCGCTCGCCGACGCCCTCGGCCCGATGCCCCGCCCCACCACCGAGAGCGGCGTGGTGCCCGAGGGCGTGGCTCCGGCCGCCACTTCCCCGGCCACGCCCCCGGAGAAACCCGCTCCCGTACGCGGTGCCGCGGCCGCCCCGGGGTCCAGGGTCACGGGCGCACCCGCCCCGGACAAGCCGGCCACCCTGTCCCGCTCCTGGACAGGGGCGGCGACGGACCTGCACCTTGAGTCGGGCAAGAGCGACACCGACGGCCGGGGAGCCGACGGGCCGGGTACGGGTGCCGGCTTCGGCCGTGGGCCGGGCGGCGACGGAACCCCGCCGCACCCGCCCACCACCCAGGACACCCGCCCCGGTCCTCCCCCGCCTGCACCCCTCCCGCCGTCGCCCCCCACACCGACGCCCCCTCCGGCGCCTCTTCCGTCGGCCCGGATCGTCGTACGTCCCGCAGGCAGCGGGTCCACCGAGGACGGCGGCAGCGGTTCGTCACGCCCGCCGGGGGAGCCCGCCGTCACCACGCTGGACGGCCACACCGTGCCCGTCGCGCAGTTGAGGCGTCTGGTTCCCGACACCGCGGTGAAGCCCCGGCCCGGGCGCGCCGTGCAGACGCTGACGATCTCGCAGAGCCCCGCGGAGGACGGCACGGCCCACGCCGAGGCGCGCCGGGCACTCCTCGGCGCGGACACCTTCCGGGGCGTGCGCACCATTTCCGGCGCACCGGCCGCCCAGGGCGCCACCACGGAGGCGCCAGCCGCGCCCCGTACGGTGTTCACCGGCCCGCCGGCCGCACTCCCCGGTTCGGGCACCGAGCGCGGCGCGGACTACTTCGCCGGGCACGGCACCTCCCGCACCGTCTCCCTCGGCACCGAGGACACCGCACGGCCCACCGTGAAGGTCAGCGGTGTCCAGCTCGGCGAGGTGCTCAAGTCCTGGGGACAGGAAGGCCGTCAGGACCGGCCGCTCGTGCTGTTCTCCTGCGAGACCGGGCGGCAGCCCGAGGTGGCGGGACTGCCGGTGGCCCAGCACGTGGCGAACCGGACCGGACGCCGGGTCCACGCGCCGACCACCGAGGTCGGCACGGCCAAGGACGGCGAAGGCAACGTCCGCGCGGTGCTCACCGAGGGCGCCGACGGGCCGGGACGGTGGCGGGTCTTCACCCCGGAGCCCAGCGGCGCCGCCCTGGACGCCCTGGCACGCGCCATCGGCCTCCACACGGGCCCCGGACCGGCTGACGCCTTCGCCCTGACCCGGACGCTCCAGCAGGTCCGCACCCTGCGCGAGATCCTCGGCCCGGACGCCGAGCAGCGCGCCGGTAACCGGGAACTCCTCGCAGGGCTCGCCTTCGTGGACGGCCTGCGCTGGCGCAGCGCCGACACGGCTGCACGCTACGGCGACGGCCGCATGACCCCGGAGCTGCTGCGCCGGATGGTGACCGACCACCGCGGCACCACGGGCAATGCCACGGGGGGTCCGGCGGCCGGTCCGACGACCGGGCAGTACGCCGATTTCCTGCGTGCCGCAGCGGAGTTGCGCACCACCGCGGGGCCCGGGACCACGCTCGACGCCCTGCTGCCCCCGCCGCCGCCCGCGCTCCCGCCGAGCACCCTGGTGTCACCGGAGGACGTGCGCGGTCTGACCCTCGCGCCCACGGCACGGGTCACCTGGTCGCTCTCCGACAGCCCGCTGCCCCTGTCCGAGCTGGCCCTCAGCCCCGAGGACGCCGCCGAACTCGCCCGCCGCAGACCCGACCTGGCGCCCGCACCCAGGGGTCCGGAGAGCCTCGCCGAGGACGTGGACCTCCTCAGCAGGTCCACGCCCGGTACGGCGGACACCGTGCACGCGGACGGATCGGTCTTCCGGCGGCTGGACACCCCGGGCGGTGGGAACTGCCTGTTCAGGTCGCTGCTCGACAGCGCGCGCGGGCAGGACGTACCGCCGGCGTGGGCCGCGGGGAACGTCGCCGGACTGCGCCGGCTGCTGCGGGACAGGATCACCGGCACCGAGCTGGGCGACGCCGTGGCCGTCGCGATCCCGGACCCGGTCTTCGCGGTCGTGGACGACCTGCGGATGCGTGCCGTGGCGGGAGTGCGGGACCCGGGGGAGCGGGACCGCATCACCCGGCAGTGGAACCGGACCGCCCAGGCCGTCGTCACCGACGGCGATGCCGCCACCTGGCAGCGGATCCTGCGGGACGGCGACTACCCGCACCTCGCCGACGTGGCGCCCACCCCGGCCGATGCGTGGCGGCTCGGCACCAAGGAGCTCGTCGCCTCGGCGGCCGAACTCCCCACGCTCTGGGCCTCGCCCTTCGCCGACCTGCTCCCGGAGGCGCTGGCGCACACGCTCGACCTGGACCTGCGGCTCGTCCAGCCGGATCCGCACGCGTCGTCGGGCGGCACCTTCGTCAACACGCTCAACCCGGGGGGCCGGGGCGGCGTGCTGCACCTGTCCTACAACGGTACGGACCACTTCGACGCCCTGGTCCCGGCCTCGGCCCCGCTCACACCCGTGCCGGCGCCCGCCGCCACGCGGGACCCGGGCACCACGCGGGACCCGGGCACCACGCGGGACCCGGGCACCACGCAGGCCCCGGGCACCACGCAGGACCCGAAGCCCCGTCAGGACCCGAACACCACGGCCGCCGTCCAGGACCCGCCCGTCCCCGGCGCGCTCGGGGAGTGGCTGCGCAGCATGGGCGGGATCACCGACCTCGACACCCCCGACACCGCGCCCCCTGACCGGGGCGACCCGGTGCCGCTGGAGACCCAGCTCGAACGGCATCGCCCCGCGCGGCTGCTGACCGGGCAGGACGCCCGGCCGCCGGGCCCGGTGCCGGACACCGTCACCTTCGAGGACGGCAGCCGGCTGCCCACGGTCCTGATCAGCCCGGAGGCCGACCCCGGCGACGGCACACCGGGCGGCCGGACCGACGGGACCGCGCGGAGCGGCCGGACCGGACTCTTCACCGGCGTCGGCAGGACCACCCTCCGCTCGCCCGAGCAGGTGGCGGAGGAGATCCTGGGCACGCTGCCGGCGAAGCTCCGCGCCCAGTTCGACGAGGCGGAACTGCTGCGGCTGCTGACCGACCAGCCCGGCGCCTTCACCGCCCCGCGCGGGGCGCGCTTCGTCGGCCGGGAGAAGTCCGGGGTCGGCCACGAGATGACGGTCGAGGCGATCCCCTACCACCGGTGGGAACGCTTCTCCGACGTGGGCGGCGCCACCGTCAGACTGGACACCATGCGGCGTGGCCAGGCGGGCACGGGCGGCGGGCGCAGCGTCGGCTTCGGCCGGCGGATCGCGGGAGGGCTGAGCATGGGCCCGCCCCTCAACTGGCTCCTGAAACTGGGCTTCTCGCTGGGCTGGACCCGCAGGACGGACTACGCCCTGGGCACCCAGGCGTACAACCAGTCCGAGCACCGCGCCCACGAGGGCTCCCACCTCCACCTGGACGACGTCCACTACCGGGTCCGGGTGGACCGCGTCACCGAGGCGCCGGCGCCCGTGGGGCCGGCCACGCCGGCCGCTCAGCAGCCGGCGTGGCGGCGCACCCAGGTGCACACCGCCGGGTTCGCGATGCGCGACGGACTCAGCTGGCGGCTCCCGGACGACCTCACCGTGCCCTTCAAGGGACCCCGCCAGGCACCGGCGGCGCTCACCTTCCCGGACGGCGCCGAGCCGCGGATGACGGACACCACCGGCCTGCACCTGGTGGACCCGCCCGAGGACACGGCCCTCGCCGTCTCCGGTGCCCGGCCGGGGAGTTCCGCACACCGGACCCTCGTCTCGTACGTCCGGCCCGGGCGGCTCCTCGCCCTGTTCGGCCGGTTCTCCGGGCCGGTCACCGGGCCCGAGCTGACCCGGGGCAGCGGACAGCACCCGCTGGGCCACCTGATCGTGGAGCGGTCGACACCCCACCGGGCCACCCTCGTCGCCGAGTCCGTCAAGGCGGAATTGCGCGACCTCACCCAGACCACGTACCAGAACGAGCGCGGACACGTCCGTGACACCCGCCTGGGTGTCCAGATCACCGCCGGGCCCAACTACACTCTCACCGGCGCGGACACCGACGTACGGCTCCAGGGCGGTCCGCTGGTCCGCGCGGACCTCTCCACCGGGCGCGGGCACTACCTCGGCGCCGATGCCGCCCGGAAGACCACCGGCCGCGTCCGCAACCAGCCGGTCGCGCTCTACCGGGTGGAGCGCACCCTGATGGTGCGCAAGCCCGGCGAGCTCCCGTCGGCCGCCCGGCCGGTCCGGGTGGTGAGCCTGGACTGGATCTCCACCCAGGACGCGCGCCGCCTCGCGGGCTGGGACAGCCGGACGCCCGGCCGGACGGGACCCGACCCGGACGTCGAGCCGCCGGTGCCGTGGTACCTCACCCGCGAGGACCCGGTGCACCTGAGCGGCCAGGTGCGGGCCGAGGGCTTCCGGCCCGACCGCCCGCAGCCGCAGCCGCAGCCGCAGCCGCAGGCCACGGACGGGTCACCCCCTCCCGTCCAGCCGCAGGCCACGGACGGGTCACCCGCCCCGGTCCGGCCGCAGAACGCGCAGACCGCGCAGACCGCGCCCCAGGACCCCATGCGGGCCTTCGCCGACACCGTCCTGGACACACTGCACCAGTCGTACCCGTCGCTGTTCGTCCCGCCGTCGATGCTGAGGCATCCGCGGCTGGCCAAGTTCTGGTACGGCGACGGGCGGATGCGGACCGCCCTGCACAACGACCGTCAGGTCCGCGAGGCGCTGAACCGGCCCAGCCTGGCGCAGAGCCTGGACGACCTGACCACCACCGGAGTGCCGGTCGGCCTCACCGAGGACGGCAAGGTGCGCCGCGGCCACCACACGCTCATCCTCAGGGCGCGCCTCACCGACCGCCGGTTCGAGACCACCATGAGCGAGCGCTCGCTGCGCAACGCGGTGGTCGGCACCGAGATATCCGGCCAGGGGCAGCAGGCGGCCCTCACCCTCTCCGGCGGGGTGGAGCTGGGCGTCTCGCCGCGCGACCACGACAAGGTTCCGGACGTCGGACTGCCCCGTCAGGCCGGCAGCCTGGCGGTCGGTGCGCGTCACGCCAGGACCGACACGAAGACCACCAGGAACACGGTCGCGGTCACCCACGACCATCTGACCTTCCAGACCGGTGCCGACCTCTACAGCTACCAGGTGGAGCTGGGCGCCACCTTCGAGGGCCACCGCCGTCCGCGCGGGTGGGCACGGCTCGCGTCGGTCGGCCTCCTGGGCGCGGGGGTCTTCGTCAGCAAGGTCGAGGAACGGCCCCTGTTCACCCGGGGCAACGAGACCGTCGGCCGGGTCGAGCTCGCCGTGCCGGTCGCGCACGCCTCCGAGCGCCACGCCCCCGCCGACCCGCCGGCCACCGTCCCGCCGTCGGCCGGCCCGCGCCCGACCGGGACGGGACCGACCCCGGCGACGGCTCCGCCGCAGCTGCTCTCCTCCACCGAGGCGGACCAGCTCCTCGACGGCACGCGCCCGCTCCCGAGGGCGGCGTCCGCCGACCGGCAGCTCACGGAGAAGCTGCTGAGCGCCCCGCACGTGGTGCTCAGCACCGAGGGCGGACCGCAGCGCCAACAGCTCATCCAGGACACCGCCGAGCGGGCCTCGGGGACCTCCTGGCACGTCAGTGCTCCCGGCGCCCCGGTGCGCACGGCACTGCGCAGGGCGATGGCGAACCTCGGCGTGGCCGGACAACTCGGCCAGTACCTTGGCCCGTTCGGCTCCCGTGTCACCGGGCTCAACGGCGCGGGGCCGTTCCGGACGCACTACATCAAGGCCGCGGTCCGCGGAGAGCTGAGCAACTTCCGCGTCAGGAGCGACCCGAAACCGGCCAGCTTCGAGGCCACCGTGGGCAACGAGCACCGCGTCAACGGCACCGCCAGCACCGTCTCTCGCACCACCCTCGGCCTGCAGGGCGCCGACATGCCGCTGCAGCAGGCCCCCGGCCAGCCGGCGGTCGTCGGCTCCTACTCGGCAGCCCTGCAGTACGCCCGGGGCAAGGGCCGCAGCGTCTCGCAGACCCTCACCCAGGGACGGAACACCACCCTCACCTACGCCGGGCGCATGTACCTGGTCGTCGCCGACACCGCCGAGACCCTCGCGGTACGGGACCGCTGGACGGCCGCGATGGGAGCGGTGGGCACCCGTGCCGGGGCCCGCATCAGCTCCGTGGCCGGGCGGCTCTCCGAGGGGCTCGGCGACAGGCTCGCCCCGCGCCGGGCCGCCGCCGCGCTCCAGCGCATCCGCGACGCGGTGATGTTCCACCTCCCGATGCAGGACGTCATCGAGGCCGGACTCGCCCCGGACGGCCTGGGCACCACCACCCCGCGCAACCTGGGCGGCGGATACCGGGTGCCGCCCTACCTGCGCGGCCGCCGGTTCCCCACTCACCCCAGCGGGCAGCTCGACGCCGGTTCCGCGGCGCGGCAGCTGACGGGGCAGCTGGAGAAGGCCGGCGTACCCTCGCACGACCGTGAGCAGGTGCTCCAGCGGCTCTCCCCGGACTTCCTCGCGGCGCACCTGCACGAGCTGACCACGGAGGGGATGACGCTGCCGGTCCACCACCGGACCTGGAGCAGCCCCTTCCACCTGCCGGTCGGCGGCAGCCCCGGACAGATCAGGTTCACGCTGACCCCGGTCACCACCACGGTCGACCGACTGCGTACCGGCTACGAGCTGGAGGACTACCGCACCACCGTCCGTGACGCCGCCGGAGGCACCTCCCAGGACCGTGGCGCCGACGTGACGCTCAGCGGGGGCGAGCGCGCCGCGGACAGCGGCATTCTCGTCGCCAACCCCTCGCTCCAGGGCACCGCGGCCAAGCAGCGGTCCAGCGCGCGGACCCAGGCATCGGGCACCACCGCGATGCCGAACATCGCCACCACCCAGGCACACGCGGAGATCGTCACCGGCTACACCCTGACCGTCACCATGACGAACGCCACCGGGGACCTGCTCGCGCCTGGCGTGAACGGCGTACCCGTCGGCAGCCTCCACGAGGTCCTTCCCGCGAGCCTGCTCACCCCGGACGGCGAGGGTGCGGACGGCGCGCTCACCGAGCAGGACGTCCCCGAACCCCCGCGCACCGTACGCATGCTGACGGCGGACCAGGCACGCCCCCAGGGCATCGCCGCCTGGCGGACGTCCGCCGCTGACACCACCGGCGAGGCCGACCCGGACGTCCTGCCCTTCGACGACCGGATCGGCTCCGGCATCCTCGCCGTGGACATCCGGGGCGCCGCCAACGTGCACGACGCCCTGACCCTGGCGACCGCGCGTGCCGACGGTCTCGGTGACACCGACCTCGGGAACCGGCACACCGGCGCGGTCCTCGACGCCCGCGTCCGCACGGCCCGGCTCACCCCGCTCACCGGCCTCGGCACCGCACCGGCCCAGGCCCAGCAGGAGGCCACCGCACAAGGTGGCCTGACCGCCGGCTTCCGCGAAGCACTCGGCGCCCAGGGCATCTCGCTGCCCACGCAGGCCTCCACCCACCTCCTCGGCCAGTCCCACACCGCCGACTCCCGCCTCTACGCGAGGATGCACCGTCGCGGGGCCCGCCTGCTCGCGGTGGAGAACAAGCCGCGTATGGAGGCCATGCAGAGGGCGAAGACCTCCGACGCGCTGGATGCCGGCATCACCGACAACGTCGAGGGCGCGGTGGGCACCGCGCCGCTGGCGGGCAACAGCAACGCCGGTGTCACCAACCCGGGGGCCACGGTCCCGGTTGCCGGCACGAACGACGGCACCACGCTCAAGGGCACCGCCGACACCACCCTGGGCACCCACGTCAAGGTCGTCACCGACCGCAGCATGCTCTTCGCCCTCCCGGTGAGCTGGCTGTCCGTGGCCGAGGTGCACCACCGGATCACCGACAGCCGCCCGATGTTCGCGCTCGGCAAGGCGGAGCGGGGGCCGCGCGCCGCCGAGACCGAGACCACGGCGCTGGTCTGGCTGCGCGAGGACATCGCCCGCGACTACGGCCTCCTGGACGACTCCACGTTCACCGACGAGGTCCTCGCGGCGTGGGACGACCAGGCCAAGGCGGCGGGCGACCTCGCCGCGGCCGAGAAGGGTTACTACGACGCGCGGGCGAGGGCCCGGGAGACGTGGCTCGGCCTGAGCGCCGACGAACAGACCGGACCGGACACCGACGAACAGACCGGACCGGGCACCGGCGGACCCACCACGCCGGGCACCGGCGACGCCGGCCGGGTGCCGGCACCCTCCCCGGCCGTCACCGCCTGGCGGGCCGCCCGTGACGAGGTACGCCGCTGGGAGCAGCGCACCGACGCCGCCGCTGCCGACCACCACCGGCTGCACCTCGCCGCCTCCCGCCTCACCGCCCACCACCAGGGTTCGGCCTCGGTCCCCGTGAAGGACCTCCCGCAGGAGTACACCGCACCCGGCTGGCGCTCCGAGGCGCCCGCGCCGTACACGTTCACCGGCGGCACCGGTTCCACGCCGCGCACCCTCGCCTCACCGGACGGCGCCACGGTGCGCGAGGTCCACGGCATGCCGCACGACGGGGCCTCGTTCTTCCACGCGCTGCTCGCCACCGCCCAGGACCGGGGGCGGCTGCCCCAGCTGCTCGGGACCGACCTGGCCGACCGGTTCGCCGCCGACCCCGGCAACCCGGCGGTGACGGCCGAGGCCGTCGGCACCGCGCGCGACCGCCTGGCGTGGGCACTGGGCCAGGACGGCAACGAGGACCTGCTCGACGCCCTCGCCCTGGACACCGCGGACACCTTCACCCAGGCCGAACTCGACGCGGCCGGTATACGGCTGACGCGCGCTCAGCAGGCCGAGTTCGACGCGTTCGGGCGCCTCCCGGTGACCCTCTGGCCGACCCTCGCGCAGCGGGTGGCGCTGGCCGGGGCCGCCCTCTCCCGCCCGTTCGCGAGCGAACCGCACCAGGACACGGCGGACGGCGAACCGGCCCCGCCGGAGCGCCGTGCGGGCGACCACGGCGGCGCCGACCTGCTGCCCGCGCTCGCCGCCCGGGTCCTGGGGACCCCGCTCACCGTCGTCACCGGCGAGGGCCGTGAGCAGCTTTTCCTCCCGCACGGCACCGACCCGGCCGCCGTGGACCCGGCCGCCGATCCCGTCCTCCTCGTCGAGGGCGGCTACTTCCACGCCGCCCTGCCGCAGGGAGCCGCGGCCCCGGTCGCCACGCCGCTGCCGGCTCCGGAGGCCGAAGTCACCCCGGACACCGGACGCCCCGTGCCCGAGACGCCACCGGCGCACCGCAGCCACCCCACCGCGCCCTGGCTGCCGCCCGCCGGCAGCACCGGCCCGCGCTTCCGCCTCGACCGCGACGGCGTGCTCACCGCGCCCGACGGCGCCACCTACACGCAGGGCGCACCCACCGGGCGTGGCAACGGCTTCTTCGGCGCCCTCTCCACCGCCCTTCACCTCGCGGCCGCGCAGCCCGGTACGGACCGCCAGGAGGCGGGGCGGCTGCGCAGGCGCGCAGGGGCGCCGCCCGCCCAGCTGATGCGCCTGAACGGGCTGCCGGGTGATCCCGGCGCGCGTGACTCCCTCTTCGCGCCCCCGCCGATGCACACCCGTCCGGGCGCCCCGGCTCCGAGCGCGGAGGCCCGGGCGAGCCACCTGCGCCTCCACCTCGCCACCTCCCCCTGGGGACCGGAGGCGGACCGGGCCGTCGCCGAGTGGGCCGCCTCCGCCACCGGCACCACCGTCACCCTGATCGAGGAGAACGGCACCGCCCACACCTACTCCGGGCCCTCCGCGGACAGTCCCTCCGTCCTGCTCCGCCGCCGTGGGGGAGACATCGTCCCCCTGCTCATCCGTACCCCGGCGCCCGCGCCGAAGGCGGGGAGCAGCGAGCCGGCTTCCCCGCCGGCCCAGGACCCGGCCGCCGTGCCGCTGCCCCCCTCACCCGGGTCCCCGGCCGACAGCGGCCTCCCCGGGCTCACCGCCGAGGAGGAGGCGTACGAACTGAGCACGCTCTCCGGTGCCGAAACGGACGCGCTCGCGCGGTTCCGGTTCACCGACGACTCCGACACCGGGTCGCTGGCGCAGTTCCGCTTCACCGACGACACCGGCGACTCCGACCAGGAGGACGGTGACGACGGAGCCCCGGACGACACGACGCACCAGCTCTGGCTCGACCTCCTCTTCGGATCCGCGTCCCGCGAGGACTACTCGCCCGAGATGCTGGTCGGCACCGCGCTGTCGCTGCGGGAACTCGCCGAGCGGCACCCGAACCCCTCGGCCGTGGCCGACGGCCATCTCCTGCAGGGGCTGACCAGGCGGGTGCTGGGCCTCGCCCCGGACACCGAGGTGAGCGAGCGGCACCTCCTGCTGCTCGGGTCCCTGGCCCTGAGCGCCTCCCCGGCCCAACTGGCCGACGAGGGAACCCTGACCGCCTACCTGACGAGCCATGACGCCGCACTGGCCCGGGGCACCCGGCTCGGGTCCGGGCACGGCACCGGACGGAACTGGACCGGCACCGGCGCCGAGGTGCCGCCCCTGGACTCGTACGCGGTGGAGGGCGCGGACGGCCGGCTGAGCATGTGGCCCGCACCGTGGCCGTCCGCCTACACGGTCCTCGCCCAGGGGGACGCCGACTCCGTCCAACTGAACACCCCACGCGGCACGTTCACCCTGGACGACCCCGCGGAGTTCGCCAGGATCATCGCCCGCGACCCGGCACGGCCCCCGGGCGCGGACATCGTGCTCGTGGTGCCACACGGCGACATCGCGTCCCTGGCGCTGCACGTCGCCGACCTGACCGGCGCCCGGGTCTGGTACTCCGGGCACGCCCCCCGCCCGTCGACGGACTGGCGCACCGGCACCGACCACATCACGCTGGGGCCCCTGGCCGACGGTGACGACGTCGGCGTGGTGTGGACCTCCGTCCGGCCGGGCCAGGACACCGACAGCGACGGCGACGTCTCGGACATCGTCGGCATGTACGGGAGCGGCTCCGGCGGTCCCGGGGGGCTCGACGCCCGCCGGGCCGAGCCGCTGACCACGACGGAGTACGGCGTCGTCAACGGCGGCGACACCGACGTGATGTTCCGCAGGCCCGGCGGGATCCAGGGCAGCTGGCAGACCCCGCGCGCCCTGACGGGCGCCGACGACGCACCCGAACTCCTCCTGTCCGTGCAGGGCCACCACGAGACGCTGGTCACGGAGCGGCCGGTCCTGCGCATCTCCTCGGACCGCACGCTCGCGGTCGAGAACGGCATGTACGGGCAACAGGTCTTCGCCACGGAGGAGGCCGTCGCCCGCGCGTCGGTCAAGCTGGCGCGTGCGGGGACCTCGGTGCGGCTGCGCACCGACCCGGACCTGAGCATCATCCTGCCCACCCCCGGCGGTGGAAGCAGGCAGCTGTTCCTGGTGACCCCCGTCTTCCTCACCCGCTCCGGCCAGTCCACCGAAGAGGTCTGCAGGGACTTCGCCGACATGCTCGCCGACACCTCCCGCACCTCGCACATGGTCTTCCGCACCCCTGGCGCCGGGCCCGTCGTGACCGCACCGGCCAACGCGTCCGACGGGGCCGAGGTCACCGGCACCCACCACCTCGCCGACGCACTCGGCCACGTCGCGGACGGTGACACGCCCCCGGCCGCAGCGGATCCGGAATGGGCGGCGGCGCTCGTCCGCCGGGACGACCGTCCCACCGGTGGCGACGGCGGTCCGCTGCCGGGCCGCGCGTACGGCAGCGCGCTGAGCCTCGCCGAGGAGGACGACCCCCGACGCGAGGCCCTGTCCGACGCCGCCGGCCGCATCGGGGTCAACGAGCACGCCTGGGCCGACATCGGCGAGGGCTACGTCGTGCAGTCCGTGGCGGCCCCCGGCGAGCAGGGCCAGCCGAGCCTGGAGCACAACTACGCCAAACCGCAGGCGGGTTCCGGCGGGGCGCACTTCGGCTACCACTTCGTCACCGTGGTGCTGGCCAGCGAGGACGGCAGCCACCAGATCTCCCTGGAGAACCACGCACGCGCCTCCCAGCGCAACCACCGGCACCGCAGGGCGGTCCAGGCGAACCTGCGCAACCACGACCTGGACGAACTGCGGGAGATCGCGGAGCGGCTGCGCCAGGAGATCGGGAAGCAGCCGGACGAGGGCGCGGACAAGCAGCTCGCGGAGCTGCGCGGCTACCTCGACCTGACGCTCGCCCTGATCAGGGCCAAGCACGCCCAGGCGGAGATGAACGCGGCACCCGCCGGCTCACCGGAGCGGGCCGCGGCCGAGAGGACGCTGGAGGGCGCCACCCGCGCCGCCGCGCTCCGGGCCGGACAGCTCGAACCCGTCATCGCGGGCAAGCACCAGTGGTACATGCGGATGTACTCGCAGCGTCCGGGAGAGTCCGCCCACGACACCAACGCGGAACTGCTGGGTGACAACCCCTCCGCCGAGGCCAATCCGCTCACCGCCGTCGTCCTCCGGGGCCAGCAGGCCCTGCCCGTGCCCATCACCTTCGACAAGGGGGGCCAGCAGACGCCCGAGAGCGCGAAGCACTCCCTCCGGTACCTGGCCAGGGTGGTGGCCAGGGCCGCCCTGTGGAACGAGACCAACGGGCTGCCGCTTCCGGACGTCCGGGTCACCGGCCGGCGCGGCGGCCGCCTCGTCGGGCGGGACCTCGCGAAGGTGCGGGCCGAGGCGGTCGCGGCCTCCTTCCGGCAGGACCTCTCCGCCGCGCTCGCCGAACTCCAGGACGGCACACCGCAGCCGCACCTCACCGCCGACCGGTTCACCGTCGAGCCGGTCTCGGTGCGCGACCGGGCGACGTCCGCGGGCGACCCGGCGGCCTCCACCGTGACCCTCACCGTCGACGACCACCGGGGCGGGCCCCGGCACGTCGCCACCCGGGGACCGGGCGGCCTGCCCGGAGGCTCGCGCGACGACGGTCTCGACCCCATGGCCGAGCAGTGGCCGATCGGCCGCGAGGTCACCGTCATGCGGCCCCGCCTCGGTGTCGATCCGAGCTCCGCCGTGTCCGCGGACGACGTACGCGCCGCCCCCCGCACCCCCGCCGGCGACCTGCCCACCCGGACCGGCACCGCGAAGGGCAAGGACCCGGTCCGCACGGCCGGGGACGACGCACCGGCCACCACGGGCCCGCAGCCGGGCCGGTGGTCCACGTGGACGCGTACCGCCGCCTCCCGCTCGGAGCCCTTCACCTACGAGGTCGCCGACACCGGGCACCTCAGGCTCCCCGACGGCCAGGAGATCCCGCCGGACGGGTGGACGCGCTTCGGCCACGACTTCGTCCACGCCGCGACGGGCACGATCCTGCGCGGCGACAGCGGATGGATCGGCCGTGTCGCCAACATGGACACCCTCGCGCCCGTGCTGGAGGACCTCGACCAGGAGGCCGCGCCGCACCGGGTCGTCGCCGACTCCTCGGCGCTGTACCTGGTGCCGGAGGGCGATGGTGACACGGCCCTGCGCATCCCGCTGCGGGAAGCCTCCGGTGAGGCGCCCGCCCCCGGTCCGGAGCGGTCGGGGGCAGGCGTTCCCGCTGCTGCGCAGCCGTCCGGTGCACCCCGCGCCCGCCTCGACGACCGGCCGCGCGTCGTCGTCCGGTCCGCCTTCGACGTACGCCGGTTCACCCACGGCGGAGAGACCGTCACCGACCTCACCGTGCGGCTCGCCCTCCGCGACGGTGGCGGGCAGGCGGACACGGACGCCGTCATGGCCCGGGTGCTCCAGGGCGTCGAGGAGTTCTACAATCGTCCGGGGCACCTCCTGCCCGACGGCGACCGGCTGCACGTCACCGTCGAGCGGGTGGGGTCCGACGACGACCCCCACCTCACGGTCGACCTGGTGGGCCGGGACCAGCCGATGAACCAGCGGGCGTGGTGGGCCGACGCCGACCCCGTGGAGTTCGCGCACGAGCTGGCGCACCAGCTGTTCCTGCGCGACGAGTCGCGCGACGCGAGCAACCCGGGCCGGCTGGACGCCCCCGGCAGCCTGCTCGGCCCGTTCCGCGAGCAGGCCCCCGACGGTCTCGCGCAGAGCGGTCTGCGACCGCGCCACCTCCAGCTGTGGTCCGCGGTGGCCGGCCGGATCACGCCGCACACCCCACCGGAGGGGACGAGCTGGGCGGACGCCAGGAACGGCGCCGAGCCGGAGCTCCGGGAGCCGGTGTGGGTCGACCCGGTGTCGCTCCCCGCCGCCTCCCCGCAGACCGGTCCGGACGGTTCCGTGCCGCCCCCGCTGCCTCCAGGAGAAATCCTGCCCACCGTCGCGGAGGCGTCCGACGAGTCGGAGTCCGACACGGACTCCGACGACGACGCGGAACCCCCTGCCTGGGCCGGCCAGGGCTGGCTGAACACCGTGTTCGGCCCCTTCCTCGGCAACGTGCCGCGCGACCGCCTCAGGGAGACCTCCGAGGCGCTGTACGCACTCGTCGCGGCGGAGGCGGGACCCGGCGCGACGCCGCAGCGGCTGCGCGACGGCCTGGTCCGCGTCACCCGGCAGGTCCTGCACATGGCCTCCGGGGCGAGGCCAGCCGCCGGGGACGTCCACCTGCTCGGCTCGCTGGCACTCGACGCCTCGTCGGACGACCTCGCGAGCACCGACGACCTCGCCCTGTACTTCGTCGACCGGCAGATCGAGACCGGACGGGGTGCTCTCGACGAGAGCACACTGCTCCGCGGGGCCGGAGGGACCGCCGTCGGACGTGACTTCACCGGCCAGGGGCGACCCGCGCCGGAGACCGCGTCCTACGCCGTGCGGGGACGAGGCAGGGGCGTCCGGCGGCACGCCCCGTGGCAGAACCCGTACCTCGTCGTGGCCGAGGACACCGGCCAGGGCGTCGAGATCGCCTTCCCCGGCCACTCCTTCCTCGTCGACAGCCCCGAGGAGCTGGCCAGGCTCATCTCGTACGACTCCCGGCGGCCCCGGGGCGCGGACATCGTGCTGGCGCTTCCGCCGGCGTACGCCGGCACCGTCGCGTCCCTCGTCGCGGGGACCACGGGCCGCCGCGTCTGGTACCCCGAGGCGCCGGTCGGTGTGGCCACGCACCCGACCGCCGGGTCCCGCCACCTCATGCTGGACCTCGACGACGGCGACACCGGCGCGGGCTGGGCGTCCGCGGACCCGCCCGGGGACGGCGGCCTGCCCGGCGCCCGCGACACCGGCAGCCTCTTCGGCCCCGACAGCGACGACGACCGGTCGAGCAGCGACGGGGACGCCGAGTTCGACCGCCTGGCCGACCAGGCCGTCCTGGAGCGCCGGATCGACGCGCTCCGCCCCCGGCCGCTGACGACCACCGACTACGGCGTCATCGACCGGCGCGGCACGGGCGTCCTGTTCACCCCACCGCTCCCGCGCACGGTCGGGGAGGTCAGGGCCGGGGACGGCACCGGCGCCCTGGTGATGCCCCGTCAGGACCACGGCGACGTCTTCATGGCCGACCGGCCGCCCCTGCGCATCTCCGAGGACCGGACGCTGGCGACCCTGGCGGCCGGCGACGGTCAGCAGGCGTACGCCACCCGTACGGCGGTCGAGCGCTCGTCGGCGCGGCTGGCCGCGGCCGGCGCCGGGGTACGGCTGCGGGTCGACGAGTCGGTGGGCGTGCTGCTGCCCGGGGAGGACGGTTCGTACGGTGAGCCGCTCTTCCGGGTGGAGCCGGAGTTCCTCACGGCATCCGGCGGTCCTGAGCACGCCTTCACACGGGACTTCGCCCGGACGGTGGCCGGCGCCGGCGGAGCGCAGCTGTCCCACATCGCCTTCCGGGGCCCCGGCGGCCGTGCCGTCGCCACTGCCCCGGTGAACGGGATGCACGGCCGGGAGGTCACCGGTACCCATCACCTCGCCCAGGCGATGGCGGAGGTCGCCGAGGGCACGGGCCCCGCAGCCGACGTGACGCCCCGCTGGGCCGCGCGCCGGACCGGCCTCGACAGCCGCTTCACGGGAGGCGTCGTCGGTGCCCCCACTCCGGGGGAGCGCTACGGCAGAGCCCTGAGCCACGAGCCGCAGGACAACCCGGCGCGCACCCGGCTCTCCACGGCCGCGCGGCGCATCGGTGTCAACGAGTACGCCTGGGCCGGGGTCGGCGAGGGGTACCTGATCCAGTCGGTCAGCACCACGAACCAGGGCGGAGCGCAGCTGTTCACGCACAACCACGCCAAGCCCGGCGACCGGGTGGGCCCGCACGCCCCGTACCACTTCGCCCAGGTGGTGCTGGCGGCCGAGGACGGGACGCACCAGATCACGCTGGAGAACGAGACCCACTCGCGGACCGCGATCCCGGACGAGCTCCTCGACGACGTCATCGACGAGAACCTCGACCGCCACGGCGAGGACGGCCTCACCGCGCTGGCCGCGGAGACCGAGCGGCGCCTCGCCGGACTGCGGCACAGCGGTGCGGACGAGGCGGAGATCTCCCGCACCGAGGAGTTCGCGTCCGTGGCCCGGGCCCTCGCCGACGTCCACCAGGCGGAACAACTCCCCTGGTACTTCGACGAGGACCGGCCCGAGCACGCGCTGGCGCTGCGGGAGGCGGCCGGGGCGCGCGCCCGCGCCAGGGAGCTGATCCGGGACGCCGCTCCGGTGATCCGGAACCAGGACCTGTGGTCCTTGAGGGCTTACAGCAAGCGCCCGGGCGAGTCGGCCCACGCGACCAACGCGGCGCTGCTGACGGACGACCCGCCCGCCGTGGCCAACCCGCTGACGACGGTGGTGCTGCACGGCCACGCGCCGCGCCCGCATCAGCGGACGGTCCACTTCGGGGAGAAGCAGCACGACATCCCCGCCGACGCGTACGGCACGATCGAGGGCCTGGCCGCGGCGCTGGCACGCACCGGGCTGTGGAACCGGGCGCACGGCCTCCCGATGCCGTCGGTCACCGTCACCGGTCACGGCAACCGCTCCCAGGCCAGCGGCCGGGCGCGGGCCGACGCCGTCACCGCGGCCCTCGCGGCGAGGCTGGCCCAGGTGCTCAGCACCTCCCAGGCCGGGACGAGCGGACCGCACGTAGGCGTAAGGGACTTCGGCCTCACCAAGTCCGCGAAGCGGGTGCGCAGTGCCACCGACCCCGCCCGGGGCCGGGTGGTGACGATCGACATCGACGACCACCGCCTGGTCACACCGACCCCGTCCGGCCGCACCACACCGGTCGGGGAGACGGCACCGGCGGAGGAGCCCGCCACCACCCGGCCGACGGCCGGGACCGCCGCGGCGTCCGGGACCGTCACGACGACCGACGGCCCCGCGACGACGGGGGACCCCGCCGTCACGCGCCCCGCGACCCCGGAGTCCGCGGCCGGTGCCGGGCGCGGCAGGTCCCGGCCGCCGGGCCGCAGCGCGCAGCCGAGCCCCGAACGCCGCAACGGCGACGCACCCCCGTGGGTCCTGGCGCGCATCCGCTACGCCGAGGAGTCGGCCGCCTTCGACCGGCGGCTCGGCGAATACCTCGCCGAACACGAGGCGGTCATCGCGGAGTTCCGGACGATGGCGACCGCCGCCTGGGCCGCGGCCCGCCGGGAGTACCCCCGCGCCCTGGCGACGTTCGGAGACACCAGCAAGGCGAAGGCCGGCGTCGTCGGCACGTCCCGTGAGGCCCTCCAGCGGGTGCTGCGGAGCGGGAACCTGCGTGAGCTCGTGGCGTTCCTCTACGAGGGGATCTCCAGCGACCTCGTTCCGGAGATGCTCGGCGGCGCCGAGGAGCAGCACCCCGAGATCGCCGCGGAACGGCCGAGCAGGCGGCAGCGCGAGGTCTACGCCGAGTTCATGCGGCGTGCCCTGGAGATCTCGGCGTCGGACATGCCCGTTGCGGAGAAGGAGGCCGCGGTCGCGGAGCTCCAGCGGTCGGTGGTGACCCCGGCACACCCGGACACCGCGCGGCCGCCGCTGAGCGAGGCGGAGCGCAGGTTCGCCGTCGGCGCGGCCGGACTGACCTGGATGCCGGCGACAGCGGTGTACGACATCCCGCTGGACGCCGCCTTCCAGGGCGCCTCCGAGGACTCGGGCGGGCTCGTGGCGACCGGCACCGCCGGGTCCACGTACCGCTTCGTGCTGCACGCCGCCCGGATGCGGGAGAAGTGGGGGGTCGAGCTGGACCTCGGCCTGATCCGGGCCGGGATGCTGGCCATCTCGCTCACGGTGGGCCACCACACCGCACACGAGGTGATGCGTGGCGCCCAACTGGCCCTCGACGACGTGCCCGGCCACGACCCGGCGCTGGACTACGCCGACAACTGGGGGCGGTACTGGAACATCCACCCCCTCACCGAGCAGGAGCTGCGCGAGAACGTCGCGCGGGACGGCCTCTTCCCCGACGAGCACGCCCGGGCGCTGCTCGACGAACTGAGCCCCCTGCCCGCCCCGGGCACCGGCACCCGCGAGGACGCGGCGGACACCCGCACCGCTCTCCCGCACCGCCCCGTCACGGCCCGGCCGGTCCGGACCCGCCCCGTCACGGCCGAGGCGGACCACCCGGCGCCGCAGTCGGCGAACCCGTCCGCGGCCCCCGCTGCCGCCCACGCCGCCACGGCGGAACTCGCCGCCGCGTGGGACGCGCACGGGCGGACGCTGACCGCGCTGGGCGTGGCCACCGCCGAGGCCGCGACGACGGAGCGGGCCGGCGGCGGGCCGGCGGCCACTGCCGACGCCTGGGCCAGGGCCGACGGGGCCCGCGCGGCGCTGGAGCGTGCCGAGGCACGGCTGCGGACCCTGGGCGTCGCGCCGGAGACCCTGGAAGCGGCGCGGGGCAAGGGCGCCGATACAGCCGGCAAGCCACCGGTCGTCCCACGAGACAGCTCCCAACGGGTCTGGATCGCACAGCAGTTGAGCGACGACGACCTTCCGCCCGTGCTGCCGGAACCTGCCGGGGACGAGACCGTCGCCCTGGAGGACCTCGACGCCGTGGGCATCACGCTCTCCCAGGGACAGCGGACCGAGATGATGCTGCGGGGAGACAGCCGGCTGCCCACAGGCGGACTGTCGCCGCTGGACCGGATCCGCGTGCGGATGGCGCACCCCGACGCGTGGACGGACACCCTGGACGACGCCTCCGCCCGGGCCTCACGGCGTCTGTGGGCGCAGGCGTACGCGGACTTCGCGGCCGCGGCCCCCGAGGGAACGGCCGAGGCCGGCACCGCCCGCGCCTGGGCCGGCGCCGTCTCCCTGGTACTGCCGGCGGAGCCGCACCCGGTGCTCGCCGACTCGCGGTACGCCGGCGACGGCTTCCGCGACGCGGTGCGCCGTGTCGCCGGCCGTCTCCTGGACGGGGGGACCGCCGGCCAGGCGGCGGACCTCGCCGACACCCTCCGCGCGGGACTGGGCCTCGGGGCGCGCTGGACCCCGCCCGCCACCGCCTCGGACGCCGCGGAGCCCGCCCCCGGGACCCAGTCCGGGACGGGTGCGGACATGCCCGGCCTCGACCTGTCGGTGCTCGACGCCATGGACCTGGACGGCTCCGACCCCGGCGGCTTCGACTTCGACTTCGACATGACCGGCCTGGACCTCCCCGACCTCGACATGACCGGCCTTGACCTCCCCGACCTGGACATGACCGGCCTGGACATGACCGCGCTGACCACGGGCAGCGGGCAGCCGGTGTTCGTCGCACCGGCAGCCGTCTCGTCGGCCGGGCCACTGGCCGCCCTGCCACGGCTCAGCCTGGTGACCTTCGGCGAGGAGGCGACGAGCCTCTCCGCCGGGGCGCGCGAGGACCTCGAACGGCTCGCCTTCCGTGTGGCGGAGGCCGGCCTGCGCAACCGGCGCACGCGGGTGCCGCTGCCGAGGACCGACATCGCCGGGTACGGCGCCGACGCACGGGGGGCCGGGACCGCGCAGCAGCGGGAACAGTCGGCCCGGGAGAGGGGCGACCAGCGCGCACGAGCCGCGCACGGACTGTTCGCCGACCTCCTGGACCGGTCGCTGCGCACCCTCCAGCAGCACCAGCCCGAAGGCGGGCCACGGCTGACCGCCAAGGACTTCACTATCACCTCGCGCGGCCGTGCACGGGTGCCCGGTCAAGGCGTCACCGTGAGCCCCTCCGGGACGGTGAACCGCGCAGACCTGGGACGGCAGGCCACGATCGCCGTCCTCTCGCCGGGGCACGCCGCGGCGGTCGAGACCCTCGACGCGCTGCGCCGTGGGGACCCGGCCCTGCGCGCCGGGGCGTTCGACGTCGACGCGTCCGCCCGGCGGATCCTCCACCTGGCCCCGCACGTGCTGGTCGACCCGGAGATGCGCAGGGACTTCTACACCCTGGTCGAACGGGCGACCGCGGCCGGCCGGGCGTCGAGCACCGCCGCGCTGACGGCGTTCCACCTCGAGGAGGAGGGCGTCCTCGCGGAGGACCGGGCCGGATTCCTCTCCGTGGGCGGCAACCGCGTGCCGGGCCTCAACTGGACCGGTCCCGACAGCGCCGAACTGGACGGTCTCTTCATCGACGACCTCACCCCCGACCAGGCGGGCGGATTCCTTCCCACGGGTGCGTCGGAATTCTCCCCGTGGCCGTGGGACGTCACCGCGTACGCCGTTCTCGCCGACGGGAGCCACGACACGGTCACGGCACGGCTGCCCGACGGGACGACGACGGATCTCGACGCCGACGAACTCGCCGAACTGGTCGCGGCGGACCTCGCACGGCAGGGCCTGCCGGTGAGGACCCCGATCGTGCTCGCCGTCCCCTTCGCGGGCGACCGCTACCTGGACCTGCCGAGGAAGCTGGCGGAGCGCACCGGCCACACCGTCTGGGCGCACAGCGGCCTGGCGCGGCGTCACCCCGATCCGTCAGGACCGGGCACCGTCGCCGTGATCCGGCGGGACGGGCTGCCGCACGGTTCCTGGGTCCCGGTCCGCCCCGGCCTGGCGCCCGACGCCGACGAGGGCACCCCCGGCTGGCACCGCGACGTACTGACCCAGCCCGTCGTCAGCGCGCTGACCGGGCAGCAGATCGGCCGCAGCCTGCACGAACCCGGTGAACTCGCCGGTGCGCGCGAGGACAACTTCAGCCGCCTCGACCAGATGACGCTCTACGTCCACTACAACCCCGCCACCGGCACCTACTCCGCCGCGCTCCCCCTGGAGGATCCCGGCCCCAAGGACAAGGCCTACCACCTCGCCGGCCACGGCCTGCCCGGCCGCATGACGCTGCCCCTGGCGGACGGCACGTCGAGGACGGCCGGCCGGCGCGAGGCGGGGGAG
Source organism: Streptomyces sp. NPDC055962 (assembly GCF_042270185.1). Taxonomy (NCBI): domain Bacteria; kingdom Bacillati; phylum Actinomycetota; class Actinomycetes; order Kitasatosporales; family Streptomycetaceae; genus Streptomyces; species Streptomyces sp. NPDC055962. Next base: position 85,789 of record NZ_JBHJYN010000020.1, read on the forward strand.
TGGCTGAAACGGCGCAAGAGCCTGTCGAGCCTGCCCGAGGACCACTGGATCGACCTGGTGATCTGCAGTGCGTCGGCCCAGCGCGACAGGTCCACGCAGGACCAGTCGCAGACCGGTGCCTCCTTCCCCGTCCCGTTCGCGGCCGATCCGCTCGCGGACGACGCCATGTCCCTGGGACAGCACCTGGCGAACGTCACACGGCGCACGGTCCGGCTGTCCCACTCCCTCCAGGCCGCGCACACCCACCGGGGCGACCCCGTGCGCGTGCTGTTCACCGACGCCCGGGGGCACCGGACGTGGTGGGACACCAGCCGTCCGGAGCCCGGCGGGGCCGAACTGGACCGGCTGGCCCGGGAGGCCGGATCCGAGGGCGGGCCGTCACCGGAGAGCCGGGCCCGGACCCTGAGGCTCGTGCGGGCCCTGCGGATGGTCTTCGGGCACGACGTCGAGGACGCCCCCGACCACACGGCCCTGATCCGCGGCGCGGCCGCGCTCGACAGCATGTGGCACGCCGACCCGGACCTCGCCCCGACCGGCCCGTTCTCCACGGACCTGCTGCGCCGGGTCGTCGCCGCGCACCCCGACGCCGCCTCCGGGGTGGACCGGCAGGTCACCCGCCAGGTCCTGGCCGCGGCGGCACGGGCTCACCGGCCCGGCGCCGTGCTGCCGGTGAGCAGTTTCGTGGACCTGCCGCTGCTGCTCTCGGCCGCCCGTTGGCTCCAGGACACGACGGCGGTCGGCGAGGCAGCCGTCGTCGCGCTGCAGCTGTCCGGCCCCGGCGAGGTGGGCGGGGCCGAGCGGGCACGGATGTTCTGGGCGCGGGTCAAGGCCGAGGAGACGATCGCAGCGGCCGGCCCGGACGCGGACACGCTCACCGCGCGACTGCAGCACCTCGATCCCGCCGTCGAGGTGAACGACGCACTGCGCGACGACGTGACGGCCCTGCTCACCCGAGGGTTCGCGGTGGGCCGGGCCATGGCCGATCCCTACGTGGCGGCGGCCTACGACCTGGAGGAGAGCGGTGCCTTCGAGAACCCGATGCGGCCCCCGGGACCGGGGTCCGGCACGGGCGGCGGGCGCGACTGGAAGGACGGGGCGGCCTCCCTGCCCGGGACGAGCAGGTTCCGGGCGCCGAGCGGGATCGTCGACGCGCCGTGGGCCGGGCAGGACGCGTCCGGCAAGGACAGGCCCGTCCCCTACCTGGTGCGGGCGTCCGTGGACTTCCAGGACGACGACCATCTCGACGTGGACGTCGACGGGACGCCGTACCGGGTCCCCGCCGGGGAGTTCGCCGAACTGCTGGCCGCCGACCAGGAGTTGCGTGGCCTGCCCCTCTCGACCCCCGTCCTCCTGGCACTCGACGGGATCGGCGGCCCCGGACCGGGGCTGGCGGACCTGATCGCCCGGCGGCTGGGCCGGAGCGTCTGGTGGAGCCCGTTCCCCGTCGACCTGTCCGGGACGGACGACGCCGGAACCCCGGTGGTGACGCTGACGGACTCACTGGCCACGATGACCAGCCCGACGGCCGCCGACTGGCACGAGGCGCGACCCGTCGACCCTGCCGGGGACCAGCAGGGTCCCCGCCCCGTCGAGCCGCCGCTGCCCGCGGGGCAGGGGCCGTCCACGGCGGGGGGAGCCGGCGACGACACGGAGCTTCCCGCCCCCGGACGCGACGGTGCGTCCGTCACGTCCGGCCCAGGTACCCCCAGCGAGCGAGGAACAGATGAGTGAGTACGGCGCCGAGACCCCCGAGGCACCCCTGGACCCGGCGCCTCCCGAGGAGTTCGTCGAGGCGGCCCGGCTGGCCCCCGACCACTGGCTCTACCTGAGCGATCCCGCGTGGCAGGGTGACGGCCCGCCGCCGGAGTGGGCCGTGGTCGGGCAGTGGCGCTCGGACTCCCGGGGCGTGATCGTCGCGTGGGAGGACAACGAGGGCTACCGGCCCTCGCCCGGGGCCATGGGGTGGCCCGAGCCCCTCGACGACGTGGACCGCGCCGTCCAGCTCGCCACCACCGGATACGGCCCGGTGGAGGACGTCACCACGGCCCTGGCACAGGCCGAGGTCGCTGTGCTGGTCACGGCGGACGGCGAGCCGGTCAGCGCGTCCGTGCCCGACGGCACGGCGGTGGTCCCCGTCTACACCTCGCCCCACTACCTCCGGGCCGCCGGACCGCTGGGGTTCGTGCGGCTGCCGGTCGTGGAGCTCGTCGGCCGGATCCCCCCGGGGCACGGCCTGTACCTCAACAGCTCGGCCCCGGCCGGCATGGTGCTGGCCACGGACGGGCTCGCGGAGGCGCTCCGCGAGCCCAAGGGCTGAAGGGTGCTCCGTCGCGCCCGGTCAGCCCGCGTCCGTCAGGCTCTTCAGGAACCTGGCCGCCACCGGCCCCGCGTCGGCGCCGCCGGAACCGCCGTCCTCCAGCATCACGCACCAGGCCAGGTCGCTGCCGCCCTGGTAGCCGATCATCCAGGCGTGGGTGCGCGGCGGCTTCTCCTCGCCGAACTCCGCCGTCCCGGTCTTGGCGTGGGGCTCCCCGGGGATCCCCCTCAGGGCGCTGCCCGCCCCGTACGTCACCGTCGCCCGCATCATGTCGCGCAGGTCGCCGGTGACCGCCGGGTCGAGCCGTGCCGTCGCCTCGTGCTTCTTCTTGACCGCGTCGGGCACCAGGACCGGCTGCTTGAAGGAGCCCTCCTTCACCGTCGCCGCGATCGACGCCATCACCAGGGGTGAGGCCTGGACCCGCGCCTGGCCGATCGTGGACGCCGCGAGGTCGTTGTCCGAGGTGCTCACCGGGACCGATCCGTCGTACGTCGAGTCGCCCACGTCCCAGACGCCGCCGATCCCGAACGCCTCCGCCGCCTCGTGCAGGGCGGAGCCGCCGACCTTCGCGCGGTTCTCCACGAACATGGTGTTGCAGGAGTTCGCGAAGGAGTCCTTGAACGTCGACCCCGCCGGCAGCGTGAACTGCTTCTGGTTCTCGAACCGCTGCCCGTCGACATGTGCGAACTTGGGGCACTTCACGACGTCGCCCGGCTTCATGCCCGCCTTCAGCATCGCCGCCGCCGTCACCACCTTGAACGTCGAACCGGGCGGGTACTGCCCGGCAAGCGCCCGGTTCAGGCCTCCCGCCGGACGGCTGGAGACGGCCAGGACGTTACCGGTGGAGGGCTCCACGGCGATCAGCGCCGCGTTCACCTTCAGCCCCTCCATGGCTTCTGCCGCGGCGCTCTGCACCTCGGGGTCGATGGTGGTCCTGACCGGGGTGCCCGGCTTCGCGGAGCTCTTGGTGAGGGACGCCTCTGCCTGCCCGGACTGCCGGTCGGCGATCACCACCTCACTGGTCGCCGCACCCGCGCCACCCCGTAACTGCTTGTCGTAGCGCGCTTCGAGGCCGAAGGTGCCCTTGCCCTGTTCGTCGACCGAGCCGCGCAGCGAGGCGGCTTGGAGGTCGTCGCCGTTCTTGTCGAGCACCGCAGCCCGCTCGGCCGCCTTCTTCAGCGCGAGGGTCTGCCCGGGCTTCAGACGGGGGTGGATCATCGGCGAGCCGAACTCCACGGTCCACTGCTCGGCCTTCTTGATCAGGGTCGCCTCCGACCCGTAGCTGAACAGCCCGACCGCGGGGATGGTGAACCGCGCGGTGAAGGGGACGGTCACCTCGCCCTTGTCGTTCTTCTTCCCGTCACCCGCCGACAGTTCCGCCTTGGTGGGCTTCAGGTTCGTCATCACCGAGGTCAGCAGGGACTCGGCGTTCTCCGGGGAGTCGGAGAGGGCCGCGGCCTTCGCGGCCTCGCCCGCCGCCCACCCGTCGAGGAACGACTGGAGCCGCTCGGTGGCGGCGACCACCTCGGGGTCCGTCTCCGTGCCGTCCCCGGACCAGGCCCGGTACCCCCACCAGCCCGCGCCCGCCGCCACCACGACGGCCACCGCCACGCCCAGCACCGGTCCTCTGCGTGGTCCGCGACTTCCCGCTCGGTCATGACGTGCCATCTGCTGCAAGGTGGGGTCAGACACTTGGCGCTGTCTCCTCGTCCGCTGCGGATACCTTCCGTGACCGGACCGTCTCCGGCCGTCCCTCCGACACGCTAACCGCTGCTCCCCGGCACCGGGGCCCCACGGAGAGCGGCGGGAGAGTGAGCCGAGAGCGGCCGGCGCCGGACAGCACGACGGGCGGGCCGGCGGCGCCCCACGTCGTCGGGGGGTGCCACCGGCCCGCCGGGCCGTGCGGGTCGGTCCGTCAGACGCGCGGCGTGAAGGTGACCACGTCCCCCGCGCGCTCGCCGCCGGAGAGCTGACCGAAGCGGTCGGTGCGGATGTAGACGCGGTGCAGCCACCGGTCGGCCCCGTCCCACCGCGGTGTGAACGGCGTACGGGCGTGCGTCGTACGGAAGTTGTCGATGATCAGGACGTCACCGGGGACCAGGTACACGGCCTCGGTCACCTCGTCCAGCGCCTTGGACAGGGACTCCACGGCCTCGACGTCCCGGGGGTCCTCGGGGGCCAGCAGCTCCCGGTCGTAGCCGAGCAGCGGGTCGGCCGACTCGCCGTAGAGCGGCTTCACCTCGGCGATCGCGCCCGGGTCCTCGACACCGCCCCGGAAGGCGACGTCGACGCAGCAGGGCACCTTGCGGTCGAAGAGGTGGCTGCGGAAGCCCTCCGGCACCAGCGGCAGCGCCTTGCGGATCGAACCGACCAGGGTCGCGGCTCTGCGTTCGTGGTCGGCGCGGGAGCAGGCGAGCATCACGTAGTTGGGCTGGAGCTGGTGGTACGCCATCTCCGTGTGGAATTCGAGCAGGGTCTCGGAGGTCTCCGAGGACAGGTGGTGCGCTCCCGGCGAGGGGTACACGTCGTGGTAGACGGTGCCGCTGCGCAGCTCCCCGTACCCGGTGTGCAGGCCGAGCCGGCGGCCGACGACGCCGAGCATCGCCTCCATGGTGAGCAGCGGGCGCTCCACCGGCGCGGGGGTGGACTCGGGGGTGCGCGGCAGCCGGTCCTCCGGCTCGACGGGCAGGCCGCGCAGCAGGAGGTATCCGTCCTCGTTGCCGGACGCGTTGAAGGCGTCGAGCGCCTCGGCGATGGACGCCGGGAGGTCGCCGGAGGCCTCCTTGGCCGCCTCCAGGAAGGCCGGGAGGTCCGCGCGCGGCACCGCGGGCAGGCGTGCCGCGAGTTCCAGGAGTTCGTCGCGGAGTTCGGAGCAGTCGATGACGGTCACGCGTCGTTCCTTCCTTTGATGTGAGCGCGGGCGTACTGGTAGAGCAGTTCCGCGCCTATCTCGGTCGCCAGGACGGAGGTGATCCCGGCATGGTCGTAGAGGGGTGAGACCTCCATGACGTCGAAGCCGACCGGCCGCAGCTCGCCCACGCAGCGCAGCAGGGCCAGGACCTCGCGGGAGGACAGCCCGCCGGGCGCGGGGGTGCCGGTGCCCGGGGCGAAGGCGGGGTCGGCGACGTCGACGTCGACCGACACGTAGACGGGGCGGTCGCCGATCAGTTCCTGGATGAGGGCGTGCGTCCCGGCGACACCGGTCTCGACGAACTCGTCGGTGGTGACGACCCGCACCCCCTTGCCGCGGGCGTAGTCCAGCGAGTCCGGCTGGGGGTTGTGGCCCCGGATGCCGATCTGCACCGTGCGCCCGGGGTCGATGAGCCCCTCGTCGATGCCGTGCCGGAAGGGGGTCCCGTGGTGGAACTCGCCCCCGTAGAAGGCGGGGTTGGTGTCGGAGTGGGCGTCGAGATGGACCACGGCGACGGGACCGTGCTGCTCGGCCACGGCGCGCAGGGCGGCCAGGGTGAGCGAGTGGTCGCCGCCGAGCATCAGGAACGCGGCGTTGTCCTGGAGGATCCCGCGCAGATGGCGGTGGGCGGTCTCCATCGCGATGTGCATGTTGAACGGGGTGAGGTCGATGTCCCCGCCGTCCACGCAGTCGATGAGCTCGAACGTGCCGGGCCCCCGGTCGATGCCCACCCCGTGGATCAGACCGGACTCGTTGCGGATGGCGCGCGGGCCGAAGCGGGCCCCGGGCCGGTAGCTGGTGCCGCCGTCGTACGGGGCGCCGATGACGACGACGTCGCGGCCGCTGGGCTGCGGATCGTGCGGGAGGCGCATGAAGGTGGGGATCTGCGCGTAGCGGGGCGAGATCGCGGTGTCGACACGTTCCACGACGTCATCCCTCCTGTCGGTAGGGCCGCGGGCGGCCGGGACGGGGGCTGAGGCGGTTCACTCGCTCTCCTTCAGCCGTGCGGACACCTGGTGCACGGCGTCGGCGGTGCTCACCTCGGCCGGTGGCAGGCCCTCGACGACCACCCGGTCGAAGATCTCCCGCACCACCAGCGACTTGGCCCGGTGGATGTCTGCCTCCGGCACCCCGGCGTCCATGAGGAGGAGGCTGAAGGACGACGTCGTCCCCGACCCCTCGTGCACGCCGAGCTTCGGCCGGGTCACCGTCTCGTGCGGCAGCAGCGCGCTCATCGCCTCGCGCAGGACCCACTTGTCGCGGCCGTGGCGGCGTTTCAGCCCGGCCTCCAGCGGCACCAGCAGGTCCAGCACGTCGCGGTCCCAGTACGGGTGGGTCGACCAGTGGCCCTGGATGCCGGAGAGCACCGGGGTCATCTCGTTGAGCCCGTCGAAGGTGGCCATGTCGTACGCCACGGCCGTGTCGAGCTGGGGCAGCCGGTCCTCGCGGTGCATGCCGGCGAGCGGGATGTCGGCTCCGTAGCCGGTGAGGATGCGGCGGGCGGGCCCGTCGAGTGCCCGGTACAGGGCGGTGAGCGGCAGCAGGTACTCGATGATGTCCGGGTCGACCGACTCGGACGCCCAGATCGCGTACGGGAGCTGGCCGAGCAGGTCCGCCGTGGGGACGGTGATCTCCCGGTGGGCGGAGCCGAGGTGGGTGGCGACCACCCGTGCCTCGGCGAACTCGTCCGAGGTGTCCGTGCCCATGGACAGTGTGTCCAGGGGGCCGTCGGTGTGCGCGGCGGCGAGCGCGGCGACCCCGGAAGAATCGATTCCTCCGGAGAGCACCACCAGCGGGGTGGTGCCGCCCGTGCGGGCCCGTACGGCCCGTTCGAGCGTCTCGCGCACGGCGCCGGTGGCCTCCGCCTCGGGCAGGATCCGCCGGGACACCGGCGGGGTCCAGGTCCGGGAGGGCACCGCGGTGCCCGTACGGACGTCGAGGTCCAGGACCGTGCCGGCCGGGACCTGGTGGACGCCGGGCACCCGGCGGACCCGGCGCGCGTCGGCGACGGGCCGCCCGGACGGCGGGGCCTGGGCCGTCGCCGGGACGAGGGCCTTGATCTCGGTGGCGGCGAGTATCCGGCCGGGCGAAGGAAGGGTGTAGAGCGGGACGGAGCCCGCGTGGTCGGTGGCCAGGAGCACCCGGTCGCCGAGGGCGGCAGCCGCTGCGAAGCGGCCGTTGAGGAGCCGGAACGCGTGCAGGTCGTAGACGCCCAGCAGGGCGAGCAGGACCTGCGCGTCCGTGCGGGCGTCCGTGCCGGCCGGGAGGAGGGTGAGCAGTTCCTCCCGGTTGTAGAGCTCGCCGGCCAGGACGAGCGCCGTGTCCCCGGAGCGGGCCACGGCGTCCCCGGCCGAACCCGTGTGGACGAGTACGGCGTTCAGGGTCTGGGTACGGAGGGCTTCGGCCACGGTTTCGTGGGAGCCACGGGTGGCGAAGACGGGCCGGGGGCCCCGGCCCCCGCCCTGCTGGGCGGAGACCAGGAACCCCGTTGCCGCGGGGAGTGTGTGCGCCATGATCAGATGCTCAGGGCACCGAAGCCGCCGGAGGTGAAGTCGTAGTTCACCGGGACCTCGATCAGGAACGGGCGGCCGAGACCGGCTCCCTTGCGCAGGGCGGCGAGCAGGTCCTCGCGGGTGTCGGCCTTGACGGCCTCGACGCCGTTGGCGCGGGCGAGCTCCGTGAAGTCGACGCCGGTGAACTTGACGGCCGGGTCGTGGGAGCGCTGGTGACCCAGGTTCTGGTAGAGCTCGATGAGCCCGTTGGTGTCGTTGTTGACGACGACCGTCACGATGGGCAGGTTGAGCCGGGCGATGGTCTCCAGGTCGGCGCTGTTGGAGTGGAAGCCGCCGTCGCCCGCGATGAGGAAGGTGGGCTGGCCGGGGCGGGCCATCTGGGCGCCGATCGCGGCGGGGATGCCGTAGCCGAAGCTGGAGCAGCCGGCCGAGGTGAGGAAGCCGAAGGGCTGGTCGGCACGGGCGAAGAGCACCCCGTAGTGCCGGAAGAAGCCGATGTCGGAGACGATCGTGCCCTCGCCGGACTCGGCGGTCTCCTCCATCACGGTGTTCATGGAGTCCATCACCTGGTGGACCCGCATGCCGTCCTCGTACTCGGTGGGGTCGGCCAGGAACTCGGCGACGCGCTCACGCAGCGGAGTGATGTCGTGCGGGGTCTTCTTGGCGACCTCCGCCGTGGCGGCGTCCAGGTGCTCGACGAAGGCCAGCACATCGGTGACGACATCGACGTCCGGGCGGTAGACCCGGGGGATCGGGTTGACGGTCGGGGAGACGCGGACGGTCGTCTTCTCGCCGCCGCGGTCCCACATCGAGGGACGCAGGTCCTCGGCGTAGTCGTACCCGAGGGTCACGATGACGTCGGCCGGGCCGAAGAGGGTCTCCAGGGCCGGGAAGGAGAGGATACCGTCCATGTAGCCGGTGACGGCGCCGTAGTTGAGGTGGTGGCCGTGGGGCAGGACGCCCTTGGCGATGTACGTCGTGATGACCGGCACGTCCAGGCGCTCGGCCAGGGCCCGGATGGCGGGGACGGCGCCGGAGCGGATGGCCGCGGCTCCGACCACGAAGACCGGGTGCTCGGCACCCGCGACCAGGGCGGCGGCCTCGTCGGCGGTGGCCTCCCAGCCTGCCTCGACGGCACCGACCGGCTTGACGGGGGTCCGCGCCTCGGGGTGGGTGACCGAGGCGTCGATGTCGGCGCCGAGCAGGTCGACGGGGAGCGAGATGAAGCTGGGGCCGACGGGCTCGGTCATCGCTGCGGCGACGGCGGAGTCCACCAGGTCGGTGACCTCGTCGGGCCGCTGGAGCTCGACGGCGTACTTCGTCATGGGGCGCATGACGGCGACCGAGTCCAGGCACTGGTGCGTGTCGTTGGGGAAGATGTCGTGCGACTCGGACTGCGCGGACAGCGCGATGACGGGCGAGCGGTCCAGGATCGAGGTCGCCACGCCGGTGGCGAGGTTCGTCATGCCGGGGCCGAGCGTGGCCCAGCAGGCCTGCGGCCGGCCGGTGATGCGGGCCAGCACGTCGGCTGCCACACCTGCGGTGAACTCGTGCCGGGTGAGGACGAAGTCGATCCCCGGTGCCTCGTCGAAGAGGATCGAGGCGGCTTCGCGGCCCACGACACCGAACACGGTCTCCACTCCGTGCTCGTGGAGACGCTTGAGCAGGGCGTGTGCGGCCGTCGGGTTGCCACTGGGCTTGGTCGAAACACGGGACATACGGCGTCGTCTCCAGGATGTCGACGGGGAAGCGGATTGCCGTCACCGTGCCGGTGGGCTCTCTCCACCGCCTCTCCAGCGCCTATCCGACCGCTCTGTAGTGCACTTCGACGGGGTCCGGAGGCAGGTTCGGGGTCGTTCGGGCCATGGGACCGCGTCACGTGTGATAGATGAATAGGCATACGAGTGAGCGCATAATGACATCACAGAGGAAGAAGGCGATCATGACCCGTACGACCACTCAGGAGCCCGCGGGGTTCGTGGTGCACACCGCTCCGGTGGGGCTCTCGGACGACGGGCGGGACGACTTCACCGTGCTGGCCTCGACCGTGCCCACCCAGGTCAGCGGGGTGTTCACCAAGTCGCGCTTCTCCGGCCCGAGCGTGGTGCTCAGCCGGGCCGCGGTGGCCGACGGGATGGCCCGCGGTGTCGTCGTCGTCGCCCGGAACGCCAACGTCGCCACCGGACCGGAAGGGGAGAGCAACGCCCGCGAGGTGCGCGACTCGGTCGCCGCCGCCACCGGGATCTCCACGGACGAGCTGCTGATCGCCTCCACCGGCGTGATCGGCCTCCAGTACCCGATGGAGCAGATCCGGTCGCACATCAAGACGCTCTCCTGGCCCTTCCCCGAGGGCGGCTTCGACCGCGCGGCGCGGGCCATCATGACGACCGACACCCGGCCCAAGGAGGTCAGGGTGCGGTGCGGTGACGCGACGCTCGTCGGTATCGCCAAGGGTGTGGGGATGCTGGAGCCCGACATGGCGACCCTGCTGACCTTCTTCGCCACCGACGCCCGGCTGCCCCGGGACACGCAGGACCGGATCTTCCGCAGCGTCATGGACCGGACGTTCAACGCCGTGTCCATCGACACCGACACCTCGACCAGCGACACGGCGGTCCTCTTCGCCAACGGGCTGGCCGGCGACGTGGATCCGGCGGAGTTCGAGGAGGCGCTGCACGAGGTGGCGCTGGCCCTGGTCAAGAACATCGCCTCCGACGGCGAGGGCGCCAGCAAGCTCATCGAGGTGCGGGTCACCGGCGCCCGGGACACGGCGCAGGCCAAGCGAGTCGGGAAGACCGTGGTCAACTCGCCGCTGGTCAAGACCGCCGTGCACGGCAGCGACCCCAACTGGGGCCGGGTGAACATGGCCATCGGCAAGTGCACCGACGACACCGACATCCTCCCCGAGAACGTCACCGTCCGGTTCGGCGGGACCCAGGTCTATCCGCAGAGCTCCGACGGCCCCGGCGACACCGAGCTGCGGGCGACGGTTGCCGAGCACATGCGCGGCAGCGAGGTCCTGATCGGCATCGGACTGGGCATCGGTGAGGGGGAGTTCACCGTCTACGGCTGTGACCTGACGGAGGGTTACGTCCGCCTGAACTCCGAGTACACCACCTGATCCGCCACGCCCCGGCCCGCCGCTGACTCAAATGTGCCGCCTCGCCACCTCCACTCCGTAGGGTGACGTGTGATCAGCACAATGTGAACGAGGTGGCGCATGGGTCAGTCGCGAAGGTCGGTCCTCCAGGGCGCGTTGGGCGCGGGGGCGGCGGGGCTGCTGGTCGGCGGCGCCGCCCCGCTGCCGGCCGCGCGCCCCCGCAGCCTGCCCAGAGGCACCTCGCTCGGTCTGCGCTGGCTGGGCGTGGCCGGCTGGGAGCTGTTCTTCGCAGGCCGCAGTGTGCTCTTCGACCCCTATCTGAGCCGGATGCCGTACGCGGACGGGAGTGGCGCCCTCGACCCGGCCCTGCCGCTGCGCCTGGACCCGGAGGCGGTTGAGCACGTTGCGGAGGAGGCGCTGACCGGGGCGCCCGAGCTGATCCTGATCAGCCACGGACACTTCGACCATCTCGCCGATGTGCCGCAACTGCTGGCGAGGCCGGCCTGGGGCGGCCGGCGCGTCCGGACGCTCTGCGACACGACCTCACGTCACCTGCTGGCCGCGATGGGCACCCCTGCGCACCGCATGGCGGACGTGGTGGCGGTGAACGGGGGTGACCACCTCCAGTTCGAGGGCTACAGCGTGGAGGTGTTCCGCAGTCTGCACAGCAGGCAGGAGGACTACTCGTCCTTCGCCGCCGGGACGCGGGACGAGATTCCCTCGCGGCCCCGGACCCTGGGTGACCTCGTCGAGGGGCAGACGCTGGCCTTCCAGGTCTCGGTCGACGGCGGCCCGTCCGTCCTGCTGACCGGTACGAGCAACGTCGCGGAGCGGGAGCTCGCGGGTGCGCGGCCCGATGTGGCGGTGATCGGGATGAGCGGCCACGCCGCCGTCCACGGCTACCCGGACCGGCTGCTGGGTGCGCTGGGTTCGCCGTCCGTACTGCTGCCCTGCCACCACGACGACATGGTGACCCCGCTGGGCGACTCGGGAGTCTTCCGTACCGCGTCCTCCGACGCGGTGACGGCGCTGGAGCGGGCGGCCGGGCGGAGTTCGCCGGACGGCGGTGCCCGCGTGCTGGCGCCCCGGCATCTGGAGCTGCTCGACCTCGCGTGACCCCCGGCGGCCCTGGCCGCCGGGGCCCGGGGCCGTATCCGGTTCACCCTCAAAGGGCGGCGGAGTCTGCACAGTTCAGAGTGGTAACGCCGCCCCGCCCCTGGTGGGAAGGGTGACCGGCGTCACTGGTCGGCCTCGCACCCCGTGACGAGCGGCCTCCGTGGAGTAGGGTTTGCGCCATCACTGGACTAGACCACTGAAGTGGCGGTTCTCAGTCCGGAACGGTGCGCTGGGTAACCTCGATCTCCATGCGAGGGGCCCATTTTCTTCACGGCGGACGCACATCTTCCGCAGGGGCTTGACGTACCGGGGGTCGTGCCGCGCCGCGCCCCGGAGGCGTCGGACGCCGGTGACTACTCCCCGCCATACACGATCTTGCAGGCCAGGGCCCCTGGCTCCCGAGCGTTATCCCCGGGTTTCCCCCAGGCGCTTTTTCGCTCCCGTCGGCACGACAGTTTTCAGCCGCACCCATCCGGGCGTCGTTGACGGGGCATGGATGGCTGATTACTGTCCCGAATCGATAGGACAGGGCCCCGCTACGCGCGTAGTGGCCGAAACCATGACCGCTGCTTTCGCTTCATTGACCAGAGCATTCAAACCATTGCGTGCGAAAACTCAGCAGTTCATGGCGGGGGAAGTCAGCCATGAACAGGCAGAACGGGAGAATCCCTATGGTCAGCGTGCACATTCGCATATTGGGTCCGGTCTCCATGTATTACCGGAACGAGGCGGTGCCGCTCGCCGGACAGCGGCAGCTCCGGGTCATCGCCGCCCTCGCACTTGTGTCGGGGAGAGCTGTCAGTACACCCGAACTCATCGGCCATCTATGGGGTGAGAATCCGCCCAGGACCGCCCCGGGCCAGCTTCAGACGAGTGTGTGGATGATCCGCCGCTCGCTGGCCGCGGCCGGCGTCCCGCAGGAAACCGTCCTGTCGACGGCTTCCGGTTACCAGCTGGACCCCGCCCACTGCGAGATCGACAGCGATATCTTCCGGTACAGCGTGGCGGCGGCGAAGAAGCTGGTCCGTGCAGGGCTCAAGGAGGAGGCGCTGGAGCGGATCAAGGACGCCCTCGCCCTCTGGAGGGGACCTGCCCTTGCCACGATTTCGAGCAGCGCATTGCAGACCCGGGCGGCACGGCTGGAAGAGGAGCGCGTCGCCGCCCTGCAACAGCGCATTTGCCTGGAAATAACGCTGGGCGAATACGAGGAGGCCATCGGGGAGCTGACCGACCTCATCGTCCTTCACCCGCTCAGGGAGGAGCTGTACGCACATTTGATGCAGGCGCTCTATCTCTCCGGCCGCCAGGCCGACGCGCTCGCCGTGTTCCGAAGGGCCCGCAACACGCTGACCGATGAGCTGGGGATCGACCCCGGCCCCAGGCTGACCACTCTGGAGCGGGCGATCCTCCGTCAGGACGCCGACATGCTGGCAGCCGTGCCGGGCATGGCCCGGCGCTGACCCCGTCCCCTCACACGCCCGACGCGCTCCCCGGCTGCCGTGCCCGGGAGCGCGTCGGTGTGTCAGGAGGCGAGTCCCGTCCACAGGACGGCCGCGGCGCCGCCCAGCACGATCACCTGGACCGCCGTGGCCGCCCAGGCCCGCACCGCGGCGGCGATGCCGCCGGAGGCCAGCAGGACGGCCAGGCAGACCAGCGCGGCCCGTGAAGCCTCACGGCCCGCCGCGGCCCGGTCCGGGCTGCCCGTCAGACCTCCCGAGACGAGCACTCCGAAGAGCAGGGCCGCCAGCAGGACGACGTCCATCAGGAGCAGCAGCGCGGCCGCCCCGAGATCACCGCGGCGGGAGACCCGTCGCATCGCTCACCTCTTCCGGTGGCCCTCCCCTCCCCTCCCCGAGGAGGGGAGGGGAGGGCCTGTCGGTCGTCCGGGTCAGAGACCCATGCCCTGCATCGTCCGTTCCAGGGAGTCCGCGTACAGCCGGGCTCCTCCGACCTTCGGGTGGAAGGACTGCGCCGAGGCGCCGAGCTGCAGGATCGGCCAGTCGATCTGGGGCTCGTCGCTCTCGACGAGGTCCAGGACGATGCCGTTGACCTGCTCGGGGTCACCGCAGACGGCCTTGCCCGCGAAGTTCTGGGCGGGGTTGGAGTACCAGGCCTTGGCTCCCGCGGCCTTGGCGTCGTTGACCGCGCCCTGCATCTCGGTGGCGAGGGTGCTGGCCATGCTGTTCAGCCAGGGAGCCTCCTCGGTGCCGATCCCGGGAATGCACTGCCCCGACCTCTCCAGCAGCGGGGGGTATCCCATCAGAACGATCTTGGCGTTGGGTGCCTTCGCCTGGATCTTCTTCAGTGCTGTGGTGATGGCGGGCCGCACCCGCTCCTTCGCCAGCCGCTCGGCCGCGACTCCGACGGTGAGACCTTGGTAGGCCGCGTCGTCCGTATGGGCGTCGTCGTCGTCGAACGTCTGGTTCTGGCACAGCGTCGGCCAGCCGATGCCGCCGAAGATGCACTTCTGGATGATGTAGGCGAACCGGGCGTCGTTACCGCCGATGGACAGGGTCACCAGTGTGGTGTTCTGGTCGAGGTACCCCTTGGAGAGCTGCGGCAGCTCCCCGTTCTCGCCTACGTCGGCGATGTTGTACGTCCGAGCGCCGGAGCAGGCGATCAGGTGGTAGTCCATGGCCGCGGACCGGCTGTCGTCCATCGAGCCCACGGACGCAGAGCGTCCCGGGATCGTGGCCTGGCGGGACCACGCCTTGGTCGAGCGGTGGCAGGCGTTGCGGGTCGACGGGTTGCTGGTGTCCCGGTAGTTGGTCTCCTTGTAGTAGTCGACGCCGCCGGCGGCCGAGGCGCCCTCACCCGAGGAGTAGGAGTCGCCCATGGCGACGACCACGTCCTTGGGCTTGGCCGACAGCGGCTGGAAGCCCGCCGCGTCCCAGGCGACGTCCTCGGACCCGCTGCCGTCGGCCGCATGCGTGGAGAGTGCGATCTTCGGGGTGGAGGTGAACTGGAACACCCCGAGGGAGACCCACTTGTTCTCCCCGACGCGCTGCGGCGTCACGCGTACCGGGCTGGTGCTGTTGGTCCCCGAGACGGTGTACGAGGCCTGCCGGGTGTGGGCGCCGTGGTCGGGGAGGTGCACCCAGACCCGGGCCCAGCCGGTCATGCCGTTGGTGAGGGTCCAGGTGCCGGTGGTCTTCATCCGGGCGCCCTCGGCGGTCGCCTGATTCCTGGTGTGCGAGAACCAGAAGTGGTTGCCGTACCCGGCCCCGATCTGATGGGTGTCGATCTTGCCCGGATAGTTGGCCCCGTCGGCGGTGAAGGTGAAGCCGAAGGTGCCGGGTGAGGTCGTCGCTCCGCAACTACGTCCCGACGAGCCGGTCGGTGTGACACCGGAGGCCACGTCGTCGATCACGTACGTGCCGGAGGGCAGGCCGCTGGAGCACCGGGGCGGGTAGGCGTTGCCGTCCGGCTGCTCCGGATAGGTGGCGTCGAAGCGGTGCAGGGCGTATCCGCAGGCGCCGCCCGCACAGCTCTTCCAGCTGGTCTTCTTGTTCCACCAGCAGTGCAGGAAGAACTCGTCGGCCGGGTTGTTGAGCTGGCACGCGCCGTTGGTGTCGGTGTCACCCTCCTTGATCTTGCTCGGGTCGCAGTTGTTGGAGCTGTCGCAGAACTGCCCGACCGGCGGCTTGGCCCGCGTCCGCTGGTCCGTGGCCGTCCACCAGGCGGCGCGGTAGCCGGGCTGGAAGTCGCCGGGGGCGAACATCGCGGAGATGGGGCGGGCGGCCCAGCCGATCACCTTCTCCTGGTAGGGCCAGTCCTGCGGGTGCGCGGCGTGCGAGTAGTCGTCGCTGCCGGCGGCACTCTCCAGGAAGGGGGTGCGGTTGGCCTTCCACAGCGCGTTGGCCGGGTTGTTGGTGTAGCCGACACCCCAGTGGCCGCCGTGCGATCCGGCGCTGGACTGCGGGTAGAAGCCGGAGTTGTACGCCCAGAGGGCGAAGAACCAGTTCTCGATGTACCCGGGTCCGCCGTCGTTGACGGTCATCCCGGCGCTGTACGTCTGGTTCCACTTGTCCACGAGGATGTTGACGCCCGCCGCGATGTTGGCGGTGTAGTCGAGGGCGACGGCTTCCTGCTTCTGCACGGAGAGCGCGGTCTCGCCGGGCTTCTCGTGCCCGGCCTTGCGCATGCCGTCGGTCACCTGGACGATGCCGTAACCGCAGTCGGCGGAGGCCCAGTTGATGGCCCACGGGTCCGGGGTCTGGCCGTCGGAGCCGTGGCTGATGCCATAGTAGTTGCCGATCAGCGTGTTCGCGGTGACACCCGGGACGGCGAAGCGCGTGGCCTGCCACATGTTGGATTCCTGGGCCGTGACGCCCAGCATCACCTGTGCGGGGATGTGGTACTCGTCGGCGGCGTCAGGCACCCCGTTGGGGTCGCCCGCCATGGTCTTCAGGGGGAAGAGGGACTGCGGCTGGTAGGCCGACATCCCGGTGTTCTTCCAGTTGGCGGCGCGGGAGACGTGCGCGTTGAGCTTCCCGACCACGGCCTGGTCCACGGCCCACTCGACCTGGCGCGGGGTGGGCTGGAAGGCCTGCTTCTTGACGTCACCGCGCGGGACCGAGCAGTAGCGCTCGTCCTCGACCGGGTTGGTCGGGGAGGCGGCGGCGAGCTTCGGAGCCGCGGCCCCGGTGCCACGGGTGAGCGCGGGGGAGGTGGCGAGCCCGGCCGCGGTCTTCGCGGTCGAGCCGACCGTCGTGCCGGGCTGGGAGTCCAGGGTGACGGTGCGTCCGGTGTCCAGGACCTTCACCTCGGTCCGGGCGGTCCGTGCCGAGGCGGCCTCCTGCGGGGAGATCCGGGAGTCCTTGCCGTCGGCCCACGCAGTGGTGACCGCGGCCTCGCCCTTCGTGGACAGGACGGCGTCCTTGGCCACTCCCGCGGGCATGCGCACGGACGCGGGCAGGGTGCCTGCGGCCTTGGCCTCGCCGGTGACGTACACCGTGCCGGTGCGGGCCGAGCGGGCCAGGTCGAAGTCGGTGAGGGCGCCGGTGGCCAGGCGCCGGGTGGTGCCGGTGGCCTTGGCGGCGCCGAAGAGCGCGGCCGGCGCGCGCCGGACCTCGGCCCGCTCGTCGGCGGACTTCGCGGCTCCGGCGGTGGTGCCCGGCCGGTCGATGTAGACGACGGATCCGTCCGAGGCGGCCGTGAGCTGGAAGGGGACGGCGCTCGTGCGGGCGGCCACGCGCACGCTGCCGGAGGAGGCGACCTGGACCAGGCGCGAGCCTTGCGCGGCGGCGTAGCCGTCGTCACCGAGGGGGACGGCGGAGGTGACCTGGCCGGGCAGCTTCAGCGGCTTCGCCGTCTTGCCGGTCGCGGTGTCGACACCGATGAGGCGGGTCTCGTTCCGTTCCGACTCGTCGTCGGAGAACTGCGAGAAGACCGCCTTCTCCGTGGTGCCGCAGCCGGGGGAGAAGTAGCTCAGGCTGGACTGGACGGGGAGCTTGGTGACCGCACCGGTCGTCAGGTCGACGACGGCGGTGAAGGCCCCGCGGGT
The DNA here is from genome assembly GCF_042270185.1 of Streptomyces sp. NPDC055962. Classification (NCBI taxonomy): domain Bacteria; kingdom Bacillati; phylum Actinomycetota; class Actinomycetes; order Kitasatosporales; family Streptomycetaceae; genus Streptomyces; species Streptomyces sp. NPDC055962. The sequence continues at coordinate 103,252 of NZ_JBHJYN010000020.1, forward strand.
CAGCAGCGCCGGCTTGTTGGTGAAGGTCCGGGGCGCGTAGGTGACGGCGGCGCGCTTGCCGGACGCGGTGAGGCAGGCGTTGCCGATCCAGGTGTCGGTGTCGAACCCGGGCTCGGACAGGGTGGCCGCGGTCTTCCAGCGGTACCCGTCCTCGGCGGCGGCGACCATGACGTGGAAACCGGTGGCGTCGCCCGAGGTGGTCCAGGCCAGGTCGTCGGAGGTGCGGTAGCCGGAGCCGAGGACCTTCGCGCGGTCAGCGGCCGGTACGGCTTCGGGGAGCTCGGCGGGGCCGGGCTTCGCGGCGTCCGCCGCGTCCTTCTGGGACCACCCCTGGGCGGCGCCCGGGGGAGGGGTGGGGGTCTTGGCCATCGACACCGCCGGGTAGCCCGCCAGAAGAGCGGTGGCGGCGACGGTTATGACAGGTATATGCCAAATCCTTCTTCGTGGCATGGTCTTCTCGCCTCTCGTACGGACGCCCGTGTCGCGCGTGGGGGGAAGCGGGCGTCCGCTTCGCGCGTGGGGGGACGCGAGCCAATCAGCCGGGACTCTCCCCCTCCTCTCACCCCCCTCTCCCGCTATACCGACCCGCAGTCGGCTATGCGCCCGGGCGCCGCACCCCACCCCAGGGCCCCCGCATCCCCGCAGAATGGCGCGGAAATCACCGCGAGAAGGGCTGGGACATGGAGACCGAACAGCCGGGCACCACCGGCTTCGACGCCGCCGTCGACGGCGTGGTCGCCCCGACCGACGCGCTGGGCGGGACTCTCCGCCTCGTACGCACCGACGACTTCGACTCGCTCGACCCGGGCAACACGTACTACGCCTACACCTGGAACTTCTTGCGCCTGATCGGCCGGACGCTGGTCACCTTCGACACCGCGCCCGGCAAGGCCGGCCAGCGGCTCGTCCCGGACCTCGCCGAGTCGCTCGGTGAGTCCTCGGACGGCGGACGGACCTGGACCTACCGGCTGCGCCCGGGACTCCTCTACGAGGACGGCACCCCCGTCGTCGCCGCGGACGTCAAGTACGCGATCGCCAGGAGCAACTACGGCACCGACGTGCTCGGCGTCGGCCCCACCTACTTCCGCCACCTGCTGGGCACGGAGTACGGCGGTCCCTGGCGCGAGCCGGAGGTGGACGGCCCGGTCACCGTGGAGACCCCCGACGACCGCACCCTGATCCTGAGGCTGACCGAGCCCTTCGCCGGCATGGACCTGCTGGCCACCATGCCGAGCACCACCCCGGTCCCCAGGGACCGGGACACCGGTATCGGCTACCGGCTCGGCCCGGTGGCGACCGGTCCCTACCGTGTCGACTCCTACGAACGCGGCAAGCTCGTCGTCCTGGAGCGCAACCCGCACTGGGACCCGGAGACCGACCCCGTACGCCGCCAGCGGGCCGAGCGGATCGAGGTGCACCTGGGCAAGGACCCGCACGAGGTGGACCTGATGCTGCTCAACGGCGATGCCCACATCGACCTCGCGGGCTTCGGGGTGCAGCCCGCGGCCCAGGAACGCATCCTGGCCGATCCCGAGCTGCGGGCCAACGCCGACAACCCGTTGACCGGATTCACCTGGATCTACTGCCTGTCGAGCCGGATCACCCCGTTCGACAACGTCCACTGCCGCCGCGCGGTGCAGTTCGCCACGGACAAGGCGGCCATGCAGGCGGCGTACGGAGGCCCCGTCGGCGGCGACATCGCCACCACCATCCTCCCGCCGACCATCGACGGCTACCAGCCCTTCGACCGCTACCCGGTCGGCCCGGACGCGACCGGTGACCTGGAGGCGGCGCGCGCCGAACTGGCCCTGGCCGGCATGCCGGACGGGTTCCGCACGAAGATCGCCGCCCGCAAGGACCGCCTCAAGGAGTACCGGGCGGCCGAGGCGCTGGCGGCCGGGCTGGCCCGCGTCGGCATCGAGGCCGAGGTGCTGGACTTCCCGTCCGGCGACTACTTCGACCGCTACGGCGGCAGCCCTTCGTACCTGCGTGAGCACGGCATCGGGATCATCATGTTCGGGTGGGGGGCCGACTTCCCCGACGGCTACGGCTTCTTCCAGCAGATCGTCGACGGGCGCGCCATCAAGGAGCGCGGCAACCAGAACATGGGTGAACTGGACGACCCGGAGATCAACGGCCTGCTCGACCAGGGGGCCGTCAGCGGCGACCTGGCGGAGCGCGCGGCCATCTGGCACCGCATCGACCGGCTGACCATGGACCACGCCGTGATCGTGCCGTACCTCTACCCGCGCTCGCTGCTCTACCGTCACCCGGACGCCCGCAACGTGTTCGTCACGGGGTCCTTCGGGATGTACGACTACGTGGCGCTGGGCGCTCGCTGACGCACGACGGCGGGGCAGCCGGCGGACCCGTCCGCCGGCTG
>NZ_JBHJYN010000021.1:0-86915 GCF_042270185.1 Streptomyces sp. NPDC055962
AGGTCCGTGTCACCCGCCACTGTGGCGGGTGACACGGCCCTCTCGCGTACGACGCGGTTCAGCCGGCCAGTGCCGTCGCATGCTCCCGGTCGCGCGGCCCCGGGCTCCCCGCGGCCGGCGCCGGGCGCCTGCGGCCGCCGGCCAGGACGCCGGCGATGCCGAGCAGAGCCCATACGGCCAGGACGAGCACGGGTCCGCCCGCCGCGCTGCCGTCGAAGAACGCGACCGACCGCAGCAGGGAACCTCCTGCACCCGGCGGCAGCCACTGACCGATCGCGCCGACCGGCTCGGGCAGCATCTCCGGCGCGCTGGTGACACCGGAGAACGAATTGCCCAGCAGCACCATCAGCATGGCTCCCACCCCCAGGCCCGGTGCACCGATGAGGGCGGCCAGCCCCGCCACCGGGGCGCCGATCGCCAGCACGGTCAGCCCAATGGTGCCCGCCTCCGCCCACCAGTCGCCCGTGATCACGCCGAGCCAGCTGTGGGTCATGGCCGTGGCGGCGATGCCCACCAGTGCCGCAGCGCCGAGCAGGGTCACGGCCCCTCGGGCGCCGCGCAGTCCGAGCAGGGTCACGGCCGCTCCGGCGGCGACCCCGGCGAGCGCCAGCGGCAGGATGCTTGCGCCGAGCGCGCTGCCGCGGGGGTCGGCTTCCGGTGCGGCGACGACATCGGTGACCGGGACTCCGGATCCGCCGGGTGCGGCCGCTCCGGCGGCCTCGGTCAGCAACTGGGCGACGACCGGGCCGGCGGCCGAGGCGGTGAGCAGGTGCGGGCCCGCCTCGGTGATCACGACAGCGCCGTATACGACCCGCTCCTCGATCGCTGTGCGGGCGGCCGCCGCGTCCTCGTAACGGTGGATCTCGAAGGCCCCCTCGCGCTGCTCGAACCGTTTCTGCAGCTGATCGGCGGCCGGAGCCGCGCCGGCGATGCCCACCGGCAGGTCCCGCGGCGCGATCCTGGCCGCGGGCCAGGAGAAGGCCCAGAGTGCGAGCGTCACCACCAGGGGGACGAGCAGGACGGCCGCCACCGCACGGCGGTTCGGTGCAGCAGGCATGGCGAGAGCCTCGATTCAAAGAGAAGGATCGTTCGTTTTCAGTGCGCTCCACTGTCGCGCCGCGCGCGGGAGCTTGTCAAGAATGAATGTTCGTTTTAGATTGCCCGTATGGCACGCGTATCCCAGGAGCACCTCGACGCCCGCCGCCGCCAGATCCTCGCCGGCGCGGCGCGCTCTTTCGCCGCCAACGGTTTCCACGGCACGTCGATGCAGGACGTGCTGAAGGAGGTCGGGTTGTCGGCGGGGGCCGTCTACCGCTACTTCGCCGGCAAGGAGGACCTGATCGCCGCCATCGCGGACGAGGCGTTCGGTGCCGTGCGCCGGGCCTTCGCGGAGGCCGCCGACACGGTGCCGCCGCCCATGCCCGACGTCCTCCTGGGGAGGGTGCTGCGCGGGGTCTTCGAAGGGCAACTCCACGGTTTGGAGCGCCGCGCCTCCGCCATGCTCGTCGTGCAGGTGTGGTCCGAGAGCATGCGCGACGAGCGGCTGGCGAAGACGCTCGACGACGGCTACACGGGAATGCGTGCCGCGTGGGGGAAGCTGGTGGAGGCCTACCGTGCGGCGGGTGTCATGCGCTCCGACGTGTCGGGCGACGATGTCGCCCGCACGATGATCGCCACCGCCCAGGGATTCATCGCGCAGGAGGCGCTGTTCGGCGGGGTCGGGATCGAGGCGCTGGAGAACGGGTTGCGCGGCCTGATGTCCATGGATCCGCAAAAGATCAGTTAACGCGCCGGAAAAACTTCCGCCCTAACGTGCAATACCTGATCGCGGAATCCTCTTCATCGTTCAACAGAGTGTTGAAGGCGGGATAGGGTCCCGCTGCGCCCGGGGCAGGTACCGGGCGGGAGACGAAGAGGGTGGAAGCGTGCAACTGACTCCGCACGAACAGGAACGCCTGCTTATCCATGTGGCGGCCGATGTCGCAGAGAAGCGCAGGGCGCGCGGACTGCGGCTCAATCACCCGGAGGCGATCGCGCTGATCACCTCGCACCTCCTGGAAGGCGCCCGGGACGGCCGGACCGTCGCCGAACTGATGGCCTCCGGCAGGAAGGTCCTCACCCGGGACGACGTCATGGACGGCATCCCCGAGATGATCCACGACGTCCAGGTCGAGGCCACTTTCCCGGACGGCACCAAGCTGGTCACCGTCCACGAGCCGATCGTCTGACGGGGGAGCAGCCGATGATTCCCGGAGAGATCTTGTACGCGCAGGAGCCGGTGGCGCTCAACGAAGGGCGCCCCGTCACCCGCCTCACCGTCCTCAACGCCGCGGACCGGCCCGTCCAGGTCGGATCGCACTACCACTTCGCCGAGGCCAACACAGGCCTGGACTTCGACCGTGGCGCGGCCCACGGGCTGCGGCTGAACATCGCCGCCGGAACCGCCGTGCGCTTCGAGCCCGGTATCCCCGTCGACGTCGAACTCGTCCCGATCGCAGGCCTGCGCATCGTCCCCGGACTGCGCGGCGACACCGGAGGTTCCCTCGATGCCTGAGCTCAGCCGCCCCGTGTACGCCGACCTGTTCGGGCCCACCACGGGTGACCGCATCCGGCTCGCCGACACCGACCTCGTCGTCGAGATCGAGGAGGACCGGTCCGGCGGCCCCGGACGGTCGGGCGACGAAGCGGTGTTCGGCGGCGGGAAGGTGATCCGCGAATCGATGGGGCAGGCGCGCACCACCCGCGCCGAGGGTGCTCCCGACACGGTCATCACCGGCGCGGTCGTCATCGACCACTGGGGCGTCGTCAAAGCCGACGTCGGCATCCGGGACGGCAGGATCACCGGCATCGGGAAGGCCGGCAACCCGGACACGATGGACGGCGTGCACCCCGATCTGGTGATCGGGCCGGAGACCGAGATCATCGCGGGCAACGGCAAGTTCCTCACCGCGGGAGCCATCGACGCGCACGTCCACTTCATCTCGCCTACCCTGATCGACCAGGCGCTCTCCTCCGGGATCACCACCCTCGTCGGGGGCGGCACGGGCCCGGCCGAGGGCACCAAGGCCACGACGATCACCCCGGGCCCCTGGCATCTTGCCCGGATGTTCGAGGCGCTCGACGGCTACCCCGTCAACATCGGCCTGCTCGGCAAGGGCAACACGATGTCCCGCGAGGCGATGCACTCCCAACTGCGCTCCGGCGCGCTGGGGTTCAAGATCCACGAGGACTGGGGTGCGACGCCCGCCGTCATCGACGCCTGTCTGGGTGTCTGCGAGGAGACCGGCGCCCAGCTCGCCATCCACACGGACACGCTCAACGAGGCGGGATTCGTCGCGGACACGCTGGCCGCCATCGCGGGGCGTTCCATCCACGCGTACCACACCGAGGGTGCGGGCGGCGGGCACGCGCCCGACATCATCAGTGTGGTGTCCGAGCCCTACGTCCTGCCCAGCTCCACCAACCCGACCCGGCCGCACACCGTCAACACGATCGAGGAGCACCTCGACATGCTGATGGTCTGTCACCACCTGAACCCGACCGTGCCGGAGGACCTCGCCTTCGCGGAGTCCCGCATCCGTCCGTCGACCATCGCGGCCGAGGACATCCTCCACGACATGGGGGCCATCTCGATCATCTCCTCGGACTCCCAGGCGATGGGCCGGATCGGCGAGGTGATCCTCCGGACCTGGCAGACCGCCCACGTGATGAAGCGGCGACGGGGCGCCCTGACGGGCGACGGTGCCGCGGACAACCACCGGGCACGTCGCTATGTCGCCAAATACACCATCAACCCCGCGGTCGCCCAGGGGCTGGACAAGGAGATCGGCTCCGTCGAGACGGGCAAGCTGGCCGACCTCGTGCTCTGGGACCCGGCCTTCTTCGGCGTCAAACCGCAGACAGTGATCAAGGGCGGTCAGATCGCGTACGCGCAGATGGGCGACGCCAACGCCTCGATCCCCACCCCGCAGCCGGTCATGCCCCGTCCGATGTTCGGTGCGGTGGGCCGGGCCCCGGCGGCCAACTCCTTCAATTTCGTGTCCTCGGCCGCCATCGAGTCCGGCCTGCCCGGGCGCCTGGGGCTCGGCAAGACGTTCGTGCCGATCACCAGCACCCGGGGCGTCACCAAGGCGGACATGAGGGAGAACGACGCCCTGCCCCGGGTCGAGGTCGACCCCGACAGCTTCGCCGTCACCATCGACGGCGATCCGGTCGAACCCGCCCCGGCCGCCGAACTGCCCATGGCTCAGCGGTACTTCCTCTTCTGAGGGCAGGACAGCACTTCATGACGACACGCGCAGCCCTGCTCGTCCTCGCCGACGGCCGGTTCCCCGCCGGTGGCCACGCCCACTCCGGTGGAGCCGAGCCGGCCGTCAAGGCAGGACACATCCGCGACGCCCAGGACCTGGCGGACTTCTGCCTCGGCAGGCTCCACACCACAGGACTCACCTCCGCCGCGCTCGCCGCGGCGGCGGCCCACGGCCTCGACCCCCTCGCCCTCGACGAGGCCGCCGACGCCCGGACGCCCTCACCCGCGCTCAGGAACGCCGCGCGCAGGCTCGGCAGACAGCTGATGCGGGCGGCACGGGCGACCTGGCCCAGCCCTGAACTGGCCGCGCTCGCCGAAGCGAGACCACGCGGCGCCCACCAGCCCGTCGTCCTCGGCCTGACGGCGCGGGCGGCAGGCCTGGGCCCGGCGGACGCCGCACACTGCGTCGCCTACGAAACGGTCAGCGGCCCGGCCACCGCCGTGGTCCGCCTGCTCTCCCTCGACCCCTTCGAGGCGACGGCGGTGCTGGCCCGGCTCGCCCCCGCACTCGACCAGGTCGCCGAACAGGCGGCCGAGGCGGCACTGCGGGGCATCGACGCGTTGCCCGCCGCCTCCGCCCCCCTGCTCGACATCGCGGCCGAGGCCCACGCGACCTGGCCGGTCCGCCTGTTCGCGTCCTGAACCACGACGAACGTCAATCCGCACCCCTTCACCAGGAGTCACACCCATGCATCTCGACCACGCACACCATGGCCCCGCAGCCGTCAGCGCCGACGCGGTGCGTCCCGACGGCACACGTCGCGCCCTGCGCATCGGCCTCGGAGGGCCGGTCGGCTCGGGGAAGACGGCGACCGTCGCCGCGCTCTGCCGCGCGCTGCGCGACCGGTTCTCCATCGCCGTCGTCACCAACGACATCTACACCCGCGAGGACGCGGCCTTCCTGCTCCGTAACGCCGTACTGCCCCCCGAGCGCATCCAGGCCGTCGAGACCGGTGCCTGCCCGCACACCGCTATCCGCGACGACATCTCCGCCAACCTCGAAGCCGTCGAGGACCTGGAGGACTCCGTGGGCCCCCTCGACCTCATCCTCGTCGAGTCGGGCGGGGACAACCTCACCGCAACCTTCTCCAAGGGGCTCGTCGACGCCCAGGTCTTCGTGATCGACGTCGCGGGCGGCGACGACATCCCGCGCAAGGGCGGCCCCGGCGTCACCACCGCCGACCTCCTCGTCATCAACAAGACGGACCTCGCCCCCTACGTCGGCTCCGACCTGGACCGGATGGCCGGCGACGCCGCCGCGCAGCGCGGCGACCTCCCCGTGGTGTTCACCTCGCTGACCGGCGCCGACGGCGTCGCTCCCGTCGCCGACTGGGTGCGGGCGCGGCTCGCGGACTGGGCCGCATGAGCGTCACGGCCACCGCACGGATCACGGCGGTCGCCGACGGCCGGGGATCCACGTCGCTTCCGGTGCTGGAGAGCAGCGGGCCACTGGCCCTGCGCCGCACCAGATCCCCGGACACCGCCCGCGCGCGGGTCACCGTGGTCGGCGCGATGAGCGCCCCGCTCGGCGGTGACCGGCTCGCCGTCGAGGTCGTCGCCGAGGACGGCGCCCGGGTGACGGTGGACTCCGCCGCCGCCACCGTGGCACTTCCGGGAGCCGGCCCCGATGCCGGCTCCGCGGCGTACGACGTGCGGCTGAGCGTGGGGGAAGGGGCGGAGCTCCGCTGGCTCCCGGAACAGCTCGTCTCCGCGTGCGGCAGCGCACTCGACATGACCACCCGAGCCGAACTCGCGGGCACCGCGCGTCTGGTGCTCCGCGAGGAACTGGTGCTGGGCCGTCACGGTGAGAGCACCGGCCGGCTCTCCTCCCGTCTGACCGTGCACAGGGTCGGGCGCCCGCTGCTCGACCAGCAACTCGCGTACGGACCGGGAGCCCCCGGAGGGTGGGACGGTCCCGCTGTGCTGGGCGGCCACCGAGCAGTGGGGCAACTGCTCGTCGTCGAACCCGCGTTCGAGGATGGCCTGCCCGCTCCGAGACTGCTCGGACCTACCGCGGCCCTCACTCCGCTGGCGGGTCCGGCCGTCCTCGTGACGGCGCTGGCTCCCGACGCACGGCTGCTGCGCGCGGTGCTGGACGAGGCGCTGGAGGGTCTGCTGAAGGAAACAAGGGCCGTGCAGAGGGCGTGAGTTCGCTCAGCGGGCAGCGCGCACCGGTTATTGGTTCGGTAAAGAAACATGCGTACGCCCTGTTCTCAGCAACCCCACAGACGAAAGGATCCGCCTGGACACATGAACGACTGCGCCGCCGCGGGTGGCGCAACACGCAGGGGGAGGTTCCACGTGAAGCGCACAGCAGTGCTCGGCTCGGCCGGCACTCTGATCGCGGGCACGCTCATAGCGGGGGCGATAGCCGCACCCGCCGCCGGTGCCGCCGGCCGGCACCACGGCGACCAGGAGGCGAGCGGCGTCCGGACCGCGGCCGCCCGGGCCGCGCGGGCCGGTGTCGACTGGACGGACTGTCCCGCCGACTGGGCGATCGCCGCACCCATCCAGTGCGGATGGGTGAGTGTCCCGCTCGACTACAGCAAGCCGGACGGCAAGCAGATCAAACTCGCGGTCGACCGGCACGTCAGCACGGGCACCAAGGACGAGCGCCAGGGCGCACTCGTCTACAACCCGGGCGGCCCCGGCGGCTCGGGAATGGCCTTCCCGAAGCGCATCGTCACCAAGAACCCGCTCTGGACGAAGGCCGCGAAGGCGTACGACTTCGTCGGCTTCGACCCGCGCGGGGTCGGCCACTCGGCGCCCATCTCCTGCATCGACCCCCAGGAGTTCGTGAAGGCCCCGAAGGCCGATCCGGTCCCGGACAGCGAGGCCGACAAGCGGGCCCAGCGCAAGCTCGCGGCCGAGTACGCGGACGGCTGCGCCGAGCGCAGCGGCGCCATGCTGCCGCACATGACCACGCCCAACACCGCACGCGACCTGGATGTCATCCGCGCCGCGCTCGGCGAGAAGAAGCTCAACTTCCTCGGCGTCTCCTACGGCACCTACCTGGGCGCGGTCTACGGCACGCTCTTCCCCTCGCACGTGCGCCGCATGATCGTCGACAGCGTGGTCGACCCCGCGAAGGAGAACATCTGGTACGAGGCCAACCTCAACCAGGACATCGCCTTCCAGACCCGCTGGAACGACTGGAAGGCATGGGTCGCGAAGAACGACGCGGCCTACCACATCGGTGACACGCCCGAGAAGGTCGAGAAGGCGTGGCTGACGCTGCGCGCGGCGGCGAAGAAGAACCCGATCGGCGGCGTCGTCGGTCCCGCCGAGCTCATCGGATTCTTCCAGAGCGCGCCGTACTACGACTCCGCCTGGGCGCCCACCGCCCAGATCTGGAGCGACTATCTGGGCGGCGACACCCAGGCCCTGATCGACGCCGCGGGACCCGACCTGTCGGACACCGCGGGCAACATCAGCGCGGAGAACGGCAACGCCGTCTACACGGCGGTCGAGTGCGCGGATGCCAAGTGGCCCACCAGCTGGAAGAAGTGGGACCGCGACAACACCCGTCTGCACAAGGACCACCCGTTCATGACCTGGGCCAATGCCTGGATGAACCTGCCGTGTGCGACGTGGCCGTCCAAGCAGCAGACCCCTGTGGACGTCCGCACGGGCAAGGGTCTCCCCCCGGTGCTGATCGTGCAGTCCACGCGTGACGCCGCCACCCCGTACGAGGGCGCCGTCGAACTGCACAAGCGCTTCGAGGGCTCCCGACTCATCACCGAGAAGGGCGCCGGCTCGCACGGTGTCACCGGCCTGGTCAACCCCTGCATCAACGAGCGGGTGGACACCTACCTGCTCACGGGAGAGACCGACCGGCGCGATGTGACGTGCACTCCGCACGCCACCCCGAAGCCGTGACGGCCAACTGAACGTGAGCGGGCGGCCGATGATTCCCGGCGGTCGCCCGCTCACCCCTTCCGGCCAGGGACAGCCGCACCATCCCTCCAGGGGCGCTCACCGGTTCCGGTCGTACCGCTCCAGCCAGGCGTCCTCCGCCGCGTAGTCGAAGAGGGTCTCGCCGTAGGTACGGAGCATCTTCGGGAAGGCCTCCCTCCAGTCGTGCCCGTGGAGCCGCGCCGCGAGCCACTCGACGGTCCCCGGCAGCGACTCCTCGTACCCCGTCACCGCGCGGTACCCCAGATCCCGTTCGGCGGCGGCCATGTCGTAGACGACGGGATGAGCGCCGCTCCACGGTGTGTCGCCGACATGGCCCTCCGGCGGCGCGCCCGCCACCAGCACCGTCTCGCTCCGCGTTCCCAGCACGCCGTCGACGGCGGCGCCGATCTCGGCGACGGTGGGCGCCTGCGGGTCGCCCGCGTTGAGCACCCGCGAGGCCGGTCGCAGTGCGGCCAGCCGTATCAGCTCGGCCAGGTTGGACACATGGACGGGATGGAAGCGGCTCGCCCCGTCGTACGCGAGGACCCGCCGGCCGCGCCCGTCCAGGGCGCGTTTGACGAAATACAGTTCGCGCGGGGTACGGCAGTGGGCCCCGTGTACCGCGCCCGCCCGCAGCAGCGTCACCGGCAGCGCGTCCCCGGCGGCGAGCAGCTCCCGCTCCAGGGCGACCTTGCGCGTCCCGTACGTCGTGTGGCCCGGGGCGACCGTGCGCTGTGTCTCCGGGACGGGCACCGGATACTCCGGGAAGCCGTCCGGATCCCCCTGCGTGTCGAAACTGCGCCCCCGCCCGTCCTCGTACACCGCGCCGCTGGAGATGACGACCGCGGACCCGGCCAGGTCCGCGAGCCCCGTCAACTGCGCGGCGTGGTCCGGGCCGAAGGCGACCATGTCGACCAGGACGTCGTACCCGTCGCCGAGGGCGGAGGCGAGGGCCCCCTCCTCGTCGCGGTCGAGGGCGAGCGCGCGGACGCCGTCGCCCCAGGCACCGTCCCTGCCGCCTCCGCGGGACGCCGCGGTCACGTCCCAGCCGTCCCCGGCGAGAGCCCGCACGGCGGCCCGGCCGATCTGTCCCGTCGCGCCCAGCACGAACGCTCGTCCTCTGCTCATACGGAAGACGCTACGGTCGCTTCAGCGGCCCGGCCAGGGAAATCGGCCCTCAGCAGATTCCCCGCTCAGCGTGGCCGCCTGGGGAACTTCTTGGACTCCTCGCCCTGCGCGGCCTTCGCCTTCACCGCGTACTCGTCGACGTACTCCTGCCCGGAGAGTCCGAGAATGGCGTACATGATCTCGTCCGTCACCGCGCGGATCGCCGCCTTCTGGTCCTCCAGGCCGGCGTAGCGCGAGAAGTCCAGCGGCTCCCCGAAGCGGATGGTGACCCGCTTGATGCTGGGGACCTTCTGTCCGGGCGGCTGGATCTCGAACGTGCCGACCATCGCGCAGGGGATGACCGGGCCCCCCGCCCTGATCGCCATGACCGCGACCCCGACCTTGCCCTTGTACAGCCGCCCGTCGTGCGAGCGGGTGCCCTCCGGGTAGATGCCCAGCAGTTCACCCTTGCTCAGCACCCCCAGTCCTTCGCGGATGGCGGCCTGTCCCGCTTCCTTGCCGGAGCGGTCGACGGGGATCTGCCCGATGCTGTGGAAGAAGGCCGCGGTCAGCTTGCCCTTGATGCCCGGGCCGGTGAAGTACTCGGCCTTCGCGAGGAACGTGATACGGCGCTTGAGGATCGCCGGCATCAGGAAGTGGTCCGAGAACGAGAGGTGATTGCCCGCCACGATGGCCGCGCCGTCGTCCGGAATGTGTTCCAGCCCTTCGATGCGCGGCCGGAACGTCAGCCGCAGCAAAGGGCCCAGCACGACATACTTCAGGACGTAATAGAACACAGCTTCTCTCCTAGCCTTCCGGACCGGACCGGTGACCGCGTTCTGTCAGGTCACGCCTGGCGTCGCCCTCGGCCCGGTCGAGCGGCCGGCCGAAGCCCGCCTTCCCGGACGGGTACCCGCTCCTCGTCGTCTCACCTGATGTGGCTTCAGTCGATGGCCTGTACGACCCGTCTGCTCGTCGGTGATCGATCGTAGCTTTGTTTCCGGTGCATACGAAGTCCTGGCGCGCTGACGCCGCCAGGCACGGGACCCCGGTCCCGGAGGCTGAACACCGCGCGGAAGCGGCCCTCCGGGCTGGTCCGGAGGGCCACGTCCACGCGCACGTTCCTGTCCGTCAGTCCCGGTGGATGTCCGCACCCGGGCCGAGCGGCAGGTCGAGGCCGTAGAAGACACCGAGGGCGATCAGCCAGGCCACCAGGAAGGGGACGACGAAGACGAAGAGGCGGGAGAGGACCGTGCCCAGCTTCGCGTCGGGTTCGTAGCGGCGCAGGATGATCAGCATCAGGAAGACGTACGGGTTGAGTGGCGTGATCATCTGTGTGGCCGAGTCACCGATGCGGAACGCCGCCTGGGTGACGGCCGGTTCGAGACCGATGAGCATGAACGCGGGGACGAAGACCGGGGCCACCAGGGACCACAGCGCCGAACCCGAGGTCACGAACAGGTTCAGCACACAGACCAGCAGGACGAACAGGACCAGCCCTGTGAACCCCGTGAGGCCGGCCGACTCGAGGAGCGCGGCTCCCTCCACCGCCAGCAGGGTCCCCACGTTGGACCAGTCGAAGACACCGATGACCTGGGCGATCACCAGGATCAGCACGATGTACGCGGACATGCCGGTGATCGACTCGGCCATCATCTCCGGGACGTCCCCGGCCCTGCGCACCTTGCCCGTGACCTTGCCGTGGACGATGCCCGCGATCAGGAAGGCGACGAACAGCAGGGGGACGATGCCCGTCAGCACCGGTGAGGGGACCAGCGCGCCACCCTCGCCCCGCAGGGACGAGCCCGGCAGGAGCCAGCAGACGACGACCACCGCCGCGTACACCAGGACGGCCAGTCCGGCGGCCCGGAGCCCGCGCCGCTCGGCCGGGGTGACCTCCAGGGTGGGCCGGTAGCCGCCGTCGTCGTCCGTGGCCGCCTCCCCGTCCGCCGGAGCCGCCTCCACCGCGGCGGGAAGCCGCGGTTCGAGGACGCGGTCGATCAGGAAGCCGCCGATCAGGGCGAGGACGACGCTTGCCGCTGCGGTGAAGAAGTAGTTGATCAGGATGTGGGTGGGAGCGTCGTCGCCACCCGGCAGGACGCCGGCGGCCTGCTCGGTGATGCCCGTGTAGAGGGCGTCCAGCGCGCCGATGGAGAAACCGGCCGCGTATCCGGCGCACACGCAGGCGAACCCGCCGATCAGGCCGGCGATCGGGTTCCGTCCTGCGCCCTTGAAGACGAGCGCGGCCAGCGGCGGGATGATGAGGATCGCCACGTCGCTCATCATGTGGCCCTGCGCGGCGACGAACGCGACCAGGTACGGCAGGACGGCCTTCGGGGCTCGCCCGATGGAGACCCGTACGGCCGTCTCCAGCAGTCCCGTGCGCTCGGCGACCCCGACGGCCGCCATCATGAGCAGCACCGTCCCCAGTGACGGGAAGCCGGTGAAGTTGGGGATGAAGTTCTCCAGCAGCCAGGTGATCCCCTCGCCGGTGAACAGGCCCTTCACTTCGAGCACTTCGCCGTCGCCGGGCACGGTCACCGTCGCTCCGGCGACCGCGAGTGCGGTGGAGACGACGCCGAGGACGGCGAAGAGGAGGAGGAACAGCACGACGGGATGCGGGAGCTTGTTCCCGGCGCGCTCGATGCCGCCCAGCACCTTGTCGAGCACGGCGCCGCCCCCTGAGGCCGTGGAGGTCCCGGTCCGCGCGCTCACCGACGTCCCGCCTCGGTGTCCGGACCGGGGCCCGGCGCGTCCGCGAGCAGATCCTTCCGCACGGCCCCGCGCTGCGCGACGAGGACGATGCGGGAGGGGTCGGCGAGGACCGAGACATCGGCCAGCGGGTCGCCGTCGCAGACCACCAGATCCGCTTCCTTGCCGGTCTCCAGCGTGCCGATGCGGTCGTCCAGGCCGAGAAGGCGCGAGGCGGTGAGCGTGCCGGCGGTGATCGCCTGAAGCGGCGTCATCCCGAGGGAGGTGAGGTGGACCAGCTCGCGCAGATTGCGGCCGTGCGGGACCATCGCCGCGTCGGTGCCCATGGCGATCTTCATTCCGTCGGCGATGGCCGCGGCTATGTTGGCGCGGGTGATGTCCGACCAGCGGAGCTTCTTCTCGTAATGGAAGGGCTCCATGGTCGATTTGTCGATTCCGTCGAACACCGTCGAGAGGGTCGGAACGAGGAACACGCCCTGCTCACCGGCGAGTTCCCTCGCCTGCGTGGTCATGCCGTAGCCGTGCTCGACACTGGTGACGCCGCCCCGGACGGCGTTCAGGATGCCGGCCGTGCCCTGCGCGTGCGCGGCGACGGGGCGGCCGCCGTGCCGGTCCGCCTCCTCCACGACCGCGCGGATCTCCTCCACCGTGAGGCCCTCGTCGTCGGGCTGGTCGTAGGGGCTGGACATGCCTCCCGTGGCGCAGATCTTGATGACGTCGGCGCCCGAGCGCAGCAGCCTGCGCACCGACAGGCGCACCTCGTCCGGGGTGTCGGCGATCTCTCCCATGCCCGCGCTGGTGTCGAAGCCGCAGTCGGTGTGGAAGTCGGCGTGCCCGCCGGTGTGGCTGAGGATGCGCACGGCGGTGTGCAGACGCGGACCGGCGGTCAGGCCCTGGGCGACGGCCTCCCGGTACCCGGCGGAGAGCCCGCCCAGGTCGCGCGCCGTGGTGACACCCGCATCCAGGGTGACCCGCAGCCTGCCGGCCGCGCGGAAGACCTCCAGGGCGGGGTCCTCGGTGAACCTCCGCACCATGTGCCGGGCCGAATCGACGCCGAGGTGGACATGGGCGTCGACGAAACCGGGAAGCACGGTGCGGCCTGCGACGTCGATGGTGCGGGCGCGGGCCGGCGCCGGGGGAGCGGTCGCGGCCGGTCCCGCGTGGACGATGACACCGCGCTCGTCCACGTCGATGACGGCATCGGCGACCGGCTCCGATCCGGTGCCGTCGATCAGCCGTGCACCGGTCAGTCGCAGGGAGGCGGCGGCGGCCTGCACGGGAGCGGAGGGCGCGGGGAAGGAAGGAGGGGTACTCATGGCGCCTTACCTTCCAGAACCGGGATGACGCGCTCGTAAAATCGCCGGAACCGGACACGATCCCTCACCGTACGCAGGATTCGGTCAGCCCATGAAGACGCAGAACATGCCCCACCCCGACGAAGTGGACCTCGCGATCATCCACGCGCTGCAGACGCAGCCGAGGGTGCCGTGGACCCTGCTCGGTGACGTCCTGGGGATCGACCCGGTCACCGCGGCACGCCGCTGGGCCCGTCTGGAGCGGACCGGGACCGCCTGGGTGGACGGCTATCTCTCGCCCGGCCACGACGACGGTGTCTACGCACAGGTCGAGATCGACATGGGCGGCCTCCCGGTCGAGTCCACCCTGGACGGCCTGGCCCGCAACAGCCGGGTCCTCAGCCTCAAACAGACCACCGGCAGCCGGGATCTGCTCGCGATCGTGGGGGCGGCCGACCTCGACGACCTCTCCCGTCTGGTCGGCCGGCACATCTCACCCCTGGCGGGCATCCGCACCACCCGGGTCCACGTGATCACCGCGGTCCCCTTCGAGGGCGACCAGTGGAGGCTGCGCAGCCTCAGCAGGGCTCAGCAGAAGGCCCTCGCGGTGCCTCGGGAGGAGCTGCCGGACGAGCCGCTGCGTCCGGTGGACAGGGAACTCGCCCTCGCCCTCGGACACAACGGGCGCATGCCGGTGCGGGAGCTGGCCGTGGCGGCGGGCACCAGCACGGCGACCGTACGCCGCCGGCTGCGCGTGCTCACCGGCAACCGGCGGCTCGCCCTGCGGTGCACGCTCGCCCGGCCGCTCACCGGCTTTCCCGTGTCGGTGGTGTACTTCGCGTCCGTCCCCGCACGCCACCTCGAGGACACCGTGGCGTCGCTGCGCACGCTGCCCGAACTGCGCATGTGCACCGTGACCACCGGCCGCGACAACCTCATCCTCGACCTGTGGCAGCGCGACCTGGCCGATGTCCACGGCATGGAGGCCCATCTGGAGAGCCGGCTCGCCGGCCACCAGCTGCGGATCACGGAACGGGCGATCGTGCTGCGCACCGTGAAGCACGTGGGCCGCATCCTCGACCGGGACGGCCGGAATGTCGGGCTGGCGCCGGTGAACTACTGGGCCGACCAGGCGTGACGGCCCTGCCTCGGCCGCCCGGCGTGACGGCCGGCCCGGCGTGACGGCCGGCCCGGCGTGACGGCCGGCCCGGCGTGGCCGCCGGGCCGGCGCCCGGTCACGCCGGCAGGGCGTCCGCGGTGGGGACCACGGTCGCGAACACGTCGGTCAGCATGGTCAGCGCGGCGGTCTTGAGTGTGGCCGCGGGCACGACGCTGCCGTCCGGGGCCCTGAGTGCCCGGGTCGCGGTGGCCTCGGCGACGACAGTGGGCCGGTAACCGAGGTTGAAGGCCTCCTGCGCGGTGTAGTTGACGCACATGTGCGTCATGAAGCCGGCCAGGACGATGTTCCCGCCGCTGCCCGCCCCGAAGCCGAGCCCGGACAGCGTCTTCTCCAGTCCGGTGGCGTGGAAGGCGTTGGGGTGCTGCTTGACCACGACCGCTTCACCCTCCACCGGGGCGACCTCGTCACTGAGGGCGCCGACACGGGCATTGAGGTCGTACGGGGAGTTCTCACCGCCGTCGTGGACGACGTGGACGACCGGCGCACCCGCCGCGCGCGCCCGGTTGAGGAGACGCGCACCGGCCGCGAGGGCCTCCTCGGCCCCCTCCAGAGCCATCACCCCGTCCCGGTAGGTGTTCTGGAAATCGATCATGATCAGCACGGACTCGCCCAGACGCGGCGGGTGGTCCTCCAGGCCGAGGAGAGCGCGCAGAGGCGTGGACGGCTGGTTCGAGGTCATCGGGGGTCCTTTCCTGGGTGAACGGCATGGCTGTGCGAGCCCCGGCGCCTTTGCGCCGGGGCGGGTCCCATGGGATGGAACTCAGGCCGGCCCGGTCCTGAACCGGCGGCGGTAGGCGGAGGGCGTGGTGGCGAGCTGTCGCCTGAACGCCCGGTGCAGGGTTTCCGTCGAGCCGAGCCCGGCCGCCGCCGCGACCTGGCCGAGTGTGTGGTCGGTGCTCTCCAGGAGGCGCCGCGCCGCCTCGACCCTGGCCGCCTCGACGTAGGCGGCCGGACCGGCCCCGGTCTCCTGGGTGAAGACCCGCGCGAAGTGCCGCTCGCTCAGCCGCATACGGGCCGCCAGCGCCCGGGCGGACAGGTCCGCGTCGAGATGGCCGGCGATCCACGACCGCAGCTCGTCGATGTCGCGGCGTGAGGCCGCGGGGCGGCTCAGCGGCACGGAGAACTGACTCTGCCCGCCCTGCCGCTTGAGGAACATCACCAGCTGGCGGGCGACGGCCAGCGCGACCTCCTCGCCCAGATCCTCGGCCACCAGAGCGAGCGCGAGGTCCAGACAGGCGCTGATGCCGGCACCCGTCCACAGCCGGCCGTGATCGGCCCGGACGAAGATCGGGTCCGGATCGACGGTGACGGCCGGGTGGTCCGCGGCGAGCTGAGCCGCCGTCGACCAGTGGGTCGTCGCCGTCCTCCCGTCCAGCAGGCCGGCCGCCGCCAGGACGTGCGCACCCACACACACCGAGGCGACCCTCCTGACGTGCGGGGCGGTCGCCTTCACCCACGCCACGACCTCGGGGTCGACGCGTGCCGTGGGGCCGGCGTCCGTCATGTCGGCGGCGCCGGGCACGATCAGTGTGTCCGCCCGGTCGCCGACCTCGTCGAAGGCGAGATCGGTCAGCAGCCTCACACCCGCCGACGTCCGCACCGCTCCGGCGACCCGGCCCGCGAGCAGGACCTGGTAGGGGTCGCGGCCGCGGGACTCCCGGTTGGCCAGCGCGAAGACCTCGGCCGGGCCGGTGACGTCGAGGAGGTCGACGCCGGGGAAGACCGCGATCACGACACGGTGGGTGAGGGGCATGCCCTCATCCTTCCCGTCCCGGTCCCGGGGCCGCAATGACGGCTTCCTGTCACATCCGGACACGCGGTCCACGCCCACCGTGCCGGGTGCCCGGGGCCGTCACCCCCGGACGAGGCGCCCCAGTGCCCACCGTGCCGGGCCGGCGTAGGCGGCGAGAGCGACGGCCGGGCCCTCGATCCGCAGGGTCGTGGCCGACCCGCCGGGACGCCGCCCCACCTCGTGGTGCAGCCGCAGGCGCACCGGACCCAGCCGCACCCTCCACACCCACCGCCACCGGGCGTCGTCCACGGACTCGACGGTGAAGGCCGCGGTGACGCCGAACAGCGAGACGATCTCGCCCCGGGTGCCCGGCGCGATACGTTCGGCGTCCACCCGCACCGCTCTGATCTGCGGTGACCAGGAAGGCCAGCGGGCAGGGACGACGTAGCGCAGCCAGACGTCCTCGGGTGGCGCGGAGCCCTCCGCGCGAAGCGTCAGAACCGCCATCGGACCGGCCCGGCTCAGCCGGCCCGGTCGTGGACGAACTCGTTGAGCGCCTTGCCCGGGCGCAGCGAGGCCTCACCGCCCACGTCGTGGAAGCTGCCGAAGCCCACCAGGGTGACCGCCCTGCCCGCCTTGAGCGCCTCCGCGATCACCCCTGGCTCCGCGACCGTGCCGAACAGTGCGTCGACGACCCGTCCGATCTCGGCGTCCGGCAGCGTGCCGCCGCCCGACGTCTTGCGTCCGACAGCCTCGATCAGTCCGGACCTGTCCATACGAAGCACCTACTTCCCGCCGACGACGACACACGGCGACGATGACCGGACGGCCGGAGCCGCCCGCTCACGTGCCACACCTCGTCACCATGCTGGCACCGCCGGCACACCCTCGCACGTGGCCGCACGGCCGCGTGCGAGGGTGTGCCGCATCCGCGGTCGCCTCAGGTGTCGCGGGTGGCGACCATCCCCAGGGTGGCCAGCCCCAGCACCACCCAGCCGAACCAGAGCCAGCCGTTGCTCCCCAGTGCCACCGTGTACGCCGTCACCGCGACCAGCGCGGCGACCGTGAGCACTCCCATGGTCTTCGTGGATCCAGGCATGAGCGCACGCTCCTCACCGGCCGCACGGCCGTTGGAGCCATGGTCACCCCTCGGGCGTGCCCACCGCTACTGTCCGCGTGCCTGCAATGAGGCGAGATAGGCGTTGTACGCCTTCAGATCCTGGTCGCCGTCGCGGTCGGCGGCCCGGTCGGAGCGCTTGGCGGTCCGCTGCTCGGAGCGGTACCACTGGAAGACCAGGGCGATCAGCACCAGCACCGACGGGATCTCGCTGAACGCCCAGGCGATGCCGCCCGCCGCGGACTGGTCGCCGAGCGCGTCGACACCGAGCGAGGCCGGCGGGTTCTCGTACGCCTTCACCATCGGCTGGGTCGCCATCATCAGCGCGATCCCGAAGAACGCGTGGAACGGCATCCCCGCGAACAGCTCCAGCATCCTCATCACGTAGCCGGGCCGGTGCGGGCCGGGGTCCACGCCCATGATCGGCCAGAAGAAGACCAGGCCGACGGCGAGGAAGTGCACCATCATCGCGATGTGACCCGTCTTCGACTCCATCAGGAAGTCGAACAGCGGGGTGAAGTAGAGCCCGTACAGGCTCGCGATGAAGAGCGGGATCGTGAACGCCGGGTGGGTGACGATCTTCATGTAGCGGCTGTGGAGGAGCTTGAGGAGCACCTCGCGCGGGCCCGTGCGAGCGCGCCCGGCCACTGGCAGCGCCCGCAGCGCCAGCGTCACCGGGGCCCCCAGCAGCAGGAGGATCGGCGACACCATGCTGATCACCATGTGCTGCACCATGTGCACGCTGAACATGACCATGCCGTAGTCGTTGAGACCCGTGCACATCACCAGGGCGATGGACAGCACACCGAGGACGAAGAAGACGGTCCGGTTGACGGGCCAGCCGTCACCTCGCGCGCGCAGCCGCATGACCCCGTAGCCGTACAGGACGAGGGCGGCGACGCAGCCGGTCAGGAAGAACGGGTCCGCGGAGAACTCCAGTCCGCGCCCCAGCGTGAACGGCGGCAGATCCATGTTCATGCCGTGCCCGCTGTGATCCATCTGTTCACTCCCGCTGGGGACGTCCCCGATTCGTGCCGGTTGTCCGGTCCAGACTAGAACCGCCCCCGGCCGCGGGTGCGGCCGGGGGCGGTCCTCGGAGATGTCGTGACGGTCAGAGCACGACCTGGGCCTCGGCGTAGCGCTCGGCCGGGACCGTCTTGAGGGTCTCCACGGCCGCCGCCAGCGGGACCATCGTGATGTCCGTGCCGCGCAGCGCCGTCATCATGCCGAACTCGCCGCGGTGCGCCGCCTCCACCGCGTGCCAGCCGAAGCGCGTGGCCAGGACGCGGTCGTACGCGGTCGGGGTGCCGCCTCGCTGCACATGGCCGAGGATCACCGGGCGGGCCTCCTTGCCGAGGCGCTGCTCCAGCTCGCCGGAGAGCCGCGTCGCCACGCCGGCGAAGCGCTCGTGGCCGTAGATGTCCGTCTTGCCCTGGCTGAACTCCATGGAGCCCTCGCGGGGCTTGGCGCCCTCCGCCACGACGACGATCGCGAACTTCTTGCCGTCCGAGAAGCGCCGGCCGACCACGTCGGTCAGCTCGTCGATGTCGAAGGGCCGCTCGGGTACGACGATGGCGTGTGCTCCGGCCGCCATGCCCGAGTGCAGCGCGATCCAGCCGGTGTGCCGTCCCATGACCTCGACGATCAGGACCCGCTGGTGCGACTCGGCCGTCGTCTTCAGCCGGTCGAGCGCCTCCGTCGCGACACCGACGGCCGTGTCGAAGCCGAACGTCACGTCGGTGGAGGCGATGTCGTTGTCGATGGTCTTGGGCACACCGACGATGGGCAGACCCGCCTCGGAGAGGAGGTTGGCCGCCTTCAGCGTGCCCTCGCCGCCGATCGGGATGATCGCGTCCAGGCCGAGATCGGCGACGTGGCCCTTCGCGCGCTCCACACCGTCACGCAGGTGCGCGGGCTGGACGCGGGAGGAGCCGAGGATCGTGCCGCCGCGGGCGAGGATGCCGCCGACCGCGTCGAGGTCGAGCTTGCGGTAGTCGCACTCGAGGAGGCCCCTCCAGCCGTCGTGGAAGCCGATGACCTCGTCGCCGTGGTCGACCACCGCACGGTGCACGACGGAACGGATGACGGCGTTGAGGCCGGGGCAGTCGCCGCCGGAGGTGAGCACACCAATTCGCATTGCCCGGGAAACCTTTGCAACGTGGGCCGACGCCGGACCACGTCGTCCGGTTGGATCCCCGCCACCCTACCGGCGTGGGGTGTCCGGACCGAACCCACTGTCCGACTGCTGGACGGTCACGGGACGCACACGGGTCGCACACACGGACGGACCGGCCCCCGGGGAGGGGCCGGTCCGTCCGTGACGCGTCAGGCGGGCTGGGTCGCCGCGGCGATCCGCTCGGCGCGCAGCGCCTCGTACCACCGGTCGTCGCTCGGCGGCAGCGCGTTCACGTCCAGCGCCAGCTTCAGCAGGTGGTCCGCGATCAGCGGATTGCGCGCCAGGACCGGACCGTGCATGTACGTGCCGAACACGGTGTCGTTGTACGCGCCCTCCGTGCCGTCCCCAGTGCCGTTGCCACCGCCGAACCGCACCCGGGCGAACGGACGCGCCGACGGGCCGAGGTGGGTGATGCCCTGGTGGTTCTCGAAGCCGGTCAGAGGCGGCAGGCCCAGGTTCGGGTCGATGTCCCCGAGCACGTCGCCGACGCACCGGGCACCCTCGCCGCGGGTCGAGACGACGTCGAGCAGCCCGAGGCCGGGCTCGCGCTCTCCGAGGTCGTTGATGAACTCGTGGCCGAGGATCTGGTAGCCCGCGCAGACCGAGAAGATGATCGCGCCGTTCGACGCGGCCCTGCTCAGCCCGCCGTCACGGCGGAGCCGCTCCGCGGCGAGACGCTGCGGCCGGTCCTCACCGCCGCCGATCAGATAGATGTCGCCCGACGTCGGGATGGGCTGGTCGCTGCGCACGTCCACGCGCGACACGTCGAGACCGCGCTGCCGTGCCCGGCGCTCCACCACCAGGGCGTTGCCCTGGTCGCCGTAGGTGCTGAGGAGGTCCGGGTAGACCCACACCAGCCGCAGGCTGTTGTTGCTCATGCTTCGTCCTCTCCGGGGGTTGCCCGCGCGGGGGTCAGTTGCCGACACGACGGCGCAGATCCTGGAAGGCGGTGTAGTTGGCGATGACCTCGATGCGTCCGGGCGGAGCCATCTGGACGGCCTCGTCCAGGGTCTCGCAGACACGGAAGTCGAGACCGGCCACCTCGAGCCGGACCGCCAGGTCCAGCTTGCGGTCGCCGAGCACGAAGATCGGGTGACCGTAGAGCTGGGTGTAGTCGACGTCCCAGAGCCAGGAGGTGTCCGTGCCGTCCGCGCCGCGGGCGTTCACCGAGAGGATCACGGGGGTGGGCGGCGGGTCGATCAGGGAGAACGTCTCGAGCCAGCCCGCCGGGTTCTTCGCCAGCAGGAGCCTGAGCTCGCGGCCGAGGAAGGTGACGACGTCGTAGCGGCCCGCCACGGCCTGTACCTGGTACATGCGCTCCAGGGCGACCTGCGGCGGTACGCCGAAGACCGCGGCGACGGCGGCCGAGCTCGTGGCGTTGGCCTTGTTGGCCCGGCCCGGCAGCTGCAGGTGGATCGGCCATGCCGAACCGTGCGGGTCCAGGACGTAGTCGCCGTTCAGCGCCCAGCTGGGGGCGGGGCGGCGGAAGCCGCACTCGCCGCAGAACCAGTCGTCACCCGGGCGCTGCATCACACCGCCGCAGGACGGGCAGGACCAGGCGTCGTCCTTCCACGCCTGTCCCGCCGCGACCCACACCACATTGGGGGAGGACGAGGCGGCCCACACGATCAGCGGGTCGTCGGCGTTGGCCACGATCACGGCCTTGGAGCCCGACAGGCCCTCGCGCCACTTCTCCGCCAGCATCCGGGTCTCCGCCGCGCGGTCCAGCTGGTCGCGGGAGAGGTTGAGAAGCGCGATCACCTTCGGCGTCGTGTCGCGCGCCACTCCGGCGAGGTACTTCTCGTCGACCTCGATCACGCCGTACCGCGCGTCGGAGCCGCCCGCCAGCGCGGAGGTGATCCCCGCGGGCATGTTGGCTCCGAGCGCGTTGGACACGACGGGCCCGGCGGCCCGCAGCGCCTCGGCGATCAGCCGGGTCGTCGTCGTCTTGCCGTTCGTCGCCGACACGAGGATCACGTCCAGGTGCTGCGCCAGCCGCCCGAGCAGGTCGGGGTCGAGCTTGAGCGCCACCCGGCCGCCGATCACCGATCCGCTGCCGCGCCCCGCAGCGCGCGACACCGCCGCCGCGGCCTTGCCCGCCGTCACGGCGAGCTTGGCCCGCGGCGACAACGGCTCCGTGTTGCCTGCCATCGTCCTAGATCCTCCTTGCGTAAGTCCGCACCCAGCCTATCGATGTCCGGCCCGCCGCCCGCACCTCGGCACCACGGGGAACGTGGAGGTCACGTGGAACGTACGCTTCTCCCCATGCGAAACCGCCCGATCCCCGGCAGTTCCGGACGCGTTCGTGCCATGAGCCTGTTCGGCGCCCCGGTGCTCCACAGCCCGTGCGACGACGTCACCGATTTCGGCCCGTCGCTCGCCCGGCTGGTGGAGGACCTCTTCGCCACCATGTACGCCGCGAACGGCGTCGGGCTCGCCGCGAACCAGATCGGCGTCCCGCTCAAGGTGTTCGTATACGACTGCCCGGACGACGACGAGGTCCGGCACCTCGGCCATCTCGTCAATCCGGTACTCGTCGAGGCCGACGGCATCACCGTACGCGGACCGGAGGGCTGTCTCTCGCTTCCGGGGCTCGAGGCGGGCACCCCGCGCTTCGACCACGCGGTGGTCGAGGGCAGGACGGTGACGGGCGAGCCGGTGCGGGTCACCGGCACCGGATGGTTCGCCCGCTGTCTCCAGCACGAGTGCGACCACCTCGACGGCCGGATCTACACGGACCGGCTGACCGGCCTGCGCCGCGCCAGGGCACTGCGCGCGGCGCGCCGGGCGCCGTGGGGGCGGGGGGACACCGCCTGAACGGCGGTCCGGCGCGAGACGTCTCAGAAACCCTGGCCGCCCGGCCGGTCGCCCGCCTCGGCCAGCCTGCCCCAGAGCAGGTCGGCGAGGCTGCGTACCAGCTGCTCGCGCGAGCACGGACGGTCACCCAGCCACCAGTCGCCCGCCGCGTGCATCATGCCGACGATGCCGTGTCCCCAGATGCGAGCCATCTGTTCGCTGTCCGGGCCGAGGTCGACCCGTTCCACGATCACCTTGCCCAGCTCCTCGCCCAGGCGGCGCAGCAGCGGGGCGGAGTGCCGGCCGACGTCGAAACCCTGCTCCGGTGAGGGGGCGGCGTCGTCGGAGGGGTGCATCAGGAAGCGGTAGACCTGCGGGCGTGCCTCGATCGCCGCGAGGTAGGTGTCCAGCGTCGCCTCGACCCGCTCGCGCCTCCCGGAGGGTGCGTCGAGGGCGGCCCGCAGGGCGCTGAGCAGGGCGTCGGTGTGTCGTTTGGCGAGCGCACGGTAGAGGCCGCCCTTGTCGCCGAAGTGCCGGTAGAGGATGGGCTTGGTGATCCCGGCCTCCGCGGCGATCGCGTTCATCGAGGCCTGCGGGCCGTCCCTGAGCACCACCCGGTCCGCGGCTTCGAGCAGCTCACGGCGGCGGCGTTCCGCCGCGGTCCGCTGCCGTTCGGCCCCTCTTGTGGTCTCCATGTCGTTTCTCCCGCCCCACCCAGCTGTCCTGCGATCTCGTCACGCCCGGGCAACGTAACACCCAGCTCCGTCGGGCGCGGATCCGTCGCTGACCGGTTGACAGAAGCTACTTGCTGGTAACAGACTGTTGTTACCGCTAGTAACGGGTTTTCCGGAAGTGCATGGAGGGAACCATGGCCGAGTTCACGCTCGAGCTCAACGACGACCAGAAGCAGGTCCGTGACTGGCTGCACGGATTCGCCGCCGAGGTGATCAGGCCGGCAGCTTCGGAGTGGGACGAGCGTGAGGAAACGCCCTGGCCCGTCATCCAGGAGGCGGCCAAGGTCGGCATCTACTCCCTCGACTTCTACGCCCAGCAGTTCTTCGACCCTACGGGTCTGGGCATCCCCATGGCCATGGAGGAGCTCTTCTGGGGCGACGCCGGCATCGCCCTGTCGATCGTCGGTACGGGCCTGGCGGCCGTCGGCGTGCTCGCCAACGGCACCGAGGAGCAGATCGGCACCTGGATCCCCCAGATGTACGGTGACGCCGACGACGTGAAGGTCGCCGCCTTCTGCTCGTCGGAGCCGGACGCCGGCTCCGACGTGGGCTCGATGCGCACCCGCGCGGTGTACGACGAGGCGAAGGACGAGTGGGTGCTCAACGGCACCAAGACCTGGGCGACCAACGGCGGTATCGCCAACGTCCACGTCGTCGTCGCCGTCGTCGACCCGGAGCTGGGCTCGAAGGGGCACGCCTCCTTCATCGTCCCGCCGGCGACCCCCGGACTCTCGCAGGGCCAGAAGTTCAAGAAGCACGGCATCCGCGCCTCGCACACGGCCGAGGTCGTCCTCGAGGACGTCCGCGTCCCGGGCCACTGCCTGCTCGGTGGCAAGGAGAAGCTCGACGAGCGCCTCGCCCGTGCCCGCGAGCGTGCCAGGAGCGGCGGCGAGCGCGTCAAGAACGCGGCGATGGCCACCTTCGAGGCATCGCGCCCCGCCGTCGGGGCCATGGCGGTCGGTACCGCCCGCGCCGCCTACGAGGTCGCCCTCGACTACGCGAAGACCCGGACCCAGTTCGGCCGCCCGATCATCGACAACCAGGGCATCGCCTTCCAGCTGGCCGACATGCGGACGCAGATCGACGCCGCCCGGCTGCTCGTCTGGCGCGCCTCGTGGATGGCCAGCGCCGGCAAGCCGTTCACCGCGGCGGAGGGGTCGATGTCCAAGCTGTACGCCAGCGAGACGGCGAAGAAGGTCACCGCCCAGGCCGTCCAGATCCTCGGCGGGAACGGCTTCACCCGTGAGTACCCGGTCGAGCGCATGCACCGGGACGCGGCGATCTACACCATCTTCGAGGGCACGAGCGAGATCCAGCGTCTGGTGATCGCCCGCACCCTGTCGGGGATGCCGATCCGCTGACCGTGCCGCGGGGCCGGACCGTAGGCCGGTCCGGCCCCGCGCGCCGTCCGTCCTGCTACCGGGGCAGGCTGGCCTCGATCAGCGCGACGACCTCGGGGGCCTCCGGCTCGGTGCGGGGGCGGATCCGGGCTACCGGCTCGCCAGCGGGGGAGATCAGGAACTTCTCGAAGTTCCACTGGACGTCACCGGCCGCGCCCTCGGAGTCCTCCAGCTTCGTCAGCTCCGCGTACAGCGGGTGCCGGTCCTCGCCGTTGACGTCGGCCTTCTCCAGGAGCGGGAAGCTGACCCCGTACGTCGTGGAGCAGAAGGTCTGGATCTCCTCGGCCGTCCCCGGCTCCTGGCCCGCGAACTGGTTGCAGGGCACTCCGAGTACGGTGAACCCGCGGTCCCCGTACTCCTTCTGGAGCCGCTCCAGGCCGGCGTACTGCGGGGTGAGCCCGCACTTGGACGCGACGTTCACCAGCAGGACCGCCGAACCCTCGTAGGCACCCAGCGAGGTCGCTTCGCCGGTGAGCGTGCGGAGCGGGATGTCGTGCAGCGTCATGGGGAACTCTCCTCGGTAGCGTGGCGTCGCTCCCATTGTGACGGCCCCTCGGGGGCGACGTCTCAGGGGGTGAGTGCCCGGTAGTAGAGGGTCGTCGCCCTGAGCGTGCCGTACGGGTCCGCCGCGTAGTCCGGGACGGAGCCGCACGAGGTCCAGCCCGCCGAGCGGTACAGCCTCTCGGCGTCGCTCCCCGTCTCGGTGTCCAGGACCAGCAGCGTGAGCCCCTCGGCGGCCGCGAACTCCTCGACCGCCGTGAGCAGCGCACGGCCGACCCCCCTGCCGCGCGCCGACGGCCTGACCACGAGTTTGGCGACCTCCGCGCGGTGGCGGGCGTTGGGCAGGGCCGTCCTCACCAGGGTGATCGTGCCCGCCACCCGTTCGTCGTCACGGGCGATCCAGATCTGCTGGCTCCCCGCCTCGACCGTGGAGGCCCGTCCCCGCCACCAGTCGGCGGCGGAGGCCCGGTCCAGCGGGGCGAGGAATCCGACGGAGGCCCCGCCCTCCACGGCCTCGATCAGCAGGGCGGCGAGCTCATCGGCGTACGTGACCAGTCCGGGGCCGGACATGGGGACGATCTCGGTCATGGAACGGGGTCCTTTCACATTTACGGCAGGACGATCATCACTGCGTAGCGGACCCGCAGCGGGCCCGGGCAGTGGAAGTGGGAGGGGCCGTGCAGCCGGAAGCGCAGGCAGTCGCCCTCGCGCACGGTGTGCACGGTCCCGTCGACGGTGATCTCGACCGCGCCTTCGAGCACCCAGATGTGCTGTTCCACGCCGGGCACGGGCGCGTCCTCGTACGCGATGTCGGCGCCGGCGTCGAGCGTGCCCTCGATGACCTCGGCGCGCAGCCCGGCGTGCGGCGGTGACACGGAGCGGCGCACGAAACCCGCCCGGTCGTCCCGCCAGACGGGCTGCCGGTCGGCGGGGACCAGCTGCGGGGGTTCCGTCTCCACCTCCCTCAGCAGCCGGGACATCGTCCGCCCGTACGCCGTGCAGAGCTGCCCGAGCACGGCGGTGGTGGGGCTCAGCTCGCCGCGCTCCAGCCTGGAGAGGGTGGAGCGGCTCACTCCGGTCCGGCGGGAGAGTTCGTCCAGCGACCAGCCGCGCTCGGTGCGGAGTGAGCCCAGACGTGCCGCCAGACGGCCGTCGACCGTGTTCGGCACTCCTTCGTCTCTCATATCCGGGATTCTATCCCTTATCAGGGATGGCCGTCAAGGCCTTCCGCGTGCCGTCCGGGTGATGGCGTGTCAGGCTGATGTGCGACATATGAGCCGTATTGCGGCTTGTATTGCACTGTGATTGAGGAGGCCGACATGGCTGGCAGCACGAGTGGGATGCGGACGGACCCGGACCCGAGTCGCGACTCCGCCGGAGCGGGCAGGGCGGCTCCGTCCGGGTGGACCGTCTTCGCGGGCGTGATGATGATCTTCGGCGGCGCCATGGCGGTCTTCGAGGGGATCGCCGCCATCGCCAAGGACGACCTGTTCGTCTCGACCCGCAACTACGTCTTCCAGTTCAGCCTGACCGGCTGGGGCTGGGTGCACCTCATCCTGGGGATCGTCGTCGTGGTCGCCGGCTGTGCCGTGTTCAGCGGGGCGCTCTGGGCGCGCGGCGTCGGAGTCGTGCTCGCCGGACTCCTCGCCCTGGCCAACTTCCTCTGGCTCCCGTACTACCCCTTCTGGTCGATCGTCCTCATCGCGATCAACGTCTTCGTCATCTGGGCGCTGTGCTCGGGTCCGCAGAAGGGCGCTCGAGTCTGAGCACGAGGACGTAGGACACGACCACGGAGACGATCACGAGCGGCATGACGGTGATGCCCTCCGATCCCAGCAGCAGCGTGGCCAGCAGGACCGAGGTCATCGGCAGCCTGAGCATCGCCACACACATGGCGCCGATGCCCATCGCGAAACCCGAGGTCGCGTTCAGGCCGGGCAGGTGCGACAGCACCAGCCCGGCCGCCGCTCCGAGGAACATGGCCGGGAAGATCGGCCCGCCCCTGAAGGCGCTCAGGGACGCGGAGTACGCGAGCGCCTTGCACAGGATCAGCACGAGGAGCGTGGCGACGGTGTACGTCGCGTCCTGGGCGAGCAGGCCGCCCAGGTCGTCCTGACCCGAGTACAGCACCTCGGAGGCGTCCCTCCCCGTGCTCTCGGCGTAGAGGAGCGCGAGGACGCCGACGGCCAGGCCCATCACCACCGTCGTGATCACACGCCGCTGCTCGACACGTCCCTGCAGCAAGAGCGACAGCTTCTTGATGCCGGTACCCGCGAGGGCCGCGGCCGCTCCCAGGGCGACGGCCCAGCCGAACTCGGCGAACGTGGGCTGGGGGGTGTGCGGCACGTGGGGGAGGGTCAGGGAGTACGTCCCCAGCCCGGTCCACGATCCCAGGCCGACGAAGATGAGCGAGCCGATCCCCGAGGCGAGCAGCCCCGGCACGAGGACGAGACCGAGCATCATCCCGGCGAGTCCTGACGCCTCCATCAGGAGGAAGGCGCCGAGGAGCGGTGATCCCAGCAGGGCGCTCACGGCGGCGAAGCTGCCCGCGGCGGCCACCATGGCGCCCGCGCTCGGCGCGATGCCCGGCTTCAGCAGCCGTGCCGCGTACACCGCCAGTCCGCCGCCCAGGGCGATGAGAGGGGCCTCGGGGCCGAGGACCACGCCGAGCCCGAGGGAGGCCAGGGCGGCGAGCGCGACCCCGGGAAGCTCCGCGGCCGTCGGTGCGCCGCCGGTCGAGAGTCCCTCGGCGGGCCTGTGTCCGCCCGTTCCGGGGAGGTGGCGGATGGTCAGGCCGGTCAGCACTCCCGCCACGGCCAGCAGCGGTACCGGCCACCAGGAGGGGGTGCCGTGGAAGCCCAGCGCACGGGGAAGGTCCTCGTAGGTCAGGGACTGGATCTCGTGGACGAGCGCCAGGAAGCCGAACGCCGCGGCGGAGATGGGGACTCCGAGGGCCGCGACCATGATCAGGAGCACCGTGTACTCCCGGGTCCGGATCACCTTGAGCGGATCCGGTGACTCCGTGCCGGATGCCCCGACCGGTTCGGCCGACATGGTCATGGTCTCCTCGGTGTCGGGTCCCGGCCGGGTCGAACCGCCCCGCCGGGGTCCTCACGGTGATACCACGATGTCCGTGTTCGTCTGCGATGTACCCGCTGTCGAGGAGTGGTGAATCGGCGGCGGCGTCAGCCGTGGTCCTCCTCGGCCGCCGGCAGCCGGCCCGCGGCCACCGCGTCGAGCAGCGCCCGGTGGTCCCGCTCGTTCTGGTCGGCGTACAGCTCGGCGAACGTCTCCAGCGCCCGGTCGAACACATCGCTCCGGCCCAGGTAGGCCGCGATGGCGATGCGGTCGCCGGACCGGGCGTGCGCGCGGGCCAGGGTCGAACCGCACAACTCCCCGAAGGCGCCCATGCCCCGCGGCACCATCAGTTCCGGTTCGACGACGCCCTTCCAGTCGCGCAACTGACGCACATAGAAGTCCCGGCGCTTCCCGTCGAAGCCGTCCACCCGCTCCCAGCCCAGGAAGATGTCGCCCGCCGCCTGCATCAGGCGCTGGCCGGCCACCACCCGGCGGCCCTGGTTCCGGTAGGTGCTCGCCCCCGCGTGCGGAGCCAGTACCGAGGTGTCCGCCTCCTTGGCCTGGAGGAAGAGGGGGTCCTCGCCGTCCCTGCCCAGCAGGAGGATGATCCAGCAGCGCGTCCCGACACTTCCCACGCCGACGACCTTGCGGGCCATGTCCACGGGCCGGAAGTCGGCGAGCAGGGCCCTGCGGTCCGTGGGGAGACTGCGGCCGTAGCGCTCCAGGAGTCCCCGCAACCGCCCTTCGGTCACCAGTCGTTCGGCGTCGGGCAGCAGATCCGAGAGCGGCACGACCAAGGGAGGGTCGGCGGCGATCCTGAGCCGGCCGCCGGACACCTCGGTCAGTTTGCCGAACGCCTGGAGGCTGTCCCTGGTGCGGGCCTTCGCCGTCGCCCTGGCCACCCGCCTGCGGCCCCGCGCGGCGAGCCTGTCGGTGGCCACGGTCCTGAGACGGTCCACGTCGGTTTTCGTGTACCAGACATCGAGATTGCGCATCTCTGCGAACCGGATCATCGACTCCCGGTAGGACCGCACGGTCGCGCGGACGATGCGGGCCCGCTCCTTCCTGGTGAAGCCGTTGGCGCGCCCCGCGATGACGAGGCTGGCGGCCAGCCGCTTGAGGTCCCACTCCCAGGGGCCCGGCAGGGTCTCGTCGAAGTCGTTGATGTCGAACAGCAGATTGCGCTCGGGCGAGGCGAGCAGCCTGAAGTTCATGAGATGGGCGTCCCCGCACAGCTGGGCCCGGATCCCGGAGTCCGGTGTCCCCGCCAGGTCGGAGGCCATGATCGCCGCTGCTCCGCGGTAGAAGCGGAACGGTGATTCCGTCATGCGTCCGTACCGGATCGGGACGAGCTCCCGCAGGCGTGCCGCGGACTGGGTCTCCAGGAGGACCAAGGGGTCCGGCCGGTCCGCCGGCGGCTCGTACACCGCGTGGCCGGACCGGGGGGCCTGCTTGCGCGCCGCCTTGCCGAGCGCGGCCCGTTCCTGCGGTGTCGCGCCCGGGACGGCGCGGAGCGGCGAGATGCGTTCCTGGGGCATGACGGCCCTCCTGACTGCGTACGGGGCCTCGGGGCGCCCTGTCTCCATCATCCGGGGGCGGGCCGGTTCCGGCCGCTCGGCCGCCTCCCGGCGGTCGGGGGGCGTGCGTGCTCAGGCCTCGCCGTGCCGCGCGCGGCCGTGCTCCACGCGCCGCCAGAGGGCCCGCTGGTACCTGAGCGCGACCGCGCCCACCACGATGAGCACCGCGATGTTGACCAGGAGCTGGACGAGGGACCCCCATGCCTCGGACCAGCTGGCGAAGGCCGTGGAGACGCTGATGGCCGCGGCCGCCGGGATGGTGGTGACCGAGATGAACACCCCGAGCAGCGCGCTCGTGCGGGCTTCCGTCAGCGACACGATGCCGACGACCCCGGCCAGGCCCGCGACGGCGAAGGAGAAGAAGTTCGGGGTGTTGATCAGGTCGGAGACCGGCCGCAGCCCCCGGTCGAACGCCGCGGACTGGAAGCCGAAGCCGCGGATGAGCAGGCTGAAGAGGAAGGTGACCGCGATCGTCAGCAGAAGGCCGGTCCACAGGGCGGTCAGCCCGGTGCGGATCATGCCCCGGTCGCCCCTCTCGATACCCAGGGCGACGGCGACGATCGCCCTGTACTCGGGGCCGACGACCATCGCGCCGACGATCAGGATCTGGGAATTCGTGACGATGCCGACCGAGCCGATGAGTCCCGCGATCACCAGGTAGAGGTAGAAGCTCGGCGCGTACCTGCCCTCCGAGCGGATGCGCGCCTCCACCTGCTCCCAGACCGGCGCACCGGTCAGCTTCCCCAGTCTGCGCGCCGCCTCCAGCGAGGCGTGTCCCGAGAACGCCATGCCCACCGGCGCGATGACGAGGGACCCGCGCACGTCGACCCCCAACTCCCGCAGGCCGCGGAGGATCTCGTTCGCGGCTCCCGTCAGCACGTCGCACGAGACGGAGTCCCCGTCGGGGGTGCGCGCGGCACCGCGCAGCACGACCAGGTTCAGGACGTACGGGCTGGAGGTGAGGAGCTCCTCGACCCGCCCGGTGAGGTCCGGCGGGCTGACGGCGCGGAGCTGGATCATGTCCACGCGGCGCCTCCCCGGGGCTGGGGGAGCGGCCTGGAGGTGTTTGCCGGATAGTGGCCTTCTCGGGGAAATGCCGGAGATTGGACGGTCATGGACCGATACCCTCCCATAGCGGCACACGGTCTGGTGGGCGACCTGCAGACGGGCGCGCTGGTGTCGGCGGAGGGGGTCGTCGACTGGTTCGCCGCTCCCCGGTTCGACTCCCCGAGCATCTTCGCCGCCCTGCTGGACCACGACCGCGGGGGGTTCTTCCGGCTGTCGCCCGACGATCCGGACTGTTCCCGCAAGCAGCTCTACTACCCGGACACCGCCGTGCTCGTCACACGGTTCATGTCCCCGGACGGCGTCGGTGAGGTGCTCGACTGGATGACCCCGGTCACCTCGGGTGAGCCGACCGGC
This sequence comes from Streptomyces sp. NPDC055962, assembly GCF_042270185.1. Classification (NCBI taxonomy): domain Bacteria; kingdom Bacillati; phylum Actinomycetota; class Actinomycetes; order Kitasatosporales; family Streptomycetaceae; genus Streptomyces; species Streptomyces sp. NPDC055962. The sequence continues at coordinate 31,034 of NZ_JBHJYN010000021.1, forward strand.
CGGCACACGCTGTTCCGGGCCGTGCGTGTCGTGCGGGGCACCGTACGGTTCTCGATGGAGTGCAGGCCCCGCTTCGACTACGGCCGCGCGTCCCACGTCCTCGAACTCCACGCGCAGGGGGCCTCCTTCCGGTCGGCGGGCGCCACCGGTCACCTGAGCGCCGGCTTCCCCGTGGAGCGCGAGGGCGACGACGTACGCGGCACCGTGACCCTCCGGTCCGGCGAGGTCGCCGCCGCCGTGTTCACCGCCTGCGGCCCCGACGAGCCCCGGCCGGCACCGCCCACCGTGGACGGCGTCACCGGACAGCTCTGGGAGACGGCCGACTTCTGGCAGCAGTGGCTGCGCACCTCCCGCTACCGCGGGCGGTGGTCGGACATGGTCAACCGCTCCGCCATCACCCTCAAGCTCCTCACCTACCACCCCACCGGGGCACCCGTCGCCGCGGCGACCACGGGACTGCCCGAGCAGGTGGGGGGCGAGCGCAACTGGGACTACCGCTACACCTGGGTGAGGGACGGAGCCCTGTCGGTACGGGCGCTGCTCGACCTCGGCTTCGTGGAGGAGGCGACCGCCTTCACCCACTGGCTCGGCGCCCGCCTCGGGGACCAGGACATCGACGGCGAGGCCCTGCAGATCATGTACCGCGTCGACGGGGAGCCCCTGCTGACGGAGGAGCTCCTCGGCCACCTGGAGGGCTACCGCGGATCGCACCCCGTGCGCCTCGGCAACGCGGCCTCGGGCCAGCTCCAGCTCGACATCTACGGAGAGGCCCTCTACGCGCTGTCCGAAGGGCGCGAGGTCGGCGTCCAGGCCGGCTACCGGGGATGGAAGAAGGTCTCCCGCGTGCTGGACTGGCTCGCCGACTCCTGGGACCGGCCGGACGAGGGCATCTGGGAGACCCGCGGCGGACGCAAGGACTTCACCTACAGCCGGGTGATGTGCTGGGCCGCCTTCGACCGGGGGCTGAGCCTCGCGTCGGCCTTCAGCAGGCCGGCCGACACCGCGCGCTGGACCCGGGCCAGGGACTCCGTCCTGGAGCAGGTCATGGAACGCGGCTGGAGCGAGCGGGAACAGGCCTACGTCCAGCACTACGGAGGCCATGTCCTGGACGCGTCGCTGCTGCTGATGCCCCGGGTGGGCTTCCTCGCACCCAAGGACCCGAGCTGGCTGTCCACGCTCGACGCGATCGACAGGACCCTCGTCTCCGACAGCCTCGTCTACCGCTACGACCCCGCCGCCTCCCCGGACGGCCTGCGCGGCTCGGAGGGCACCTTCAGCCTCTGCACGTTCCTCTACGTCGACGCCCTGGCCCGCGCCGGGCGCCTGAGACCGGCCCGGTACATGTTCGAGAAGATGCTCACCTATGCCAACCACGTCGGACTCTTCGCCGAGGAGATCGGCCCCAGCGGTGAGCAACTAGGCAACTTCCCGCAGGCGTTCACGCACCTGTCCCTCATCACCGCGGCGCGCACCCTCGACGAGGCACTGGACCGGCGGCAGGACTGACCGTCACTCCCTGGCGTCGTCCCACTCCGAGCCCAGCAGCCAGCTGTCGAAGGTGCGCACCACGGCGAGGAGCGCCGCGGCCAGCCGCCCGTCGTACCCCTGCGCGTGCACGAGCAGGGCGTCGCCCTTCGACCTGAACTCCAGCGGCGCCCTCCCGCCGGCACGCCACACGATGCGCCGGGGCCCGCGTGCCGCGTCACCGTCACCGCTGAGCAGGCTCAGCACGATGATCAGCGTCTGCAGGGGGGAGAGCAGCCACCACACGGCCCACCAGAGGATCCGCCCCTTGAAGCCCACCGCCTCCGGGCCGTGCGCCGGCGTCACCGTCCAGCGGGTCCGCAGCCCCCTGCCCCGGAACGCCTTCTCCCGCACGACCGTGCCGATGAGCTCACCGCGCGCCCCGAGCACCTGGTACGCCGACACACCGCCCCCGGCGGACACGGTCACCAGGGTGGCCAGCCGCTCCCTCCGGTGCTCGTCCGCCCACAGGACGAAGGAGCGCGTCCCGTCGCCCCGAGCCGCCCGGTAGGCGGATGTCCCGCCCGGCGGCAGCTCACGCTCGACGTACGCCGTCACGGATCCCGGCTCCGGGCCGTCCGCGCACCGCACGAGGTGGGCGACCGGAGCCGGAACTCCGCTCCCGGCGGGCGGCCCCTGGTCCCTGCGTGCGGGTTCCAACCTCAGCTCGGTGCTCAACCGCAGGTCTCCTTCGTCGTCCGCCGTACCGGCTTGAGAGGATCCGCGTGTGGAGTCCCCCGAGCCCTTCCCAGATTTTCCCGGACCGCCGGCCGAGCCGGTCAGGCCCTCCGGCCGCCGTCCGGTGCGCTGCGCACTGTGCGGACGCCCCCTCACCGGCACGGAGTCACGCCGTGCCGGACTCGGCCCCGCCTGCGATGCCAAACTGCACCCGCCGGGGCCCGACATCCGCAGCAGGCGCCACGAGGTGGACCAGGACCCGCTCCCGGGCACCTGACCCGCCGGGAGTCACGCGCCGTCGAGACGGCGGAACAGCCCCTCCTGCACCACGGACACGAGCAACTGGCCCTGGCGGTCGTAGATCCGCCCCCGGGCCAGCCCGCGGCCGCCCGTGGCGATCGGCGACTCCTGGTCGTAGAGGAACCACTCGTCGGCGCGGAACGGCCGGTGGAACCACATGGCGTGGTCCAGCGACGCCATGTCGAAGCCGCGCGGCCCCCACAGCGGCTCGACCGGGATCCGCACCGCGTCGAGCAGCGTCATGTCGCTCGCGTACGTCAGCGCACACGTGTGGACGAGCGGATCGTCGCCCAGCGGGCCCACCGCCCGCATCCACACCGCGCTCCGCGGGTCCGCGTCCTTGATCTCCTCCTGCGTCCAGCGCAGCCGGTCGACGTAGCGGATGTCGAACGGCTGGCGCCTGGCCATCCGCTCCAGCGCCTCCGGCAGACCGCCCAGGTGCTCGCGCACCTCGTCGGCGACGGTCGGAAGCTCGTCCGGATCCGGCACCACACGCGCCGGCGGCAGCTGGTGCTCGAAGCCGGCCTCCTCCGGCCGGTGGAAGGACGCCGTCAGGTTGAAGATCGTCCGTCCCTGCTGCACGGCCGTGACCCGGCGCGTGGTGAACGAACGGCCGTCCCTCACCCGCTCCACGTCGTAGACGATCGGGACGCCGGGGCGCCCGGGCCGCAGGAAGTACGCGTGCAGCGAATGCACCGGACGGTCCCCGTCCGTGGTGCGGCCGGCCGCGACCAGGGCCTGGCCCGCGACCTGCCCGCCGAAGACCCGTTGCAGGGACTCCTCGGGGCTGCGGCCGCGGAAGATGTTGACCTCGATCCGCTCCAGGTCGAGCAGATCGACCAGGCTGTCGGCGGGGTTCGTCATGCGGTTCTTCTCCACTCTTCTGCCCGGCGCGCCGTCACAGCCGGCCCACGGACGTGACCCGGACGACCGCCCGGCCCTCCTCGTCGGAGGCCGCGAGATCGACCTCCGCACGAATTCCCCAGTCGTGGTCGCCCGCCGGGTCGGCGAAGGCCTGCCAGACCCGCCACAGACCGGGCTCCTCGTCGATCTTGAGCAGCTTCGGGCCCCGGGCGTCCGGGCCCGTGCCCAAGTCCTCGTGCTCGTCCCAGTAGGCGTCCATCGCCTCGCCCCACGCGTCCTCGTCCCAGCCCGCGTCGCCGTCCAGCTCGCCCAGATCGCGGACCCGGTCCAGGGCCGCCAGCTCCACCCGCCGGAACATCGCGTTGCGCACCAGGACCCGGAAGGCGCGGGCGTTGGCCGTCACCGGCTTCACCTCGTCGGCCCGCTCCTGCGCCTGCTCGGCGGTCTCCACCTCCGGGTTGGCCAGCTGCTCCCACTCGTCCAGCAGACTGGAGTCCACCTGCCGCACCATCTCGCCCAGCCAGGCGATCAGGTCCTCCAGGTCCTCGGACTTCAGGTCGTCGGGGATGGTGTGCTCGAGCGCCTTGTACGCGCTCGCCAGATAGCGCAGGACGATGCCCTCCGTGCGGGCCAGCTCGTAGTTCGAGGTGAACTCCGTGAAGGTCATGGCCCGTTCGTACATGTCGCGGATCACCGACTTCGGCGACACCGGGTGGTCACCGACCCACGGGTGACTCGTCCGGTACACGTCGTAGGCGTGCCAGAGCAGCTCGCTGAGAGGCTTCGGATAGGTGACCTCCTGGAGCCGCTCCATCCGCTCCTCGTACTCGACGCCGTCCGCCTTCATCTGCCCGACGGCCTCGCCCCGCGCCTTGTTCTGCTGCGCGGCCAGGATCTGCCGCGGGTCGTCGAGCGTCGACTCGACGACGGACACCATGTCCAGGGCGTACGAGGGGGATTCGGCGTCCAGCAGGTCGAAGGCGGCCAGCGCGAACGTGGACAGCGGCTGGTTGAGCGCGAAGTCCTGCTGGAGATCGACGGTGAGCCGTACGATCCGGCCCTCCGCGTCGGGCGTGTCGAGCTGCTCCACCACACCGCCGTCGAGAAGCGAGCGGTAGATCGCGATGGCGCGGCGGATGTGCCGGAGCTGGGCCCTGCGCGGCTCGTGGTTGTCCTCGAGCAGATGCCGCATCGCCGTGAAGGCGTTGCCGGGGCGGGCGATCACCGAGAGCAGCATCGTGTGCGTGACACGGAAGCGCGAGGTCAGCGGCTCGGGCTCGGACTGGATCAGCTTGTCGAAGGTCGTCTCCGACCAGGCGACGAAGCCTTCGGGGGCCTTCTTGCGGACCACCTTGCGCTTCTTCTTGGGGTCGTCGCCGGCCTTCTTGACGGCCTTCTCGTTCTCGATGACGTGCTCGGGGGCCTGCGCGACGACGAAGCCCGCCGTGTCGAAGCCCGCCCGCCCGGCGCGGCCCGCGATCTGGTGGAACTCACGGGCGCGCAGCGTGCGCACCCGGGTGCCGTCGTACTTGGTGAGCGCGGTGAACAGCACCGTGCGGATCGGGACGTTGACCCCGACACCCAGGGTGTCCGTACCGCAGATCACCTTCAGCAGGCCCGCCTGGGCCAGCTTCTCGACGAGACGGCGGTACTTCGGGAGCATCCCCGCGTGGTGCACCCCGATCCCGTGCCGCACGTAACGGGAGAGGTTCTGGCCGAACTTGGTGGTGAAGCGGAAGCTGCCGATCAGGTCCGCGATCTTCTCCTTCTCCTCCTTCGTGCACATGTTGATGCTCATCAGCGACTGCGCCCGCTCGACGGCCGCGGCCTGCGTGAAGTGCACGATGTAGACGGGCGACTGCCGGGTGTCCAGCAGCTCCGTCAGCGTCTCGGTGATCGGCGTCAGCCGGTACTCGTAGCTGAGCGGGACCGGACGCGTCGCCGAGCGCACCACGGAGGTGGGGCGGCCGGTGCGGCGGGTCAGGTCCTCCTCGAACATCTTGACGTCGCCGAGCGTCGCCGACATCAGGACGAACTGGGCCTGCGGCAGTTCCAGGATCGGGATCTGCCAGGCCCAGCCGCGGTCGGCCTCGGCGTAGAAGTGGAACTCGTCCATCACGACCTGGCCGATGTCGGCGTACCTGCCGTCACGCAGCGCGATCGAGGCGAGCACCTCGGCGGTGCAGCAGATGACCGGGGCGTCGGCGTTGACCGAGGCGTCGCCGGTCAGCATGCCGACGTTCTCCGTGCCGAAGAGCTTGCACAGGTCGAAGAACTTCTCCGAGACCAGCGCCTTGATCGGCGCGGTGTAGAACGTGACCTTGTCCTGGGCCAGCGCCGTGAAGTGGGCACCCGCCGCGACCAGGCTCTTCCCGGAGCCCGTGGGAGTGGAAAGGATCACGTTCGCCCCGGAGACCACCTCGATCAGCGCCTCCTCCTGAGCCGGATAGAGGGTGATGCCCTGCGATTCGGTCCATGACGAGAAGGACTCGAAGAGGGCGTCCGGGTCGGCGGTCGGGGGGAGCTGATCGATAAGGGTCACGCCCCCATCTTGCCTGCCTCCCGCCCGGATGAGGGAACCGGCGGACGCGGCGAAGATCACGGACGATACGCTTCCCACTCAACTCGGCCGCCCGGCACAGGCCATGGCGGCCCGGCCTGTACGGACGGCCGAATCACGATGGGGGCGGAAACAGCCATGATGGGACCGGCACACTCTCTGTCAGGGGCGGCGGCCTGGCTGGGGGTGGGTGCCGCGGCGGCCGCCGCGGGCCACACGATGCCCTGGCCCGTCCTGGTCGTGGGTGCCCTGATCACCGCCGGTGCCGCCCTGGCTCCGGACCTCGACCACAAGTCGGCCACCATCTCCCGCGCCTTCGGGCCGGTCTCCAAGGCCGTCTGCGAGATCGTCGACAAGCTCTCGTACGCGGTCTACAAGGCGACGAAGGGACCCGGCGACCCCCGCAGGACCGGAGGCCACCGGACCCTCACCCACACCTGGCTCTGGGCCGTGCTGACCGGGGCGACCGCCTCCGTCGCGGCGATAACCGGCGGCAGGTGGGCCGTCCTGGCGATCCTCTTCATCCACCTCGTCCTGGCCGTCGAGGGGCTCCTGTGGCGGGCGGCCCGGGTGTCCAGCGACGTCCTCGTCTGGCTGCTCGGCGCCACCAGCGCCTGGATCCTCGCGGGGGTCCTCGACAAGCCGGGACAGGGTGCGGACTGGCTGTTCACCGAGCCCGGCCAGGAGTACCTGTGGCTCGGGCTGCCGATCGTCCTCGGGGCGCTCGTCCACTGCATCGGAGACGCGCTCACCGTCTCGGGCTGCCCGATCCTCTGGCCGATCCCGTTGGGACGCAAGCGCTGGTACCCGCTCGGCCCCCCGAAGTTCATGCGCTTCCGCGCCGGCAGCTGGGTGGAGATCAAGGTGCTGATGCCCGCCTTCATGATCCTCGGGGGAGTGGGCGCTGCGGCCGCGCTCAACGTCATCTGACAGCCGGCCGCACGCTCCGGGGGCGGCCCGGCCGCCGCCGTAGGACCATGGCCGCATGCTGCTCGCCAGGCTCGCCCATGTGTCCCTGGAGGTCGCCGGGGCCTCGGCCCGGACCCGGAAGACCGCCCTGCTGGCCGGACTCTTCCGGGAGGCCGGGCCGGACGACGTCCCGGTCGTCATCCCCTATCTCGCCGGCCGCCTCCCGCAGGGGCGGCTGGGGATCGGCTGGAGCACGCTGCGCGTGCCGGTGACGCCCGCCGACGCGCCCACGCTGACCGTGGTGGAGACCGACGCGGAACTGACGGCGATCGGCGCCCTCGAAGGAGCCGGCTCGCGGTCCGCCCGCAAGGAACGCCTGGTGCGGCTGCTCGGAGCCGCCACCGCGGACGAGCAGTACTTCCTGCGCGGCCTGCTCACCGGAGAGGTCCGCCAGGGAGCGCTGGACGCCGTCGCCGTCGACGCGCTGGCCGATGCCGCCGGGGCACCCAGGGCCGATGTCCGGCGCGCCGTCATGCTGGCCGGAGCTCTGTCCCCCGTCGCGTGCGCACTGCTCGCACGGGGACCCGCGGCCCTCGCGTCGTTCCGGCTCACCGTCGGCCGGCCGGTCCAGCCCATGCTCGCGCACACCGCCCGGTCGGTCGCCGAGGCGATCGACCGGCTGGGGCCCTGCGTCGTCGAGGAGAAGCTGGACGGCATCCGCGTCCAGGTGCACCGGGACGGCGACCGGGTGCACGTCTACACCCGCACGCTCGACGACATCAGCGAGCGGGTCCCCGAACTCGCCGAGGCGGTGAACGCCCTGCCCGCCGGCCGGTTCATCCTGGACGGCGAGGCGATCGCGCTCGGGGCCGACGGACGGCCGCGGCCGTTCCAGGAGACCGCCGGCCGGCTGGGCTCCCGCCGCGACGTCGCCGGCGCGGCGGACGCCGTCCCCGTGGTCCCCGTCTTCTTCGACGTGCTGTCCGTGGACGGACGTGAGCTCCTCGACCTCCCCCTCGCCGAGCGCCACCGGGAACTGGCCGGGCTCGTGCCCGGACCGATGCGTGTCCGCCGGGTCGTCGTGGAGGACCCCGCGGACACGTCGCAGCGGGAGGCGGCGACGGCGTTCTCGGAGGCCACGCTGGCCCGCGGCCACGAGGGCGTCGTGGTCAAGGGCACCGCGGCCGCGTACAGCGCGGGCCGGAGGGGAGCCACCTGGCTGAAGGTGAAACCCGTGCACACCCTGGACCTCGTGGTGCTCGCCGCCGAGTGGGGCCACGGCCGGCGCACCGGGAAGCTGTCCAACCTGCACCTGGGGGCACGACGGGAGGACGGCACGTTCGCGATGCTGGGCAAGACCTTCAAAGGGCTCACGGACGCCATGCTCGCCTGGCAGACCGAACGCCTCCGGGAGCTGTCCACCGGCGACGACGGGCACGTGGTGACGGTGCGGCCGGAACTCGTCGTGGAGATCGCCTACGACGGTCTCCAGAGCTCCACCCGCTACCCGGCCGGCGTCACGCTGCGGTTCGCCCGCGTCCTGCGCTACCGCGAGGACAAACGGCCCCAGGAAGCGGACACGGTCGACACGGTGCTCTCGCGCCGTGCATGACGCCGGCCCCGCCCGCCCGGCGGAAGCCGGGCGAGGGGGCCGGTGGGGGAGGGCCCGCGCCGGGCTCAGCCGCGGAGGTCCGCCTCCGCGGTGTGCGCGCGGATATCCTCGGGGGTGAGATAGGCGTCGGTGTACTCGAAGTCGCGCAGGGTGGCCTGCTTGCGGGCCTGGAACCCGGTGCGCACGAAGTCGTCACCGGCGATCGCGTTGAGCAGCCAGTTGGTCATGACCCGTGTCTTGGCGACGTTCGTCCGCAGTGCCGCCCAGTGGTAGCCGCGCGCGGCGGCCTGGGCCGGCATGCCTCTCAGCTCGATACCGAGCGGCTTCGACACCGCGTCACGGCCACCGAGGTCCACGACCAGACCGAGGTCCTTGTGGACGTACGGCTGCAGGGCCTGGCCACGCAGGGACGCGATGATGTTGTCCGCCAGCTTGCGGCCCTGGCGCATGGCGTGCTGGGCGGTGGGCGGGCAGATCGCCCCGTCCCCCTTGGCCAGGTCCGGGACCGCCGCCGCGTCGCCGAGCGCGAAGACGCCGTCGAGGCCGGGCACGGTCATCTCCGGCGTCACGGCGAGCCGGCCGCGCACCGTCTCGGAGCCGAGCGTGGCGACGAGGGGGCTCGCCGCGACCCCGGCGGTCCAGATCAGCGTGCGGCAGGGCAGCACCCGGCCGTCCGTGAAGGTCACCTTGTCCGGGCCCGCCTCGGCCACGGACACACCCAGCGAGACCTCGATGCCGCGCTTGCGCAGGATGTCGAGGGCGCTGCGCCCGAGCTTGTCGCCGAGCTCGGGCATGAGCTTGGGCGCGATGTCGATGAGATGCCACTTGATCAGCTTGGGATCCAGGCGGGGGTAGTGCTTCACGGCGTTGGTGGTCAGCAACTGCAGGCACGCCGCCGTCTCCGTGCCGGCGTACCCGCCGCCCACCACCACGAACTGCAGCCGGGAGGCCCGTTCCTCCTCGTCGTGACTGGCGTCGGCCAGGTCGAGCTGGGAGATGACGTGGTCCCGGATGTACGCGGCCTCGGCCAGCGTCTTCATGCCCCGTGCGTTGTCCACCAGCCCGGGGATGTCGAACGTCCGGGTGACGCTGCCGGCGGCCAGCACGATGTGGTCGTACGGCTCGTACACGATCTCGTCCGTGATCTTGCGGACCACGCAGACCTTCGCCTTCGTGTCCACCCCGATGGCCCCGCCCGGCACGATCCGGGTGCGGTGGCGCCGGCTGCGGCGCAGGGAGACGGCGACCGACTGAGGGGTCAGCACCCCGGAGGCGACCTGGGGCAGGAGTGGCAGGTACAGCTGGTACGAGAACGGGGTGACGAGAGCGATCTCCGCCTCGCCGGGCGCGAGACTGCGCTCCAGCCGGCGCACGCACTCGACCCCGGCAAAGCCGGCGCCGACAACGAGAATCCTGGGTCGTGCCACGGTGTGCGTCCCTTCTCGGGCTTACGCGGTCATCGCTCGCCTGCCCCGGATCCGGAGCCAGTCACTCCCTCATCCTCACCGGACGGGACCGAGTCCGCCTCTTGTGACCGCGCGGCCCCCTCGACGGGCGGCCCGGGACCCCGTACGCCCGGCGGGCGTACGCGCCCGCCGGACCGGCCGCGGGGGACGGCCCGACGAGCCGCCCCCGGGCCCGCTCAGCCGTGCCAGGAGCGCCACAGCGCCGCGTACGCGCCGTCGGCGGCCACCAGCTCGTCGTGGCTGCCCAGTTCGCTGATCCGGCCGTTTTCCACGACCGCGATCACGTCCGCGTCGTGCGCCGTGTGCAGACGGTGCGCGATCGCGATGACCGTACGGCCCTCCAGCACCCGCGCCAGCGAGCGCTCCAGATGACGCGCCGCCCGCGGGTCCAGCAGCGAGGTCGCCTCGTCCAGCACCAGCGTGTGCGGGTCCGCCAGGACGAGACGCGCCAGGGCGATCTGCTGGGCCTGCGCCGGGGTGAGGGCCAGACCGCCGGAGCCGACCTCCGTGTCCAGCCCCTCGTCGAGGGCCTGCGCCCAGCCGTCCGCGTCCACCGCCGCGAGCGAGGCCCACAGCTCCGCGTCCTCGGCATCCGTACGCGCGAGCAGGAGGTTGTCGCGGAGCGAGCCGACGAACACGTGGTGCTCCTGGTTGACCAGCGCCACATGGGTCCGTACGCGCTCCGCCGTCATCCGGGACAGTTCGGCGCCGCCCAGCGCGACCGAGCCCGCCCGGGGTGCGTAGATCCCGGCCAGCAGCCTCCCCAGCGTGGACTTGCCCGCACCGGACGGCCCGACCAGGGCCAGCCGCGTCCCCGGAGCGACGTCCAGCGACACCTCGTGCAGCACGTCGACGCCCTCGCGGTAACCGAAGCGCACGGTCTCGGCCCGCACCTCCCGGCCGTCGGGCGAGATGCCGTCCTCACCGGCCCCGGGCTCGATCTCCCGTACGCCGACGAGCCTGGCCAGCGACACCTGGGCGACCTGCAGCTCGTCGTACCAGCGCAGGATCAGACCGATCGGGTCGACCATCATCTGCGCCAGCAGCGCCCCCGTCGTCAGCTGCCCGACCGTGATCCAGTCCTCCATGACGAACCAGCCGCCCAGCAGCAGCACCGCGCCGAGGATGGTCACGTACGTGGTGTTGATGACCGGGAAGAGCACCGAACGCAGGAACAGGGTGTACCGCTCCCAGGCCGTCCACTCCGCTACCCGCCGGTCCGACAGGGCGACCCTGCGGGCACCCAGCCGGTGGGACTCCACGGTCCGCCCGGCGTCCACGGTCTCGGCCAGCGCGGCCGCGACCGCCGCGTACCCGGCGGCCTCCGAGCGGTACGCGGACGGTGCCCGCCTGAAGTACCAGCGGCAGCCGACGACCAGCACCGGAAGCGCGACCAGCGCCGCGAGAGCCAGCGGCGGGGCGGTGACGGTCAGCGCGCCGAGCAGCAGCCCGGCCCAGACCACGCCGATCGCCAGCTGCGGCACCGCCTCACGCATCGCGTTGGCCAGCCGGTCGATGTCCGTGGTGATCCTGGACAGCAGATCCCCGGTGCCGGCCCGCTCCAGGACGCCGGGCGGCAGCCCGACCGACCGTACGAGGAAGTCCTCGCGCAGATCGGCGAGCATCTCCTCACCGAGCATCGCGCCGCGCAGGCGCATCGTCCGCGTGAACACGGTCTGCACGACGAGCGCCAGCGCGAACACCGCCGCGGTGCGCTCCAGATGGAGGTCGGTCACCCCGTCGGAGAGGTCCTCGACCAGCCCGCCCAGGAGGTACGGCCCGGTGATCGAGGCGATCACCGCGACCGCGTTGACCGCGATGAGCACGGCGAACGGCGTGCGGTGCCGCCGCAGCAGTGCGCGGACATAGCTCCGTACCGTCGTGGGCGTACCGACCGGCAGGGTCGTCGCCGACTGCGGCGCGGCCGGGTCGTACGCCGGTGGTGCCAGGCCGATCATGCTCTCTCCTCGATTTCCTCGACCGCGCGGGCCATCTCCTCGTCCGCCGGGGCCGGCCGGAGGCCGTCGATCACGGCGAGTCCGCCCGGGGCGGCCGGTGAAGCGGTCTCGTCCTCGGTCTCACGGGTCACCACCGCCCGGTACAGCGGCTCGTCCCTCATCAGTTCGCGGTGCGTGCCCGCCGCCACGACCGTGCCCCCGTGAAGGAGCACGACGCGGTCCGCCAGGTCCAGCAGGAGCGGGGACGACGCGAACGCCACGGTCGTGCGACCCCGGCGCAGCTGTTCGATTCCTGCGGCGACCCTGGCCTCCGTGTGGGAGTCGACGGCGGACGTCGGCTCGTCGAGAACGAGCGCCTCCGGGTCGGTGACCAGCGAACGGGCCAGCGCCAGCCGCTGGCGCTGGCCGCCGGACAGCGACCTGCCCCGCTCGGTGATCCGGGTGTTCATCGGGTCGCCGTCCGCGTCGACGGACGCCTGCGCCAGGGCGTCCAGCACGTCACCGCACCGGGCGGCGGCGAGCGCCTCCTCTGCGGACACGGCGCCCGACGAGGGGACGTCCAGGAGCTCCCGGAGCGTGCCGGACAGCAGCACCGGGTCCTTGTCCTGCACCAGCACCGCGGTGCGCGCCGAGTCGAGCGGCAGCTCGTCCAGTGGCACACCGCCGAGCAGCACCGAGGGGACGGGCTCGGGTGTTTCGTCCGCTTCCGCCCGCGTTCCGGAGTGCGGCTCCGCGTGCCCGCCGAGCCGCTCCGCCAGCCGTCCGGCTTCGTCGGGATCGCCGCAGACCACCGCGGTGAACAGACCCTGAGGTGCCATCAGTCCGGTCACCGGGTCGTACAGATCGCCCCGGGGGGTCACGGTGTCCGCCGTCGGCGGGCGCGTGGTGCGACGCACCACGGTGTCCGCCGTCGGCGGGCGCGTGGTGCGACGCAGGGACAGCACCCGGACCGCACGCTGGGCGGACGGCCGCGAGAAGGAGTACGCCATGGCGATCTCCTCCACGTTGCGCAGGGGGAAGAGCATCAGGGTCGCCGCGCTGTACACGGTGACCAGCTGGCCGACGTCGATCAGGCCGTCCCGGGCCAGCGTGGCGCCGTACCAGACCAGCGAGATCAGCAGAACTCCCGGCAGGAACACCTGGATCGCCGAGATGAGCGCCCACATCCGCGCACTGCGCACGGCAGCCTTGCGGACCTCCTGGGAGGCGCGCCGGTAGCGGCCGAGGAAGAGCTCCTCGCCGCCGATGCCGCGCAGCACCCGCAGCCCGGCCACCGTGTCGGAGGCCAGCTCCGTGGCCTTGCCCGCCTTCTCCCGCTGCAGATCCGCCCGCCGGGTGGCCCGGGGGAGCAGCGGCAGGACGGCCAGGGCCAGAACAGGGGTGGCGACCGCGACCAGCACGCCGAGCGAGGGCAGGTAGAGGACGAGGCCGACGCAGATCAGCACGAGTGCCGTCGCTGCGGCCAGGAAGCGCGACAGGGCCTCGACGAACCAGCCGATCTTCTCGACATCGCCCGTACTCACCGCGACCACTTCGCCGGCCGCCACCCGCCGGGTCAGCGCGGAGCCCAGCTCGGCCGTCCTGCGGGCCAGCAACTGCTGCACCCGCGCCGCGGCGGTGATCCAGTTGGTGACCGCCGTCCGGTGGAGCATGGTGTCGCCCAGGGCGATGAGGACGCCGAGGACGACGAGGAGGACTCCGGCCGTCACGAGGTCCCGGCCGGAGTCGTCGATGACGGCCTGCACCGCCAGACCGACGGCGAGCGGGAGTCCCGCGATCGCGCAGTGGTGGAGCAGCCCCCAGGCGAGGGATCGGAGCTGGCCCCCCAGCTGACGCCGCCCGAGCCAGATCAGGAAGCGGGGGCCTGACCGTACGTCGGGATCGCCTGGATCCGAGTACGGAAGATCGCGAATCTGCATGACGTCCCAAGGAATCGGAAGCGGAGATCCGTGGCGGACCTCGTGGAACAGTGGGGGGACCAAACCGTGCAAGGTTCGCTTCCTGCCCCTGTCCGGGGCAACCGATTATTTCCGGCCCCCGGAATCCCCGGACACCGGTGAGGCGTCGGGGACCCAGGTCGTCGGGGCGGCCGGGGCGGAGGCGTCACCGGGGGCGTCGGGTGCTGTCGGGGACAGGGTTGCGGAGGCCGGCGCCGCCCCGGCCCGGTGGGCCTTCGCCTCCTTCCGCGCGTGCTTCGACCGCTGGTCAGAGGACGGGCCGGGTCGCGCGTTCGAGCTCGATGAGCGCCGAGTGGTAGCGGTGTCCGGTCGCGCGGTCCATCCCGATCTCGCACGTCCGGTTCGCCGACAGATAGGCGTCGTACTCGCGGGTGTTGACCTCCGCCGCCTCCTTGGCGGTCGCCGAGTCGGTGAGTTCCTTGTGCAGCATGCCCCGGTCCCCGGCGAACCCGCAGCAGCCCGCGTCGTCCGGTACGACCACCTCCTCGGCGCAGGCGTCGGCCACCGTACGCAGGTGTGCCACGTCACCCAGATGCTCCATCGAGCAGGTGGGGTGCAGGACGGCGGAGCCCGTCCTGCGGAACACGGTCAGCGAGGGGAGCAGTTCGTCGGCGGCCCAGACCAGCGAGTCGACGACCTTCAACTCCCGGTGCAGCGCACGGTTGTCCTCGGTGAGGTAGGGCACGACCTCGTGCGCCAGGCCCAGGGTGCACGACGACGCGTCGACGACCAGGGGGAGCGAGCCGCCGGCGGTCCAGCCCCAGGCGGCCTCCACCACGCGGTTGGCCATCACCGCGTTGGCGGTGTCGTACCCCTTGGAGTGCCAGATCGTCGCGCAGCAGGTGCCGGTCACGTCCTCGGGGATCCACACGGGCTTCCCGGCTCGCGCGGACAAGGAGACGACGGACTCCGCGAGGGACAGCGCCCCCGCATCCGCCGGGCCCGCGAAGATGCGGTTCACACAGGCCGGGTAGTAGACGGCGCTCGCACCCGCCCGGGTGGTGGGCGGCAGGGAGCGGGAAGCGGCTCCGGGGATCTCGGGCAGCCATTCGGGCACCAGATCCGGGTCCACGGCTCTGCGGGCGAGCCGCGTCACGGCCTCCAGCACCCGGTCCCCGGCATGGCGTGTGACGAGACCGGCCACGCCGAGGGCGACCCGGGCCGACACCTCCACGACCTTGAAGTGCTGCGCGGTCAGAGCCGCCACACGCTCCTGACGCGGGGAGTGCCGATGGTGGCGGAAGTCCTTCATCATGGCCCCGGTGTCGATGCCGACCGGGCACGCGAGCTTGCACGTGGAGTCACCGGCGCAGGTGTCGACCGCGTCGTAGCCGTAGGCGTCCAGCAGCCCCGCCTCCACCGGTGAACCGGCGGGCTGCCGCATCATCTCCCGGCGCAGCACGATCCGTTGACGCGGTGTCGTGGTGAGGTCCTCGCTCGGACAGGTCGGCTCGCAGAAGCCGCACTCGATGCACGGGTCGGCGACGGGCTCGACCTTGGGGATGGTCTTGAGCCCGCGCAGATGCGCCTTCGGGTCCCGGTCGAGCACGATCCGCGGGGCCAGGACCCCGTCGGGGTCGACGGCCTGCTTCGTCCGCCACATCAGCTCTGTGGCCACGGGGCCCCACTCCCTCTCCAGGAACGGTGCGATGTTGCGCCCGGTGGCGTGCTCCGCCTTCAGCGACCCGTCGAACCGGTCGACGACGAGGGTGCAGAACGCGTCCATGAACGCGGCGTACCGCTCGACGTCGGCCGGGTCCGCGGCGTCGAAGGCGAGCAGGAAGTGCAGGTTCCCGTGCGCCGCGTGGCCTGCGACAGCGGCGTCGAAGCCATGGACGGCCTGGAGTGCGAGCAGCGCCTCGCATGCCTCCGAGAGCCGGGACGGCGGGACGGCGAAGTCCTCGGTGATCAGGGTCGTGCCCGAGGGGCGGGAGCCGCCGACGGCGGTGACGAACGCCTTGCGCGCCTTCCAGTAACCGGACACCGTGGCGGCGTCCCGGGTGAACGCGTTGGTGACGGAGACGGCCGGAGCGACGAGGTCGAGGTCCGCGACGACCGAGGCCGCCGCCCGCTCGCAGGCGGCCAGCGTGCTCTCGTCCGGCGCGCGGAACTCCACGAGGAGCGCCGTCGTCCCCGGAGGGAGCGCCGCCCAGTCGGAGGGGACACCGTCGACCCGGACCGAGGCGCGCAGGGTGTTGCCGTCCATCAGCTCGACGGCCGTCGCTCCCGCCTCGTTGAACCGGGGCACCGCCGCGGCCGCCGCGGTGAGCGAGGGGAAGAACAGCAGCGCGGAGGAGACCTGGCGGTCCAGGGGAAGCGTGTCGAAGACGACCTCGGAGATGAAGCCGAACGTGCCCTCGGAGCCGACCATCAGCCCACGGAGGATCTCCACGGGAGTCGATCCGTCGAGGAACGCGTCGAGGCGGTAGCCGTTGGTGTTCTTGATCTCGTACTTGGCGCGGATGCGAGCGGTGAGCCGCTCGTCGGCCTCGATCTCGGCCTTGAGAGCCAGCAGCGCGTCGCACAGGTGCGGCTCCGCGTGGCGGAGCAGCTCGTCGGCGTCCGGTTCACCCGTGTCGACCACCGTGCCGCTGGGGAGGACGAAGGTCAGCGAGGAGACCGTGCGGTACGAGTTCCTCGTGATTCCCGCGGTCATCCCCGAGGCGTTGTTCGCCACGACCCCGCCGATGGTGCAGGCGATGGCGCTGGCGGGGTCGGGCCCCAGGATCCGGCCGTGCCGGGCGAGCGCGGCGTTGGCCCGCATGACGGTGGTCCCGGGGCGGATCCTGGCCCGGGCGCCACCGTCCAGGACCTCGATCCCCGTCCAGTGCCGGCGGACGTCGACGAGGATGTCCTCGCCCTGCGCCTGGCCGTTGAGGCTGGTGCCGGCTGCCCGGAAGACGACGCTCCGGCCGTTGCCGTGGGCGTAGGAGAGGATGGCCGAGACGTCGTCGAGGTCCTCCGGGACCAGTACGACCTGTGGGAGGAAGCGGTAGGGGCTGGCGTCGGAGGCGTACCGCACGAGGTCGGAGACCTTCCAGAGCACCTTCTCGGGACCGAGCAGGGCCGTCAGGCCGGCCCGCAGCTCCGCCGGGGTCCCCGACGCCTTCGCGCCGGGCACCCGATCGGGGGACGGCGCCCGTGTCGTACGAGGGCGCAGGGCTTCCGGCTTCGGCTCCAGCAGCGGCATGTCAGGATCCCCTCGACGGCGCGGTGACCGCACCGCGCGTCTCAGCAGCGGCGGCGCCCCGGCATCCCGTCGACCAGAGCGGTGAGCAGACCGCCGAGCACCTCACGCTGTTCGGCGGTCAGTGGAGCCAGGATCTCCTCAGCGGCGGCCTTCCGCGCGTCGCGCATCGAACGGAGCACCGCCCGGCCCTCCTCGGTGATCTCGATCCGGACCACCCGGCGATTGGTCGGATCCGGGGCGCGCCGCACCCGGCCGCTCGCCTCCAGGCCGTCGACCAGGGTGGTCACCGCGCGCGGGACGACGTCCAGCCGCTCGGCGAGATCGGCCATCCGGGGCGGACCGTCGTAGTGCGCGGTCGTGCGCAGCAGGCGGAACTGGGCCGGGGTGATGCCTATCGGCTCCAGCTGCCGGCTCTGGATGCGCTGGAGCCTGCGGGTGAGCCGCAGCAGCTGCTCGGCCAGCATGCCGTCGGAGTCGGGGGAGTCCATGCGGGAACAATATCAGGACCTGGTTCATTGTGAATAGAGGTAACAATGAGCTAGGCTCCCGAATGCGGCTCATGGGCCGGACCCCGAGGGCCCGGCCGCACGCCCCGCACCCTTCCACCGCACGCTCTCGAAGGAGCTCATGAAACCCGACGGACCCGACTGGACACCTCCCGCGCCGGACACCGGGCAGCCGCCCGCCGAGCTGCGCCGCATCTTCCGGCTCTTCCGCCCCTACCGCGCGAGACTCGCCGTGGTGGGGCTGCTGGTCGGCGCCTCCTCCCTCGTGTCGGTCGCCTCACCCTTCCTGCTGCGCGAGGTCCTGGACACCGCGATCCCCCAGGGGCGCACAGGGCTGCTCACGCTCCTCGCGCTCGGCATGATCCTCACCGCCGTGATGAACAGCGTCTTCGGCGTCCTGCAGACCCTGATCTCCACGACGGTCGGCCAGCGCGTCATGCACGACCTGCGCACCGCCGTCTACACCCAGCTGCAGCGGATGCCGCTCGCCTTCTTCACCCGGACCCGCACCGGTGAGGTCCAGTCCCGCATCGCCAACGACATCGGCGGAATGCAGGCGACGGTCACCTCCACGGCGACCTCCCTGGTCTCCAACCTCACCTCCGTCGTCGCCACCGTGGTCGCCATGCTCGCGCTGGACTGGCGGCTCACCGTGGTCTCGCTGCTCCTGCTGCCGGTCTTCGTGTGGATCAGCCGCCGCGTCGGCCGGGAGCGGAAGAAGATCACCACCCAGCGCCAGAAGCAGATGGCCGCGATGGCGGCCACCGTCACCGAATCACTCTCGGTCAGCGGGATCCTGCTCGGCCGGACCATGGGACGCTCCGACTCCCTCACCAGGGCCTTCTCCGAGGAGTCGGAGCGCCTCGTCGACCTCGAAGTGCGCTCCAGCATGGCGGGACGCTGGAGGATGTCCACCATCGGAATCGTGATGGCCGCCATGCCGGCGGTCATCTACTGGGCGGCGGGTCTCACCCTCCAGTCGGGTGTCACCGCCGTCTCCATCGGCACGCTGGTCGCCTTCGTCTCGCTCCAGCAGGGCCTCTTCCGGCCCGCCGTGAGCCTGCTCTCCACCGGTGTCCAGATGCAGACGTCCCTCGCCCTGTTCGCGCGCATCTTCGAGTACCTCGACCTCGACGTCGACATCACCGAGCCGGAGAAGCCCGTCCGGCTGGAGAAGATCCGCGGCGACCTCGCCTTCGAGGACGTCACTTTCGCCTACGACGCGACGAGCGGCCCGACCCTGAGCGGCATCGACGTGACCGTGCCCGCAGGGAACACCCTGGCCGTCGTCGGCCCCACCGGATCGGGCAAGTCCACGCTCAGCTACCTGGTTCCCCGGCTGTACGACGTCACCGGGGGCCGGGTCACGATCGACGGTGTCGACGTACGCCACCTGGACTTCGACACCCTTGCCCGGGCCGTCGGCGTGGTCTCCCAGGAGACCTACCTCTTCCACGCCTCGGTCGCCGACAACCTCCGCTTCGCGAAACCGGACGCCACCGACGAGGAGATCGAGGCGGCGGCCCGCACCGCACAGATCCACGAGCACATCGCGGGGCTGCCCGACGGCTACGACACCCTCGTCGGTGAACGCGGGTACCGGTTCTCGGGCGGTGAGAAGCAGCGGCTGGCGATCGCCCGGACGATTCTCCGGGACCCGCCGGTGCTGATCCTCGACGAGGCGACCAGCGCCCTGGACACCCGTACGGAACACGCTGTGCAGCAAGCCATCGACGCTCTGTCGAAGGGCCGCACCACCCTCACCATCGCGCACCGGCTCTCCACCGTCCGGGACGCGGACCAGATCGTCGTCCTGGACGACGGCCGCGCGGCCGAGCGCGGCACGCACGAGGAACTGCTCGCGCAGGACGGGCGGTACGCCGCCCTGATCCGCGGCGACAGCCGGCCGGCACCGGTCGCCACCTGAGGCATCGGCCCGGCTGCGGAGCCGCCCCGGGACGTCCGGCCGGAGGAGGAAGTCGATCCGCTGTCGGTGCACTGCTTCGCACGCCCGCCGCATCTTCCGGCAGGACCGAGCTGAGTCACGGATGTGTGAGGCGGGCACCCGGTGACTCGGCCCGCTGATCCCGCCGGTCAGGCGGGCACCTGGTTCAGCAGGCGGGTGACCGAGCGGACCGCCGCCCGCCCGGCCCGGTTCGCGCCGATGGTGCTCGCGGACGGGCCGTACCCGACCAGGTGCACGCGGGGGTCCCGCACCGCTCGGGTGTCCTCGACGCGGATGCCACCGCCCGGCTCGCGCAGTCCCAGCGGCGCCAGGTGGTCGACGGCCGGGCGGAAGCCGGTCGCCCACAGGATCACATCGGCGTCCACCGTGCTGCCGTCGGCCCAGGCCACTCCGTCCGGGGTGATCCGCTCGAACATGGGGAGCCGGTCGAGGATCCCCTGCTCACGGGCGCGCCGTACGGCGTCGTTGAGCGGGAGCCCGGTCACGCTCACCACGCTCCGAGGCGGGAGTCCCCGGCGTACGCGCTCGTCCACCATGGCCACTGCGGCCCGGCCCTGATCCTCACCGAACGGCCCTTCCCGGAACACCGGGGGCCGCCGCGTCACCCAGTAGGTCGCGGAGGCCGTACCGGCGATCTCCATCAGGTGCTGGGTCCCCGACGCGCCGCCGCCGACCACGATCACGCGAAGGCCGGCGAACTCGGCCGGCCCTGGATAGTTCGCCGTGTGCAACTGCCGTCCTTCGAACGTCTCCTGGCCCGGGTAGTGCGGCCAGAAGGGCCGGTCCCAGGTGCCCGTGGCGTTGATCAGCGCACGGGTGGTGTACGTGCCCTCGGAGGTCTCGACGAGCAGCCGACCGCCGTCACCCTCGCGCACGGCGTCCACCTCGACCGGGCGGTGCACGCGCAGGCCGAACCGGTGCTCGTACGCGTCGAAGTACGCGCCGATCACCTCCGACGAGGGACGGCTGTCGTCGGCGCCCGTCAGCTCCATGCCGGGCAGGGAGTGCATGCCGTGCACCTTGCCGTAGGTGAGCGAGGGCCAGCGGAACTGCCAGGCGCCACCCGGACGGGGCGCGTGGTCCAGCACCACGAAGTCCCGGTCGGGCCCGAGGCCGGCGCGCCGCAGGTGGTAGGCGGCGGACAGGCCCGCCTGCCCTGCGCCGATGACCACCACGTCCAGCTCATGCATCCCGAAGTCGTTCACGCTTCTACCAACCCGGACGGGGTCCCGGATCTTCCCCGGGCGGATCGCACCTGGACGGCGGGGGAGCGGGCACGTGCCCGGGGGCCTCCTCCTCGGTGCGCGAGACCATCGAGGGCGCGAGTTCCCCGCCCGGCGGCCGGACCCGACAGCGGTGCCGGTGGCTGCTGCCGCGGTCCTGGTATGTGCTCCCCTGCCGGTGCGGTGCGGTGCGGTGCGGTGCGGTGCGGTCCGGACCCGGCCTGTTGGCTCGGCTCCGCACAGGGCCGTATCGCGCCTCCGTGTTCATGGGCCCTCAGCCCGTGTGCTTCACGTCGTCGTCGGATCGATCGGGCATGGCATCGCTGATCCCAGGCGAGCGATGCATCACACCGCTCCGGGGTGGCCGAACAGCCGATCGGAGCCAACTCTGCTCTTGTCTACGTCAGTTAGGTTGCTCCATCCGCCGCCAAGAGGTCTGTGCCGTCCGTCGCTGTGGCGTCACCGGCTTCGACCGCGCAGGTGAGAAAGAGATGAATTCGTGACCGTCGACTAGGTCACTGAATGTCCACTTCGCGGAGAAGTGATGATGATCTAATGCCCAAGTCGATGGCTGGGGCATGCAGATGGCGTCCACCGCGCGTCCAGTCCTCGACGTTGAACCGACGTGCGCCTGGGGGGGAACGCTGCATCAACGCGTGGGGGAGAGGAATGACGTCGGCTCCGACCGGCGAACCGGCGACGTCGCTACGGACGCAGCGGCCCCGGAGTTCGCCGGTGCGGATGCGGATGCGGATGCGGATGCGGATGCGACGGCAGTCGGCCGCGGAGAGTCCGGCTCGATGTTCTCGACCTCGCCTCCCTCGAGCCGCGGTGACGTGCGGCCCGTTCAAGCAGCCTTCGTTCGTACGTGGTGTCCGTGGCAGGGCTCACTGAGCAAGGCGGCGGACGGGCGTCCCGTGGGCCGACCAAGACATCGAGTGCCGGAGCCGCCACCCGTGCCGTACTCGACACATGTGAACGGGCACACCGACTTTCCGGGAATCCCGGCTCCCGAATCGTGGCGGGCCGGTCACTCCGTGCCCGTTCGCCATGGGTGCGAAAGCGCCTCTTCACGAGCGTCTCGGCGCTTCACGACATCACACAGAGAAGGAACCCGTGCACGTCCTCAGGAAAGCGTCCGCTGCCACGACTGTCATGCTCGCGGCAATACTTCTCAGCTCTTGTTCGCAGTCCGAGCCCTCCTCGGGCACAGCTGCGAAAGAGACGAAAGAGACGTATGCCAACCGGAGCGAGTGGCCGGAGGAAATGCCCAGTTCCGGACTGGTCAAGGGCCTCGAACTTCCGCTCGAAGGCTACATGGTCTCGTACGCGGATCAGGTCGTCATCGACTCCGCTCTGCGCACGCTTCAGACGGAGTGCATGGCCGAGTACGGATTCACGGTCGACCTGCCACGCCCTGGGGTGAATCCGCCGGCGAGCAGCAACAGCATGAACATCGAGCGCCGTTACGGCATCACTGACCGTGCTCAGGCGGAGAAGTACGGATACCTGCTCCCGCCCGAGCAGCGGAAGTACACCGCCGAGCAGACGCCCGACCTGCCGAACATCCAGGTCGAGGTTCTCACCGGGCGCACCAAGCCGGAATCGCTCGCCCCTCCCACCGGCAGCGACGGTGCCTACTCCGGGGCGGGCGACGAGACCAAACCGGCTCGCGCCGAGTACGACGGCAAGAAGCTGCACGAAGGCGGCTGTGTCGGATGGGCGAAGCGGAAACTCAAGCTCAACGAGTTCGATGCGGGATTCGTCGTCCAGCTCGCGTCGACAGGAATTTCCGAATCCCGCCCCCACCAGCCGGTCGAGAAGGCCATCACCAAGTGGTCGGCCTGCATGAAGGGCAAGGGCCACGCCGCCTCGGATCCGTACAGGGCCATGGAACAGGGCCTCGGCGGCACCGACACCGAAGACTCGATCGCGCTCGCGCTGGACGACATCGACTGCAAGGAGCAGACCCGCCTGATCGAGGTCTGGTTCAAGGAGGAGTCGGCAGTGCAGAAGCAGCTGATCAAAAAGAACAAGGACCAGCTCACTGCCGTCGAAAGGCGCATGAAGGAAGTCCTTACGGCCGCCAAGGCCGTCAAGTAGATGACCAGAGGGGAAAAGCAGTTGAGAAAGAGACGTATCCGTCCGCGCATACCGGTCACCCTCGCGGTGGCCATGGCGCTGGCGATACCGTTGGGTCTGCCCGCGCAGGCCGACGGGTCGAAACCGCCCGCGGGTGCGGCACAGGGGTGGAGCGACACCACCGAGCAGCAGAAGAAGGTCTCGCTGGAGCCGTCCGCGATCCCGGCGAAGGACCGGGTCCGCATACTCGGCGCGGACTACGAGAAGTCCGCCGACACCGCGGTCACCGCGACCGGCGACGGAACCGGCTTCCACATACTCGCGGGCAAGGAGGAGGACGGCTATCAGCTTCGGACGATAGCCAGCCTGTTCGAGGACGGCTTCGCCTCGGACACGTGGATCGGTAACCACTGCGTGACCGAGTCCGGCAAGTATGCAGCCGTCTCGTATGCGCCGCGGATGTTCACCAACAAGCCCGAGCTCATGGTCCGCGGGGCTTTCACCGCAGTGGTGAACCTGGAATCGGGCAAGGTGACCAAGCTTCCGTTCCAGTCGTCGCTCGCCTACTTCTCGCCGGGCTGCGGCCAGGGCGATCAGGCGGTGTTCACCCAGCTCTCTCACGACGGCGACGAGAAGCAGCAGACCCGTCTCATCACCGTCGACGCAGCGACGGGCAAGCAGAGCCCGTCCGTCACGCTCGCCGGGCAGGTGACGTCTGCCGTTCCCACGGCCGAAGGCGTCGTCGCCGCGCACGGCAACAAGCTGGTGCGCATCAAGGGCAGGACCGAGAAGCCCCTGGCCACCACGACGACTGTGCCGTTCCAGATCACTGCCGATGCCGAAGGCGGCATCACCTTCATCGACCGCGAGCTGGACAAGAAGGCATCCAAGACGCCGGCCAGCTGGGCCAAGCACCTGACACGCACCGAGGTCGCGCAGGGCAAGAAGACCGAGCCCGTCACGGTGGCCTCCGGCAAGCTGGAGGCCTGGGACCTGGCTCGTTCGGCACGCGGAGAGGTGTTCGTCACCGGTGACGCCACGTCCAAGGCCCTGCCCAAGCGGGTGCACAACCCCGGCAAGCTCCCCATGGGCGCGGCGATCTCCAGTCACGCCCAGGCGGCTCTGACCACCACCTGGTCCGACGGGAAGACCACTCTGGTCAACCCGGAGGACGCCGCCAAGCCGCGGCCCGCCCGTACGGCCCTGCGCATGCTGGACTCGGGCAAGTCCGTGACCCTCGACCTGCGCCCCGGCGCGCACCGTGTGGGCGACGAGGCGCAGGGGCACGCCCTGTCTCCCGCTCTGCCCACGGGCGGTCCGGTCGACTCCGGCCCGGACACGGGTGAGAAGAGCACGGACGGCCTGTCCACCCAGAGCGTCCGTACCCAGGCGCTCGCCGCGCAGGCCGACAACCCCAGCGAGGGCACCGGCGAACGCTACTGCGCGGTGGCCCGCAACGACCCGAAGAAGCAGGCGTTCCAGCCCACTCCGCGCCAGGTCGAATGGGCGGTGGACCAGGCTGTCGTCGGTGAACTGGACTTCTACCGCGAAGGCAACTGGAAGAACACCGGGACCGGCGGTTATCAGCCGCAGGGCCTGTTCCCCTCGACCGTCCTCGCGGGTGACCCCAACGGCACCCTCGACAACGAGGACCCCGACGTCACCGACAAGTGGCACATCCCCGCACAGGTGATGCTCGGCATCACCGCGCAGGAATCCAACATGTGGCAGGCGACCCGCTTCGCCGTGCCCGGGGTCACCGCCAACTCCCTGGTCGGCAACTACTACGGTGTCGACTTCGCGGCGTCCGGCGAGCAGATCGACCCCTGGCGGATCAACTGGGCCGACGCGGACTGCGGTTACGGCATCACCCAGGCGACCGACGGCATGCGTCTCGCCGGCAAGACCAAGCCGGGTGAGACCGCTCTGTCCACGCTCGCGCAGGAAGCCGTGGCTCTCGACTACACGGCGAACGTCGCCGCCGGTGTGCGGATCCTGTCCGAGAAGTGGAACCAGACCTACAACGCCGGCATGAAGATCAACGGCGGCCACCCCAAGTGGATCGAGAACTGGTTCTTCGCCCTGTGGGCGTACAACTCCGGTTTCTACGACACCGCCGACTCGCAGGGGCACTCGGGCGTCGGCTGGACCAACAACCCGGCCAACCCGCTGTGGAAGGCCAACCGGGTTCCGTTCCTGCAGAGCGCCACCAACCCCGCCGGCGACGACTACAGCCACGCCGCACACCCGCAGGACTGGCCGTACGAGGAGAAGGTGATCGGCTGGGCGGCGCGTCCCATCTCCGCGATGTTCGCGCCCGGTGACTTCCAGGCGGGCTACCGCCCCGCGTGGTGGACCACCAACGCGGACCGCTCCGCGGCCAAGCCGCCGGTGGACCTCTTCTGCGACGCGTCCAACTCCTGCGTCCCGTCCAAGATCGGCGACAACGACTCCAACGACCAGGGACAGGGCGCCTGCACGCTCGACTCGGGCAACAGCGACACCAACCCCCACTGGCTCCACTGCTGGTGGAACAAGGAGATCACCAAGGACCAGTGGAAGGACTGCGAGAAACTCGCCGAGTGCGGCAACGGCGTACACCGCTTCGGCACGTCCTACGGTGAGCAGCCCGACGCCAACTCCTATCCACCGAACTGCTCGACCGGGAGCCTTCCCTCCAACGCCCTGGTGGTCGACGATCTGCCCGGTGGCACCACACCCGCGGGGGTCGACACCGACCGCGGATGCGGGGCGGTGAAATCCGACGGCACGTTCGGGTTCACCTATGTCCCCTGGGACACCCAGATGGACCTCACGGATGACGACAAGGACAACCCGACCACCGTCACCACGTATCCGGGGAAGATCGACACCCATCAGATCGGCGCGGGCTACGGCAACCACTTCTGGTTCACGCACACCCGCACGGAGGAGTCCTACCCGGCCAACGCCAACCGGCTGAAGGTCACCGGCACCTGGAAGCTCAATGCTCCGCTGACCAACACCTCCCGCCAGGCCAAGCTCTTCGCGCACATCCCCGACCACGGTGCGCAGACGTCCAACGCCGTGTACCGGATCCAGACTCCGGACGGGGAGGAGGAAGCAGCCGTCTCGCAGACGGCGAACCAGTCCAACAAGTGGGTGGACCTGGGCGCCTACGAGTTCGGTGACCAGATCCCCGAAGTACGTCTCGACAACTTCAACGGCGGCAACGGCGAGGCCGACATCGCCTTCGACGCCATGGCGTTCGTACCCGGCACGTACGACGGCCAGTCGATGACCGGCGACATGCGGGCCGACCTGACCGCTCCTGACCCGGAACTGGACGAGCCCGGTGACGAGATCAACGAGGACTTCTATCCCGGTGCCGCCCTGCTCTCGTCCGGTTCCGCCTCGGCGGCCCCGATGGCAGCCAGGAGCAGCGCGTCGTGCTCCATCGTGTCCGTCTCGATCACCCGCAAGCGCACCAATGCATGCATACACGACGAGGTGACGACCACGTTCTTCACGGACGGCGCACCGTCGGGCAGGTCGTACTTCGACTACTACAACACGATCTATCTCGACGCCCGGAGTAATGAATTCTCCCAGGTCACGACGATGGTGTTGAAGCAGATGACAGGTGCACTGAACACGGTCACCATGGACTACCAGGCCAAGTGCCGCGGATACTGCAGCGTCACGAGCGTCAACTGGTCAGGGTCCAAGGTGTTCGCCAAGGGTGACACGGTGATCAGGACCATCACCACCCGGTTCAAGTGGACACCGAGCACCGGCACCACGAAGGACGTGATCACCCCCTACTGGACCTTCGGGGGATCGGGTAACGGCGTTCCGATGCCTGTCCCGACCGAGGTCGAGAAGTCGAAGCTGGACGTCCGCTGTGACAGTGTGGGTTCTGGAACGGGCTGTGTGTTCCCCGGTTACACCCCGACCTTCACGATGAACTCCAAGAAGTTCCCCGGTGCCGCCGCCCACATCGACATGATGTGGCGAAAGACCAACATCGACTGGGGCAACCACAACGGGGGCAAGCCGCTGACCTACCTGGCCAACAAGATGGCCACCGACGAGCCCACCAAGACACAGCAGGCCCGTAACCGTCAGCTCATCTGCGAGAGGCGGTGGAAGACGTACAAGTACACCGGCCTGTTCAGTGACATGTGGTCCGCGGATGCCGGAAAGCCGATCACCGACCAGAGGAGCTGTGACGAGTTCACTTTCGCCAATTCGTTCCAGAGCGGTGGAAACGTCAACGGGCCCAACCCTGTCTCGTACAGCGGAAAAGAATGTGTGCAGACCTATCTGAAGCGTAATGCCGACGACACCATGACGCTCCATCTGCGCCCGGACGCGACTCCTCCCACCTGGAAGGAGCCTTGCGGCAGGTCCTCGATGTCGAACTGGGTCAACACCCAGTCGATGCAGCCCTTCGGTGGCTTCATCAACGAACAGCGCCTGCTGGAGGACGACGACTACTGGCTCGACCTCGACGGATTCACCGCACCCACGCCGTAACCGTCATGAGGATGCAGTAAGAATGCCCCCGCGGGTGACCGTGGGGGCATTCCTGCTTTGTGTCCTCAACGTCTCATGTCCAGAAAAGCCGGCCTTCGGCCGTCGAGCACGTCGCATGTGATCCCTGGGAAACATTGGTGAGCATGTTCGCCAAGGAGTCGAAGTAGTCGGCCAGGGAATCGAATTCGCCCACAGTGGTGACTTCCCCTGTGAACCATGTGCCGATACGCCCGTCCCGCACATCGATGAACTTTCCCGCCCAGGCGTCCTGGTCGGACAGGAACGGGATCCATTCGTTGCGCCAGAACGGATTGTCCGGTTGATCCGGAGGGTTTATGCCTCCAGGCCGGGAGTGATGGTCGTAGAGTTTCTCCATCTCCCTGATCCCCAAGAAGAAGCTGCCCTCGTCAGGGAACCCGGCGAAACCGTGGCATCGCACATCGTCGTCCATGTCCTCCTCCGGAAGATCGAGACTGTTCTGAAGCAGCCAGTCCCGCAGATCCGGGTGGAGTGGGATTCCCATCCGTTCCTCGGCGGCCGCAATCATGGGCTCCGTAGCCGGTCCAGGGAAATCAGCGTGATCAGCCGGGGCGCATTCCTGAAGGAGGTTCATCACGCGAGACCAGCTTTCCACCACTGTCATGGCCCCACTCCTCTCTGCTCCGCGTGAGAGCAGCACTAACGATCATCGCAAGGTGCGATCACTCCAGTCGTGCGAGGAGCCTACATCCGCTCACACCGTGAGATCGTCCGACCATATGCAGGTGAGGGGGCGGGCGAGATCTTCCATGAGGGAGACGACGCGGACCTCACCGCCGAGCCGCTGCCGTCCCCCACGGCCGCGCCCCGGCCGCAAGGCCCCACCCGGCGTCGCCGCCCGGCTCCGCCTTCCCGACCTCCTGCGACACGCGTCAGGAGGAGGCGGGCTGCTGCGGGGAGCGGAGCACGAGCAGGGTGATCTCGCTGGGGGCGAAGACGCGGAAGGGCGGACCCCAGAAGCCGGTCCCGCGGCTGGTGTAGAGGAGTGTGCGAGCGCCGTGGTGGCTGAGGCCGGCCAGGGCCGGCTGGTCGAGGCGGACCAGGTAGTGGAAGGGCCAGATCTGGCCGCCGTGGGTGTGGCCGGAGATCTGGAGGTCGACGCCTTCCGCTGCCGCGCGGTCGACGAACGCGGGCTGGTGGGCGAGGAGGAGTACGGGGAGCTCGGGATCGGCTCCCCGGAGGGCTCCGGCGAGGTGGGCCCGGTGGCCCGCCAGGCCCGAGGACTCGGCGGTCACGTCGTCGACCCCGGCGACCACGAGGGAGTCACCGCCTCGTTCGAGCAGCAGATGGCGGTTGCGCAGCGGCTCCCAGCCCAGTTCGTCCATCAGGTCGACCCAGCCCTGGGCCTCGGTGTAGTACTCGTGGTTGCCGGTGACGTAGACACGGGCCCGAGTCGCCTGGACGCTGCCCAGGGGGGTGGCCTGGGCACGCCGGCGTTCGGCCGTGCCGTCCGCGATGTCGCCGGTGTGGCACACCAGGTCGGCCTCCAGGGTGTTCACCCTCTCGCAGACCTTCTCCGACCAGCGGGCGCGGTCGAGGGGACCGTAGTGGGTGTCCGTGATCAGGACGACGCGGGTGCCGTCCAATCCGGCCCCCAGACGCGGGAGTGGTACGTCGAGGCGGCGTACGCGTGGCACACGCCGGGCCTCGGCGTACCCCCAGGCGAGCAGTACGGCGGTTGCACCGAGGACGGCCCAGGTGACGAGCCGGGCCCGGTCCTGCCCGTCACCGGCTCCGGCCACCGTCAGGGCGAGCCGCAACAGGACGCCGAGCAGGACGGACCAGGTGAACAGGATCCAGATGCCGCCCAGCAGCACGTCACCGACGATCGCCGCCCGGTCCTGCTGGCGCCGGCCGTGGCCACGCGTCATCGCGAGCGGCATCCCGATCAGGCCGAGGGCGAACAGTGCGGTGCCGGTCACCGCGACGGGGAGCGGCCAGTGCTGGCCGGCATGCACGAGCACCCAGCACGGCACGGCCCACAGCAGGACGGGGGCGATCAGAGGGATGTAGCGCATCAGGCGCTGCAGCCGGCTCCGTGACGCCCCTGGTGCCTCACTGCCGGCGGATCGGGTGTCGCTTGTCTCGGTCACGCTTCCCCTCCTGCGGTTCTGTCCGGCGGACGGTGCCCGTGGCGGAGCCGGGTGACGGCCGGTGGATGCCGTCGTACCGGCCTTCCGCCGCAGTCCGACAGGGCCCGCCGCCGGTGCCCCGATCCTGCTCCCGCCGCACCTGCCGGACCAGCAGGCCTCGTGGTCCACAGCACCCCCGGCATCGCGGCGACGAGCGCACCACCGGCAGCGTAGCCTCCCGCACCCGCTCCGCGTCGACCACGATCCCGGCGGCACCGGACGGGGTGGTCAGGCCGCGCGGACTCCGCCGGTGTGGCCGGGAGCCGCGCCCGCCGCCCCCCTCGGCGGCCGCCGGGTGAGGTCCCTGCACCTCTCGGGCAGCGCGGTCACCGCCCAGCCGTGAACGCTTTCCGGGCTCAGTGTTCGCAGAGCGAGAAGGCTCGTTCGTAGAGCTGCTCGTTGTGCTCGGCCACGAAGAACTTGCGTTCCCGCATGAGTTGTTCACGATGGTCCTTGGCCTGTTCGAGCGTCATGGTCGTCGTGCCGGACCATGGTTGCTGCGGAGCCACATCGGACGTCGAGACGATTCTCTCCGACGGATCGACCAGGAAGAACGCGAGAATCTTGCGGTACCCGGGGCGGGTGGGATCCGTGAGGCGGAACGATCCGACGCGGTGTTGCAGGATGTTCGGAAACGCCAGGCAGCGGCCGGCCGGGGTCGATGCTGATCCCAGCGTCTGGTTCAGAGCGTCCTCGTCCTCCAGGCCGTAGACCTCGCGCATGCCCGTGTCGTCGCTCTGCTCGTAACGCGGGTCGTCGAGTGCGGCCCTGAAGCCCAGCCGGCTCTCGGTGATGTTCTCGCTGTCCCAGTAATAGATGCCGGTCGAGACGATCCGTTCGTTCATCATCCCCTCGACATGCCAGGAACCGCCCCGGTACTCGGACTTGTCCGGGGTGAGATGAAGGGTGGCGAGCTTGACGATGACCTGGAGGCGGCGTCCGCGCAGGTCGACCCGGGCGGAGTCACCGGGTATCTCGGGCGGGGTGAAGGCCGGGGCGTCCGGGACGACCGGGGAGCGGTTCTCGTACCACTCGTCCTCGGCCTCCTCCCACGCCCGCACGGCTTCCTGGTAGGACCCGTCGTCGCCGTAGGAAGACCTGTCCGGGTGCTCCGGCTCCGAGTCGTACCACCCGTAGGGATCGGCCTCGATCCGAGGAGGGCGCGGATGGAGCAGATCGGTGAGTACGTTCTCGAACAGGGGGCGCATGCGCGCGAACAGTTCCGGGAGGACGGAGACGAGGTGGTGATGGGTCTCGGGGTGGACGTTGTTCACATAGGAACGGAAGTCGACCTCGCCGTCGGAGCTGACATCGACGTCCGTGGGAAGCCACTGGTACGTCTCCGAGAACTCGTAGGCCGAGAAGTGGCCGGCCGGCTTCCGCCAGGCGTCTTCCGGCGCATCGCTCACCCCTCTCACCAGGCAGAACAGTGAGGGATGCACCAGGTCCAGCACCTGGCCGTCGGAACCGGGATGCCAGTCCTGCTCGGCTTCCGGTACCTCTTCCAGAACCCGGGCCGCCTCGCGCAGCCGGGATCCGAGCTGCTCGTCGATCAATGTGTCCGACTGCCACACCCCGTCGACCGCGGACACCTCGATGCCGGTTTCACCGTCCCGCAGTGCGGCGTAGTGGGCCAGTTCCGCGAGTACATGGCGAACCTGCGCTTCGGTGAGCCCCTGCGCGACGGCCTCGTTCGTCCACCGGGCGACGATGTCGGCATCGTGCCTCTTCTCGAACCACCCCGGCTTCGCCCGGATGTGTGCGCTGCACTCCATCATCTGGAGTTCCCGCAGCGTCCTGGGCGTGGCGAACGAGAGGGAACGGGACGTCTGAAACGGCAGGGGGAAGGCAGGCAGGCCGGACAATTCTCTTGGTCCTCCGAGTCGGCATGTGGTGGCGGGAAGAATACTCGGAGGGGCCGACATCCCTGAGGTCGTGGACCGGCCGCCGCCGGCCGGGGAGCGAGGGGGCTTCTCCCGACTCCGCCCCTACGGCAGACGCCTTCCGGGCGGCATCCGACCCGTTCCGGGCGTTCCCCCCGGGGTCCTGACCGAGTGCCGGGGCACGACCTGCCGGAAGCCGTCGTGTCCTCGTTCGCCCGAACCGAA
Organism: Streptomyces sp. NPDC055962; assembly: GCF_042270185.1. Classification (NCBI taxonomy): domain Bacteria; kingdom Bacillati; phylum Actinomycetota; class Actinomycetes; order Kitasatosporales; family Streptomycetaceae; genus Streptomyces; species Streptomyces sp. NPDC055962. The sequence goes on from NZ_JBHJYN010000021.1 coordinate 62,627, forward strand.
GCCCGCCCGGAACCCGTTCACCGAGTGGGGCCGGACGGCGCTGATCCGGACCGACCGGCAGGGCCCGACCGGTGACCGCCCGACGCCGCCACCGGCCGCATCGGGAACGCCCCCGTTGCGCGGGTCATGACATCCCCGCATAAGATCACGTCGATCGGCCAGGGGGGCGGATCTTCTGGGCCTTGGGGGGCGACACCATGGGTGTCATCGTCGGTGCAATGGTTGCGGTATGTGTCGTTGTGGGCGTGTGGTGGGTCGTCCGGACCTACAACCGGCTCGTCCGGCTGCGGAATCAGACGCAGGCTTCGTGGGCGCAGATCGACGTGCAGATGAAGCGACGTCACGAGCTGATCCCGAATCTCGTCGAGGGGGCGCGCGGCTACGCCGCCCATGAGCGCGCCACCTTCGAAGCGGTCACCGCCGCACGCGGACAGGCCATGAGCGGCGGGCTCGGCGCGACGGACCGAGCGGCCGCCGAGGACGCGCTGACCGCCACCCTGGGGAAGCTGTTCGCGCTCGGGGAGAGCTACCCGGAGCTCAAGGCGGACCAGCACTTCAGTACGTTCCAGGCCGAGTTGAGGTCGGCGGAGGACAAGATCGCGTACGCACGGCAGTTCTACAACAGCGCTGTGCAGAGCTACCACACCGCCCTCGAAAGCTTCCCCGGGAACATCGTGGCGGGGCTGGGCGGCGCGCACGGGCGCCGGGAGTACTTCGAGGCCCCCGGTGCGGCTCAGGACGCCGTCCAGGTGAGGTTCGCGTGACGCTCGTCGAACAGCTCTACTGGGGCGGCGCCGCCCTGATCGCGCTCTGGCTGGTCGTGTTCGGGCTCGCCCTGGTCGCGACCCGGAACGGCGTGGTCACGCCGGGGCCCGCGACCCAGGAGTTCGGGGACGATCCCGAACCTCCGGCCGTGGTCAGCCTGCTCGGCAACCGCTGGCGGGGCGTGGAGCACGCTGCTGCGGCCACCCTGCTGGATCTCGCGGCCCGCGGGCTGGTCGAGCTGCGGCAGCCGGGCGACGACCCCGCCCGCAGCACCGTGCACGTCACCGAGGCAGGACAGGCCGCACCGGTGCTCCTGGCTCATGAACAGCGGGTGCTCGAACGGGTCACCGCCCGAGCGGCGAACGGCGGAGCGCCCATCGGCGCGATCGCCTTCCGCGACGACAAGCGCGCCGCCTCCTGGAACACGGCCCTGCGCCAGGAGATCGTCGCCGAGGCGCGGCTGCGCGGCCTGTCCCGGTTCCGGTTCGCGCGGTCGCTCGGCAGCGCCCTGCTGATCGGTGCCTTCGTACCCGGATCGCTGTTCGCCGTGGCCGCGGTCATGGGAGGGCACGGCGTGCGTGCCGCGGCCGCTGTCGGTGTGGCGCCCGGGGTCGCGCTGGTCTTCCTGCTCGCCAAGTCGCTGCGCGAGCGGGCCACACCGAAGGGCCTCGAACGTGCCGGGCACTGGGAAGGGCTGCGGTCCTGGCTGACGGCCCACGAGGACTTCGCCCAGCTGCCGCCCGCCTCCGTGGCGGTGTGGGACCGCTATCTCTCGTACGGGACCGCGCTGGGCGTCACCAGCTTGACCAGCCGGCTCCTCGGCTTCGACTCCGGCGACCGGCGGCGCGTCTGGTCCTCGTACGGAGGGACCTGGCGCCCGGTGCGTATCCGCTACCCGCGGCTGCGCCCCGGATTCGGCGGCTCGACGCCCCGGCTGTTGCAACTCGCGGCCGCGGCGGCCGTGGTGGCGGGGGGCCTCTTCGCGTTCGCCGTGCTGCGGCAGCCCGACTGGGTGGTGGCGGTCGACGAGGGCTCGATGCGTCGGCCGGGGGTGGTGGTGAGCGCCGGCTGGGTGGGCGTGGCGCTGCTCGCTCTCGTGGTGGCCGGAAAGTTCAGCCGGTGGGCCCTGTTCGTGGCCTTCCTGGCGATGATGCCCGGAAACTTCGCGAGCGGCGGCCACGGCTGGTTCAGGGACACGGCCGTCCACGACGGTCCTGTGCCCGTCGAGTGGGCCGCGGTCACGGCCTTCGGCGCGCTGGCTGCGTACTTCGTGGCACTCGCCTGTCTGGAGCGGCGGGAGCCCGACACCGTCACTGGTGAGGTCCTGCGCATGGAGTCGCGCAAGGGCAGGAGGGCGGCACGGTTCCTGGCCCTGGACGAGGGGAATGCCGACGTGACCACCGCCTGGGCGCTGCCCGCGGCCTCGCAGGGCATCGCGACCGGAGCCCAGGTGCGGCTCAGGGTCTCGCGGGGCACGCGCACCGTTCTCTCCGCGGAGCTGGTGCGGGCCGCGAGGCCGGAGGGCGACCGGGCGGCGAAGGGCGTCAGGCAGGACGTGTCCTGAGGGAGCGGATGCTCCGGAGCGCCTCCACGGCGAAGCGCTCCGGACGCGTACCCACGCGGATCGCGGCCAGACGTCCCTGCTCGACGAACGACCGCGAACTGCGCCCGCCGATGGCACGGTTGGCGACCGTGACGTTCGAGGTGAAGTACGCGGGCAGCTCCTGCCACCACCCGGCCTGCGGGTGGTGGCCCGAGCTGTACGTCTGTGCGGTGGAGTCGCTCGCGATGTACACCGTGCCGGTCACCGACGCGCCTCTCCCGGCTGCTCCGGAGGAAGCTGAGGCGGAGGCGGAACGGGGAACACCCAGGGCGCCCGCGACACCGGCGCCGAACGCGCCCGCGGCGCCGAGGAGGAAGCGTCTGCGGCTGTTGCCGCCGGCCAGCGCTGTAGGGGGCATCCGACCTTCTCCGCAGAGGTGTTGGAGAATCGTCGGAGTCCGGCGGCAGCCGGTGCGGGAAAGGTCGCCCGGCAGAGGAAAGGCCGTCCGGCACGGGAGGGGTTCGCCCTGGCGGGGCGAGGGCCGGGCGACGCGGAGCACGGGAGGGCGCCGGGTCCTGCGGCGGAGACACCTCAGCCCTCGTCACCAGGTCGTGCCCGGCCTGCCGGGCGCGACCTGGGCGCGTGCGGTCACGCTGCTGCGTGCGGAGCGGGCCCCTCGGCGCCGTGCCAGTCGAGTATGACGACGGTGGCGTCGTCCTTGAGGTTGCCGCGACAGGCCTCCAGCACCGCCGTGGTCAGGGTGCGAACGGCCTCCCTGGGGTGGGAGGCGCGGGTGCCGGCCACCAGCGCGGCCAGGTCGACGGCCGAGGCACCGCGCTCCTGCATGCCGTCGGTGAGCAGGACCAGGCGGTCGCCCGGGTGCAGCTGAACCGTCTGGAGCCGGTACGAGGAGGGCGCCGCGACGCCGAACGGCAGGTTGACGGCGAGCTGGACCTCCTCCGCCTCCGTGGCGCCGTCCCGCAGGCGCAGAGGCCAGGGGTGTCCCGCGTTGACCAGTTCGCACATGCCGGTCTCCAGGCGGATGCACAGCAGTTGTCCGGTGGCCAGAGCACGGCTGTGGCTCAGCAGGGCCTCGTGCGCTCGGTGGGCCTGCTGCAGGGCGTCGCAGCCCGTGCGCCGGGCGCCGCGCAACGCGGCCGTGACCAGCGTGGCCAGCAGGGCGGATTCGGTGTCGTGGCCCATGGCATCGGTGATGGACAGGTGCAGTGTGTCCTGATCGAGGGTGTAGTCGTACGTGTCCCCGCCGATGTCGTCCGCCGGGACCAGGCCGGCGGCGAGGGTGAACTGGGGGGCCTCGCAGCACGAGGACGAGGGGAGCAGCTGATGCTGGATCTCGGCGGCCAGGCTGGTCCGCGTCGTGCGCCTGCCCGCGTGGTACAGGTCGGTGAAGCGGCGGTCCGTCACGATGATGTAGGCCAGAGCGTGCGCCGCGTCCCTGATCTGCCCGAGGACGGTGTCGTCGGCGTACTGCAGTGTCACCTCCAGCACGCCGATGCAGTCACCGCGATTGCTCACGGGGGAGATCACGCGCCTGCCGCCCTGACCGTCCGACTCCACGTGCTGCAGCTGGCTGCGGAGCACCGAGTCGTACACGCTGCCCTGCAGGCCGATCTGCTCCGCGGCGTCGGCCACGTCACCTTCGGGGGGTGCGATCAGGCGCAGCAGCCGCTGCCCCATGAGGTCGACGAAGAGGAACGACACGCTCTCTGCTCCGAAGCGCTTGCGCAGGTCGTGCGCGATCACGCCGACGGACTCCCCGGGCGGCGCGGACTCCGCGGCGGCCAGAAGCTCGCCGAGTTCCAGATCTCTGCCATCCATGGCAACCTCCCATCTTCTGTCGCCACTTCTTCCCCGGGTTTCGCCGACCTCACCCGGCACGTGCCTCCAACCCGGCGCATCACCGTCCGCAGGATTGCAAAGACGCACGTCACGGCATATTCCACGCCGTTCGTCCCGCACCGTGGAATGCGGCTGCGTCCAGTGGGCAGGCATGACAGGGGAGGAACGCGAGCCGTCCGGCACCCGCCAGGGGCCCCGCGTCCGCCCCTCCCTGCCGAGACGGCAGAGTAGGGGCCATGACCCCGTACGAGACGATGCCCTTCCACCTCACCACCGGACGTCTGGTGCTGCGGCCGTGGCAGGAGTCGGATGCCGCCGAGTTCCGCATGCTCCTCTCCGAACGCGGCAAGGAGACGCCCACGGTCGACCACACGCGGAAGGCCATCGCGAAACTGCTCGCCGAGACGGAGACGACGGGGTTCGCCCTGCTGCCCGTCCAGCGGCGTGACGAGGGCGACTTCATCGGCTACTGCGGGCTGATCATCGGCCGCTCCACCGTGGAGGAGCCCGAGATCGCGTACGAGCTGTTCCAGCGCGTGCACGGATGCGGCTACGCCACCGAGGCGGCGGCGGCGGTGCTCGATGCCGCTGCCGCGACCGGACGGAAGCGGCTCTGGGCGACCGTCGGCACGTGGAACGCCCCGTCCCTCCGCGTCCTTGAGAAGCTCGGATTCGAGCGCGACCGTGTGTCCACGGAGGAGAGCGGTGAAGTGGCATGGCTCACACGCTCGTTGACGTGACCCGGTGGCCGCGCGCCAGGCCTTCCGACCGGCTGTTCTCCGTCGGAGCCCGCCGGGAGCCGGCCCGCCGGCGGGCGCGCCAGCGCGGCGTTCCCGCGCATCTGTTGGTCACCCGCCTCGCTCCGTCGTGGTCCCCTGCGGCTAGTTTGTGTGCAGGACAGGTACGCAGGCCCGTGGTGACAGTGGTGCACGGGGGACGGGAGGACGGGAAGAGTGTCGCTTCGCGGAGGTGACCCGGCCGAGATCGGTGGCTATCCGCTCGAGGCGCGGCTCGGCTCGGGCGGCATGGGCACGGTCTTCCTGGCCCGTACGAGTTCCGGGCGGCCCGTCGCGATCAAGCTGATCCACCAGCAGTTCGCGGGGGACGACGAATTCCGCATCCGTTTCAGGCAGGAGGTGGCAGCGGCGAGGCGGGTGAGCGGCGCCTTCACCGCCGCCGTGGTCGACGCCGCCCCCGAAGCGGAGCAGCCGTGGATGGCGACGGCCTACATCGAGGGACAGACGCTCTCCCAGCGCATCGCGGCCAACGGCCCGCTGGACGGAGCGGAGCTCAGGAGGCTCGCCATCGGGCTGGCGGAGGCCCTGCGGGACATCCACCGGGTAGGAGTCGTCCACCGTGACCTCAAGCCCTCGAACGTGGTGCTCTCGCCCGAGGGCCCGCGCGTCATCGACTTCGGCATCTCGCGCGCCGTGGACCAGCAGACGCTGACGATGACCGGGCGGGTCATCGGGACGCCGCCCTTCATGTCGCCGGAGCAGTTGCAGGCGCCGCGTGGAGTGGGACCGAGGTCCGACGTCTTCTCGCTGGGGACGCTGCTGGTGTACTCCGCGACGGGCCGCGGGCCCTTCGACGCGGACAGTCCCTACATGACGGCCTACCAGGTGGTGCACGAGGAGCCGTCGCTGGGCGCCGTACCGTCGGCGTTGCGCCTGGTCGTCGAGTCGTGCCTGGACAAGGACCCCGACAAGCGCCCCTCGGCGGACGAACTCCTGGTGCTCCTGCGGGACCTGCCGGCCGATCTCGGCGGCACGGACGGGACCGGGACCGGCACTGGTCGGACCCGCGACATGATCACCCAGCATCACCTCGGGGCGGCGGCCACCCCGGCACCGAGCGCCCCCGCTGCCGCGCCTGACGGGACCCCGGCACCGAGCGCCCCCGCCGCCGCCGCGCCTGACGGGACCCCCGCCGGTCCGGATGCGGGGAGCGCCGGCGTCCCGCTCGGACCCGGTGACGGAAGCGCCGGTGCCTCGGACGCCCCCGTCGGCCGTCGTCCGCGCCGCCGATGGCGCCCGGTGCTCGCGGCCGCGGTCGCGGTGGCGGCGATCGGCGGGGGAGTCGCCGGGCTGAAGGCCGGCGGCATCGGAGGGGACGGCGGTGGCGGCAAGGGGGGCGGCGTCGCAGCACCGGGTGCCGTGCTTCCGGACGGCTTCGCGCCGTGGCGGACGACCGTGCCGGGCGGCCGCGCCGGCATCACCGACGAACTCCGCTGTGTGGCGCGCGGCGACGCGCTGTTCTGCGGGGGCGGTGGTGCTGTCGCGACCCGTATCAGGACCCGGGACGGCTCGCGGGTGTGGACGGCGAAGAGCCCGGGCGTTCCCGTCCAGGGCCTGCACCTGGTGGGCGCCACCGACGACACGGTGCTCGGTTACCGCTTCGCCGACCAGGACGCCCCGCAGGGCCCACCCATCGAGGTGGTGGCCCTCGACGCGGACAGCGGCCGGGAGCTCTGGTCCGTCCCGTCCGGTGCCCAGTCCACGGCCGTCACGGGCAGGACGCAGGACGCCCTCGTGGTGGGCTCCGCCGTCGTGACGGTCGACGCCGCCAACTCGCGCTTCGAGGCCCGTGACGCGCACAGCGGAGAGGTGACCTGGACGACGCCGTTCCCCGAGGCGTCGCAGTGCGCTCCCGTACCCATGGGCTCCCGGCTCCTCGCGATGTGTGCGACGCGGGCGGAGGTGGACGCCCTGGAGGTGCGCCACCCCACCCTGCGGACCGTGGACCGCGCCTCGGGAGCGCTGGGCAGCCCCATCGAGGTCGACGGCCCCGCCGTGCCGACGGGCGTCGCCGACGGGCGGCTCGTACTCCTCCAGGAACACCGGGAGGGACCGGCACTGGCCGGCTACGACGGGGTGGCGCGGGTCGATCCCGCCTCGCGGAAGGTCACCCACTCCCGTCTCGCCGAGACCGTCGAGGGGACGCCCGGCATGGCGGACGGCACCGTCTACGTGAGCGGGCAGACCGGTCTCGTCACAGCCGTCGACCCCGCGACCGGGCGGAAGAAATGGACACGGCAGACCGGCGTGGAAGGCGCGTCCGGCCCCGTCCAAGGAGCCGGCGCGCTGTACTTCAGCTCGGCCACCGGCCGTGTGGTCGCGCTCTCGCCGAAGGACGGCACCTCCCTGTGGTCGACGGACCCGCAGGCTGACGGACTGACCGGCGGGCAGGGCGCGAGCCCGCGCGTGACCACGGCGGGGCGCGCGGTGGTCGTGGCGGCCGCCGAGAACACCCTCTTCGCCTTCGACGCGCAGAACCCGCCGAAGCCGGGCTGACCAAGCGGGGACATGGGCCCGCGGGCCGCTTCACACCGGCGCCCGGTGCGGCGAGGAAGCGGTCCGCGGCCGTCTCCCTTCCGGGCCCGCTCCGGCCGCGGTCCTCCGCCCGCATGCGGCGGAGGCTCCTCCGGCCCACGGGCCCGTCCGGCACAGTTCAGCCCGAGGCGGCGTTGAGGAGGTCGAGAGCGCTCTGCTGGCACCCGTGCTCGGTGGTGCCGCCGCCGCCGCTCCAGTGCGGTCCGTACTGGTCGAGGGCGTTGCGGTCGTGGTCGTAGGCGCTGTTCGCCCAGCGGGTGAGGGCCGGGGAGTAGGGGCGGTCGGACAGCTGCCGGTTGAGTACGCCGAGCCCGCGGACGTAGGCGCCCTTGAAGCTCGGACCGTCCCCTGTGCAGCTGTCGCCCTCGCCCGGCTCGCGCAGCACACCGTCCGTCTGGAGCCGCACCGTCGAGGCGTCGGCCAGTCCGCGTGCCGTGGTCAGCACGCCCGAGTCACCCGTGGCCTTGTGGAATTCGGTCAACGCCCCGAGGATCACGCCCTGGTTGTAGGTCCAGGTCGGCTGCCCGTTGTTGGCGCAGGCGCCGTCGAGGCCGTCGTTGATCATGCGGTCACCGTTGATCATGCCGCTGTTCCGGAACCAGTTCCATTCCGCCTTCGCCCGGTCCAGGTACGTCGTGTCCCCGGCGATGCGGTTGTGCAGGGCCGAGGTGAGCTGGAGGAACAGCTCGTTGGTGATGGCGTTCTTGTAGTTCCCACCGGTGTTCCAGCGGACCCCGCCCCCACAGGTGCTGTTCCAGTTCGCGTACATGTGGTCCGCGTCGGCCCGCGCGGTGTCGAGGTACCGGCGGTCACCGGTGCGGTCGTACGCGGCGATCCAGGCCAGGCCCCACCAGCCGGTGTCGTCGAGGTACTCGTTGCGGAACTGCCCTCCCTGCGCGTTGATGTTCCTGTCGTAGGTCTCGGCGATGGCATAGGTGTAACTGCCCATGCCGCTGATCCGGCTGTTGTCGATGATCGCGGTCAGCGCGTTGGCGGCGGTCCACCACCCGTTGCCGCCGAACAGCTTGCTGCTCCGGTCGAACGACATCATCAGGGCGGTGGCCGCCGCGGTGCTCCGGCTGCCGGCGTTCCAGGTGGTCCGTGCCCAGGGTGTGCACGCGATGGCCCCGCCGGCCGGCTGCCCACAGGCTCTCAGGGCCCCGACTCCCCGGGTGTTCCAGTCGTCGACGTTGTACATCTGGGTGCGCCAGCCGCGCCCGCCGGACGGCACGGCTGTGTTGCCGAGACGGCTGCCCGACGCCCACGTCCGGCCGCCGTCCATGGAGCGGTCCAGCCACACCTGGTCACCGGTGCCGCCGTTGTCGACGGACGCCCAGCCCATCGCCGCGGCGTCGTCGAAGTGCAGGGCGATCGACCGTGACGAGACCGTGGCGGTGACGGGCACACGGTCCTTCGTGCTCAGCGCCGGATCCCGCGCGTCGCAGTACGTGTTGCACACGGCCGCCGCGGGGGCGGCAGCGGCCTGCGATGACGGCATCCCCCCGGTGATCAGGGTGGACAACGTTGTCAAGGTGGCCAGGGCAGCGGCTGATCTGAATCTCGGTGGCTTCACGAAGGGCTCCCGGAGCGTCTGGTCGCGGTGGGGGGAGGTTCTGCGGAAGTGGAGAGCGCTCTCAGAAATTAGCCAAGCGGCATGAGCGCGTCAATGTCTCGGGCAGGGGCGGGACGGTTCGTCCAGCCCGGGTGCGGGCCCCCGCTCCGGTACCCCGCGTACCCTGTCTCCCGTGGTCTCCCGCCTGCATCACGTCGCCGTCCTCGTACTCGAGGGGGCGAAGCCGCTCGATGTCGGCATCCCCGCCCAGGTGTTCACGACCCGCGCGAGCATGCCGTACGAGGTGCGGGTGTGCGGGGCGGCACCCGGTCTGGTGACGGGCGGCGACGGCCTGTCGTACCACGTCGCCCACGGCCTCGACGCGCTGGAGTGGGCCGGCATCGTCTTCATCCCCGGCTACCGGTTCCCGGACCGTGACGACCCGCCGCGAGCCGTGACGGACGCTCTGATCGCGGCCCACGAACGGGGCGCGCGGCTCGCCGCGATCTCCACCGGCGCCTTCGCGCTCGCGGCCACGGGCCTGCTCGACGGCAGGCGCGCCACGACGCACTGGCACTACACCCGGGCCCTCGCGGCGGGGTATCCGCGCGTACAGGTCGACGAGAACGTCCTGTTCGTCGACGAGGGCAGTGTGCTGACCTCGGCCGGCGCCGCTTCGGGCATCGACCTGTGCCTGCACATCCTGCGCGGTGACCTCGGGGTGGCCGCGTCCAACCACGCGGCCCGGCGCCTGGTCGCGGCCCCCTACCGCAGTGGCGGCCAGGCGCAGTACGTGCCGCGCAGCGTCCCCGACGCGCTGGGGGAGCGGTTCGCCGCCACCCGGGAATGGGCGCTGCACCGGCTCGGCGAACCCCTGACCCTGGAGGTACTCGCCCGGCACGCGGCGGTCTCGCCGCGGACGTTCTCGCGGCGCTTCGTCGAGGACACCGGGTACACACCGATGCAGTGGGTCATGCGCGCCCGCATCGACCTCTCCCGCGAGCTCCTCGAACGCTCCCAGCAGAGCGTCGAGCAGATCGCCGCCGAGACCGGTCTCGGGACGGGTGCGAATCTGCGGCTGCACTTCCAGCGCATCCTCGGGACCACCCCGAGCGAATACCGGCGCACGTTCGCGCAGGGCGAGTAGGCGCGGGCGAGAAGCCCGCACCACCCATGGCGCGATCCTTTCGAACCGTGGCGATCGCGCCGCTGTCACGGGCGGACGCGGCGCGCGACGCTGGTGGTGACTCGAAGGGACACCATTCATGACTCGCATCGCCATCAACGGATTCGGCCGCATCGGACGCAATGTGCTGCGCGCACTGCTCGAACGCGACAGCGCCCTCGAGGTCGTCGCCGTCAACGACCTCACGGCGCCCGCCACCCTCGCCCGCCTGCTCGCCTACGACACCACAGCCGGCCGGCTCGGCCGCCCGGTCACCGTCGACGGGGACACCCTGGTCGTCGACGGCCGTCGCATCAAGGTGCTCGCCGAGCGTGAGCCGGCGCAGCTGCCGTGGGCCGAACTCGGCGTGGACATCGTGCTCGAGGCGACCGGCCGCTTCACGTCGGCCAAGGACGCCCGCGCCCACCTCGACGGGGGTGCGAAGAAGGTGCTCGTCAGCGCTCCCTCGGACGGTGCCGACGTCACGCTCGCGTTCGGGGTCAACAACGAGGCGTACGACTCCGAGACGCACACGATCGTCTCGAACGCCTCCTGCACGACCAACGCGCTCGCGCCGCTGGCCGCGGTGCTCGACGAACTCGCCGGCATCGAGCACGGCTTCATGACGACGGTGCACGCCTACACGCAGGAGCAGAACCTTCAGGACGGCCCGCACCGCGACGCCCGCCGTGCCCGCGCCGCCGCCGTCAACATCGTGCCGACCACGACGGGCGCCGCCAAGGCGATCGGCCTGGTGCTGCCGAACCTGGAGGGCAAGCTGTCCGGCGACTCGATCCGCGTCCCGGTGCCTGTGGGCTCGATCGTCGAACTCAACACCACCGTCGCCCGCGACGTGACGCGCGACGACGTGCTGGCGGCGTACCGCACTGCGGCGGAGGGACCGCTCGCCGGCGTCCTCGAGTACTCGGACGACGCGCTCGTGTCGTCCGACATCACCGGCAACCCGGCTTCGTCGATCTTCGACTCGGAGCTCACCCGTGTCGACGGCCGCCACGTCAAGGTGGTCGCCTGGTACGACAACGAGTGGGGCTTCTCGAACCGCGTGATCGACACGCTCGAACTCCTCGCCGCCGGCTGACGGGACGCCGGGGCGGCCCCACCTATGGACGCCGCCCCCGCCCCCCTCGCCCCGCCCTCCCAGGACCGTGGTGTGACCAGCTGCGCGGGTCGACACGACCGGGCCGGTACTCCGGCATCGGGGGCTGCCGGCCCACCCGTTCGGCCGGTGGGAGGGCTGACGGCCCTCAACCGAGCGGCTCGGCGCCCCCGGAGGGGTGGAGGCCGTCGACGGGCCCTTCCGTGTGGGGGAGGAGGGGTCGGGCCGGCGGATGCCGTGACGCTGCAACGACGCCGACAGGCCCGCATGCCGGCGGATGGCGAAGGGGGCTTCTTCAGGAGCCCGGGCAGACCGACGGCGACCGGTTGCGGCACGTCCTTCGGAGGCGGCATGAAGCATCGGATGCTCCTCGCCGCCTTCACCGCGGAAGACGTGCGTGCCCCCGTCGCCGGCAACACCTTCCGGCGCAGCACCCGAGGCGAGGTGGACTCCTCGACATGGTCACCTCGGCCCAGGCCGAAGTCGCCCGGCCCGACGAGAGATCGTGAACCAGTCACAGGAAGGACCCTCTGCACGAGAGCGTCCGCCGTGACGGCTGAGCCGGAACCGGCCGCACGCCCTCACCTGACGTGTCGTCGGACGGACCGCCCGCCGGATCCGATGGGGAGATCTGCCTGCCTGCGGGACTTCGATGGCTAGATTGGTGATCCATGGATCGCCGGCCGCTCAAACTCATCGTCGATGTCGCCCTGGTGCTGACCGGCACCCTCATGGGCATCGCGACGAACTACGCGACCAGTGAGCCGGAACATGCGCCACTGGTTCTGCGGCTGTTGCAGCAGTGGTCCGTGCCGCTGCTCGGCATCGCGCTGGTGATGCTCGTGGGCGGGCAGTTGCTCTCCCACCATCTCGACCGGTCGGTGCCGGTGAGACGGCCGGTGCACTCCGCACAGCCACCCTTCCCGGGACTCGAGCCCTTCACCGAGGACGACGCAGCTGTCTTCTTCGGCCGGGACCGGGAGATCGCAGGACTGGTGAGCCGGCTGCACCCGGCGGTGCCGGGCCGGGCACAGCGGTTCGTGACGGTGGTCGGCCCTTCGGGAAGCGGCAAATCCTCGCTGGTGAGGGCGGGACTGCTGCCCGCGCTGGGGCGGAGGCGCGGTCGGTGGACAGTCGGGGCCGCGTTCTCCCCCGGGCCGGACCCGGCCGGCGCCCTGGCGAGGCACCTTGCCCGACTTGGCGCGGAGCGTCCGGCACTTGTCGTCGTCGACCAGATGGAGGAGCTCCTCACCCTGGCCGGATCCGAGGAGCGGGAGGCGTTTCTCACCGCTGTACGGGAGGTGTTGAGCCACGACCCCCGGGTGTGGTTCGTCGCCACTCTCCGCTCGGACTTCCTCACCGAGGCACTGGAGTCCGGCCTCGCCGAGCTGGTGCGCGAACCCGCAGTGATCGGCGCGCTCGGCCGGGACGAACTGTACGAGGTCATCGAGAAGCCTGCCGAACAAGCCGGGTTGACGTTCGCCCCGGGTGTGGTCGCCCGCATGGTCGGTGACTGCGGAGGCGGTGACGCGCTGCCGCTGTTGGCCTACACCCTCCAAGAGCTGTATCTGCGCGCCGGAGGACCGGGAGCGACCGTCAGCGAGGAGATGTACCACGCGCTCGGCGGCGTGGCCGGTGCGCTGTCCGAACGGGCCGACCAGATCGCAGGCGAACTCGGGGACGCACCCGTGACCGCGACCTTGCTGCAGTTCGTCACGGTCGACCGGACCCAGGCAACCCGTCGTCGGATCCGCCGCGCCGACCTCACCACGCAGGAGCAGGAAGTCACCGACGCCTTCGTGACCGGGCGCCTCCTCACCAGCGACGGTGGCACGCTGGACGTCGCCCATGAGGCGCTGTTCCGTCAGTGGGCACCCTTGCGCCGGGCTGTCGCTGCGCATGCCGATGAGCTGCGCCGTCGCACCGAACTGGAGCGCTGGGCCCATGACTGGGACCTGGCGGGACGGCTGGACTCCTATCTCCTGGTCGGTGAGCGGCTGGGCTCCGCCCGCACCTGGCAGGCCGAGGACGGCCGGGATCCACTGATCGCCGTGTTCGTCGACCGGTCGGTCCGGGCGGACCGCGCGGCGACGGAACGCGTGGCGGACGCGGTAGCGGCCCGGGTGCTCGAAAGTGTCGACCGTGAGCCGGAACCCGCGCTGCTCGCCGCTCTCGCGGCGGTCGACGAGTGCGCGGCCACGCAAGGGGCGGTGCAGGCGCTGCACACGGCCTTGGGCGCGTCGCGGCTGCGAGCGGTGCTGCCCGGCTTCGCTCGGGGGGCATCCGGTGTCGCGTGGTCTCCGGACGGCCGGTTGCTGGCCGTCTCGAGCGACGACGGGACCGTACGGGTGTGGTGCCCTGACCGGGAGGGCCGACCGGTCGTGCTCGCGGGGGAGGGGGCCTGGATGCTCGGCGTGGCATGGTCCCCCGACGGACGCCGTCTCGCTGCCGGGTGCAGGGACGCCACGGTCCGCATCTGGTCCACCGACACCTGGGATGAACTGGCTGTCCTTCCGCATGCGGCGGCGGGCGGCGACCGGGAGAACGGGGTGGGCGGTGTGGCCTGGTCTCCGGACGGCAGCCTCCTCGCCTCGGTCGGCAGCGACTGTGCCGTGCGGATGTGGGACATGGAGTCGTACGCCGGAACCGCCGTGATGCGCGGCCACGAGCGGATGGTGTGGAGCATCACGTGGTCACCGGACGGGGCGCTCGTGGCCAGCGGGGGAGAGGACGGCACGCTGCGGATCTGGGACGTGGACTCCGCCGCCCTCATCCACACGCTCACCGACCACCGGAGCAACATCGAGTCCGTCCGGTGGTCGCCGGACGGACGCCTCCTCGCATCCGCCTCGGGTGACCGGACCGTGCGGCTCCGGGACACCGGAAGCTGGGGCACGGAGCGGATTCTGCAGAGCCGTGACGTCATCAACTGCCTGGCCTGGTCGCCCGACAGCACGCGTCTGGCGGGAGGTGACGCGGAATGCGCGGTCAGCGTCTGGAGTCTCGACGGAACGGAGAGCGAGCTCCGGCTCACCGGTCACACCGACACCGTCTACGGCATCTCCTGGTCACCTGACGGTGAGCGGCTGGCGACGGCGTCACGCGACCGGACCGCGGCGGTGTGGGACATCACCGAGCGCACGCATCTCCTCCGCGGCCACGACGACTCGGTCCAGCGCGTGGCATGGTCGCCCGACGGTACGCGTGCAGCCTCGGTCTCCCAGGACGGCACCGTGCTCATCCGGAACCTCGCCACCGGCCGCACGACGGGCAGACGGCACACAGCGGAAGCGTCCGACGTGGCCTGGTCGCCCGACGGCACACGACTGGTCACCGCGCTGCGTGACGGGCCGGCCGTCCTGTGGTGCGCGGACGGAGGCGACGACGACATGGTCCTGGCGGGGCACGCCGAGGATCTCTACAACGTCTCCTGGTCGCCCGACGGCACCCGCATAGCGACTGCGTCCCGCGACGGCACGGCCCGTATCTGGAACGCAGCCACGGGCGCGACCGTCCACGTCCTGAGAGGCCACACCAACTGGGTCGGCGGGGTGGCCTGGTCGCCGGACGGCCGCCGCCTCGCCACGTCCAGCGCGGATCGCACAGCCATCGTCTGGGACACCACCGACGGCGCTGGAGTCGCCACCCTCCGCGGCCATTCGGACTACGTGTGGAAGGTCTCCTGGTCGCCCGACGGCCGCCGTCTCGTCACTGGTTCCCGCGATCGGACGATCCGCGTGTGGGACCCCTTGGACGGCACCGAACTCGCTGTCATGACCGGCCACGAGGACCGGGTCCAGGACGTGGCCTGGTCGCCTGACGGAACGCGCATCGCTTCCGTGTCCCGGGACCGTACCGTCCGGCTCTGGGAGCCCGACTCCGCCACCCACGTCGCCCTTCTGGGAGTCCACACCGACTGGGTGAACGGCCTTGCCTGGCATCCGGACGGGACTCGGCTGGCAACCGCCTCCCGCGACCGGACCGTACGCATCTGGACGCTGGCCGATCGCGACGTCGACGGCCTGCTGCGCCGGGCCCGCAAGCGCGTGTTCCGTGAGCTCCGGGCCGACGAACGGCGCGCCTTCCTGCTGCCGGACAGGAGCTGATGCCCGGGTGGCGGAGCGGACGCCGGGTACGTCACCCGATGCGGGTGCCGGCCATCGGCCGAGGCGTGCATCCGGGCCCTCGACGGTACCCGGGCCACCCGCGTCCCGGTTTCCCCGCCGGGCCCGAGCGCGCCCGGGAGGCCGAGCCGCCGTCTGCCGGACGGGCGAGCCCGATGCGGCACGACCGATCGGACCGAAGTGTCGGACGGTGCCCGACCGGGAACCCGTGATCCGTCGGGAGCACGAGAACCATGGAGGATGCTGTGGAAGCTGGTCCGGTGCGATGGGTGGGCGCGGCCACCGCTGCCTACGGTGTGGCCGTCCTTGTGCGACCGGCCTTGATGGCCCGTCCGTGCGGTCTGGACGACGGGGACGGGTCCGTTCCGGCCCCTGCCGCCCTGCTGATCCGGGCCATGGGCGTCCGGGATGCCGCGATCGGCATCGCCATGATGGCCGCGAAGGACCGTTCCGTCCGGCGGGCGGTGACCGCATGCCGGGTCGTGGCCGACCTCGGCGACGCGGTGCTGTTCGGCACGCAGCTTTCCGAACCGGCCATGCGCCGCAAGGCAGCTGCGGTTGCAGGGGGCTGGGGTGCGCTCTGTGTGGCGGCAGGTCTCGCGTCGGAAGGATCCCGAGGACGCAGCACGCGCGGGCGGAGGTAGCCCCGGCCGGAGCCCGGGGTCTCTGCCGCTCGGGGGAGACCGGTCAGGAATCGAGAAGCCCCTGCCACCGCCCGGCCCCTAGCGTGGGGGACATGGCAACCACCACCACCGCGGCCCTCACGAGCCGCTCGTCCGTCGCTTCCGGGCCGGCCACCGTTGACGGTGGCACCGCCGCGGCCGTGGACGCCGGCGCCATGGTGCTGAAGCCCGTCACGGGGTGGCTGTGGGGGCACGGCGGCGTCGTCCGGGCCCCGGACCGGACGATCGCGGCCTCGGCGAAGAAGAACACCGGCCCCGCCACCTGAGAGACCGACGACATCGTCCTGCACACTCCCACACCGTCCCGACCGGTCCGGCGCCGGTGCACCGCCGTGTCGCACCTTCCACGAGAGGAACCCGTCATGCCGTCCACCAAGTCGCCCGCCGAGAAGTCCGCTGCCACCGCCGAGAAGTACGACGGATTCACCGCCGATGAGCGGGCCGCCATGAAGGAACACGCACGCGAGCAGAAGCAGGCTGCGGCGCGGCGTGGTTCGTCCCGTGCGGAGAAGGAGGCGGCAGCCGAGCAGGACGTGCGCGCGAAGATCGCCGAGATGCCGGAGCCGGACCGTGTCCTCGCCGAGCGCATCCACGAGATCGTCAGGACCGCCGCCCCCGGCCTCGCGCCCAAGCTCTGGTACGGGATGCCCGCATACGCCAGGGACGGCAAGGTCGTCTGCCACTTCCAGAGTGCGGAGAAGTTCCGGTCGCGGTACGCCACGCTCGGATTCAGTGACCTCGCGGCACTCGACGAGGGCACGATGTGGCCGACCGCCTTCGCCCTGAAGGAGCTGACCCCGGCCGACGAACAGCTCATCGGCGCCCTCGTGCGGAGGGCGGTGGGCTGAGTCCGGCAGAGACGGGACCTGCGGCGACCGTGCCCGGAAGCCCGGAAGCCCGGAAGCCCGGAAGCCCGGAAGCCCGGAAGCCCGGTGGGTGGGCGCCGGCCGGAGTCCTGCCGCCACTGCGGCGGCGCGATCAGCAGGTGTCGGTCCGTGTCGCGGAGGGTGACGCCGGGACGGTGGTCCTTCGGCCCGGACCCGCCGGCGCCGGATCGCCCACGGGGAGCAGTGCGCGCCGGCGCCGCCCTGCTCCCCGCCGTCGTGCGGTGCCTCAGGAGAGGTTGTCCCCCTGGGTCAGCGTCTCCCAGGCGACGAAGAGGTTGTTCGTGCCCATCGGACGCCCGGCCCGGGTGTAGGTCTCGGTGTTGCTCATGGCGTTCCCGAGCCTGTTGTGCAGGGCGTTGTAGCCGACCTCGGTGACCGGGCCGAGTCCGCGGTTGATGCTGCCGCCGCACAGCCACGACGGCGGGCTGTTCAGCTCGTACGTGGCGTGGAAGCCCAGCGCGTGCCGGATCCGCTCGCCGAACTCCGGGTACAGGTCCTGGCCCTGGATCCGGGAGGTCTCGGCCACCTGGGACATGGCCGCTATGCCGTAGCCGGTGTGGACGAAGTCGCGGCAGGTCTCCTGGGCGAGCCCGTTCACGAATGTGGTCTGGTTGTGCCAGTAGCCGATGATCTCGTCCCGGGTGTCGCGGCCGTCACCCGGCTTGGTGCGGGGCAGGGCGCCGTCCGAGGTGAGGTAGACGAAGGCGGGCACCCGGTTGCGGTAGAGCGACACCGCCCGGTCGTAGATGCCCTTGTCGTCGAGGAAGACCCCGATGCCGATGATGGCCTGGGTCATGCTCAGTTCCCAGTTGCCGTTGGAGTTCGAGCCGTTCTGGATCTCCGGGTAGTACACGTCCCGGAGCATCGTGCCGAACCGGCCGGAGTTGGGCCAGTTGCCGTAGGCGTGCTTGATGATCTCGGCCGCCTTGGGCCACGTGGAGGCGGCCCAGGCGGTCTGCAGCGGCGCGTTGCTGTTGGTGTGGTCCCGGACGGTGGCCGACCAGGCGTCCATGATCTGGATCGCCTTCGTGGCGTGCGCCGTGTTGCGCGTGACGTACCAGGCCAGGGCGTGGGTGTACGCGGCGATCGCGTCCTCGCGCTCGTCCGTGCAGCCGTAGTTGGGATTCGAGTACGAACCGCACTCGACGACGGCGCGTGGGTGGGGAGTGTACGACAGGGAGGCGTACCGCGAGCCGATCATCTGGCTGTAGGCGGCGGCCTGCGGTGCGGTGCCCGCGTCGACGCGGCTGCGCATGGTGTCCAGCTGGGCGCGGCTGACGCCGACTCCGGGGTGGGTGAATGCGGCGGGGGCGGCCTGTGAGGCCGGGATCGCGTCGGCGGCCACGTTCGCCCGGTCGTGCTGGGCGGCCGAGGCCGGCAGCGCGAGGAGGCCTGCCAGCAGCCCGCCTACGGTCGCGATCAGGGTGGATCTCAGGAATCTGCTTCGCATGGGGGGTGTGCCTTCCTGACCAAGGGGACGTTCTTGTATGTGAACACTTCCTGCGGACGTGAATGGCTGATGTCTCCAGGAAGTTAACGGGCTGCCATGGACGCGTCAAGGTCTAGACCTGCGTTGCCGTGCCGTCCGTTCGGGTGCCCTTCCCCAGGGGGTTCCCCGGTGGACCCGGAGAGCCGCCGGTCCGCCGCATCGGACCGGCGGGCCGTAGGGTCACCCTCGTGCAGCAGCTGCTTGAGATATCCGACCTGATCACGGCGGTCGACCCGCACGACGGCCATCGGCTCCCGGTCCGGCGCTCCGAGGTGATCCGGCGCCTGCGCGAGGGTGGTGACGAGCGCGCGGTCCGGATCGTCGCCAGGCTGCCCGTGGACGAGGACGGCGTACTCGATCCGGACACCGTGGACCGCGTACTCGTCCGCGTGCACACCGAACTCCAGCGCCTCAGCGAGGAGCTCCGGATCGGTGAGCGCCTGGGAGCCGTCCTCGGCCCGCTGTTCACCGCGATCCGTGAGGCCACCGGCCGGACGGGCCCCTTCCGTCTCGTCGACATCGGATGCGGGCTGGGGTACCTGATCCGCCGCCTCGCGGCCGACGGCGCCCTCGGCGCGGACGTCGAACTGATCGGTGTCGACCTCGACGCGGCCCTGGTCGGTGAAGCCGACCGGCTCGCCCGCGCGGAGAACCTCAACTGCCGCTTCACACACGGGAACGCCTTCGACCTGCCGGAGGCGGCGACCGTCTACGTCTCCACCGGTGTGCTGCACCACTTCCGCGGCCCCGCTCTGGACCGGTTCTTCCAGGCCCAGGCCGCCTCACCCGCCCTCGCGTTCTGCCACTTCGACATCGCCGCGACCCGCCTCGCACCCCTCGGCGCCTGGATCTTCCACCGTGCCCGGATGCGGCACCCCCTCGGCCGGCACGACGGCGTCGTCTCCGCACGCCGCGCGCACAGCGACGAGACGCTCCTGCTCGCGGCCTCGGTGCCCGGCATCCGGCCACTCCTGTACGAACCCCGCGGCACGGCGAACCCCTTCTGCACCACGCTGCGCCCGGTCATCGGCGTACGCCCGGAGCTGGAGGCGCCACTGCGCCGGGCGCTCGGACGCGACGCACGCCGCATGGCCGGGCCGGAGCACTTCGCCGGGGCCGCGCGATGACGCCCGCCGTACCGCTCCTCGTCCTCGGCCTGGCCGACGCGGCGTTCAGCGGCTTCCGCGCGTACGCCGGCCGCGACGCCCGCATACGCAAACGACGGGCCACCGGTCTGGCGGCCCTGCGCGGACTGGCCGTGGGGGCGGTCCTCCTCCTCGCCCCCACGCTGACCGCCGTCCTCCTGCTCCTGGCCGCCCCGCACCGGACACGGACCTACGGCACCCTGGCAGCCGGAGGCGTGGGCTACCTGCTTCCGCTCGCCTGTTTTGCCGCCGCCGTACTGCTCTCGCTCGCGGCGTACTTCTTCCTCCCGTTCCGGGCCAGCACCCTCGCGGTGGTCGTCGGCCTCGGACCGCTGACCCTGCTGCGCCCCCTCGCCGTGGCGGCCGCCTGCGCCGGGGCCGTCCTCAACGGCGGCGGCGGACCTGCCCTGCTGGTGGGCGCCGTCGCCGCCGGCGCGGTGCTCTGCGTCGAACCCGTGGTGCACCGGCGCTGGTACCAGCAGGTCCGGTGACGGGGTGCGCGAAGAGGGTTCCTGCGCGGTGCCGAACTGGGAGTATCGGCTCATGGACGACGATGCGGGCCGCAGTGAGTTCGTCGTACGCCGCGCGCACGAGTCGGAGTACGAGGCACTGTGCGGGATCGACCCGATCGCCGCCCGGGGTGATGCCGGGCGACGGGCGAGCATCCGACGGTGGTGCCGGCAGGGACTGACGGCCGTGGCGCAGGACGGGTCCGGCCCTCTCGGCTACTGCGTGGTGGAGTACACCTTCTTCGAACAGGGCTTCGTCACCATGCTGATGGTGGCTCCGGCGGCTCGCGGCAGGGGAGTGGGCCGCCGACTGCTGGACGCGGCCGCAGCCTCCTGCACCACCCCGAAGCTGTTCACGTCGGCCAACGTCTCCAACCAGCCCATGCAGCGGTTGCTCCGACGCGCCGGGTGGACCCCGGCCGGCCTTCTCCATGGGCTCGACGAGGGCGACCCCGAGCTGTTCTACCTCCGTCCGACCACCGACGGACCCGCTCCAGCCAGGTGAGGCCCGGCTGCGGTTGGACGGGTGCGTCCCCGGGGCCGTCGTGGCCGGCCCTGGGACAGTGGCCCTGTACGGGCCCGACGATCAGCCCGAGAACCCGGAGAGCCGGGGCCGGGCTTCCGCACGTCCGGAGGTCAGGACCTTCGCCAGCACCTCGCGCAGCGCTTCGACGCTCGCGGCCGGCACGTCGAGCACCGCCTCGATCTCCGTGTCCTCCAGCTCCAGATCGTCCAGACAGCCGGGGTCCAGCGACACCGTCAGCAAGGTGTCGGTCAGGACCACCTCACGGACACAGCCATGAGCCGTGCACTCATCAGGGGTCATCACGCAGTACGTGTCGGTCCCGAGTGAGATGTCCTGCTCGGACGGCTCACCGGCATCGCCGGTGAACAGAAGGAAGAACCCCTCGTCCTCCTCCGCGACACCGGCCTGCATCTCGCCCCCGGCGTCGACCTCGGCTGCGATCGACCGGGCCGTGAACCTGTACGTCATCCGCCGGTTCTACCAGACCCCGCCCCGGCCCGACCGCGCCCCTCCCCGGCGCTCGTACCAGCCTGGCCGGGCCTCGTGCGGACAGGGGCGGTGCCGGTCCGTCGTGCGCCCTGTGAGCGTAGGATCCCGGGCGGGCAAGCCGGACGTACAGAACCGACGGGGGAACTCTCATGCAATGGACCGCCCGCCAGGAATTCGACCGCGGAGCCGGGCGGCTGCAGGGCTGGGGCCTCGGCCTCATGGTGGTCTCGGCAGTCCTGTTCCTCTGGCTCGGCCGCCTCCTGTTGATGCCGTTCACCGTGGAGAGCTCCTTCGGCGAGATCGATTGCGACGCGCCGGTCTTCTACACCAGTGAGAGCACCCCGTACAGCGAGAGCACCCCCACGCTGTGCGTCGCCCGGCGTGACTGGCCGGAGTTGCTCGCGCTCGGCATCTTCGCCGTGCCACCGGCAGTCGCCGGTGCGGCCCTCTTCACGAGCGGGAGCACACGCAAGCGGGCGAGCGCCCATGTCTTCCGGATCCTCGAGATGCAGGACTCCGAGGAGCGCGCTCGTCAGAGAGCCCGCCCGGACAAGGCGTGAGCGCGGTCGTCCGTGTCGACGGATGGCGGGGCGGGATGACGACGGAGTCCGACAGGGGGAGGCGTGAGGGAAGGTCACCGGTGCGACGACGGTGAGTGCCGCGACGCGGTCGAGCGGGCCGAGCGCGCGACTCGTGCCGGATGTGCGGCGATCGTCGGTGACAGTCATGGCGGGGTGTGCGCCGGGTGTTGTCGTCCTTGCGTGCCTGGCCGCGCCGTCGCGTGCGTGTAGGTCGTGGCAGCCGTGGATTCCGGGCTCCGACCGCATGGCTCCCCGCAGGGCACGCCCGTCCCAGGCACCCGGCAGGCCTGTTCCGGACCGCACCGGCGATCGGCCGGAGACGGCATGCCTGCTTCCCCCGTACAGCTCCCGGAGAACCGGGCGGCTGCTTGATCGTCGGCGGGCGGGGTAGCGAATCTGCATGGCTACCGACAGATCCACTGCTGAGAGCGGCTACGTGCAGCCCGACGTCGACGTCCGGGCGTTGACGGAGGTGCTCGACGGCGAGTACGCCGAGATCCGTGACCTCGTCCGCAAGAACCTCGTGACCTACGCCTCCGTTCTTGAGGACGCCGACGAACTCGGTGTCGACGCGTTCCGTGAGCGGGTGCGTGAGCTCGTCGTCGAGATGGCCGCGACGGGGCAGACCGGCATGGGGTTCCCGGGCGAGTACGGCGGGGGCGGTGACATCGGGGCCTCGATCGCCGCCTTCGAGACGCTTGCCTTCGGTGACCTGTCGGTGCTGGTGAAGGTGGGTGTGCAGTTCGGGCTCTTCGGCGGCGCGATCCTGCATCTGGGTACCCGACGCCACCACGACGCCTATCTTCCGGACCTCGTCACCGGCCGTCTGATGGGCTGCTTCGCGATGACCGAGACGGGGCACGGCTCCAACGTCCAGGCCCTCGGCACCGTGGCGGCGTACGACGCCGCCCGCCAGGAGTTCGTCATCACCACCCACGGCGACCAGGCGCGCAAGGACTACATCGGCAACGCGGCCCGTCATGGTGAGCTGGCCGTGGTGTTCGCCCAGCTCGAGGTGGGCGGGAAGTCCGAGGGCGTGCACGCGTTCGTCGTGCCGATCAGGGCCGGTGGCCGGGTGGCGCCCGGTGTCAGGATCGAGGACGACGGCCGCAAGATGGGTCTCAACGGGGTGGACAACGGGCGGCTGTGGTTCGACGGTGTCCGGGTGCCACGCGAGGCGCTGCTCAACCGGTTCGCCGACGTCAGCGCCGAGGGTGTCTACGAGAGCCCGATCGAGAACCCGAACCGGCGCTTCTTCACCATGCTCGGAACGCTGGTGCAGGGCCGTGTCAGTGTCGGCGGGGCGGGGGTCAACGCGGCCAAGGTCGCCCTGGCGATCGCCACGAAGTACGCCGTGAAGCGCCGCCAGTTCGAGGCGGCCTCGGACGCCGAGGAGCAACTGCTCCTCGACTACGGTCTGCACCAGCGTCGCCTGCTGCCCCTCATCGCGCGTACGTACGCGCTGCACTTCGCACAGGACGTCGTCCGCACGCAGCTGCACGAGGTCTTCTCCGGGATCAAGGACGACGCCTACGCGCGGCGTCAGCTGGAGGCACGGGCCGCCGGGACCAAGGCGCTCGGCACCTGGCACGCCACCCGGGTCGTCCAGGAGTGCCGTGAGGCGTGCGGCGGCGCCGGCTATCTGGCCGTCAACCGGTTCGCCGCCCTCAAGAGCGACAGCGACATCTTCACCACCTTCGAGGGCGACAACCACGTGCTGCTGCAGCTCGTGGCCAAGGGCCTGCTCACCCACTACGCGAGCGAGTTCGAGGACCTGGACCAGCTGGGCATGGTCCGGTACGTGACGGGCCTCGCCGTCGAGACGGTCATAGAGAAGACGTCGGCCCACAAGCTCCTCGAACGGGTACGCGACCTCCTGCCCGGCGGCGACGAGTGGGACCAGGAGGCCGGACTCCTCGACTCGGAGTACCACCTCGCCATGCTCCGCTACCGGGAGGAGCACATGCTCGCCGGGGTGGCCCGGCGGCTCAAGCGCGGGATCGACCAGAAGCGCGATCCCGGCGTCGTCTTCTCGCAGGTCCAGGACCACGTCATCGCGGTCGCCCACGCACACGTCGAGCGGCTGGTGCTGGAGGCGTTCGTCGACAAGGTGGGCGAGCAGCCCGAGGGCGGCAACAAGGTGGCGCTCGGCCTGCTGTGCGATCTCTTCGCCCTGTCGACGATCGAGGCGGACCGTGCCTGGTTCATGGAGCACGGACGGCTGACCGTTCAGCGCTCCAAGGCGATCAGCCGTGAGGTCAACGACCTCTGCCGCAAGGTCCGGCCCCTCGCGGTCGACTTCGTCGATGCCTGGGGGATCCCGCCGGAGATGCTGCGCGCACCGGACCTGGTGGGCTGACCCGGCGCCGCCCGACGTGCGCTCACCCGCACGAACCGCTTCGGCCGGTTGCCGCGCCCCCCCCCCCAAGGCGGGGGCGGGCGCCCGCCCCCACGGGCCTGTGGCGGGGGGCGCCCCCAATCCCGCCCCCCCCCGGCCGCGGGTGAAAGACCCCCCCCCGCCC
>NZ_JBHJYN010000022.1:0-81512 GCF_042270185.1 Streptomyces sp. NPDC055962
GCGGGACGCGTCGGCTCACCGAACGGGTCGTTGCCACGCCAGCCCACGGTCCACAGACCGAAGGTGAACCTGTCCGCAGGGGTGGGAGTGAAGCGGTCCGACATTGCACAGCCTCTTCGTCGACGTGGGGCCGGGCGGCAGCGCTGCCGGACCAGCCAATTTGTTTGCTTGCAGTACTAATACGCCATCTCGACGATGGTTTCTAGAGCATTTCCGTGATATTGCCGTCACGTGGCGTCAGTGTGGCCGCTCCAAGGTCACTCTCCGGGCTCCAGGTACTCGGGCAAATCGGTAATTCCCGAAGCCCGGCACCCCTGTCGGTCATATTTGTTTTGTGTACGATCAAAAGTGAGAGGACCCGCAGCCGCGCTCGCCGCAGGCGTCCGGACGTCCCGCAGTCCAGCACCACCTGATCGGTTAAGGACCACCCCCATGAAGTTCACCGACGGCTTCTGGCAGTTGCGCAGCGGTGTGCACGCCTCGTACGCCACCGAAGTCCGCGACGTCCGCCTCGACGACGACCGTCTCGCCGCCTACGCGGCCGTCAAGCGCGTCGAGCGCCGCGGCGACACGCTGAACGCCCCGCTGATCACCGTGGAGGCGTACGCCCCGGCCGAGGGCGTCATCGCGGTGCGCCTCACCCACCACGCGGGCAGGCGTCGCAGGGGCCCCGACTTCGAGATGCCGGGGGCCGCCGCGCGGTCCGCGGCCACCACCCGGACGCAGGGCCCGGCCGCCGAGCTGACCAGCGGGCCGCTCACCCTGCGGCTGCCCACCGAGGGCACCTTCGGCCTGGAGTTCCTCGACGGGGACGGCCGGGTCCTGACCTCCGCCGGCCGCAAGGGCAGCGCGTTCGCCACCCTCGACGACGGCAGCCACCACATGGTCGCCCAGCTCGCCCTGGGAGTGGGCGAGACCGTCCACGGCCTCGGCGAGCGCTTCACCCCGTACGTGAAGAACGGCCAGACCGTCGACATGTGGCAGGCCGACGGCGGCACCAGCAGCGAGCAGGCGTACAAGAACATTCCGTTCTACCTCTCCTCGCGCGGCTACGGCGTCTTCGTCAACCACCCCGGCAAGGTCTCCTTCGAGGTCGGCTCCGAGGCCGTCGGGCAGGTGCAGTTCAGCGTCGAGGACCAGACGCTGGAGTACTTCGTCATCGCCGGCCCCACGCCGAAGGACGTCCTCGCGCGCTGGACGGCCCTCTCCGGCCGGCCGGCCCTCCCGCCGGCCTGGTCGTTCGGCCTCTGGCTGACGACGTCCTTCACCACCTCGTACGACGAGGCCACCGTCACCTCCTTCGTCGACGGCATGGCCGAGCGGGGGATCCCGCTGAGCGTCTTCCACTTCGACTGCTTCTGGATGCGCGAGTACCAGTGGTGCGACTTCGAGTGGGACCCGGCCGTCTTCCCCGACCCGGAGGGCATGCTCGCCCGGCTCAAGGACAAGGGCCTCAAGATCTGCGTCTGGATCAACCCGTACATCGGGCAGAAGAGCGCCCTGTACGAAGAGGGCGTCCGCGAGGGCTACTTCGTGCAGACGCCCGAGGGCGACGTCTGGCAGTGGGACAAGTGGCAGGCCGGCATGGCCCTCGTCGACTTCACCGACCCGGCGGCCACCGCCTGGTTCCAGAGCAAGCTGAAGGTGCTCCTCGACCAGGGCGTCGACGCTTTCAAGACCGACTTCGGCGAGCGCATCCCCACGGACGTCGTCTGGCACGACGGCTCCGACCAGGAGCGCATGCACAACTACTACACGCACCTCTACAACAAGGCCGTCTTCGACCTCCTGGAGAAGGAGCGCGGCCAGGGCGAGGCCGTCCTCTTCGCACGCTCCGCCGCCGCCGGCGGACAGCAGTACCCGGTGCACTGGGGAGGCGACTGCTGGTCCTCCTTCGAGGCCATGGCGGAGTCCCTGCGCGGCGGCCTCTCGCTGTCCCTGTCCGGCTTCGGCTTCTGGAGCCACGACATCGGCGGCTTCGAGGGCACCCCCGACCCGGCGGTCTTCAAGCGCTGGCTCGCCTTCGGGCTCCTCTCCTCGCACAGCCGGCTCCACGGCTCGTCGTCGTACCGCGTGCCGTGGGAGTTCGGTGACGAAGCGGTCGACGTGGCCCGGCAGTTCACCCGGCTCAAGCACCGACTCATGCCGTACCTGTACGGCACCGCCGTCGAGACGCACCGTACGGGTGTCCCGACGATGCGTCCCCTGCTGCTGGAGTTCCCGGACGACCCGACGGCCCGGGTCGCCGACCGGCAGTACCTGCTGGGCCCGGATCTCCTGGTCGCGCCGGTCTTCTCCGACGACGGCACCGTCGAGTACTACGTCCCCGAGGGCACCTGGACCCACCTGCTGACGGGCGACACGGTCACCGGCCCGGCCTGGCGCCAGGAGACGCACGGCTTCGACAGCCTGCCGCTGCTGGTCCGCCAGGGCGCGGTCCTGGCGCTCGGCGCCGACGAGTCGCGCCCGGACGCCGAGTGGCTCGACGACCTCGAACTCCGGGTGTTCGCCCCAGCCGGCACCGGCGACTTCACCCGCACGGTGACCGTCCCCGACCGCACGGGCGCGGTGGCGGCGACGTACGAGGTGGTCCGCGAGGGCGGCGAGGTCCGCGTCACGACGGACACGGACCGGCCGTACACGGTCACGGTCGTGGGGGGAGACCGCCTGACGGCGGTCAGCCGCTGATCGCAGCACCACGGCGGACAGCCGGAGCACCCTGCCAGGGTGCTCCGGCTGTCCGCTCTCCGCGAGGGCGGCCCCACCGGTCCGCGCCGCGGGTGTCCCGGATCCGAGAGGGACACCGGCAGCGCGGGACGGGAGGTCAGGACAGCGTGAACGCCGTGACCTGGTGGATACCGTTGTCGGTCAGGAAGTAGCCGCCGTCGGACAGACCGGCGGTGCGGTCCATCCCGGAGTCGTCGCTGTTCAGCGACAACACCTCGTCGACACCGTCGCCGTCCAGGTCACCCGCGAAGTAGTTGCGGGCGCCGTTGGTGGCGGGGATGCCGCCGACCTCATCGGCCCAGCTGTCCTCGGAGTCGACGATGCTCGGGTCCCAGAGGTCGAGGCCGGCCTCGCCGCCGGCCACCAGCAGCGAACGGCCACCGGGGCCGGTCAGGAAACCGCCTCCGTAGGACTGCGGAAAGACACCCTGCTGCTTGAACGCGCCGTCCGGCCCGAAGCGGCGGAAGGAGGACGTGCCGCCCTCGTACAGCGACCCGTCCTTCACGAAGAAGCTGAAGTGCGTCCACAGACCGCCCGAGATCCAGCTGTTCAGCACCTCACCGGTTCGGCCGTCCCGGATCTCGAAGACGTTCTGCGTACCCGTACCGTTGTTGCCGGAGACGTCCCAGACGTAGGGTGCGTCGACCGTCCAGGTGTAGACCACCGCGTGCCCGTCCGCGTAGGGGATCTCCTTGGAAGCGAAGACCCCTTCGTTGGCGACCGCGGTACGAATCGGGGTGACGGCGCTCGCAGGCGCCTTCGGGGCCTCGGCCCAGCGTGCCTTGCCGGTCTTGGCGTTCAGCGCTACCGCGCTGATCGCCGGCTGGGCCACACGCAGGGAGTTGCGGCCGGCGTACGAGACGTACACCCGGCCGTCGTTGACCGACGGGTCGGAGAAGTACACGTCGCCCGCGTCCTCGGGGGCGTTGTACGTCCACAGGGCGTGACCGTCGCCGTAGTAGGCGCGCAGCGCGTCCGTCGCGACGAGGATGTCCAGCTCGCCGTCGCCGTTCAGGTCGGCGAGCCTGGCCGAGCGGACGAACTGGCCGCCGCCGTCGATGGTGGCGAGCGTCTTGCCGGTCCTGCCGTTGAGGACGACCGTCGCGGTGTCGGCCGCCACGACGATCTCCTGCTTGCCGTCGCCGTTGACGTCGCCGATCTGGATGTCGTGGACACCGCCCGCGACGGTGGCCTGCCACAGCTTCTCGGGCTTGGATCCGTTCACCAGCGACGGGCCCGAATACGCCCAGACGCCGTTGGACGAACCGCCCATCACCAGATCGTTCTTGCCGTCCTTGTTCAGGTCGGCGCTCTTGGCGTAGGCGATGTCGCCCTGGAGCGGGGTGACCTTCTCCGTCTTGCCGTTGCCCAGCTTGAAGGTGCGGATGTTCTGTTCCTGGTCGATCACCCGCACGTGCGAGCCCGTGGCGTCGCTGTAGAGGTCCTGGAACATCGGCGAGGCCTCGACGTCCTCGGACCGCCACGCGAGCTTGCCGTTACCGGAGAAGACGGTGAGCGAGGCGTAGCGCAGGCTGCCCCGGTTCTCCGGCTCGAACATCTTCCGGTCGTTCTGCGCGGACGCGACCAGCTTGCCGTCCATGATCCCGAGACCCCAGGTGCTGGGCGCGTCGCGGCCGTTCTCGGCATCCCGCTTGGTCGTGGACGACCAGAGGACCTTGTCCGCGTCGTCACCGCTGACGACACGGATGGTGCTGGCGTTGATGGACAGGTTCTCGTCGAAGGAGGACTCGGCGACCGCGTACTCGTCTCCCGCCCTGGCGCCGAGATCGCCGACCGTCAGCGCGGTGGGCAGAACATTGCTCCTGGAACTCAGGGTGGCGCGGTGGCCGCTCTTCAGGTCGTACGCGGCGACCTCGTAGCGCACCGCGTCGTTGACGTCCGCCTGCTCGATCGCGACGAGCCGCTTGCGGCCGGCGTCGAGGTGCAGCATGCGGTTGTACAGCACGCTGTCGGTCTGCCAGGTGACGGAGCCGTCGGTGGTGTCGAGGACGGCGGTGTGGCCGCGCGCGTCGACGCCGTCGGCCTTGGCGAGGTTCCAGCTGACGGCGACCTTGCCCTTGCCGAGGGCCTGGACGTCGCCCCAGTTCGTGTACCGGGCTTCTTTGGTGTCGAACGTCCAGGTGCCGGCCGGCGTCAGCCTGCCGTCCGCGGAGGAGAAGCGGATGCCGGTCAGGGTGGCGGTCGCGTCGGCCGGGACCTTGGCGTCGCCGCTCATCCGGGGCGCGTCGGCGATCAGCAGGGTGCCGTCGACGATCTTGACCATGGAAGCGTAGTTGTACAGCTTCGACCAGACCGTGGCGCCGGTCTTCCCGTCGAGGACCGTCACGAAGGTGCCGGTCGACAGGGGCGAGCCCGGGGAGGTGAACGCCCGCGGGTACGGGTTGGCGCCGACCTTGGCCGAGAACACCAGGTCCGGGACGCCGTCACCGGTCAGGTCACCGGCCGAACAACCGGACTCGGAGTTGGGCGAGAACGGCGAGACCGCGTTGTACCCCATGAGGATCTGAGGAGGGTACGGCTCGACCCGCCACACCTGGAGCGGCTTGACCTGCCAGTCGGTGAAGAACGAGGCGCTGGTGCGGGCCCAGGTCTCGCTGCCGTCGGCGGCGTGCAGCTGGACGTTGCCCATGCTGTTGACGGAGTAGTAGGCGCCGTTCTTGCCGACCGGCACCGTGGCGCCCAGACCGCGCACGCCTTCCAGCGTGGACTTCGCGGTCATGGTGACCTTGGTGGTCGGGTCGACCGCGGCGGCCGAGTGCTCGGCACCCGAGTCCGCCGCGCCGTCCGCGGCCTTCTTCTGCGTGCCGGTGGTGTCCTCGGCCTTGACGTACGGGTCGAGGGTGACGTCGGCGGCCAGCTTCTCGGCCTGGGTGTCCGTCAGCTTCATGACCGAGCCGCTGTCGCCGTCGGCGGCCAGGGCCTGGGGGGCGGCGGACAGGCAGAGGCCTGCCGCGACCAGAGCGGAGGCGAGCCGGACGGCCTGCCGGGAGTGGTGCGCTCTCATTACTTGGCTCCCTGCGTGAAGCGGACGGCGGTGCCGTCGGCGAGCACGGACTGGTTGAAGGAGTACTGCAGGGCGTCGGTGCCGGCCTGGTCGGCGATGCCGACGGTGGCACCCGCGCCCCGGTCGGCGACGGACTTGTACTGGAGGGTCACGGCGCCGGTTGCCTCGTCGAAGAGGACCTCGAAGGTGGCGCGGCCCGCCGTGCCGTCCGCGTAGGCGGCGTTGTTCCAGACGATGGCGAACGTGCGGTTGCCCTTGGTTCCGGTGGTGGCCGTCTGCACGGAGGACTTCTTGTCCAGCGTCAGGTCGTTCCACAGAGGGGCGACGACGCCCTTGACGCCGTTCGGGCCGGCGGTCGGCAGCGAGGTGTTGCCGTAGTCGCCGACGCGCGAGGAGAGGAAGTTGACCAGACCGTCGGTGGTGACCGAGGCGGAGGAGTACGCGACGCCGTAGTGCTTCACGGAGAAGGGCAGAGCAACGGTGGCGGAGTCCTCGTCACCGGACAGGGCCACCTTCTTGGAGCCCGCGATCCAGGAGTACGCGGCCGGGGCGCAGGTGTTGCCCGTGCTGTCCTCGCGGTTCGGGACCTTCACGTTCTTCGTCAGGTCGGTGGTGCCGACGGTGGCGGCACCGCTGTAGACACCGTTGCACAGGATGGGGGCCGCGGGCTTCACTGCCAGACCGTAGGAGCCCTCGGAGACCGCGGCGAAGGAGTAGGCGCCCTTGGCGTCGGTGGTGACGGCGTTCAGCGGTGCGCCGTTCAGCTCGACCTTCGCACCCGCCAGGGGCTTGCCGGTGACGTCGAGGACGGTGCCGGAGACCTGGTGCGAGGGGACCCCGGTCAGCGCGATGTCCTGTGTGTACGACTGCTCGGCGGCGAGCGTGACACCGGTCGTCGCGCCGTTCGCGTAGCCGTAGCCGCTGAAGGCGAGGGAGTACGTGCCCGGGGCCAGCGGCAGGCGGTACGTGCCGTCCGGGGCGGTGGTGACCGTACGCACCGAACCGGCGGTGTCGGTGGCGCTCACGGTGATGTTCCGCAGAGCCGCACCGGTCGCCTTGTCGGTGACCTTTCCGGTCACGGTGGCCGCGGTGTGCGGGGCCCTGTCGACGGAGGCGAGGATGTCGAGCTTGCCCTCACCCCAGACGTTGTTCATGCCGGCGGTGCCGCCGCAGTGCGTGTCGTCGACGTCGTGTGCGCCTTCGTCGAGCAGCGCGCGGGTCTCGTCGATCCTGCCGATCAGCGACGGAGCCGCCGACCACAGCAACGCGACCGCGCCCGCGACGTGCGGGGTCGCCATCGACGTACCGCTGATGGTGTTGTACGACGAACCCGGCCACGTGGAGGGGATGTCGACGCCGGGTGCCGAGATGTCCGGCTTCGCCGAGCCGTCGACCAGGGACGGGCCGAAGCCGGAGAACGAGGCGATGCTGCCGGTCGAGTCGTAGGCGCCGACGCCGTAGGACGGGGCCTGCGAGCCGGGGGCGTGAGCGGTGGAGCAGGTCTTGCCGTCACCGTCGTTGCCTGCGGCGAACGCCTCGAAGATGCCCGCGGCGTTCCAGGCCTCGACGATGTCCTGGTAGAACGTCGTGTCCCCGCCGCCCCAGGAGTTGTTGACGATGTTCGGGGCGAGGTCCGGGCGCGGGTTCTGCCCGTTGTGGTCGGTCGGCGCGAGGATCCACTGGCCGGCGGCGAGCAGGTCGTCGTCGGGGCACTCGTCGGTCGCGCAGCCCTTGGCGGCCATCCACGTGGCGTTCGGCGCGACACCGATCCCGTTCTTGCCGACCATGGTGCCCATCGTGTGGGTGCCGTGGCCGTTGTTGTCGCACGGGGTGCCGTCCGAGGGGCAGTTCCCGGTCGGGTCGTAGAAGTTGTAGTCGTGCGTGAAGGTGCCGTCGCCGTTGTTGCCGCGGTAGTTCGCGACGAGGTCCGGGTGGTCGTACTGCACACCGGAGTCGACGCTGGCGATGACGATGCCCTCGCCGCGGTCCTCGTACTGCTTCCAGACGTCGTCGGCATGGATGTCGGCCACGCCCCACTCGGGGGTGTCGTCACCGGTGGCGGACGAATCCGTGCCCGCCGGGGTGGGGCGCGACGTGGTGACCTTGCTGTCCGACACCTCGATGTCGTCGAGTTCGTACTTCTGCTGCTTGACCACCGAGGCGACGTCCGAGCGCTTCGCGAGCGTGTTCACGAGGTCCGCGTCACCGGTGACCCGGATCGTGTTGGCGATCCAGTAGTCCTTGTGGCCGACCCTCTCCTTGTCCAGGAAGGAGGTGAGCGACTTCTGGCTGTCCGCGGCGTGCGCGCGCAGCTCCTTGTACGCGGCCTTGGCCCTGCCGCCGTGCGTCTTCTGCTTTCTGGCGCCGGACAGGTCGGCCCGGTCCTTGAGGACGACGAAGAAGGTCGCGTCGCCGCCCTTGGCGACGGCGCTGCTCAACGACGAGTCGATCTTCGCGGTGGCGGCGGCGGAGGGGGTGCCGGCGGCGACGGCCGGCACGGCTCCGGCGGCCAGGGCCGTCGCGGTGAACGCGGCAGCCGCCCATGCGGCGGATCTGCGCCGGGGCGGTCGGGGCAGGTGCATCGGGGGTGCTCCTCGGTGGGCAGGTAGGGGAGCACGGATGCTAGGAACCCGCCGTTACACCGGCATTACTCGACCGCGGACCGCCCTGGGGCCCGCACCGACGCGTGCGGCCGGAGAGCCGGCCGGACCGTGTCCTGCGGCCGATCACCCCTCAGGGCCCGCCCGGTGCCGCGGCGGGACGTACAGCGTGCTCCGGGGTACCTCGTCGCCCGGCCCGACGTCGACGACCCGCACCCCCGGTGTCCCGAGCGGCCGGACACGCCGCCGAGTCCGGCTCGGCCCGGGTGCCGTCGGCCGGGTCGGAGGCCCTTCCGGGGCGAGCCGCCCCGTACTCGGCCCGGTGGAATGCGATCGTGAGCCGGCAGGTTGGCACCGACGGCACAGACGTACGAGAACAGCGCAGAGAGCGGAAGCATCCATGGGTGAGTTGATCCTGATCCGGCACGGCGAGACCGAGTGGTCCCGGTCCGGGCAGCACACGAGCTGGACCGACCTGCCCCTGACCGAGCTGGGGGAGCGCCAGGCCCGCGCCCTCGTGCCGCTGCTGGCGGAGCGCGAGATCGGGCTGACCCTGGTCAGCCCCTATCTCCGTGCCCGGCGCACCGCCGAGCTCGCGGGTCTGACCGCGCCCCGCGAGACGCCTGACCTGCGGGAGTGGGACTACGGGGCGTACGAGGGCGTGACCACGGTCGACATCCGCCGCACCCGCCCGGACTGGAACCTCTGGACCGACGGCGTCGCACCCGGCCCGGAGGAGCACCCGGGGGAGAGCCCGAAGGAGGTGGGCGACCGCGCCGACCGGATCCTGGCGGAGGTCAGGGCGGCGGCGTCCCGTCTCGGGGAGGCCGACATCGCGCTGGTGGCCCACTCCCACTTCCTGCGGGTGCTCACGGCCCGCTACCTGCGGCTGACGCCCGCGAGCGGCGAACTCTTCCAGCTCGCCACCGGGGCGGTGTCCCGCCTGGGTACGGAACACGGCAAGCCGGTGGTCACGGCACTGAACATGGCGCTGCCGGAGAGGCTGTTCCACGCGATCGGCTGACCGCGGGCCGTCCGTCCCGCGGGCGTCGACGCAACGCGTCCGCCGCACCGTACGCCGTCGGCCGGTACCTCGCCCACGAGGTGCCGGCCGACGGCGTTTTCCGTTGCCCGTGACCAGGATCACCTGGTGACACAGCGTGTTGCACGCCGGCCCGTGCTTCTCCTCGGCCCGCACCTCCGGCCGTTGCGCTTTGGCTGGAATTGCTGGCCGGAACGAGTCGTCGCAGGGGAGGCATCGGTTGCCTGCGGGACGTGGCCGGAGCCGGACGAGAGCGGATGGCGGCCGGCTGCGTCAGCCGCTGCGGTCCCCGGCCTCCCTGCCTTCCTGGCCTGAAAGCGCTCATGGTCCGGCGCGTTCCTCCCGAAATTCGGACAACAGGCCATGTCCCCAGCAAGAGTCGCGCATATACCGACAGCCGAGATCACTGCTGGTCATCCGCCTCCTCGCCCGTCAGGGCGGGCACGGCGACACCGCGTTGCGCCGGAAGTTCTGTTGGCTTATGTTGCGGCCGCCGCCTTTTCGCGAGGCCGGGCGGCCGATGTGTTTCTTGCGACCTGCAAGACAGACGCCTCGCTGAACGGCGATCCTGTGGGGGGATGACGTGGTCGGGTCCAGTGCGGGTGAAACCGCCTCAGGTTGTCACCCGTGACGCCCCAGGAATCCGCTGACCGGCCATCAGACCGCCCCTGTGTCCGTGGGATACGCCGCCTCGGCGCCGTCACGTCGTGTGACGCAACGCGCGTAGTCGGTGACGGCGCAGTGCGCTGAATTCGATCCGGGGACCGGCATCCGCCGGCGCGTCCCCGACCGCTTCCGCTGTTCGGGCGGAGGCGGTGCGTGGACGCCGTCCGAGCAGCCGGCTCCGTATTCCGTGGACGGCCCGGAGCCGGCTCCACGTCCCGGCCGTGCACGGACGCATGTGCCGGCCGAGCCGGAG
This sequence comes from Streptomyces sp. NPDC055962, assembly GCF_042270185.1. Classification (NCBI taxonomy): domain Bacteria; kingdom Bacillati; phylum Actinomycetota; class Actinomycetes; order Kitasatosporales; family Streptomycetaceae; genus Streptomyces; species Streptomyces sp. NPDC055962. The sequence continues at coordinate 10,314 of NZ_JBHJYN010000022.1, forward strand.
CCGGCGCAGACGTGGGCACCCTCCGGTCACTCCGGCGGGACCAGTCCTGAACCGCGCCACACCTCTTGTGGCGCGAAAGAAGAGATATGAGGTGATGAATATGTTCGGCTTCCGTAGATGGGCGACGGCCGCGGCTGCCCTGACGCTGCTGACCGGAGTCTTTCAGGGGATGCAGGCGCCGCCCGCAGCCGCAGTCGACTGCTGGCGCGCCACCTGTGCGGGCAAGGACCCCATTCAGATGGGGTGTGACGACGACGCCGAGATTCTCCAGCAGGTGACCGAACCGGACGAGTCGGTCTCCGTCCGGCTGATGTGGTCCTACATGTGCCAGGGGGTCTGGATGAAGATCTCCCGCGACCTCGACACGTCCCCGGACTACGTGTACGGGACGCTCTGGACCACGCGTGATCCCGACGGCGGAATTCAGCAGTCCGACACCACCGGCCTTCTCGCCGACGGTGTGGCGGGCGCCTACACCAAGATGCAGAACTGGAAGAAGACGAGCGCGAAGGCGTGCTGGAACGACGTCGACGCCCAGTACGACCCCTTCCCCGGGAAGTACACCATGCAAGATCCCAACGCCACCGGGGACAAACCTGTCGACGCGAGCCTGCCGCAGCTGCACGGCTCCTGCACGGACTGGCTGTGAGGAAGGCAATGCGCAAGAGACGTCTCCGGAAGTACTTCTCCTTCAATCCGCTGATAGCCATGAGCGTGGTGGCGGCATCGGTGGCCGTGGTCCCGCAGTTCTCCGCGGACACCACCGAGCGGACCACCACCGCAGCCGCGGACAGCACCTCGCCCCGGCTCTTCTCGGCGCCCGGCGAGCAGCTCGGGTCGGGTTACACGGCGTCGCCGGACTCGATCGTCCAGGCCACGGGTGACGCGGAGGGCCTGCACATCCTGGCGGCGAAGGAGAGCGACGGGTTCTCCTTCTACGAGATCGCCCGGCTCAACCGCAAGGAACTGTCCGACACCGGTCCGTGGACGGGATATGTCTGCACCACGGGATCAGGGAAGTACGCGGCCGCGGTCTACGCCCCGTCGGCCTGGTCCAACGAGCCCGGGGCGTACAGCGCCGGCGCGTTCGCCGCGGTGATCCGGCTCTCCGACGGCAAGGTCACCGACGTTCCCGACCGGGTCCAGCTGGCGTACTTCACCCCGGGCTGCGGCACGGGCGACGAGGTGGCCTTCACCTCCAGTTCGGCCACCGACACCTCCGCCGGGTCGACGACGGTCCTGTCGGTCGACGCGGCCACGGGTTCGGTCTCCTCCCGCCGCACGGTCAAGGGCCACCTGACTCACGTCACCCCCACCCGGAAGTCCACGGTCGGCGTACTCGACGGCAACCTCGTCGACCTGAAGGGCGACGGCAAGAAGCTGTCCGCGCGCAAGCTCGCGGCGATGCCCGGACCGCTCTTCGCGCTGACCGCGTCGGACGACGGAAGTGTGGACGTCGGTACGGTCGAGGGCGAGAAGAGTGTCATCTCCAGGTTCGACGGAAAGGCACTCACCGAACTGGGCCGTGCCCCGAAGGGCAAGGTGAAGCTCCTTCGCGTGGCGGACGGGACAGCCGTCGCCGGTGACGTGAAGGGCATCGACACCGGCAAGGCCCCGGGCCTCTCCAAGCACGAGGTGGACGGCCCCGTGGCCGGGATCTCCCGCAAGGGGCACCTGGTGACCAACTCGGTGTTCTCCGAGCAGATGAAGGGCATCACCACCCGTGTCGGCTCGGCGTCCAAGAAGGGCGCCGGCACTCTGACGGTCAAGGCGACCGCACTCAGGACGGGTGCCGAGGCCACCACGCTCGTGGACGCTGATCGCAAGCGGCCCCGGACCAGCTCCTCCCCGTCGCTGGACCCGGCCGCGTTCACCGTGGCCGGCCCCGACGACGTGGACCCCGCCGCCTGCGGTGAGGGCATGCCCGAGACACAGTGCATCTCCGGATCGGGTGCACAGATCCGGGGCGAGGTGTGGGACATGGAGACCCCGTGCATCGTCAAGCGCAACGACCCCAAGCGCCAGGCTCTCCAGGCCAGCGCCAACATGGTGGAGTGGGCGGTGGACCAGGCGGTCCACGGCCAGCTGAACGTCTCCCGGCCGAAGGACTGGCACGCCACCGGCCTGGCCGCGTACACCCCGCAGGGCCTGTTCCCCAAGCCGAAGCTGACCGGCGGGGGTGAGATTCCCGCACAGGTGATGCTGGGGATCCTCGCCCAGGAGTCCAACTTCAAGCAGGCGTCCTGGCACTCCATGAACGGGGACTCCGGCAACGTCACCAAGTCCGACTGGTACGGCAACGAGAACGGCATCCACAACTACCCCAACAAGAGCAGGGCCGACTGCGGCTACGGCATCGCCCAGGTCACGACCGGCATGTCCGAGCTCCACAACCCGACGCTCAGCACCCTGGAGGCAGGCGCCGTCACCACCGACTACGCCGCCAACATCGCCGCGGGCCTGAGCATCCTGGCCGAGAAGTGGAACCAGCTCAAGACGCTGGGCATGCAGACCAACAACGGCAGCGCGGCCTACATCGAGAACTGGTACATGGCGCTGTGGGGCTACAACTCGGGCGTCTACATGCCGGGTGTGGAGAACCCCACCGGCGTCGTCGGCCTGGGCTACTTCAACAACCCGGTCAACCCGGACTACCCGGCGGACCGGCAGCCGTTCCTGCGGTACAGCTATGACGACGCCTCCCGGCCCGGTGAGTGGAGCTACCAGGAGAAGATCTTCGGCTGGGCTGAAGTCCCGCAGATGACCTGGGACGGAGAGGAGTCCTACTCCGAGCCGGACATGCCGATGGGAGTCATCAAGGTCGCCCCGCGCACCCTGTTCTGCAACCCGTCCATCAACGCGTGCAATCCGGCCGCGTCCGACCCGTGCCCCAGCTGGGACGAGCAGTGCCGCTGGGACGGCAGCGTGGACTGGATGGGCTCGCAGAGCACGGGCAACTCCAGCACCGAGCACCTCAGCTACTCGCTCGGATCGGGAGAGCCCGAGCTCAAGAGCAAGTACGACCACGGCCCCTGCATCGACCATCCGAGTGTCTACACCAACGCCATCATCGTCGACGACCTCGGTGAGCACGAGGACACCTACGGCTGCGGGGACTTCGAGGCGGCCGACGACGGCAAGTTCACCCTTCAGTCCGGCGACAACATCACCATGGAGAGGGAGGACGGCAGCTTCCGGGCGACGCCGTACATCGCTCCCATCGACCTCCACCAGCTCGGTGCCGGTTACGACCACCACGTCTACTTCACCCACAGCTACGACTACAACAACCAGCCCTTCCACCGGATCACAGGCCGGTGGCAGGTGAACCAGCGCAAGCTGCCCTCCGGTGACGAGCCCGGCCAGCGCTACAAGGTGTACCTCCACCTGCCCAGCCACGGCGCGGAAGCGGTCGTACGGTACGACTTCGTACCCGGCGACAACACGGCGGGGGCGAAGCCCGACTACTGCAACGTGAACCAGGGAACCCGCAGCGCGGGCAAGAACACCTGGTTCGAGATGGGCACCTTCAGCTTCTGGAAGGGCGGCTACATCGAGGCCGACAACATCCAGAAGGGCGCCACCGGCGACGACAACGTGGTGTTCGACGCGATCGCCTTCGTCCCGTACAACTCCGCCGAGCCCGGCGCTTGCGCCCTCGTCGACGGCGGCCTGTGATGCGCGCCGCCCTCCGGATCCCCGCCGTGCTGGTGACCCTCGTCATCGGCACGGCGGGAGTCACCTCCTGCGGCACCGATGACGCCCCCGGTACGACGGCCTCCGAGCGTCCGAAGGCGGCGGCCACCCGGTCCGGGCAGGCCGAGGAACGGACGGCTCCGCCCACCGGCGATCTGCCGAAGCACGCGGTGACCAGCGACAAGAAGCCCGGCTTCGGCCCGGCGGAAGCGATGGCCACCGGATACACCGGCAAGGACTTCCTGGCCACGCTCGCGAAGTCATGGGAGCTGAAGCTGGACGAGCCCGTCGAGCAGGAGATGCCGGACGGGAAGAAGAGGACCTACGTGCACGGGCGGGCCCAGGGCGGAACGACGGTCTCGGCCGGTTACGCCGATCACCGCAACCTGTCGTCCCTTCTGTGCAGGACCGGCACGGACAAGGACACCGCTCTCGACTTCCTCGATGCCTGCACCGGTCTCGATGTCGCGGGAGTCGACCACCCCGGGGCGAGTGCCTGGCTCGGGCAGGCGAAGAAGGAGACGGATTCGCTGTACAAGAAGAAGGTGGCCGAGACGGGCAACAAGAAGGAGTACGTCATCAGCGGTGTGTACTCCTCGGGTCCGGTGACGATGGTTCTGCACCGGGCGTACGACAAGTACTCGCTCAGGATTCTCGGTGGTGCGGTGGCGTGAACCTACTGCCCTGATTCTTGGGGAAGTGAAGGACCCCGCCGGCTTCGGCGGGGTCCTTTCCGCGAGACGTGTGCGCGAGGAGCTCAGCAGATGAGCTCTGCCGTCCTGCTCTTGTACTCCTGCATCTCGCCCGCTTCGTACCCTGCCTCCTTGAGGCTCTTCATCAGCGCCGCCGTGTCGCCGCACAGACGCGGGCGCTGCTGATCGAGATACGACTTCACGCCGTCGGCGGGCAGCTGTTCCCACGTCCGCTTGACGTCTTCGTTCTTCTCGTGGGCGTAGGAGAACTCGACCCATTCCTTCTCATGGCTCGTCAGGCGGGACGTGTCGATGTGCCCGTCGCTCCCCCCGCAGGAGGCAGCCATCAGAGTGCACGCCACCACCGCGAGGGATATGCGCACTTTTTTCACGAGGTTCTCTTCCCGGTAGATGTCGAGAGTCGTCCAGCCCCGGGGAGTCCGCCCGAGAGCCCTGAGAGCACCCTGAGGGCTGTCCCGGGCGAAGTCGTCCGGCGGAGTCCACGCTGTCGCGCAGGAGGACGATACCGGGCAGGCCGTCCGCCCTGAAGTGCGGCCTCCCGCGACGCCGGGACGAGCGAGGCCTGCGAGGCCGGCGGTGGCGGGGCCCTGGCTCGCGCCGCCTGATGCGGCCCGGATATCGGCCACCCACCCCCTTTTCTCGGCGAGTCGGCCCACGCGCGCACCGTCCGGGTGCGCCGCAGCGGCACGGCGGCGGTCACCCCGTCCCCGTATGTGCCGGACGCGGGGAGGCCGCCTTCGTGTACGTCGCGGACGGAGGCGCTGCCGATCCCGGGCTGGCGCTCGGCTGCAGGGTGGGGTAGGCGTACGAGAGCGGCGGCCGACCCCTCCTGACGAGGTGTCGGCCGTTCGCGATCCCATGCCCGAACGCGTCAACCTGTTCGCGCTCATGTCTCAACTCTGCGTAGTGGCACCGTATATGACGTGCAGTCATTTCGTGATGCCGTCACTCCCGGGATGGTGCGGAAGCCGTTGCGCAACCCGTTGCGCCGGTAGCATGACGCGTCGAACAACCAGGCGAATCGTGTGGCACCTGACGGAGGGCCGGGAAGCATGGACGCGCAGAATCACGGAGGTTCGGACGGGATCGACCCAGCGGATCAGTGGGTGCTCAACCCCGAGACCGGCACGTACGAACTGTGCCTGGACGGGCCTCCGGCCCCGCGTTCTCACGGCGGCTCCCGGCATGGAGCCCGCGCCTCATCCGCTCACGGCGACGGTGGAGGCGAGGGCGCCGACGCCACAGCTCCGGCCCGCGTCCCCCGACAGCGCAGTCGCCGCGACCCATCCGTTCCGGGCACCGGACCCGCCCCCGGCCGCCGCAGGCGAAGACGGGGGGCCAGGAGGAAGGCACTGCTGTGGACGGGGGGCACCCTGGCGGCGGTCCTCGTCGGCACGTCGGCGTACGCCTACTACTGGTACCAGCGCCTCGACGGGAACATCAGCACCGTCGACGTCGGTGACGTGGGGAGTGACACCGTCCTGGGCGACGGGCCGGTCAACATCCTGATCATCGGCAACGACGTGCGCGTCGGCAAGGGCAACGAGGCCTACGGGAACCGGAGCAACGTCACCGGCCACGCAGACACCACCCTCCTCTTCCACATAGCCGAGGACCGCTCCAACGCGACCGTCGTGAGCATCCCCCGGGACCTGATGACGAAGATCCCGGACTGCGAGACCAGACAGCCGGGCGGTGCGGTCGAGGTCATCGCCGGGTCGGACGTCCCCACCAGGTTCAACGAGTCCTTCGGGGTGAACGGCCGCGATCCGGGCTGCACCATGCGGACGGTCGAGGGCATCACGGATCTCGAGGTCGACCACTTCATGATGTTCGACTTCAACGCGGTCAAGACGCTGTCCACCGCGGTCGGTGGCGTCAAGGTGTGTCTGAAGAAGCCCGTCAAGGACCTCGACGGAGGCACCGGCCTCGATCTGCCGGCCGGGGAGAGCCGGATCGCGGGCGAGGACGCCCTGTCGTTCCTCCGCAACCGGCACGGCCTCAAGAACGAGAGCGACCTCGACCGGATCGAGATGCAGCAGCAGTTCGTCGCGTCGATGATGCGGCAGCTGAAGGAGGACACGCTGAGCAGTCCCACCAAGATGCTCGACGTCGCCGAGGCGGCCACCAACGCCCTCACCGTGGACAAGGGCATTGGCAGTGCCGCCAAGCTCGTCACCCTTGCCCGGGAACTCGGCAAGATCGACCTGAAGAACATCACCTTGATGACGGTGCCGGTGATCGACAACCCGGACGAGCCCACCCCCGTCACCGTCGTCCTGCACCCAGCCGAGGCACCGAAACTCTTCGGCATGATGCAGAGCGACGTGTCGTTCACCGAGGTGAAGAAGAAGCAGAAGGCCGCGAAGGACGAGCAGGCTGCGCTGCTCGAAGGCCCCCGGGCCGAGGCGTCGGCGGTGCGCGTCGACCTCACCAACGGCGGCGCGCCGAGCGGATCGGCGCGCGCCGTCCTGGAGTGGCTGCGGGACGCGAAGGGTGTGTCGAAGTCCGGCAACGCCGGCAACGCCCCGGAGGGTGTGGCGAGGACGACGCTGGAGTACGCGCCGGACCAGGCGGACCAGGCGCGCACGCTCGCCGACCTCATGGGCCTGCCCGCCTCGGCGCTGAAGCCCGGAGCGAAGGACGCCGCCGGGACGGAGCCGATGAAGCTCGTCCTCGGCGCGGACTTCAAGGAGGCCGGCACCCCGGTCGCCGCGCCCACGAAGGTGGACGTCAGGCAGTCCCGGGCCGACGAGGGCGAGTGCCCCGGGTGAACGTCGCCGGGTGCCCCGGGTGAGCACCCGGGAGTGCGCCGGGTGAACGTCGCCGGGCGCCCCGGGGAAGCACCCCTGGAGCGCGCCGGGCGAAGGTCCCGGGGTGCCCCGGGTCCACGCCCCCGCAGTGCGGCCGGACACCTCCGAGCACGGCGGACGGCCGGTACCTCGCCCCCGAGGTACCGGCCGGTTCCGTGTGGCGTGCCCCGGATCAGGCCGCCTTCTTCAGTGAGGTGAGGTGGGCGAAGACGACGACGTTGGCGGAGTACCCGCTCTTCTTGTCGAAGCGTCCTCCGCACGTCAGGAGCCTGAGCTCCGGTCGCCCGGTCGCCCCGTACACCTTTTCGTCGGGGAACTTGTCCTTCGTGTAGGTCTTCACCTCGTCCACGGTGAAGACCGCGGTCCGCCGGTCCGCCCGGGTGACCTTGACGATGTCACCCCGGCGCAGGACGTTGAGATTGAGGAAGATCGCCGGGCCCGTCGCGGTGTCCCGGTGGCCGACGATCAGAGACGTTCCCGCTTCCCCGGGAGAAGGCCCCTTCCCGTACCACCCCACCAGCTTGGGCCTGCTCAGCGGTGGGGCGCCGAGCCGGCCCTTCTTGTCGAGGCCGAGGGCGGTGACGGGAGCCTCGATGAAGATGGCCGGGACGGCGACCTTCACCGGCCGGGAATGCACCAGTGGGGCGTGCGAGGCGGGCACCTTCTTCTGCGGCTCGTGCGGTGCCCGCCGGAAGGGCGGTGCCCCGCCGCCCGCGGCGTCGCTGCCGCGGGCGGCGGTGACCGGCGAGGCGTCCTCGGACGAGTCCGAGCTCGCCCACACGATGCCGGTCACCAGCGAGAAGGTCACGCAGAGGGTCATGGTGAGCCGGCATGCCCGGCTCGGACCCCGTCGTCGCCGTCGGCCGCGCGTGTCAGGCCTCGTTGCGGGCACGGCGGCGTGCGGAACGGCGCACCACGATCAGCCCGGCGATTCCGGCGGCACCGGCGACCACGGCCGCCGAGGTCCCGATACCCGAACCGCTCTCCGAGCTGACGCCCTCCATCTCCGGGACGCCGCCACCGCCCGCGGGGACCGCACCGGACGGCTTGTCGTAGATCTCGGCGGTGGCCTTCTCGCCGCTCTTCTCGGCGCCCTTGTCCGCCTGCGTGCCCGACTCGGACGACTCCCGGCCGCCGGCCTCCTCGCGGTTGCCGTTCTGGCCGCCGCCCTGGCCGGGCCGCGAGCAGTCGACCTCGAAGCTCTTCGACTTCGGGACGGGCCCGGCGGTCCAGGTCAGCTGGTACGTGCCCTCGGGGAGCAGGTACTCCTGGCTGCGGGCCTTGCCCTCGACGAGCGGGAGGGTGTTCGTCAGCGTGTTCCCCGGGGGGCGCTCGGTGATCGTCCACACCAGCTGGGGGAGCTCCCCGAAGTTGTTCGCCACGAGCACGAACTGGCAGACCTCCACGCCGTTGCGGTCACCACGCGAGTGCCAGCTGACGGAACGGACGTCGATGTCGCCGCTCTCGCCGACGGCGAGCGCGGCCGGGGCTCCGGCCACCAGGGCGGCGCCCGCGACGGCGACCGCGGCAGCCACCTGGGTGCCCGTGCGGACACTGCGGGAGCGGAGGGAAGCGGAAATGCGCATGGAGGGCTCCTTCAAGCCGGGATGATTGTCGTACTGATCACCTGATCGCCTAAGGGATGCCATGGATCTTCGGAAGAGTGCGTCGGGACACCGCAGAAACGCGCAAAAGTACCCTGACTAGCCGATACGCGGTCATCAGGGCGGCGGAGGCGGACACCGTCCGGCGACGGGAGAACAGCACGGCGGACCACCCCGACGAGCGGGGACGGCCCGCCGTGGCACCGTGCGACCGGGCGGGTCGAGTCCTCAGCCGGCCTTTCCCCTGCGTCGCCGGACCGCCCTCACCAGCACGACAGCCGCACCTGCCGAAGTGGCGAGCGCGACCCAGGCCGTCGGGTGCCGGAGGGCCCGGTAGGCCGGTGCGGGCGAGGCATCGAGCGGAATGACGGCGGTGTCGTTTCCGGGTGTGCGGTCGTAGGGGTGGTACGTCCGGACGGTGCCCCGCGCGCCCGCCACCTGCCGGTCGATGCGGACGCGGAACACGATGTCGGCCGACCCGTTCCCGGCGAAGGCCTCACCCCCGAGGTCGCAGACGAAGGCGCCGCCCCGCCTCTCCGGCCGTGCGCACCCCCACGCGTGGTCCGTCTCCTCGAAGGCGTACGGGATGGAGGTGACCGTGGTGCCCTCGGGCGGGACCACCTCGAAGCGGCCCTTCACCTCGTCGCCCTCCAGCCGCCCCGGGCCGAGGTCTTCCGCCCCCAGCCGCACGTCCACCGTGTTGCCGACGCGTCCCCGGATGCTGCCGGTGACCGGCCTGTGGTCCGCCTGGACCGTCGTCTCCACCTCGACGGTGCCGTGGACGGCGTCGAAGCCGCCGTCCACCGTGCGGACCAGGGCCACCGGGGCGCCCGTCCCGCGCACCGTGTGGCCGTCGGGCTTCTCCGGCGTGGCCGACCAGCTGTAGGAGAGCGTGCCGGAGAGCTCCTCCCCGGCGGCGACGTACGCGAGCGGTGCGCCGGTCCGGTACGCGGCGCCCGGTGCGGCCTTCGTGGGGAACACGCACCACGCCGACGTGGGACGGGCCCCCGCGTAGGAGCAGTTGCTGTGACGGGCCTTCAGGGTGAGGCCGCCGTTCGCGGTGACGTGCAGGGCCACACCCCGTTCGGCGGTGAACCGCGTGTGGTTGGCGAACTGCGGTGTCACCGCCTCGGGTTGCCCCGGATTCACCCCGCTCACCTGGACCTCCTTGCCGGGGGCGTCCAGGGTGGGCCCGCCGACGGCCATGCGGGTGGTGCCGGTGACGGGCGCCGCGCCGGTGGCGCGTGCCGTGTAGGTGACCGTGCCGCTGTCGCCCGGCTCCACGCCGTCCACCCCGACGATGCGGAAGGGGACGTTGCTCTCGCCGTCGTTCAGCAGGGTGCCGTAGTCGCAGGTGAACACCCAGCCCCTGCCCGAGCAGTTCCCGTAGCCGCCCTCGACCACGCGGGCGACGCCCTTCAGCCCCGAGGCGTCGACGACGACCGTGATGTCGCGGGCCGGTTCCGTGTTCCCCGGGACGATCGCGACGGGCACCTGGAAGTCTTCGTCCGCCCCTTCGGCGCCCTCGTCCGCGGCGTACAGGACCATGGTGCGCGGGACGCCCTCCAGGGTCAGTGCGACCCCGTCCGAGGCGGTGGCCCGTGCCGGTGCGAGCAGCAGGGCGAGCACGGTCGCGAGGCCCGCGGCCGTTGCCGCCGCGCGTCCGGGGATCCGTATCCGTGGGGGCATGCGGAGCACTATGCCACCGGGGGCGGCCACCCGTCCGTGCGGGTGGCCGCCCCCGGCCCTCTCAACTCCGTTCAGGAGATCAGGAGATCAGCTCGATCTCCGCCAGCGTCGCCGCCGATGTGCTCACCAGCCGGTACTTCGCGTACGCCTTCGGCGCCTGCACCGAGAAGACCCGGGTCTGCTTGTCCCAGGCGAACGTCTGGCCGGACCGCTTGTCGAGGTCCTTCCAGCTCGTGCCGTCCGCCGATCCCTGCAGCACCCAGCCCGTCGGGGCCTTGTCCGCCGTGGCCGAGGTCAGCGTGTACTGGACCGCCTTCGTGCCCGCGGCCGCCGGCAGCTCCACCGACCCGACCGCGGCCGAGGTCGCCGAGGTGTTGTCGTACAGCGCGCCGTCACCCTTGAGCACGTCGCCCTTGGGCGCCGGCACCTTGTCGTCCTGGGTGATGGAGACCGGGGCCGCGTCCTTGCCGGTGCCCCATGCCGAGGGCTCGGAGCCCATGTCGAACTCCAGCACCCCGCCCCTGGCGAGCAGGTCGTGCGGCAGCGACGTGGACGTCCACTTCTTGCCGTTGACCTTCAGGCCCTGGACGTAGATGTTCGTGGAGCTGTTCTTCGGGGCCTTGACGACGAGGTCGCGGCCGTTCTCCAGGTGCACGGTCGTCTTCGTGAAGAGCGGCGAGCCGATCGCGTACTCACCGCTGCCCATGACGAGCGGGTAGAAGCCGAGCGAGGAGAAGAGGAACCAGGCCGACTGCTCGCCGTTGTCCTCGTCGCCGTGGTAGCCCTGGCCGATCTCGCTGCCCGTGTACAGGCGGCCGAGGACCTCGCGGACCTTCTCCTGCGTCTTCCAGGGCTGCGAGGCCGCGTCGTACATGTACGTGGCGTGGTGCGCGACCTGGTTGCTGTGGCCGTACTGGCCCATCCGCACGTCGCGTGCCTCGGTCATCTCGTGGATCACGCCGCCGTACGAGCCGGTGAACTCCTTGCCGGCGGTCTCCGGCGTCGAGAAGTAGGTGTCCAGCTTCTTCGCCAGACCGTCGCGCCCGCCGTAGAGGTTGGCCAGGCCCCGGCTGTCCTGCGGGGCGGTGAAGGCGTAGCCCCAGCCGTTGGTCTCCGTGTAGTCGTAGCCCCAGACACGGGGGTCGAACTGGTCGGAGGGCAGGCGCCAGTCACCGTTCGGCTTCTTGCCCTGGAAGAAGCCGGCCTTGTCGTCGAAGAGCTTGACGTAGTTCTGCGCGCGGTTGAGGAAGTACGCGGACTCCTCCTTGTACCGCTGCTTCTTCGTCTTCTTGTAGAGGGCCTGGCCCATCTGCGCGATGCCGTAGTCGTTGAGGTAGCCCTCCAGGGACCAGGAGAGGCCCTCGTGCGTCTCGGTGTTCGCGTAGCCGGTGAAGACCGAGGTGTCCATGCCCTTGCGTCCCACGCCCGAGGAGGGCGGGGTCACCGTGGCGTTCTTGACCGCCGCGTCGTACGCCGCCTCGGCGTCGAAGTCGACGCCCTTGACGTAGGCGTCGGCGAAGGCCACGTCGGAGCTGGTGCCCGTCATCAGGTCGGAGTAGCCGGGGGAGGACCAGCGCGAGATCCAGCCACCGTCCTTGTACTGCTGGACGAAGCCGTCGACCATCTTTCCGGCCTGCTTCGGGCTGAGGAAGGAGTACGCCGGCCAGGTCGTCCGGTAGGTGTCCCAGAAGCCGTTGTTGACGTAGACCTCACCCTTGACGATCTTCGCGCCGGTGTGGGTCGGGGTGTCCGTACCCGTCTGCGGCGAGAAGGGGCTCGCGTAGGTGCTCTTCCCGTCGACCTGCTCGAAGCCGGAGTTCGGGTAGAGGTAGAGCCGGTACAGGCTGGAGTAGAGCGTGGTCAGCTGGTCGGCGTTCGCGCCCTCCACCTCGACCTTGCCGAGGATCTTGTCCCAGGCCTTCTGCGCGTTCCGCTTCACGGTGTCGAAGGAGGTCTTCGCCGGCAGTTCCATGGCGAGGTTCTTCTTCGCCTGGTCGACGCTGATCAGCGAGGTGGCCAGACGGAGGTTGACCGTCCGGTCCTTGCCCGCGTCGAAGCGGAAGAAGCCGGTCACGTCGTCACCGCCGCCGCCCTTCAGCTTGCCGCTGTCGGTGACCGGCGCGTCGAAGGAACCGTATACGAAGAGCCGGGTGGCGCCGGTGGAGCCGCCGCTCTTCACGTCGGAGTACCCCGTGAACGAGCCGGTCTCCGGGTCGAGGGTGAGACCGCCGTCGTTGGAGACGTTGTCGAAGACGAGGCTCGCGTCGTCACCGGGGTAGGTGAAACGCATCCGCGCCGCGTGGTCGGTCGGCGCCATCTCGGCCTGGAGGCCGTTCTCGAACGTCACCCCGTAGTAGTGCGGGGTCGCCGTCTCGTTCTCGTGGCGGAACGGCAGCGCACGGGCCGTGCGGGAGGCGTCCGGGGTGCCGGAGGCCGCCGACGGCATCATCTGGAAGGTCTGGCGGTCCCCCATCCAGGGGCTCGGCTCGTGGCTGGCGCTGAAGGCCTGCATCGTGGGCAGGTTGTCCTCGTTGTTGCCCCGGGCGTAGTCGTACAGCCAGCTCGTGGAGCCCGCGTTGGTGACCGGCGTCCAGAAGTTGAAGCCGTGCGGCACCGCGGTCGCGGGGAAGGTGTTGCCGCGGGAGAAACCGCCGCTGGAGTTGGTGCCGCGGACGGTCGACGCGTAGTCCGAGAGGTGCGCCTTGCGCTTCTCGGGTGCCTTCGGGGCGATCGAGATGTCGTCGATCCACCCCTGGAACTTCGACGGGCCCTTGGGGGAGTCGTACGCGACCAGGATCCGGTCGACGGTCTTGCCGGCGGCGACCGAGCCGATCCGCGAGGCGACCTTGTTCCACTGGTTCACGTACAGCCGCTTGGCGTCGGCCTGGCCCTGCGGGGTGAGCAGCCCGCCGTGGCTGTCGGTGGCCTTCAGCTCGCTCAGGTAGGTCCCGTCGGTGAAGGCGAGGTCCACCGCCACGTGGGTCGCGGGGTAGGCGAGGTCCGTCTCGCCCATCTGCGGGTAGACCAGGTAGGAGAGCTGGGTGTCCTTCGTGACCGCCGTGTCGACGTCGAAGACCTTGTTGTACGAGTAGGCGTGCCCGTCGGCCTTGTGCGTACCCGCGTAGCGCAGCGCCTTCGTCCCGGTGAACCCCGCGCCCTGCTTGGCCGTCGGGGAACCCGAAGGGCCCCGGTCGGGCTGGGTGCGCATGTCGTCGGGTGTGGGGGTGGAGGTGTCGCCGTCCGAGAACTGGACGTCGGCGAGCTGGATCGCGTCGGACGCGCCGTTGTTCTTCGTGATCTCCAGCCGGAAGTGCTGGTAGGCCGTTTCGGTGGCGAAGTCGAAGGACTTCGTCTGGTGGCGCTCGGAGAAGGTCTGGCCCGTGCGGGTGTCCAGATCCGTCCAGGTCTTGCCGTCGGCGGAGCCCTTGAGGGTCCAGTCCTTGGGGTCCCGCTCGTCGTGGTCGTTGGCCGAGGTCAGGGCGTAGGTCACGACCTTGGTGGGCTCGGCGAGGTCGAACTCGACCCATCCCGTGGACTGGAAGGCCAGCCACTTGCTGCCGGGTTCGACGTCGACCAGGTTCTCCTTGCCCTCGCCGCCGCCCGTGTTCTCGCTGCTGGCGCGGACCTCCGTGACCTGATCGGTGACGTTGCCCGGTATTCCGTCGGCGAAGCCGCCGTCGACACCCGACGCACGCTTCTTTCCGTCGGCGTCCTCCTCGACCGTGCTGCGCCAGTCGGGCTGCTTCTCGTCGGCTTCGAAGGAGGAGCTGAACGAGGTGTCGCCGGACGGCTTCCGTGCCGCGTCGGACGTCTGGGCGAGGGCCGCGGTGGGGGCCGCCAGGGCCATGACGAGAGAGGCCGCGAGGACCGCGGCCGAGCGGTTGTGTCTGTGGCGCGAGCCGTGCTGGGGACCACGTAGGGGCTGCATACGGAGCCGTTCCTCCCGGGGACATGCTCTGGACAACGTTGTCATTGTGGGGCGCGGGTACCAGTAGGTAGCCAAGTGGCGGGATGTGTCAAGGGTGTTGCACGGGGTCGACGCCGGTGATTCGACCGTATTGCGGAATACGCCGTTTCCGTGCGAAGGCACGCGGTGCCGAGGTGACCGGGAGGTCTCAACTCGGGAAAGACTGCCGCTCAACCCTGCATTCGATCTTGCTCAGTTGGCGGCAAGTGGACTATACCTGTCGGCGTCTGCACAGCCGCTTCACAACGGCGCGCGGGCGCGGGGGAGGGTGGAACGAGTGCGGGCGCGCGAGCGGCTGCCGCACGGTCGCCCGAAACTCCCCCACTGCACGGAAATCCGGAAATCTGCACGACCCAAGCGCAACTGACCGCGGTGGCGGGGCCCTTCGCCTAGGCGAATTCCTTACGGGTGACCGGCACACCGCCTGAGTCCTGGAGAAGGCGAGGACTTGAGCATGGGATCCACCTCAGGCCGCACGAACGAAGGCCTTGGCCGTCGCGATCTGATCAAGCGTTCTGCCGCACTCGGCCTGATCGCTGTTCCGACGATGAGCTTCCTGTCGGCCTGCGCGAGCAGTGACAGCGGAAGCGACGAGAAGGTCGAAAAGGGCACCAAGAGCGCGAAGAACCCGCTCGGTGTCAATGAGACCGCCGCCCTCGAGGTGGTCATCTTCAACGGCGGCTTCGGCGAGCAGTACGCCATCGACGCCGAGAAGAAGTACAACGCGGCCTTCCCCAAGGCGCCGAAGGTCAAGCACGCGGCGACCGAGAAGATCCAGTCGACGCTGCAGCCGCGCTTCAACGGTGGCACCCCGCCGGACCTGATCGACAACTCGGGCGCCGAGCAGATGGACATGGGTGTCCTGGTCGGCAAGAAGCAGCTGCTCGACCTCACGCCGCTCATGGACGCCCCGTCCTACGACGACCCGGCGAAGAAGGTCCGCGACACGCTGCGCCCGGGTGTCCTGGAGATGGGCCAGTTCGACGGCGACCCGGTCTGGATCATGTACTACGCGTACACGGTCTACGGCGTCTGGTACTCCCAGACCAACCTGGAGAAGCTCGACGCGGCGTACCCGGAGACCTGGGACGACATGCTCGCGCTGTGTGCCAAGGCGAAGAAGAAGGGCATCGCCGGCTGGACGTACCCCGGCAAGTACCCGTACTACCTGCCGTTCTCGCTCTACCCCTTCATCGGCAAGATCGGTGGCCGCGAGGTCCTCGACAAGATCGACAACCTGGAGCCGAACGCCTGGAAGGACCCGGCCGTCAAGGCCGCCTTCGAGGCGTACTACGAGCTCTTCCAGAAGGGCTACATCCTCAAGGGCACGCCCGGTCTGACCCACATCCAGTCGCAGACCGAGTGGACCAAGGGCAAGGCGCTGTTCATCCCGAACGGCTCGTGGGTGGAGAACGAGGCCGCTCCCACCACGCCCGAGGACTTCAAGATGATGGTCGGGGCGCCGTCCAGCCTGGACTCGTCCGACAAGCTCCCCTACGGCACCATCTGGGCGTCCGGCGGCGAGCCGTTCGTCGTGCCGGCGAAGGCGAAGAACCCCGAGGGCGGCATGGAGCAGCTGCGCATCATGCTCAGCGAGGAGTCCTCCAAGAACTTCACCAAGTCGGTGAAGTCACTCAGTGCCTTCAACGGCGGCACCGACGGCCTCACGCTGTCCACCGCCATGCAGTCCGGTGTCGACGTGCTGAAGAAGGCCGGCGACAACGTGGTGAACCCGCGCATGCAGGACTGGTACGTGAAGCTCCAGAAGGAGCAGATCGGTATCGCCGGAATCGGCGAGATGATGGCCGGCCGCGCGACCCCGGCGGAGACCATCAAGAAGATCCAGGCCTTCGCGGACGCGGCGGCCAAGGACCAGTCCATCAAGCACTACAAGCACCAGTGAGCCACCGTCACCAGCGGCGGCACCCGCTCAGAAATCGGGGTCGGTAAACGATGCAGCACGGCAAGTACCGGTTCATCGTGGGGTTTCTCGTGGCCCCACTGGCGTTGTACGCCATCTTCGTCATCTGGCCCTTCGCCCAGTCCATCTACTACTCGTTCACGGACTGGACCGGACTGAGCCCGGACTTCCAGATGGTCGGCTTCGACAACTACAGCCGGATGCTCGACGACAACATCTTCTGGAAGTCCTTGCAGCACAGTGTGCTGCTCGCCCTGCTGCTGCCGCTGGTGACGCTGGGTCTCGCACTGTTCTTCGCCTTCATGCTCAATGTCGGCGGCCGGCGACGGAAGAACGCCGCGGTTTCCGGGGTGCGAGGCTCCTCCTTCTACAAGGTGGCCTATTTCTTCCCCCAGGTGCTGTCGATCGTGATCGTGGCCCTGCTCTTCCAGTTCGCGTTCAACCCGTCGTCCGGAATGCTCAACGAGACACTGAAGGCGGTCGGCCTCAAGAGCCTTCAGCCGGACTGGCTCGGCGACCCCGATCTGGCGCTCTACTGCGTGATGGTCGTGCTGATCTGGTCGACGGTCGGATTCTTCGTCGTCCTCTTCTCCGCCGGAATGGCGTCCATCCCGAAGGACTTCTACGAGGCCGCCCTGCTCGACGGGGCCAGCCGCATCACGACGTTCTTCAAGATCACGCTGCCGCTGCTCTGGGACACCGTGCAGTCGGGCTGGGTCTACATGGGCATCCTGGCGCTCGGCGTGGAGGCCTTCACCGCCGTACAGGTCATGACGGTCGGGCCGGGTGGTCCCGACTACTCCACCACCGTCCTGCCGCTGTACGTCTACCAGACGGCCTTCCGGGACGCCCAGGCCGGCTACGCGACCACCATCGGGGTCGGGCTGCTGATCGTCACCATGCTCTTCGCGGGCATCGTGATGCGCCTCGGCCGCCGCGAGCGGCTGGAGTTCTGATGCCGGCGTCCCCGATGTTCCGCGACCGGACGGCCGGCTGCGCACAGATCAGTTCGGTCCCGGTGGCCGGCCCGACAGTTGTACGAGGTGAGCACACGTGAAGGTCACTGAGACTCCGCCCGCCGTCCCGGCCCCGCGCTCGCCGGTGGCGAAGACGGACGCCCCGGCCGTCGAGGCCGCGAAGAGCAGCGAGGGCAAGGTCCTCAACGTCTTCTCGCACGGCGTGCTGATCATCTGGGCCGTGCTCGTCGTCATGCCGCTGCTCTGGGCGGTGATGGCGTCGTTCAAGACCGACGACTCCATCCTCTCGACCCCCTGGGCACTGCCGGACAAGCTGCACTTCGAGAACTGGTCACGGGCCTGGAACCAGGCCCACATGAGTGACTACTTCCTGAACACCATCCTGGTGGTGGGCGGTTCACTCATCGGCACGCTGCTGCTGGGTTCGATGGCGGCCTACGTCCTGGCACGGTTCGACTTCCCCGGGAACCGCTTCGTCTACTTCCTCTTCATCGGAGGGATGAGCTTCCCGATCATCCTGGCGCTGGTCCCGCTGTTCTTCGTCATGAACAACATGGGCCTGCTGAACTCGGTGCACGGGCTGATCCTGGTCTACATCGCCTACTCGCTGCCGTTCACCGTCTTCTTCCTCACCTCGTTCTTCCGGACGCTGCCGACCTCGATCGCGGAAGCGGCCATGCTCGACGGCGCGTCGCACACCCGGACGTTCTTCCAGGTGATGCTGCCGATGGCCAAGCCGGGCCTGATCAGCGTCGGCATCTTCAACTTCCTCGGGCAGTGGAACCAGTACATGCTGCCGACGGTGCTGAACACCGACCCGGACGGCAAGGTGCTCTCCCAGGGGCTGGTCGAACTGGCCACCAGCCAGGGGTATAAGGGGGACTGGTCGGGTCTGTTCGCCGGCCTGGTCATGGCGATGCTGCCGGTCCTCCTCGCCTACATCGTCTTCCAGCGCCAGGTCGTCGCCGGCCTGACGGCGGGGGCGCTCAAGTAGGGGGACCCGAGCGTCCGCGGGACGTGCCGCAGGGGCTCCTCCGTCCAGCCGGACGGAGGAGCCCCTGCGGCGTCTCACAGCGTGCGCCGCACCCCCGCCTGGCGCTCCAGGTCGCGCAGCTGCACCGCGAGGTCGCCCTCGACGGCCGTGTGGGCGGGCCCGCTGCGCCCGATGGGCAGGACCTCCGCACTGCGCATGTCCTCCAGCATCAGGGCGAACGCCGCGTACATCGCGACGAGCGCGACGAGGAGTCCGAGCCCTCCGGCCGTGTACCTGAGCCACTCGGCCCCGGTCAGCCCGGCCAGGCCGGTGGCCGCCCACCGGGGCAGCGAGACGACCAGGACGAGCCAGAGGGCGCGCTTCGGCCGGGTGACGGCGACCATGAGCGCCCCGAAGCACAGGAACGCCAGGTTGAACACGCCGAGCACCCTGGCTTCCCCGGCCACGCCCGTACCCATCACGAGGGCGTACGCCAGCCAGCTGCCGGCGAACGTGCCCATGAGGGTCGCCGCGATCACGTCCCGGGCGCCGAACGCCAGGTGGCTGACCAGGAGCTGGAGGACGAAGGCGGGCAGCACGCAGAGGGCGACGGCTGTGCGGTCCGCGGTGTCGAGGACGCCGAGCTGGAGGCAGGCCGTCATCACGGAGGCGATCGCCACCGTGAAGAAGCCCAGTGGCATCGGTGAGGCGATGGGGCGCAGGTTGATGCGCGTCATCGCCCTGAGGTCCGCTTCGAAACGGCGGCCCGGGGCCGCGTCCGGGCCCTGGCCCGGCCCGGCGGCGGATGCGGTACTCATCAGAGGGTTCCCTTGGGTCAGTGCGCGAAGCAGGGGTCGGGGAAGGGCGGGGACACGGCGGGCGTGTGGCCACGGGCGGCACGCCACAGACGGTGGTCCTCCGACTCGGCCACGGCTTCGGCCATGAGCAGGGCCTGGCGCGCGCCGGTGGAGGCGTATCCGCCGAAGTGGGCCACCGGGCTCCACGCGGGGCTGACCGGTGGGACGGCTTCGTCGAGACCTTCGTACTCCGCTCCCGCGTGGACGATCCGCCCTCCGACGACGGTGAGCACGGATTCGATGCCGGGGATGACGGCCTCGGGCACGGTGAGGAAGTCGTCCGAGAGGACGGCGAGGTCACCGTAGAAGCCCTCCCGCAGGACGCCCTTGACGTCCTGCTCGCCCGTCAGCCGGGCACCGCCCCGCGTGTACAGCCCCAGGGCGGTCTCCCGGTCGATCAGCTCCCCGGCGGGCCGCAGCGCCGTGCCACCGACGGTGCGGCCGCTCACGAGCCAGTGGAGCGCGACCCACGGGTTGTACGAGGACACACGGGTGGCGTCGGTCCCGGCGGCGACGGTCAGTCCCCGGCTGAGCATGGCCCGCACCGGCGGGGCGTGGGAGGCGGCCTCGGATCCGTAGCGGTCGAGGAACGCCGGGCCCTGGAAGGACATCCGGTTCTGTACGGACAGGGCGCCGCCCAGGGCCGCGATCCGGTCCAGGCTGTGCGCCGAGACCGTCTCCGCGTGGTCGAAGAGCCAGCAGTTCCCGTCGGGGAAGAGCCCTTCGGCCGCGAGCTTCTCGAAGACGGCCAGGTCGCGGCCGATGGTCTCGTCGTAGGTGGCGTGGAGCCGGAAGCCCCAGCCCTTCTCCATCAGCAGCCGGACCGCCTGCTCGAACTCGGCCTCGTACCCCTCGGCGAGTTCGGGGCGGGGCTCGGAGAAGTTCTCGAAGTCGGCTGCGGCCCAGATCAGGTTCTCGCCCGCTCCGTTGAGGCGGAGCCACTCGTCGCCGTCCTCGGGACGGACGGCCCCGGTCCAGCGCCTGAGGTCGGCGATCTCCTGTCCGGCCGTCTGCGGGAACAGGTGGTAGGCGATCCGCAGTGACAGCTCCCCCGATCTGGCCAGGTCGACGACGGTGGCGTAGTGGTCGGGGAAGCTCTGGAAGCCGCCGGCCGCGTCCACGGCCGAGGTCAGACCGAAGCGGTTCAGTTCGCGCAGGAAATGGATGGTGGACGTCCGTTTGTCGGCGTCGTCCAGGGCCGGTGCCTTCGCCAGGGTGGAGTACAGGACGAGGGCGCTCGGCGCCGCCAGCAGTACCCCGTTGGGTTCGCCGTCACGGCCCCGCACGATCTGCCCGCCGCGCGGGTCCGGGGTCTCGCGGGTGAACCCCGCGGCCTGCACGGCTGCCCTGTTCATCAGCGCGGACTGGTAGAGGTGCAGGACGAAGACGGGGGTGTCGGGTGCGGCGGCGTTCAGCTCCGCCACGGTCGGCATCCGCCGTTCGGCGAACTGCTCGGCGGTCCAGCCGCCCACGACGCGGATCCACTGCCCCTTCGGTGTGCGGCCCGCCTGCTCCCGCAGCATGGCCAAAGCCTGGCGGAGGCTGCGCACACCGTCCCAGCGGAGTTCGAGGACGTAGTTCAGGCCGCCTCTGATGACGTGCAGGTGCGAGTCGTTGAGCCCGGGGATCACGCGTCGGCCGAGCGCGTCGACGATCCTGGTCGCCGGCCCCACGAGGGAGGCGAGGTCGTGGTCGTCGCCGACGGCCACGACCCTGCCGTCGCGCAGGGCGACGGCTTGGGCCGCGGGGCGCGCGGGGTCGCCGGTGAACACCTTGGCGTTACGGACCAGGAGGTCCGCCGGCGGGTGCTCCGGGTGCTCGGCGGGGAGCAGGCCCGCCACGGGCATGCTCGTGGTGCCGGTCATGCCAGGGCCGTGCGCAGGGTGTCGGCCGCGAGACCGATGGCGAGCTCCGCCGCCCGGGTCCCGCGCAGCGCGTTCAGCATGACGAAGTCGTGGATGGTCCCCTCGACGCGCAGGGCGGTCACCGGAACGCCCGCCGCCCGGAGCTTCGCCGCGTAGGCCTCGCCCTCGTCGCGCAGGACGTCGGCCTCGGCGGTGATCACCAGGGCGGGCGGCAGACCGGTCAGTTCGTCGAGGGAGGCGCGCAGCGGCGAGGCGGTGATCCGCGCCCGCTCGGTCTCGTCGGTCGTGTACTGGTCCCAGAACCAGCGCATGGCGTCACGGCGCAGGAAGTAGCCCTCGGCGAACCGCTCGTACGATTCGGTGTCGAACGAGGCGTCGGTGACCGGGTAGAAGAGCACCTGATGGGCGAAGCTGACGTCGCCGCGCTCCTTGGCCATCAGGGCGAGGGCGGCACTCATGTTCCCGCCGACCGAGTCACCGGCGACGGCGATCCGGCTTCCGTCGAGCCCCTTCAGGTGTCCCTCCCGGACGATCCACCGGGCGACGCCGTAGTTCTGCTCGATGGCGACGGGGTAGCGGGCCTCGGGCGAGAGGTCGTACTCGGGGAAGACCACGGCGGCCCCGGTGGCGACCGTGAGGTCACGGACGAGCCGGTCGTGGGTGTGGGCGTTGCCGAAGACCCAGCCCGCACCGTGGACGTAGAGGATGACGGGGAGGGGGCCCGTGACACCGCGGGGGCGGACCACCCGGGCGCGGACGCCGCCGGTGGGACCCGCCTGGACGGTGATCCACTCCTCGTCGACGGCGGGAAGGTCGACGCCCTCGTCGCTCTGGACGTCGTCCACGGCCTTGCGGCCGTCGGCCACGGGGATCTGGTAGAGGTACGGCGGCTGTGCCGTGGCATCGGCGAAGGCCTGGGCGGCGGGCTCGAGTACCGGCTGGTCGGACATGGGGTCTCCTTCAGGGGGAACGGGGCGGAACGAGGGACGGGAAGGCGGCGCGGCAGGCCGCTCAGGCGAGGAAGGCGAGCAGCGCGGCGTTGACCTCGGCGGCGTGGGTCAGGATCAGACCGTGCGGACCGCCGGGGACCACCTTCAGTTCGGCGCCGGCGATGCTCTTCGAGAGCGGTATCGCGGTGGCGTCGATGGGGAGGGTGCGGTCGGCGTCGCCGTGGATGATCAGGGTGGGGACGTCGATGCGCGCGAGGTCCGCCCGGAAATCGGTGAGCCAGGCCTGGACGCAGTCGAGGGTCCCCTTCGCGGAGGCGCCGACCGCCACGTTCCAACTGGCCTGCACCGCCTGCTCGCTGATGCGGTCACCGCCGAGGACGTCGACGTTGTAGAAGTCCGCCAGGAAGTCGCTCATGAACGCGAACCGGTCGGCGACGATGGCCTCCTCGATGCCCTTGAAGACGCTCCCGTCCACACCGCCGGGGTTGTCCTCCGTCCGGAGCAGGAAGGGGGGAACGACGCCGATCATGACGGCCTTGGCGACGCGCCCCGACCCGTAGGTGCCGAGGTAGCGGGTGACCTCGCCGCTGCCCATGGAGAAGCCGACCAGAACGGCGTCGCGCAGGTCCAGGGCGGTCAGCACCTCGTGCAGGTCGGAGGCGAACGTGTCGTAGTCGTAGCCGTCGGCGGGCTGGTCGGAGCGGCCGAAACCGCGCCGGTCGTAGGTGACGACCCGGTGGCCGGCGGCGAGCAGAGCGGCGGTCTGCTTCTCCCAGGACGCTCCGTTCAGCGGCCATCCGTGGATCAGCACCACGGGCCGGCCCGAGCCGTGGTCCTCGTAATGGAGCTCGACGGGGGCGGAGTTGCCCTCGGCCACCTTGATGAACGGCATGTGGTTCTCCTTCGTGGGAACGACCGGAAGCCGGTCGCAGGGGGTGGATGGATGTACGTGCCCGTCAGGCGCGCACCAGGGGTGTGTCGACGAGGTGTTCGGCCAGGAACCACACCTGCGCCTCGCCGGTGCGGACGACCTGGGAGACGAGCAGGTCGTTGCTGCCCTCGTCGCCCTCGGCCGAGAGCCGGGCCGCGGCGTCCCGGGCGTCGATCAGGATCCGCTCGTGGGCGTCGAGGAGACGCGAGAGCATGACGGGCACCTTCTCGACGCCGTCGGGCGGCCGGGGGACCGAGGTCAGTTCCGCGACGTGGCGCGGATCGCCGACCGCGACGCCGCCGAGGCTCTGGACCCGCTCGGCCAGGGCGTCCACGATCGCCAGCTGCTCGTCGGCGTGCTTGTCCAGCATCAGATGGAGGGAGTAGAAGGTCGCTCCACGCATGAGCCAGTGGTGCTTCTTGTAGAGCGAGTACAGGATCTGTGTGTCGGCGAGCACGCGGTTCAGCCGCTGGCAGGCGTACGTCCGGGTGTCGTGGCCGAGCCCGACCGGCAGCTGCTTGAGGGTCCCGAACGGCTGGGTCTCCTCGCCCGTCTGATGCAGCAAGGGCTGTCCGGTGTCGTGCGGGGTGGTGGCGGGGGCGGTGTGCATCGAGTGCTCCTGATCCTGGGCAGGCCGGGCGGCCGGCCTCGGTGGAGGGGTGGGGCGGGTCCGGGGGTCCGCCGGAAAGGGGTGTGCGCGGACGGACCGGGCCCGCAGCGTGCGTCCGGCGCTCAGCGCCGGACCGCGGATTCCGTCGTGGGGGAGGCGGGCTCCGCCGCGGGGCCGCGGTGCAGGACCAGCCGGGCGATGAGCCCGCTGCCCACACCCACCGCGAGGACGGGAACCGCCCACCGGAGCGGGTACGGCGCCAGGCCGAGCGATGCGTCGAGCGACCAGGCCCCGGGGCCGGTCGCGGCCAGGGCTGCGGCGGTGACGATCAGGACGAGGGGGTACTCGTAACCGTCGTTCTGCACCCACAGGCCGTTGTGCCGCTTCACGGTGAGGGCGACGGTCATGACCCCGATGGTCCCGGCGGCGGCGAGCGGGGTGAGGAGCCCGGCCGCCAGCAGGAGACCCGATCCGATCTGGCCGCCTCCCGCCGCGAGGGCGGTCAGGACCCCGCCGCTGAAGCCGTCGGCGCGGAACTCCGCGGCCCCTCCGGCGAGTCCGTCGCCACCGAGGTGCGAGCTGACCTTCTGGACGCCGTGCGCGGCGACGAGCAGTCCCACCAGAAGGCGCAGGACCAGGATGCCGGTGTCCAAGGAGGTCAGCCGGCCGCGTGCGCGCCGATGACGGCCTGCGCGTACACGACGCCCAGCCCGTACGCCCCGGCGTGCTCCTTGACGATCTCCATCACGGCGCCGTAGGTCTCCTGGCGCGCCCAGTCGCGCTGGAGCTCCAGAAGCACCTGCACCCAGGTCACGGGTACGGCGCCGGCGGCGAGCATCCGCTGGAGGGCGTGCTCGTGCGCGGCCGGACTGACTCCGCCGGAGGCGTCGGAGACCACGTAGACCTCGTAGCCCTGCTCCAGCGCGGACAGCGCGGGCAGGACGAGACAGACCTCGGTCCACAGGCCCGACAGGATGATCTTCCTGCGCCCCGTCGCCCTCACCGCGGCCACGAGCGCCTCGTCCTCCCACGCGTTCATGGAGGTGCGGTCGACGACCTCCGCCTCGGGGAAGACCTCGGCGAGCTGCGGCAGCAGGGGCCCGGAGAACGACTCGGCGGCGACCGTGGTCAGGACCGCAGGCACCTCGAACGCCCGGGCCGCCTTGGCGAGTCCCACCGTGCTGTTGATGATCGCCGCGCGGTCGCCGCTCCCGGTGCCGAAGAACATCTGCGGCTGGTGGTCCACGAAGAGCATGACCGAGTTCTCGGGCGTGAGCAGGTCTGCGCTCGGAGCGGCCTGCACCTTGGTGATGTCGAACACGAGGGGTGTCCTCTCGAAGGAGTCGGAATGAGCGCCGGCCACACGGCGCGGCTGGGCACGGACCGAAGCTACGGCCGGAGTGCCGGGCCGTTTTGTCTTCCCGCGCACAGCCGCTGGCACGACAGCGCACTACCGGTGAGCTGCTTCTTTTCGGCATTTTTTATGATTGGCCTTTGATGTGTGGACGTCGCCGCCTGTGAGCGGCGATCGGAACTGCTGGAGGACCTGGGGTGACGGGTGGGCAGGTGGCGTTCGGCGCCGTGCTGCGGGAGCTGCGACTGGCGAGGTCACTCACGATCGAGGGGTTGTCCGAGACCTCGGGCATCAGCGTCAGGGGCATCGGTGACCTGGAGCGTGACCGCAGGGCCGCACCGCAGCGCCGTACGATCGCCGCGCTCGCGGACGGGCTCGCCCTGGAGGAGCCGGAGCGCGAGCGCCTGCTGGCCGCCGCTCGTTCGGGGCGCAGCTCCTCCTACCGCCCGGTCGGCGTGCGTTCCTTCCCGCGGGGCGTGGACGACTTCACGGGGCGCCACCGGGAGCTGGCCCTGCTCACCGAGTGGGCCGGGGAGTCGCGGGAGCGTCCGGTCGTGGTGGCCGTCTCCGGGTCGCCGGGCGCCGGAAAGACGACGCTGGCGCTGCACGCGGCGCGACGGGTGGCCGACGGGTTCCCGGACGGACAGCTGCTCGTGGACCTGAGGGGCACGCACGACGCGCCGCCCGAGCCGGCCGAGTTGGTCGTCACGGTACTCAAGGCGCTGGGGACGCCCGATCGTGAACTGTCGAAGGCCGGGCCGGGGGGAATCGCGGATCTCTACCGTCACGTGTTGTCGGAACGGCGGCTGTTGCTGGTCCTGGACAACGCCCGGGACGAGGCACAGGTGCGCCCTCTGCTCCCGGGCGCGGGTGGCGTCCTGACTGTGGTGACGAGTCGGCGGATGCTCACCGGACTGGAGGGCGTCCACCGCCTGTGGCTGGGACAGCTCGGCCCGGAGGACGCCACGGCGCTGCTGGCAGGCATCGTCGGATCCGGGCGGGCGGCGGCCGAGCAGGACGCACTGGCGGACGTGGCCCACCGGTGCGGCTACCTGCCGCTGGCGCTGCGGGTGGCAGGCAACTGGCTCGCCACCCGGACCGGCTGGACCGTGCGGCGGCTCGCGGAGCGCCTCGCGCAGGAGGAACGCCGTCTGGACGCGCTGTCAGCCGGCGACGTGCGGGTGGCGGCCGCCTTCGACCTGTCCTACCGGCAGCTGACCCCGGAGGCGGCACGCGTGTTCCGGCTCCTGACCGTGGTGCCCGGTCCGGACGCGAGCGCCGCGTGCGCGGCCGTGCTCACGGGGTACGACGTGTTCGACGCCGAGGACACCCTGGAGGAACTGGTCGAGGCGGGGCTGCTCGGCACGGAGGGCACCCGCTACCGGCTGCACGATCTCCTGCACCTGTACGCCCGGGCCCGGCTGGCCGAGGACGAGCCCGCCGATGCCGTCGAGCGGTCGAGGGGGGACCTCCACCGGTGGTTGCTGGAGACGGCGGTCACGGCCGGCCGGTGGTACGAGCCCGACCACGGTGCCCCACCGGCCGCCTGGCGGGGCATCGTCGACCTGTCCAGCGCCGAACGGGCCCGGGAATGGCTCCAGGCGGAGGGGGCCAACTGGCTCGCGGCACTCCGTGCCGTCTCGGCGGCCGGCCGTCACGCCACGGTGGTGGAGGTCGCCGAGGCCCTGCACTGGTTCTCCGACCAGTGGATCTTCTGGGGACACTGGGCCGAGGTGTTCGGCCTGGCCGTGCGGGCGGCCCGGGCGCTGAATGATCCGTCGGTGGAGGCGACCCAGCTGAACTACCTCGCCTGGGCGGTGCTGTTGTGCGAGGCCCGCCCCCGGGACAGCCTGGTCCACTCCGCCGCCGCCCGCGCCTCGGCCGGCGCTGCGGGCGACCTGGTGCAGCAGGCATGGTCCCACCAGTACAGCGGCTGGGCGCACCGGTTGCTGGGCGAGACCGACGAGGCCCTCGCCCACATCGGCGAGGCCGCGGACCTCTTCGCACGCGCCGACTACGTCCACGGGCTGTTGCAGACCCCGTTCCACCAGGCCTTGTTGTTCTCGGGCGCGGGCCGATTCGAGGAGGCGTTCGAGATGTTCCGGAGGACCCTGCGCGCGCTGGAGGACCACGCGGACCGGATCGAACCGCACGTCGCCGCGATGACCCGGCTCGGCGCGTACGGAGGCATGGGCACCGTGCTGAGCGGCCTGGAGCGCTGGGACGAGGCCGTGGCGCACCGTGAGCGCGCGCTCGGCATCTGCGCGGAGATGGGGAACACCGCCCTGGAGAGCCGTGAACTGACCCAGCTCAGCGATGCCTTGCTCGCCGCAGGCCGGGTCGAGGAGGCGCGTGCGTGCCTCAGGCGCTGTGTACGCCTGGGGCCGGACGCCGATCCCCAGCGGGTGACCATGGCGCGTGAGCGG
Source organism: Streptomyces sp. NPDC055962 (assembly GCF_042270185.1). NCBI lineage: Bacteria > Bacillati > Actinomycetota > Actinomycetes > Kitasatosporales > Streptomycetaceae > Streptomyces > Streptomyces sp. NPDC055962. Next base: position 37,660 of record NZ_JBHJYN010000022.1, read on the forward strand.
CTCGCGCTGCTCGACGCCCAGGAGGACCGCCGCGACGGCTCGTAGAGGCGTCCCCTTGCGTGGTTTTCTGCCTGCTTTCTGCCTGGAGACGCCGCTGACCTGCTGGTTGGCTGGTCCAGGCGGACAGGAGCGGTGCCGCCGTCCGTGGGCAGCACGAGTGGAGGACGTACGGGTGAGTCAGGTCGTGCCGGGAGAACCGGTTTTCCGCGGCGAAGGGCCGAGCGGGTGGCGCGAGGCCCCCGGGAGTGGCCTGGGGACGGTCCACATCACCCCCGGGGACCAGGAGACGTTCCCCGGGCGCGTCCGCACCACCCAGGTGGGCTTCGTCCGCGTCCTCGACCTGGAGGCGGACGCCCGGCGCACCGGCCGGACGGAGACGCACCTCACCGCAGGGCCCGCGCCCTTCGTCGCCTTCGGCATCCAGAGGCAGGGCGCCGCGGAATTCGCGCAGGGGGACAGGAGGGTCTCGACGGGGCCGGGGGACCTGCTGCTGTGGGACACGGCGCTGCCGTACACCCTCCACCACTGCGCCGCGTCCGCAGTTCGGATCGTCCTCCTGCCGCGGCACACCCTCGGAATCCGGGACGCCGACCTGCGGGCGGTCACGGGCACCGTCGTCGGCACGGCGGAGGGGTTCGGATGCGCGCTGTCCGCCCTTCTCGCCACGCTGGTCGCCGCCGGCGAGCCGCGCTCCTCGGCAGTCGGCGACCTGTCGGCCGAGAGCGTCGTGAACTTGTTCCGTGCGCTGGTCGCCGAGTGCGGGCGCCGGTCCGGCGACAGCCCCGCGGATTCCGGTACCGGGCGCGAGCACCTGCTCGCGCGGATCCGGTCCCACATCGACGTCCACCTCGCCGACCCCGGTCTCTCACCGGGCGCCGTGGCGCGGGCCCACCACATCTCCGTGCGCTATCTGCACCGGCTCTTCGAGGCCGAGGGCATCACGGTGGCCCGCTTCATCAAGCAGCGGCGGCTGGACCAGTGCGCACGGGAACTGGCACGCCGGAGCCCGTCGCCTCCGACCGTGTCGTCGATCGCAGGGCGGTGGGGGTTCGTCAACGCGGCCCATTTCAGCCGCACGTTCCGCGCCGTCCACGGTCATTCCCCCGTGCAGTGGCGTGCGCTGCGCACGGCGACGGAGCAGGAGGCCGTACGGCTCACAGGACCGGCCGGGCAGGACTGACGCCGTCCTCGCCGACCGCGCGCACGGTCGGTCCGCAGGGGCGTACGGCGGCTCGCGTGAGCGGGAGGCCCCGGCGCGTCACCCCGTCACGATGCGGTCGACCGCCGCTTCCACCAGCCGGTCGCGCTCGGCCTCGGAGAACACGTCCGGCAGCGTGAGCTGTTCGACGATCAGCCAGTTGAACGTCAGGATGAGCAGGCGGACGGCGGTGGCGTCGCCCGGCAGTCCGGACGCCTCGTGGTAGGCCACATTGGCCTCGACGTCCGCGCGTACCTGCTCGGTCAGCACGGTCCGCAGCGCCGGGCGCCGGGTGGATTCGAGGCGCAGTTCCAGCAGGGCCAGGTAGCCGGTGCGGAAGGCGCTGATCCGCCCGATCAGTTCACGCATGAGCACCGTGTAGGTCTCGCGGTCCCTGGGGGCGGACCGCTGGCGTTCGACCGTCGCCTCGTCGGGCTGGAGCCGTTCGTAGACCCGGGCGGCCGCCTGGGTGAGCAGGTCGTCACGGTTGGCGAAGTAGTTGGAAGCCGTCCCCGTGGGCACGGCGGCCTCGGCGTCCACCGCCCTGAAGGTCAGTCCGCGCGCGCCTTCCCTGGCCAGCACCTCGATCGAGGCGTCGACGAGGGAGGCCCGTCGCGCGTCGTTCCTGCGCACCATTGACACCACTCCATCTGTAGTACTACGTTCTAACCACTTCAACCACAGTACTATGAATGGATCGCCCTTGCGAAAGCTCGTGTACTACGTCGCGGTCACCATCGACGGCTACATCGCCGGTCCGGGGGGAGAGTTCGACTTCTATCCCCAGGGGGACGAGACCCAGGCGGCCGCCTACATGAAGTCGATGAACACCCGCTATCCCGAGACCGTCCCCACCTTCGCCCGGGCGGGCGTGGGCCTCACGGACGCGCCCAACCTGCGGTTCGACACCGTGCTGATGGGGCTCGGCTCGTACCGTCCCGGCCTGGACGCGGGTTTCACCAGCCCCTACGCCCACCTGCGCCAGTACGTCGTGTCCACCACGCTGGCACCCGACACCGACCCGGCCGTCACCGTGGTGCCCGGGGACCCCCTCGCGCTGGTGCGCGAACTCAAGGGGGAGCAGGGCCAGGACATCTGGCTCTGCGGCGGCGGTCTTCTCGCCGGCGCGCTGCTGCCCGAGATCGACGAGCTGATCATCAAGAGCTACCCGGTCGTCGCGGGATCCGGGATCCCGGCGTTCAACGGAGCGTTCGACCCCACGCTCTTCAAGGTCACCGAGCGCACCTCGTTCGACAACGACGTGGCCGTCACCTGGTTCTCCCGGCGCTGACGGGGCCGGTGCGCCGTCGTGTACCGGTGCGGGTGCCGTTGTCCCGGTGCCGGCCGTCCTTGCCTTCACCCGGACAACAACTGTCACCAGAAGTGAACAGGCCACGCCTGGCCGTGAACCGCCTCCCGGCCCCGGCCGGTGGGCGGTTCACGCAGGTTTCCGGGTTTTTGCGGCTGTCCGGATATGGAGGCCCGGTGCTCATAGGAGGCTCCGACTGCTCAAGGTCTTGACGGGGGGCACCCCAAAACGCTCAGCTTAGGGTTCACATGTTAGAGAAAACGGCAGGAGTGAGTGAGTCGATGGAGACTCCCGGGTCGCAGACATCTCTGCATAGGGCCAACCTTGAGCGGGTCGTACGTGCCGTAAGGATGGCGGGGTCCCTGACCCAGGCTGAGATCGCCAGAAGCACCGGGCTCTCCGCAGCCACCGTCTCCAACATCGTCCGTGAGCTCAAGGAGGGCGGCACGGTCGAGGTGACCCCCACCTCGGCGGGCGGCCGCCGCGCCAGGAGCGTCTCCCTGAGCGGGGACGCGGGCATCGTCATCGGGGTGGACTTCGGCCACACGCACCTGCGGGTGGCCGTCGGCAACCTGGCCCACCAGGTGCTGGCCGAGGAGTCCGAGCCGCTCGACGTGGACGCCTCGTCCGCGCAGGGCTTCGGCCGGGCGGAACAGCTGGTCAACCGGCTGATCGAGACCACCGGGATCAGCCCGGGGAAGGTGATCGGCGTCGGGCTCGGTGTTCCGGGCCCGATCGACGTCGAATCCGGCACGCTGGGCTCCACCTCGATCCTGCCGGGCTGGACGGGCATCAACCCCAGCCAGGAGCTCGCCGGACGCCTCGGGGTGCCGGTCTACGTCGACAACGATGCCAACCTCGGGGCGCTCGGAGAGCTCGTCTGGGGAAGCGGGAGGGGCGTCAGGGACCTCGCGTACATCAAGGTCGCCAGTGGTGTCGGCGCCGGCCTGGTGATCGACGGGACCATCTACCGGGGGCCCGGCGGCACGGCCGGCGAGATCGGCCACATCACCCTCGACGAGTCGGGTCCCGTCTGCCGCTGCGGCAACCGCGGCTGCCTGGAGACCTTCACCGCGGCCCGGTACGTCCTGCCGCTGCTGAAGCCCAGCCACGGGCCGGATCTCACCATGGAGCGGATGGTCCAGCTGGCCCGCGAGGGTGATCCCGGATGCCGCAGGGTCATCGGGGACGTCGGCCGGCACATCGGCAGCGGCGTCGCGAACCTGTGCAACCTGCTCAACCCGAGCCGGGTCGTGCTCGGGGGATCCCTCGCGGAGGCGGGGGAGTTGGTGCTCGGGCCCATCCGCGACTCGGTCTCGCGCTACGCCATTCCCAGCGCCGCACGGCAGCTCTCCGTGCTCCCCGGAGCGCTCGGCGGACGGGCCGAGGTGCTGGGCGCGCTGGCCCTCGTGCTCAGCGAGATGGGGGATTCAACCCTTTTGGAAAGCACCCTCCCTGCCGCGACGCCTGCCTTCACTTAGATAACGAATGGCACCGTTGTCATCTCGTTAAGGATTTACTCCTTGACGCTGACCTCGCGGCCGAGTTGACTTCCAGCCACCTCGGCCGCAACGTCGCGGCCTCGTCAGGGAGGTTCGAAATGAACACGCGTATGCGTCGTGCCGCCGTTGCCGTTGCCGCCACCACCATGGCCGTCTCGCTCGCAGCGTGCGGAAGTGCCAAGGAGTCCGGCGACAAGGCCAGCACCGACTCGGGCAAGAAGGGCGACGCCCTCAAGATCGGTCTGCTCCTTCCCGAGAACGTCACCGCACGTTACGAGAAGTTCGACAAGCCGATCATCGAGAAGAAGGTCAGCGAGCTGACCGGCGGCAAGGCGGAGGTCATCTACGCCAACGCCAAGCAGGACGCCACGCTGCAGTCGCAGCAGGTCGACACCATGATCACCAACAAGGTCGACGCGCTCATCATCGACGCCGTCGACTCCAAGGCCATCGAGAACAGCGTCAAGAAGGCCAAGGACGAGGGCATCCCCGTCGTCGCCTTCGACCGCCTCGCCGAGGGCCCGATCGACGCCTACACCTCCTTCGACAACGAAGAGGTCGGCCGCGTGCAGGGCAAGGCCCTCCTGGAGGCCTTGGGCGACGCCGCCAAGCCCACCATCGTCATGATGAACGGCTCGATCACCGACCCGAACGCCGCGCTCTTCAAGAAGGGCGCCAAGTCGGTCCTCGACGGCAAGGTGACCTACGGCAAGGAGTACGACACCAAGGAGTGGAAGCCGGAGAACGCCAACTCCAACATGGAGGGCGCGATCACGGCGCTCGGCAAGGACAAGATCGCCGGCGTCTACTCCGCCAACGACGGCATGGCGGGCGGCATCATCCAGGCCCTCAAGTCGGCCGGTCTCTCCAAGCTCCCGCCGGTCACCGGTCAGGACGCCGAACTCGCCGGTGTGCAGCGCATCGTCACCGGTGAGCAGTTCATGAGCGTCTACAAGTCGTACCCGCAGGAAGGCATCGTCGCCGCGGAGATGGCCGTCGCGCTCGCCAAGGGCGAGAAGCTCGACACCATCGCCACGTCCAAGGTCGACAACGCCGGCACGAAGGGCATCGCCACCGTCCTCGTCCCGGTCGTCTCGCTGACCAAGGACAACATCAAGGAGACCGTCATCAAGGACGGTATCTGGACGCTCGACGAGATCTGCACGGCCAAGTACAAGGCCGCCTGCACCTCCGCGGGCCTGCAGTAGGCCCTCCGCCCGGCACGCCCCCCAGGGGCGGCAGGGCGGCCCCGAAGCCTGTCCGGCGCCCGGTCCACCAACTGTCCCGCTACCGGGCCGGGCGCCGGACGGAACGCTTCTGCTGTTTCTCACTTCTGCTCAACCACCGCACCTCCCCCCAGGTGCGGTATCCCCGCCGGGTCAGGCGGCGAAGGAGATGGTTCACGTGTCCGCTACGCCCGTGTTGGCGTTGCGAGGGGTCTCGAAGCGATTCGGTGCCGTCCAGGCGCTCACCGACGTCGAGCTCGAGGTCCACGCCGGTGAGGTGGTCGCCCTGGTGGGTGACAACGGTGCCGGTAAATCAACGCTGGTCAAGACGATCGCCGGGGTGCACCCCATCGATGACGGAGTCATCGAGTGGGACGGCCGACCGGTCCAGATCAACAAGCCGCACGATGCCCAGAACCTGGGGATCGCGACCGTCTACCAGGACCTCGCGCTCTGCGACAACATCGACGTCGTCGGCAACCTCTACCTCGGCAGGGAGCTCCGCAAGTTCGGGATCCTCGACGAGGTCGAGATGGAGCGACGTTCCCGCGAGCTCCTCAGCACGCTGTCGATCCGCATCCCCAGCGTCCGCATACCGATCGCGTCGCTCTCCGGCGGTCAGCGCCAGACCGTCGCCATCGCGCGTTCGATGCTGGGCGAGCCCAAGCTCGTCATCCTCGACGAGCCCACCGCCGCGCTCGGCGTCGAGCAGACCGCCCAGGTCCTCGACCTCGTCGAGCGGCTGCGCGAGCGGGGACACGCGGTCATCCTCATCAGCCACAACATGGCCGATGTGAAGGCCGTCGCCGACAAGGTCGCCGTGCTCCGGCTGGGCCGGAACAACGGGGTCTTCGACGTGAAGACCACCTCGCAGGAAGAGATCATCTCCGCCATCACGGGTGCCACGGAGAACGCCGTGACCCGTCGTGCGGCGCGCAACGCGGAGGCCCAGAAGTGACAACCGACAAGACGTCCACCGCAGTGGTCAACCCGGAGGCCGCCAAGGGCGCCGACACCGTGGTCGACCCCCGCCTCCTCGTGCGCGAGCAGGGCTTCGGCGGCTACATCACCGAGTTCAAGCGCAAGATGCGCGGTGGTGACCTGGGCTCGATCCCCGTGATCATCGGCCTGATCATCATCTGCGTGGTCTTCCAGAGCCTGAACTCCGAGTTCCTCTCCGCGAAGAACGTCAGCGACATCGCCGTGACGATGGTGGCCACCGGCATGATGGCCGTCGGCATCATCTTCGTGCTGCTGCTCGGCGAGATCGACCTCTCGGTCGGCTCGGTCAGCGGTGTCTCCGGCGCCGTCGTCGCCGTGCTGAGCGTCACCCACGGGATGAACGAGTGGCTCGCCGTCCTCGTCGCGATCGTCAGCGGCGCCGTCATCGGTGCCATCCACGGCTTCTTCTTCGCACGGATCGGCGCCCCGGCGTTCGCCGTGACCCTCGCCGGTCTGTTGTTCTGGCTGGGCTTCATGCTCCAGCTGCTCGGTGACACCGGCACGATCAACCTGGACAGCGACGGCGTCGTCGGCCAGCTGACCACGTACTACTTCTCGGACGTCGCAGCCGCCTACGGCCTCGCCGCCGTCGCGGTGATCGGGTACTTCCTCTCCGCGTTCCTCGACACCCGCCGCCGTGAGGCCGCGGGCGTCCCGTCGCGGCCGATCGTCGACATCGTGGTGCGCACCGTGATCCTCGCGGTCTTCGGATTCGGCGCCGCGTTCATGTTCAACCAGTACCGCGGCCTCCCGCTGGCCCTGGTCCTCTTCCTCGTCGTCCTGGTCGGCACGGACTTCGTCCTGCGCCGCACCTCCTACGGCCGGAAGATCTTCGCGCTCGGCGGCAGCGTCGAGGCGTCCCGCCGTGCGGGCATCAACGTCACCGCCATCCGCATCTCGGTCTTCGCCATCGCCGGCACCTTCGCGGCGATCGGCGGCCTCTTCTGGGCCTCGAAGATCGCGGCGGCCAACCAGGGCTCCGGCGGCGGCGACCTCCTGATGAACGTCATCGCCGCGGCCGTCATCGGCGGCACCAGCCTCTTCGGCGGCCGGGGACGCACCTGGAACGCGCTGCTGGGTGTCATGGTGATCGTCTCGATCCAGTACGGCCTGGCCCTGGAGGGCATCGCCACACCGATCAACTACATGATCACCGGCGCTGTTCTTCTCATCACGGTCGTGATCGACTCCATCACCCGCAAGACGCAGAAGACCGCAGGCCGCGCCTGACCGTCGTACCTGCACAGAGGTGCCCGGCATCGTCCGCGATGCCGGGCACTCGCACGTCCGCCGTGTCCCGGCGCGGCGCGGCGGAATGCGCCGCCCGATGACCGGGGCCGCCGGCGGAACATTAGACTCATCGGATCGACACGCTCGACCAGCTCACAAGCAAGGAGGCACGGGTGGACCTGCTGACCCGCATCAAGGGACCGCGTGACCTGGACCGGCTCGGCCTCGAGCAGCTCGACCAGCTCGCCGGGGAGATCCGCACCTTCCTCGTCGAGGAGGTCTCCAAGACCGGCGGCCACCTCGGCCCGAACCTCGGCGTGGTCGAGCTGACCATCGCCCTGCACCGGGTGTTCGAGTCCCCGCAGGACAAGGTCCTCTTCGACACGGGCCACCAGAGCTACGTGCACAAGCTGCTCACCGGCCGGCAGGACTTCTCGAAGCTCAAGAGCAAGGGCGGCCTCTCCGGATACCCGTCCCGCGCCGAGTCCGAGCACGACGTCATCGAGAACTCGCACGCCTCGACGGTGCTCGGCTGGGCCGACGGCCTCGCCAAGGCCAACGAGGTCCTCAAGAAGGACGACCACGTCGTCGCCGTGATCGGTGACGGCGCGCTCACGGGCGGTATGGCCTGGGAGGCGCTGAACAACATCGCCGCCGCCAAGGACCGCCCCCTCGTCATCGTCGTCAACGACAACGAGCGCTCCTACGCCCCGACCATCGGCGGCCTCGCGAACCACCTCGCCACCCTGCGCACCACCGACGGCTACGAGCGCTTCCTGGCCCGTGGCAAGGACCTCCTGGAGCGCACACCCGTCGTCGGCAGGCCGCTGTACGAGACCCTGCACGGCGCCAAGAAGGGCCTCAAGGACTTCATCGCCCCGCAGGGCATGTTCGAGGACCTCGGCCTCAAGTACGTCGGACCGATCGACGGCCACGACATCGAGGCTCTGGAGTCCGCGCTCCAGCGAGCCAAGCGCTTCGGCGGCCCGGTCATCGTGCACTGCCTCACGGAGAAGGGCCGCGGTTACACCCCCGCCCTCGAGGACGAGGCGGACCGCTTCCACGCGGTCGGCAAGATCCACCCGGACACCGGCCTGCCCATCTCCACCTCCGGCCTCGACTGGACCTCGGTCTTCGGCGAGGAGATGGTCAAGCTCGGCCACGAGCGCGACGACATCGTCGCCATCACCGCGGCCATGCTCCAGCCCGTCGGCCTCGGCAAGTTCGAGGAGGCATTCCCGGACCGGATCTACGACGTCGGGATCGCCGAGCAGCATGGCGCGGTGTCCGCGGCCGGCCTGGCCACCGGCGGGCTGCACCCCGTCTTCGCGGTCTACGCGACCTTCCTCAACCGCGCGTTCGACCAGGTCCTGATGGACGTCGCCCTGCACAAGTGCGGAGTGACCTTCGTCCTGGACCGGGCCGGCGTCACGGGCACGGACGGCGCCTCGCACAACGGCATGTGGGACATGTCGATCCTCCAGTGCGTGCCGACCCTGCGCATCGCCGCCCCGCGCGACGCCGACCAGGTCCGTGCCCAGCTGCGCGAGGCCGTAGCCGTGGACGACGCACCCACCGTCGTCCGCTTCTCCAAGGGCGCGGTCGGCCCGGCGGTCAAGGCCGTCGGTACGGCCGGCGGCATGGACATCCTGCGTGCGGCGGGCACGGGCACCCCGGACGTCCTCCTGGTCTCCGTCGGCGCCCTGGCCCCGATGTGCCTGGAGATCGCCTCGCTGCTGGATGCCCAGGGAATCTCCACCACCGTGGTCGACCCGCGCTGGGTCAAGCCGGTCGACGAGGCGCTCGCCCCGCTCGCCGCGGAGCACCGGGTCGTCGTCACCGTCGAGGACAACAGCAGGGCCGGGGGTGTCGGCTCCGCCGTCGCCCAGGCACTGCGTGACGCCGGCGTCGACGTACCGCTGCGCGACTTCGGCATCCCTCCGGTCTTCCTGGACCACGCCTCGCGGGGCGAGGTCCTGACCGAGATCGGGCTGACCGCGCCGGACATCGCCCGGCAGGTCACCGGCCTCGTCGCCAAGCTGGACGGCCGGTACGAGAGCCGGGCCGCGGAGCCCGTCCGCGACTGACCCGACCGCACGGCCGTGGGCCGGTCGGCCACCCCACTCGGGTGGTCCGACCGGCCCATTCGCGTGAAATCGTACGGCGCGGAGCGTGCGGGGGGCCGCCCGTTCCGAATCATGGCGTGCACGACGAGCGCGTGGAGGTACGCCGGTGAGCACGCAGCAGGACACGCCCCCCAGCAGAAAGGGACTGTTCCGGACCAAGACGGTCGAACAGTCCATCCGTGACACCGAGGAGCCGGAGCACGCGCTCAGGAAATCCCTCTCCGCGCTGGACCTCACGGTGTTCGGGGTGGGTGTCATCATCGGCACCGGGATCTTCGTCCTCACGGGCAAGGTCGCCAAGGAGACGGCGGGGCCCGCCACGGCTCTCGCCTTCGTCGCCGCGGGCATCGTCTGCGCGCTCGCCGCGCTCTGCTACGCCGAATTCGCCTCCACCGTCCCGGTCGCCGGTTCGGCGTACACCTTCTCGTACGCCTCGCTGGGGGAGCTGGTCGCCTGGATCATCGGCTGGGACCTGGTGCTGGAGTTCGCGCTGGGCACCGCGGTGGTGGCCGTCGGCTGGTCCGGCTACGTGCGCTCGCTCCTGGACAACATCGGCTGGACGATGCCCGAGGTGCTCTCCGGGCCCGATGTGGCGAGCGGGTTCGGCTTCGACGTCCTGGCGTCCGCCCTGGTGCTGATCCTGACCGTCATCCTGGTCCTCGGCATGAAGCTCTCCGCCCGGGTGACCACGGTCGTGGTGGCCATCAAGATCGCGGTCGTGCTCATCGTGATCATCGCGGGGGCGTTCTTCATCGACGCGTCGAACTACTCGCCCTTCATCCCCGAGGCCGAGGGCCAGACCACGGGCTCGGGCCTGGACGCACCGCTGGTGCAGCTGATCTTCGGGTACGAGCCGACCAACTTCGGCGTCATGGGCATCTTCACCGCAGCGTCCATCGTCTTCTTCGCCTTCATCGGCTTCGACGTCGTGGCGACGGCCGCCGAGGAGACCAAGCTCCCGCAGCGGGACATGCCGCGGGGGATCCTCGCCTCGCTCGTCATCTGCACGCTGCTCTACGTGGCCGTGTCGATCGTCGTCACCGGCATGCAGAACTACTCCGAACTCTCCGTCAGCGCCCCGCTCGCGGACGCCTTCAAGGCCGTCGGGCACCCCTTCTACGCGGGCGTCATCAGCTTCGGCGCGGCGGTCGGTCTCACGACGGTCTGCATGATCCTGCTGCTCGGCCAGACCCGGGTGTTCTTCGCGATGAGCCGGGACGGCCTGCTCCCGAGGTTCTTCTCCGTGACGCACCCGCGCTTCGGCACGCCCTACCGTCCGACGATCCTGCTCGGCGTGATCATCGCGATCGTGGCGGGCTTCACCAGCATCAACGAGCTGGCGACCCTGGTGAACATCGGCACGCTCTTCGCGTTCGTGGTCGTCGCGCTCGGCGTCATCGTCCTGCGCCGCACCCGCCCCGAGCTGCACCGCGCGTTCCGCACCCCCTGGGTGCCGGCGCTCCCGATCCTGTCGGTGGCGGCCTCGGTCTGGCTGATGCTGAACCTGCCGGCGGAGACCTGGCTGCGGTTCGGGATCTGGATGGTGCTGGGCGTGATCATCTACTTCGTGTACGGCCGCGGGAACAGCCGTATGGCGAAGGCCGACTGAGCCGGTCAGTCACGCCGCGTCGGCGGCAGCGGCCGTACCGTACGAGGGCCGGAGCACCGGGCCCCGTGCGCTTCGGCCCGCTGCCGCAGCTCGCGGTCGGCGGTGACCACGAGGCAGGACCGCACCCCCCGGGCGGCGCTGGCCAGCGCGACGACCAGGTCGTCGCCGCTGCCCGGCGCCGCCTCCACCCGTACCCCTGGCACGGACGGGACCCCGCGCGCGGCGCCCTCCACGACCAGCACGATCTCGACGGGACCGGTCTCCCCGGGCAGACCGTCGGCGGCGTACGGGACCAGGGAGTCCCGCAGCCGCTCGGCCGCCCCGCGCCGGTCCCGCCACCATCCGTCGGGTACGGAGCCGACGACATTGGCGGCGTCGACGATCACGAGGGTCTTCTCACCGGTCATCCCCGAAGGATGACAGGTCAGCCGCCGGTCGCCGGCGACTTCTTCGCCGACTCCGGGATCGTGCCGTCCGTCCGGATCGCCTTCCAGAGGTCCCCGGCCTGGGGCTCGGAGGCCACCACGCGGTTGGGGTCCTGCTTGTCGTAGGCGACGGGCAGCATGATCGTCTCCATGGTGGAGGGATCGACGCCGTTCATCGAGCGGGCGAACTCCGCGAGCGAGGTCAGCGAGGCGAGTCCCTCGTCGGTCGTGAGCGACTTGGTCGCGGAGTTGGCGATCTTGTAGGTGCTCGTCGGACTGCCCAGCAGGTCCTGCGACTTGATCTCCGTCAGCAGGGCGAGCAGGAACTGCTGCTGGAGCCCGATGCGGCCGAGGTCGCTGCCGTCGCCGATGCCGTGCCGGGTGCGGACGTAGGCGAGTGACTCGGTGCCGTTCAGCTTGTGCGTGCCGGCGGTCAGGTCGAGACCGGAGGACTTGTCCTTGATCGGCTGCTCGACGTCGACGGTGACCCCTCCGATCGCGTCGACGAGGTCCTTGAACCCGGCGAAGTTGATCTCCAGGTAGTGGTCGATCCGGACCCCGGACATCTTCTCCACGGTCTTGACCACACAGGCCGGGCCGACCTGCGAGTAGACGGAGTTGAACATGACCCGGTCCGCGGACGCCGTCTTGGAGCCGTCGGCCTTGACGCACTCGGGCCGGGTCACCAGGGTGTCGCGCGGGATGGACACCGCGGTGGCCTCGGTGCGGCCCTCGGGTATGTGGACGACCAGTGCGGTGTCGGAGCGTGCCCCGCTGACGGCGCCGCCCCCGCCCAGCTCCTGGTTCTCCGCCCCGGCACGCGAGTCGGAGCCGAGGACGAGCAGGTTCTGACCGGTGGTGGGGAGCTTCTCGGGGCGGTCCTCACCGAGCGCCTTGTTGATGTCGACGCCCTTGATGTTGCCCTCGAGGTCCTGGTACAGCCAGTACGCCGTGCCGCCGCCCGCGAGCAGGAGCACGAGGAGCACCCCGAGCGTGATCTTGAGGCCGCGGCGGCGCTTGCGTTCCTTCTTCCGGCCCCGGCCCCCCTCGCGCGATGCCGAGCGGCCGCTGCGGGGACCGGGTGTGCTCTCGTCGTGGCTCATCTGCTCGAGTCCTCAAATCTCGTCGCCCGGGGTGGGCGGGGAATCGGACGGGACTCGGGTGGGGGGCTGGACCGGTCCGTAAAAGTTCAACTGACCGAGCACTATAGAACAGACAAGCGCATGAACATGTGAACCAAGTGAACAAGGACCGGCTGATGGGTGGATCCTGTGTCGAACTACTATTCGCCCATGACGTGGTTGATAACGGGCGGGGCAGGGTTCATCGGGTCGCATGTGGTCCGGTCGATGCTGGCCGCGGGCGAACAGGTCGCCGTGTACGACGATCTCTCGACGGGTGACCCCTCCCGGGTCCCCGAGGGCGTCCCCTTCGTGAAGGGGACTACGCTCGACGCCTCCTGCCTGAGGCGCGCCATGGACGAGCTGTCGGTCCGGGGGGTGGTGCACCTCGCGGCGAAGAAGCAGGTGGCCGAGTCGGTGGCACGCCCCCTCCACTACTACGACGAGAACGTGCACGGCCTCCGGACCGTTCTGGAAGCGGCGGCCGGCAGCGGGATCCGTGCGTTCCTCTTCTCCTCGTCCGCGGCGGTGTACGGCATGCCCGACGTCGACCTGGTGACGGAGGACACGCCCTGCGCGCCGATCAACCCGTACGGCGAGACGAAACTCGCCGGCGAGTGGATGGTCCGCGCGGCCGGGAAGGCGCACGGAATGGCGACCGCCTCGATGCGCTACTTCAATGTCGCGGGGGCGGCGACGCCGGAACTCGCCGACACCGGCGTCTTCAACCTCGTGCCCATGGTCTTCGAGAAGCTCACCCAGGGCCGGGCCCCGGTGGTCTTCGGTGAGGACTACGGGACCCCGGACGGCACCTGTGTGCGCGACTTCATCCATGTCGACGACATCGCCTCGGCGCATCTCGCCGCGGCGCGGGCCCTTCTGGACCGGGAGCCCGGCACGGACCTGACCGTCAACGTCGGACGCGGCGCAGGCGTGTCGGTGCGCGAGATGATCGACCTCATCGGCGACGTGACCGGGTACGGAGCCGACGCGGCACCCGTCACCGCGGCACGGCGGCCGGGGGACCCGGCGCGGGTGGTCGCCTCGGCCGACCGGATCCGCGACGACCTCGGCTGGTCCGCGCTCCACGACGTCCGCTCGATGGTGGCGTCCGCCTGGGAGGGCTGGTGCCTTCGGCATCCGGACGCCCGCCGGTGAGCCGGGGGTGACCGCTCCCGGCACCTGATGCTCCGCAGTCCGTCCACGAACGTCCCACGCCTCCGTCCGACCTGTGACGGGAGCGCGATGCCCTGAGAGGGTGACGACACATCATGCGAGGTCTCTCCCTCGACGAAGCCGGACGCACCGGATCCGGCCCGGACACCGGGACGGTGACCGGAGGCCCCTGGCTGCTGGCAGGTCATGACGGCCGGCTGACCGTCTACGTACACGCCGGCGGCGCGGTGCTGCGCTGGACGGAAGAGGCTCCGGGATCCCGGCGCTGGTCCGGCCCCGACCCGGTGCCGGCCAAGGGCATCACCGACCTCACCGTGGTCCAGGGCCAGAACCGTTACGCCCACTTCCTCGGGCGCCGGACGCGTCCGCGCGCCGACGACTGGTCCACGGTGGACGTCGTGCGTGCCACCCAGTACCAGACCGGCCGTCCGATGACGGAGTGGCGTTCGCTGGGCAATCCCTTCAAGGAGATCGCCCGGGCGGTCGAGATCGGCGGTCCCAGCGGGGCCGTCGCCGAGGACGGAGCCCTCCACGTCTGCGTCCCCACCGGGCTGGGCGCGCTCGCCCTGCGCCGTGAGGACAAGCAGGGCCGGTGGGAGGCGTGGGGGAAGCTGCCCGCCGCCGGGGTCACCGACCGGCCCGCTCTCGCGGCCACCTCCACCGGACTGGTCGAGGCGCTGGTCCCCGCGCGTACGGGGGCGCTGCACCTCTGCCAGCAGAAGGCCGGCGGTCCCCTGGAGCCGGGGTACGAGGTCGGTGCCGTGCCCCTGCCCGGCTCCGTGAGTGCGCTGGAGACGGCGCCGGGGCGGCTGACGTACTACCTGACCGATGTGCGCGGCGCCGGGGTCGCCGCCTTCCGCGCGGGACGCTGGCCGATCCCCCTGGGCGGCGAGCCCGGGGACGGGCGGATCAGCGCGGTGCGCACGATGCTGGACGGCATGGACTGCACGGTGCTCGCCTTCAGGAGCCTCACCGGGACGGTCCGGCTCGGGGCCTGTGCGACGGAGGGGGAGCAGAGCGGCTTCTGGTGGACCGACACCGGCAGGCGGTGCGCGGGTGATCCCTCACTCGCCGTCGACGGCCGGGGACGGATGGCCGTGGCCGTGGTGGGGGCCGACGGGCGGCCGGTGGTGGCCCGGCAGGTGGACGGTCAGGGCCTGACCCTGAGCGACTGGCGCCGGATATGAGCCGTACTGCGCAGGGGGAACCGGGAAAGGACGGAAGACGTGGCCCGAAGGGCGAGTGACGGTACGGCGGGAAGGTCCGAGCCCGGCAGTGCCGCGCGCGGGGAGTTCCGGCAGGTGGCGGTCGTCGCCTCCGGCCCCGCCGACGCGGCCGCCCTGGTCCGGGCCGAGGGCCCCGGTACCGCGATCCGTGTCCTGTGCGTGGACGAGGGGAGCAAGGACGAGCGTGCCGCGCTGGAGCGGGCCCTCGGCGAGGCTTCCCGGCGTGGGTGCCAGGTGCCCGGCGGCCCGGCGTTCACCGGCCGGGACGGCGACGTCGGCGCGGCCCTGCTGCGGGAGCTGCGGGCACTGCGTCCCCGGTGGGTCCGGTCGGCGGACCCCGATCCGGTGCGTGCGGGCTACGACGCGGACGCGGGCGTACCCGTGCACGACGAGCCCCACCGGGCCGCCGCCGCGCTGGAGGCACTGGCCGCGGTGCGCGCCTGGCAGACGGAGTCGGGCACTCCCGTCTTCGTCGACTGCGGCCGGGCGGCGGCCGACGAGAAGCTGGACGCCGCCGCGGCCTCGCGCTACCCGCGCACGGTGAACTGGCTGACGGAGGGGTTCGACGGCAGGCTGACGGCGTTCCTGCCCTCCGCCGCGGGTGTGGTCCGGTGGGTCCAGTCGGAGCCCGAGGGCACCGGCTGGCTGGGGCCGGAGCTGCTGCCGGGTCCCCGTCTGATGCCCGGGCTGTCCGTGGTGCGGGACCCCCACGGCTTCGTGCACCTGCTGGCGCTGCGCCGCACGGCACGCGAGGGCGGGGGTGACGACGTGGAGATCGTGCACGCCGTGCAGTACCGCTCCGGACAGCCGCTCACCCCGTGGCACTCGCTGGGCAGCCCCAACCCCGGGGACCGGTACAAGAGCAGGGAAGGCGGCTTCCCCGTCGCCGGTTTCGACGGCGCGGGCGGCTTCCTCGTCTTCGCCCGGAACTTCGGGCACAGCGTGAGCTACCGCCGGCAGTCGCCCGACGGCGCCTGGACCCGGTGGTACCACCTGCGGGGTCTCCGGGTGGCCGACGACCTGGTGACGGTGACCACCGGGCGCGGTGAGGTCGAGCTCTACGCCCGTGCGCGCGACTCCGACGCCGTGGTGCGCTGGTCCCGGTCCGGGCCGGGCGGCGAGTGGGCCGAGGACCGGAGCGTGCCCTTCACTCCCGTGCCGGGCTCGATGTCCGCGGGCCCGGAACCGGGCACGGTCCTCTTCCGGGACCTGCTGACGAACGAGCCCGGCATCTGGTGGCCGGGAGCTCCCGCACCTCTGCCGCTCGGCGGCGCCGAGGGCAGCGGGCCCCTGACCGGTGCCCGGGGCGTGGAGGTGGACGGCTGGTCCTACGCGCTCGTGGTCCGTTCGGGCCCTGGTGGGGAGAGCGCCGTCGGTGCCTACGCGGAGGGCCGTCCCGACGCGGGCGTGTGGTGGAGCGACGCCGGAACGACTTCGTCCCTTCCGTCCGCGGCTGTCCGGTCGCGGAACGGAATGGTCACATTGGCGGCTGTCACCGCCGGGGGGCGACTGGCGATCGCTCACCGTACGTCACGGACAAGCGGGCTGGAATTTGAATCCTGGTACACGGTGTGACGGTCTCCGACCGATAACGCTCTCCAGGAGTCGGAATGATAACGACACTGGTCCAGAACAGTTCAGTTCTTGATAAAGTCTGTGAATCTTTCATGTGAAGGACCGGGGGGGACCTGGTGAACATGAAGGCCCCTCGTCGTCTGCCCGTGCGCGGACGAGGGCTGTTTGCTGGTTCTTCATTACTGAGGGGTTATGGCCAAGCTGTCCCTGCGCGCCGTCCAGAAGCTGACATGCAAGAAGCGTGACGCCTGGTGGACGGTGATCCTCGTCGATCCCGTGGCGACCCGCATGCTCATCGTCATGGCGCGGTTCGGCTTCATCACGCCCAACCGGGTCACCTGGGCGGCGCTGTTCGTGGGGCTGGGGTCGGCCGCATTCTTCCTCGAGGGCGACCCGCTCTCCCTCGCCATCGGCGCCGCGCTGTACCACCTGAGCTTCATCTTCGACTGCATCGACGGAAAGCTGGCACGGCTCAAGGGCAACGGAACGATCTTCGGCGGATGGCTCGACTACGTCTTCGACCGTATCCGCGTGCTCTTCTGCGCGCTGGCCCTGATGGGCGGCCAGTACCTCCGCAACGGTGACGAGCGGTATCTCCTGGCCGCTCTCATGGTCGTCTTCCTCGACATGCTCCGCTACGTCGACGCCCTGCAGATCTACAAGATGCGCATGTCCATGCGTACGAAGATCGAGAAGGTCACCAAGGAGAAGCTGGAGGCCGAGCGCGCGGCCGCAGCCGAGGCGTCGGCCGGCCGGCCGGTGGCCGAGGCGGAGCCGCAGCAGATCCAGTTCATGGAGGAC
Source organism: Streptomyces sp. NPDC055962 (assembly GCF_042270185.1). Taxonomy (NCBI): domain Bacteria; kingdom Bacillati; phylum Actinomycetota; class Actinomycetes; order Kitasatosporales; family Streptomycetaceae; genus Streptomyces; species Streptomyces sp. NPDC055962. The sequence goes on from NZ_JBHJYN010000022.1 coordinate 55,186, forward strand.
CTGCTGCGCGAGAATCCGGAGGCCGAGGCGGAGACCCTCAAGGAACAGGCGTCGGCCGCCCACGTGGTGGACCTGCACGCCCAGTTCCGCCATCGCTTCCCGTGGTACCAGCGGGTGCGGCACGCGATGCTGGGCAGCCGTATCAGGCCGCACCTCATCAGCGGCATCGAGTTCCAGATGTTCATCTTCATCATCGGCCCGCTGATCGGCCAGATCCTGATGACCACCCTCGTCTCGGCGGCTCTGCTCGGAGCCTTCGAGCTGATCATCATGTACAAGTTCTGGCTCTCCACCCGTGACTTCACGAACGTGATGGCCGAGCTCAGCTCGGCGCCGTCCACGGCGGGCACGATCTCACCCCAGATGCACCGGGGCCGTCACCGCCGGGGAGTCGAAGAGGGGCTGCGCGACGCGGAGCGGCTGCTGGAACAGCAGCCGGACGACGACCCCGGCTTCCAGCCCTACCCCCAGCCGTACACGGCGCACGTGCCGGAGCAGCGGTACGCGTACCACGAGGAATGGCCGGCCGCAGAAACGTATCAGCAGCCTGCCCGCACCTACGGCTACCCGGCTCAGGGCGAGCGCCTGTACGCCGCGCCCCACGCGACCCTGCCGGAGACGGGCGGATACCGGGAAGGCGACCGATGAGCAACGACCAGGACACCCCCGAGGTCTGGGTGACCGTCGTCATCCCCGCCTACAACGCGGCGACGACCATCGCCAAGGCGCTCCAGTCGGCGGTGAACCAGACGTACGAACTGGTCGAGATCGTCATCGTCGACGACGCCTCGACGGACAACACCCTCGACATCGTCAAGAGCTTCGCCGGTACCGACGGACGGGTCCGGGTGCTGCGCCGGCCCACCAACAGCGGGGGAGTCGGAGCTCCGCGGAACATGGGCATCGCCCAGGCCGCCGGCCAGTACGTCATGTTCCTGGACGCGGACGACGAGCTGCCGCCCCGGGCCTGCGAGCTCCTCGTGGCGGGCGCGCTGGAGACCGGCAGCGACATCACCGCGGGCAAGGCGGTCCGCGTCAACCGGGCCACCGGCGAGTCCGAGGGGTGGGCTCCCGAGGTGTACGCGATGCGTCGTACCGTGCCGGGCCTCGCCGAGTTCCCGCTGATGCTGACCGACCCGATCGCGGCGGCCAAGCTGTACCGCGTCGACTTCCTCCGCAGCGGCGGGGTGTGGTTCCCCGAGGGCGTGTTCTACGAGGACACCTACTTCTCCACGGTGGCGGGCTGCGTCGCCGACGGCATCACCGTCATCACCGATCCCGTCTACCGCTGGATGTGGGAGCCCGACGGCGGCTCGATCACCGGCCGCACCGGCGAACTGCGCAGCATCACGGACCGGGTCGCCGTGCACCGCGCCACCGACGCGTTCCTGCTCGACCGGGGCCTGTGGTCGCTCAAGATCCGCAAGGACTCGAAGTTCCTCGCGCACGACCTGCGGCTGTACATGCGGGCGCTGTCGGAGGGCGACCCCGAGTTCCAGCAGGGCTTCGCCGAGATCGCCAGCAACTACCTCTTCTCGATCAGCGAGGAGGCCTTCGAACTGTGCGACCCGGTCGACCGGGTCCGTGCCTACCTCCTCATGTACCAGGAGACCGAAGCGGCGCTGACGACGCTGGACTACGCCCAGCGCAGGAGCACGCTCTCCTCCTTCCTCGTGGAGGAGGAGGGCCGCGTCTACTGGTCCGGCGACCACCTCCACCTGCCGGACGCGCGGCGGATGCTCGACGTCACGGAACTCGGCCTGGCGACGGCGAACCTCTCCCAGGTGCCGCTCTTCGCCCAGCTGGACCGCTGGAACGTCAAGGGCGTGGAGCTGCGGTTCGAGGGCCGGCTGGCCAACCGGTTCGGCCGGATCGGTTCGGGCGACGACCTCAAGCTGTCCCTGGCGGTCCGCAACCGGCACACCAAGCGGGACGTCACGGTGCCGATAGGCGGGCACCGGGTGGACGAGCGGTTCATCACGTTCGACGGCGTGGTGGACCTCGCCGCCGTGCTCGGGAAGGAGTTCTCCGAGAGCACCGTCTGGAACGTGTCGGTCGTCGTCGAGTGGAACCGGAGCCGCTCCCGCTCGCCGCTGAACGTGCGCGACGTGGAGCTCACCGGGCTGACCTTCCCCGCACGGGACGAGGAGCTGGAGGGGTACCGCACGATCAGCGGAAACCTCGCCCTGCGGTGCGCCGTGGCCGGACGCCGGACCTTCGAGACCGAGCAGAACGACCCCACTGCGCCGTGGATGTGGTGGCGCAGCCTGGTCCACGCGCCGATCGCCACCCTCGACTACCCCTTCGAGATGGCCGTCGTCGTGCCCTGCTACAACGTGGCCGCCTACCTGGACGACTGCCTCGGCTCCGTCGCGGCACAGCTGGGCTTCGCCGCGACGCAGGTCGTCCTGGTGGACGACGGCGCCACGGACGAGACCCCGCAGATCCTCGACCGATTCGCCGCGCGCTACGCGAACGTCACGGTGATCCACCAGGAGAACGGCGGCCTGGGGAACGCGCGCAACAACGGCCTCGACCAGGTGACCGCGCCCTACGTCACCTTCCTCGACTCCGACGACATCCTGGGCGAGGACGCCCTGGCGAAGATGCTCCAGGCGGCGTGGCGGGACGGTTCGGAGGTCGTGGTGGGGGACCTGGTGAACTTCCCCGACCGTCCCTACGGTCCCTGGAAGAAGTACTTCGGCAAGGGCGACCGCCTGGTCGACGACTTCGCCTCGGTGCCGGACCTGATCTTCAGCGGATCCGCCTGCAACAAGCTGTTCAGCACCGGGCTTCTTCGCCGTCTGGGCGTGCGCTTCGGCGAGGGGGTCCACTTCGAGGACTCCTGGGTGACGCTTCCCAGCATGCTGCGGGCCGGCACGATCAGCATCGTCGACGAGCCGGTCTACTACTACCGGGGCCGCCCGGACGGCTCCTCGATCATGGACTCGCTGTGGAGCAAGCCGGCGAACTACCGTGACCACCTGCGGCTCAACCACTTCCTGCTGAACTACACGGCGGACGAACGGGCCGACATCCGGCACATGTTCCAGCGCTACGTGACGCGCACCTACAAGGGCTTCCTGTGCAACGCGCGGAACGTCATGGCGAGATCGCAACTGGCGGAGATGTTCCCGGACATCTGCCGGCACTACGCGCAGATCCCGGACGACGTCATCCTCGAGTTCGCGACGAATCCCGCGCAGCAGCTCGACCACTACGCCGCCAAGAGCGGCAACTTCGAGCTCTTCTGCGACCCCGCCCCGGCCCTGGAGGATGCGCCGCTCGCGCTGGAGATCGACGACATCGGCTTCTACCGGACCTTCGCCGGAGGGACGGTGGACACCCGGACGGCGCGCGTCAACGATCCGAACGTGGTGGTGGAATCCGTCCGCACCCGCGGCGACGTCCTGGTCGTCGAAGGATGCATGGCCTTTCCCGGCATGGACGTGAGCGGCCCCCTGCGCAACCGGCTCGAGCTCGTCCACCAGACCGCTCACGCCAAGGTGTCCGTGCCTCTGCGGCAGGTCGCCCGCCGCGACCTGTGGAACGCGCGCAACGGACGGGACCTGTACGCCGGGTGGTACGCGGAGATCCCCGTCGCGGAGCTGGTGCGCGGCGGATTCGGCGTCGGCGACTTCCGGCTCCGGGTGCTGCAACAGGACGGCCGGCGACAGCGCAACGTCGTCATGAAGGCCCGGCTGCCGCTGCACCGCCTCAAGGGCCCCGGACGGATCGCAGGCCACCCCTATCTGCTGACCATCGGTGGCCAGGAGGCGCTCCACCTGCGCCTCGTGAACCGCACGGCCGTCGCGCGGACCAAGCACGCCGCATGGCGTTTCGCCCGCGAGGTGCGCATCCTCAAGCAGCGAAATCCGGGCTGGCGCATGCGCCTGGCCTACTGGATCACGTACCCGTTCCTCAATTCACGCGAGATCTGGCTCATCGGTGAGCGGTCGGACACCGCGCAGGACAACTCGTACCACTTCTTCCGGTGGATGCGGACGCAGCGCAAGCGCCGCAAGGCGTACTACGTCATCGACAGGAACGCCGCCGACCACGCGAAGGTCGCCCCGTACGGCAGGGTGATCCAGCTCGGCTCGTTCAAGCACCGGATGTACCTCCTCCACGCCACCAAGCTGATCGGGTCGTACGACTCCGAGTCCTATCTGCTGCCGGAGGGCTACCGGAAGGTGCTGTTCCTGCACCGCTTCGGCGAGCTGCTGAAGTACCAGCGCGTCTTCCTCCAGCACGGCATCATCTACAACGACGTGACCACCGGCGTGGACCAGCGGATCACCAGCTACGACATGATCGTCACCACCGGCCGTCAGGAACGCGAGTACCTCGCGCAGGAGGCCGGTTTCGGTGACCGTGCCGTCCTGGCGGGGCTGCCCCGCTTCGACGCGCTCCAGCGCAGGCCGGCGGAGCGCCCGCGCATCCTGCTGATGCCGACCTGGCGCCAGTGGATCGTCACGGCCTCGTACAAGAAGTCCGCGGGCCCGGCGAAGACGGCGTTCACGCAGTCGGAGTACTTCCGCTTCTACCGCTCGCTGCTCTCCGACCGGCGGCTCGCCGCCGCGCTGGAGCGCTTCGGGGTCGACCTGGAGTTCTTCCCCCACTACGAGATCCGCCCCTACCTGCACAACTTCCGGATCGAGTCCTCCACGATCCGGGTGGCCGACCCGAAGACCCGCAACGTGCAGGACGCCATGAGGGAGTGCTCCCTCATGGTCACCGACTACTCCTCGGTGTTCTTCGACGTGGCGTACATGGGCATCCCGCTCGTCTACGTCCCCTTCGACGAGGAGGACTTCTACGGCCGCCACTACAAGCGGGGGTACTTCAACCTCGCCGAGCACGGTTTCGGGCCGGTCTGCCGGACCGTGGACCACGCCGTGGACGAGATCATCGCCACCATGAGCCGGCGGTTCACGGTGGAGAGTCCCTACCGGGAACGCGCCGAGCACTTCTTCGCCCACCAGGACGACGGGAACTGCGCGCGCGTGTTCGAGGCCATCGACGCGCTGGGAGCGGCGAGCGCGAACCGGCTGGCGCCGAAGGGACCGGTCGCGGAACTGACCGCCCGGCCATGGAGCGACCTCACGCAGCCGGCCTACGGCGTGGACGGTACGGAGATCATCCGGCACGGCCGGGACACCGCGGACGGGAGCTGGGAACGTGCTGTCTGACGGAACGACGGGCGCCGGACCGTGCCGCATATTCCTCGCGGGCGGCTCCGCGGTCGTCCACCGGGAGCAGAGCAAGGCACCCATGACCGGCTGGGGGCAGGTCTTCCACTTCTTCTTCGGACCGGAGGTGGAGATCGTGAACTGCGCCCGCGCCGGAGCGAGCGCGCGCACCTTCGCCGAGCGGGGCCGGCTGGAGTGGATCCTGCAGAACATCCGCCCCGGCGACTACCTGCTGGCGTCGTTCGGGATGAACGACGCGAAGCCGGAGAAGTGGCTGCGCACGGAGGCGTACGGCGATTTCCCGTACCACCTGCGGAAGTTCATCGACGGGGCGCGGGAGCGCAACGCCCACCCGGTGCTGGTCAGCCCGCACGAGAAGGACACCCACGACGTGCACGGCAACCTGCCGCGCAGCATCACGGAGTATCCGATGGCGATGCGTGATCTCTCCGTCGAGACGAGCGTCCCCTACATCAACCTCTACGACCAGAGCCTGGCCTGGTGGGAGGAGCTGGGCCCCGAGGGGGTACGCCCCTTCTTCGTCCACCTCGAACCGGGTGAGCACCCGAACTACATCGAGGGCTTCCACGATCCGGGGCACCTCGTGCCGGCGGGCGCCATCGCCTGCGCACGGTACGTGGCCTACTCCCTGGTGGCGCAGAGAATCATCCCGCCGCACTGGGTCGTCAACCTCGACCGTCCGGACTTCCCGCCGGAGTGGGTGACCTGGCTCGACGACGACACCCACGCCGCACTGACGAAGGCGCGTACGGCGGGACGATCCGAAGGCGGCACACCATGAGCGCGTTCACGATCGCCCGGATGCGCAGCATCCAGGCCGACGACCCCTCCGTCGTCTGTCATCTGGAGCTGCGGTCGGCGGCGGACCCGCGATGGCCCGTCCGGCCCGGGCAGAAGATCGACTTCGAGCTGACGCTCACGCCGTCCGGTGCGGGCACGCGCTACTACGGCTACCTCATGGCCGTCTCCTTCGAGAAGGTCGCCGTCATGGACCGTATGTCGGGGATGAGCCTCCTCCCGGCCGGCGGCCGGTACGCCACCTCGACCGGGCCGGGGGAGCAGAGGGTCGCCAAGTTCACCCTGGAGGTGAACAGGAACGCCGCACCCGACGCCTTCCTCGTCCCCGTCCTGCGCGCGGGGATCATCGCCGACGGCGGCAAGAGCCTCACGTCCACCACCTTCTCCCTGAAGAACCACGGCTTCCGTATCGCCTCCCTGCCCCCGCTGGGCCGGAGCATGATCGTGATGCCCGGTGGGCGGGGGGTGCTGAAGGGCCTCGCCGACGGTTTCGGCGACGACGTGAGACTGGCCGGTGCCGGCCCGGCGCGACACGGTGTGATCGGCGTCGAGGCGGACGGATCGGTCACCTACGACCCCTTCCCCGGCCATGTCGGGTACGACTGGTTCGACTACGTGCTGGCGACCGCGGACGGGCGGCTGACGTCCGGCAGGGTGACGGTCCACGTGGGGGACCTGGGCGTCGTCCCCGGCGTGCTGGGAGCGGCGTGGGCCCCGGGCGCCTGAGCGGACGACGCCCCGCGCGCCGCGCCCGGCGATGGGCCGGTCCGCTGCTCGCCCTGCTCGCCTGCGCGCAGGGGTGCTCCGCCCCCGTGCCCCACGGCGGCGGGCCCGCGCAGGGTCCCGCGCGGACCGTCGAAGAGTGCTCCCGCGTCCTTCCCTGCGGGGTGACGGCGAAGCGGGTCACCCGCCATCTCGATGACGGGAGGGCCGTCCGGATCAGTGTGGTCTCCGTGGCGCCCTCCGCCGGCGTGGAGGTGAGGGTGGTCCACGGCGCGCACGTTGCGACCGCCGGGACCGTGGAGCAGCTGGCGCACCTCGCAGGGGCCGTGGCGGCCGTCAACGGTGCCTTCTTCGCCACCGTCGAGCTTCCGGGGTACCCCGGCTATCCGGGAGACGTCCTCGGCGTCGAGGTCGCCGACGGCCGGATCGTGAGCGAGGCGGCCGACGGGGCCACCGCGCTGATCCTCCCCGGGCCGGGAGGCGGCCGGCCGCGCGTCGACGAGGTCGCGACCCGTCTGACCCTGCGCGCGGACGACGGTGCACGCCGCGAGCTCGACGGTGTGAACCGGGTCCCCGGCAGGATCCTCGGCTGCGGGGGAACGGGCGGCGACCTCTTGGCCGCGACCCGGAAGCCGGAGTCCCGGCCCCGGCACAACCAGCTCTGTGTGGACGACAGCGAGATCGTCGCGTTCGGGCCGGAGTGGGGGGTCAGCTCACCACCGGGCGCCGACGGCAGCGCGGAGGTCCTGCTCGACGGGCGGGGCAGGGTGACAGACGTACGCAGGCCGGCCGGCGGCCGCATCCCGCGGGGCGGCAGCACACTGGCCGGCATCGGCGAGGGGGCGGACTGGCTCCTCGCACACGCGAGGAGAGGCCGGCGGGTCGCCCGTGACGTGCAGGTGACCGGCCGGGAGGGCGGGAGCGTCCTCGCCGGGCACACGGACGTCATCGGAGCCGGGCCCGCACTCGTCCGCGACGGCAAGCAGTGGATCAACAGCGCGGCGAACGGCTTCGCCCCCGGAGCACGGGACGAGCGGGAGCCCCGCACCGTGGCCGCGGTGAAGAAGGACGGCACCCTGCTGCTGGCCGTCTTCGACGGAAGGACCGCGTCCAGCGCCGGGGTGTCCCTGGTGGAGGCCGCCGAGGAGGTCCTCAGGATGGGAGCCGTGGAGGCGGTGAATCTGGACGGCGGCGGATCCAGCACCGCCGTGGTCGGGGGCGAGCTGCTCAACGAGCCGTCCGACGGTGAGCAGCGGCCGGTCGCCGACGCGCTGGCCGTGGTGCCGAGGTAGCACCCGGCACGGGCAGGGGCCGGGCCGCACGGAACGATCCGCGCGGCCCGGCCCCTGTCGTGGAACGGGTTACGCCGGGACGCTCGCCACACCCTGCGCGAGGAACGGCTTGCCGTTCACCCGCTGAGAGACGCCCTCGCGGTCCAGGTACGGCGTGATGCCGCCCAGGTGGAAGGGCCAGCCCGCGCCCGTGATCAGGCAGAGGTCGATGTCCTGCGGCTCGGCGACGACGCCCTCCGCCAGCATCAGGCCGATCTCCTGCGCCACCGCGTCCAGGACGCGGTCACGGACCTGCTCCTCCGTCAGGACGGTGTCGCCCTGCTGGAGGAGCGCGGCGACCTCGGGGTCGAGGACCGGCGCACCCGAGTCGTAGACGTAGAAACCGCGCTTGCCGGCCTTCACGACCGCCGCGAGGTTCTCGGAGACCGTGAAGCGGTCCGGGAAGGCGCGGTTCAGGGTCTCGGAGACGTGCAGACCGATGGCCGGCCCGACCAGCTCCAGCAGCACCAGCGGGGACATCGGCAGGCCGAGGGGCTCGATGGCCTTCTCCGCCGTCTCGACCGGGGTGCCCTCGTCGATGATGTTCTGGATCTCGCCCATGAAGCGGGTGAGGATGCGGTTGACGACGAACGCCGGGGCGTCCTTCACCAGGACCGCGGTCTTCTTCAGCTTGCGGGCGACACCGAAGGCGGTGGCCAGCGAGGCGTCGTCCGTCTGCTCGCCCCGGACGATCTCCAGGAGCGGGAGGATCGCGACGGGGTTGAAGAAGTGGAAGCCGACGACCCGCTCGGGGTTCTTCAGCTTCGACGCCATCTCGGTGACCGAGAGGGACGAGGTGTTCGTGGCGAGGATGGCGTGCGCAGGGGCGACCGCCTCGACCTCGGCGAACACCTGCTGCTTGACGCCGATCTCCTCGAAGACGGCCTCGATGATGAAGTCGGCGTCGGAGAAGCCCTCCGCCTTGTCCAGCACACCGGAGACCAGGGCCTTCAGGCGGTTGGCCTTGTCCTGGTTGATGCGGCCCTTGCCGAGGAGCTTGTCGATCTCGGCCTGGACGTAGCCCACACCCTTGTCGACGCGCTCCTGGTCGATGTCGGTGAGGACGACCGGCACCTCGAGGCGGCGCAGGAAGAGCAGCGCGAGCTGGCTGGCCATCAGGCCCGCGCCCACGACGCCGACCTTGGTGACCGGACGGGCCAGGGCCTTGTCCGGTGCACCGGCCGGGCGCTTGGCGCGCTTCTGGACCAGGTTGAAGGAGTAGATCCCGGAGCGCAGCTCGCCGCCCATGATGAGGTCCGCGAGGGCCTGGTCCTCGGCGTCGAAGCCGGCGCCCAGGTCGCCGCTCTTCGCCGCCGCGATGATCTCCAGCGCGCGGTACGCGGCCGGAGCCGCACCGTGCACCTTGGAGTCGGCGACGGCCTTGCCGCGCGCGACGGCCTGGTCCCAGGCGTCACCGCGGTCGACCTCGGGACGCTCGACCGCGATCTCGCCCTTGAGGACGGACGCGGTCCAGATCAGCGACTGCTCCAGGAAGTCCGCGCCCTCGAAGATCGCGTCGGCGATCCCGAGCTCGAAGACCTGCTTGCCCTTGAGCTGGCGGTTCTGGTTGAGCGAGTTCTCGATGATCACCGAGACGGCGCGGTCGGCGCCGATCAGGTTGGGGAGCAGCGCGCAGCCGCCCCACCCGGGGACCAGGCCGAGGAAGACCTCGGGCAGCGAGAACGCGGGCAGCGCGCTGGAGACGGTGCGGTAGGAGCAGTGCAGACCGATCTCCACACCGCCGCCCATGGCCGCGCCGTTGTAGTACGCGAAGGTCGGGACCGCGAGGCCGGACAGGCGGCGGAAGACGTCGTGGCCGCCCTTGCCGATGGCCAGCGCGTCCTTGTGGTCCTTGAGGAGCTCGACGCCCTTGAGGTCCGCGCCGACGGCGAAGATGAACGGCTTGCCGGTCACACCGACGCCGACGATCGTGCCCTCGGCCGCCTCCTTCTCGACCTGGTCGACGGCGGCGTTCAGGTTCGCCAGCGACTGCGGGCCGATGGTGGTCGGCTTGGTGTGGTCGAAGCCGTTGTCCAGCGTGATGAGCGCGAAGCGCCCCGCGCCGCCGGGCAGGTCGAGGTGGCGTACGTGCGACTGCGTGACGACCTCGCCGGGGAACAGCTCGGCCGCGCCCTTCAGAAGCTCAGTGGTGGAGCTCACTTGTTGCCTCCGTTGAAGTTCGGGTTCTCCCAGACGACCGTCGCGCCCATGCCGAAGCCGACGCACATGGTCGTCAGGCCGTAGCGGACCTCCGGCTGCTCCTCGAACTGGCGGGCCAGCTGAGTCATCAGGCGGACGCCGGAGGAGGCGAGCGGGTGGCCGTAGGCGATCGCGCCGCCGTACCGGTTGACGCGCTGGTCGTCGTCGGCGATGCCGTAGTGCTCCAGGAAGGCGAGCACCTGCACGGCGAAGGCCTCGTTGATCTCGAAGAGACCGATGTCCTCGATGGAGAGGCCGGCCTTGGCCAGCGCCTTCTCCGTCGCCGGGATCGGGCCGTAGCCCATGACCTCGGGCTCGACGCCGGCGAAGGCGTACGACACGAGGCGCATCTTGACCGGGAGGCCCAGCTCACGGGCGGTCTCCTCGGACGCGAGGAGCGAGGCGGTGGCGCCGTCGTTGAGCCCGGCGGCGTTACCGGCCGTCACACGGCCGTGGGCCCGGAACGGGGTCTTCAGACCGGCCAGCGACTCCAGCGTGGTGCCCGGGCGCATCGGCTCGTCGGCGGTGACCAGGCCCCAGCCCGTCTCGCCCGCCTCGGCGTTGGTGCGGCGCACGGAGACCGGCACCAGGTCCTGCTGGATCTTGCCGTCGGCGTACGCCTTGGCGGCCTTCTCCTGCGAGCGGACCGCGTACTCGTCGGCGCGCTGCTTGGTGATCGAGGGGTACCTGTCGTGCAGGTTCTCCGCGGTCATGCCCATGAAGAGGGCGGACTCGTCGACCAGCTTCTCCGAGACGAGGCGCGGGTTGGGGTCCACGCTCTCGCCCATCGGGTGGCGGCCCATGTGCTCGACACCGCCCGCGATGACGACGTCGTACGCGCCGAAGGCGATGGAACCGGCCGTCGAGGTGACGGCGGTGAGGGCGCCCGCACACATGCGGTCGATGGAGTAACCGGGCACCGACTGCGGCAGACCGGCCAGGATCCCGGCGGTACGCCCGAGGGTGAGGCCCTGGTCACCGATCTGGGTGGTCGCGGCGATGGCGACCTCGTCGATCTTCGCGGGGTCCAGGTCCGGGTTGCGGCGCAGCAGCTCCCGGATGGCCTTCACGACGAGATCGTCGGCGCGGGTCTCGTGGTAGATGCCCTTCGGGCCCGCTTTGCCGAACGGGGTGCGGACGCCGTCGACGAAGACGACGTCCCGGATGGTACGAGGCACGGTGGCTCTCCTCCAGGGTGCGGGATGGCACTGCTGCGGGCGCACGCATCGGCGCGCCACGCCCCTCATGCTACTTGCGGGTAACCAGACTGCCCACCCCCCGTCGCCGGAGCGGCGAACGTCACACGGAGCGGGGGTCCCGCCGGCGGCCCGGGAGGTCCGGGTAACTGGCGTGAATTCGATCCTCCTCGACGGAACCGCTCCCGGCGGGCTCCCGACACGCGTGCGCCCCCTGCCGGATCCGGCAGGGGGCGCACGCGTGCGGGGCGGGTCAGGCGCTGGTGTCCAGGGCCCGCAGCAGCAGCGGGCCGACCTGGCCGATCTGCCACTGGCGCGCGCCGTGTCCCGCGAGGGCGGTCTCGACCGTGTCCGGGGTCAGGACCTTGGGCGGCTCCCAGCAGACCCGGCGCACGGTGTCGGGGGTGATCAGGTTCTCCTGCGGCATGTGCAGCCGCTCGGCGAGCTCCGACACCGCGGTGCGGGCCGCGGAGAGCCGCGCCGCGGCGGCCGGGTCCTTGTCCGCCCAGGAGCGGGGCGGGGGAGGACCGGCGGGCTGCTGGCCGGGCTGAGGCAGCTCCGACTCGGGCAGCTGCCTGGCCCGGTCGACGGCCGCCTGCCACTGCTCCAGCTGACGGCGCCCCATGCGGTGCCCGAAGCCGGGCAGCGCGGTGAGCGCCTGTACGTTCACGGGGAGGGCCAGGGCCGCCTCGATGATCGCGGCGTCGCCGAGGACCTTGCCGGGCGAGATGTCACGCCGCTGCGCCACCTGGTCACGGGCGGTCCACAGCTCCCGTACGACCGCGATCTGGCGGCGGCGGCGCACCTTGTGCATGCCGGAGGTCCGGCGCCACGGGTCCTTGCGCGGGGGAGCCGGAGGGGCCGAGGCGATCGCGGCGAACTCCTCCAGCGCCCACTCGAGCTTGCCCTGGCGGTCCAGCTCCTCCTCCAGGGCGTTGCGCAGGTCCACCAGCAGCTCGACGTCGAGCGCGGCGTAGCGCAGCCACGGGTCGGGCAGGGGGCGGGTGGACCAGTCGACCGCCGAGTGGCCCTTCTCCAGGGCGTAGCCGAGGACGTTCTCCACTATGGCGCCCAGTCCGACGCGCGGGAATCCCGCCAGCCGTCCGGCGAGCTCCGTGTCGAAGAGCGAGGTCGGGGTCATGCCTATGTCGCGCAGGCAGGGCAGGTCCTGCGTGGCGGCGTGCAGGATCCACTCGGTGCCGGTGAGCGCCTCGCCCAGACCGGACAGGTCCGGGCAGCCGACCGGGTCGATCAGCGCACTCCCGGCGCCCTCGCGGCGCAGCTGCACGAGGTAGGCGCGCTGCCCGTAGCGGTATCCCGAGGCGCGCTCGGCGTCGACGGCCACGGGGCCGGTGCCCGCGGCGAAGGCCGCGACCACCCGGGCCAGCGCGTCGTCGTCGGCCACCACCGGCGGGATGCCCTCGCGCGGTTCGAGCAAGGGGATCGGCGCCGGGGCGACGTCGTCCGGGGGAGCGCCCCCGGTGGTTCGCAGTGAGGTGTCTGCTGCGGTCTCTTGGGCGTCGGTCACATGCCAAGGGTATCTGTGTATGCGCGTCGCCCGCCGACGGAACGTTCCGTCGGCGGGCGGCCATGCGCGTAAACCGGCCGGATACGCATCCGCGCAGGTGCCGGCGGGGTGTCGGGGTCAGTGGATGATGCCCGTCCGCAGGGCCACGGCGACCATTCCGGCGCGGTCCCCGGTGCCGAGCTTGCGGGCGATGCGGGCGAGGTGGCTCTTCACGGTGAGTGCGGAGAGGCCCATCGAGACGCCGATGGCCTTGTTGGACTGGCCTTCGGCGACCAGGCGGAGCACCTCCACCTCACGGCCGGAGAGTTCGCGGTAGCCGCCCGGGTGGCTCGGGGAGCCGGGGGGCCGGCGGTGCATACGGGCGGCATTGGCGCCGATCGGGGCGACGCCGGGTCGGGTGGGGTGGCCGATGTTGGTACGGGTGCCGGTGACGACGTAGCCCTTCACTCCGCCCGCGAGGGCGTTGCGCACCGCGCCGATGTCATCGGCGGCGGAGAGGGCGAGGCCGTTCGGCCAGCCGGCGGCTCGGGTCTCGGACAGCAGGGTCAGCCCGGAACCGTCGGGCAGGTGGACGTCGGCAACGCAGATGTCGCGCGGGTTGCCGACGCGGGGGCGGGCCTCCGCGATGGACGACGCCTCGATGACGTCACGAACTCCGAGGGCCCACAGATGGCGGGTGACGGTGGAACGGACGCGCGGGTCGGCCACGACGACCATGGCCGTCGGCTTGTTCGGGCGGTAGGCGACCAGGCTTGCGGGCTGCTCGAGGAGAACGGACACCAGGCCTCCTGGGGAGTGGCGGGACGGGCCGGCTCGGGGATGAAGCCGGGGGCGAACCGTGCTTGAAGGGTCATTGACCTCTTCGGCAGCAGGCGCGTCCTCCTTTAGAGGAAGATCACGATTTAGTGAGTAACAATTCGGGCAAATCGGACGCGCGATCGATTGTACGAAAAGAGAGCCGGTCCCTGTGCGACCGGCTCTCTCCGAAGGTGACGCAGCGTCAGGAGACCTGGGGTCCACGCCTCTGGGGCAGGGTCACCACCGCGGCGTCGTTCGTGCCGGACGGCGGCAGGCCGGCGAGCTGGCAGAGCAGGTCCCCCCAGGCGACCAGGTGCGCTCCCATGTCCGGCACCCCGCCCCGCCCCTCGCGGGGCGTCCACGAGGCCCGGATCTCGATCTGTGTCGCCGGGCGGCGCTCCGCCAGCGCGCCGAAGTAGTGCGACCCGGCGCGCGTCACCGTGCCTCCGGCCTCCCCGTACGACAGCCCGCGGGCGTCCAGCGCCCCCGTCAGCCAGGACCAGCACACCTCGGGCAGCAGCGGGTCGGCCGCCATCTCCGGTTCCAGCTCGGCCCGCACGAGCGTCACCAGGCGGAAGGTGCCCTGCCAGGCGTCGTGGCCGGCCGGGTCGTGCAGGAGGACCAGCCGGCCGTCGGCGAGATCGTCCTCACCCTCCACGACCGCGGCCTCCACGGCGTACGCGTGCGGGGCGAGCCGCTTCGGCGGCCGCGTGGACTCGACCTCCAGTTCGGGGCGGAGGCGGGCGGAACGCAGCGCGTCGACCGCCGACCTGAACGCCGGCGGGACTGCTTCGTCCTCCGCACTCCCCTCGCTGTCAGTGCCATCGGAATGATCGGAAAATTGTCCCTGAGCCGGAGCCATGCGGGGAAGAGTAGGCGGAACCGGAGCCCCGTGCAGGGAGGGACACCCATGCGAGGTCCGGCTCGTTGCCGCTCCGTGCGAAGATTCTGTGCGTGAGTGCCAACGACCTTCCCCAAGAGCTCAGCTCCGTCCGATCAGGGGAGGGCCCGTCCTCGGGCCTGCGGACGAACCCCGCCACCCATGAATCGGCCTTCCTCAAGGCCTGCCGCCGTGAGCCGGTGCCGCACACCCCGGTCTGGTTCATGCGTCAGGCGGGCCGGTCGCTGCCCGAGTACCTGAAGGTCCGCGAGGGCATCGCGATGCTCGACTCCTGCATGATGCCGGAGCTGGTCACCGAGATCACCCTGCAGCCCGTGCGCCGCCACAAGGTCGACGCCGCGATCTACTTCAGCGACATCGTCGTCCCCCTCAAGGCCATCGGGATCGACCTCGACATCAAGCCCGGCGTGGGCCCGGTCATCGCCGAGCCGATCCGCACCCGCGCCGACCTGGCCCGGCTGCGCGACCTCACGCCCGAGGACGTCCCGTACGTCACCGAGGCCATCGGGATGCTCACCGCGGAGCTCGGCGCGACGCCGCTGATCGGATTCGCCGGTGCGCCGTTCACCCTGGCGAGCTACCTCGTGGAGGGCGGCCCGTCCCGCAACCACGAGCGCACCAAGGCCATGACGTACGGCGAGCCCGAGCTCTGGGCCGAGCTGCTCGACCGGCTGGCGGAGATCACCGGGGCGTTCCTGAAGGTCCAGATCGAGGCGGGCGCCTCGGCGGTCCAGCTCTTCGACTCCTGGGTCGGCGCGCTGGCACCCGCCGACTACCGCCGCTCCGTGATGCCGGCCTCCGCGAAGGTCTTCGACGCCGTCGCGTCCTACGGCGTGCCGCGCATCCACTTCGGCGTCGGTACCGGTGAGCTCCTCGGCCTGATGGGCGAGGCCGGCGCGGACGTCGTCGGGGTGGACTGGCGCGTGCCGATGGACGAGGGTGCCCGCCGGGTCGGCCCCGGCAAGGCGCTCCAGGGCAACCTCGACCCGGCGGTGCTGTTCGCGCCGACCGAGGCGGTCGAGGCGAAGACCCGCGAGGTGCTCGCCGCCGCCGCCGGACTGGAGGGCCACGTCTTCAACCTCGGGCACGGCGTCATGCCGACGACCGACCCGGACGCCCTCACCCGTCTCGTCGAGTACGTCCACCAGCAGACGGCACACTGACCGCACGGTCAGCCGCCAGCCGCCCGCACCGCCGAGACGGCCTTGCGGGCGGCGACCAGGACCGGGTCCCAGACGGGGGAGAACGGCGGGGCGTAGCCGAGGTCGAGGGCGGTCATCGCCTCCACCGTCATGCCGGCGGTGAGCGCCACCGCAGCGACGTCCACCCGCTTCGCCGCCCCGTCGCGGCCGACGATCTGCACGCCCAGGAGCCGTCCGGTCCGGTACTCCGCCAGCATCTTCACCGTCATGGGCTGCGCCCCCGGGTAGTAGCCGGCGCGCCCCGTCGACTCGATGGTCGCCGTGACGTAGCGCAGGCCGACCGCGCGGGCGTCCTTCTCGCGCAGCCCGGTCCTGGCGATCTCCAGGTCGCAGACCTTGCTCACCGCCGTACCGACCACGCCGGGGAACGTGCCGTATCCGCCGCCGACGTTGGAGCCGATGACCTGACCGTGCTTGTTGGCGTGGGTGCCGAGCGCGATGTGACGGGTGCGGCCGGCGACGAGGTCCAGGACCTCGACGCAGTCGCCGCCCGCCCAGATGTCCTCCTGGCCGACGACCCGCATCGAGAGGTCCGTCAGCAGGCCGCCGTGCGGTCCCACCGGAAGGCCGGCCTCCCGGGCCAGGGCGGTCTCCGGTTCGACCCCGATGCCGAGCACGACGACGTCCGCCGGGTAGCTCTCCCGGTCCGTCGAGACCGCGGTGACCCGGCCGTCCGGACCGGTGTCGATCCCGGTGACCGCGGCGTCGTTGACCGTGGTGATGCCCAGCCCGTCCATCGCGTCGTGGACCAGCCGGCCCATGTCCGGATCGAGCGTCGCCATCGGCTGCGCGCCCCGGTTGAGCACCGTCACCCCGAAGCCGCGCTTCAGCATCGCCTCGGCCATCTCGACGCCGATGTAGCCCGCGCCGACGACGACCGCCCGGCGCCCCGTGGCCCGGTCCAGGGAGTCCAGGAGCGCCCGGCCGTCTCCCAGGGTCTGCACACCGTGGACGCCCGGGGCGTCGATCCCCGGGAGGTCGGGACGCACGGGCCGGGCCCCCGTCGCGATGACCAGCTTGTCGAAGTCCGTCCAGTACGTCTCACCGCTGTCCCGGTCCCGGGCCCGTACGCGGTGCCCCGCGACGTCGATCTCCGTGACCTCGGTGCGGGTGCGCAGATCGATGGACCGGGCCCGGTGCTCCTCGGGCGTACGGGCGATGAGGGCGTCGGGCCCCTCGACGTCGCCGCTCACCCAGTACGGGATGCCGCAGGCGGAGTACGACGTGAACTCGCCGCGCTCGAAGGCGACGATGCTCATCTCGTCGGGCCCCTTGAGCCTGCGGGCCTGCGACGCGGCGGACATGCCCGCCGCGTCGCCTCCGACGACCACCAGTCGCTCCGCCGCCATGCCGGGTCCCTCCGCCGCTGTGTGCCAGGTCGGGGCCCACGCTACGGCTCCTACGGGGCCGGTGGGGCCTCTGCGGGCTCCGTGGCCCTCCCGGGGGCCGCCGTACGGCGGCGCGGCAGCCGGCCGCGCAACAGGCGCCACAGCAGCACCAGCACGGCCGCGGCGGCCAGGAACGGTGCCGTGGCACCGATCGCCACGGTGATCCACCGCAGGACCGTCACGAACGCGTCCCAGCCGCCGCCCAGGGCGTCGAGGAAACCGGTGTCCTCGTCCCCGGCGTCGTTCGCCTCCCCCTCCGGTTCGTTGAGTTCGAGTGTGATGGTCGCCAGCGTGGTGCGGTCCTTCAGCGACTTCTGCTGGGCGAGCAGCGACTCCAGGTCGGCCTGACGGCTGCTGAGTTCGCCCTCCAGGGTCACCACGTCGGTGAGCTTCTCGGCCTTGTCCATCAGGTCGCGGACCCGGCTGACGCTCGCCCGCTGGGTGGCGATCCGGCTCTCGACGTCGACGACCTGGCCCGTGACGTCCTTCGCGTTCGACGTACGGGACAGCAGCTTCCCGGTTCCCGCGAGGTCGCGCAGCACCTCGGCGTACACGTCCTGCGGCACCCGCAGGACGAGGTGGGAGACCTCGTGGGTGTCGTCGACCCGCTCCGTGTTCTCCTCGGCGACGAGCCCGCCCGCGCTCTCCGTGGTGGCGCGTGCGGCGGCCACCGCCTTCGGCACGCTCTTCACCTCGATGCCGAGCGTGGCCGTGCGGATGACATGGACCGCGACCGCCGGGCCCGGCTTCGGCGCCGAGGAGGTCCCGGCACCGGACTTCTCCGCGTCCTTGGAGCCGGCCCCCACGCCGGCGGGGGCGGCCGCCTTCTGGTCCGCCGCCGAATTCAGTGCACCCTGGTCGTCGCCGTCGGAAGAGGCGCCGCAGGCACCGGTGGCCAGAAGTGTGACGAGCAGTCCGGCGGCTGCCAGCGCACGCGTGCGCCGGCGGCCGCCGCGGATGGGCGGATGACTGTCCGTGTGGCGTCCGTATGGCATAACGCGTCCCCCCAGGGCCGTTGTCGATGGTGCTGGTTCGACGTACGGCCCCCCTGCGCGGGTTGCCCGTCAGCGGTTTCGAACCGGTCACGTTCGGGACTCGGACCGGGTTTGAGAGAGTGGACCCATGCAGCGTCCTCTTCAGCGCGACACCACAGGTACGGGCCATGCCGTCGTCATCGGCGGTGGCATCGCCGGACTCGCCGCCGCACACCGGCTGCTGGACTCGGGCCTCCGGGTCACCGTCCTGGAGGCGACCGGGCGGCTCGGCGGCAAGCTGATGACCGGCGAGATCGCCGGTACCCAGGTCGACCTCGGTGCGGAGTCGATGCTCGCGCGACGGCCGGAGGCGGTCGAACTGGCCACCGGGACAGGGCTCGGTGCCCGGCTCCAGCCGCCGGCCACCGCCACCGCGTCGGTCTGGACCCGCGACGCCCTGCGCCCGATGCCCAAGGGGCACGTGATGGGCGTGCCCGGCGATCCGTCGGCGCTCAGCGGGGTCCTCTCGCCCGAGGGCCTGGCCAGGATCGCCGAGGAGCGCGACCTCACCCCGACCGCCGTCGGTGACGACGTCGCGGTCGGCTCGTACGTCGCCGACCGGCTCGGCCGCGAGGTCGTCGACCGGCTCGTGGAGCCGCTTCTCGGCGGGGTGTACGCGGGTGACGCCTACCGGATCTCGATGCGCGCGGCCGTGCCCCAGCTCTTCGAGGCGGTGAAGGAGGGCGGGCCGCTCCTCGACGGGGTGCTCCGCATCCAGGAGAAGGCCGCCGCCCGGAAGCAGACCGGGCCGGTCTTCCAGGGCATCGAGGGCGGGATCGGCACCCTGCCGGGCGCCGTCGCCGACGCCGTGCGGGCGGGGGGCGGCGAGATCCTCCTGGAGACGCCGGTGCTCGGCCTGACCCGGACGGCGGACGGGTGGGACGTGCGCACCGACAGCCGGGTGATCGCCGCCGACGCCCTCGTCCTGGCCACCCCCGCATGGTCGGCGTCCACCCTGCTCGCCGCCGAGTGCCCGGCCGCCTCGGTCGAGCTCGCCGCCGTCGAGTACGCCTCGATGGCTCTGGTCACCATGGCCTTCCGGCGCTCCGACATCGAGGGGACCGAGGCGCTCCGGGGGCGGTCCGGATTCCTCGTGCCGCCCGTCGACGGGCGCACGATCAAGGCCGCCACCTTCTCCAGCAACAAGTGGCGGTGGGTCGCCGAGGCCGCTCCCGACCTCTTCGTGCTGCGCACCTCCGTCGGCCGGTACGGCGAGGAGGAGCACCTGCACCGTGAGGACTCCGAGCTGGTCGCCGCCTCCCTGGCGGACCTCGCGTCCGCGACCGGACTGGCGGCCCGCCCCGTGGACACCGAGGTCACCCGGTGGATCGGCGGGCTGCCCCAGTACCCCGTGGGCCACCTGACCCGGGTCGCGCGGATCCGCGACGAGGTCGCCAAGCTGCCCGGCCTTCGGGTCTGCGGAGCGGTGTACGACGGCGTCGGGATCCCCGCCTGTGTGGCGAGCGCGCACCGGGCCGCGGACGAGATCGTCCGTGACCTCGCGGCCGCGGGCACGGGGGAGATCGACAACACGCCGACCCGGGTTCGGGGCACGGGGAGCGAGGCGGGACAATAGCCGTATGAGTGCGCCAGAAAAGCTTCCGAACGCAGGCAAGAAGGCCAAGGACCTCAACGAGGTCATCCGCTACACCCTGTGGTCCGTCTTCAGGCTGAAGGACGTCCTGCCCGTCGACCGCGCCGGTTACGCCGACGAGGTCCAGGAGCTGTTCGACCAGCTCGGGGCGAAGGACATCACGGTCCGCGGCACCTACGACGTGTCCGGTCTGCGGGCCGACGCCGATCTGATGATCTGGTGGCACGCGGAGACCTCCGACGAGCTCCAGGAGGCGTACAACCTCTTCCGGCGCACGAAGCTGGGCCGCGCACTCGAGCCGGTCTGGTCGAACATGGCGCTGCACCGCCCGGCCGAGTTCAACAAGTCGCACGTGCCGGCCTTCCTGGCCGACGAGACGCCGCGCGACTACATCAGCGTGTACCCCTTCGTGCGCAGCTACGACTGGTACCTGCTGCCCGACGAGGACCGCCGCCGCATGCTCGCGGACCACGGCAAGATGGCCCGTGGCTACCCGGACGTGCGCGCCAACACCGTCGCCTCCTTCTCGCTGGGCGACTACGAGTGGGTCCTCGCCTTCGAGGCCGACGAGCTGTACCGCATCGTCGACCTCATGCGTCACCTGCGGGCGTCCGAGGCGCGGCTGCACGTGCGGGAGGAAGTCCCGTTCTACACGGGACGCAGGAAGGCTGTCGCAGACTTGGTGGCCGGACTCGCATAGCCAGCGTTTCCGGTCATCCCGACCCGGAAGATCAGTTGGCGGGCAACGGCGCGTGTGACGCCGCCCGTCGTTCCAGCGACACCGGGTCCGGTGCCGGGTACACATCGGCCGACGGCCGGCGAACTGTCGCGGCCCGCGGGGGAGTCAGCCATTCCTCTCCGCGGACCGCCGCCTCCCGCCGGCTCCGGCCGATGTGTCCCGGGCCGAACAACCGCATAGAGCACCACGAGGGCCGCCCCCGGCGACGGGGGCGGCCCTCGTGGTGTGCGACGCCGGCAGGGTGTGACCAGGTCCCGGTGCGTGCGGTCCGTGATCAGACCCCGGTCCGGGCCCGGATCGGCAGGGCCGCTCTCAGCTCGGGGTCCTCCAGGGCTCCCACGCCCCGCACCGCCACCGCCGCCAGGAGATCGCGGTCCGCTCCGCGCACCGGGGCCGGCAGCGAGTCCAGCCAGTGCTGCCCGGTCGGCGAGGCCCACGGGCTGTACGGGTGGTTCTCCACCCGTGCGATGGCCAGGCAGCCCAGCGTCAGCACGAGCGGCAGCCCGAACCAGGCGGCCACCGGGCCCGCGTAGCCCGTGTCCTGACCGGGGATCAGCATCGCGGCGGCGGCCAGGGCCACCACCAGCACCGCCGCGCCCCGCACCGCGCGCACCGCCGACTCCAGAACCGTCCGGGTTCCGTGCGGCACGGCCAGACCGGCCGCGACCAGGCGGTCGGCGAGGGAGCGCACGGTCTCGGCCGTCGCTGCCGCGGTCCTTATCGGGGCTATCCGGGACTGGCCCTCCGGGCCGATCACCCGGATCACGGTGCGCTCGACCTCGTCCCGTCCCTCGGGGTCGACGACCGTCGCCCAGCCCGTGTGGGCCAGCAGCAGCCGGCGCCGCAGGTGCATGGAGACCAGGGCGAGGTCGGCGACCCGCTGCGGCCCGCCGGCCAGGAACGCCGTCTCGTACAGGTTGAGTTCGGGGGAGGCGGCCGGCCCGGCGACGGCGGACGGCCGCTGCGCCGCACCCGCCGTGACGAGGCACAGCCGGATGCAGGAGACGGCGGCCGCGCCCCACGCGACCAGAAGAAGCAGGACCCAGAGCATGGCGGAGTTCTATGCGAGAACAGCTCAGGAGCGCCACACCGTGTTCACGATACGGACGAATCCCGGTCACACACGGTCATGGCTGGCTGAATCGCGCCCCTCTCGGGCTCCGTGCGTTCACGAACTGCTGCCGCAGCTGGAACCGCCGCCGCAGCTCGAACCGCTGCTGCAGCTGGATCCACTGCTGCAGCTGGAGCCGCTGCTGCAGCTCGACCCCGAACCGCAGGTGGAGCCGGATCCCGAGTCGCCGCCTCCGCCGCTGGAACCTCCGCAGCTCCCGTTGCCGGGGGCCGTACCCGCGCACCACAGCACCGGGATGAAGGCGTCCGACCCGGCCGGCGAGGTCGTCGAGCCCGACGAGGAGCGCCGGGAGGGCAGTTGCCGGGCGGCGTCCGCCAAATGCCCCTGGAGCACGGGGTCGGGGAGTGCGCGCAGGCCGTGGGCCGCCACCAGATGGGCCGGATCGGCCACATGGGCGTTGGCCGTCCGGTAGGCGTCGGCGACCTGGCGTCCTGCCCTGGTGAGCCGGGCCCTGGTGGCCCCCGCCGTGCTGAAGCCCACGACGGCGCCGACGACGATCGCGGGCAGCATCTTCACCACGAACGGCACCGGAAGGTCGGCGAACGCGTCGATCAGGGCGTACTGGGCGACGGTCAAGGCGATGCTCACCGGGATGCCGATGAGGCATCCGATGCCCAGGACGAGCCCCCACCGGCGGCGCTCCCGGCTCTCGTCCGGGGCGATGAGCAGGCCCCGGGAGGCCAGTCCGTCGCCGATCTCCTGCACCGCGGGATGCCGCATCACCGCAGCCCGCAGGGTGCTCAGGGCCCCGCTGGGGGCCCCGGCCAGTTCATGGAGCACGGCCCGCTCCACCGCGTCCCGGGCCTCGGCGCGCTGGAGCGCGACGACGCCGGGTCCGCCGATGGTCAGCCGTCCCTCCGTGTGCATGCAGGTGAGCGCGGTGTCCACCACCCTGGCCGGACCGCCGCTGAGGAAGGCCACTTCGGAGAGGTCGAGCACGTACCCGCGGGACTCGCCGCCCCGCCGGCCGGCGCGACGGGTCGCGACGACCAGGAGGGTGGAGGAGACGGCCACGGCAAGGGTCAGCAGAAGAGCGAGAAGGTTCATGGCGCGGTCACTTTCCGAGGAGGGCGGCGCGGGCGGAGCGGGCGAGGCGGGTCGCGCGGCCCGGTGGCCGGGGGGCGGCCCGGTCCCGCCACCAGACGGTCAGCCGCCGCCGGGCCGCCTCGTCGCCGGGCCGGCCCTCGACGAGCAGCAGCTCGGCGAAGGCGAGGGCGTCGCGGCGGTAACCGCCGGACATCGGCCGGTTCCTGGCGTACGCGAGGAACTCCCTCCGGTAGCCGTCGCCGAGGATCTCGGGCAGTTCCGGTGCGACCTTGGCGACGACATCGGCCCGCTTCGCGGCCAGGGCGCGGCTCTGCACCCCCAGGCGCCGGTGGTCGAAGCCCTCCGGCACCGGTGTGCCGGCGACCAGCGAGGAGAGCAGCGCGGTCTGTGCCACGGCGGTCCGGTCGCGGGCCCCGGCGGCGGGGGCGGCCGGCGCCGGTGGCCGGACGGTCCGGGGGCGGGCCGCTCCCCGGGCGGTGGAAGCCGCCGCGGTGGAACGGATCGCGGCCAGTTCGCCGGCCAGTTCCGCGGCCGGCGGGAAGTCGTCGTCGCGCTCCAGCAGGACCCCCGGCGGGTCGACGCGCGAGCGGAGTTCGGCCAGCACGTCCAGGACGGGGCGCGTCACGGGGTGTGCGTGCGTGTCGTGCCAGACCCCGTCCTTCTCGACGCCGCCCGCCACATGGACGTACGCGATGGCCTCGACCGGCAGTTCGTCGAGTGCCGTCGCGGGGTCCTCGCCCCGGTTGACGTGGTTGGTGTGCAGGTTGGCGACGTCGATCAGCAGCCGTACGCCGGTGCGTTCGACCAGCTCCGCGAGGAACTGCCCCTCCGTCAGCTCCTCGCCGGGCCAGGAGATCAGCGCGGCGATGTTCTCCAGTGCCAGCGGGACGGGCAGTGAGTCCTGCGCGATCCGCACGTTCTCGCACAGGACGTCCAGGGCGTCCCAGGTCCGGGGTACCGGCAGCAGGTGGCCCGCCTCCAGCACCGGAGAGGCGGTGAGCGGCCCGCCGGCGCGCACGAACGCGATGTGCTCCGTCACCAGGGGTGTCCCCAGCAGTTCGGCCCGCGCGGCCAGCCCGGCGAGGCGGCCGGGATCCGGCCGGTCGGCACCGCCCAGGCCCAGCGAGACCCCGTGCGGGACGACCGTGACGCCCCGCTCCCGGAGCCGTACCAGGGAGTCGGGGAGATGGTCCGTGCAGAGGTTCTCCGCGACCGCCTCGACCCAGTCGATCCCCGGCAGGTCCTCGACGGCGTCCGCGATCTCCGGCCGCCAGCCGATACCGATTCCCAGCTTCATGGTGTCCCCTCCCCGTTCCGTGCAGGGGTGATGGCCCCGCCGGATGCCGGTGAATCCGGATGAGGGGACGTTCAGAGCTGGATTTGAGGTTCCCGGAGGCGTGGAAAAACGGCCGTTATCCGATCGTGACGCCCTGCGTGTCCCGCTCGGAACGCCGTCGGCCTGCGGAAACGCCGATCGGGTTGGACGCGTCGACGGGCCGGGGACGCCGGATTAATTCCGGGCTCCGTTGACGGAGATCAACAGGCGTTCGCATGCTGACCGACATGCCATCCACGGAGCGCCCCGCCGCACGATCCAGGCGGGGGAGGACAGTCCTGCACCCGGACCACCGGGCAGGATCCCGGTGTTCAGCCCAGGGGCCGACGCCACCCGCTCGCCGGCCGGGGCGATTCCGCACGACCGCCCCGGGGCGCACCCGCTGACCGCCGGACACCTGCTGTCCAGGACCTCGCACGCTGCCAGGACGTGCCCGCCGACGGTCTCCCCGGCCGGGCGCCGGGGGCCGGACCCCGGCCCGCTCCTGGGTCTTCGGGCCCGGACCGATGAAGGAGAACACCACTGATGACCAGCTCCGAGAACACGCGGCAGCTCGGCCGCCGGTCCCTGCTGGCCCGTGCCGCCGGCGTAGGAACGGCGGCCGCCCTGCCCGTGGCCGCAGCCCCGGCGACGCAGGCCTCGGCCGCCCCGGCGCCCCGCCGTCCCGCTCCGGCCACGTCGAAGGGACGGCACCCGGCGAACTGGCCCGACCCCGAGCCCTACGGCCTCGCAGACACCCGGCCGGACCTGTGGCCCCGGGAGGACAACTCCTTCGTCCTCCCTCTGGAGCTGCGCCCCCGCGACAAGGAGCGGGGCGTGGTGTGGATGCGGGACACCTACGTCAACTGCTTCGTCGAGGACGGGCGCCCGCTCTACGTGGCCACGGGCACCACCCGGGTGCCCGGCCTCGAAGCGGCCGGCCCGTGGAACGACGGCATCTTCGTCTGGCTGGCCCGCTCCCTCGAAGGGCCGTGGAAGCTGGCCGACACGACCGGGATCCGGCCCGGCGCGGAGAAGGGCAAGGTCTGGTCGCCCGAGTTCACCGGCGAGAACCGGCCCGGGAGGACGGTCGTCGCCCCCTGGCAGGAGTACTGGTACGACGAGGAGTTCGGCAAGCGCGGCCAGGCATGGGCCCCGGAGCTGCACCGCTTCCGCGGCACGTGGTACATCGTGGCGTGCATGGGGGACCACTCCAGGAAGGTGGGCTCGTTCCTGCTCGTGAGCGAAGGAGGGGTCGAGGGCCCGTACCGGCTCGTCGAGGGCAACCTGGAGAAGCCCTTCGGCGACCCGTTCATCGGGGGACCGGCCTTCATCGAGCCCGGCGCCTACCATCACATCGACGGCAGCCTCTACAGCGAGGGCCGCGACGCCTGGCTGGTGCTGCACAACAACCTGTACGCCAGGTTCCGCGACGACATGGAGGACATCGTCCCGACGACGGACCTCCCCGCGTTCCGGCAGACCCCGTACACGCCCGAGCCGTACCTCGAAGGCGCGTACGTGTTCAAGCACGGAGGCACGTACTTCCTCCTCCACGCGGCCTGGGACCGGACGTCGGTCGACGCCGACGGCACCGCGCGCCAGGCCTACGTCCCGGCCGGGACCGGCCGTGTGCAGTACCAGTACGACGCGGTGGCCGCCGTCTCCGACTCCTTCGAGGGCCCGTACTCCGAACGCTGGACCGTCGGTGTCGGCGCCGGCCACAACAACTTCTTCGAGGACGCCCACGGCGGTCTCTGGGCGACGTTCTTCCGCAATCCCAACTTCGGCCACTGGTCCAACCCCTCGCGTCTCGCCGATGCGGCCGTGCCCGGTGTCGTGCGGGTGGAATGGACCGGCCCGAAGGGCAACCGCCTGTACGTCCGGCGCCGGGACCACTGAGGCATCCCGCCGCCCGGGGACGCCGACGGGGCGGCGTCCCCGGCAGGGTGCCGGTGGATGCCGCCCCGGGTGGGACGA
Source organism: Streptomyces sp. NPDC055962 (assembly GCF_042270185.1). NCBI lineage: Bacteria > Bacillati > Actinomycetota > Actinomycetes > Kitasatosporales > Streptomycetaceae > Streptomyces > Streptomyces sp. NPDC055962. Next base: position 81,304 of record NZ_JBHJYN010000022.1, read on the forward strand.
GGTGCGGGAGCGGTCCGCGTGTTCATGCTTACTTCGGGTCGCGTGTGAAGGCGCTGGTGGACCAGGTGTAGCCGAGTGCGGTCAGGGCGAGGGACCAGGCGAGGGCGAGCCAGGCGTTGTGGCCGATCTCGGTGCCCAGGAGGAGGCCGCGGAGGGTTTCGATGGCGGGGGTGAAGGGCTGGTACTGGGCGATGGGCTGGAACCAGCCG
>NZ_JBHJYN010000023.1:0-67298 GCF_042270185.1 Streptomyces sp. NPDC055962
CCGCTCACGCTGAGGCGCTCGGGGCAGGAGACCTTCACCCATACGTCGTGGGAGTCGACGAAGCGGAGGAAGCGGCTGAACTGCGGGCCGCCGACCGGTTGGGTCACGTCCGGACGGCCCAGGTGGTCGATGACGAGGGGCGCGGGCAGGGAGCCGAAGAAGCCCTCCAGCTCGGGGAGATCGGCGCTCTCGAAGTAGAGCACGATGTGCCAGCCGAGCGGGGCGATCTTCTCGGCGACGGCCCTCAGCTCCTCCTTCGGGGAGGTGTCGACCAAACGGCGCAGGAAGTTGAACCTCTTCGAAGCGCCTGCGTGCGGTGCCTGCGCGTACGGAAGGGGAGGCCGGTCCTCCGGGCCCGCCCCGACCGGCCGCCGCCACGCCACCGTAACCGTCGATGAAATTGTTGACAATATGCCTGACGAGAAAGTTTCGGGCATCATCGCTGAGCCGCGGCGTGGAGCCATGCGGCGGCGAGGGTTCTCGACGACGTACGGAGGGTGGAGGGGTGACGTCGGATCAGGTCACGGGCCGGGCGGGCCGGAGCGCGGTCTCCAGCGGTATCCGGGAGGCGCTCGCGGCGGGTGACATGGTGCCCGGGCAGCGCCTCGTCGAGCAGGAGCTGTCCGAGATCTTCCGGGCGACACGGAGCTCGGTGCGCGAGGCGTTGCAGGACCTGTCCGCCGAGGGTCTGGTGGAGCTGATCCCCCGGCGCGGTGCCCGGGTGCGGGTGATCTCCGTCGAGGAGGCGGTCCAGATCACCGAGTGCCGGGCGCTGCTGGAAGGGCTGTGCGCCAGGCGGGCCGCGGAGTACGCGTCGGACGAGGTGCGCCGGGAGCTGAGGGGCATCGGCGCGGCGATGGGCCGGGCCGTGGAGGACGGCGATCCGGACGCCTACTCGGTGCTGAACCGCCGGCTGCACGAGTGCATCGGCGAGGTCAGTGACCAGAAGGTCGCCCAGGCCCTGCTGGAGCGGATGAACGGACAGATGGTCCGGTACCAGTTCCGTCTCGCCCTGCGCCCCGGCCGTCCGGCGCAGTCGCTGCCGCAGCACCTGGCGATCATCGACGCGGTGGTCTCGGGCGACCCCGGCGCGGCGGAGGCGGCGGCGCGCGCGCATGTGGAGAGCGTCGTCGAGGCGCTGCGCGAGACCCCGGCCGCGGTCCGCCTGCACTGACCCGGGCTCCGGTGCGGGCCTCGGCCCGCGGACATGCGGCTCCCGCCCGGTTCGGCTGCTCCGGGCGGGAGGGCGGGGTGTCTCCGGTCAGACGAGGAGCTTGGCCTTGGCCTTGTCGTACTCCTCCTGGCTGAGGTGGCCCTGATCCTTGAGCTCGGCGAGCTTCGCCAGCTCGGACACATGGCCACCGCCGGCGCCCGAGCCGTCCTCCGGCCGGGCTGCCTGCCGTACGTACTTCCGGAAGGCCTCCTCCCGGTCCTCGGCCTGCTTGGCCTCGCGCCGCCCCATGCTCCTGCCTCGGGCGATCAGATAGACGAGCACGCCCACGTAGGGCAGCAGGATGACGAAGACCAGCCAGGCCGCCTTGGCCCAGCCGTTCAGGGAGTGGTCCTGGAAGATGTCGGTCACGACCTTGAAGAGCAGGAAGAACCACAGCACCCAGAGGAACACGTACATCATGGTCAGGAAGAGGTTCAGGAGCGGATAGTCGTCCATGGGCCTACTCCGATCGCGCGGACAGTCCCTTATTCGTACATCTGCTCCCGGCTTGTCGCATGTCTGGGGAAATCAGGCGGACAGCATGTCGAGGAAGGCCGCGAGCTTGTTCCTGGTCCGCTCGACCTGCTGCTCCACGGTCAGCGACTCCTCGAAGCGGCCCCCCGGCGCCGGGGTCTTCTTCCCGCGCACGTACAGCGAGCAGTCGAGGTCGGTGCAGAGGTAGATCCCCACCGAATTCCCGTCCCGGCCCGCCTGCCCCCGCTTGCGGGCGGTCATCAGCGAGACTCCGCGGCCCGGATGCGTGGTCAGGCAGACCGAACACATGCTGCGGTGCAGGAAGCCGCGCTGCGAGGACGGGAAGCGGAGCGTGATGCCGACGAGTTCGCCGCGCAGCTCCGTGACGACGTAGCTCCGGTCGGGCGCGGACAGGTCGCGCCAGCCCAGGAAGTCCAGGTCGTCCCAGTGGCGCTCGTCGAGGTCCCGGGGGAGCGGCAGGCGCTTCGCCTCTCCCTTGGAACAGTTGACGAACGATGCCCGGATGTCCTGCTCACTGACTGCTCTCATGGCATCGACGCTAACGCTGCCTATGACCCCTAGGCAAATAATTATTGCCCCTAGGGCCGTGCCTGGTGTGCCGCGATCCGGAGGACGTGGGCCGGCGGATGGTCCAGGGCGAGACGCGGACGCCAGGCGGCCAGGATCTGGGCCGACGGGTCGAACAACGGGCCGGGGAGGTCGTCGGGGGCGGTCCATCGCCAGGTGCTGATCAGGTGCGGCTCGGTGACCCGGGCGTCCGCCGCCCCCACCTTCACCAGCGCGCCCATGCTGATCCGGTTGATGCCGCCCGCCACGTCGTGCACCATCGCGAACACCTCGACGTCCTCCTCGCGCACCAGCAGCCCCGTCTCCTCGGCCAGCTCGCGGGCCGCGGCCGCCGCGACCGACTCGTGCGTGGGATCGACCTTTCCTCCGGGCAGTTCCCAGGTGCCGTCACGGTGCCGGCCGAGCAGAATCCTGTCCTCCCCGTCCTGCACGACGACACCCACGCCGAACGCGGCCTGGGCGAGCGGTGGGCGAGTGTTGCGGGTCGCCCTGTTCGTGGGTTCGGTGGCCATGCGCTGCTCTTCTCCCGACCGGTGGTTCACGGATCTCACGGACCCGTCATCCTCACACGACGGTCAGGCGACCAGCCGCAGCGAGGTGTCCGAGACGCCGAGGCGGACCGTCTGACCCCATGTCAGCTCCAGTGCGTCGGACTCCATCCCGTCGCCGAAGACCACCATCCGGTCCGACTCCACGGTGAGCCGCAGCCCCTCCCGGCGGCCCAGTTCGCCTGCGACCAGCGAGGTGCCGGTGACCGGCGAGGGCCACGCCTCACGCACGAACCAGACCAGCCGCGGATCGGACGGGGCCGGAAGGCGCAGGGAGCTCCCGCGCTCCAGCCAGAGGGAGCGCAGCCAGCCGGTGGAGCCCGTCCCGGTGCCGACCAGGACGCCCGAGGACGCCTGGGACTCGCCGGCCGACGGTGCGCCGTCCGGGCCGATGCGATAGCGGGCGGTCTGGTGGCCGGGTGCCCCGAGGTAGATCTCGTTGAGCGCGAGCAGGCGCTGCGTGTCGTCGGCGACCGCCTCGGTCATGGTCAGCGCGTCCACCTTCCCGCCGGGTGCGACGGCCGCCCGGCACAGCGCCGCCGTGTCCCGGGCCCGGTGGCGGACGAGGACTCCGGGGTTGCGGCCGGGGTCGGTGTCGATGCCCACGACCGGCTGGCCGGAGAGGTACTTCGCGGCATTGGCGACCAGGCCGTCCTGTCCGACGACGACGACCACGTCCTCGGGGCCGAACAGGAAGCGGTCGAGGTCCGCCCGCTCCACCCGGGTCCTGCGCCACCGCAGCGGCACGGCTGCCGCCACCTCCGTGAGCGCCTGGTCGTTGCGCCGGTGGCGCGCGGCCACCTCCTCGATCGACCTGCCGCGCGCGGCGAGCACGAACGCGGCCTGCCCGTGCGTACCGTGCCGCGCCAGGAGCTCCTCGTACTCGGTCGTGCGGTGCACCAGCACCGCACGTGGTGCCAGACTCACGGCCGCGCCTCCGGCTCCGCCTTGCCGAGCCTGGCGAGCAGGCCTGTCAGCACGTCGGGGGAGAGGGTCAGGCTGTCGATGCGCGGCAGGTTCTCGGCCAGCCGGGTCGCCGCCAGGGCGTGCAGCGTGCCGGGATCCACCTCGGAGTGCGCCCGCAGCCAGGCCGCCTGCGCCTCGGCGCGGGCCGCCCCGACCTCGCGGGCCGCCTCCGCCTCCGCGCGGGCCAGGCGCACGGTGCGGTCCGCCTCGGCCGCCGTGCGCACCCCGTCGGCCGCCGACTTCTCCTCGGCCTCACGCCGGGCGTTGGTCCCGCGCTGGTCGACCAGCTGCTCCTCGCGTCGAGCGAGCTCGATCTTGCTGGCCAGTTCGTTCTCGGCGATGGTCCGCTCACGCTCGACCGCGACGGCCCGGCGCTCGTACACCGACCGGTCGGCCTCCTGCTGGATCTGCTCCCTGGCCGGGGTGCGCAGGGCGCGCTCGACCTCCGCCTCGGGGCGGATGGCGACGACGCGCACGGCGACGACGTCGATCCCGGTGGCGGGCAGCCGGGGCTCGGCCGCCAGCCCCGTGGCGACCCGTTCGCGCACGGATGCGACACCGTCCACCAGGGCGGTGGCGAGCGGGGTGCGGGCCAGGACGTCCAGGGTGTGCTGCTGCGCCGTCTCGGTGAGCAGGGTGGCGATCTGCTCCAGCGGCGCACCCCGCCACACCCCGGTGTCGGGGTCCACCGAGAAGTCGAGACGGGCCGCCGCCTCGGCCGGGTCGCTGATCCGGTAGGTGACCGTGGCCTGCACGGTCACGTCCTGGAAGTCGGCGGTACGGGCGTGGAAGGCCATCGCCAGCTCGCGGTCGTCGACCGGGATCTCGGAGAGCGCCGCGGTGAGCGAGCGGTACCAGAAGCTCAGCCCGGGGCCGTCGTGGACGAGCCTGCCGCGCTTGTGGTGGCGGATGTGGGCGGTGGGCGCGGAGCGCAGGTGCCGCCGGCCGAAGCGGCGGGTGATGTCGGCCATGTCGGGACCCCCTCTTTCTCGTCACGACGACGATAACGAAGGGACCTGAATATCGTCAAGGGGACGAGAAGGGGGGGTTCGGGTACACGTGCGGCCGGCCGGTGGCCTCCGGGGAGACCACCGGCCGGCCGGGGTGTGCGCCGTCCCCGTCCCCACGGTGCGGCGCGCGGGTGGGCCGCCGTCATCCGCTCGGGCGACGGCCCACGTTCATCAGGTCCCGCTTCCCGGAGAGGCGGGCGGGGGCGGGGTGAGGCCGAGTGCGGGAAGTACGGCGCACTCGATGAAGTCGGCGAGGAAGGCGTCCTCCGTGTACCGCCCCTCCAGGAGCGGCCGGGCGCGCATGATGCCCAGCACCTGTGCGGCCACGTAGTCCGCGGCGGGGTTGTCGGCCGTGATCTCGCCGCGCCGTACGGCGCGCGCGACCATCGCGTCGATCGCGGCGATGGCCGGCGTGATCAGGGTGGATCGCATGGCGCAGAGCAGGTCCGGATTCTGCAGTGCGGCGTGGCTGAGTGCGTGCATCAGGGCGGTGTCCTGCCCGGATGCCGCGTCCACCACGCGCGCGGTCTCGTGCAGGTCTCCGCTCAGGGTCCCCGTGTCGATGTCCGAGAACAAGGTCCGGCGGGTGCTGTGCAGCGCGGCGACGACCAGCTCCGGCTTGGAGCCCCACTGCCGGTAGAGCGTGGACTTCCCGCACCGGGTGCGGGCGGCGACGCCCTCCATGGTCAGTGAGTCGTAGCCGCTCTCCCTGACCAGGTCCAGCACGGCGTTGTAGAGCTCCTGCGCCCGTTCCGGTGTGATCTTCGACCGGCGTGGCGCGGATGCGGACTCCTGTGCGGAACCGGGCGACGGCATCTGCTTCCCTCTCTGCGACTCTGCGGCTGGGGACCCTCGATGCGCCAGTGTACCGATACGGGAGTGTACCGATACGCCGCCGTATCGGTACACTGGCGTATCGATACGGCGTGGAACAGCCATGCCGTACGTCGCGACAGCGCACCGTCAGCAAAGGGGCACGGGTGATGCACACCCGCAGTGAGCCTGCGGAGCGGGAGCCGGACATCTCAGCCCGACCGCCCCTCGTCCGCGAACTGCTTCTGGTGGCCGGACTCTTCCTCGTCTACAAACTCGGCCGGCAGGCCGCGAACGGCCACGTCGAGGAAGCCTTCCGCAACGCCGGGCACGTCTGGAGCTTCGAGAGGGCCGTCGGCCTCCCCGGCGAGGGAACCGTGCAGGGCCTTCTGCTGCACAGCCACACCCTCGTGGAGACGGCGAACACCTACTACGCTGCCGTGCACTTCCCCGTGACGCTCGGCTTCCTGGTCTGGCTCTACCTGCGCCGCCCGCGCCACTACGTCTGGGCGCGCCGGATCCTGACCGCGCTCACGGGCGCCGCGCTCGCCCTCCACCTGCTCTTCCCCCTGGCACCCCCGCGGATGCTGCACGCGGCGGGCCTCGTGGACACCGCCCAGGTCTACGGCCCCTCGGTGTACGGAGACACCCCGGCGACGGACTCGATGGCCAACCAGTTCGCCGCCATGCCGTCCCTGCACTTCGGCTGGGCACTCGTGGTGGCGGTCGGGCTGATCGTCGCCACCCGCTCCCGGTGGCGCCTGCTCTGGCTGCTGCACCCGGCGCTCACCCTGTTCGTCATAGTGGGCACCGCCAACCACTACTGGCTCGACGCGCTCGTGGTCTCCGCGCTGCTCGCCGTCGCCTTCGCCGCCCTCAGGCTGCCGCGCACACCGCTCCGCGGGCACCTGACGTGGCCGGCCACTCTCCCTGCCCAGAACTACGCGTCCCCCGCGTACGCACCGTCCGGAGCGCGGCGATGAACGCCACCCTCATAGCCGTCGCCCTCTCCCTCGTCTCCGCCGGGGCCTACGCGGCCGCCGCCGTGGCACAGGCCCGTCTGGCCGGCCGGACGGAACCCTCCGCCGGAGCGTTCCGGATGCTGGGCCGGGGCGCCTGGTGGTCCGCGGTCGGTCTGAACGCGGGCGGCGCGCTCCTGCACGTCGCCGCGCTGAAGTACGGTCCGCTCACGCTGGTCCAGCCGCTGGGCGCACTCACCCTGGTGGCCGCCGTCCCGCTGGGGGCCCGCGCCGCGGGCCGCCGCGTCAGCCGTACGGAATGGCGCGGCACGCTCCTCACGCTCCTCGGCCTCGCCGTCCTGCTCCTGGCCGCGGGCGGCGCCGCGCCCCACGACACGCTGAGCCTCCCCGAGGCCCTCGGGGTCGGCGCCGTGACCATGGCGCTCGTCGCCGGGCTCAGCCGTCCCGGCACCCGTCCGGGCCTCCGGCACGCCGCGGCCTCGGGCATCACCTCCGGGGTGGCGTCCGCCCTCACCCAGACCCTGACGGTGGCGGCGACCGACCACTCCGGGCCGCTGTTCAGCTGGCGGCTCGTGACCGTGGCGCTGCTCGTCTCCTTCTTCGCCCTCGGCGGGCTGATGCTCTCCCAGACCGCCTACCGGGGCGGGCTGGGCGCCCCGCTCGCCGTCGTCACCCTGGCGAACCCGGTCGCCGCCGCCGTGATCGGGCTGGTCCTGCTCGGCGAGCGCCTCCAGGGAGGGCTGCTCGGCCTGGTCCCCGCGCTCATCGGCGCCGCCGCGGCCGTGGAAGGCGTGATCCTGCTCAGCCGGGCCCAGGCGGCCGGCCCGGCCGACGCCACCCCTGCCCCGGCACCACCGGTCCAGCCGTCCCGCGTCGTCATCTCCGGCCCGGGCCCCTCGGTGCCGCGTGCCGCCGAGCCCTTCGTCCTGCATGCGGAACCGGCCGGTGCCCCGGGCGGCTCCCGCTGGGCAGCGCCCGGGGCCGGCCACGCGGCCCCGCCGGATCAGGTCAGCGCGCGCTGGTAGCGGTAGGTCAGGGTGCCGTCGGTGAGGTCGAAGTTGGCCGTGGGCGCGAACAGGCCTGTGCCGGCCGCGCAGAGGTACCTCTCGACGAACCCGGTGCGCGCGGGCCAGCCGGGATAGCTCTCCCCCTGCTTGACGCACGAGTCCTTCGGGACGACCGCCCACAGCTGGGCCTCCGTCATGCCCAGCGAGGTCCGGTTGTAGTGCGACAGTTTCATGGAGGGGGTCTTCGGCTTGTACAGGAACTCGTTGGACTTCCTGTACAACTCGCCGTCGTCGGTGAAGGAGAAGCTTCCGTAGGGGGAGTACTCCGTCCACTCGACGGAGCACAGGATGGAGTCACCGACGACGCCGCCCGTGTCGCAGGCCGCATCACCACCGGCGATCTCCCAGACCTCGTCGAAGGTCATCCCGAACTGGATCTGCTCGTACTTCCCGACGGAGAAGCCGGAGTTCGCCTGAGCGGCCGAAGCCGTCGCGACGACGGCCGCCGCGGCCGCCACGAGGGCGACCCCCGTACGTGCAATCCGTGCCTTCACCACGTGTGTCCTCTCGTCGTCGCCCCGGGTGCGCCGCCGTCACGGACCCGGTGAGAGGTCCGCCCGGTGCGGGGGTCCCCGCGAGCGCGGGCGGGACCACGGGGCCGGAGCGTCGCTGCCCGCCGCTGGGCGCGACGCTATGGTCCGCCGCTCTCCGTCCTGTCTCCCGGCGGCCCCCGCCACGTGCCCCGTCTGCCGGGAGACCGGACCGCCGCCGTGCAGGGGCGCCTACGAGCCCGAGCCGTCCAGGTCCTCGATCGCCCTGCTCAGCCAGCCCGTCCAGAAGGTCTCCAGGTCGATGCCCCCGCGCAGCACCAGGTGCCGCAGCCGGTCCTCCTGCGCCGTCCGCTCCGGCGGGAAGTCCCGCTTCTCGATCTCCAGGTACTCCGCCAGCTGCTCCTCGTGCAGCACGAGGTGCCTGCGCAGCTCCCCGGTGAGGCCGGTGGCGCCCACGACCGCCGCCGCCCGCATCCTCAGGAGCAGCGGATCGCGGACCGGCCGCGGGTCCTCGGCGAGGGAGACCCAGGCCGTCAGCTCCGCCCGGCCCGCGGGCAGCACCTCGTACTCCTTCTTCTGCCCGCGGGCCGGCCGCGCCGCAGGCAGGACCCGGATGTGACCGGCCTGCTCCAGCTTTCCCAGCTCCCGGTAGATCTGCTGATGCGTGGACGGCCAGAAGTAGCCGATCGACCGGTCGAACCTGCGCGTCAGTTCGAGGCCCGACGACGGCTTCTCGAGCAGGGCGGTGAGGATCGCGTGGGGGAGTGACATGGAGTGCATCCTAAGGACGGCGCGACCGGGTGATCACAGCTCCGCGGCCAGCTCCGTGCCCTGGCGGATCGCGCGCTTGGCGTCCAGCTCCGCCGCCACGTCGGCCCCGCCGATCAGGTGCGCGGGGCGGCCCGCGGCGAGCAGCTCCTCGTAGAGCTCCCGGCGCGGTTCCTGACCCGTGCACAGGACCACGGTGTCGACCTCCAGAAGGTGCTGCTCGCCGTCGACGGTCAGGTGCAGGCCCGCGTCGTCGATCAGGTCGTACGAGGCACCTGCGATCATGTTCACTCCGCGGTGCCGCAGTTCGGTGCGGTGGATCCACCCGGTCGTCTTCCCCAGTCCCGCACCGACCTTGGTCGTCCTGCGCTGGACGAGATGCACGGTGCGCGGCGCCTTCGGACGCTCAGGGGCCCGCAGCCCGCCCCGGTCCGCGTACTCCGTGTCCACGCCCCACTGCCGGAAGAAGACCTCGGGGTCCAGGCTCGCCGCGTCCCCGCCGTCCGTCAGGAACTCGGCGACGTCGAAGCCGATGCCGCCCGCCCCGACGACCGCCACCCGCTCCCCGACCGGGGCGCCGTCGCGCAGGACGTCCAGGTAGCTCACCACGCTGGGGTGACCGACACCGGGGATCGCGGGGACGCGCGGCTCGACCCCGGTGGCCAGGACGACCTCGTCGAAGCCGTCGAGCGCGGCGGCCGTGGCACGGGTGCCGAGCCGGAGCTCGACGCCCTCCTCGGCGAGACGGGTACGGAAGTAGCGCAGGGTCTCGTCGAACTCCTCCTTGCCGGGGACCCGCCGCGCCACGTTCAGCTGGCCGCCGATCTCGTCGGCCGCGTCGAACAGGGTCACCGCATGGCCGCGTTCGGAAGCCGTGACCGCACAGGCGAGCCCGGCAGGCCCGGCGCCGATCACGGCGACGCGCTTGCGGGTCCGGGTCGGTGAGAGCACCAGTTCGGTCTCGTGGCAGGCGCGCGGATTCACCAGGCAGGAGGTGATCTGCAGGCTGAAGATGTGGTCCAGGCAGGCCTGGTTGCAGCCGATGCAGGTGTTGATCGCGTCGGCCCGGCCCTCGGCGGCCTTGGCGACGAAGTCGGGGTCGGCGAGGAAGGGCCGCGCCATCGACACCATGTCCGCGCGGCCCGAGGCGAGGACCTCCTCGGCCAGCTCGGGCGTGTTGATGCGGTTGGAGGTCACCAGCGGCACGGAGACCGCGCCCCGCACCTTCTCCGTCACCCACGTGAAGGCGCCCCGCGGCACGGAGGTCGCGATCGTCGGGATGCGGGCCTCGTGCCAGCCGATGCCGGTGTTGATGATGGTCGCGCCGGCCGCCTCGATCGCGCGGGCGAGGTGGACGACCTCGTCCAGCGTGGACCCGCCGGGGACCAGGTCCAGCATCGAGAGCCGGTAGATCAGGATGAAGTCGGGGCCGACCCGTTCACGGACCCGGCGCACGATCTCGACGGGGAAGCGGATGCGGTTCTCGTACGAGCCGCCCCAGCGGTCCTCGCGGTGGTTCGTCGCCGCGACGATGAACTCGTTGATCAGATAGCCCTCGGAGCCCATGATCTCGACACCGTCGTACCCCGCGCGCCGTGCGAGCTCCGCGGCCCTGACGAAGTCCTCGATGGTCTCCTCGACCTCGTCGTCCGTCAGCGCGTGCGGGGTGAACCCGCTGATCGGAGCCTTCAGGGCGCTCGGAGCCACCAGGTCCGGGTGATGGGCGTACCGGCCGAAGTGCAGGATCTGCATCGCGATCCGGCCGCCCGCCGCGTGCACGGCCGCGGTGACCTCGGCGTGCTGGTCCGCCTCCGCCTCGGTGGTCATCTTCGCGCCGCCGGGGAAGGAGCACGCGCGCTCGCCGGGCGCGATCCCGCCGGTGACCATCAGGCCGACCCCGCCCCGCGCGCGGGCCGCGTAGAAGGCGGCCATCCGCTCGAAGCCGCGCTCCACCTCCTCGAGGCCGATGTGCATCGATCCCATCAGCACCCGGTTCGGGAGCGTGGTGAATCCGAGGTCGAGCGGGCTCAGCAGGGTGGGATACGGGCTCATCCGGGTCTCCTCGCAGGTGTCGTCGAGCCAGTTGTAGACCACCCGGCCCTCCTTATGCAACAAGTTGCACAATGGCGTACGTCGCAGTGCTCGCAAGGCGGCGACACGAATGGCGTAACACCTCCCGGCCCCGCTCCGCCGACCGGACGAGAGTGGATTGGTACGGCGCGACGCCGCTGCTCCTCCTCGCTGACGGGAGACACCCCCATGACCTGCATCAACCGACGTGACCTCGGACTCCTCGTGCTCAGGGTGGGCACCGGCGCCGTCCTGGCGGCCCACGGCAGCCAGAAACTGGGCGGGTGGTTCGGCGGCGGTGGCATCGAGGGGACCACCGCGGCCATGGAGGCCATGGGCTTCCATCCGCCGAAGCACAGCGCCCTGGCGGCCGGGATCGGCGAGGCGGGCGGCGGGGTCCTGCTGGCGCTCGGACTCGCCACCCCCGCGGCGGGTGCCGCGGCGGCGGGCACCATGGCGGGCGCCGTCGCCGTGCACGCGCCCGCAGGCTTCTTCGCCATGGGCGGCGGCTACGAGTATCCGGCGTTCCTCGGCTTCACCGCCGCCGCGATCGGACTGACGGGCGCAGGCCGCTACTCCCTGGACCACGCCACCTGCCACGTCCTCGACCGGCCCTGGGTCGTCGCCCTCGCCTTCGCGGGCAGCGCCCTGGCGGCGGCGGCCGTCGTCGGCCGGCGCGCCAAGGGACAGGCGGCGGCCGGGAGCGAGCCGGGTGAAGAGGGCGTGTAGCTCTCCCGCATTGATCGCCGATTCAGGGGCACTCGGCAGTGCATGAATGCGAACGCACTGTCGACGAACGCCCGTGGTCAGGCCAGAAGAGCCGCGCGCAGCCGCGCCATGGATGTGGGGGCCCGCGCCGGGTTCGTGGCACGGGGAGTGATCTACCTGCTGGTGGGCGTGCTCGCCCTGCGCATCGCCTTCTCCGACGGAGGCGGCAAGCAGGCCGACCGCGGAGGCGCCATCGCGGAGATAGCCGAGAAGCCCTTCGGGAACATCCTGCTCTGGGCGCTCGGCCTCGCGCTGGCCGGCATGGCCCTGTGGCGGCTGTCCGAGGCCTGCTTCGGACAGGCGGGCCCCGACGGGGACAAGCCCCACAAGCGGGCCATGGCCGCCGCGCGCTTCGTCTTCTACTCCTTCGTGTCGTACTCCGTGATCTCCTACGCCGCCGGCGACAAGGGCAGCGGCAGCGGATCCAGCGACAAGCAGACCGACGACGTCACGGCACGGGCCCTGGAGTGGACCGGTGGCCAGTGGATCGTCGGTGCCGCGGGCCTCCTCGTGGCCGGCGCCGGCCTCTGGATCGCCTTCCGGGCAGCCGCCCGCAAGTTCCACAAGCACCTGAAGATGGCCGAGATGACGAAGAAGGTCCGTCAGGCCGTCGACGTCACCGGCGTGTTCGGCGGCGTCGTGCGAGGCGCCGTCTTCGCCACGGCGGGCGGATTCGCCGTAGCCGCGGCCGTCCAGCACGAACCGGGCCAGGCCAAGGGCATGGACGACACCCTGCGTTCCTTCACCGAGACCCCCGCGGGCCCCTGGCTGCTCGCGTTCATCGCGCTCGGCCTGGCCGCCTTCGGCCTCTTCTCCTGGGCCAACGCCCGCTACCGCAAGGTCTGAGCCGGGGGCGGCAGCCGGGTCGGCCCGGACTCCGCCGCCCCGACCCGGCTCGTCCCCCGACGGCCCGGCTCAGTCGAGGCCCCGGGCCTCCTTGAACCGGGACAGGCCCTCGGACAGCCCCACCAGCGGCTCCGGGTAGTCGTAGCGCTTCCGCTCCTGCCCGGGGAGCTTCCACGGCTCGTGCACGGCCGCCCCCTCGATCTCCGCGAGTTCCGGCACCCAACGGCGCACGTACGACCCGTCCGGGTCGTACCGCTTCGCCTGCGTCACCGGGTTGAGCACGCGGTTGGGGCGGCTGTCCGTGCCGGTCCCGGCCACCCACTGCCAGTTGAGCTGGTTGTTGGCCACGTCCCCGTCGACGAGCAGGTCCAGGAAGTGGCGCGCCCCGGCCCGCCAGTCCACGTACAGGGTCTTGGCGAGGAAGCTTGCGGCCAGCAGGCGCCCCCTGTTGTGCATCCAGCCCTCGTGGAGCAGCTGCCGCATCGCCGCGTCGACCACCGGATAGCCGGTGCGGCCCTCCTTCCAGGCCGCCGTGTCCTCCTCGGCCTTCCGGCCCGTACGCCAACGGTCCTGCCGTGGACGGTAGTCGGACCGGGCGGCCGCCGGACGGGCCGCCAGGACCTGGTGGTGGAAGTCCCGCCAGCACACCTGCCGCACGAAGGCATCCGCCCCGGGGCCGCCCGCGCCGCGGGCACGGTGGACGACCTCGGCGGGGGAGAGCGTGCCGAAGTGCAGGTGCGGCGAGAGCCGCGAGGTCGCGTCGCCCGCCAGGTCGTCGTGGAGCTCCTCGTACGAGGCGAGCCCGCTGCGGCGCCACGCGGTGAGCAGCCCGCGCCCCTCCGTCTCCCCGCCACCGGCCAGGCCCGGGGAGGTCCCCCGCACGGCGTCCCGCGCGGGCAGCCCGGCGGACGCGGGACCCTCCGGTACGCGCACGGAGCGCGGAGCGTGGAAGGGCCGGCGGAGCCCCTCCTGCGACCAGCGGCGGAAGTAGGGGGTGAAGACCGCGAAGTGGTCCCTGTCCGCGCCGGAGGGGACCACCGCGCCGGGCGCGACCGCGGTGATCACCGCGTCGTGCACGCTCAGCCGGCAGCCCGTGGACGCGAGGGCCTCGCGCAGGCGTTCCTCCCGCCGCTGCGCGAACGCGCTGACACCCGCTGCCAGGTGCACGCTGACGGCCCCGGTCTCCGTGACGACCCTGCCGGTCTCCTCCACCACGTCGCCCTCCCGGACGACCAGGCGCCCGCCGCGCTCGCGGAGTCCCGCGTCCAGGTCGCGGAGGCAGTCGGCAAGGAACGCACGCCGGTTCGGGGTGCCGAAGCCGGTGGCCTCGACGGCGTCGTCGAGCACGAAGAGAGGGACCACCTCGTCGGCCGCGGCGAGTGCGGCGTGCAGCGGCGGATGGTCGTGGAGCCGCAGATCGGAGGTGAACAGGACGACGGCCACGGTCATTTCGTCACACCCTTCGTCCCCCGGACCGCTGCCTGGGCGATGTTGCGCGCCATCCCCCCGAAGACCACCGCGTGGAAGGGGGAGACACTCCACCAGTACGCGTGGCCGAGCAGACCCGCCGGATGGAACACGGCCCGCTGCCGGTAGTGGGACCGGCCGCCCTCGCCCTTCTCCGCGTACATCTCCAGCCAGGCCAGACCCGGCAGCCGCATCTCCGCCCGGAGCCTGAGGAGCCGGCCCGGTTCGATCTCCTCGACCCGCCAGAAGTCCAGGGAGTCCCCGACCCGCAGCCGCTGGGCGTCCCGCCTGCCCCGGCGCAGGCCGACCCCGCCGATCAGCCGGTCCAGCCACCCCCGCACCGCCCACGCGAGAGGGAACGAGTACCAGCCGTTGTCGCCGCCGATCCCCTCCACGACCCTCCACAGGGCCTCGGGGGAGGCGTCCACGTCGAGCTCGCGCACATCGGTGTACAGGCTTCCGCCCGCCCAGTCCGGATCGGTGGGGAGCGGATCGCTGGGGATGCCCGGTGTGGACGCGGAGGACCACCGGGTCGTCACCCTCGCCTCCCGCACCCTCTGCAGGGCGAGGGAGAGAGCCGTGTCGAACGGGAAGGGCTGCCCGGGCGCGTCGGGGACGTGGTGGACGATGTCGTGCTCGTGGCACACGACCTCGTAGCGCAGGGACTCCGCGAGCGGCCGGGCGATCGCGGCCGGCACCGGGGTGACCAGGCCGACCCAGTGACTGGACAGGCCGGGCGACAGCATCGGTACGGGCAGGATCAGCCGGTGGCGGAGGTTGGCGACCGCCGCGTACTTCTGCATCATGTCGCGGTACGTCATGACGTCCGGGCCGCCGATGTCGAAGGTGCGGTTCACGTCGGCGGGCATACGCGCACTGCCCACCAGGTAGCGCAGGACGTCCCGGACCGCGATCGGCTGGATCCGGGTCGACACCCAGCTGGGGGTGACCATGACCGGCAGCCGCTCGGTGAGGTAGCGCAGCATCTCGAAGGAGGCGGAGCCCGACCCGATGATGACGGCGGCGCGCAGCACGGTCGTCGGCACCCCCGAACCGAGCAGCAGGTGGCCGACCTCGGCGCGTGAACGCAGGTGCGGGGACAGCTCCTTCTCGGGGACGTCGGCAGGGGTCAGCCCGCCCAGGTACACGATGCGGCGTACGCCTGCCGCCCTCGCCTGTTCGCCGAAGATCCGTGCCGCCTCACGGTCGGTCCTCTCGAATCCGGGCCCGGAGGCCAGCGCGTGGACGAGGTAGTAGGCGACGTCGATGTCGCGCATCGCCGTGCCCAGGGAGTCCGCGTCGGTCACGTCCCCCTTGACCACCTCCGCCTCGCCCGCCCACGGGTAGTCCCGCAGCTTCTCCGGGGTCCGCGCCAGGCACCGCACCCGGTGGCCGGCCTCCAGGAGCTCCGGTACGAGGCGTCCCCCGATGTATCCGGTTGCGCCCGTCACCAGACACCGCAGCCCACCGCTGTCGTCGTTGCTCTCCATGACCCCTCGCTCCGGCTCGTGTCTCCTTCGACCACCGTGTCCCCGGGAGGGGTGTTCCGCATGCCTGCGGGGGCCGGACACGCCGAAGCCCACCCCTCCGGGTGGCGGGGCGGACAGGCGGGCAGGGGGATCAGTGAGGTCCGGGCTTCTCGGTGGCCGTGCCCCGGATGACGTGCGGGCCACCCGCGCCGTCGGCCCCCGGCCCGGCCGGAGGAACGCCGTCGGACTTCAGGGCGCGCGCCTCGCTCTTCAGGATGCGGGCCGACTTGCCCAGGGAGCGGGCGAGTTCGGGGAGCTTCCTGGCACCGAAGATCAGGACGGCGAGGATGAGGAAGATCGCGATCTCGCTGATTCCGAACATGGCGGTGTCTTCTCCCTGGAGGGGTGAGCGACGGACCCGTCGCTGCCGACGGCTCCGTCATTCTCCCGGGGCCCCGGGAGCGCGCCAAATCTACAGCACTGTAGAAGATGGTGGCAGGGTGCCCGCTGTCGAGGGCGTCAGTCCTCGCCGCCCTCCTCTTCCTCCTCGTCCTCGAAGAAGTCGCCCACCTCGTCGACGACTTCGGCCGCCACCATCCCGCCCACCACGCCGACGGCCAGCCCGGCGGCACCGGCGGCGACAGCGGTGCCCATGCCCGGGCCGGAGTGGTGCGACGGCCGGCCGCCATCGTGTCCGTACGGCTCGGGGGCGCCGTGCGAGGCGTGTGCGTCGGCCATCGACCGGATCCGGTCGTCCAGCTCGGAGGCCCAGTCGCGGCTCTCGACCTCGTGGTGCCCGACGGTGAGGCGGCCGAGCGCGTCGCCGCCCCCGGAGAACAGGCCCGCTCGCCTGTCGGCCTCCAGGACGACCTCCACGCCCGCGGGTCCCGCGAGGAAGGTCACCTCGATCTCCTCGACCCCGCCCGCGTACTGCGGGGCGGGCGAGAGCTCGATCTCCTGGTAGAAGGGCAGGAGTTGACCGCTGCCGCGGATGTGGCCGAGCTCCAGGTCCGCGGACCGGAAGCCGAAACCGAGCCGGCCGAGGGCCTCGAGCACGGCTTCCTGTGCGGGCAGCGGCCTGACCGTGAGGCGGTCGAGGTCTCCCTTGTCCTTGGCGCCCGCCACCGAGAGCTCCGTGCGGACGCCGAGGACGATCCCGAGGTCCTGGCCGTGGAGCTCGGTGACCGGGGTCTCCCAGGGGAGCGTCACGCCGAACGGGATGGCGTGCTCCTCGCCCTCGGGCAGCACGAATCCGCCGGCGACGGTGAAGCGTTCGAAGGCCACGAACCCCTCGGCCTCGCCGTCCTCGTGCTCCGCCTCGACGCGGGCGACCAGTTCCAGGGTGATGTGCTCGATCGTGAAGTCGGCGTTGCCGCCCTTGAGCCGGACCTCGCCGCTCAGCTCGCCGCCGGGCACGGCGCCACCGGACCGCAGCACCGTGTCCACGGTGGGGCCGCCCACACCGAGTGAGCCGAGCAGCTTCTTGAACACCATCGTGGCGTCCACTCCTTCTTCCGTACGCGGAGAACGCGTTCCACCGCGTTTCTACACAACTGTAGAAGTATAGAGGCGGGATGAGCTGCGGAGGCGGTCCTCGCGGAGCCGCGCGGGAGGTCGGTGCGCGGTCGCACGCGCCCTAGTATGGGGCGGTGGACAGTGCTGACGACCCCCGCGACGGATCCGGCGCGGCTGCGACGGGGGTGTCGGAACTCCAGGCGCTCGCCGTGGAGCTGCGCCGTATGAACGGCGAGATCAACCGGCTGGTTCACTCCTTCGCGCACGCGCAGGGCCTGCACGCGACGGATGTGCAGGCGCTCGGCGCCATCCTCGACGCGGATGAGCCGCTGACCCCGGGGCGGCTGCGCGAACACCTCGGTCTGACGTCCGGCGCCGTCACCGCGTGCCTGGACCGGCTCGAACGGGCCGGGCACATCAGGCGGGCCCGGGAGAGCTCCGACCGGCGTGTCGTGAACCTCTACTACGAGTCGGGGGCCAAAGCGGCCGCACGTTCGTTCTTCATGCCCCTCGCGGAGGCGGCGGCCGGTGCGCGCTCCGCGGCCGGGCCCCAGGAGCTGGAGGCCGCGCTCCGTTTCCTCGGACGTATGAACGGTGAGCTCGCCCGTATGCAGGTTCCCAGGCGCTGAACCGCCCGTCCCCGTGCGGAAGCGCGCCACGGGGCATGTAATCTCAATCATTGAGATACATCATGATTGAGAGATAGCGGCCGACCCAGGAGTGCCATGTCCACCGCATCGAAGCCGGTCCGCCGGCTGTTCCTCCTCCCCGTCCTCCTCGTCCTGGCCTGGCTGGTCGTCGGCGGGGCCTTCGGCTCGTACGCCGGGAAACTCGGGGAGGTCGCCACCAACGACCAGGCCGCGTTCCTGCCGCAGAGCGCCGAGTCCACCCGGGTCATCGAGGCCCAGAAGGCGTTCAGCCGGCAGGAGACCGTCCCCGCCATCGTGGTCTGGACGTCGGACGGGGGCGGTGGGGAACTCGGTCCTGAGCAGCGGAAGGCGGCGACGGCCGCCCTCGCCTCGCTCAAGGGCGGCCCGGGCGTGACGGGTGAGGTGAGCCCCGCACTGCCCTCCGAGGACGGGAAGGCACTGGAAGGCGTCGTCCAGCTGCGACCGGATCTGGGAGACGAGCTTCCCGACTCCCTGGAACACATCCGGAGTGCCGCGGAAGGTGTCCCGGGGACGACGGTCGGACTGGCGGGCCCCGCCGCCTCGCAGGCCGACCTGTCGGACGCCTTCGCCGGCATCGACGGACTGCTGCTGGGCGTCGCCCTGGTGACCGTGCTCGTCATCCTGCTGCTGGTCTACCGCAGCGTCCTGCTGCCACTGATCATCATCGTCGGCGCGGTCTTCGCGCTCGGTGTCTCCTGCGCGATCGTCTACGTCCTGGCCGACCACGACATCGTCCGGGTCGACGGCCAGGTCCAGGGAATCCTGTCGATCCTCGTCATCGGAGCCGCCACCGACTACGCGCTGCTGCTCACCGCCCGGTTCCGCGAGGAACTCTCGCGGCAGCCCGACCGGTGGACCGCCATGCGCGCCGCACTCCGCGAGTCGGCGGGGCCGATCACGGCCAGCGCCGCCACCGTGGCCCTGGGGCTCCTCGCCCTCCTGCTCAGCGACCTGACCAACAACCGCGCGCTCGGACCGGTGGGCGCCATCGGCATCGTCTGCTCCGTCCTGAGCGCCCTCACCTTCCTCCCGGCCGTCCTGGTGCTGCTCGGCAGGGCGGCGTACTGGCCCTCCGGGCCGAAGAAGGGGAAGGGCGGGCCGGACTCCGGCTCGACGGGTATCTGGTCGCGGATCGCGGGGCTGGTCGACCGTGCCCCGCGCAAGGTGTGGGCCGTCACCCTGGTGGGGCTCCTGGCCTGCGCGGCGTTCATGCCCACGCTGAACTCCAAGGGAGTGCCCCTGGAGGAGATCTTCGTCAACGACGCGCCGTCCGTCGCCGCGCAGGAGACCCTGGGCCGGCACTTCCCCGGCGGATCGGGCAACCCCGCCGTCGTGATCGCCGGCGCGAACCGGTCGCAGCAGGTCGTCGCTGCCGCCAAGACCGTTCCGGGCGTCGCGGGCGTCTCCGTGATGACGGAGTCCGGACGCCCCGGCGGCGGGGAGCCGCTCGTCGTGGACGGCCGGGTGCGCATCGACGCCACACTGGAGGACGCGGCCGACAGCGACGCCGCCAAGGCGACGGTCACGCGGATCCGTGAGGCGGTCCACGCGGTACCGGGCGCCGAGGCGCTCGTCGGCGGCTACACCGCGCAGCAGTACGACACCCAGAGGACGGCCGAGCACGACCGCAACATCATCGTGCCGGTGGTCCTGGTCATCATCCTCGTCATCCTGATCGGCCTGCTCCGCTCGCTGCTGATGCCGCTGCTCCTCGTCGCGACGGTGGCGCTCAACTTCCTCGCCACACTCGGGATCTCGTCGCTGGTCTTCGAGCACGTCTTCGGCTTCAGCGGCACGGACTCCTCCGTACCGTTGTACGGATTCGTCTTCCTGGTCGCCCTCGGCGTCGACTACAACATCTTCCTGATGTCGCGCGTCCGTGAGGAGTCCCTGATCCACGGCACCCGGCAGGGCGTGCTGCGCGGACTGACCACCACCGGTGGCGTCATCACCTCGGCGGGCGTCGTCCTGGCGGCCACCTTCGCGGCGCTGGGGGTCATCCCGCTCGCCTTCCTGGTCCAGATCGCCTTCATCGTCGCGTTCGGCGTGCTGCTGGACACCCTCGTGGTGCGGTCGCTCCTGGTGCCCGCCCTGGTCAGGGACATCGGGCGCACCGCCTGGTGGCCGGGTGCGCTGAGCCGGGAGCCGAAGGAGGCGCCGGAAGCGGGGCGCCCCCAGGCGTAGGGGACGGCTGACAGGAGGCCCGGGGCGAGATGGCGTCGCCCCGGGCCTCCGTGCGTCGGCGGACCCCGGCCGGATGTCCCGACGGGACAGATGTCCCATCGGGACATTTAAAGGTGTACGGTGCAAGCATGAAGGAAACAGGGAACGTCCCGGAACGGCGCAGCCGCAAGGCGCGCAGGACCCGGGACGCGCTGGCGCGGAGCGCACTCGAGCTCGTACTCGAACGCGGTCTGCGGAGCGTGACGGTCGAGGAGATCGCCCAGGCGGCCGACGTCGACCGGCGCACCTTCAGCCGGTACTTCCCGAACAAGGAGGCCGCCGTCCTCGACGCAGTGCGGGGCGACGGCGACCGGATCAACCGCGCGCTCCGCGAGCGCCCCCCGGCCGAGCCCCCGCTCACCGCCTACCGCCGCGCCGTCCTCGACTGGCTCGACGACCCGGAGGCGGAGCCCTGGCACCGGCGGCCCCGCATCTTCGAGCTGCTGGTCATGGCCGAGGAAGAACCCACTCTGTACGCGGCGTACCACCACATCCGTGTGGACGCCCAGGAGGAGTCGGTGGCCGTTCTCGCTGAACGTCTCGGTGTGGATCCGCGGCAGGACCTCCGTCCCGCCGTGGCCGTCGCCGCAGGAGCCGGAGCGCTCCTCGCGGCCCAGGCGGCATGGGTAAGGGGCGGCCGGCCGGCCGCTCTGCCCGACCTCGTCGTACAAGCCTTCGACGCCCTCTCCACACACCTGTCGGATTCCCGGCAGGACGGGCCGGCGCCCCACAGCACCACGCAAGGAAGCACCACATGAGCACCAACCTCCCCACCGCCCACGAGGCGGAGTTCACCGGCAAGGTCGCCCTCGTCACCGGCGGCGCGTCCGGCATCGGCCTCGCCCTCTCCCGGCGGCTCGCCGCGAGCGGTGCGACCGTCGTCGTCGCCGACCACAACGAGGCGAGCGCCCGCGAGGCCGCCGCCGAGCTGGAGGCCACCGGCGCGCGCGCCGCGGCCGTCGCCCTCGACGTCACCGACCCGGCGTCCGTCGAGGCGGGCGTGCGGTTCGCCGTCGACACCTTCGGCGCCCTGCACCTCGCCGTGAACAACGCCGGCATCGGCGGGCCCGCGCGGCCCACCGGCGACTACGACATCGAGGCCTGGAACCGGGTCGTCGCCACCAACCTCAGCGGCGTCTTCTACTCGATGCGCTACGAGCTCCCGGCCATCCTGGCCTCGGGCGGCGGCGCCGTCGTCAACATGTCGTCGATCCTCGGCACCAACGGCTTCGCGAACTCCCCGGCCTACGTAGCCGCCAAGCACGGTGTCGTCGGCCTCACCAAGACCGCCGCACTCGAGTACGCGGCACAGAACATCCGTATCAACGCGGTCGGCCCGGGCTTCATCGACACCCCGCTGCTCCGCGACACCGACGGACCGGCCCGTGACCACCTGATCTCCCTTCACCCGGCCGGGCGTCTCGGCACCTCGGAGGAGGTCGCCGAGCTCGCGGCCTTCCTCCTCTCCGACCGCGCCTCGTTCATCCACGGCAGCTACCACCTGGTGGACGGCGGCTACTCCGCCTCCTGATCTCCCGGGTGGCGCCGCGCCACCACGAGGGCCACAAAGGAAGCACGGAGAAAACGAAGGAGAGTCATGAAAGCCGTCCAGTACCGCACCATCGGCGCCGCACCCGAGGTCGTCGACATCCCCGAGCCCGTCGCGGGGCCCGGCCAGATCCTGCTCAAGGTGAGCGCCGCAGGTGTCTGCCACTCGGACATCGCCGTGATGAGCTGGCCGGCCGAGGGGTTCCCCTACGAGCTGCCGCTCACGCTCGGCCACGAGGGCGTCGGCACCGTCGCCGCACTCGGTGAGGGCGCGGAGGGCGTCTCGGTGGGGGACGCGGTCGCCGTCTACGGCCCCTGGGGCTGCGGCACCTGCGTGAACTGCGCGGAGGGCCGGGAGAACTACTGCCTGCGCGCCGCCGACCTCGGCATCAACCCGCCCGGACTGGGCAGCCCCGGTGCCATGGCCGAGTACATGATCGTCGACGACGCCCGTCACCTGACGCCGATCGGTGACCTGGACCCGGTCAAGACGGTCTCGCTGACCGACGCGGGCCTCACCCCGTACCACGCGATCAAGCGCTCGCTGCCGAAGCTGCTGCCCGGCGCCACCGCCGTGGTCATCGGCACCGGCGGACTGGGCCACGTGGCCATCCAACTGCTGCGCGCCATGACCGCCGTACGGGTCGTCGCGCTCGACGTGACCGAGGAGAAGCTCGCCCTCGCCAAGGCGGTCGGCGCCCACGAAGCCGTGCTGTCCGACGAGAACGCCGCGGCCAAGGTCCGGGAACTCACCGGTGGCATCGGTGCCAAGGTCGTGTTCGACTTCGTCGGCGCCGAGCCCACCGTGAAGACGGCCGGCGCGGTCGCCTCGATCGACAGCGACGTCACCATCGTCGGCATCGGCGGCGGCACGCTGCCCGTCGGATTCGGTGTCCTTCCGTTCTCCACGTCGGTCACCGCACCGTACTGGGGCTCGCGCAAGGAGCTCGCCGAAGTCATCGAACTCGCCCACGCCGGCGCCGTCGACGTCCACGTCGAGACGTACTCCATCGACGAGGCCCCGCTCGCCTACGAACGACTGCACGCGGGGAAGATCAACGGCCGCGCGGTCATCCTGCCGAACGGCTGACCCGACGGCCCACGGATGGGGACGACTCGCCGGGACGCCCACGGAGGGCGCCCGGCGAGTCGTCCGCGTTCTCAGGGGGCTGCCGTCACCACGTCGTCCCGGGTCAGCCGCACGGGTTCGGTCCCGGACGAACTGTGCCGCTCCGCCCAGTTCTCCAGCGCCGTACGGCACGCGTGGTCCAGGTGCTGCAGGCCGGAGAGATCCAGGTCGATCGGACGGTCCTCGGGCAGCGCCTCCAGGCTGTCGAGTATTTTCGGCAGCCGCAGGAAGGTCGCGTTGCCCGACAGCCGGGCCCGGACGCGGTCGCCCCGGCTGTCGACGACCTCCAGCCTGATGTGGGAGGCGTCCCAGGCGGCCTTGGCCACCGACAGGGCCAGGCCGGTCAGCACACCCTCGAACATGTTCACCGTCACGATCGCCACGGCCGTGACGACCAGGATCACCGCCTCACCGCGGTGTTCACGCCACAGGGGTACGAGCGACCGCAGCGGAATCAGCTTCCACCCGGCGTGGATCAGGATGCCCGCGAGTGCGGGCAGGGGGATGAGTGCCAGCGCGGACGGGAGCAGTGCCGCGAAGAGGAGCAGCCACACCCCGTGCAGCACCCGTGAGGCCCGGGTCCTCGCACCCGCCCGCACATTGGCGGAGCTGCGCACGATGACCGCGGTCATCGGCAGCGCGCCGAGGATCCCGCACACGGTGTTGCCCGTGCCCTGGGCCATCAGCTCCTTGTCGTACCGGGTGCGCGGCCCGTCGTGCAGCCGGTCCACCGCCGCCGCGCTGAACAGGCTCTCCGCAGAGGCGATCAGGGTGAAGGCCGCGATCGTCCCGAGCAGGCTCAGGCTCGCGAGGCCGCCGAACTCGGACACCGGGGGGATCTGTACGGCGTCGAGCAGTCCCTGGACCTGGACCGTCCCGACCGGCAGGTCGAAGGCCGACGTGACGAGTGTGGCCAGGGCGACCGCGGCGAGTGCGCCCGGTACCGCCCGCACCCGTTTCGGCATCCTGCTCCACACCGCCACCAGGACGATGGCCGACGCGGCGACCGCGAGGGAGGTGAGTGCCGCGGGACTCGACACGGCGTCGGCCAGCAGCCCCGGAACACCGGTCATCTTTCCCGTACCGGAGGCCGGCGCCTCGGCGCCGGCGGCCGCGTAGAGCTGGCCGGCGATGAGCACCAGGCCGATGCCGGCCAGCATGCCTTCGACGACCGAGACGGAGATGGCCCGGAACCAGCGGCCCAGCCGCAGTGCGCCCATGGCCAGCTGGAGCAGCCCCGTGGTCAGGACGATGACACCGAGCGCGGGCAGCCCGAAGGACCGGACGGCCTCGAAGACGAGCACGGTCAGACCGGCGGCCGGCCCTGACACCTGAAGACTGCTGCCGCGCATGACACCGGTGACGAGACCGCCCACGATGCCGGTGATCAGACCCAGCTCGGCCGGGACGCCGGAGGCCACGGCGACGCCCACGCAGAGCGGCAGGGCGACGAGGAAGACGACGAGGGAGGCGGCGAAGTCCTGCCGCAGATGAGGGAACTTGGTGAGACGGTCCACGGCGGCCCTCATCCTGTGCGGAAGGGGGCCGAGCGCTCGTCGCCGGGCGGGGGTGCCCAGACCGCGCTGTCGCTGACGCTCAGGTCTTCTGCCGCAGGATCGACGAAACAGTGCATGCCAGTGGTTCCTCCTGGCGCGCCGAAGGAAGGCGCGTCGGTACGCGTACGAGAACAGGGGCCGGAGGGCGCGCCGGGAGGACCCCACCGCCGTCGGGTCGTACAGGACCGCGGGTGGGGGCAGCTCTCCGAGCGCCTCGGTCAGCTCAGCAGCGGAACACCTGGAGCAGTGAGGAGGAGTGGGCGACCGGGGATCTGGACGTGTGGTGCGCGTTGCCCATGGCCGCGACGGCCGCCGGGGCGAGCATCCCAGCGGTGGCACCCGCTACCGCGGAACGCGACGGCGTCTCGGGTGCGGGCACGGTCCCGGAACGATGCCGGTCGCGGTGGCGCAGAACCCCGTTCGGCTCGCCCCCGCGATCGGGGGTGCCGCACGTGCCGAACTCGCCCTGGGCCGTGCCCGTGTCCGGTACGAGGTCCGTCGGCATTCCCGCCGCGGACCCGTGGGGAGCCGGCGGGGAAGTGCCCGAATCCGGAGCCAGAAGGAAGCACATCAGGAGTGCGAGAACGAACCTGACCGCTACTCCTCGCACTCTTCACCTCCTTGCCGACTTCACTCCTTCCCTCGGACGCTAACAGGCCCGATGGCTTATGGAGTTAACCCTTTGTGAAGAGTCTGAAAGTGGATGCATGACGGGTGAAAACATACGCAGGACCCCTGTGGCCTGGGCTTATACCACACGATCGGTTCTCAGTATTTGAGATCGCCGAGGCCTGTGTGGCCTTTGCATATGCCGCGGCGGCGACACTCGAAAAATTCGCACAATGGTTCGCCTCGGGGCGGATGTGTGTCATCCGGAAAGGCGGCCGAGGTGCAGGGATCGGTGGCTGGATCACTGCCCTGCTTCAGGGGCTGGCCCGGGTCTCCGGTATTCGGCTGATTCCGGCTCCTCCGGCCGAATGGGGCCGGAGGAGGGGTGGGCCGGAGGGGGGCCGGTCGCGGGGTGCGCCGGGGGGTGGCCGGCGGTGCCCGCCCGGTTCCCGCCGTGTCCGCCCGTGGCCCCCCGCCCGCATCGCCCACTCGTGGCCTCCATCTGTGGCCCCACCTGTGCCGGCGGCCGGCCCCGGCAGTCGGTTGCTCGGTGAGCTGCTCGTCGGGCGTCGGGCGTCGGGCGACGGGCGACGAGCGTGGGGCGTCGGGCGGCTTCTCGGGTGACGGGTGCCTACTCGGCTGGCGGGATGCATGGGGCGCATGCCCGGCGCACGGGGGCTTGACGCGCATTCAGGATGCATACGGGGAGTGAGCGGGCGCACGCGTGCGACTATCCGGAATTGCATGGGTCATAGTCAGGGATAACGGCGCAATGGGGACATGAGGATGACTCGATGTTTTCGCAGCGAGTCGGTTGGCATATGTCCAGGGCGAAATCTTGCACCGCTGTTTCATTGCATACTCGCGAGTAACAGGGTGAATTTTCCTCTTGGTTCCCCCTGTTCCTCTAAGGTGACTGGCGTGAACAGGCGGGGTCGGGGAAGTCGTGTCTCCGGCGCCGGTTTACCGCCGGTATTCGAACGGGTACGGTGTCGCCGCTCCGTGTGGCCGGAAACGCATGCGGGGGTTGGTGGGGGATAGTGCGACAGCCGTCGGGAACGGCCGGCAGGCAATGTCCGGAGACGGACGACGAGCATTCCGTGGAAAAAGGTGAGAACAGGTGGGGGACGCCGTGACCAACCCTTTCGATGACGAGTCGGGGCGGTTCGTGCCGCTGGTGAACGAGGAGGGCCAGTACTCGCTCTGGCCCTCGCATCTCGACATCCCGGGCGGCTGGCGGGCCGACGGCCCGGAAGGATCGCGTCAGGACTGTCTCGATGCGATCGAACGGTCCTGGAGCGACATGAGGCCTGCCAGCCTGGTCAGGGCCATGGCGGCCGACGCCGGATAGGTGCACGTCCGGGGCGGCGAGGGCGCCGCCCCGGGGCGGGCGATGCCTTGGTGGTCAAACTTAATCAACTTCGCTCTCGTTCTGATCGAAATTGATCACGTTGCGCCAATTACCTGTCTTCAGCACGCGTGTTGATACCCCGTCATGCGTGTTGTTCACGCGTTATTCATCCATCAGCGGCAGGCCTACCGCCGGTCTGCCCTCGACACGTGAAGCCGCGCATGTCTCATTCCGGGTTCCCGCGACCCGGTGCGAGCCCCCGAGGGAGCCCGAGGGGGTATCGGCGGGACAGTTCCGCCCTCGTGTCGGCCGACCGCGCACTGCGGCCGGCGCATAGGTGTGGCCGGTTTTCGACCCGCCTTGTTCGTCGTCCCCGAAATCTCTCCCCAAAGGTGTCGCCGGCATGCAGGAAAATCACACCCCCTCGTCGAATGCGGAGCCCCTGGAGTTCTTCGGGCTGACCGCGGCCCAGCAAGGCGTCTGGTACGGGCAGTTGGTCGATCCGGGCAGTCCCAAATACAACATCGGTGAATGCTTCGAGATTCAAGGAGACCTCGACGAGGGCTTGTTCGCCGCCGCACTCGGCCGTGCGGTCACTCTGTGCGACAGCCTCAACCTCGAGTTCGTCACCACAGGGGAATCGGTTCGTCAGCGGGTCGTCCAGCGCTCCGGAGCCGGACAACCCGACCGGCTCCGCGTGGTCGACGTGTCCGGCGCCGCCGACCCCGCCACCGCGGCCGAGCGCTACATGACGGACGACATGGCGACCGTCGACAGACTCGACGCCCCGCACCACCACTTCGCACTTCTGCGCCTCGGTCAGCGGCTGCGCTACTGGTACATCCGCTACCACCACATCGCCGTCGACGGCCTCGGTGGTGCCGTCTTCGCCCGCACCGTCGCCGACCTCTACGCACGGGCGGTGCGCGGCGAGGACCTCACGGCGGCCGAGCTTCCCGCAGCCCCGCTGCGCGACCTCATAGCCGACGAGGCCGCCTACGACGGCTCGGCACGCCAGGAGGCCGACCGTGCCTACTGGACCGGGAAGTTCGCCGACCTGACCGCCGGGGGGCCGGCGGGTGCCCCCGGTGAGGCGGACGCGCGCGGCGGCACGTCGCTCATCCCCAGGCGGACCGACACCCCGGAGCCGGACGAACCCACCGCGGCCGACACCCGGCTGCACGACGGGGAGACCCTGCCCGTCGCCGTCCTGGACGGCCTGCGGGAGCTCGCGTCCGCAGGCCGCACCAGCTGGACCGCCGTCCTCGTCAGTGCGGTGGCCGCCTATGTGGGCCGGGTCACCGGGTCGCAGGACGTGCGCGTGGGAATCGCCTCCAACGGCCGTCACGGGGGGCTGCGGCACGTCGTCGGGATGACCGCCAACATCCTGCCGCTCCGGCTGACCATCACCCAGGACACCACGGTCGGCGCCCTCGTGCGCGCCGTCGCCGACGAGATGCGAGGAGCCCTGCGCCACCGCCGCTTCTCCCGCGAACAACTGGCCCGCGAACTGAACATGGTCGACGGTGCGGCGCGCCTGACCGACGTCGTCGTCAACATCATGGGCTACGACTACGATCTCGACTTCGGCGGCAGCCCCGCCAGGTCCCGCGTGCTGTCCATCGGTCCCGTCGACGACGTCTCGTTCTTCCTCTCCGAACGGTCCGAGGGCAGCGGGCCGCTGATCGGCTTCGACACCGACGCGCAGCTGTACCGCCCCGAGGACGTCGGGCTGCACCAGCGGGCCGTCGTCTCCTTCCTGTCGGCCCTGTCCGGCGCGGCCTCCGACACGCTCCTCCGCGACCTGCCGTTCCTCGACGACGAGGAGGCCGAGGCGCTGCTCCTGAGCGGGCGCGGCGCCGGACTCCCGGCGCGGGCCGTGGAGCCGAGCCTGACCGAGGTCTTCAGCGGGTGGGCACGCAGGACACCGGACGCCCCGGCGGTCGTCGACGGCACCGTCACCCTCACCTACGGGGAGGTGGCCCGCGCGGCCGAGGATTTGTCACGCGCCCTGGCCGGCTGGGGGATCGGCCCCGAGGACGGCGTCGGCGTCCTCATGGGCCGCACGGCGGCCGTCGTCCCGGCCACGCTCGGCCCGGTCGCGGCGGGCGCCGCCTACGTACCGATGGACGCGGCCTGGCCGCCCGAACGGCTCGACCGCGTCGCGGACATCGCCCGGGTCCGCGCTCTGGTGGTCGACGAGGCCACCGCCGGACAGCCCTGGGTGGCGGAGGCGGCCTCCGTCCTGCCGGTCGTCGTCGTCGACCCGCTCGGCGGCATCGTGCGCGGCGCTCCGCCGCGCACGGGACAGCCACCGCGCGCGGTCCACGCCGGCCGGCTGGCCTACGTCATGTTCACCTCCGGTTCCACCGGCCTGCCCAAGGGCGTCGGCGTCACCCATGCCGATGTTCTCGCGCTGGCGGCCGACACCACCTGGGCGGACGGGGTCTCCGACGCCGTCCTGCTGCACTCGGCCCCCGTCTTCGACGCGTCGACCTTCGAGATCTGGGTGCCCCTCCTCAACGGCGGCCGTGTGGTCGTCGCACCCGGCGGCGTCCTGGAGGCGCGGACCCTCCGGGAGATGACCGGCCGTCACGGGGTGACGGCCCTGTTCCTCACGACGGCCCTCTTCAACCTGGCGGCAGAGACGGACCCGGCGGCCTTCTCCGGGCTCCGTCTGGTCGCCGCCGGGGGCGAGGCCGCCTCGTCCACCCTGATGCAGCGGGTGGCCGCCGCCTCGCCGGACACCCGTGTCCTGCACGTCTACGGCCCCACGGAGACGACGACGTTCGCCACCCGCCATCCGGTGGCGGCCGGCACGGCAGGCGTGCCGCCCATCGGCCGGGCCCTGGACGGGGTGCGCCTGTACGTGCTCGACGGCGCCCTCGCCCTGGTCCCGCCCGGCGTCGTGGGCGAGCTGTACGTCGCGGGCCACGGTGTCGCCCGCGGCTACCAGGGCCGCCCCGCCTCGACCGCCGCCCGCTTCGTCGCCGACCCGTACGACGTCTCCGGCGGCCGCATGTACCGCACCGGCGACCTGGTGCGCTGGACCGCCGGGGGCGACATCGAGTACGTCGGGCGCGTGGACGGCCAGGTCAAGCTCCGCGGGTTCCGCATCGAACCCGCCGAGATCGAGAACGTCCTGCTCACCGACGACGGCGTGCGCGCCGCCTGCGTCCTGGTCCGCGAGGACACCCCCGGGGACCGGAGGCTCGTCGCGTACGTCGTGCCCGCCTCCGGCACCGCGCCGGACGGCTCCGCCCTGGCCCGGCGTGTCGGGAACGCCCTTCCCGCCTACATGGTGCCCTCCGCGTTCGTCGCCCTCGACGCGCTGCCCCTCAACACCAACGGCAAGGTCGACCGCCGCGCCCTGCCCGCGCCCCCTGCCTCCGTCACCGCGGGCCGAGCCCCGCGCACCGCCTACGAAGAGGTCCTGGCCGGGCTGTTCGCCGACGTGCTGGGCGTGGACGCCATCGGCGTCGACGACAGCTTCTTCGCGCTGGGCGGCCACTCCCTGCTCGCCACCCGCCTCACCGGACGGGTGCGGGCGGCCCTGGGCGCCGAACTGACCCTGCGCACCCTCTTCGACCACCCCACCGTCGCCTCCCTCGCGGCCGTCCTCGACACCGCCGCGCCGGCCCGGCCCGCACTCATCCCGCAGCTGCGGCCCGAGGCGGTCCCGCTCTCCTTCGCCCAGCAGCGCCTCTGGTTCCTCAACCAGGCCGAGGGCGCGGGCGACACCTACTCCGTCCCGCTCGTCCTCGAACTCGACGGGCCCCTGGACACGGAAGCCCTGGGCGGGGCCCTGGCCGATGTCGTCGCCCGGCACGAGAGCCTGCGCACCGTCTTCGCCGAACACGACGGTGCGGCCCACCAGGTGGTCCTCGGCGCGGACGCCGCCGCAGCACTCGTCCCGCTGCCCGTCGAGTCCGCACCCCCCGGCCAGGAGGTCACGGCCTGGGCCGAGGCGACGGCTCGCCGCCTCGCCGCTGTTCCCTTCGATCTCAGCGGTGACACGGCGGTCCGCGCCCGGCTGCTCCGCCTGGGCCGCACCCGACACGTCCTCGTCCTCGTCCTCCACCACGTCGTCGCCGACGGCTGGTCGCTCGCCCCGCTCTGCCGTGACCTCGGCGCGGCCTACCGGGCCAGGCTCGCGGGCGGGGCCGCGCCCGACTGGCCCGCATTGCCCGTCCAGTACGCCGACTACACGCTCTGGCAGCGCCGGCTGCTCGGTGACGAGGAGGACCCGGACGGGCCGGCCGCACGCCAGCTCACCTTCTGGCGCGAGGCGCTGCGAGGCGCCCCCGGCCTGCTCGATCTGCCCCTCGACCGGCCACGGCCGGCCGTGGCCGGCCATCGGGGGGACACCGTCCCCTTCGACCTGCCGGCGCCCGCGCACACCGCGCTCGTACGGCTGGCGCGTGAGACGGGCTGCACCCCGTTCATGGTGCTCCAGGCCGGTCTGGCCGTGACGCTGCGGGCGCACGGCGCGGGCAGCGACATCCCGCTGGGCACCGCCGTCGCCGGACGCACCGACGACGCCCTGGAGGACCTGGTCGGGTTCTTCGTCAACACCGTCGTCCTGCGCACGGACGTCTCCGGCGACCCGACCTTCCGCGAACTCCTCGACCGGGTGAAGGAGTCCGGCATCGCCGCCCTCAGCCACGGCGACCTCCCGTTCGAACGGATCGTGGAAGCGCTCAACCCCGAGCGGTCGGCCGACCACCACCCGCTGTTCCAGACCATGCTGGTCCTCCAGAGCCAGGAGCCGGCGGCGCTCGACCTGCCCGGCGTCACCGTCCACGACCGGTCCCGGCACACCGGCGTCAGCAAATTCGACCTGACGTTCTCGCTCACCGAGGTCACCGGCCCCGGCGCGTCCGCCGGGCCGGGGACCGCCACGGAGGCGACCGGGCACGCCGATCCCGCGGGCGACGCCCCCGCAGGCATCGGCGGCTACCTGGAGTACGCCACCGACCTCTTCGACGCCGCCACCGCCCGTGCCCTGTGCGGCCGCTTCGCACACCTCCTGAGCCAGGCGGTGACCGACCCCGACCGTCCCATCGGCGAACTCGACCCGCTCCAGCCGGGCGAGCGCCGACGGCTCCTCGCCCGGGGCCGCGGTCCGGAGCGGATCCACCCCGCCCCCACCGCCCCCGAAGCGGTCCGGGAGTGGGCGTCACGCACCCCCCACGCGGTCGCCGTCCGGGACGCGCACACGCATCTCACCTACGCCGAGCTCGACGCCCGTGCCGACGCCCTCGCCCAGCTCCTGCGCGAGCGGGGCGCGGGCCGTGAACAACGGGTGGCCCTCGCCGTGCCGCCGTCGGTGGACACCGTCGTCGCCATGCTCGCCGTCCTGCGGGCGGGCGCCGCCTACCTGCCGGTCGACCCGCAGTACCCGCCGGCCCGCATCCTGCACATGATCGAGGACGCCCGGCCCGTCCTGCTGCTCACCACCACGGACGTCCGACGGGACCTGCCCGCCTGCGACCTGCCCTGGCTCACCCTCGACGATCCGTCCGTCCGTGCCGCGGGCGGCGTGCCCGCTCCGGGCACGCCCCACCCGGCGGATCCCGCGTACGTCATCCACACCTCCGGCTCCACCGGCCGCCCCAAGGGCGTGGTGGTCCCGCACGCCGCCCTGGCCGGTCACATGGCCTGGATGGCGCGGTACCTCGGCATCACCCCGCAGGACCGGGTCCTGGCCCGTACCTCCACCAGCTTCGACGCCTCCGTGTGGGAGCTGTGGCTGCCCCTGATGAACGGAGCCGAAGTCTGCGTGCTGCCGGCCGACGCCAACCAGGATGCGCGCGCCCTCGTGTCCTGGATGAACCGGTACGGCGTGACGCTCGCCCAGTTCGTCCCGTCGCACCTGGCCCTCGTCCTCGCCGAGGCGGCGAAGGCCGCCCCGCTGCCTGCCCTGCGCGCCGTCCTGTGCGGCGGTGAACCGCTGCCGCGCACCCTCGCCGCCGACGTCGCCGGCGTGTGGGGGACCGAGGTCCACAACCTCTACGGGCCTACCGAGGCGACCATCGACGCGACCGCCCACCGGGCCGCTCGCGGGGACGCCGGGACGCCGTCCGAGACCGTCCCGATCGGCCGTGCCGTCGACACCATGCGCGCCTACGTGCTCGACGGGAGGCTGCGTCCCGTTCCGCCCGGCGTCACCGGCGAGCTGTACCTGTCGGGCCCCCACCTCGCCCGTGGCTACCTGGAGCGCAGGGGGCTCACCGCCGCACGGTTCGTCGCCGACCCGTTCGACGCCACCGGCGCCCGCATGTACCGGACGGGCGACCTCGTGCGAGTGGACCGGGACGGTCTGCTCGACTACGTGGCGCGCGCCGACGACCAGGTCAAACTCCGCGGTTTCCGCATCGAGCTGGGCGAGGTCGAGGCCGCCCTCCTGGCACGGCCCGGTGTCACGGCCGCGTGCGCCGTGATCCGCGAGGACATACCCGGCCGGCCCCACCTCGTCTGCTACGCCGTCGCCGGTGAACCGGCCCCCCGCGCCGCCGCCCTGCGCGACGAGCTCGCGGAGACCCTGCCGCACTACATGGTGCCCGGTGCCGTCGTCGTCCTGGACGACCTCCCGCTCCTGCCCAACGGCAAGACCGACCGCCGCGCCCTGCCGGAACCCGGCCCCGGGGCCGGCGCACCCGCCGGGCGGGGCGGCAGCACCTTCCAGGAGGACCTGCTCGCCGGCATCTTCGCCGACGTCCTGGACCGGCCCCGGGTCGGCCCGCACGACAGCTTCTTCGACCTGGGCGGGCACTCGCTCCTCGCCATGCGCGTCGTCAGCCGCATCCGCGCCGTCCTCGGCGCCGAGACCGGCGTGCGCACCCTCTTCGAGCACCCGACCGTGGCGGAACTGGCCCGCGTCCTCGACACCCGTCGCGGCGCGCGCCCACCGGTGGTGCCCGCGGTACGGCGCCCCGACCGGCTGCCGCTGTCCTTCGCGCAGCAGCGTCTGTGGTTCCTCAACCGGCTGGAGGGCCCGAGCTCCGCCTACAACATCCCGCTCGTCCTCGAACTGGAGGGCGTACCGGACGTCGACGCCCTCCGGGCCGCCCTGCGCGACGTGGTCGGACGGCACGAGGCGCTCCGCACCCTCTTCCCCGAACAGGACGGTGTGCCCTACCAGTCGGTCCTCCCCGTCGACGCCGCCGCGCCCCTCCTCCCTCTCGTGACCACAGCCCCCGCCGACCTGGAGGCGAGCGTCCTGGCCGCCGTGTGCGAGCCGTTCGACGTCGTCACGGATCCGCCGCTCCGCGCGTCGCTGCTGCGCTCCGCACCCGGCCACCACGTCCTGGTGCTGGTCCTGCACCACATCGCGGGCGACGGCTGGTCGCTCGCCCCGCTCGCCCGCGACCTCGGCGAGGCCTACCGGGCGCGCACCGGGGGCGCGGAGCCCTCCTGGGCGGAACTGGACGTCCAGTACGCCGACTACACCCTGTGGCAGCACACGGCCCTGGGGGACGGCGCGGAGCCGGAGAGCGCGCTGCGGCAGCAGCTCGACCACTGGCACACGGCGCTCGCCGGGCTGCCCGGCCTGACCGACCTGCCGCTGGACCGGCCACGCCCGGTCACGACCGACCCGCGAGGCGCCGTCCACACCTTCGAGGTGCCGGCGTCCCTGCACTCCCGGCTGCTGGACCTGGCACGCGAATCGGGCAGCAGCCTCTTCATGGTGCTCCAGGCGGCCGTGGCCACTCTCCTGCACCGTCACGGGGCGGGTGACGACATCCCGCTCGGCTCCCCGGTCGCCGGCCGCTCGGACGAGGCCCTGGAGGACCTGGTCGGCTTCTTCGTCAACACGCTCGTCCTGCGCACGGACCTCTCCGGCAATCCCTCCTTCCGTGAACTTCTCGTACGCGTACGGGAGTTCGACCTCTCGGCCTACGGGAACCAGGATGTGCCCTTCGAGCGCCTCGTCGAGAGCCTCAACCCCGTCCGGGCCCGCAACCACCACCCGCTGTTCCAGACCATGCTGGTCCTGCAGAACCAGGCGACGGCCCGTGCCGACCTTCCCGGCCTGACCGTCGAGGACCGGCTCGTCCACAACGGCCTCAGCAAGTTCGACCTCACCTTCGCCTTCACCGAGGAGCAGGCCGGGGGCGGGCTCGACGCCGGGATCGAGTACGCCACCGCTCTCTTCGACCGCACCACCGTCGAGACCCTGGCCGCCCGTCTCGTCCGCCTCCTGGAGCAGGTCGCCGACGACCCGGGCCTGCCCGTCGCGGGCTACGGCCTGATGACACCCGAGGAGCGGACCGGCGTCCACCGCTGGGGCACCGGCCGGGCCCTGCCCGCCGGTTCCGGGTCCGCCACCCTGCCCGTTCTCTTCGCGGCCCAGGCCCTCCGCACCCCGGACGCGGTGGCCGTCACCGGCGACGGCACCACCCTCACCTACGCCGAACTGGACCGCCTGTCCGGCGAGCTGGCCGGCGCCCTGGCCGGCCTCGGCCTCGCCCCCGAAGACGGGGTCGGCGTGCTGATCGGCCGCTCGCCGGCCCTGGTGCCGGTGTCCCTCGGAGCGGTCCGTGCGGCCGGCGCCTACGTCCCGCTGGACGCCCGCTGGCCCGAGGAACGGCTCGAACAGGTCGCCGGGGCCGCGTCGGTACGGGTCCTCGTCGTCGACGAGGACGCCTTCGCCTCCCCCTGGGTGACCGCGACCGCCCGCCGGACACCGGTCGTGACGGTCGACCGGAGCGGCCGGATCCTGCGGGGAGCACCCGAGCGGCCCGGCGCGCCCGCCGCCGTACCCGGCCCCGCCGCCCTCGCCTACGTGATGTCCACGTCCGGCTCCACCGGCCTCCCCAAGGGTGTCGGCGTCACGCACGCCGACGTCGTCGCACTGGCGGCGGACTCCGCCTGGGACGACGGGGCCGCCGACGCCGTCCTCATGCACTCGGCGTACGTCTTCGACGCCTCCACCTTCGAGATCTGGGCCCCGCTGCTGCGCGGAGGCCGCATCGTCGTCGCGCCGGAGGGGGTCCTGGAGGCCCGGGTCCTCGGCGACGCCGTCCAGGAGCACGGGGTGACCGCCGTCTTCATGACCACGGCTCTGTTCAACGTGATCGCGGAGACCGGTCCGGGCGCGTTCTCCGGCCTCCGCCTCGTGTGCGCCGGAGGGGAACTGGCCTCCCCGGACGCCATGCAGCGGGTGGCCGGCACCGCGCCCGGCGTACGCGTCCTCCATGTCTACGGCCCCACCGAGACGACCACGTTCGCCACCCGCTACTCCGTGACGCCCGGCCTGCCCCCGGGCCCGCCGCCCATCGGGCGCGCCCTGGACGGGATGCGCCTGTACGTCCTCGACAACGCGCTGGGACCCGTTCCGCCGGGCGTCGTGGGGGAGCTGTATCTCGCCGGACGCGGTGTGGCACGCGGATACACGGGACTTCCGGGCCTGACCGCCACACGCTTCGTGGCCGATCCGTACGACCCGGCGGGCGGGCGCATGTACCGCACCGGCGACCTCGTGCGCTGGACCGGCGACGGCCAGATCGCGTACGTCTCCCGCGCCGACGGCCAGGTGAAACTGCGCGGCTACCGCATCGAACCGGGCGAGATCGAATCCGTGCTGGCCTGCCTCGACGGCGTCGCCGACTCCTTCGTCGTCGTACGCGAGGACGTCCCCGGCGACCGGCGGCTCGTCGCGTACGTGGTCCCCGGGCCCGGCGCGCGCCCCGACGCGGGCGAGCTCGCCCGGGCGGTCGGCCGGTCCCTGCCCGCCTACATGGTGCCCTCCGCCTTCGTCACGCTCGACGCGCTGCCGCTGACGGTCAACGGCAAGGTCGACCGCCGGGCCCTGCCCGCACCCGGCCTTCACGCTCCGGACCGGGGGCGAGCCGCGCGCACCGCCCGCGAGGAGATCCTCTGCGCGGTCTTCGCCGACGTGCTCGGCCTGGACGGCGCCGGGGTCGACGACGACTTCTTCGCGCTGGGCGGCCACTCCCTGCTCGCCACCCGGCTCGCCGCCCGGATCCGTACCGCGCTCGCCGTGGAGGTCCAGGTCAAGGCGGTCTTCGAGCACCCCACCCCGGCCGCGCTCGCCGCCGCGCTGGACGGTGCGGAAGGGGCCAGGAGACCCCTGGAGCGGGCCCCGGCCCGCCCCGTGCCGCTGCCGCTGTCCTTCGCACAGCAGCGCCTCTGGTTCCTCGGCCGGCTCGAAGGGCCCGGCGCCACCTACAACGTGCCCCTCCTGCTCCGCCTCGAGGGACCGCTCGACGTGGACGCCCTGGAGAGCGCCCTCGCGGACGTCGTCGACCGCCACGAGAGCCTGCGCACCGTCTTCCCCGACACCGACGGCGTGGCGCGCCAGGTCGTCCTCGGTGCCGAGGACGCCGACCTCGACCTCACGCCGTACGACGCCGAACCGGGGCGCCTCGACGCGGTCCTGGCCGCCGAGGTGGCGCACCCCTTCGACGTGAGCACCGAACTCCCCGTGCGCGCACGGCTGGTGCGCACCGGTCCGGAGAGCCACGTCCTGGTGCTCGTCCTGCACCACATCGCGGGCGACGGCTGGTCGCTCGCGCCGCTCGCCCGCGACCTCGGCCAGGCCTACCGGGCACGGACCGAGGGCGTGGAGCCCCCCTGGACGGAACTCGGCGTCCAGTACGCCGACTACACGCTGTGGCAGCGGGCGCTCCTCGGCGACGAGGACGACCCGTCCAGCCAGGCGGCCCGTCAGCTCGACTTCTGGCGCACCGCGCTGGCCGGCGCCCCCGGCCTGCTCGCCCTGCCCCACGACAAGCCCCGCCCCGGCGTCACGGCGTACCGCGGGGACGCGTTCGGCTTCCCCGTCGACGCGGAGACCCACCGGGCCCTGACGGACCTCACGCGGGCCCGCGGGTGCAGCCTGTTCATGGTGCTCCAGGCGGCCCTCGCGGTGCTCCTCTCCCGCCACGGCGCCGGCGACGACATCCCGCTGGGCACCGCGGTCGCGGGGCGCACCGACGAAGCCCTCGACGACCTGGTGGGCTTCTTCGTCAACACCCTCGTCCTGCGGACCGACCTGACCGGGGATCCCACCTTCGGCGAGGTCGTCGACCGCGTCCGGGAGTTCGACCTGGCCGCCTACGCGCACCAGGACGTGCCCTTCGAGCGGCTCGTGGACGCGCTCGGCCCCGTCCGCGCCCAGGACCACCACCCGCTCTTCCAGACGATGCTCGTGCTCCAGAACCAGGCGGACGCCGCCGTCGACCTGCCCGGTCTCACGGTGACGGAAGAACACGTGCACACCGGGATCAGCAAGTTCGACCTCACCTTCACCTTCACCGAGCGGCGCGACGCCACGGGTGGTCCGGCCGGCCTCGACGGCGTCCTGGAGTTCTCCACCGACCTCTTCGAACCGGACACCGCCCGGACCCTGGCGGCCCGGCTGACCCGTCTGCTCGCCTCGCTCGCCGCCGACCCCGGCCAGCGGGTCCACGCCGCCGACGTCCTGGACGCGGCCGAGCGGCGCAGCCTCGACCGTGCCGCGCACGGCCCGGTCCGGCCCGTCCCGGCGCGCACGGCTCCCGAGGCGTTCCGCGCGCAGTGCTCCCGGACCCCCGGGGCGACTGCCGTGCACGACGGCGCGCACACCCTCACCTTCGCCGCGCTCGACACGCTCTCGGACGACCTGGCGCACCACCTGCACGGCCGGGGCATAGGCGGGGGCGACCTCGTCGCCCTCGCTCTGGAAGGCGCCGCGGACCAGGCCGTGGCGATGCTGGCGGTGGCCAAGGCGGGCGCCGCCTACCTCCCCGTCGACCTGGAGTACCCCGCGGCGCGCATCGCGTACATGCTCGACGACGCGCGCCCCGCGCTCCTCCTCACCCATGGCACGGCCCGTGCCGCGCGGCTCGCGCCGTCCGTCCCGTGCCTCCCGATCGACGACCGGGCCGCCTGGGCCACCGGCGGCACCCCGCCCGCCGACGCGGCGCCGGACCCCCGCGACGCGGCGTACGTCATCTACACCTCGGGCTCCACCGGACGGCCCAAGGGCGTCGTCGTGACCCACCGCTCCCTGACGAACCACATGGCGTGGATGGCGGACCACCTGGGCCTCACCGACGACGACCGCGTCCTCGCCCGCACCTCGCCGAGCTTCGACGCCTCGGTCTGGGAGACCTGGCTGCCCCTCCTGCACGGCGGTGCGACCTGCCCCGTGCCCCAGTCCGCCAACCACGACCCCGCCGGGCTGCTGGCCCGGATGCGCGAAGCGGGCGTCACCGTCGCGCAGTTCGTGCCCGCGCACCTCTCGCTCGTCCTCACCGAGACCCGCGCCGACGAGGCACCGGAGGCCCTGCGGGCCGTCCTCTGCGGCGGTGAGCCCCTGCCCCGCTCCCTGGCGGAGCGCGTCGGGGACGCCTGGCGGGTCGAGGTGCACAACCTGTACGGGCCCACCGAGGCCACCGTCGACGCGACCGCCCACCACCACCGGCCGGGTGACGGGGAGAGCGCCGAGGGGGAGGGGAGCGTGCCGCTCGGCCGCCCCGTCGACAACACCCGCGCCTACGTCCTGGACGCCGGTCTCCGGCCGGTCCCGGCGGGCGTCACCGGTGAGCTGTACCTCGCGGGGGACGGACTGGCGCGCGGCTACCTCGGACGCCCCGGTCTGACGGCCGGCCGGTTCACCGCCGATCCGTCCGGGCCTCCCGGCAGCCGCATGTACCGCACCGGCGACCTCGTGCGACGGGACGCCGACGGCCTGCTCACCTACGTCTCCCGCGCCGACGACCAGGTCAAGCTCCACGGCTTCCGTATCGAACTCGGGGAGATCGAGGCGGCGCTCACCGCTCTCGACGGGATCGCCGCCGCCTGCGCCCTCGTCCGCGAGGACCGCCCGGGCGAGCGGCGCCTGGTCGCCTACACCGTCCCCGGCCCGCAGGACGGAGCCCCGGCTCCCGACGACGGCGAGATACGGGCCCGCCTGGCCTCGGCGCTGCCGCCGTACATGGTGCCCGCCGTGCTCGTCACCCTCGACGCGCTGCCGCTGACACCGAACGGCAAGACCGACCGCCGCGCCCTGCCCGCCCCGGAGCGCCCTGCCGCCACCCGGCCGGGCGGGGAGCCGCGCACCCCGCAGGAACGCCTCGTACGCGACGTGTTCGCCTCGGTGCTGCGCGCCCCCGTCGTGCGCACCGACGACGACTTCTTCGCCCTCGGCGGTGACAGCATCCTCTCCATCCAGCTGGTCAGCCGGGTCCGCGAGGCCGGACTCGGCGTCACCCCGCGCGACGTCTTCGTCCACCGCACGCCCGAGGCCATCGCTGCCGCCGCCACCCCGCTCGACCGGGACGTCGCCCCGCAGGCGGGGCAGGGCACGGGGGAGATGCCGCCGACCCCCATCGCCGCGTGGTTCCTGGAGCGTACCGGCGCCACGGACGGCTACAACCAGTCCGGGGTGCTGCGCACACCGGCGGGGGCCGACGAGGACTCGCTGGTCGCCGCACTCCAACTCCTCCTCGACCACCACGACATGCTCCGCCTGCGCGTCATCCGCCCGGAGGACGGCGGACCCGTCCTCGAAGCCCTGCCTCCCGGCACCGTGCCGGCGCGCCGGCGCTTCACCCGGATCGACGTCGCCGGTCTCGGCGCCGACGAGGTGCGCGCCGCGGTCACCGAGGCCGGCGAGGAGGCCCGCAGACGGCTGCGTCCCGCGCAGGGCGACGTCGTCGAGGCCGTCTGGTGCGACGCCGGCCCGCACGCCCCCGGGCGGCTGCTGCTCGTCGTGCACCACCTCGCCGTCGACGCGGTCTCCTGGCGCGTCCTCGCCGACGACCTGGCCGCCGCCTGGCGGGCCGTCACCGCTCCTGCGGCCTCCGGCGGGAAAGCCCCCGCCCTGTCCGCCGTCACCACGTCCTACCGGGACTGGGCACGGCTCCTGTCCGAGCAGGCGACGGAGGCCGCGCGTGAGGCCGAACTCCCGTTGTGGGAGGCGGTGTCGAGGACACCGGACCCGCAGCTGGGCTACCGGCTCCTCGACCCGCACCTGGACACCGCGGACCGGACGCGCACCCTGACCACGCACCTGCCCGCGGACCGGACGGAACCGTTGCTCACCACGGTCCCCGCGGCCTTCCACGCCGGGGTGGACGACGTCCTGCTCACGGCGCTCGCCCTCGCCGTCTGCTCCTGGCGCGCGGAACGCGCCGCCGCGTTCGGCGGACCCCCGCCGGGCCACACCGGGGTCCTCCTCGACCTGGAGGGCCACGGCCGTGAGCAGCTCGCGGACCACATCGACCTGACCCGCACGGTCGGCTGGTTCACCAGCCTGTACCCCGTACGGATCGACCCCGGCCCCGTCGACGCGCGCCATCCCCGCGTCTTCGGCCCCGAGCTGGTCGAGCGTGCCCTCAAGCGCGTGAAGGAGCAGCTGCGGGCCGTCCCCGACCACGGTGTCGGCTACGGGATGCTGCGGCACCTCAACCCCGCCACCCGGCCCCGGCTCGCCGGTACCCCGGAGCCGCAGATCGGCTTCAACTACCTCGGACGGTACGCGGCTTCGCCGGAGGGGGAGGGCGCCGACTGGGACGTGGTGCTCGACGGCGGCGGGCCGCGCAGCCAGGACCCGGACATGCCCGTCCACCACGTCCTCGACATCAACGCGCACACCGAGGACCTCCCGGACGGGCCACGCCTGGTGACCCGCTGGACCTGGCCCAGCGACCTCCTCAAGGAGGAGGACGTGGAGGCGCTGTCCGACGCCTTCACCCGGGCCCTCGGCGCCATCGCCGAGCACACCGGACAGCCGGGCTCGGGCGGCTGGACGCCCTCCGACCTTCCCCTGGTCTCGCTCGACCAGGCCCAGATCGACCGACTTCAGACCATGTGGGGTGGACGCAAGTGACAGGGTTCCAGCTGGAGGACGTACTGCCGCTGACGCCGTTGCAGTCAGGCATGCTCTTCCACGCGCTGTACGACTCCCGTGCCGTGGACGTCTACACCGCGCAGTTCGTCTTCGACCTCGAGGGGACCGTCGACGTCCCCGCGCTGGAGGCCGCCGTCGCCGGCCTGCTGCGGAGGCACGCCAACCTGCGGGTCGGCTTCCTCCACGAGGGCCTGGACGAGCCCGTGCAGGCCGTCGCCGCGCACGTCCCGGTGCCGCTGGAGGAGCTGGACCTGACCGGGGCGCAGGGCACGCGCACGGCGGAGGAGCGGCTCACCGCGTTCCTCGCCGCCGACCGGACCCGCCGCTTCGACCTCACCGCTCCGCCGCTGATGCGCTTCACCCTGGTGCACACCGCGCCGCTGCGTCACCGGCTGGTCATGACGAGCCATCACATCCTGCTCGACGGCTGGTCGATGCCCCTGCTCGTGCGGGAGCTCTTCGAGCTGTACGCACGCCGCGGGGACGACACCGCCCTGCCGCGCGTCGCCCCCTACCGCACCTACCTCGCCTGGCTGGCCCAGCAGGACCGCGGGGCCGCTCTGGACGCCTGGCGCACCGCCCTGGCCGGGATCGAGGCGCCGACCCGGCTCACCGGGCACGGCGGCCCGCAGGTGCCGGACTCCGGCGAGCTGCCCGGAACCCTCGTCCTCACCCTGGACGAGGCCACCACGCACAGGCTGCGCGAGACGGCCCGCGCCCACCGCCTCACCCTCAACACCCTGGTCCAGGGCGCCTGGGGACTGCTCCTCACCCGGCTCACGGGGCGCCCCGACGCCGTGTTCGGGACGACCGTGTCCGGCCGTCCGCCCGAGATCCCCGGCATCGAGTCGATGGTCGGCCTCTTCATCAACACCGTGCCGGTACGGGTCCGCCCGGAGCCCGGCGACACCCTGTCCGCGTTCCTGACCCGGCTCCAGGAGGAGCAGGGCCGGCTCCTCGGCAGCCAGTACGTGGGCCTGACCGAGATACGCGACGTCACCGGACTCGACGAACTCTTCGACACACTCCTCGTGTTCGAGAACTACCCCCTGGACGCCGAGGCCCTGCGCACCGCGCAGCAGGGGCTGCCGGGGCTCGCCGTCACGGGGTTCAGCGGGTCGGACGCGGCCCACTACCCGCTCACCCTCACCGTCGCCCCGGGTGACACCCTGAGGATCACCTTCGGTTACCGGGCGGCGGTCCTCGGCCGCGACGAGGTGACCCGTACCGCCGCCCGCATGCAGTGTCTGCTGACCGCGATGGCGGAGGGGCTCGACCGCGGGGCCGATGCCCTCCCCGTCCTCCTGGACGGGGAACACGACGCGCTGATCGCTCAGGGCGCCGGAGCCGGACTCGCCCGCCCCGCCACCGAGGTGAGCGTGCCGGACGCCGTCGCCCTGCATGCCGCACGTCACCCGGACGACGTGGCGGTGACCGGTGAGCGCGACGTCCTGACGTACCGCCAGCTGAACGATGCGGCGGCGGAGTCGGCGGGAGCCCTGGCCGGTCTGGGAGTGGGCGCCGAGGACGGTGTCGGCATCCTCGTGGGACGCTCGGCAGCGCTGGTCACCACCTCGCTGGCCGTCCTGCGCGCCGGAGGCGCCTATGTGCCTCTCGACCCGGACTGGCCCGTCGAACGCCTGGCCCGCGTCACCGAGGTGATCACCCCGCGCGTCCTGATCGTCGACGAGTCGACCAGCACACACCCCTGGGTGCGCCGGCTCGGCCCCGATGTGCCCGTGGTGTGCGTCGACGGCGCCGGACGGGTCCGCAAGGGCGGCCCCGACGCCCCCGGAGTCCCCGCCCCCGTCCCGGGCGGGG
Organism: Streptomyces sp. NPDC055962; assembly: GCF_042270185.1. Lineage (NCBI taxonomy): Bacteria > Bacillati > Actinomycetota > Actinomycetes > Kitasatosporales > Streptomycetaceae > Streptomyces > Streptomyces sp. NPDC055962. The sequence goes on from NZ_JBHJYN010000023.1 coordinate 42,825, forward strand.
ACCGGCTCGCGTACGTGATGTTCACGTCCGGCTCCACCGGCCTGCCCAAGGGCGTCGGCGTCACCCACGCCGACATCACCGCGCTCGCCGCCGACCGCACCTGGGAGGGCGGCGCCGTCGACGCCGTCCTCATGCACTCGGCGTACGTCTTCGACGCCTCCACCTTCGAGATCTGGGCCCCCCTCCTCAACGGCGGCCGCGTGGTCGTCGCCCCCGAGGGCACCCTCCAGCCCGCCACGCTCCGCGACCTCGTGGCCCGGCACGGTGTGACGGGGGCGTTCCTGACGACTGCCCTCTTCAACGTCTTCGCCGAGACCGACCCCGGTGCCCTCGGACAGCTGCGCCTGGCCGCCACCGGAGGCGAGGCCGCCGCGCCCGGCGTGCTCCAGCGCCTGGCCGTCGACCACCCGGACACCGCGTTCCTGCACGTCTACGGCCCGACGGAGACCACCACCTTCGCCACCCGCCGCCGCATCCTGCCCGACGACACCCCCGACGGCGTCCCCGCCATCGGGCGGCCGCTCGACGGCGTGCGCGCCTACGTCCTGGACGGATCACTGCGGCCCGTACCGCCCGGCGCCGAGGGCGAACTGTACGTCGCGGGCCCCGGAGTGGCGCGTGGCTACCTGGGGCGCCCGGGCCTCACCGCGACCCGGTTCGTCGCCGACCCCTTCGCGGGCGACGGGGCCCGCATGTACCGCACCGGAGACCTCGTGCGCCGGAGCGCCGAGGGCACCCTGCACCACGTGGCCAGGGCCGACCAGCAGATCAAGCTCCGCGGTCACCGCATCGAACCCGCCGAGATCGAGGCGGTGCTCCGCGCCGAACCGTCCGTGCGCGCCGCCTGCGTGCTGGTCCGGGAGGACCTGCCCGGTGAACGCACCCTCACCGCGTACGTCGTCCCCGCCGCCGGGCACACCCCCGACCCCGACCTGCTCGCGGCCCACGTGGGCCGCCACCTGCCCGCCTACATGGTGCCGGCCGTCGTCCAGCCCCTCGACACGCTGCCGCTCACCCCCAACGGGAAGCTCGACCGGGCGGCCCTCCCCGCGCCCGCCGCCCCGCCGGCCGCCGTGCACCGGCTGCCGCGCAACGCGTACGAGGAGATCCTCGCCGGGCTGTTCGCGGAGGTGCTCGGCGTGGCCCGCGTCGGTGTCGACGACAGCTTCTTCGCGCTCGGCGGCCACTCCCTCACCGCCACCCGGCTGGCAGGCCGGGTCCGGGCCGCCCTGGGCACCGAGACCGAGATCCGCACCCTCTTCGAGAACCCCACCGTCGCGACACTGGCCGCCGCCCTGGCGCACGCGGACCGTGCCGCCCGCCCCGCGCTCGTCCCGCAGGAACGCCCCGCCGCGCTCCCGCTGTCCTACGCCCAGCAGCGGCTCTGGTTCCTCCACCGGCTGGAGGGCCCCTCCGCCACCTACAACATCCCCTTCGTCGTACGCCTGGACGGGCCGCTCGACACCGAGGCCCTGCGCAAGGCGCTCCACGACGTCGTCGTACGGCACGCCGCCCTGCGCACCGTCTTCCCCGAGCACGACGGAGGCCCGGTCCAGCACATCATCGGTGCGGACGACGTCGACCTCCCGCTCGCCGTCGAATGCGTCGCCGAGGACCGGCTCGCCGACCGGATCGCCGAGGCCGCGACCGCGCCCCTGGACATCGAACGCCGTCCCCCGGTCGAAGCGACCCTGCTGCGCCTGGCCGACGACGCACACGTCCTGGCCCTCGTCGTCCACCACATCGCCGCCGACGGCTCGTCGCTGGCACCGCTCGCCCACGACCTCGGCGCCGCCTACCGCGCCCGTACGCGCGCCGAGGCCCCCGTGTGGGCCGGACGCCCCGTCGACTACGCCGACCACACCCTCTGGCAGCGCCGCCTGCTGGGTGACGAGCACGACCCGGAGAGCCTGGTGTCGCAGCAGCTCGCCCACTGGAGGAAGGCGCTGGACGGGCTGCCGCAGATGGTCGACCTGCCGTGGGACCGGCAGCGGCCCGCCGTGCCCCGGCACCTCGGCGCCACCCACGACTTCGCACTCGACGCCGACACCGCACGGCGGATCACCACACTCGCCCGTGAGCGGGGGTGCAGCGTCTTCATGGTGCTCCAGGCCGCCCTGTCACTCCTGCTCTCCCGCCACGGCGCCGGCGACGACATCCCCCTGGGCACGGCCGTCGCCGGACGCACCGACGAAGCCGCCTCGGACATCGTCGGCCTCTTCGTGAACACGCTCGTGCTCCGCACGGACCTCTCCGGAGACCCGACCTTCCTCGAACTACTCGACCGGGTGAAGGAGTTCGACCTCTCCGCCTACGCACACCAGGACGTGCCCTTCGAGCGCCTGGTGGAACTCCTCAACCCCCCGCGCTCGCAGAACCACCATCCGCTCTTCCAGACGATGCTCGTCCTCCAGAACCACACCCCCGCCGCACCCCTGGACCTCCCCGGCCTCACCGCCCGGGGAGTACCGCTCGACCCCGGGGTCGCCAAGTTCGACCTGTCGTTCACCTTCACCGAGACGTACGACGACAGCGGCACGCCCGCCGGCATGGGAGCCGCCCTCGACTACGCGACGGAACTCTTCGACCCGGCCACGGTCCGCGCCCTCGCCGACCGGCTCGTCCGCCTCCTCGGCGAGGTCACGGCCGACCCCGGCCGCCCCCTGCGCGCCTACGACGTCCTCACTTCCGGCGAGCGCACCCTCCTTGCCGAACGGGGCACCGGGCCCGCCCGGGACCTGCCCGGTGGGACGGTCCCCGCGCTCTTCGCGACATGGGCACGGCGTACCCCGGACGCCCCCGCGGTCCGTGACGCCGACACGACACTCACCTACGCCGAACTCGACGCCCGCGCCGACGCCCTCGCCCACCACCTCACGGCGATGGGCATCGGCCCCGAGGACCGGGTGGCCGTCGCCCTGCCCCGCACCCACGACCTCGTCGTGACCCTCCTCGGCGTCCTCAAGGCGGGGGCGGCGTACGTGCCGCTCGATCCGGACTACCCGGCCCGGCGCCTGTCCTACATGCTCGACGACGCCCGGCCGCGCCTGCTGCTCACGACGCCCGCCGTCCACCGCCGCCTGCCGGTGTCCCCGGTGCCCCACCTTCACGTCGGCGACCTCGGGGCCGTCCCGGCGGCCCCGAGGGCCCGGCCCGCCCCCGCACTTCGCCCGGCGAACCCGGCGTACGTCATCTACACGTCCGGCTCCACCGGCCGCCCCAAGGGCGTCGTGGTCACCCACCAGGGCGTCGGCGCCATGGTCAGGACCCAGACCGAGCGGCTGCGCGTCGCCCCGGGCAGCCACGTCCTGCACATGGCCTCCGTCAGCTTCGACGCGGCGTTCTGGGAGCTGTGCATGGGGCTGCTCTCGGGGGCCTGCCTGGAGATCGACGAACGGGACGCCCTGCTCCCCGGCCCCGCCCTCGCGGCCCTGGTCGAGGAACGGGGCGTCACCCACCTCACCCTGCCGCCCGCGGTCCTCGCGGTGATGCCGCAGGACTCCCTGCCCGCCGGGACGACGATGGTCCTCGCCGGCGAGGCGTGCCCGCCCGGCCTCGTGCACGACTGGGCGGGGGACCGGTTCCTGGTCAACGCCTACGGCCCGACGGAGACCACCGTCTGCGCCACCATGAGCGGCTTCCAGCACGAGGACGGCCGGCTCGCCCCCGACCGCACCGTGCCCATCGGGGTCCCCGTCGACGGCACCCGGGTCCATGTCCTGGACCACCGGATGGAACCCGTGCCGCCCGGCGTCGTCGGCGAACTGTACGTGTCCGGAGCGGGTGTCGCCCGCGGCTACCACGGCCGGGCGGCCCTGACCGCGTCCCGCTTCGTGGCCGACCCCTTCGACCGCGCGGGCGGCCGGATGTACCGCACGGGGGATCTGGTGCGATGGACCGCGGACGGAGAGCTCGTCTACGTGTCCCGCGTCGACGGCCAGGTCAAGCTCCGCGGCTTCCGCATCGAACTCGGGGAGATCGAGGCCGCGCTGACCGCCCTGCCCGGCGTCGCGGCGGCCTGCGCCGTCGTCCGCGAGGACCGGCCCGGCGACCGCCGGCTCGTCGCGTACACGGTGCCCGCGGACGGCGCGACGGGCCCGTCCGAGGCCGAGGCGCGCTCCCACCTGGCCACGGTCCTGCCCGACCACATGGTTCCCGCAGCCTGCGTACGTCTCGACGCCCTGCCCCTCACGCCCAACGGCAAGACGGACCGGCGCGCCCTCCCCGCGCCCGACCACGGCGCACCGTCCGGAGGGCGCCCGCCCCGCACCGCTCGTGAACGCGCCCTCTGCGAGGTGTTCGCCCGGACCCTCGGCGTGCCCGAGGTCGGTGTCACGGACGACTTCTTCGCGCTCGGCGGCCACTCCCTGCTCGCCGTCACCCTGGCCCGCCGCATCGACGAACGCTGCGGCCGGCGGCTCAGCCTCCGGGCCCTGTTCGCCGCACCGACCGTCGAGGGCGTCGACCGCCTCCTGGGGCGCGCCGCCGGGGATGAGGACCCGGACCACCCCGTCACGCCCGATCTGGCGGCCGAGGTCGTACTGCCCGCGGACATCACGGGTGCGGGCCGCGCCGTCGCCGCCCCGGAGGGGCCGGCGGGCCGCAGAACCCTGCGCCCGGGCACCCGGCCCTTCCTGACCGGCGCTTCGGGCTTCCTCGGTGCCTTCCTCCTGCGCGATCTCATCGAGACCACCGACGGCCCCGTCGACTGCCTCGTACGGGCCGGGGACGAGCGGCGCGCGGCCCACCGGCTGCGGACCAACCTGGAGCACTACGGCCTCTGGCACCCCCGGTACGCCGCGCTGATCCACCCCGTCCCCGGCGACCTCGCCGCCCCCGGGCTGGGACTGTCCCCCGGGACCCGGGCCGCCCTGGCCCGCCGGCTGGGCCCCGTCCTGCACAACGGCGCGCACGTCAACTTCGCGGCCGGGTACGGAGACCTGCGCGCTCCCAACGTGGCCGGCACGGAGGAACTGCTGCGCCTCCTCGCCGACTCCGCCTCGCCCGGGATGCACTACGTCTCGACCACCGGCGTCTACGCCCCGGAGGGCGGGACGGGGAACGCCGCCCTCACGGAGGAGAGCCCGACGGGGCCGCCGTCCGGCCTTCCGGACGGGTACGCGCAGAGCAAGTGGGTCGCCGAAGGGCTGGTCGCGCTGGCCCGCGAGCGCGGTCTGCCCGTGACCGTCCACCGCCCCGGCCGCATCAGCGGCGACACCGTCACCGGTGCCTGCCAGGACCGCGATCTGCTGTGGCAGCTCATCAAGGGGTGCCTCCAGGCGGGAGCGGTGCCCGACCTGCCGTACGGGTCGACGGACTGGGTGCCCGTGGACCACGTCAGCGCGGCCGTCGTCGCGCTGGCCCTGACCGGGCGGGACGGCGTGGAGACGTACCACTTCACCAACCCGGACGCGCCCGGCCTGGAACGCGTCTTCGAGGTGGCGGGCCGGCTCGGGCACGACCTGCGCACCGTCCCCGCGTCCCGGTGGCAGGACCTCGTCGCGGGACAGCACGACAACGCCGCGCAGTTGTTCCTCGGCGAGACGGGGCGGCCCCGGACCGGCACGCACGACCGCCGCCGCTTCGACTCCCGGCGTACGGCGGAGGCCACCGCGGCTCTGGGAGTCCACCTGCCCCCGCTCACCGACGAGGTCGTGACCCGCTATCTGACGTACTTCCACGGGACGGGCTTCCTGCCGGCCCCGAGCGGGGCGCCGGCCGGGCGGTAACCCCGTGCGCCGGTCCTTCCGGGCGCGCCGTCAGGACTCCGCCGGGGTCCTGACGGCGACGGCCGGCGGGACGAAGTCCGCCGCGAGCTGCTCCGGGGTCCTGGGGCCCGTCGCCGTCGCCGCCAACAGCCCGTGAGCACGCAGGAGCTGAGTGGTCGCGACACCCCACGGCAGCCGGAGTCCGGCCTCCCGCAGCAGATCCGTGCGGGCCAGCGTCTCGGGCGCGGACCCGGCCCGGACACCGGACGGGGTGAGGAGCGCGACGTCGTCGGCCCACCGCAGCGCGAGGTCCACGTCGTGCGTGGCCATCACGACGGTGGTGCCACCACCGCGCAGGGTGCCGAGCGTGTCGAGCAGCCGCTCCTGACCGTCCGGATCGAGCCCGGCGGTCGGCTCGTCGAGGATCAGCACACGGGGACGCATCGCGACCGCGCCCGCGATGGCGGTCCGTTTGCGCTGCCCGTAGGAGAGGAGGTGGGTCGGCCGGTCCGCCAGAGCCGTGATGTCCAAGGCGGCGAGCGCCTCGTCCACCCGCGCTCGGACCTCCTCGGTGGACAGGCCGAGATTGAGCGGCCCGAACGACACGTCCTGGGAGACGGAGGCGGCGAACAACTGGTCGTCCGGGTCCTGCACCACCAGCTGGACCGTCGTACGCAGCCGGGTCAGCCCCTTCCGGTCGTACGTGACCGGACGGTCCTCGACGGTCAACCGCCCTTCCTTCGGACGCAGTCCACCGCTGAGGAGCCGCATCAGCGTCGTCTTGCCACTGCCGTTCCTGCCCAGCAGGGCGAGCGCGCGCCCTTCGCGCGCCTCGAAGTCGAGGCCGCTGAGCACGGCGGGACCGTCCTCGTACGCGAAGGACGCGCCCCGAAGGGCGAGCAGCACGGAATCGCTCATGACAGCGGCCTTTCCAGGGCGAAGGTCAGTGCGGTGAGGGCCGCGAGCAGCAGCGCACTCGCGGCCGTGAACCGGGCGGAGACACGCGCCTCGGGCACCAGGACGCGCAAGGTGCCGTCGTAGCCGCGCCCGGCCAGCCCCGACTGGAGCCGTGCCGCGCGGTCGAAGGCCCTGATGAAGGCGGTGGCTCCGAGCCCGGCCAGGGAACGCCAGGACGCCGCCCGGGTGGTGTGGCCGAGCCGGGCGGCCTGGGCCTCCCGGATCCGGCGCATCGAGTCGAGGAGCAGGAAGCTCATGCGGTAGGTCACCAGGGCGACGTCCACCACCGCAGCGGGCACCCCCGCCCCGACCAGCCGGGGCAGCAGGTCGGACATCGGTGTGGTGAAGGCGAACAGCAGGACACCGAGGGACGCGGCCGAGGTGCGCAGCAGCAGTTCCCCGGCACGGACCGGCCCGCCGTCGGCCAGACCGACGAGCCCCTCCGGCCCGCCGACCTGGACGAGGAGTGTCACCGCCCCGGTGACGCAGAAGCCCAGGGGCACCCGGTAGGCCCGCCACAGATGGCGGGCCGGCACGCCGGCCGGACCCAGGAGTACGCAGACCGCGGTGACGAGGACCAGGACGGCACCGGGCCACGGTGGCAGCGAGATCGCCAGCACCGTCAGCCCCAGTCCGAGCACGGCCTTGTCGACGGGGTGGCGGCGGCGCCAGCGACTGCTGTGCGCCGCCGCGTCGATCGGCAGCACGTGGGCTCAGGCCCCCCGCGCCGGTGACTCCCCGGTCCCGGCAGGGGCACCCCCGCCGTCCTGCGCTTCCCCCGCGCGCAGTTCGCCCTGACGGCGCCCGCGCCGCAGACCGAAGTAGTAGGCGAGGACGCCCGCGCCGAGCGCCGCCTGGAGCGCGAACAGCGCCGACTCGATCTCACCGGAGGGCGGTTCGTACAGCGGGGAGAACCAGGGTTCGTACCCGGGATCGATCTCGGTGATCGCCGTCTCCGCCTGGGCGTCCGCGCCCGCGAACGGCTCCTCCTTGTCGTCGCCGAGCCCGAGGACGAGCGGCAGGACGGCCAGGGCGGCCACGACGAGCAGCAGAAGGGCGTTGATCTTCGTGTTCTTGTTCATCGGGCCATCGCCTCGGTCTTCTCGTCCGTCGTGGTCCGGGCCCGCTTGCCGGCGAGGAACACGCCGAGCCGGGTCAGATCACCCTTGCTGGACTGCACGAGGAGCCGCATGACCAGCACGGTCAGGAGCCCTTCGCTCACCGCGAGCGGGATCTGGGTGACCGCGAAGATGGAACCGAACTTCCCCAGCGCGCCGAGGAACCCGGTGCCCGGGTCGGGGAAGGCGAGCGCGAGCTGGACACTGGTGACGCAGTAGGTGGACAGGTCGGCGACGAACGCGGCGAAGAAGACCGCGACCATCAACGGCACGTCGTACCGGCGCAGCAGCCGGTACACCGCGTAGCCGGCCCAGGGGCCCACGATCGCCATCGAGAAGACGTTGGCCCCGAGCGTGGTCAGCCCTCCGTGCGCGAGCAGCAGCGCCTGGAAGAGCAGTGTGATGGTGCCCAGCACCGCCATGATCGGCGGCCGGAACAGGATGGCGCCCAGCCCTGTGCCGGTGGGATGGGAGCAACTCCCCGTGACGGAAGGGATCTTCAGGGCGGATAGGACGAAGGTGAAGGCTCCGGAAGCGCCCAGGAGCAGGGTGCTCTCAGGGTTCTCCCGGACCTCACGTGTGAGTGACCGGACTCCGTGTACGACAAACGGCGCGGACGCGACGCCCCAGGCGATCGCGTGCGCCGGAGGCAGAAAACCCTCGGCTATGTGCATGGCTCAGCAGACCCTCTCCAGCACCTCGTGGATGGTTGAAGTGCCCTGGCCGGTCTCCTGGCTGACGGGTGACACCGTCCGACTCCGCCTTCCCGGGTCACAAGGACCCAGTGGCTGCCCGCGAGGGCCGGAGCCGGACTTCCCGATCACAGTGGCGAGGGCCGCACCGGCATCACACCGGATTTCCCGTTCACCAAGGCGTGGCGACAGTAGTGCCAGGTGGGGGGCGATGACAAGCACGCCCATCCGCCCGCGACCGCGGGGCTCCACGGCCGCGGCCGGGTTCACCGCGGCCGCCGTACGTCCGCCGCCCCGGGACGGAGCCGCCCCGCCCGCCCCTGGCCCGGCCCGTGCCCCCGGCCGCTCCACGCACGAGCCGGCCGTCACGGCCCACCGGCGGGGCGGCGCGATCCGGCGGTGTGGACAAACTCACCATCCTGAACGGTGGATGCCGGCTGCCGGTGCGCCGCCGCCCCGGCAGCCGGCCGGAGGTCCGGTGCCCCGCCCGCCCGGACGGCTCACGCCGTGTCCTCGGACCGGGTCGGCGCAGGGCAGGCGGCGGCCGTACCTCTCCGGTTCGTCGAGCGCGGCGTGCGTCATGTGTCGAACTGACCGCCCCGGCCCGCAAACGCCGTGCGCGATGCGGCCCTTACGCCCGTACCGGCAGGGTGCAGAGCGGTCAGAGACCGGCGAGCAGGCTGTCGAGCGGGGCGGGCACACGCCCGGAGCCGAGCGCCTCGACCAGCACATGGCCGTAGCGGATCTTGCGGCCCTTCTTCGTGCCGAGGAAGCGCCGCAACTGCTGCTGCGGTGCGCGACCCTGCTGCGCGGGCTGGTTCAGGAAGGTCTGGAGGGGGCGCAGATCCCCCTCCGCCTGTACGAGCTCCTTCACCCGGGCCACGCCCAGCGCGCGTATGAGCTCGTCCTCCAGATCCGCCGCGCAGACGAAGAAGCCCTCCCGCGCCGCACCGGCCCGCTCCAGGCCGCGGGCGAAGCAGCCCGATTCGTTCTCGTCGCACAGCCCGGTGAGGGCGAGGTCCAGGCCGGGCGGTCCGAGGAGGCGGGCGTAGCGTCCGATGTTCATCGCGCCGCCCATCGGCAGGACGCAGATCCCCTCGGCCGCCAGGTCCCGGCCGTGCGCCGCGGCCAGTGCGTCGACCGCGGCGACGTCGCTCGGGCCTTCGAGCAGGACCGCGGTCCGGACGGGCAACCGCGCGGCCAGACCCCGCGCGGCCTCATCGGGGCCACCGGCGGCCCACGCCGTGACCGCCTCCCGGAACGCATGCATGTCGGACACGGGGCGAGTCTCCGCGATTCCCGGCCACCGCGCGAGGGATTATCCGCCGTCCGACGGCCCGTCCGGCCAGGGCGGGCCGTCGCAACATGCGGAGCCGTGGGTCCGTCTCCCGCCCGTTCGCCTTGCGACACCCGGCACGACGCGCCGGACACCGTGGACGCACGGACCCACGGGAGGTCGGGAGCCGGCGGGCCGGGTGCCGTCAGTGGCAGCCGTCCAGGACCTGCGCGGTCCAGTCACGGGCGAGGACGTCCACCAGGCCCAGGTCGGTGATCTTCATCGTGGGGGAGACGGCCAGGGTGAGCGTCGAGACGCTCATGAACGGGTTGCGGTGACGCCATCCCCATGTGCCGAGTTCGTCCCGCACCCGGCGGGAGGCGTCGGCGACCTCGGCGGCCGGGGCCGTCGACATCACCCCGCCGACGGCCAGGGGCAGTCGGGCGGTGACGGCGCCGTCACGGGCCACGGCCACGCCGCCGTCGTCGTCCAGCACCGCCGAGGCGGCGGCCCGCATCGAGCGCCGTGCGGTGCCGAGCGTGACGAGGTTGTGGCTGTCATGGGCGTACGTCGTGGTGACCGCGCCGTCGCCGAGGTCCATCCCGGTCACCGGCACACAGGCCGTGTGGTCGCGGCCGTGCCGGTTGCGCACCCAGCACAGGGCGGTCCGGCCCTCCCACGCGACCTCACCGCCGGTGACATCGAGTTCGATCTCGGTGGGCTCGGTGTACGTGTCGACCGGGTTGACGCGCAGCGCCCGGAAGCGGTGGCGCCCGTCGGGCAGGTCCACCCGCCACGTGTACTCGTCGTCCGGGAGCCCGGGCACGTGGACGGAGCCCGCGAACGGGTGGCCGCCCGGGTGCGGTTCCTCGTACACCGGCCGTCCTCCGGCCGCGACGAGCCGGCCGCCCGCGATGACGGAGTCGACGGCGAAGTCCTCCAACGGCCCTTCGAGCAGCACGAGGTCGGCGCGCCTGCCCGGCGCGACGACGCCCCGGTCGGGCAGCCGGAGCCGCTGGGCGGGCGTCCAGGTCAGCGCGCGCAGCGTGTCGAGCGCGGGCAGCCCGGCCGCGACCGCCGTACGGGCGATGTGGTCCAGATGCCCCTTCGCCGTGATGTGGTCGGCCGCCAGGTCGTCGGTGACGAGGCAGACGGGCGGCAGCTGCGGCAGTGCGATGAGGGCCCGGACGACCTCGGGCTCCAGGCACTTCTCCTGGAGCATCACGGTCATGCCGAGACGGGCCTTCTCGACCACGATCTCGGGGGTGTTCTTGGTGTGGTCGGAGTCGATGCCGGTGGCCATGTACCGGCTGAGCTCCTCGCCGGACAGGCCGGGGCAGTGCCCGTCGAGGATGGCACCCTGGTCCCGGGCGGTCGCGATGATGGAGTGCATCCGCTCGTCGCCGGAGACCACTGCGCGGTAGTCCATGACCTCGGCGAGTGCCCGTACGCCGTCCCAGCGCAGCAGATCGCCGACGTCGGCGGCGTCCAGGTGGGCGCCGGAGTGCTCGAACCCGGCGAGCGCCGGCACGCACGACGGCACGCCCCACAGCTGCGTCTGCGGGGTGGACCGCCCCGCCTCGATCATCCACCGCATCGCCGCGCGCCCGGCGACGTTGACGATCTCGTGCGGGTCCGCGAGCACGGTGGTCGTGCCGCGCGGCAGCGTCAGCCACGCGAACGCGGCCGGGGTGAGGAAGGAGCTCTCGACGTGCATGTGCGCGTCGAGGAACCCGGGGACGATCAGCCGTCCGGTGGCGTCGACCAGGCGGGCGGCCTCGCCACCGGTGCCCGGCGGCACCACCCCGCTGATGACCTCGCCGGTGACGAGGACGTCAGCGGTGAAGACCTCGCCGGTGAAGACGGAGACGACACTGCCCCCGAAGATGCGGACGTCGTGCACGAGATTTCCGATCAGTGGATGGAGTTGTAGAAGAAGTAGCCGAGGAAGGGCAGCAGGACCCACATCCCGACGTGGATGTCCCTGAAGCGCCCGGACGCCGCCTTGACCAGCACGTACGAGGTGAGACCGGCGGCGATGCCGGTGCCGAAGTTGCCCCAGAACAGGGTGCAGGCGACGGTGAGGGCCGCCGGAAGGGCGTCGGTGACGTCGGACATGTCGACCTTGCGCAGCCCGGCGAGCATCGACAGGCCGATGAACATCAGCACCGGGGCGGTCGCCGCCTCCGGGATCATGGTCGCGACCGGGGTGAAGAGCAGCAGCAGGGCGAACAGGCCGCCGGTGACGACCGAGGTCAGCCCCGTACGGCCGCCGCTGTCGGAGCCGGCCGCCGACTCCAGGTACGTCGTCACGCTCGGGCCGCCCATGGCCGAACCCCCGATCACGCTGACGGAGTCGACGAGGAACGGCTTGTTGATGTCCTTCATCTGCCCCTGGTCGTCGGTGAGCCCGATCCGCTCGCCCACCGCCATCACGACGCCGGTGGTGGAGAAGAACTCGGCGGCGAAGAGGGCGAACAGGTAGGGCAGGTAGTGCGGTTCGAGCGCGCCCCACAGGTCGATGTCGAACGCCACCGGGCCCATGCCTCCAGGGGCCTCGAAGAGGGAGCCGGGCACCTCGGCGACGCCGAGGGGGATCGCCGCGACGGTCAGCACCGCGATGGCGATCAGCAGCGTGCCGGGCACCTTGCGCGAGGAGAGGGCGGCGATCAGCACCAGGCCCGCGAGGGCCAGCAACGCGGCCGCGGAGCCGAGGTCGCCGAGTTCGAGCCCCTTCCTGCCCACACCGATGAGTCCGGCCGAGCGGAAGCCCAGCATCGCGATGTAGAGGCCGATGGCGGGCCCGATCGCCAGTCGTACGCAGTCAGGGATGATGCGGGTGACGAGCTGGCGGATGCCGAGCAGGGTCAGCAGCAGGAACGCCACACCGGACCAGAAGACCATGCCCATGGCCACCGGGTACGGCACCTTCTCCTGCCCGATGAGGGTGACCGCGACGAGCGCCACGCCGCCGAGTCCGGGCGCCAGGACGAACGGCAGGTTGGCGTAGAGCCCCATGAAGAGCGTCGCGAGCACCACCGTCACGATCACCCCGGTGGTCGCCGCCGCGTGCGGCACCCCGGCGCCGGCGAGCATCCCGGGCACCACGACGACCACGTAGGCGGAGGCGAGGAACATGCTCACACCCGCGAGCAGTTCCGTGCGGACGGACGTCCCCCGCTCACTCAGCCGGAAGAACCGGTCCACCTTCGGGACGCTCTCCGCGGTCGTATCGGTCGCCATCGCCGCTCCTCATCAATGCAATCGCTTGCAGCATGCGTTTGCACGGTAGGGTACGGACCGGCTCGCGCAGATGTAAAGCCGCGGGGGAACGACGCAGAGGAGGGGGACGCGATGGCGCGACTCGAGGACGTGGCCCGGGAGGCCGGGGTGTCGGCGTCCACCGTCTCCCGCGCGCTGAGCCGGCCCGACATGGTCTCCGAAGCCACGCGTGCGCGTGTGGTGGCCGTGGCCGAGAGGCTCGGCTACCGCCACAACTCCGCCGCCCGCGCCCTGGTCACCGGCCGGACCGGGCTGCTCGCCTTCAGCGTCCCCTCACTGGCCAACCCGTTCTACGCCCCCGTCATCGCCGGCGCCCAGGAGGCCGCGGAGGAGGCGGGCTGCGAGCTCATCGTGGTGGTGACCAACGGGTCGTCCGCGCGCGAGCAGGCACTCTACGACCGCTTGGCCGAACGCGTCGACGGCTTCGCGGCCGCCGCCCCGCTCGCGGCCGGACCGCTGCTGACGGACGTCGCCCGCAGGCTGCCGCTGGTCACCCTCGACCGCCGTGTCCGCGGGGTCAGTTCCGTCGTCATCGACACCCCCTCGGGCCTCGGGGAGATCGGCGCCCACCTGTCCGGCCTCGGCCACCGCCGGATCGCCTACCTGGGCGGGCCCGAGGGCTCCTGGCTCGACCCGCGGCGGCTGCGCGGCCTGCGCGAGGCGGCCGCCGACTGCGAGGTGCGGGCCATGGGCCCCTTCCCACCGGAGTTCGAGGCCGGCGTCCGCGCCGCCGAGGCGGTCCTCGACTCCGGCTGCACGGCGGTGGTCGCGTACAGCAGCACGCTGCTCCTGGGCCTGCTGCACCGCATGGCCGTGCTGGGGGTGACCACCCCCGGAGACATCAGCCTGGCCTGTGCGGACGACCTGTCCGCGGCGGGACTCGCGATGCCGGACGTCACGGCGCTGCGGGTACCGGCCGCGGACGCGGGGCGGCACGCGGTGGAGCGTCTCCTGCACCTGGTCTCCACAGGGGCCGAGGGGGCCGGCCACCAGCTGCTGCCCGTCGAACTGCGTGCCCGTGCCTCGACGGGACGGCCGCCGCGCCCACGGGCCTGACGGCCGGGTGGAGGTGACCGCGGCCGACGTGCGCCGTCAGCCGACGGGTGTGAACGGGCCCGGGGTTCCGCCCGTCCAGCGGTGCAGACGGATCTCGCCCGCCTGCTTGACGACGCCGTCCTCCTCCACGGTGCGGGCCTCCGCCACGTAGTACCGTCCGCCGCCCAACGCGTCGAAGCCGTAACTGCCCTGGAACTCCCAGCCGCGGATCCCGGTCGCCGCATCGCGCAGCCCGGCCTCGCGGAGCGGGAGGAGAAGGCCGGTCTCCGGCGTGGGCTGCCCCTCGATCGCGCCGCGCACCGGGCGGGCGGACCCGTCGACGGCGAACAGGGAGTAGTTGGGGAACCCGTCCTTCCTGCCCTTGTAGACCGCCATGAACCAGTTCCCGGTGTACGGGTCGTACTGGAGGTTCTGCACACCGTAGGTGGTGTTGCCGGTGCGGACGAAGAAGGTGTTGTCCGGGTGTGCGGGGCCGCTGTGGTGCGGGGCGTCCTGGGACAGCGGTCGCGCGTACCGGGCCCAGCCGCTGATGTCGTAGTCCAGGATCACCTGGTGGTCGTTGTCGCTCCTCCCGGTGTGGGAGTAGACGCCGTACGCGACCTTCAGCGTCTGCTTGCCGCCGCGCCTGCCGAACGCGGGGCCGAACGACACGCCGTCGATGCCGCTGCATCCGTAGCGGTGGTCGGCCGTGTCGGCGGTGTCGCCGTCGAAGACGCCGTCACCGTCCATGTCCGCGCTGAAGTCGGCGGCCACCTTGCCGAGATGGACCGCCGTCATCACCCCGTCCCGTTCGGCGTCCATCCCTGTCCGGTCGATCGCCCGGGTGTCGAAGACCGCGATGTAGAACGATGCCGCCGCCTTGTACTCGAGCGATCCGTAGACCCTGCCGTCCCGTTCGTCGACGTCGATGTCGCCGAGATGGCCGGTGAGGCCCTCGACGGTCCCCACGACCGTGCCGCGGAGGTCGGTCTTCACGAGCTTCTGCGTGAACGACCAGTAGACGAAGCCGCGTCGGCGGTCCACGGTCACGCCCTGCAGATGGCTGGTCGGCCAGGCCCCGCCGTACACCGAGGACGGCAGGCCGGGTATCCCGCCGCCCGGCCGGCTGCCGGCGGCGACACCGGGGGAGGGGACGGACAGGAGCAGGACCGGGACACCGACCCCGGCGACCAGGAAGGTACGGAACATCCGGAGCTTGCCTCGCACGCGGTTTCCTTTCCACAGGGCGGTGCCTCCTTCGAGTGCCGGTCAGGACCGGGCCCGCAGCACCTCCGGGTTGGCGCAGTGGGCCGGCGCCCCGCCGGCCAGGAAGCGGGCGACCTCATCCGCCACCAGGGCGGAGGCGTTGTGGGCGGTCTGCTTGCTGGCGCCCGCCAGGTGCGGGGTCATGACGACGCCGGGCGTGCACCGCAGCCGGGACCCGGCCGGGAGCGGCTCCTCGGGGAACACGTCGAACGCGGCGGCGAAGAGCCGGCCCTCGTCCAGGGCGTCGCACACGGCGTCGTAGTCGACCAGCGAACCGCGGGCGCAGTTGACGAGTACGCCGCCGGGAGGCATGAGCCCGATCAGCTCGCGGGAGAGCAGGCCCGCGGTCCCAGGGGTGGCCCGCGCGTGCACGGTCACGAAGGAGGAGCGGCGCATGAGGTCGGGGAGTTCCACCCGTTCGGCGGGTGCCGCTCCGGCCTCGCCCAGGTACGGGTCTGCGACCAGGACACGAGCGCCGAAGCCCTGGACGATGCGGGCCACCCGGGAGCCGATGGCGCCGTGTCCCACGATGCCGACCGTACTGCCCGCGAGTTCGGGGCCGACGCTGTCGTAGCGGTAGTAGTCGCCCCGCCAGACGCCCGCGGTGAGGTCCTGGTGGGTGGCCGGGACCCGGCGGGTGGCGGCCAGCATCAGGGCCACCGTGTGCTCGGCCGTGGCGGTGGCGTTGCGGCCGGGGGCGAAGGTGACCGCGACACCGTGCCGGGTGGCCGCCGCGAGATTCGCGTTGACGGGGCCTCCCCGGCCGACGCAGAACAGGCGGAGCCCCGGGCTCGCCGCCAGGATCCGTTCCGTCAGCGGCGCCATCTGCGTCACGCAGATGTCCACACCGTCCAGGGCCTCGATCAGCTGGTCCTCGGTACCCGAGGCCTCGTGGACCTCGGCCACCGTACCGAAGGGCTCGACGGGCCAGGGCAGGGTGAGTTCACGGAAGGCCGCCCCGGGTGCGACCGGCCGGAGGCGGTCGGTGAGCAGCGCGTTGCGGACGAAGTGGTCGCCGGCCGCGAGGATCGTGGTCACTCGGGTACTCCAGGGGTCACGTGCTGGTTCAGCGCCAGCAGCGAGGGTGTGCCGTCGCGGAGGATCAGTTCGGTCAGCGCGCAGTTGGCCAGGCGGGGGAAGACACGGCGGTAGTCCCGCAACGGGATCCCCAGGAGCCGGCAGAGCGCGAGCCGGATGGCGGTGGAGTGGGCCACGACGAGAACGCGGCCCTCCTGACCCGCCCGCAGCCCGTCGAGGAATCCGGCGTAGCGCTCTCCGGCGGCGACGGGGTCCTCGCCCTCCGGGAAGTGGCTCCCGACCGGGTCGGCCTCGAAGGCCTTCAGGGCACCGGGCAGGCGTTCCCGCAGCTCGGCGCGGGTCAGCCCCTCGGCGGCACCGAAATCCAGCTCACGCAGACGTGGTTCGAGGGCCAGTGGCAGACCGGCGCGGGCCGCGCATCCCTCCGCGGTCTCCCGGCAGCGTCGCAGCGGGGAGGACCACACCGCCGTGAGGTCCGCACCGCCCGCCCACGAGGCGAGCCCGGACGCCTGGGCGCGGCCGTGCGGGGAGAGAGCGATGTCGGTGATCCCGGCGTAGCGGTTCTCCTCGTGCCAGACGCTCTCCCCGTGCCGGACGAGGAAGACATGGACGCTCATGGTGCGGTCCTTTCCCGTGCGTGGTCCGCGACGGTCCCGGGCAGCCAGCCACGCTCGACCAGCAGTCCGAGCAGCCGGACGTAGCCCTCGTCGTGCGCGGACCGGTGCGAGGCCCGCGGCTCCAGGACCCGGTCCACCCGCACCATCGCGGCGGCGGCACGATCCAGCGCCGGCCCGGTGGCGCCGTGCTCCCCGACGGCGGAGGCCGCGAGCACGGCCATTCCGAGCGCGGGCCGGCCGTGGCGGGGCAGCGACACGGGCCGCCGCAGCACGTCGGCGCGCAGCTGGTTCCACACCGGGTTGCGTGTCGCTCCCCCGGTGAGGACGACGGGCCCCTCGACCCGGGCGCCGAGCAGGTCCAGGTAGTCGAAGCAGAGGCGTTCGAGATACGCGACCCCCTGCATCAGCGCGGCGAAGTCCTCGGAGCGGCCGGCCGGTGCGCGGCTGGCGAACGCGACCGCGTCCGGGGCGACGAACGGGAACCGCTCCCCGGGCGAGACCAGCGGATAGCGCAGCAGGCCGGTGGGCAGGAGGGAACCGGCCGCGGCGGTCAGCCCGTCCAGGTCGGCGCCTGCGAACTCCCGGGAGACCAGGCCCGCCCCCGTGCTGGAGGCACCGCCGGGCAGCCAGTGGCCGGAAGGGGAACGGTGGGAGTAGACGACGCCGTTCGGGTCACGGAGCAGGTCCTCGGTCACCCCTTTGAGGACGAGCGTCGTACCCAGCACCGAGTTCCAGCTGCCGGCCGCGGTCGCCCCGGAGCCGAGCTGGGCCGCACAGCCGTCGGTCATCCCTGCGACGACGGGAATGCCGGGGACGAGTCCGCACTCGGCCGCTGCACCGGCGCAGACCTCGCCGATCACGGTGCCGGGCACCACCAGGCCCGGCAGGACGCCGGCGGGGATCCCCAGCGCGGCGAAGACCTTCCCGGGCCAGTTCACCGTTGCCGCGTCGGCCCCGGACTTGAGGGCGTTGCTGGTGTCCGTGGGCACGTCGTGCCCGACGAGCCTGCGGTTGATCACATCGTTCTGGTGGGCGAGGCGCCAGCCCTCCGCCACCGCGTGGGGGTGCCTGTCGAGCAGCCAGCGGAGCTTGGGAAGCCCCCAGGAGCGCTGCATCCGGCGGTAGCCCGCCCTGGCCCACTGGTGTTCACCGACCGCGTTCACCTGCTCGGTCTCCACCGTCGCACGGCCGTCGTCGTACATGAGACCAGGGGTGACGCACCTACCGTGCCGGTCGGTCAGGGTGACGGTCCCGGAGGTCGCGTCCACGGCCACGGCCCGGATGCGGTGCGGGTCGGCGCCGGCGGCGCAGGTCTGCCCGACCGCCGAGCGGACCGCACGCCACCACTGTTCCGGGTCCTGCTCATGGCGTGCGCCCCGCCGGTCACTGGTCAGCGGCGACGACCCCGTGCCGAGCACCCGGCCGTCCGAGGCCACGGCGACCGCGCGGACCCCCTGGGTGCCCAGGTCCACGCCGAGCCAGATGTCCGGATCGTCGCCGGTCATGCGCCGGCTCCTTCGGTGAGGCCCGCACCGCCGCGGCCGAGTGCCCAGATCGGCCTGTGCAGCTCCCGCAGCCGCAGGAACTCCGCATAGCGGTCCCTCACCGCCGTGCCCTTGGCGGGGTCCGGCTCGCAGGTGGCGGAGATCCGCACGTGCCGCGCCGCCGCGGTGGCGAAGTCGGGCTCGCGGCCGGTCGCGACCACGGCGGTCAGCCAGGCGCCGCGGGCCCCGGTCTCCGCGTCGGCTGGGATCGCCACCGGCAGCCCGACGACGTCGGCGATCATCCGGGTCCAGTACGCGCTTCTGGCACCGCCGCCGCTGAGGGTCAGCAGTTCCGGGGTGGCCGCGGAGGCGGCCAGGCAGTCGCGGATCGCCATGGTGACACCTTCCACCACCGCGCGGGCCACGTCCTCCCGGCCGCTGTCCAGGGACAGACCGGACAGGGAGCCACGGGCTCCCGGGTCGAAGAACGGGGCACGTTCCCCGGCCGAGGAGACGTACGGGAGGAACCGCACCCCGGCCGTGTCCTCGGCGCCGTGCTCGGCGAGTCCCATCAGCTCGGTGGCCGAGCCGAGCCCGAGGAGCCGTGCGCCCCAGTGCAGCATGTCGCCGCCGCTCATGGTGGGGAAGGCGCGCAGGTAGTGCCCGGGGACGCCCAGGGCGACGGTGATGCCCACGGGGGCGTCGGTGAGCACGCAGCCGGCCGAGTCGGTGACGATCTCGGTGGA
This sequence comes from Streptomyces sp. NPDC055962, assembly GCF_042270185.1. Classification (NCBI taxonomy): domain Bacteria; kingdom Bacillati; phylum Actinomycetota; class Actinomycetes; order Kitasatosporales; family Streptomycetaceae; genus Streptomyces; species Streptomyces sp. NPDC055962. Next base: position 62,044 of record NZ_JBHJYN010000023.1, read on the forward strand.
CAGCGTGGTGCCGAGCACGGTGCAGGCCCGGCCGGCGACGACCGCGCCCGAGCCGATGGCCGTGGCGCAGATGTCGTAGGGCGCCAGCACGACCGGGATGCCGGGGGGCAGTCCCGTCTCCGCGGTGGCGGCGGCGCCGAGCGCGGTCACCCGGTGGTCGTCGTCCCGGAGCGCGGGAAGCAGATCCCTGGCCCACTCCACGCCGTACAGCTCGAACAGCTTCTCGGACCAGGTGCGCCGCCCGAGGTCCAGGAAGGGCGCCGACGCCTCGGACTCGTCCACGGCCGTCTCTCCGGTGAGCTTCAGGAAGAGCCATCCGCCGCAGGTCAGCAGGGAGCGGGAGCGGCGCGTCCGGTCCGGATCGTGCTCGCGCATCCAGGCCAGGACGGCGTTGGGCATGCCGGCGGACATGCGGGAGCCGCAGATCCTGAACGCCTGTTCCAGGGTGCCGTCCTGCTCCCACCCGGTGACCAGGTCGGAGGCCCGGCCGTCGTTCCACAGCACCGCGGGCCCGGTGGGCCGGCCCCGCTCGTCGACGAGCCACGCTCCGTCGCCCTGCCCGGTCACGGCGACCAGCCCCGGGGGCTCGGGCAGTGCGGCCACGACCTCCCGGACCGCGGAGGCGACCGCTGCCCACACCTCGTCCATGTCCTGCTCCGCATGGCTCGGACACGGCCGCAGCACCCGGGTCGGGCGATGGCTCACCGTCAGTTCCGCTCCGTCGGACCCGTATCCGACGACCTTGACCGTGGTGGTGCCCGCGTCGATGGCCAGCGATGTCATGCTCTCAGCCCCTTCCGTGTGCCAGCCGCGAGCGGCGGGCGGCGGAGTCCAGGGCGACGGCGACCAGCAGCACGCAGCCCGTGATGACGAAGCGGTACGCGGAATCGAGATTGAGCAGGGTGAGCCCGCTGGAGATCGACTGGATGACGAGGACACCGAGCAGGGCGGCGAAGGCGGATCCGCGGCCCCCGAAAAGGCTGGTCCCGCCGATCACCGCGGCGGCGATGGCATTGAGGTTCACGTCGGCCGTGCCGGTGCTCTGATTCGCCGCCGCGAGACGGGCGGCGGCCAGCACCCCGCCTGTCGCGGCGAGCGTCGAGCACATGACGAACGCCGCGGTGTACACGGCGCGTACGTCGACGCCGGCTCTGCGGGCCGCCTCCGCGTTGCCGCCCACCGCGTACAGGGACCGGCCGAACCCGGTCCGGGCGAGGACGTAGTGCAGGATCAGGACCAGGGCGACGAAGAGCACGAACATCCACGGCACCCCGCGGGTGAGGTTCAGGTAGTACACCGCGAACAGCAGCGCCGCCGCCAGCGCGAGGGACTGCACGGCCAGCCACCGCGGCGAGACGGACGACAGCCCGGCGCGGCGGCGACTGCGGGCACGGAGCAGGCCCAGCGCGAGGAACCCTCCGGCCGCCGGCACCATGAAGGCGTAGGCCACCGCCTCCGGGACGAACCACACCTGGGCGAACCTCACGAGACCCGAGTCGTACGGCAGGTTGATGGCGTTCTCGCCGCGCAGCAGCCAGAGCTGGGCGCCGAGGAACGCCAGCAGACCGCCCAGGGTGGCGACGAAGCTGGGCACACCGAAGCGGTTGAGCGCCTGCCCGTAGAGCCAGCCGATGAACGCGCCGACACCCGCCGCCGTCAGGACCGCCAGCCACACCGACTGCTCGTGACGGACCATCACCACACCCGTCGTCGCGGCGGCGACACCGCTCACGGAGCCGACCGACAGGTCGATCTGGCCGACCAGCAGCACGCACACGATGCCGAGCGCGACGACTCCCAGAGGCACCATGTCGAAGGCCAGGTTCACCAGGTTGGTGCTGGAGAGGAAGGTCCGGTTCAACGACTGGAAGATCGTCCAGATCACCACGACACCGGCGACGACCGGCAGCACGCCCACGTCGCCGGCCCGGACCCGGCGGGCCGAACCGCGGACGCTGTCGCGGAAACCGTGTCGCGCCGCCGATGGCTCGTCCGGCGGGTCGGTGGCCGCAGCCACCGGAGAACCGAGAGAGGTCACGGCTGTCCCTCCTCCTGTCGAGAGGTGGCCGCGCGGCGCGCGGCACGCTGCGAAACGGCGTTGTCGGCCGCCCCGGTGATGGCGGCGACGACCTCTTCGTACGAGACCTCCCGGGCGTCGAACACCCCGTTGTTGCGGCCGAGCCGGAGCACGGCCACCCGGTCTGCGACCGCCCGGACGTCCTCCATGTTGTGGCTGATCATGACGGTGCCGAGCCCGTTGCCCTTGAGGCGTTCGATGAGGTCGAGCACCTCGGCGGTCTGCGCGACGCCGAGGGCGGCCGTCGGTTCGTCCAGCAGGACGACCTCCGGCCGGCCGAGCAGCGCCCGGGCGATCGCCACCGTCTGACGCTGACCGCCGGAGAGAGCCGCCACGGGGAGGTCGAGCGAGGGCACCCTGGCCCCCAGTTCACGCAGCAGCTCCCAGGACCGCTTCTCCATGGCGACGTCGTCCAGCATCCAGGGCCGTAGCTCCTGGCCGAGGAAGAGATTCGCCTTCACGTCGAGGTTCTCGCACAGCGCCAGGTCCTGGTGGACCGTGGCGATGCCCAGCGCGTGCGCCGCGCCGGGGGAGTCGAACGCGACCTCCTCGCCGTGGAAGGCGATCGTCCCCGCGTCGGGGGTGTGGACCCCGGAGAGGATCTTCACGAGGGTGGACTTGCCCGCACCGTTGTCCCCCACCACGGCGACCACTTCACCGGCCGCGACATCGAGGTCGACGCCGCTGAGCGCGGCGACGGCACCGAACCGCTTGCTCACGCCCCTCAGCGACAGCACGACGGATCCGTCGGTCCGGGGAGGTGTTCCGGTTCCGGAGAACGAGGGGACGGTCATAGGACGCTTCTCTCGCCGGGGCACGGGAGGCGCTACCGGATGCCGAGCCGGCGGCAGCCGTCGGCGTACACGCGGGTGCAGACGTCCTCGGTCCCGAGCACCCCGTCCGGGCCGAAGACCACCTCCTTGAGGTTCTCCCGGGTCACCACCGTCGGTTCGAACAGCTGTGAAGGTGTGTCGAAGAGCGTCGAGTCCGGCTCGGGCTCCTCCCCCTTCATCAGCTGATGGGCGGCCTCCGCCGCCGCCTCGGCGACGGTCTTGATGGGCTTGGAGATGGTGTTGTACTGGTCGCCCGACACGATGCGCTGGATCGCGGCCAGCTCGGCGTCGTTGCCGGTGACCGGCGGGACCTTCACCTCGGCGCCCTTGAAGGCCGCGATCGCCCCGCCACCGGTGCCGTCGTTGGCGGCCACCACGCCCGCGATGCGTCCGGAGTGCTGCGCGATCTGTCCGCTCACCCACTGCTGCGCCTTCTCCGGTGACCAGTCCGGGGTGTCGTACTCGGCGAGCAGGTCGAACCCGCTGTCGTCGACGGCCGTGTGGATGCCCTTCTTGATCAGCCCGGCCGCGGCGTCGGTGGGGGAACCGTTGACCTGGAGCAGGCCGCCCATCGCGCCCGTCTTCTCCAGGCGGGCGACCAGCGACCGGCCGATGGATTCGCCGATCGCCTCGTTGTCGAACGAAATGTAGAAGTCCGCCGGATTCTTGGACACCGGTCGGTCATAAGCGATCACCTTGACGCCCTGTGAATGCGCCGTCTGCACGATGGTGGACGCCGAATCCGAGTCGACCGGGTCCAGCACGATCACCCTCGCACCCTGCGCCATCGCGGAGTTGGCCTGCTGCTGTTGCAACGCGGCGTCACTGTCGGCGTTCTGGTAGATCACCTTGCATTCCTGGCAGAGCGCACCCATACGTTTCCTGAAGAGCGGCGCGTCGTACCGCTCGTACCGGGTGGAGGCCAGGTCAGGCATCAGGAACGCGACTTTGCCCGCGCCGCCGCCGTCGTCGGAACCGGCCGTGCCGGGTTCCTCCGCGCACGAGACGAGTGTGCCCAGGACGAGGATTGCGAGGAGAGCAGGACGTGCCGTTCTTCTCATGTTCCACTCCTTGCTCGTGGGCGCTGAAGGCAACGCTCAGGAAACTCAGATGTTTCGTTTGTGTCAACGGGCCGCAGTAATTGAACAATTGCTGTAGCGCTTCCCTTGATTTCGATGTTCGTTCGGTGCGCGCGTTCCGCCGGGCGGCGCGAGGAGCGCGTCGGTCGGCCGTCGTTGCGGCGGGCGGCGGCAGCGGTGCGGCCACGGGCGCCGCCTCACCGGAAGGAGTGACGAACGACGTAATCGGAGTCAGGCCCGGGGATGTTCACTTCACAGAAAATGAACAGGAGCCTTCATGGGAGCAGAGGACCGGCAGCCGGCCGACATGAGCGCGCGGAAACCCCGCGAGCGCAGGGAGCGGATCAAGGGCCGCGTCGTGGACAGGGGGTTCGTCCGGATCGAGCAGCTGGCCGACGAGCTGGGCGTGACGGCCATGACCATCCGCCGGGACCTCGACTACCTGCAGGACCGGGGCTGGCTGAGAAAGGTCCGCGGAGGCGCGACGGCCCAGCCGTCGACCGCCTTCCACGGCGACGTCCGCCACCGTGCCCGTGCCATGACGGCGGAGAAGGAAGCCATCGCCCGCGCCGCCCTGTCGTTCGTCAAGCCCGGGCAGGCGGTCGTCATCGACGACAGCACGACCGCTCTGGCCCTCACGCGCCTCCTGGACCGGCACGCCCCGTTGACCGTCATCACCAACTTCGGCCCCGTCACCCAGACGCTGGCCGACAGCCCGGGCATCGAGCTCATCTCGCTGGGCGGAACCTACTACCCCGCCTACGACGCCTTCCTGGGGCTGCGCACCGTGGACGCCGTGACCAGCCTCAGCGCCGACACGCTGTTCGCCTCCACGACCGCCATCACCCGCGGACACTGCTACCACCAGTCGCAGGAGACGGTGGCCGTGAAGCGCGCCCTGATGGAGGCGTGCGCACGCAAGGTCCTCCTGGTCGACCACACGAAGTTCCGCCGACGCGGCCTCTACCAACTGGCCCCCGTGACCGCCTTCGACCTCGTCATCGTCGACTCCGGAATCCCGGCCTTCGACCTCGACGCCCTCCAGGCCGACGGCGTCGAGGTCCTCGTGGCCCGCCCGGAACAGCCCGCGGCTACGGCCGACGCGGGGTGCCGGTAGACGGAGGGCGCCGGTGGAAGAGGGGCGCCGGTGTACGGAGGGCGTGCCGTGCGTCTGCTGAACAACCGCGGGCGCCTTCGCGCCGCCGAGGTGCCGGCCGCCCCGTGTCCGCCGCGGCCGACCGGGGTCCTGGGGTGGTGGTGGTGGTG
>NZ_JBHJYN010000024.1:0-52293 GCF_042270185.1 Streptomyces sp. NPDC055962
CCCGCGCACACCCCGAGGTGTGCGCGGGCGGTCACGTCTGCCACGGCCGGGCGCCGGGATCAGTGCCGGGACGGTGTGGAGGACTCGGGCCGGCGGGGGGCCGGTGCGCCGGCGTCCGTGTGCTGTCCGTCCGGTGCGTCGTCGTGTGATGCGTCGTCGTCCGGTGCGGGTGCCGTCCCGGACGCGTGCGCCCCGGACCCGCGGGCCGAGGTCGCCTGGGCCGAGGCCGCGCGTGCCGCCCTCGATTCGCGGGCGGTGCGCAGTGGCGACTGTGTCCACTCGGCGAACCACCAGACGCCGGCCACCACGCACGCCCACAGCAGTCCGCCGAGAACCGCGCCCGGCCACGGCTCCTGCTCCGCCCATCGCTCGACGGCCGTCAGGGCCACCCAGCCACCGAGCAGCACGGTCAGAACTCGTACACGCCTATACCTGAACATCTCGGCCCGCTACCCGGTCGGCGGGGGATTACGCAGCGTGATCCCGAATAAATCCGCAGGCCGCTCCGATGACTCCGGCGGCAGGAGGCGGGGCAGACTCACCGGTGCGTGCGCGGCATCCGTCTCTCCCCGTGGAAGGGGGGTTGTCGGAGGCGGTGGAAGCAGGTGGGATGACCGTATGAAGAAAGCGCTTTCATCGCTCGGCGCCGAACCCCCGGCGCGCTTCGACCACCTCGATCACCGCTACCGCGGCGAGAACCCGGTCCGCACCCTCGGCCTTCTCCTCCGCCCCGACCGCGGCCGGCTGGCCCTGGCGGTCGCCCTCTTCGTCGTGAAGCACAGCCCCATCTGGCTGCTGCCGCTGATCACCGCCACCGTCCTCGACGTCGTCGTCCAGCACGGCCCCGAGTCAGGCATCTGGCGGTCCGTCGGCGTCCTCCTGTTCATCCTCGTGATCAACTACCCCCTGCACCAGTGGTACGTGCGGTGCCTCGGCGGCAGCATCCGCCGCATGGGTACGACCCTGCGCTCGGCGCTCTGCCGCCGTATGCAGCAGCTCTCCATCGGATACCACGCGCGGGTCAGTTCGAGCGTGCTCCAGGCCAAGGTGGTCCGCGACGTCGAAGCCGTGGAGCAGATGGTCCAGCAGAGCTCCGACATGGGACTCGGCGCCGTCGTCACCCTGGTCGGCGGGCTCGTCGTCATCGGCGTACGGGTGCCCGAGTTCCTGCCCGTGTTCCTCGTCGTGGTCCCCGCGTCCGGCATCCTCGTGATGAAGCTGCGCAGCCGGCTGCGCAGCCACAACGAGTCCTTCCGGCGCGAGGTCGAACAACTGTCATCGCGCGTAGGGGAGATGACCACTCTCATCCCCATCACCCGCGCCCACGGACTGGAACGGACCGCGCTCGGCCGGGTCGACGGATCGCTGCGCCAGGTGTTCGCGGCCGGGTTGCGCCTGGACATGATCAACGGCCGGTTCGGCTCGCTCGCCTGGGTCATCCTCAACACGCTCGGCGTCCTCTGCCTCACGGGATCGGCCCTGGTCGCCTACCACGGCTGGATGCCGATCACCGCCGGCGACGTGGTGATGCTCAGCGCCTTCTTCACCGTACTGACCGGATCCGTCACCACGCTGCTGGGCCTGGCCCCCGTCCTCACCAAGGGCCTGGAGTCGGTCAGGTCGGCGGGCGAGGTGCTCCAGGCGCCGGACCTGGAGAACAACGCGGGCAAGGCGCGGGTCGACGGCGTCGTCGGACGCATCGACTTCGAGGGCGTCGGATTCGCCTACGAGGACGGGGAGCCGGCGGTCGACGGGTTCACCCTCTCGGCACGGCCGGGGGAGACCATCGCGCTGGTCGGGGCCTCCGGCGCGGGCAAGTCCACCGTGCTCAACCTCCTCATCGGATTCATCCGGCCCACCTCGGGCCGCATCCTGCTCGACGGCACCGACATGGCCGGACTCGACCTGCGGTCCTACCGTCGCTTCCTGTCGGTGGTGCCACAGGAATCGATCCTCTTCGAGGGGAGCATCAGGGAGAACGTCACGTACGGCATGGCGGACACGGACGAGGACACGTTGATGCGCGCCCTCCGTGACGCCAACGCGCTGGAATTCGTCAACAGCCTTCCCCGTGGACTGGACACGGTCATCGGTGAGCGGGGCGCACAGCTGTCGGGCGGTCAGAAGCAGCGTCTGGCCATCGCCCGTGCGCTGATCCGCGACCCGAGGGTGCTGGTGCTCGACGAGGCCACCTCCGCGCTCGACAACCGCTCCGAAGCCCTGGTGCAGGAGGCACTCACCCGGCTCGTGCACGGCCGGACCGTCTTCGTCGTCGCCCACCGGCTCTCCACGGTCCAGGGGGCCGACCGCATCGTGGCCATGGAGGGCGGACGCATCGCCGAGGTGGGGACGCACGACGAGCTCCTGCTGACGGACGGCGTCTACGCAGGGCTGCAGCCCGCGCACCCCGCCTGAGGCGCCGGACTCCCTGTCGGAGCCCGGGCGTCCCGGCGGAGCCCGGACACCCCGCCTGAGGGGCGGACCCCCCGCCTGAGGGGCGGACACCCCGTCAGGGACGGCAATCGTCCGCAGTGGTGGCCGGGGAGCCGGGCTTCCGGGACCCGGAGGCGGGAGTTCCAGGCCGCGGCCCGGCCCGCCTCTCTTCGGCCACCGGTCCTGTGCCCGGCGGCCGAAGAGCGACGGGGTGGGCTTCCCGGCGGTGGGGGAAGCGCGGATTCCGCCCGGGGGGCCGGGCCGTACGTAACCCGCGCACGCGTTCGCTCTCCGGGTGTGCGTACGAAGTTGACGGCGCGTGGATTCGGCTGCCCGTGCGACGCGTCATACCAGAGCGGGACGCCCGGCGGGCAACTTCGACAACTGCACGCCGAGCGCGGACGATTGACGACTACCGTGTGTGGCCGGTGATCAACGGTGGGCTCATATCGGTCGAGCCCGCCCCGACCGTTGACCCGGGCCTGACCGACCACCGTAGGTGTCACCACACGAATGCCGATTCCTGGTGCCCCACGTACCGAGGACGATGATGTCTCAACTTCGCGCACCCACCGCGCGACCGGAACGCCGCGAAGGCGGACGGCACGGCCGTCCGGGTGGCCGTACGCACTCGGCCGCGAACCGGCCGCGCGCCACGCAGACCACCCCCGACACCCGGCTGCGGCCCCAGCTTCTGCGCACCGCCCTCCTGCCGACCGTGGCCGCCGTGCTCAGCGGGGCCGCCGCCGTCATCTTCACCATCCGGTCCTCCGGGGTGCGCCCGTCCGGCAGTCTCCTGGCCGCACTCGGCGGCTCCGGGGCGCTGGCCGTGGCTGCCGTGGCGGCGGCCCTCCTCGGCGCCCACCGCGTCGCCACCGGAGTCGCCGACCGCTGCCTGGCGCTGCGGCGCACCGGTGCCCGGCACCAGGCCGAGCTCCAGCGTGTCGTGGAACAGCTCCGCGAGGGTGAACCCCTGCCCGCCCGCGCGTCCACACCAGCCCCCGGCCCCGGCGCGGACGCCTTCGACCTCCTGGCCCAGGAGATGAGCCGCGCGCAGGACGACGCGGTGGCGGCGGTCGTCCAGGCCTCACAGCTCTTCCGGGGCAACGGGAACGAACAGAAGGTCGAGGTCTTCGTCAACCTCGCCCGGCGGCTGCAGTCCCTCGTGCACCGCGAGATCCAGATCCTGGACGAGCTGGAGCACGAGGTCGAGGACCCCGACCTTCTCAAGGGCCTCTTCCACGTCGACCATCTCGCGACCCGCATCCGCAGGCACGCCGAGAATCTCGCCGTACTGGGCGGTGCCGTGTCACGGCGGCAGTGGAGCAATCCCGTCACCATGATCGAGGTGCTCCGCTCGGCGATCGCCGAGGTCGAGCAGTACCCGCGGGTCAAGCTGGTCCCGCCGATCGACGGCACCCTCCGAGGACACGCGGTCGCCGACGTGATCCATCTCCTCGCCGAACTCGTCGAGAACGCCACGGTGTTCTCCGCGCCGCACACGCAGGTCCTGCTGCGCGCCCAGCGCGTCACCGCCGGACTCGCCCTCGAGGTCGAGGACCGGGGGCTCGGCATGCCCGGCCCCGAGCAGAAGCGGATGAACACGCTGCTCGCCGACCCCGACCAGGTCAACGTCGCCCATCTGCTGCAGGACGGGCGGATCGGGCTGTTCGTGGTCGCCTCCCTGGCCCGCAGGCACGGCATCGCCGTACGGCTGCAGAGCAACATCTACGGGGGCACGCAAGCGGTACTCGTGCTGCCCGAAGTCCTTCTGGGCATCGACATCGATGCCACGACGACTCCCGAGGCGGCCCCGGCCCCGCCCGCAGGCGCCGTGCACCACCCGTCCACCCACGACACACCTCCCGCGGTCCCGCAGCAGGCCGGTCCGCCCCCGCTCCGGCTGGACCAGCAGTCCGGGCAGGACCGGCGCCAAGGGGAGGCGCCACCCCTGCCGTTGCGCGCGGAGCGGGTCGACCGCCCCAACCTCGCGGCCTCCCCACCCGTCGCCCGGTCCGTCGCGCAGGCCGGTCCGATGGGCCCCGTGGCGCCGGAGGACCCCGGCGCGTCGGCCGGTCCCGTGGCGCAGGCGGATCCCGCCGTGTCGGCCGGTCACGCCGGGGCCTCCGGTCCCAGCCCCGGTGTCACCGTTCCCGCGCCCCCGGCCGGTCCCGGTCCCGCTTCTGCCGGGTCCGCCGAGCACGTGCGGCCCGTCATGGACGCGGGTGTTCCCGCCGCGGTGTCCCCCGCCGTCGAGGCAGGCCCGGACCGTCCCCAGCTTCCCAGGCGCAGCAACCAGGAGCATCTGGTTCCGCAGCTCAGGGAGGTCCCGGCCCCGCGTGCCGAGGACGAGAACGCCCTGCACGACCCCGGCCTGATGGCGGCCTTCCGGCGCGGGGTCGACCTCGCCGAGGCGCAGACCGCCGAGGAGCCCCCGACCGCAGACGCGTACGGCACCCCGGGTTCCGCTCCTCCCGTCAGCGGCGGCCACGCCGCCGGCGCGGGGGCCCGGCGGACCCAGGGTCTGGCACCGCTGCCGTTCCGCGTCCCCACCGCCGCGACGGTCCCCGCGGAACGCCCGGTCCCCGGGTCCCGGGGGCCGCAGACGTCCGAACCGGATCCACGAACCGAGAACATGTTCAAGGAGTAGATACACCATGACGACAGAAATGCCGTCCGGTCAGGTCTCGGACCTCGACTGGCTGCTGAGCGGCCTCGTCCAACGCGTGCCGTACACACGCAGTGCGGTCCTCCTCTCGGCGGACGGCCTGGTGAAGTCCGCCCACGGCATGGACGCCGACAGCGCCGACCACATGGCGGCCCTGGCCGCCGGCCTGTACTCGCTCGGCCGGAGCGCGGGTGCCCGGTTCGGTGACCACGGCGACGTGCGGCAGGTCGTGGTCGAGCTCGACTCGACGCTCCTGTTCGTCTCGACCGCGGGCGCCGGCACCTGCCTTGCCGTCCTCGCGGGCCGCGAGGCGGATGCCGCCGTGCTCGGCTACGAGATGGCCATGCTGGTCAAGAGCGTGCGCCCCTACCTGATGACGCCGCTCCGGCAGCCGGCCGGAGCTCCGTTCACCCCGGGGCTGTGAGGATGCCGGCCCCGCAGGACGGGCCGTTGCTCGACGACGCGGCAGGCCGGCTCATCCGCCCGTACACCGTGAGCAACGGCCGGACGAGGCCGACCACCGTCCTCGACCTGCTCTCCCTGGTGATGGCCACCGGGAGCCGGCCGCAGTTCCACCTCGGCCCCGAGCACACCGTGGCCCTGGAGCTCTGCGACGGCCCGATGTCCGTGGCCGAGATCGCCGCACATCTCCGGCTGCCCGCGGTCATCACCAAGGTCCTCCTCTCCGACCTCGTCGACTGCGGAGCGGTGACCGCGCACGCTCCCGCGTTCCATGACATGCCAACCGACCGATCCCTGCTGGAGGCAGTGCTCGATGGTCTACGACGACAGCTCTGACAGCTCCGGAAGCTCCGGATACTTCCCCGTGGCCCTCAAGATCCTGGTCGCGGGCGGGTTCGGCGTCGGCAAGACGACGTTCGTGGGTGCCGTCAGCGAGATCGCGCCGCTCAGCACCGAGGAACTGCTGACACAGGTCAGCGCGGCGACCGACAGCCTCGAAGGCATCGAATCCAAGTCGGCGACCACCGTGGCCATGGACTTCGGCCGGATCACGCTGTCCGAACAGCACGTGCTCTACCTCTTCGGCACCCCGGGGCAGGAGCGCTTCTGGTTCATGTGGGACGAGCTGTCCAAGGGCGCGCTGGGAGCGGTCGTCATCGCCGACACCCGACGGCTGGCCGAGTGCTTCGCCGCGGTCGACTTCTTCGAGCGGCGCGGTATCGGGTTCATCGTCGCCGTCAACGAGTTCGACGGCGCCTACCGCTACGAACCCGAGGAGGTACGGGCCGCCCTCGACCTGGGGCCCGACGTGCCGGTCGTCCTCTGCGACGCCAGGATCGCGAGCTCGGGCACCGGAGCGCTTGTCACGCTCGTCCAGCACCTGCTCAACGCCACGGCTCCGGCGCCGCTCTCGGGCTTCGGGGCCCATCCGTGATTCCGTACGGGACGGGGCGGCGGCCGTCGCTGACCCCGGTCGACCGGGACGGATCACGCAGGGCCGCCCGGCTGCGCAGGCTCGGCCTGGGGGAGCGCCCCGACGCCTCGTTCGACAGCTTCGACGCCTTCGCCGACCGGGTGGCCGAGGTGACCGCGACACCGTTCTCGATAGTCAACTTCATCGACGAGAACCGGCAGTTCTTCGCCGGCCTGCACACTCCGGCGGGCATCCGGGGCGGATCCGACCTGGGTGCGGCCGCGGCAGCGGGAGGCCGTGGCGGCCGCCATCTGGCCCGGGACCACGGCTACTGCCCGCACGTGCTGGAACGGCGCAAGGCCCTGGTCCTGGAGGACGTCTGCGACTACCCGAGGTTCGCGGGCAATCCGGTGGTCGACGACATAGGCATCCGCTCCTACCTCGGCGCCCCGCTCATCGACCGTACGGGGGTCGCGCTCGGCACCGTCTGCGCCGTGGACACCGTGCCCCGCGCCTGGGGCCGGGCCGGACTCGACACCATCAAGGGGCTGGCCCGGGAATTCGTCGTGCAGATCGAGCACCGGGAAGTGCCGCGCCTCTGACGGCGCGGCCCGGGCCGGTTCGCGGGCACGACCGGCGGCGTCATTCACCGAGCTCCGGCCCTCCCGGCCCCCGGTCCGTGGAAGCGCAGCAGGTCCACCGTGAACAGGTCGGGGTCCTCGCTGCCCCAGGCCGAGTTGGTGAAGACCACGTACAGCCGCACGCTGCCACCGGGGTCTCTGAGAGCGGTCGCCGGTGAGACGTCCCCGGCTCCGGTGCCCGCGCCGGGGACGGTCAGCGAGCCGAGCAGAGGACCGTCGGGCGAGCCCGCCCGGAACGAGACCGTACCGCCGAGTCCGCACGCGGTGGCACCGACCGTGACCGACCGGATGCCGCCCAGGTGGACCGGGTCGAAGGAGATCCAGTCGCCGTCCTCGATCTCCGTCAGGGCCCTGCCGCCCGACGCGTGCGTACGGCTGCCGATGACGGCTCCGTCGTGGGCACCTCCGGTCGCCGTGAACCCTTCCGCCTCCTGGAGGTCCCTGCGGACGGTGAGGGTGGTGGAGCCCGTCAGCGCCGGGGCGTTCGGGGCACCCTTGTCCGTGTACCGCACCGTGATCCGTGGCGCGCCGGACCGGGAGGCGTCGCCGGCCACCGTCGCCATGGAGCCCCGGCACCCGGGGGAGCCGGGGAGAGGGCGCAGCGGACCCGCGCGGCCGGCCTCGGAACGTACGCGGACCCGGGAGCAGTCGACCGGGGAGGTCGCCCCGTCCTCGGGGTCCTCCACACCCACGGTGAAGGCCAGGGTGTCGCCGGGACGGAACAGCCCGCCGTCCGGCGGCCCGTGGACGGTGATCCGGGGCCGGGTGTTGCCCACGGTGATCTCCTGGCCCGCCATCGCCGTCGTCCCCTCGGGCCCGGTCACCGTGAGGCGCGCCGTGAACCGGCCCTCGGTGCGGTAGGTGTACGAGGGGTTCGCCTCCGTCGAGTCCGTGCCGCCGTCACCGTCGAAGTCCCAGGCGTAGGCCGTCCGTGACCGGCCGGCCGGGCCGGAACCGGCCCCCTCGAAGGTGACGGTGAGGGGGGCGGAGCCGTTGTCGCGGTCGACGGCGATGCCCGCGCCGGGCAGCCGGCCGTCGCCGACGTGGTCGATCCGGAAGACACCCGCGCCCTCGTTGCCGCCGTCGCGCCCCGTGCCGCCGTCCAAGCCCGAATCGACGACGTACAGGGCACCGTCGGGGCCGAGGACGGCAGAGACCGGGCGGTGCCACTCCATGTCACCGAACAGTTCCGTGACGGACTGGAGTCCTCCGGCCTCCACCGGTCCGAACCGAGGGTCGACGAATGTCTGGTCGGCCCGCTGGAACGCGTGCGCGGTGAAGTGCCGGCCGGCCGGGTCGTACGTCAGCCACTTCCCGTCGAAGTACTCGGGGAACTTGCTGCGGTAGAGGCTCGCCGGGTCGTAGTCGTAGACCGAACCGTTCACGGCCACGACGTCGCCCCGGGCGACGGGGACCGCAGGAGGAGCGCCGCCGGCGCGGGGGCACCCGGCCCCTGCACCGGCCTCGGCTCCGCCCCCGGCGCAGTAGGGCCCGTCCACCCGGCCCGCTCCGGCGATCCGGAGGTACTCAGCCGAGCCGTCGGGGGCGGTCGCAGCGGCCAGCGGGGTGCCGCTCGACGGGTCCACGGTCACGCGGAACGGGTCGCGCAGGCCCGTCGCGTAGATCTCCGGGCGGGCGCCTGACGTGCCCGCCCGGTGGAGGTTGCCTTCCGGCACGGTGTAGGTCCCGTCGTCCTGCGGGGTGATCCGCAGGACCGATCCCCGCAGATCGCTCCGGGCATCAGGGGCGTCGGAGGGTGTGACGTCGCCCGTCGCCACGTACAGCCGGCCCTGCTGGTCGAAGGCGAGCGACCCGGACGGCGGAGGCCGCCCGCCCGCCGTGGACCGCCGGCCGGGAAGGACGAGCAGGCGCCTCTCGGACGCGGGGTCGACCGCGGGCCCGTCGGCCGTGAAGCGGGAGAGGAACAACCTCCCGCCCGTCGTGTCGGAACGCAGCAGGTACAGCCAGGCGTTCTCCGCGAAGTCCGGATCCAGGGCAAGGGCGCTCAGCCCGCCGGCACGGGCGACCGCTTCCGGTGAGTACGCCAGATCGAGAGCCGTGGAGACCCTCATGGTCCGCTGGTCGACGACCGCGAGCTCACCGGTGCGCCGGGCGACGAACACCCGGCGGTCGGGGGCGACCGCCATGTCCACCGGATCGAAGAGGCCGCCGGCCGCGAGCGGTGTCCGCTGGAAGGAACGGGCCTGCGTCGCGGTGCAGTCACCGGGCCTGGCGCCGGCCGCCCACTCGATGCCGCCCAGCAGGTGGCGGAGGAAGGCGTCGTCCTGGAACGCCGACGGCGCGTGGCCGCCCGCGGTGAACCACGAGCGGCCGCCGTCGTAGTTCCGGCACCACGACCAGGGATGGTCCATACCGGCGCCGAGGCCGGTGATCTTGTCGCGCACCCTGATCCGGGCGAGGGTGTGCACCGTGGGGGTCGGATCGGTGCGCCAGCCGAGCCACTCCTCCGTGCGTTCCCAGAGGTCGGGGAGCGTCATCGTCGAGGGGTGAGCATGGTCGAGTACCTCGATCCGTCCGGCCTGCACGGGCGTGCGCCGGTCCAGGGCGGCGCCCACCAGCCCGTCGTACCAGTCCCATCCGCCCGTGCCGGCCGACGCGTCGTGGAGGCCGACCCAGCCGCCCCCGGCCCGGATGTATCTGCGAAGAGCCGCCCGCCCGGCTCCGTCCAGGGCACCCGCCCCGTCCGCCGCGGCAGCGGTGTTGTTGAAGACGACCGTGTGGAACCGCGCGAGATCGGTGTCGTTGAAGACGGCCGGATCGTCCGTCGCCTCGACCCCGAACCCGTTCCGGACACCGAGCCCTTTCACCGCCTCGACACCGGCGTGGACCGTTCCTTGGGATGCGCGCGCCGCCCCGGAGTACACGAGCACGCGGAACGGAGCCTCCGGTGCCCTCGGGAGTGAGGCGGCCGCCACGGAGCCGGTGATCAGCACGAGAAGGGCGAGGAGGGACATGAGGGCGATCGATGCCGGGGACAGGGCCGGGGACACGGGGTCGCCGGGTAACGGGCGGCTGCTCATGAGGGCGCTCCCGGTGCGTGGGGGCCGGGCAGGGGTAGAAAGCGCTTACTGATGTGCCTGGTTCAGATTAGGTTCATGGCATGGTCGGGTCAATGGCGCCGTGGGCCGGCCGGGGTCTGAGGCCGCCCGGCCCGGCACAGGGTGTCTCAGAGATGGAGGAACCCGGCGATCCGCAGGCGGAGTGCATGCGCGTCGAGGCCGTGGGCGGCGAGGTGCTCCGCCATCTGCCCGTACCTCCGCAGCTCGCCCCGTCCCACACCCAGCCCGAGCACCCGGTGCGGCAGGTCGGCCAAGGCGTCGTTGGCCGCCGCCGTGGAAGTCCCCGCCAGGTAGGGCTCGACGATCACGACGTCCGCCGGGGTGCCGTCCCCGGCCGCGCGGCGGAGTCCCGGTGCGTCGAAGGGGCGCACGGTCGTCGCGTACAGCACCGTCACGTCCAGGCCGTCGGTCGCCGCGAGGACGTTGTCGAGCATCGGTCCCACAGCGATCACCACCCCGCCCCCTCCTTGGCGCACCGTGCTGAAGCCGGACCCGGTGACCGGACGGCCCGTGCCGTTCGACTGGAGGGAGAGCCGCACATAGACGCGGTCGTCCCCGGTGACCGCCTGCCGCAGCAGGGCCTCGGCCTCGTCGGGGTGGCCCGGCACGTGCACCGTCCAGCCGTCGAGTGTGTCGAGGAGGGCGACGTCGCCCGGGGCCATGTGGGTGAAGCCGCCCGCCGGCCAGTCGTACGAGCCCCCGGCGCTGACGAGCACCCCGCCCACTCCTTGGTGTCCCAGGTCCAGCTTCACCTGTTCGAACGGGCGCTCCACGAGGAAGCTCGCGAAGGTGTGCATGATCGGCCGCACCCCCGTCAGGGCCATCCCGGCGCCCGCGCCGATGAGGAGCTGCTCCCTGATCCCGACGTTGACCACCCGGTCCGGATGGGCCCGCTCGGCCCGCTCGAAACCGTCGCGGCTGATCTCGGCGAGCACCAGCGCGAGGCGGGGGTCCTCGTCCAGCAGCCGGGTGGTGGTGGCGATGAAACGGTCACGCATGGTGTCCATGGGCATGTTCTCCGTCGTCTCTCGGGGCGGGCGGGGCGGTCAGTGCTTGGGAGCCACGCGGGCGATCACGGCGTGCGGACGGCCGGGGTGCGGCGTGGTGAAGGCGGCGTACAGCGCCTCGTGGTCCCGGCCGTCCACGGTCCGCGCGGACCATCCGGCGGCCTCGATCCGGGCCGCGATGCCGCCCGGCCTGGAGTACGTCGCCGAGGCGTTGTCGATCACCACGGTGTGCAGCTGGTCGAGGCCGGCCGGGCCCGCGTAGGCGATCGCCTCGTGGTTGCTTCCCTCGTCCAGCTCGGCGTCGCCGGTCAGCACCCACACGCGGGGGTCCGTGAGACCTTGCGCCCGCAGTCCCAGCACGCTGCCCACGGCGAGCGGGAGGCCGTGGCCGAGCGATCCGCTGCCGATCTCCGCGCCGGGGACCAGCAGCCGGTCGGGGTGGTGGCCGAGCGGCGAGTCGTACGACCCGAAGCCGGTGAGCAGCTCCTCGCCGAAGAAGCCGCGGGCGGCGAGCACGGCGTAGTACGCCATGGGGCCGTGCCCCTTCGAGAGCAGGAAGCGGTCGCGGCCCGGTGAGCCGGCGGTGTCCGGGGAGACCCGGAGCACCCGGTCGTACAGGACCCAGAGGGCGTCCAGCGTGGAGGTCGCGGCGGGGCCGTGCTTCTCGTCGCCGGTCATGAGGCTCATCAGGCGGTCGAGCTCGTCGTAGCCGTGTGTGGGGCCGTGGCCGTGCACGGAGTCATGGCCGTGCACCGGGAGCGATGTCGTGTGCGTCATGAGGCTCAGCGTTCTACCTCAACCAAAGTTGAGGTCAAGCCCGGGAAACGGGTTCGTGAGCACCGGTGCAAGTGCGGTATTGTTCTCATGCGCGTTCGGCCAGGGGAAACCCCAGGTCAGACGGACAGCGGGACGTGGCGCAGCTTGGTAGCGCACTTGACTGGGGGTCAAGGGGTCGCAGGTTCAAATCCTGTCGTCCCGACTCGAGAGAGTCGCAGATCAGGGCCGGTTTCGGAGGTATCCGAAACCGGCCCTGGCCGTTTTCCCGGTGCCTCTGCCCGTCGGCCTCCGGGTGAAGGCGCGGTCCGACCCGCACGGCCCGGATCCACCAGGTGCTGCCGACGCCCCGGGCCTCGCCGATCCGGGCGGCGGCGTCGCGCGTCGGCGCGCGCGAGAACGGGCCGACGGCTCGGTCTCGACGCCCGGCGGGCGGTGGTACCGTCCCGGCCGCCGGGTGTCGTTCGAGGGCGCGGTCGGGCGGCGGCCGCCGTGCCGCGTCCGGGGTGGGCCGGTACAGCCCATTCCGTAACGGTGGGGACACGGGTTCGGAACAGGCAGTCCATACGCTGCGCGGACAGGTGCCTTCGGGCGTCCTCACCGAACTCGGGGTCCATTCCGTCCGAGGGAGCGCGTTCACGAGGTGGCGTGCCCGTCCTTCCGCGGAGCCCGCGTCGACGCCGACGCGGTCGGCCGTCCCGCTGCCGGCCCGGGGGCCGTTCGAACGGTCCCATCGGATCGAAGTGGAGGTTCGGCCGGGCTGACACGTGCTGCGGCCCATCGGATGCTCCGGGGTGCGCGCGTCATGTTTCTCCCTCCGTCCTGACGGCTGCCCGGGCCCGCCGGGGGCGGGGGCGACCGGCTGGGTGAGGTGTGGGATACACGAATCGCCGTGGAAGAACTTCGCAGAGAAACATGGGAGTTGAACGTTGTGGGCCCCGCGTGTGTCGCTTGAAACAGCACTCCTGAAAAGCGACTATGACGGTCTGAGATGCCTGTGGCAGGCGGTGGGGGCCGTGTAGGGTAAAGAGGTGCATTCCTGTACGGGGGGGACCTGTGTACGCGTTCACGGAAAAAATGCATGACCTGACGAGGGTGGCGACCCTGCTCCCGAGCCAGGCGTCCGGGGCGGCACGTGCTCCTCGACCGATGTGCTGTTCTCCCCGCGTGGAAGCGGACCGACGCGCTGCCGTCGGGCCGGCGCCCGGATCCCGTCCGGCGGAGAGCGTCCGCCGCGCGTCCGGAGCGCGATCGACGTGTACCGGCATGCCGGCCAACGGGGGATCGGCCGGTTCGACGCTGCTGCCGCGTCTCCGGGCCCCCGGATCGCCCACCGGGGCGACGGGGTCCGCGGCCCCCGACTGTCGACGCGCGTCGAATCCCCGCGTTCTCCGGTTCTAGGTTCCCACCGCCCACGGAGCGGAACCCGGTCCGGCCGCCCCCGTGTCCCCGCTGTGCGACCGCAGGCCGTCCTCCCTTCAGGCCTGCCCGGACGCGTCCGTGTTCCGGGCGCCGAATGTCGCAGCTCGCTTACCCGCACGTGCAATTCGCGCACCCGAACGGCATGCCGAACCGAGCCCCGAGACCGTGAAGGCTCGGAAAGAGCGGTTACTCCATACGTCACATCGAGCGGAGTTGTCTGGATGTCACATACAGCGAGCAGCACCCTTTCCGTGCAACTGCTGGGCACCCTCCGGGTGTGGTCCCACGACGAGGAGATACTCATCGGCCCACCCAAGCAACGAGCGTTACTCGCGTTACTCGCCATTCGTCTCGGGGCGGTGGTGAGGCGCGAGCAGATCGTCGACGCGTTGTGGGGACCCGAACCACCTGCCACCGCCGCCAACGGAGTGCACACCTATGTGGCCGGGCTGCGCCGGGCGCTGGATCCCGTGCGGGCCGGCAGAGGTTCGGGGGAGGTGCTGGTGACCCGGTCGGACGGCTACGAACTGCGCCTGCCCGTGGAAAGCGTGGACGCTGCACTCTTCGTGCGCCAGCGCGAGGAGGCCCGCCGGATGGCACTCGCCGGCCGTCCCGAGGCCGCGTTCGAGCGGCTGGGGGCGGCACTGGGTCTGTGGCACGGGGAAGCGCTGGCGGGGGTGCCGGGGCCGTTCGCCGCCATGGAGCGCGTCAGACTGCGCGAGCTGCGGTTCGCCGCCGTGGAGGAGTGGATCGCCGGCATGATCGCCGCCGGGGGGAGCGAAGAGGCGGTCGTCGTGCTGAACGAGGCGATCGTGCAGGAACCCCTCCGCGAGAAGCTCCGTTACCTGCTGATGCTGGCCCTCTCCCGATGCGGCCGACAGGCGCACGCCCTCCAGGCCTACAGCGAGACCCGTACCTATCTCGACGAGGAACTGGGCATCGAGCCGGGCGTCGAGCTGCGCAGTCTGCATGCCCGGATCCTCGCCGGCACGGTCGAGAAGTCCCGGCCCCCGCGCAGCCCGCAGCGGGAAACCGTTCCCGCGCAGGCCGAGCGGCGGTCGATGGCTCCGGCGGCGGCCGCCTACCTCCCGAGCCACCTCCCTTCACGCGCCAACGTCTTCGTCGGCCGGAGCGCCGAACTGTGCCGGGTGCGGGAGATGCTCACCCGGGACAGCCCCGAACGCGGCCGGGCGACCCCGATCCTGGCCATCGACGGAGCTCCGGGCGTCGGCAAGAGCGCCCTTGCCCTGGAGCTGGCCCACGAGTCCCTGGACCGATTCCCCGACGGTCACCTCTACGCGGACCTCGGAGGGACCGGCGACCATCCGCTGAGCGCCTTCGACGCCCTGGCGCAGCTCCTGCAGAGCCTGGGTATCCAGCGGGTGTCCCTGCCCGCCGATCTCGACGGCCGGGTGATGCTCTATCGAAGCCTGCTGCACGGCAAGAAGATGCTTGTCGTACTGGACAATGCCCTGGGCGCTGACCAGTTACGGCCATTGATACCTCAGGGGTCGGCCTGCCTGATGGTCACCAGCCGCCAGCCGCAGCGCGGACTGGTGGTCAGGTACGGCGCCCATCGGATCGGTCTGAAGCCGCTGGACCGGGAGACCGCCACCGCGCTGCTCCTCGCACTGACCGGGGCCGAGCGGGGAACGGAACGGCCGTCGTCCGTGTCCCGGCTCGTCGACCTGTGCGGCGGCCTCCCGCTGGCCATCAGGATCACGGCCGGGAGGCTGCTCGGGGACCCGTACGCGAGCCCGGAGCGACTCGCCGCACTGTACGAGGACCCGGCCACGCGGCTGGAGCTTCTCACGGTCGAGGGTGACGACGACATGAGCATCCGTTCCGTGATCACGGTCAGTTACCGCCATCTGGCGGACGAGACCGCCCGGTTGTTCCGGATGCTGTGCAGGGCCGGCCAGGAGGAGGTCGGTCCGCTGGCCCCGGTCCAGCTCATGGGCATCACGCCCAACGCGGCGGCGAGCCATCTCGAATCGCTCGCCGACCACGGCCTCCTGGAGCGGATCGGTGCCGAGAAGTACCGGCTGGACGACCTGGTCCGCGTCTACGGGGCCGGCCTGCCGGAGGTGCAGACGCAGGCGATTCCGCTGCACACGCCCCGGAAACTGGCGATCACCCAGGACCCGGACGGGCGTCGAATCGGCGGTCGAGTGGGCTAGGGGAGTGGCATTCGCCCGCTACTCGGCGAGATGGCTGAATACAGACCCCTTAACGCTGAGTAGGGGGTGCGGGGCCGGTACGGCCATGCTTTGATACGGGACAGTCTCGTATCAAAACTCTTCAAGGAGTGCACTGTGTCCGGTCCCGCAGTCTGGAGCAGCCCGAAGCGATGGTGGGCGCTCGCCGTCCTCGTCATCTGCGTCCTGGTCAATGGCCTCGACGCGACGATCCTCTATGTGGCGATGCCGGAGCTCGTAGAGGCCCTGGATGCCACCAACTCCGACCTGCAGTGGTTTCACAACGCCTACCTGCTGGTCTTCGCGAGCCTGATGCTGCCCTTCGGCGTGTTCGCGGACCGGATCGGCCGCAAGCGCCTGCTGATCGCGGGCCTCGCGGTGTTCGGTCTCGCGTCCGCCTACGCCATGTACGTGGACACCTCGGGGGAGTTGATCCTCGGTCGTGCGCTGATGGGCCTCGGTGCGGCCATCGTCACTCCGGTGTCGCTCGCCATGCTGCCCGTGCTCTTCGCCCCGAAGGAGCGGGCCCGGGCCCTGGCGATCTGGTCGGCCGGTGTGGCTCTCGGGCTGCCGATCGGCCCGCTGGCGGGCGGCTGGCTGCTGGAGCACTTCTGGTGGGGGTCGGTCTTCCTCATCAACATCCCGATCCTCCTCGTGGCCATGGTCGCCGGGCTGCTGCTGTTCCCCGCGCACACGGGCAAGCGTGAGCACGCCTTCGACTGGCAGGGTGCCGTGCTGTCCGTCCTCGGACTGGGATCGCTCACCTTCGCGCTGACCCGGGCGCCCGAGGAAGGCTGGCTGAGCACCGAGACGCTGGGCGGCTCCGCCGCCGGACTCGTGCTGCTGCTCCTCTTCGTGCTGCGGGAGCGGGCCACCCCTCACCCGCTCCTGGACGTGCTGGCCTTCCGGAACCGGTACTTCGGCGCCGCAGTGATCGCTCTGCTCTTCGTCCACTTCGCCATGACCGGCTTCCTGTTCATGCTCAGCCCGTACCTCCAGGCCGTGCTCGGCAACTCCTCCCTCGGGACCGGCGTTCGCATGCTGCCCGTGGTCCTCGCCGTGATGGTGGGCGCGGGCACCGCAGAGCGGCTGGCCCCGCGGGTGGGGCCGCGTGGCCCCGTGACCGCGGGACTGCTCCTGATGGCCGGCGGTCTGCTGCTCTTCACGACGACGGAGGTCGACTCCAGCGACACCCAGGTGGCCCTCTGCCAGATCATGCTCGGCATCGGTATCGGACTGACCCTCGCCATCGCGATGCACACCGCACTCGCCACCGTCCCTGACGAGAAGTCGGGTGAGGCCTCCGGTTCGACCAGTGCCTTCCGGCAGGTCGGCGGCGTCATCGGGGTCGCCGTCCTCGGCAGCGTGCTGGGAACCGGGTACCGGGACGAGATGGAGTCCGCGACGCGGGGCCTTCCCGAGGAGGCGGCGGACGCGGCGGGCGACACGGTCGGAGCGGCGCTGCGTGTCGCGCAGCAGATCGGTCCGAAGGGCGAGGAACTCGCCGCGGCGGCGCGCCAGGCCTACGTGGACAGCATGGACCTCGCACTGATCGGGGGATCCGCGGTGCTCCTCGTCCTGGCCGCGGTGGTGTTCGTCTGGATGCCGCCGAAGTCCGTCCCGCACGCGTCCACCGGGCTCGAGACCGAACCCCTCCGGTCTGCGCCCGAGCACGTATGATGAGGGTTTCGTGGCGTACTGGGACCGTGCCGACGTGCATACGGAGGGGCTGACGGTATAGATGCATGACACCCGTGAAGGTCGATCAGCCGGTCCCCGGCGAGTGGGACGCCCGCGCAACCGACAGGCGGACTCCGCCATCCTCCAGGCAACGGTCACGCTGCTCGGAGAGACCGGATTCCAGGGCCTGACGATGGAGCAGGTGGCCCGGCGGGCCGGCGTCGGCCGGGCGACCGTGTACCGGCGCTGGAAGTCGAAGGAAGAGATGATCATCAACGCGCTCGACACGTTGATGGCCGACTTCGACGTGGCGGAGACCGGCGACCTTCACGAGGACCTGTTCGCCATGACCTGCTGGCTCAGGACCGGGCTGCTGACGGCCCCCGAGGGGCGGCTCCTGCCGCACCTCGCCGCCCAGGCCGTCAGCGACCCGAACTTCCCGTCCAGCCACATGGAATCGTGGGTCTGCCCGTGGCGCGACGCCGTGAAGGCGGTCCTGATCCGGGGCCGTGAGGAGGGTGCCGTGCGGAAGGACGTCAACGTCACCGGGGTGGTGGACATGCTGGGAGGCGTCGTGATCCTGCGGCTCTTCCTGGGCCAGGGCCGGCCGCTCGAGGACGACCAGATCCGGGACATGATCGACGGCGTGCTCAACGGGGCCCTCGTGCGTGACGGCTCGGCCGCCTGACACCGGTCCCGAGAGGTCCCGAGAGGCGCTGAAAGGCTCCGATGGGCCCTGAAAAGCACCGGAACATCCCGGAAGCCCGGGCGGGGTGGCATGACGGCCGCCTCGCCACCTTCCACCACGCCCGCACGCGTCCGGCATGAGGGCGCCGCTCTGCGGCATCACGTCCCCGCTCCCGGCCCTGGCGAGGGACCTCCGTCGGCGGCCCGCGACCACACCCTTGACGCCCGGCCGGGTCCCGGAACGGTCCCGGCCCCGTGCCCCGGAACGCAGATCCTGCCTGTCGACGACACGGTCTCCCGGCCGCGGTGCCCGGCCTGGCCCGGATCCGGCCTGTCACGAACGGAGTAACGATGAGTGCTGAGGCTCACCCCCCGCTCTCCCCGCCCCGGCCGCAGGGAGAGGTCCGCAACTGGCCGAGATCGTTCACCGACCGGCTGACCTCGCCCCTGCCCGGAGTCTCCGACTTCGTCCGGCTGGCGCTGCGCGGCGAGCGCCTGCGTCCCTCCGCCGAGGGCCGGGCCCAGATTCCCGACCTGCCCTTCCGCCCGGAGCCGCTGCCCGATGTCACCCCCGGGGAGCTGTCCGTGACCTGGGCCGGGCACGCCAGCCACGTGGTGCGGATCGGCGGCCTCACCGTCCTCACGGACCCCGTCTGGTCGCAGCGGATCGTGGGAACCCCCCGGCGGGTGACCCCGGTCGGTGTCCCCTGGGAGGACCTTCCGCCGGTCGACGCCGTGGTCATCAGCCACAACCACTACGACCACCTGGACGCCCCCACGCTGGACAGGCTGCCGAGGGACACCCCGGTGTTCGTCCCGGCCGGGCTCGCCGAGTGGGTCCGTGGCAGGCGGTTCACCCAGGTCACCGAACTCGACTGGTGGGAGGCGGTGGAGCTGAAGGGCGAAGCCGGCCCGGTCCGCTTCGACTTCGTGCCCTCCCACCACTGGAGCCGTCGCGGCGCGACCGACACCTGTCGCAGCCTCTGGGGAGGGTGGATGCTCACGGCACCGGGCGGGCAGCGCCTCTACTTCGCGGGTGACACCGGCTTCGGCCACTGGTTCGCCGAGATCGGACGACGCTATCCGGGGATCGATGTGGCGCTCCTGCCGATCGGTGCGTACGAACCGCGCTGGATGCTGTCCCCCGTCCACACCTCTCCCGAGGAGGCCGTCCAGGCCTGCGCGGACCTCGGCGCGCGGATCCTGTCCCCGATGCACTGGGCGACGTTCCTGCTCTCCGCAGAGCCGCCGCTCGAACCCCTGCACCGGGTGCGTGCCGCCTGGGAGGCGGCCGGCCGGCCCGCCGCGGACCTCTGGGACCTCCCCGTCGGAGGGTCACGCGTGCTTGGCCGGAACTGAATCTTCCGAACACTGTGCAGAACCGACCAGGAGATCTACAGAAGGGATGCAGACTCTCTCCAGTTGGTCCGATGCAGACTGACGAGGCGCAATGCGGCGGGTACGGAAAAATCCGCGGTCGTCTGCTTCTGCATAGGACTAGAGGAAGGTCTACGCATGTCGTCCAGTATCTTCGGCATTTCCGCCGAGTATGACGTCATCGTCATCGGAGGGGGCCCGGCAGGAGCCACGACGGCCGGCCTCCTCGCCAAGCGAGGACATCGCGTACTCGTGCTCGACCGTGAGCGATTCCCGCGCTATCACGTCGGTGAATCGCTCATTCCGGCTTTCATGCGTCCCATGGAGGAGATGGGCCTCACGGAGCGCATGGACGAGCGCGGATTCGAGCGCAAGTACGGCGGGAGCCTCGTGTGGGGCAACAACCAGGTTCCGTGGAAGTTCGGGTTCCTCAAGGGCAAGTACCCGTACGCGTTCCACACCCGCCGGGCGGACCTGGACGCGTTGATCCTCGACCGCGCCCGTGAACTGGGCGCGCACATCATCGAGGACGCCACGGTCAAGGAGCCCATCGAGGAGAACGGCCGCGTGGTCGGCATCCGTTACGCCCTGCGCGGCATGGACGGTGTGCGTGAGGTGCGAGCGGGCCTCGTGGTCGACGCCTCCGGGCAGGCGCGTGTCCTCAGCCGTCGGTTCACCGACGTCAAGTGGCACGAGGAGCTGCGCAACGTCGCGGTGTGGACGTACTACGACAACTGCGAGCGCCTCGAGGGCGACGAGTACACGAACATCCTGATCGAAGGCCTGGACGAGGGCTGGTTCTGGGCGATCCCGATCGACAAGGGAACCATCAGCGTCGGCTACGTCACGCGCTCCGCGACCGCGGGTGAGGGCGGGCAGTCCCTCGAGGACCTGTTCCGCTCGGAGGTCGGCCGGACGACCAAGCTCAAGCACATGCTGGCCAACGCGCGGCAGTCCGCGGGCTTCCGCACCGCCCGGGACTGGTCCTACCACTCGGACCGGTTCTACGGCGACGGCTGGGTGCTCGTCGGTGACTCCGCGGCCTTCGTCGACCCCCTGTTCTCCACCGGTGTCGCCCTGGCGTCGCTCGCCGGCAGCACGCTCGCGCAGATCGTCGACCAGATCATCAAGCACCCGGAGATCGAGACCAAGGCGCTCGACCGGTACGCCACGGCGTATTCGGGATTCTTCGACGAGATCCGCGAATTCGTCGAGCGGTTCTACGACCGCACGAAGTACAAGGAGTTCTACCACAGCCTCGCGCAGGAGATGATCGACCCCGAGCACGAGCGCAAGCCCGCGGACGACTTCGTCACGCTCATCTCCGGTCTGAGCGGTAACCACCCGATGTTCCACATCGGGCTGGACGACCTCATCGCCGACGTGTCACAGCCGGAGATACAGAAGTCCTGAAATTCACCTGTGGCAGCCGCAGCGCCGCGGCTGCCACAGGTGTGTCCGAAAAGCCGCGCGCAGCCTATTGATGAGGGCCACGGGGTAATGACCAGCCATCAGTTGCAGATTCTCTTCTTCGATATCGCGCTCATACTCATCATGGCGCGAGGTCTCGGCCATCTGGCGACCCGGGTCCAGCAGCCACCGGTCGTCGGCGAGATCCTCGCCGGAGTGCTTCTCGGCCCGACCCTGTTCAGCGGGGTCATGAGCGAGACCCTCTTTCCCGACGAGGTGCGTCCGATGCTGATCGGGATCGCCAACCTCGGCGTCGCGCTCTTCATGTTCGCCATCGGTCTGGAGATCGAGGGCAAGACGCTCAAGGGCAACGGGCGGGTGACCGCTGCGGCGGCGATCGGCTCGACCGTCGTGCCGTTCGTCCTCGGCATCGGACTGGCCTTCGTCCTGCTGGCCCGCCATCACACGCCCGAAAGGGGGGCCTTCCTCGTCTTCATCGGTCTCGCCGTATCGGTGACGGCGTTTCCGGTGCTGGCCCGCATCCTCACCGACCGTGGCCTCAGCCGCACGGCCATCGGCGGAATCGCCCTGGCCACAGCGGCGTTCGTCGACGTGGTGGCCTGGGCGGCGCTCGCCGCGGTCAACGCGTCCGTCGGCGCGGGGGGCAGCCACTGGCAGGTCGCCCTCGTCCTGCCGTACCTGGCGGTCATGCTGTTCGTCGTACGGCCGCTCCTGGGCCGCTACCTCACGCCGGCCGGCAGACCCGCCTCGGCCGGCCCGCTCGTCTTCGCCGTCGTCATCATCGGGGCACTCCTGTCGGCCGCCGCCACCGAGGCGATGGGCATGCACCACATCTTCGGTGCCTTCCTCTTCGGACTCGTGGTGCCGCGGGAGGGGGCCGCGGCACTGCGGGCCGACGTCCACGACCGCACCGGGCACCTGACCTCGCTGCTGCTCCCCGTCTACTTCGTGGTCGCCGGATTCCAGGTGGACCTGAGCGGCATCGGTACGTCGGGCCTGCTGGAACTCGCACTGATCCTGGTCGTGGCCGTGCTGGGCAAGTTCGGCGGCACCTACTTCGGAGCGCGGTCGCAACGGCTGCCACGGCAGTCGGCCGCGACGCTCGCCGCACTGATGAACACCCGGGGCCTGACCGAGCTGGTCATCCTCGGGGTCGGGCTCAAGCTGGGGCTCCTGGACGGCTCCCTCTACTCGCTGATGGTGGTCATGGCCGTGGTCACCACAGTGATGACGGGCCCCCTGCTGTCGCGTATCCGGGCCGGGGCGGCAGCCGAGGACACCGGGTCCGAGAAGGCCGGGGCGGCCGAAGCGGCCGGGGCTGCGGCGCGGCCCGACGCCGATCCGGAGCCGGCCCCGTCCGCGAACCGGGCCGGGGCACCGCTGTAGCCGGGAGTCGGCAGGTCCGGAGGGAATCCAGGCGGGAGCGAAGGGACACATCATGCGCTTGGTCGAACGGGAGAGGGAGCTCACCGCGCTTGCGGACATGCTCCGGCGGAGTGCCGGCGGCGCCGGCCAGGTGACGCTCGTCGCGGGCGGCATCGGTTGCGGGAAGACGGCGTTCCTGGCCGAGGCCGCCACCCGCGCCGCCCGGCTGGGGTTCCAGGTCCACGGCGCCGCCGGCTCCCTCGCGGAGCGCGAGTCGCCGGGCGCCGTACTCGGCCAGCTGCTGCGGGACATCGACCTCCCGCCCCAGGACCGGAAGGCTCTGGCTGCCCTGTCGGGCCGCACGGCCGAGCACGGCGGGGCGGATCCGTCGGTGACGGAGCTCGGGCCCTCCGCCCTCGAACCGGAGACCGCCCGCACCCTGCAACGGCTGTGTGAGGCCGTCGAACAGGACGCGGAACGCACCCCGCTGCTGCTGTGCGTCGACGACGTGCAGTTCACGGACTCGCTGTCCGTCCACTGGCTGCTTCTCCTGCTGCGGAGGCTGAGTTCCGCCCGCATCACGCTGGTGATGAGCGAGTGCACGCTGTCCCGGCCCGCGGATCCACGGCTCCGTGCCGAACTGCTGCGCCGGCCCGGATACCGGCCCATGACGGTCGAGCGGCTGACTCCCGACGGAGTGGCCACCGTCCTGTCCCAGCACGGCCCCACCGGCATCGCGCCCGCCCTGGCAGCGGACTGCCACGCCGTCAGCGGCGGCAACCCGCTGCTGGTCCGGGCGCTCGCGGAGGACAGCCGGCATCTCGGGACCGGGGCACCGAGGACCGCCGTGGCCGGAACCGGGGAATCCGGGCCACGGCTCGCGGTCGGCGACGCGTTCCTGGACGCCGTGACCGGCTGCCTGCACCGAGGGTGGCCCGCCCTCCTGCGGATCGTCGAGGCGCTCGTCGTCCTGCACGACGACAGTGCCGCACCGGAGCTGGTGGCCCGGCTGGCGGAGGTGGAAGGTGCCGTGCTGGCGCGTGGGATGCGGGCGCTCGACTCCGCGGGTCTGCTCGCCGGCGGACGGCCGCGCCACCCCGCACTGCGTACCGCCGCGCTCGGCGGTCTCACCGGACAGGAACGGTCCGCGCTGCACCGGCGGGCTTCGGCCCTCCTGTACGAGGAGGGAGCGCCGGCCGTCGAGGTCGCCCGGCACCTGCTCGCGGGGGGAGTGCCCTCCGGCTCCCCGTGGGCCGTACCCCAGCTGAGGGAGGCCGCCGAGCGGCATCTGGCGGCGAGCAGGCCGGCCGAGGCGCAGGGCTGCCTCGAGGCGGCCCTGCGGGCGTGCGACGGCGAGACCGAGCGGCTGAGGATCAAGGCTCTGCTGGCCGGCACGGCATGGGTGCTCGACCCGTCGA
Organism: Streptomyces sp. NPDC055962; assembly: GCF_042270185.1. Lineage (NCBI taxonomy): Bacteria > Bacillati > Actinomycetota > Actinomycetes > Kitasatosporales > Streptomycetaceae > Streptomyces > Streptomyces sp. NPDC055962. The sequence goes on from NZ_JBHJYN010000024.1 coordinate 23,557, forward strand.
TCGGCGCCAGGCACCTGGTGGAGCTCGCCCAGGCGGTACGCGACGGGAGACTGCCCGACCACTACTCCCTCATGCTGGCCAAGTACCTCCTCTGGCACGGCAGGTACGACGAGGCCGCGGACGCCATCGGGCGGATCATCCGGAGTGGTGACGAGCCCGATCCGATCGCCGCGGCCGAGGCACGCGCCACCCGGGAACTCCTCTCCGCCACCTATCCAGGACTCGTGCCCGGGGGTTCGCGGTCGACGTCCGCGCGGCAGCGGGCCTCCCTCCCCGGTGATCCACGCAGCAGGGGAGCGGCCGCGCTGTCGGACGTGCTGCGGCAGGGGGCCGGGCCGGAGGCGGTCGCCGCCGCCCAGGCGTCGATGCGCGCCATGCGGCTCGGGAGGAACACGCACGAGTGGCTCACCTGCGCGGTGTCCGCCCTCCTGTTCGCCGACCGGACCCAGGAGGCCGCCGACTGGTGTGACCACTGGCTCGCGCAGTCGCACAGTCGCAGGGTTCCGCTCTGGATCGCCGAGTTCTCCTCACTGAGGGCGGGTATCGCACTGCGCCGAGGGAGCCCGCTCCAGGCGCGCGAGCTCGCCGAAGCCGCGCTGGCCCAGGTGCCCCCGGAGAGCTGGGGCGTGTGCATCGGGGGGCCGCTGGCCAACCTCGTCCAGGCCAACACCGACATCGGAGCCCACTCCGCAGCGGCGGAGTACCTGGAGGTCCCGCTCCCGTCGGGCATCTTCCACAGCCGCTTCGGCCTGTACTACCTGCACGCCCGGGGCAGTCACTACGTGGCGACCGGGCAGCCCCAGGCGGCACTGGACGACTTCCTCAACTGCGGTGAGCTGATGGTCCGGTGGGGCCTGGACCAGCCGGCCCTCGTGCCGTGGCGCTCCGGGGCGGCACGCGCGCGGCTCGCTCTGGGGGACACCGCGGGCGCCCTCGCCCTCGCCCGTGAGCAGCTCGCGCTGGCCGGCAGCGGGCTCTCCCGCACCCGGGGGATCTCCCTGCGCTCCCTGGCCGCGGCAAGCCGCCCTTCGCAGCGCGGCACCCTGCTGACCGGGGCCGTGGCGATCCTGGAGGAGTCGGGCGACCGGCTCCAGCTGGCCGGGGCGCTGGCAGACCTCGGGGCCGTCCACGCGCGGGCCGGCCGGTTCGACCGGGCCGAGGCACTGACCGGCCGGGCGGCCGGGCTCGCCGAGGAGTGCGGCACGCCGGACTACGCCGAGGAGATCCGATCGGCTCTGCCCGTGCCGATCGCGTCCGCGAGAAGGGAACACGGTTCGGCGGAGCGGGCCTTCCACCTGCTGAGCCCCGCCGAGCGGAGGGTGGCCGCCCTCGCCGCCCGGGGCCGGACCAACAAAGAGATCTCCGACGGCCTGGGAATCACGGTCAGCACGGTCGAGCAGCACCTCACCCGCATTTTCCGGAAGCTCGGCGTGCGTGCCCGTGGTGATCTCCCCCGGGGCGACGTCATCGAGGCAGCCGCCGGCTGATGCGCCGTCACGGCGGGCGCACCGACAGGACCTACGACACCGACTGATCGAGGAGAAATGAAGAACACCATGGGGCGTAAAGAGAAATACGATGTGGCCATCCTCGGCAGCGGTATGGCCGGGGGCATGCTCGGTGCCGTCCTGGCGAGGAACGGGGTCAAGGTTCTGCTGCTGGATGCCGGGACGCACCCGCGCTTCGCCGTCGGTGAGTCCACCATTCCGTACACCTCGGGAATGACCCGGCTCGTCGCCGATCGCTACCAGGTCCCGGAACTGCGGGCGCTTTCCAGCTTCAAGGGAATCCGGGACAAGGTGTCGCGCAACTGCGGCCAGAAGCAGAATTTCGGATTCGTCTACCACAGCGAGGGCCGGCCCCAGAACGCTCAGGAGATAAACCAGCTGGTGGTGCCCTCCGTGCTGCGCACGGAGACCCATCTGTTCCGGCAGGACATCGACGCGTATCTCTTCCATGTCGCCGTCAAGTACGGGGCCCACCCGCGACTGAACACCCGGATCGTCGACATCGAGACCGACCCGGACACCGGCGCCGTGCTGCGTACGGACGGCGGCGAGGAGTTCCGCGCCAGCTACGTGGTGGACGGAAGCGGCTTCCGCTCACCGCTGGCCGAGAAGTTCTCCCTCCGGGAGACGCCCACCCGGGCCAGGACCCACTCGCGGTGCCTGTTCACGCACATGACGGGCGTGGAAGCCTTCGACAAGTCGCCCGCAGCCCGGAACCACGACCAGCCGAACCCCTGGCACCACGGCACCCTGCACCACGTCTTCGACGGTGGCTGGCTGTGGGTGATCCCGTTCGACAACCACGCGGACTCCCTCAACCCGCTGTGCAGCGTGGGTCTCACCCTGGACCCACGGGTGTACCCCAAGGGGGACCAGACCCCCCAGCAGGAGTTCGACGACTTCCTGCAGCGGTTCCCGGAGATCGCCCACCAGTTCCGCGGTGCCAGGGCGGTGCGCCCCTGGGTCTCGACCGGGCGGCTCCAGTACTCGGCCAAGCAGGTCGTCGGCGAGCGGTTCTGCCTCACCTCCCACGCGGCCGGCTTCATCGACGCCCTGTACTCGCGCGGCCTGACCAACACGCTCGAACTCATCAACTCCCTGGGCTGGCGCATCATCCAGGCCTCGAAGGACGGCGACTGGTCCATGGAGCGCTTCGGATACCTGGAAGAGCTCCAGCAGGGTCTGTTCGACTTCCACGACGACATCGTCTACAGCTCGTTCGTGGGATTCGGGGACTACGAACTGTGGAACGCGGTCAACCGCACCTGGATGCTCGGCACCATGCTCGGGAACGTGATGCTGGAGGACGCCTACTACCGGTTCGAACGCACGGGGGACGACGCCGTCTTCCGGGAGCTGGAGACGCACGGGCACCCGGGGTCACCGCTCCCCGTCAGCTCCGGGTTCAACGAGATGGGGCGGATCACCAGAGAGTTGTGCCGCGAGGTCGAGGCGGGCACCGAACGGCCCGGTGACGCCGCCCAGAAGATTCTGACCTACATTCGTGACGCAGACTTCATCGCCCCGTCATTCAAATTCGGAGAGCGTGACACCCGGTGCTTCGCCATGTCGCCCGCGAAGATGGCGATGAATGCCCGATGGTGCCGGAAGGACGCACCTCCGGAAATCGGAAAGCGCATGATCAATGCCAGTAAGGGGCTCGTGCGCATGCGTCTTCGGGCCGGTAGGTGACCCCACCCCTATTGCTCCTCTAGGGGGCCCCGGGAATTCCCGCCAGCCGATGGAGGAGGGGGTATTCCCGGGGAGGGCCGGCTCCTATTCTGAAGTGCAGGCGAGCGGAGGGAATCCGGCTGCGGAAAGCAGCCGTCGAGGCCCCGGAAGACAAGCTTGCACCTCCCGGCGCGGCACGGTCGGGACCGGCCCATCACTCCTGGACGAGAAGGCAGCGAATGAACCCGCACGCACCGCTTGACCCCGCGGACCTGATCGCCGTCGTCGGCATGGCCGGCCGGTTCCCGGGAGCGCCGGACACCGACAGTCTCTGGACGCTCATGACGGACCGCCGGGAAGCGGTCCGCCCGGTCCCGCCGGACCGCTGGGACAGCGCCGCACCGCTCGACCCCCAGCTGCGCATCCCCGCGGTCGGCGGCTTCCTGGACGACATCGACCTCTTCGATGCGGGGTTCTTCGGCGTGTCACCCCGTGAGGCCGCCGCCATGGATCCTCAGCAGCGACTGCTCCTGGAGGTGGGGTGGCGCGCCCTCGAGGACGCGGGGCAGCGGGCCGCCGATCTCGCCGGCAGCCGTACCGGTGTCTACGTGGCGACCGTCTGGCACGACTACGAACTGCTGCGCAAGGCGCGCGGCGCCCGCCACACCTCGCACACGCTCGTGGGCACCGGACGCGACATCCTCGCCAACCGGCTGTCGTACTTCATGAAGCTGCGCGGACCCAGCCTGGCCGTCGACACCGGCTGCTCCTCAGGACTGGTCGGGCTCGACCTGGCCGCCCGGGCCCTGCGCCAGGGAGACATCGAAGCGGCGATCGTCGGCAGCACCAACCTGATGATGGACCCCCATGTGACCGTGGGACTCACCCACTTCGGCGGTCTGTCACCCGACGGACGCTGCGCCTCGTTCTCCCGGTCGGCCAACGGCTTCGTCCGCGGCGAGGGCGTCGCCGCGGTATACCTCAAGACCCTGAGCCGGGCGCTGGAGGACGGCGATCGCGTGCACGGGGTGCTCGTCAGCACCCTGACGAACAACGACGGTGGCGGTCACAGCCTGGTGAGCCCGAGTCAGGAGGGCCAGGAGGACCTGCTGCGCCGCAGCTACGGGGGCCGGAGCGTGCCCGCCGCGGCCCTCTCGTACGTCGAGGCCCACGGCACCGGTACGAAGCGCGGCGACCCGACCGAGGCCGGAGCGCTCGGCACCGTCCTCGGCCTCGCGCGGCCGGCGGGAGATCCGCTGCCGATCGGCTCGGTGAAGACCAACATCGGCCATCTGGAGGGAAGTTCCGGACTGGCGGGACTGATCAAGGTGCTGCTCTCACTGCGCCACCGGGTCGTGCCCCCGACCCTGCACGCCGAAGAGCTGAACCCCGACATCCCCTTCGACGAGCTGAACCTCACGGTCGTACGGGAACCCCTGCGGCTGCCCGCCGAGGGCCCCGTCTACCTCGGCGTCAACTCCTTCGGCTGGGGCGGCACGAACGCCCATGTCGTCGTCGCCAGCCCGCCGCCGGAAGCGGCCGAGGCCACACGCACCCCGGCGTCCCCGGCCACCGGTCTCCCTCCGGTCGTCACCCTCTCCGCCCGCCGGGCGCCCCTGCTCGCCCGGCGGGCCGCGCAGCTGCACGACCAACTCGCGGCCCATGAAGCCGAGGCCACCGATGTGGCCGGGGCCCTGGCGTGGCGTCGCGATCACTTCGCCGACCGGGCGGCCTTCGTCGCCCACGGCACCCAGGAGCTGAGCAGCGGCCTCGCGGCTCTCGCCGGATCCTCCGCCGAAGACGCGGAGACGGCCGGCGTGGCCACCGGACGTGCGACACCGCACGGCAGGACCGCCTTCGTGTTCCCCGGGCAGGGCTCGCAGTGGCGTGAGATGGGGCACCAGCTGTACCGCGACAGCGCCCTGTTCGCCTCCGTCGTCGACCGCTGCGCCAAGGCGCTCGCCCCTCACGTCGACTGGGACCTGCTCGACATCTTCGCCGGAGGCCCGGCGGATGCAGACCCTGCGGACGGCGGCACACCGGACGGAGGCGGCATCGCCGGAACCTGGACCGAGCGCACCGACGTGCTCCAGCCCGCCCTGTGGGCGATGTCGCTCGGTCTGGCCGAGCTCTGGAAGGCCGCGGGCATCGCCCCCGACGTCGTGGTCGGCACCAGCCAGGGAGAGATCACCGCGGCCACCTTCGCCGGCGTCCTCTCCTACGACGACGCCGCTCTGATCCTGGCCCGCCGCGGCACCCTCATCGCCGACCGGGTCTCGGGGCACGGGCTGATGCTCGCCGTGGACCTGGACCGCGAGGCCGCGGTGCGCGCCATGGAGGGGTTCGAGGACATGGTGTCCTTCGCGGCGCACAACGGCCCCCGCTCGTGTGTGCTCTCCGGCGACCGGGAATACATCCTGGCCCTGAAGGAACTGCTGGAGGCCGACGGCACGTACTGCGGTCTGGTCAACATCGACTACGCCTCGCACAGCGCGGGGATGGAGGCGCTGAGCGAGGACCTCGTGACCGCCCTGGCCCCCGTCCGGCCGGGAGCGGGGACCACCGAGGTCATGTCGACCGTCCACGCCCGGCTGGTGGAGGGCACCGAACTCGACGCCGGGTACTGGGTCCAGAACCTGTGCCTACCCATCGAGTTCGTCACGTCGATGACGGAGCTCTTCGACAGCGGCGTCACCCATGTCGTGGAGGTCAGCCCGCACCCGGTGATCTTCCCGTCGCTGGAACAGCTCGCGGCCGGACACCCCACCACGCCCGCCGTCCTGACCACGCTGCGCCGGCAGCAGGGCGGCGTCGACGACTTCGCCCGGGCTCTCGCCCGCGGCTACACCACCGGCCTCGAACCGTTCGGGGCACTGCCCCGGGACAGCCGCTACCCGGTTCCCGGCTACCCCCTGGAGCGGGACAGCTTCTGGCCCGCCGAGGGCCGCCGCACCACCGGAGCGACCCAGGGCTTCGAGGCCCCGCTCACCCCGGCTCCCGGCCGGCCCGGCGTCTGGCACGGTGCCCTGGAACTGTCCCTGGAGGACCAGCCCTGGCTGGGCGACCACAAGCTGTACGACACCCCCGTGCTGCCCGGCGCCGGGATGCTGGCCCTGGTGATGCACACGGCCCTGGCCCGGACCGGCGCGGTGCCCGGCGGGCTCGCCGACGTCGCCTTCCGCAAGCAGGTGACGCTGGGCCGGGAGGCCGTGCGGTTCACCACCGAATGGCAGGACACCCCGGCCGGTGGCGACCTGCGTCTGTTGTCCCTCCCCGAGGGCGCCGCCGGCTGGGACGTCATCGCCACGGCGCGCGCGCACCAGCGGGAGGGCACCGCGGCCGCGCCCCTGTTCCCGGAGTGGGCCACCGGACTCGAATCCGCCGACCCCGAGGACTTCTACCGCCGGTGCGCCGAGCTCGGCCAGGTGTACGGCCCGGCCTTCCAGCGCGTCCGGAGCCTGTTCCGGAGCCCCTCGCAGGACGAGGCGCTCGGCGAGGTGCACCTCGGCGGGAAGCTCCTGGCCGGCAACCGGCCGCACGTCCTGCACCCGGCCCTCTGGGACGCCGCGCTCCAGGTCTGCCTGGCCCTCGACGACGGCGGCGAGGCGCTGATGCCCACGGCCGTACGTTCCATCGACGTCCTCTCCGCCCCGCCGGAGCCCGTCGAATCCCTCTGGTCGCACGTACTGCGCCGCGAGGACGGCACGCTCGACGTGCACATCTTCGACGCCGGGCGGAACGCGCTCATGGCGATGCGGGGACTGGTGCTCCAGCCGCTGCCCAGCGGTGACGGGCAGGACGCGGACGCGGACCGGCTGCACCGCATCCGCTGGAGCACGATCGACGCGGACGAGACCGCTGAAGCGCCCGTGCGGGGCCGGTGGATCGTCTGCGGCGGCACCGACGCCATGGCGCACGCGCTGGCGGGCGCGCTGACCGGCAAGGGCGCGGAGGTCAGCCACCTCGGCACCGACGCCTGCCCGTCCGAGTCCCTGGCCGATGTGTCCGACGCCGCCGGCGTCGTCTTCGTGGCGCCGCGCTCCTCGGCCGGCCCCGACGCGCAGCAGCGCGGCCTGGGCCATCTCACCTCCGTCATCCGGACCTGCGCGGGCCTGCCCACCCTGCCCCGGCTCACGGTGGTGACCGACCGCGCCCAGGCGGCCGACGGCACGGAGAGGCCCGACCCCGGAGCCGCGCTCTACTGGGGCTACGGACGGGTCGCACAGCGCGAGCACTCCGAGCTGGAGCCCCGCCTCATCGACGTGGACGCCTCCGATCCGGACTGGGCCGGGGCATGTGCGGCGGCGATCGTCGCCACCGGGGGAGCGGACCAGCTGGCTCTGCGCCACGGACGGCAGCTGGCGGCCCGCATCACGCGGGGCGCCACCGACGAACCCGCCGCCTCCGCGGCCCTTCCGGCCCGGCGCACCGTGAAGCAGCCCTTCCGTATCGACCCCGTCCGGCGCGGCGGTCACCTGGTGGCCGAGTTCCTGCCGCTGGCGCGCCGGGCACCGGGCCCCGGAGAGGTCGAGATCGAGGTGACCGCCGCCGTGCTGTCACCGGACGATGTGAGCGAACCGCCGGCGGGCGGGGCCCCGGCCGCCGGGGCGACGCTGTCCGGCCGTGAATGCGTCGGCAGGATCACCGCCGTGGGGCCGGACGTCTCCGCCCTGCGCACCGGGGAACGGGTCGTCGCGGTGTGCACCGGCGCACTCGCCGGACACGCCGTGGCTCGGGCCGCCCATGTCCAGCGGGTTCCCGAGCGGCTGGACGACGTGGAGGCGGTGGCCCTGCCGCTGCCGGCGGTGACGGCCTGGTACGCGCTGGCCGAGGTGGGCCGGCTCACCCCGGGAGAGGCCGTACTCGTCCACTCGTCCTCCCTCCCGGACTCCGTCGCGGCCGTCCAGGTCGCACGGAGCCAGGGAGCCAGGGTCTTCGTCGCCACGGTGCCGGGACCGGCGGACCGCGAGCTGCTCCTCGGCGCGGGCGCCGAACTCGTGCTCGACGCGGAGGGCCCCGGATGGCCGGACGCGGTGCGCGACGCCACCGGTGGCCGTGGCGCCGACGTCGTCGTGGGGCCGCGGACGGGTCCCGCCGCGGCGGAGGCCCGGGAACTGCTCGCCGAGGACGGACGCCTCATGGAGATCGCCACGGCCGGCTCGGCCGCAGGCCCCTCCCTCGACCGGGAGTTCCTCCTCCGAAAGGGAGCCGGCTTCGCCTCCGTCGACATGGACGGGCTGCGCGAGCGCAAGCCCGCGACGTTCGCCCGCGTGCTCGGCGCCGTCTGGGCCATGGTCACCGAGGGCAGCCTCACGCCGCTGCCGGCCCGGACCCACGACTGCGCCACGCGGAGCGGGACGACCGTCGGGATCACCCACGACCACGCCCTGGCCCGGCTGGTGCTCACCGGTTTCCGAGGCGTCGGCCACGTCGCTCCCGAACCGATGCCGGGCGGCCGCTTCCGCACCGACGGCAGCTACCTGATCACCGGAGGGCTGGGGGCCCTCGGCCTGTCACTGGCCGAGTTCCTCGCCGCCCACGGGGCCGGCTCCCTCGTCCTCGTCGGCCGCTCCGCCCCGGACGCCGAAGCCTCGGAGCGCATCGCCGCGCTGCGCGAGCGGGGAGTGCGGGTCGAGAACGCGCGCTGCGACGTCACCGACCGCCCGGCGCTGCGCCAGGCGCTGGAGGGTCTGCGCGAAGCCGGCCTGCCACCGTTGCGAGGGGTGGTGCACGCGGCCGGCGTACTCGCCGACTCCACGATCGCCCATGTCACACCACGTCAGATGGCCAAGGTGCTCCAGCCCAAGGTGGACGGCGTCCGCAACCTCGACGCGGTCACCGCCGAGGACCCCCTGGACCTCTTCGTGATGTTCTCCTCCGCGGCGGCCCTGGTGGGCAACCCGGGTCAGGCGGCGTACTCCGCGGCGAACGCCTACCTGGACGCCTTCGCCGAGTCCCGTCGCATGCGCGGGCTGCCGGCCCTGAGCGTGCAGTGGGGTCCGTTCGCCGGCATCGGTCTCGCGGCGAAGGACACCGCGGCAGGCGCCCGTCTCGGGGAACGCGGCCTGGAGAGCTTCCCGCCCGGCGAGGCATGGGCAGCACTCGTCAGGCTGCTGCACCAGGACCGGCCGGTCGTCGGGTACGTCCCCGTCGACACCCGCCGGTGGTTCGACGCCTACCCCGGCACCGTCTCGCTCAGTGCCTGGAGCGACCTGTACGCCGCCCTCGAGGAGGACGGCGCCGCGGTCTCGGGCAGCGCATTCCTGGACGCGCTGCTCCGGGCACCGCAGGAGGACCGCGCCGCCCTCGTGGAGGCCGAGGTGAGGGAGCTCGCCGCGCGGGTGCTGAGGCTCGACCCCGAACGCCTCGAACGGGACGCCCTGTTCGACTCGCTCGGCCTCGACTCACTCATGAGCCTCGAACTGCGCAACCGGCTGGAAGCGGCCTTCGGGCTGAGGCTCTCGCCGACCCTCCTGTGGACCTACGGCACCCTCCAGGCCCTTTCGGGCGCCTTGCTCGCCCAGACGACTCCGACGGACGGGGCGCGGTGATGGCTGGCACAGCAGGCCGTCCGACGCACCCCGGCCCCCTATCGCAAGGAACCCCGATGCACGAGACACCTGCCTCCGGGGGAGGCAAGCAGACCCCTCTGACCAGGGCTCTGGACACCATTCGTACGCTCAAGCAGCAACTCGGCGAGCAGCGGGGGAACCAGCCCGTCGCCGTGATCGGCGCGGGTCTGAGGCTGCCCGGAGGCATCGAGGACCTCGACGGTTACTGGACGGCGCTCGCGGAGGGGCGGGACGAGGTCCGGCCGATGCCGCACCACCGCAAGGGCCCCTTCGCCGAGGACTGGGAAGGCCTGCCTCAGCGCGGCGGATTCCTCGACGACGTGCTCGACTTCGACGCCGAGTTCTTCGGGATCAGCCCGCGCGAGGCCCGGCACCTCGACCCGCAGCACCGACTGCTGCTCGAAGTCGCCTGGGAGGCGATGGAGCACGCCGGAGTGCCGTCGCGCACCCTCGCCGCCGCCCGTACCGGCCTGTACCTCGGGGTCATGTGGCAGGACTACCGCGAGTGGTGCGAGGGCGAGCCCGACGCCTACTGGGCCACGGGCAACGGACACAACTTCGCCGCCGGCCGCGTCGCGTACGCCCTGGGGCTGACCGGTCCGGCCATGACGGTCGACACGGCCTGCTCCTCCTCGCTCGTCGCCGTCCACCTGGCGGTGCAGGCCCTGCGCCGGGGCGACTGCGAGATCGCCTTCGCCGCGGGCGCCAACCTCATCATGTCCCCGCAGACCATGAAGCTGGTCCAGGAGACCCGCTCCCTCTCACCGGACGGCCTGTGCAAGACGTTCGACGCCCGGGCCAACGGGTTCACCCGCGGTGAGGGCGTCGGAGCCGTCCTCCTCAAGCGCCTCGACCACGCCCTGCGCGACGGCGACCGGGTGCTCGGGGTGATCCGCGGTACGGCCGTGAACCAGGACGGCCGTTCCAGCGGATTCACCGCACCGAACGTGCTCGCCCAGGTGTCCCTCATCGAGACGGCGCTCGCCGACGCCGGACTCGAACCCTCCGCGGTCGGATACGCGGAGACGCACGGCACCGGCACCGCACTCGGCGACCCCATCGAGATGGACGCGCTCGCCACCGCCCTCGGCCGCCGCAACGGCGGCGCGCCGCTGCCGGTCGGCGCGGTGAAGGCCAACTTCGGTCACCTGGAGGGCACCGCGGGTGTCGCCGGGCTGATCAAGGCGATGCTCTGCGTGGCCAGGCGCAAGGTGCCGCCGGTCGTGCACTTCCGCACCCTCAACCCCCGCATCGACCTGTCGGGCACCGGCATGACCGTGCCCGGGTCCCTCCAGGACTGGTCGCCGGAGTCGGGCGAGTGCGCCTCCGTCAGCTCGTTCGGCATGAGCGGCACCAACGCCCACGCGATCATCGGCCCGCTCCACGCGGACGAGGTGCCGGCCCGACAGGACGCCGGACACCCCCCGGCCGTCACGGGGTTCGAGATCTCGGCGAAGACCTCGGGGGCCCTGCGGTCCCGCGCGGCGCAGTACGCCGAGCGGGTCGCCTCCCTCGACCCGGCCGACTACCCGGCCTTCGCCTACACCGCCACCGCCGGCCGCAGCCGGCTGGACGTCCGCGCCCGGATCTCGGCCGCGGACCCGGAGACCGCCGCCACGGCACTGCGCGCGCTCGCAGCCGGCGAGCCGTCGCCCCGGCTGACCCTCACCGAGGGACAGGGCAGCGGCGGCGAGGATCCCTCCGCCGGGCTGCCGCGCCGCCTCGTCGACCTGCCGGGCTACCCCTGGCAGCGCCGGCGTTTCGCCCCGGAACAGGCGGCGGCCGACCCCGCCGCCGTGGCTCCGGCGCTGCCCACCCGCCACGCGGTGGTGTGGGAGGCGGCCGAGCCCCGTACGGCCGTCCCCGGAGCCGGGCTCGTACTCGCGGGCGACGACCAGGAGTTGCTGGCGGCGCTCGTGGACCGGGCCGCCCGGCTCGGTCTGCGCGGAACCGTCCTCGCCCCCGCACCGGTGGCGCTTCCCCAGGGCTGGCTGCACGCCACGCTGCCCGGGGACCGCGCCGGCTGGGACCGGTTCTGGGAGGGCGACACCACCGCCGGCCCGGCCCCCCTGGTGCTGGCCTTCCGGGCGACGGAGATGCTTCCTGCCGAGGACGGTGTCGCCGGAACCGCCGACCCGGCGGAACCGGGGGCCCTGCTCTGCGCGTCGGTGACCGCCGCGGTCGGCGCCCTGGCCGGAAGCGGCCGCGCCCACCGGGCCTTCGCGGTCACACGCTCCGTCTGCCGCACCGGGCCCGGGGACCGGGTGGCACCCACGGACCACGGACTGCTGCACGGCCTGGCGCCCGTGCTCGGCATCGAGCTCGGGCTCACCTGGGGCGGCGTGGTCGACCTGGCGGACGACCCGGCCGCCGAAGACCTCGACACCGTACTGGCGTTCGCCGTTCACGAGGCCGCCGCGCCCGGTGACGGGAACCCCCTGCTGGAGGACCTGGCCGCCGTCCGCGGCGGCGGGATCCTGGTGGCGCGGCTGCGCGAGAGCACGGAACCGGCCGGCACCCTGACGGTACGGGACGACGCGACGTACCTCGTGACCGGCGGACTGGGCGGTGTCGGCCGGGAGCTGACGACCGAACTCGTCGCGCGCGGCGCCCGTCACCTCCTGCTCGTCGGCCGCCGGCCGCAGGACCGGCTGGCCGCCGAGGCGACCGCACTGCTGGACGAACTGGCCGGTGCGGGCGTACACGCTGTGTACCGCGGCGGTGGCTGCGACACGGCCGAGGCTGTCGAGGCCGCGTGCGCCGCCCTCGAAGGCATGCCTCCGGTACGCGGTGTGCTGCACGCCGCGGGAACCCTCGACCGCGCTCCCGCCGAGGAGACCGGCGTCGAGGGGTTCGCGGCCTCGCTCCGCGGAAAGTCCACGGGCGCCTGGCTGCTGCACCGGGCGTTCCTGGACCGGCCGCTGGACTTCTTCGTGATGGTGTCGTCCGTCTCCGCCGTGTGGGGCACCGAGCGCTGCGCGGCGTACTCGGCGGCCAACGGAGGACTGGACGCCCTCGCCGCACACCGGGTCTCCCTCGGCCTGCCCGGCATCAGCCTGGCCTACGGGCCGTGGGACCTGGGCGGCTCGGGGATGGCCGACTCGGCGTCCCGCGACACCTTCGCCCGGGTCGGGGTGGGCGCGCTGGACGCGGCGACCGGCCGGGCGGCCCTGGACGGAAGGGCTCCCGACGGATCCGGCCACCTGATCGTCTGCCCGCTGGACACGTCCCGGTTCCTCACGCTCATGTCCCGCTTCCGTCGCCGTGGACTCTTCGGCGTCGCAGCAGTGGCCGACGGCGCCCCGTCCGGCGCCGTCATCCGGCAGGAACCCTCCGTCACCGGCGAACTGGAGGCCCTTCCGGACCGGGCCCGCGCCGGTGCGGCCCGGGGGCACGTCGCCCGCATCGTCGCGGCGCAGCTCGGTCACGACAGCGCCGAGGCGGTCGGGGACGACACCGGGTTCTTCGACCTCGGGCTCGACTCCATCATGGCGGTCGACCTGGTCGGCCGGCTGTCCCAGGCGTTCGGCGTCGTCCTCCTGGCCGCCGACGTCTTCAACCATCCGACCGTGGCCCGCATGGCGGAACACCTGCTGACCGCGGACCGGGCGCCGGAGCCCGCCGCCCCGCCCGCCCCCGCCGGGCAGGGCGACGCCACCGTACGCGAGCGTCCCGCAGCCCCACGGGCCCGGGCAGCCGCGCGGTCCGCCGCCGCTGTGCCCCCGTCCCGGGACGACGGTCGCGAGCCCGTCGCGATCGTCGGCATGGCGGGCAGGTTCCCGCAGTCCGACTCCGTCGACGAACTCTGGGACCTGCTGCGCGAAGGACGCGACCCGGTCGGCCCGGTCCCCGACGGCCGCTACGACCGGACCGCGTTCCACGGCGACGGCGGCGAGCCCGCCCGTGTCACCACGGACCAGGGCGGATTCCTCAAGGACATCGCCCGTTTCGACGCCTCCTTCTTCGGGATCCCGGCACGGGAGGCCGAGAGCCTCGACCCCCAGCAGCGGCTGCTCCTGGAGTCGGCCTGGCACGCCCTGGAGAACGGCGGGATCGATCCCCACTCGCTCAAGAACTCCCGTACCGGCGTCTTCGTCGGCATCAGCTACGCGGACTACGCCCGGCTGCTCGCCGAGTCGGGCCCCGAACACCTGGACGCCTACTACAGCACCGGGACCTCGCTCAACGCGGCAGCCGGGCGGCTCGCCTACAGCCTCGGCCTCAACGGCCCGGCGCTGGCGGTGGACACCGCCTGCTCCTCGTCCCTGGTGGCGCTGCACCTCGCCGTGCGGTCGCTGCGGTCCGGTGAGTCCGACGCGGTCCTCGCCGGCGGGGTGAACGTCATCCTCGACCCGATGGCGTCGGTCTCGGCCAGCCGCGCGCACATGCTCTCCCCCGACGGCCGCTGCCGTACGTTCTCCGCCGACGCCAACGGGTTCGTGCGGGCCGAGGGCTGCGGAGTCCTCGTCCTCAAGCGGCTCGCCGACGCGCAGCGCGACGGCGACCAGGTGCTCGCCGTGATCCGCGGCACCGCCGTGAACCAGGACGGTGCGTCGTCCGGCCTCACCGCGCCGAGCGGCCCGGCCCAGCAGACGCTGCTCACCGACGCCCTGTCGGACGCCTCGGTCAGCGGTGCGGACGTCTCCTACCTGGAGGCCCACGGCACCGGCACCTCACTCGGCGACCCGATCGAGCTCGGTGCGGCCTGGAAGGTCCTCGGGCCCGGGCGCAAGCCCGGCGAGCCGCTGCACGTGGGCTCCGTGAAGAGCAACATAGGCCACCTCGAATCCGCCGCCGGCATGGCGGCGGTCATCAAGACCGTCCTGGCGCTGAGACACGATCTCATCCCGGCCAACCTCCACTTCGGCGAACCCAACCCGCATGTGGACTGGCCGGAAATGAACGTCCGCGTGGTCGACAACCCGACCCCCTGGCGTTCCGGCGCGAAGCCTCGTGTGGCAGGCGTCTCCGGTTTCGGACTGACCGGGACCAACGCCCACATCGTGCTCGCCGAGGCACCGGCCGACGCCTCCGCCGCCACGAGCGGCGAGCCGGCCGGTGCCACGCACCTCCTCCCGTTGTCGGCGCCCGACGAGGACGGGCTCCTCCGGCTCTCCGAGGCATGGGCACGGCGTCTGGCCGCCACGGCCGACGGCGACCTGGCGGGCCTGGTCGCGACGGCCACCACGGGCCGCGGCCACTTCCCGCACCGCAGGGCGCTGCTCGGGACGACCGGGGACAAGCTCCTCGCCCAGCTCTCCACGCCGCCTCCGCCGAGGGCGGCCCGTCGTCCGCGCATCGCCTTCCTCTTCTCCGGGCAGGGCAGCCAGCGCTTCGGCATGGGCCGCGAACTGTACGAGACGGAGCCGGTCTTCAGGGACGTCTTCAACGCCTGCGACCGTGAACTCGCTCCCGTCCTCGGCGCCTCCCTGGTGGAGCTGACCCTGTACGGCCAGGACGAGAGCGCCGTCGACGAGACCCGGGTGACCCAGCCGGCCCTGTTCGCGCTGGAGATCGCGCTCGCCACCCTCTGGGAGTCCTGGGGAGTCGCACCTGCCCTGGTGATGGGGCACAGCGTCGGAGAGGTCGCCGCCGCCGTGCACGCCGGGGTGATGGACCTGGGCTCCGGGCTCCGGCTGATCGCCCGGCGGGCCGGCCTCATGCAGTCCACCGAGCGGGGGGCCATGCTCGCCGTGACGGCCACCGAGGAGCAGGTCCTCGCCTGGACCGAGGGCACGGAACTGGACATCGCGGCCGTCAACACCCCGGCCGCCACGGTCGTCTCCGGTACACCGGCCGAGATCGACCGGCTGGCGGAGAAACTCGGAGCCGAGGGCGTACGCACCCACAGACTCAGCGTCTCGCACGCGTTCCACTCCCGGCTGCTCGACCCGGTACTCGGTGAACTGGGCGACGTCCTGGCGTCGTCGGAGTTCGCTCCGCCGGCGGTGCCGCTGATCTCCAACCTCACCGGCCGGCTCGCCGGACCCACCACCATCGACGCCGAGTACTGGGTACGGCACGCCCGCAACCCCGTCCGCTTCCACGACGGGGCCCGGCTGATCGGCGACCAGGACATCGACATCTGCCTGGAGATCGGCCCCGACCGCACGCTGGTGAACCTGGTGCGTGCCGCCGGGCTCGCGCCGGACGGAGGCGTCGTCCCGTCGCTGTACCGTGGCGCGGGGGACCGGGCGGCGCTGCTCGCCGCCGTCAAGGCCCTGTACGAGCAGGGCCAGGACATCGACTGGCAGGCGGTCCAGGCTCCGCGGCGCACGACGCGGAGCAGCGCGCCGCTGTACCCCTTCGCCACCACGCCTCACTGGCGCCGCACCGCGGAGCCGCGTGGAGCCCGGACCGCACCGGGCGGACGGACGGAGCCGGCCGGCCCGCCGTGGGGGACCGAGTTGCGTTCCCCTGCCGTCAAGGGCCGTGTGTTCGTCACCGAGCGCAGCACCGTCTACCCGCCGCACCTCGACGACCACCGCCTGTTCGGCACGGTCCAGGTGGCGGGCGCCTCGCAGACGGCCACCGTCCTGTCGGCGGTGGGCAGCGCGGGCGAACCGGTGGTCCTGGAGGACCTGCACTTCCCCCGGGCCCTGGTGCTGCACGACGGTGAGCGCTACGAACTCCAGATCATCGAAGGGGAGGCGGACCACGGCACCCGGACCGTCAGCGTCCAGAGCCTGCTCGACCCCGAGCGGGGCCGGTGGCAGGAGC
Source organism: Streptomyces sp. NPDC055962 (assembly GCF_042270185.1). Taxonomy (NCBI): domain Bacteria; kingdom Bacillati; phylum Actinomycetota; class Actinomycetes; order Kitasatosporales; family Streptomycetaceae; genus Streptomyces; species Streptomyces sp. NPDC055962. The sequence continues at coordinate 40,028 of NZ_JBHJYN010000024.1, forward strand.
ACCTGACGGCGAGGATGCCCGCCACCGACCCCGTCGCCGACAGGAACGCGCCGGATCCCGCCGCGTTCATCGCGGGCGCCGACCGCCACCTCAGCGGCGAAGCCTTCTACCGGTACCTGCGCGGGATCGGCTACCTGCTCGGCCCGTCCTTCCGGTGGGTCGGCGACGCGTGGATCCGCGGCAACGAGTCGCTCATCCGGTTCGACCTGCCGGAGGGGATGAACGAGGACCCCGCTGACTACCAGATCCACCCGGGCCTGCTCGACTCGTGCCTGCAGAGTTCCGTCACCTTCGCCGTGCACGAGGACGACCCGGAGCCGCAGGACCAGGAACAGGCCCTGGTGATCCCCTTCGCCGCCGCGAGGGTCTCCTTCCCGGGCCGGCCCGTTCCCGGCCGGCCCCTGTGGGGGCACGTACGGGCCGTCATGAGGGACCTGCCGGACGGCGGGTTCCACCAGGTGGACACCGCGGACCTGCACATCTTCGACGGCTCCGGTGCGACCGTCCTGGCCATGGACGGCTTCCGCTTCCGGCTCGCCTCCAGGGCGGTGCTGCGGTCGTCACTGAGGCACGGCACCCGGCACGCCTACGAACTCGCCTGGGCCGACAGCTCCCCGGCCCCCACCGGTGCGGCCGCGCGGACACTGCGCATCGCCGTCGCGGGCGCCGACACCCAGGCGGGCAGGGAGGTCTTCAAGGCCGGTGAGGACCTCGGCCACCTGATGACCGTCCTCCCGGAGGACCCGGCCGGTCTGGCGGCCGACCTGATCGTCGACGCCCGGTTCCACCTGACCACCGGCACCGGCCCCGACACCGCCCTCGACGCGGCCCTGGGCCTCGGCCGGACCCTGCAGGCGGCATCCCGGGACATCCCCTACGCCGTACTGGGCGGTGCCGGGCCGGAGGCGGCCCCGGTCCGGGAGACGCTCTGGGGACTGCTGGCCTCCCTCGAAGCGGAGGAGGGAGACCGTCGACTGGTCAGGGTCACCCTCGCCCCCGGGTGGGACGGCACCGGCCTCGTCACGGCCCTGGACCGGGCACTCGGCGGGAATCCGGCCGAGACCCGGCTGGAGGTCGGCGGCGGACGGGTCCGCGTCGCCCGGCTCGTCCCGTACCCGGACCACCCGGTACGTGACGGAGCACCGGCGCGGGAGACCGGCGCGGCGCTGATCACCGGCGGACTGGGGGCGCTCGGTCTGAGCACGGCCGCGATCCTGGCCCGTCACGGCTGCCCCGCCGTCACGCTCATGGCGCGGTCGGCCCCCGACGCCGCGGCACAGCGCGTCCTCGGCGAACTCGCCGCCGCCGGCACCACGGTGAGAGTCGTACGGGGTGACGTCACGGATCCGGCGGACTGCGCACGGGCCGTCACCGAAGCGGGCCTGGACGCACCACTGCGCACGGTCCTGCACCTGGCGGGGGCCACGGACGACCGGGCCTTCGCACGCGTGGACCGGCCCGCCCTCGAGGCGGTCTTCGCGGCCAAGGCCGGGGGCGCCGCGAACCTGGCGGCGGCGCTGCACGGCCACACCCTGGACGCCTTCGTGCTCTTCTCCTCGGCCTCCAGCGTGCTCGGCTCGGCGGGCCAGACCAACTACGCGGCCGCCAACGGCTTCCTGTCCGGCCTGGCCGACGCCCTGCGCGCGGACGGGATCCCGGCCACGAGCGTGGCCTGGGGACCGTGGACACCGGAGGCCAAGGGCGGCCTGGCGGCCACCGCGTCCGTACGGCGGGCCGTGGAGAAGCTCGGCATCGGCTCCCTCACAGACGAGATCGCCGAACGGCTGCTGCTGACAGCCCTCGCCGACAGCCCCGCACGGCTGGTGGCGGTGGACCTGGCACCCGAGCGTTTCGTGGCCCACGTCGGTGACCACCCCCGTGCGGCCCTGCTGGCGGGCCTCGCGGACCACGCGGAGAAGGCCGGCAGGGCGGCCGAGCCCTCCGGCCGGGCGCGCGGCTGGCTGCGCACCGGTGACGGCGGCCTCGACGGGCTGGACGCCGACACCCGCGCCGAGGCCCTGCGGCAGTTCATCCGGGAGGCGACCGGCGAGACCCTCGGCGACCCGGCCGGGATCGACGACGACATCACCTTCGGTGACATGGGCCTCGACTCGATCATGGTCATCGACCTGCGGACCCGGCTGTCCCACGCCCTCGGGGTCGACCTCCTGGCCACGGTGGCGCTCGACCACCCCACCGTGCCGCGCATCGCGGACCACATCCTCGGCCTGCTCGACGAGAACGAGCCGGACACCGCACCGGCACCGTCCCCGCAGCGGGCCCCCCTGAGCGAAGCCGGCCCGGACGACCTGTCCGAGCTGTCCTTCGAGGACCTCGTCCGGGCCGTCCGGAGCGATGTCTCGGCCCCGAAAGGAGACAGGAACGCATGAGTGACGACCTGAGCACCGACAGCGTCCGGGCCCTGATGGAGGACCAGCTGAGGCTCTCCCAGCGGCTGCGGGCCCGGGTGGCCGAGCTGGAGGACGAACGGCACGCCCCCGTCGCAGTCGTGGGAATGGGGCTCCGGCTCCCTCCGGCCATCAACACCCCGCAGGAGTACTGGGAGTTCCTGTGCGGCACCGGCACCGCACTGAGCGACGTCCCCGAGGACCGGCCCGGTCTGCGCGCCGCGTACGACCCGACGCCCGGCCGGAGCGGCCGCTCGTACGTCCGGCACGCCGGCTTCCTCGGTGACATAGCCCGGTTCGACGCCGACTTCTTCGGCATCTCGCAGCGCGAGGCCCGGCTGCTCGACCCCCAGCAGCGGATGCTGCTGGAGACCTCCTGGGAGGCCCTGGAGCGGGCCGGTGTCGCGGTCCGCCGCGCCGACCGCCTCGACGTCGGCATCTACCTCGGCGTGATGACCTCCGAGTACAGCGAGCGGAACGAGGACCGGTCGGACCTCTCCCGCATCGACCCGTACTACGTGACAGGCGGCGGGCTCAGCTTCGGCGCCGGCCGGGTCAGTCACCTGCTGGGCTTCTCCGGCCCGGTGATGGGTGTCGAGACCGCCTGCTCCTCCTCCATGACGACCCTGCACCTCGCGGTCCAGGGGCTGCGCAACCGCGAATGCCACTACGCCCTTGCGGGCGGCGCCAATCTGCTGCTGTCCGCCACCCTGATGGTCGCGCTGTGCCAGACCAGGGCGCTCTCCCCGGACGGGCGTTCCAAGTCCTTCCTCGCCTCCGCCGACGGCTACGGGCGGGGCGAGGGGGTCGGCGTGGTGGCGCTGATGCGCCTCGACGACGCGGAACGCGAGGGCCGGCCCGTGCTGGCGGTCATCCGCGGCTCCGCGGTCAACCACGACGGTGCGGCCTCCGGCCTGACGGCGCCCAACGGGCCGGCCCAGCAGGAGGTGATCAGGGCGGCGCTGGCAGACGCCCGTATCGGCCCCCAGGACGTGGGGTTCGTGGAGGCGCACGGCACCGGCACCGTGCTCGGCGACCCGATCGAGATGGGGGCGCTCGACGGGGTCCTGGGCAGGGCCGTGAGGGGCCGGGGCACGCCTCTGTCCATCGGCAGCGTCAAGTCCCGGCTCGGGCACCTCGAAGGCGCCTCCGGCATCGCCTCCGTGATGAAGACCGTGCTGATGCTCCAGCACGGCGTCATCCCGGCGGCCGCCTCGCCCGACGACGGTGAACTCAACCCCCACATCCCGTGGGACCGGCTGCGGTTCACGGTGCCGAGGCAGAACCTTCCGTGGCCCGCGGAACTCCCGCGCCGGGTGGCGGGCATCAACTCCTTCGGCATGAGCGGCGTCAACGTCCACGCCGTCCTGGAGGCGTACGCACCCACCGCCCCCGCAGCCGGCGCCCCCGTAGCCGGCGCACCCGGGCTCGAACTCCTCACCCTGTCGGCCAAGGACCCCGAGGCTCTCGCCCGCCTCGCCGATCAGGTTGCCGGACACCTCGACCGGACGGCCGCCGCCTCCGTCCCGGCCGTCTGCCACACCCTGCGCGCCGGGCGTGCCCCCTTCGCGCACCGGGTCGCGGTGACGGGCGCCACCGCGGGCGCCCTGGCCGACGCCCTGCGCTCGGCGCTCTCCACCGGCCGGACGGCGGAGGGATCCGGTGCGGCCTCGGCACCGCCGCGATCCCTCACCCTGGCCGTCCACGGCGAGGAGAGCCGCCTGGAACCCGCACTGGCCGCCCTGGCCGCGGCCTTCCCCGCCCTGGCCGACGGGAACCCGGGGGACGGCGCGGGAGAGCGGATGCGGGCCCTGCTGGAGCGCTTCGGACTCCGTGTGCGGCGGGCGTCCGCCCCGGCCGCCCGGCCCGCGGGCGCCACCGCCGTCCTCGCCTCGGTCGAGTGGGAGGCCCCCGAGGGCCGGCAGGCACTCCCGCTGGCCGTCGAGCGGACGGACACCGCGCCGGACCTGCTCCGGGCGGCGCTCGGCGCGCTGTTCGCCGCCGGGGCCGATCTCCGGCTGGACGCCCTGCGCGGTCCCGGCACCCGGTTCGCGGACGGCCTGCCCACGTACCCCTTCCAGGGCAAGCGGTACTGGATCGACGAGCCCGCGGGGACCGGCGGGTCGGACAGCCGGCCCGAGGACGCCCCGACGGCCCTCCCGCTCGACCAGGACGGCCTGATCGGCTACCTCCTGGCCCAGCTGCAGGAGGTGCTCCAGGCCGACGAGATCGACCCGGCACTCTCGTTCCTGGACGTCGGGGGCGACTCGTTCATCTCCACGCTGTTCATCACCCGGGTCGAGGAGCACTTCGACGTCGGGCTGACCGCCGACCAGCTCTCCCTCGACATGCCGCTGGGCGACCTGATGGCGAAACTCGCGGAGAGCATCTCCGCCACCAGCGAGACCGGCCGACGGAGGCAGGACGCATGAGCGCCGCCGACGCCTTCATCCGGGCCCGCAGGGTCGACCACCCCGAGCTGCGCCTGGTCGTGGTCCCGCACGCGGGCGGATCGGGGAACGTCTACTACCCCATGTCCCGTCACCTGCCGCCCTCCTGGGAGCTCCTGCTGCTCGACCTGCCCGGCCGCGGCCGGCGGCACACGTCACCGCCCTTGGCGGACATGCGCGCGATCGTCGACCGGGTCACGGACGACGTGCTGTCGGTCGACGACGCGACGCCGGTCGCCCTCTTCGGCCACAGCCTGGGCGCGGTGATCGCCTCCGAGACCGCCCGTTCCCTGGAGGCCGAGGGCACGGCACCGGTGTGGGTCGGCGTCTCCGGACGGCAGGCGCCCATGCTCCAGCCCGCCAACCGGTTGCTCGATCCCGGCCTCTCCGACGTGGAGCTGGCCCGGAGACTCGGCCGGCTGGGAGGTCTGCCGGACCGCCTCGACGAACTGCCGGAGTTCCGGGACCGCTTCCTGCGGCTCATCCGCGCCGACCTGCGGGCCCTGGACTCCTACCGGCCCGACCCGCGACGCCGGCCGTTGCGCTGTCCGCTCACGGTCTTCGCCTCCACCGAGGACGTCATGGCCCCACCCTCGGGAGCCTCCGCCTGGAGCAGGGAGACCACAGCGGGCTTCCGGCAGAAGGTCTTCGACGGGGGGCACTTCCACTTCCTGGGCGGCACCTTCCCGGACTTCACCGAGACCCTCGCCACCGAGATCCAGCACGCGCTCGGAGCTGTCGGAGCGGCCGTACCCGGCATCTGACACGCGCCACACCGCGGCCCCGGCACACGCGTGTCAGGTGTCGTGCAGCCGTCCGGAGCGGGGACTCCCGCCCCCCCGCTCCGGGATCCATCGGACAGACCGACCCGCCAGGAGAGACCGGTATGACGTCAGAACAGCACGCGGTCCGCGGATTCGCCCGCCCGGCGTCCCGCGCGCGACCGCCGGCCGTGCCGCACGAGCAGCCCACGGACTTCCGCACCCTGATGGCGGGGTTCCCCACGGGCGTGACCATCGTGACCACGTGCGGAGCGGACGGCATCCCCCGCGGAATGACCTTGACCTCCCTGTGCAGCGTCTCCCTGGAGCCACCGGTCCTGCTGGTCTGCATGCGCCGGGGCAGCCCCACCCTCGACGCGGTCCTCGACGGCGGCTCGTTCGCCGTCAACCTGCTGCACCTCCGGGCCAGGACGACCGCCGAGCTCTTCGCCTCGGGGGCACCGGACCGGTTCGAGCGGGTGGCGTGGCAGGCGGACGAGCCGGCTGCCGGCCCGCACCTGTCCGAGGCGGCCCACACCGTCGCCGACTGCACCGTGACCGCCCACCACGTGGTCGGTGACCACGTGGTGATCATGGGCGGTGTCACCGCGGTCAGCCGGCTCGGCGGGGACCAGCACCCGCTGCTCTACGGGCTCCGCCGCTTCGCCACCTGGCCGGAGACGGACGACCACCTCTCGTACGACTTCATCTCCTGAGCGATCGGCCATGGACCAGAACCGGCGGGGGACAGTGATCACCGACCCATCGACGACCGACCGCTCCGCCGAAACGGCGGGAGCGCACTCCGCGGGGTGCGCGTCCACGCTCGACCAGGTCTTCTCCGCGACCGCGCGCAGATACCCGACGAGGGTCGCCGTGCAGGACGGCTGGAACCAGCTGACGTACGCCCGGACCGACCGTCAGGCCACCCGTCTGGCATCGGCTCTGGTGCGCGGGGGAGTCCAGCTCGGCGATCCGCTGATCGTCCACTGCGGCAACCACCGGCACGCCCTCGTGGCGCAGCTGGCCGTACTCAAGGCGGGCGGGGTGTGCGTACCGGCACCGCACACGGCGCGCCGCGGCGCGCTCCCCGCGGCGGCCCGGCAGACCATGGCCCGGGCGGTCCTGTGCAGCCGCTCCACCTACGACGAGGACGTGCGCGGCATCCCCTCGCTCGCGCTGGACGACCCGGCCACCTGGCGGAAGATCGCCTCGGCGCCGGCGGAGCCGACGCTGCCGAGGTCCGCCCCCGAGGGAGCCGCGTACCTCCTGCCCGGCCGGGGCACCGGTCCCACCGGACCGGGGCGGCTGGTCGACCACCGGTCCTGGCTCGCGGCGGCCGCCGACCGGACCCGCAGGACCGGCGGCGCGCCGCTCTCCGTGACCATCGACGAACCGCCCCTGTCGCCCGTGGCACTGGCCGCCACCTGGTGGGCCTGCTCCACGGCCGGCACGCTGCGCACCGCGCCCTGGCAGGAGGACGCGGCCTGGCCGCTGACCGGCGGGCGCCGGAGTGCCGCCCTGCTCACCCCGGCCCGGTACGCCCGCGGTCTGGCGGCCGCGTCCCCCGCCGGGAGCACCCCGCTGCCGCGCGGGTCCGCCCCGGGCCCCGGGACCGTGGTGCTCATCGGGGGACCGAGCTCGCGCGACCTGGTCGCCCGGCACTTCCGGGCCCGTCCCGGCACCCGGCTGTGGGCGGAGTTCGCCCCGGACGAGGGAGCCGTGCCCTGGACGGCGCAGGAGCTGTTCCCCCGGGACGCCGACCGGCCCTACGCCCTCGGCGTGGGAAGCCCGGTGCCTCCTGTGCTGCTGCGGGTGGTCGGACCCGGCGGAGCGCCCCTGCCGCACGGACGGAGCGGCGAACTGGTCGCCGTCGGACCCTCCGGGCTTCCCGAGGACGTCCACCGCTCGGGCTGGTACGGCCTCTGGACCCCCGAGAACACCCTCGACGTCACGCGGCGGCGGCCGTACACGGACGGGACGGGACCGGACGTCCCGATCCGCCTCGACGAACCCGCCGACCTCGCCGGAATGGAAGTGATGTGACCGTGCCCGGAACCGAGCGATCCCACGCACCGGACTTCTCCCACGTGCTGAGCGCCTTCTCGTCGCGGGCGGAGGAGCCACCACCGCCGATCCAGCTGCTGACACCCGCGGGCGCACTTGTGCACCACCCCGACGACACCCCCGGCTACGACCCGCGGACGCTGCGCGCGTTCTACCGGGACATGGTGATGGCCCGGAGCATCGACACCGAGGCCACGGCGCTGCAACGGCAGGGCGAGCTGGGGCTGTGGCCGCCGCTGGCCGGCCAGGAGGCGGCGCAGATCGGGTCGGCCCATGCGCTCCGGGCCGACGACTACGCCTTCCCCAGCTATCGCGAACACGGCGTCGCCTGGTGCCGTGGAGTCGACCCGGTGGACGTCGTCAGGCTGTACCGCGGTGTCACCAACGGCGGATGGGACCCGAGGGAGACGAACTTCCACCTGTACACGCTGGTCGTCGGGTCCCATGCCCTTCACGCCACGGGCTACGCGATGGGCCTCGCCAAGCGGGGTTCCGGAGCCGCGGTCATCGCCTACTTCGGCGACGGTGCCACCAGCGAGGGCGATGTGGCCGAGGCCTTCACCTTCGCCGCCGTCCACGACGCACCCGTCGTGTTCTTCTGCCAGAACAACCAGTGGGCCATCTCCGAACCCGTCGAGCGGCAGCTGCGCGGGCCCCTGTACCGCCGTGCCGCCGGCTTCGGCTTCCCCGGGGTCCAGGTCGACGGGAACGACGTGCTCGCCGTGCACGCGGTGACGCAGGCGGCCCTGGAGCACGTGCGGACCGGCAACGGGCCGTTCTTCATCGAGGCGTCGACCTACCGGATGGGGGCCCACACCACCTCGGACGACCCGACGCGGTACCGGCGCGCGGCCGAGCTGGCCGAATGGCGGGCCAAGGACCCCATCGACAGGGTGCGGACCCATCTGGCCGAGACGGGCCACGCCACACAGGAGTTCTTCGACGGCGTCGACGCCGAGGGCGCCGAGCTCGCCCTCCGTGTCCGCCAGGAGGTCCGCACCATGCCGGACCCGGACCACGGGGAGCTCTTCAGCCACGTGTACGCCGACGGACATCCGCTCGTGGACGAGGAGCGCGCGCAGTTCGCCGCGTACCAGGCGTCCTTCGCCGATCAGGAGGTCAAGTAAGCATGTCCACGGAGAACATGACACTGGCGAGGGCGCTCAACCAGTCCCTGCGCAAGGCCCTGGAGGACGATCCCCAGGTGCTGGTGATGGGGGAGGACGTCGGCCGGCTCGGCGGCGTGTTCCGGGTGACCGACGGTCTGCAGAAGGACTTCGGCGAGGAGCGGGTCATGGACTCGCCGCTGGCGGAGTCGGGCATCGTGGGGACGGCGATCGGGCTCGCGCTGAACGGCCACCGGCCGGTGGTGGAGATCCAGTTCGACGGGTTCGTCTTCCCCGCGTACGACCAGATCGTCACGCAGCTCGCGAAGGTGCACGCCCGGTCGCGGGGGATGCTCACGATGCCCGTCGTGATCAGGATTCCGTACGGTGGCGGGATCGGCGCCGTCGAGCACCACAGCGACTCCCCGGAAGCCCTGTTCGCCCACGTGGCCGGATTGAAGGTGGTGTCGCCGTCCAACGCGGCGGACGCCTACTGGATGCTTCAGCAGGCCGTCCGCAGCGACGATCCCGTGATCTTCTTCGAGCCGAAGCGGCGGTACTGGGACACGGCGGAGGTCGACCGCACGGTGGCCCCCGCCGACCTCCACCGGGCCGACGTCGTACGCCGGGGGACGGACGTGACCCTCGTCGCGTACGGGCCGATGGTGAAGGTGTGCCTGGAAGCGGCGGAGGCGGCCGCCGAGGAGGGCAGGTCCCTGGAGGTGATCGACCTGCGGTCGGTGTCCCCGGTGGACTTCGACACGGTGCAGGCCTCGGTGGAGAGGACAGGCCGGCTGGTCGTCGTGCACGAGGCGCCGGTGTTCTTCGGCGCGGGCGCGGAGATCGCCGCGCGGATCACCACACGGTGCTTCTACCACCTGGAGGCACCGGTGCTCCGTGTCGGCGGCTACCACGCGCCGTACCCCCCGGCCCGGCTGGAGGAGGAGTACCTGCCCGGTCTGGACCGGGTGATGGACGCCGTTGACCGCTCGCTGGGCTACTGAGGGACCACGCACATGACTGACACAGCTGTCCGCCTGCGCGAGTTCAGGATGCCCGACGTGGGCGAGGGCCTGACGGAGGCGGAAGTCGTCACCTGGCACGTCCGGCCGGGCGACACGGTGACCGACGGCCACATCGTCTGCGAGATCGAGACAGCCAAGGCGGTGGTGGAGCTGCCCGTCCCGTTCGACGGCATCGTGCACGAACTGCGGTGCAGTGAGGGTGAGACGGTCGACGTCGGCCAGGTGATCATCTCGGTCTCCGTGACGGAGACGGCACCCGCCCCGCCGCCGGTGAACGCGCCACCGGAACGACTCCCGGTCCTCGTCGGGTACGGGGTCGGACAGAGCTCGACGAAGCGGCGGCCCCGCAGGCCGGTCGTGCGGGGCGATGCCCCCGTGCAGGGGCGAGTACGTGCGAAGCCGCCGGTCCGCAAGCTGGCCAAGGACCTCGGCGTCGACCTGTCCGCGGTCGTGCCCTCCGGTCCCGGCGGCATCGTCACCCGCGACGACGTGCACGCGGCGGTCGTTCCGGTGCCGGTCCCTCCGGCGACGACCGTGGCTCCGCAAGCGGTTCCGGGGGCGACGACCGTGGCTCCGGCGGTGACCGTCGCTCCGGAACTCCCGGTGGCGGGGGAGCGTGAGACCCGGATGCCGGTCAAGGGGGTGCGCAAGGCCACCGCGGCGGCGGTCACCGCCTCCGCCTTCACCGCGCCGCACGTCACGGAGTTCGTGACCGTCGACGTGACGCGCACCATGAAACTGGTGGCGGAGCTCAAAGAGGATCCGCAACTGGCCGGCTGCCGGGTCACCCCGATGCTCCTCGTGGCCAAGGCTCTTCTCGTGGCGGTCGGGAGGAACCCGGGAATCAACGCCGCCTGGGACGGGACCGCACAGGAGATCGTCCTGAAGCACTACGTCAACCTCGGTATCGCCGCCGCCACGCCCCGCGGGCTGATCGTGCCGAACATCAAGGACGCCCACACGATGTCGCTCCCGCGGCTGGCCTCGGCCGTCACGGAGCTGGTGTCGACGGCGAGGGAGGGCAGGACGTCCCCGGCCGCGTTGCGAGACGGCTCGATCACCCTCACCAACATCGGCGTCTTCGGTATCGACGCCGGTACCCCGATCCTCAACCCGGGGGAGTCGGCGATCCTCGCGGTCGGCGCCATCAGTCCCCGGCCATGGATCCACAAGGGCCGGATCAAGCCCCGTCAGGTGGTGACCCTCGCGCTCTCCTTCGACCACCGGCTGGTCGACGGCGAGCTGGGTTCCACGTTCCTCGCGGACGTCGCCGCGGTTCTCGAGAGGCCCAGGCGACTGTTCACCTGGGGCTGATCCCGTACGGCACGGCCGAGCACGGGCTCAGAACGGTCCGGGAGACACATGTCCCTGACCGGTCGCCTCCTCGGACTCCGTGTCACCCCCCTGGACGGGGCCGGCCTCCGACCCTCCCCCGTTCGGGGGCCGGCCCTCCTCACCGCCCTTCCCCAGCGATACACAAGGAGACTTCAGTGGTGGTCGACGCCTCGGCGAAGACGGTGCAGCGCGTGGAGAGGGTCGTCATCCGCTTCGCGGGCGACTCGGGCGACGGCATGCAGCTCATCGGTGACCGGTTCACGTCGGAGACGGCCTCGTTCGGGAACGACCTCTCGACGCTGCCGAACTTCCCCGCCGAGATCCGCGCACCTGCCGGGACCCTGCCCGGTGTCTCCTCCTTCCAGTTGCAGTTCGCCGATCACGACATCCTCACGCCGGGCGACGCGCCCGACGTGCTGGTGGCGATGAACCCGGCGGCGCTCAGGGCGAACATCGGGGACGTACCGCGTGGCGCGGAAGTCATCGTCGACACCGACGAGTTCACCAAGCGCCCCATGGCGAAAGCCGGTTACGGCACCTCCCCGCTGGAGGACGGAACCCTCGCCGCGTACCGCGTGCACCCGGTGCCCCTCACCACGCTCACGGTGGGGGCGCTGAAGGACTTCGGACTGTCCCGCAAAGAGGCCGAGCGCAGCAGGAACATGTTCGCTCTGGGTCTGCTGTCCTGGATGTACCACCGGCCCACCGGGGGGACGGAGACGTTCCTCCGGCAGAAGTTCGCGAAGCGACCCGGGATCGCCGAGGCCAACGTGGCCGCCCTGCGGGCCGGCTGGAACTTCGGCGAGACGACGGAGGACTTCGCGGTCTCCTACGAGGTGGCCCCGGCCACCAGGGCTTTCCCCGGTGGCACCTACCGGAACATCTCCGGGAACCTGGCCCTGTCGTACGGGCTCATCGCCGCGGGACACCTGGCGGATCTGCCGGTCTATCTGGGGTCGTACCCCATCACCCCTGCTTCGGACATCCTGCACGAGCTGAGCCGGCACAAGAATTTCGGCGTGCGGACGTTCCAGGCGGAGGACGAGATCGCCGGGATCGGGGCGGCGCTGGGGGCGGCGTTCGGCGGTTCGCTCGGCGTGACCACGACCTCAGG
>NZ_JBHJYN010000025.1:0-38594 GCF_042270185.1 Streptomyces sp. NPDC055962
GGGGGTTGTGTGGTTTTTTTCTTTTGGGGGGGGGGGGGGGGGGGCTCCCCCCGGGGGGGGGGCCCGGGGGGCCCCCCCGCCGCGGCCCCCCCCGCCGTCGTCGTCCCGGGCCGCCGTGGGCCCGGGACGACGTCAGCTCCGGCCGGCGACCACCGGCCGCACCGCGCCGCGTTCGGGCGCGGCCCTGCCAGGCCGCACCGGAACGCTCCGCACGGCCCGGCTCGCGCGCCGCTGCGTGCTGCCGCCGGGCCCCGGCACCGGCGCCGAGTCGTCCGCCCCCGAGAGGCCCACCGCGTGGAGTTCGGCCTCGAACGCGGCCAGCCGGGCCAGGAACTGCCGGGTCGGCGCCGTCAGGTCCGTACCGCGTGAACTCCGCAGCAACAGGCGTGCCCCGAGACGGAGTTCCAGCCGGTGGATGCGCCGCGTGAGAGCGGACTGGCTGATCGAGAGGACGGCCGCCGCGCGGTTGATGCTGCCGTGGTCGGCCACCGCGCGCAGCAGGTGGAGGTCCTCCACGTCGACCTGCACCGACTCGTCGGGCAGCGCCGGCGGGGACTGGAGGCTGAGCGCCGCGGCGGTCCGGCGCTCCAGCGCCGCCCGTTGCCCGCGCAGCCAGTCGGCCCACCACGGATCGTGGAGCATCTCGCCGTGGTGCTCGGTGAACCTGCTCAGACAGCGGGCCGTGAGCAGCGCGGCCAGTTGCTGGGCCAGGGCCCCGGGGACGACCGCCGGATCGACCAGGAGCCCGGCCGCCCTCCGGGGCCGCTCCACCAGCGACCGGCGGACCAGCGAAGGGGCGAACACGGCGGGGCAGGCCGGGGAGCCGAGGCCGATGGCATCGCCGCGCCGCAGCATCCCCCGCGCCACCGACGCCCCGGTGACCTGGATCCGGTCGGGCGGGGTGAGGCCGGCCGACCGGTAGACCCGGCTCACCAGGACCTCCGCCCGGGGCCCGGCCTCCGAGACCCAGTTCTCGTCGCGCAGATCGGCGAGGGAGACCGTGGCACGGCCCGCCAGCGGATGCCCGACCGGCAGCGTCACCCAGAGCGGGTCGTCCAGGACGTCGTACGTGCGTACGGTGCGGTCGACCGCGTGGGAGAGCGTGTCCAGCCCCCAGGTGTGCGCCGCGTCCACCCGGTACCCGTCGAGCTGCCGGAGCACCTGGAGCGGAGTGTCGTGGCTGACCGACAGCAGGATCCCGAGGGTGTCGGCCGCGTCCTCGACGAGGTCCTCCATGAGCGGTTCGGCCGTGGCGATGTCCAGGATGCGGGGCGCGTTCAGGGCCTCTGCGCCGCGCCCGTAGATCTCGGTCTGCACGGCCTGGTCCACCTGGCGGAAGAACCGCCGCCCGGCGACGAGCACCCGGGCGCCGTCGGGGCTCAGCCGTGTGGCGGGGGCTCCGCGCGAGGTCAGCCGCAGTCCCGTGGCCTGGTCGAGCCGGTCGAGCCGGCGCTGGGCGGCCGGGGGTCTCAGCCCCGCCCTGCGGGCCGCTTCGGCGAGGTCACCGCACTGTCCGATCGCGTCCAGCAGCCGTAGGTCCGGACGCGAGAACGGCAGCCGCGTCAACCGGTCGGGAACGGAGGGCACGTGTATCGCAGAAGGCACGAACGGCTTCCTTACGGTTATGGATGACGCCTCTTCTTCACCTGTGACGGCCTGTTGCGGCTCACGTTAGGCAGGCGTTCTCTCCTTCCGCTCCTCGTCCTTCTCTCGCCCCAGGCCACCCCCGCGCAGCACGACGGCGGGCACCGCGCAGTGCGGTGCCCGCCGGGAGAGTGGTCGGCTCAGGCCTGGTCGGTGGGGCGGATGAAGATCTCGTTGACCGTGGCGTGCGGGGGCGCGGTGACGGAGTACAGGACCGCACCGGCGATGTCCTCGCTCTGCAACTGGCGTATCTTCGCGACGCGTTCCGTGATCGCGGCCTTGGACGGCGCGTGCGTGATGTGGTCCCGCAGCTCGGTCTCCACGGTGCCCGGTTCGATGACCACCACCCGCACCCCGCGCTCGGTGACCTCTTGGCGCAGTCCCTCGCTGAAGCCGTTGACCGCGAACTTGCTGGCGTTGTACACGGCGCTGCCCCGTCCGACGACGCGGGCGGCGATGGACGAGATCTGGACGATCGTGCCCTGGTTCCGGATCAGCTCCGGGAGGGCCGCGTGGGTCATGTACATCAGGCCCATGACGTTGGTGTCCATCATCCGGGTCCAGTCGGTGGTGTCGGCGTCCTCCACCGGGCCCAGCAGCATCAGCCCGGCGTTGTTCACCAGGATGTCGAGCCGTCCGAGCGTCTCGACGGTGGAGCGGACGGCGGCGGCCACCGCCTGCTCGTCGGTGACGTCCAGGTCGAGGACCTGCACGGTGGCGCCCTTCGCCTCCAGCTCGCCGCGCAGCTCCTCGAGACGGCCGGCGCGGCGCGCGGCGAGGGCGACCGAGGCCCCTGCCGCGGCCAGGGCACGCGCGGTGGCCCTGCCGATCCCTGAACTGGCGCCTGTGACGAGCGCGACTTTTCCCTGCAGCGATGAACTCATGTGGTCCTCGTTCCCCGGGGGTCGGGCCGGAGCGGGGATCCGGCCGAAAAGCGTCGACGGTACGGCGCGCCGACCGTAGCAGCCGGTCGGACCCCCGGTGAACGGCCACCGGCGGCCCCTGTTATGTGCGTTCGTGGCCGGTTATGCAGGTCGGGCCGCCCCGAACGGGAGGCCGCGACGCGGGCGGTGAGGATGGGGCCGCTACTTCACGTCGGCATGCCCGTGCAGCGATAGGTGGGACCCCATGACGCAGGACGCAGCATCCCCGAAGGCGACAGCGGCGCCGTCCTATCCGATGGAGCGCGTCTCCCCGATCGATCCACCGCCGCCGCTCGCCCTGCTGAGGTCCGGCCCCGCCGCGAGCCGCATCACGATGTGGGACGGCAGCCAGGTGTGGCTGGTGACGGCGCATCCGCACGTCCGCGCGGTTCTGGGCGACCGCAGGTTCACCGCGGTGACCAGCGCGCCCGGCTTCCCGATGATGACGACCACGTCCCCGCTGGTGCGGGACAAGCCCCACACCGCTTCCTTCATCCGCATGGACGACCCCGACCACTCGCGGCTGCGGTCCATGCTCACCCGCGACTTCCTGCACGGCAGGGCCGAGGCGATGCGGCCCGTGCTGAGGGAGCACCTGGACGAGATGCTCGGCGAGCTGACCAAGGGCGAGCGCCCGGTGGATCTGGTGCGCGGGCTGACGATCCCCGTCCCCTCCCGCGTGATCGCGCTGCTCTTCGGGGTGTCCGACGAGCAGCGCGAGCTGATCGAGAACCGTGCCGGGATCCTCATCGACCGCGGCTACCCGCCCGCACAGGTCGCCGCCGCCCGCGACGAGCTGGACGGCCTGCTCCGTGACGTCGTCGAGGAGCGCATGCGGATGCCCGAGCCCGGCGACGACCTGCTGAGCCGCCTCGTCGTCGACCAGGTGCGCACGGGAAACCTCACCGTCGAGGAGATGGTCCCGATGTGCCGGCTGCTGCTGGTCGCCGGACACGGGACGACGACCAGCCAGGCCAGCCTCAGCCTGCTGAGCCTGGTCACCGACCAGGGGCTCGCCGACACGCTGGCCAAGGACCCCGAGCTGCTGCCGAAGGCGGTCGAGGAACTGCTGCGCTACCACTCCATCGTGCAGAACGGCCTCGCCCGTGCCGCGCTGGAGGACGTGGAGCTGGGCGACGTGACGATCCGGGCCGGCGAGGGAGTGGTCGTGTCCCTCTCGGCCGGAAACCGGGACGAGTCGGTCTTCCCCGACCCCGACACCCTGGACCCGGGCCGCGACGCCCGCCGCCATCTCGCCTTCGGCCACGGCATCCACCAGTGCCTCGGCCAGTGGCTGGCCAAGGTGGAGCTGGAGGAGATGCTGGCCGCCGTCCTGCGCTGGATGCCGGGCGCACGGCTCGCCGTCCCGTTCGGGGACCTGGACTTCCGGCACGAGGTGTCCAGCTACGGGCTCGGCGAGCTCCCGGTGACCTGGTGAGCGCCGGCCGGCTGACCGTGGCCGTGGACACGGACGCCTGCTGCGCGATGGGCCGGTGCGCGGCGACGGAGCCGCAGGTCTTCGACCAGGACCCCGACAGCGGCACCGTGGTCCTGCTGCTGCCCGAACCGCCGCCCGAACTGTACGAGACGGTCCGGCTGTGCGCCGACCTCTGCCCGTGTACGGCCATCACTGTCACCGAGGACCGACCCGACCGGTCGGCAACGGCCGCCGAGGAGCGATGATGATCGATCTGCCCGGATCCGACGCCTCCGTCCGCCCGGACGCGCAGGCCGCGCTCGACGCGGACGGCACTCCTCTGGGGCGCCGCACCCGCTGGGCGGTGGAGCTGCTCACCGCCCCCGAGGCACCGGCGGAGGAGGACCTGTCCGGGGCCTTCGTCCCCGTCTTCCTCGCCCGGCACCCCCGGGGCGTCTCGGAGGTGGTCGAACAGTGGCGTGGACAGGGCCCGTTCACCGTCGCCGACTACCAGCCGGTGGCCCACAAGTCCTGGGTGACCCTGACGGGCCCGTCCGGGGTCCGCTCGACGCTGTCGCTGACGCTCGACTCCTCCGGTCTGATCCGCGTCCTGCACCTGGGACCCGAGACGGTGACACCGCCCGTGCACGCGTGGGAGGACCTGGAGCAGGCGCTGGACCAGCCGGGGGTGACCTGGTCCGCGCTCGTCACCCGGGCGGACGGCGGTGCGACCGAGACGCTGTACGCCAAGGACGCAGACCGGCAGATGCCCAACGGCTCCTCGTACAAGCTGTATCTGATGCGGGCCCTGGCGGAGGCGGTGGCCGCCGGCACCGTGCGCTGGGACGACGAGGTGACGGTGCGTCCGGCCCTGCGCAGCCTGCCCACCGGCGACATGCAGGAACTGCCCGACGGCACCCGGGTCCCCGTGCGCGAGACGGCGTACAAGATGATCGCGATGAGCGACAACACCGCCGCCGACCTGGTCCAGGACCTGCTGGGCCGGGACGCGGTGGAGCGGGCCGTGGTGGCGGGCGGGCACAGCGATCCCTCCGTGCTGCGACCGTTCCTGACGAGCCATGAGGTCTTCGAGATCGGCTGGGGTGCGCCGGAGACGCGCGCCGAGTGGGTGGCCGCGGACGAGGCGGGCCGCAGGCGCCTGCTGGAGCGGATCGCCGGCCCGATGACCGTACGCGGCTCGGACCTCGGCCCCACCGTGCACCGGCTGGGCCTGGACTGGCACATGAGTGCCTGGGACGTGTCCCGGGTGCTGATCGCCCTGGCCGAGGACGGGGCGGCGGACCCGAGCGGGGTCGTCGACGACATCCTGACGGCGTACCCGGGCGTCCCGGTCGACTCCGCCCGCTGGCCGCGCGTGGTCTTCAAGGGAGGTTCGTGCCCCGGCGTGATGATGTTCTGCTGGCTGCTCGAGGACCCCGACGGAGTGCGGTACACACTCGTGCTCCAGCAGCGCGCCGAGGACCAGAAGCTCATCGGCGACGGCCAGTTCCTGCGGGGGATGGGCGGCCGGGTCATCGAGTCCGGACTGCTCACCGGTACGTCGCGGTGACCGCCCGGGACCGGTCGCTGGCCGTCCTGGTGGCCGTGCTCTGGGGACTGAACTTCCTCGCGGTACGGGTCGGCCTCGACCACTTCCCGCCGTTCTTCCTGGCGGCGCTGCGCTATCTCGTGCTGGCGGTGCCGGTCGTCCTGTTCGTGCCGCGCCCGGGGGTGCCGCTGCGCTGGCTGCTCGGGTACGGACTGGGCTTCGGCGTGGCCCAGTTCGGGCTGCTCTTCCTCGCCATCGAGCAGGGCATGCCCTCGGGTCTGGCGTCCGTGGTGGTACAGGCGGCGGCCCCGTTCACCGTGCTGCTGGGGGCGCTGCTCCTGCGCGAGCGGGTCACCGGGCGGCAGCTGGCCGGCATCGGGCTGGCGGTCCTGGGCATGGTGGTGATCGCGGTGGACCGCGCACGCACGGCACCGCTCCTGCCGCTGGTGCTGACGGTGCTGGCGGCGGTCGGCTGGGCCTTCGGCAATCTGGCCAGCCGTCAGGCGAAGCCCGAGTACCCCCTGCGCTTCGCGTTGTGGATGGCGGTGGTCCCGCCGGTGCCGCTGCTCGCGCTGTCGGCCGTGATGGAGGGCCCGGCCACGGGATGGCGGGCGCTGGGTTCGGCGTTCGGCCCCGACGGCTGGCCGAGCCTGGTCGCGCTCGTCTACATCGCGGTGCTGGGCAGCGTCGTCGGTTCCGGGATCTGGACCGCCCTGCTCAAGCGCTACCCGGCGGGTGTCGTCGCGCCGTTCTCGATGCTGGTGCCCGTGGTCGGCATGGCCGGCGCCTGGGCGGTCCTGCACGAGCGTCCCACCGGATGGGCGGTGACCGGCGGGCTGGCCGTGGTCGCCGGGGTACTGCTCGGCACGGGCTGGCTGCCGCGTTTCCTGCGGGAGCGCAGGCGTGCGGCGGCCGTCCCCCGCGTCCCCGGAGGGGGCGGGGGACGGCCGCCGGGCGGTCAGACCGCGGGGGCGACCGGAGCCTCCCAGGAGACGAAGCGCTCCTGAGGGACGAAGCCCATCGCCTCGTTGAGCGCGATCATCGGACGGTTGTCATCGGCGTTGGCCGTCTCGATCAGCCGCACGCCGGGCTCGTACTCCCGCACATGGGCGAGATTGGCGAGCTTCATCAGCAGCCCCAGGCCGTGGCCGCGGTGCCCCGCCGCCACCACCGTCATGCCCTGGAGGAGGTGCTCCGGGTTGCCGGTGGTCTTGGAGGTGCTGGTGAAGCCGGCGAGTTCACCGGTCTCCTCGTGCACGGCGCCCACGTGGTACGCGCGCCGGCCGCGGCCCACCCGCATCCGCTCGTAGCGCCGCACATGGCTGGTGCGGATCGCCTCGGGTCCCTCCCCCCAGGTCTCCGGGCGGCTCTCGCCGAGTGACTGGCCGAGCTCGGACACGGCGATTGCGAAATCGTCGGGGGTGATGGTCCCCCACCGCTGGAGCCGGTAGCCGGCCGGGACCTCAGGGATGCCGCCGGTGAGCGGGTCGTGCCCGGCCAGGTCGAGCCACTGGTGGACTCCCTCCGGGCCCTCGGAGGGGGTGGCGCCCATCGCGGCGGCGAACGCGGCCGGGCCTTCGTCACGGGCGGGCCCGCCGGGCAGTGCCTGGACCACGTCGGCCACCAGGAGGGTGCGGCCGTGCTCGCCGGCCAGGGCACGGGCCCGCCCGGCGAGGGCGGTCCCGATGCCCTGACGGCGCTCCTTGGGCGCGGTCAGCAACTGGTCGACGACGGCGACCGGCGCGCCGTCGGGGAGCACCAGACGGACCGCGCCGACCGCCTGCCCGTCCAGGAAGGCGACCTCGCCCGCGAGCGCGGTGCCCGGCGGTGCGAAGCGCACCGAGCCGGCCAGGTCGGCCTCGCAGGGCGGGGCGGCGGACAGCGGGACGCCGTCCGCGCCGTCCGCGGTCAGTCGGAGCCAGGCGTCCAGCGTGGCCGTGTCGCCGGCGTCCAGGGGGACGAAGCGGAGATCCGCTGCTGCGTCGTTCATTCGGTGTCGGTCTCCTGGTCGGTGGAGTCGTCGATGACGCCCATGGCCTGGATGTCGTACAGGCCGAAGGCGGGGTGGACATAGACATCGGTGGCGCGGGGACCCCGGTAGTGCAGGGTCTTGTCGTGGACCAGCGGGAGGATCACCGCGTGGTCCATCACCCGGCGCTCCACCTCCCGCCACAGTTCGGCGCGGGCAGCGGGGTCGGCCGTGTGCAGCCCGGTGTCGATCAGCTCGTTGACCTTCGGGTCGTCGAGCTCGGCGATGTTCCAGTTGCCGCCGCCCGGGCGGATCAGCCGGCCGTCCACCAAGGGGGCCAGGAAGCCGTACTCGGTGGGGAAGTCGGCGCCCCAGTCGGTGACGATCAGGCCGAGCCCGTGCTTGCGGATCGTCTCCGGCGAGCCCGCACCCTGACTGAAGTACGTCGCCACGTCCAGTTCCTTGACGGTCAGCCGGATACCGACCCGGGCGAGCGACTCCACGACCGCGTCGGCGACCAGCCGGAACTTCCCGCGCTGGGTGCCGATGACGGCGTCGAAGCCGTCGGGCAGCCCGGCTGCCGCCAGCTCGGCACGGGCGGCGTCGAGGTCGCCGCGCAGATCGGGCCCGGTCGGGTAGCGGTCCAGCAGCTGGTGGGACGGGAGCCTCGGCGGGAACAGTGCGGTGGTCAGGTCGCCCCCGGTCACCGGGCCGCCGCGGGCCTCCTGGAGGAGGATCTTGTCGGCCGCGTAGTGCACGGCCCGCCGCACGTGCACGTTGTCGAAGGGCGGGATGTGCGGCTGGAGCGAGACGAAGTGCAGGAAGCTCGTCTTCGGGTTGTCGGTGCGCGAGCGCAGCACCGGGTCGTCCGCCAGACGGGCCTGGGCGGCGTGCTGGAGGCCGCGGCCCTCCAGGTTGATGTCGAACTCGCCGGCGATGAGCCGCTCGTCCATGTCGTCGAGGTCGAGGCCTATGGTGACGTCGACCCGGTCCGGGAGCGCCGGCCGCACGGGGTCGGTGGCCCGGTCCCAGTGCGGATTGCGTTCCAGCAGGAGCCTGCTGCCCGGCCGGTGCTCGGCGACCCGGTAGGGGCCGGTGCACCGCGGGTCCTCGCCGTACCGGGCCCCGGTGTCGGCGTGCCGCGGGACGGGGGAGACACACGGCTGGGCCATCAGATGGTCGAAGTCGGAGAACGGGGTGCGCAGCCGGAACACGATGGTGCGCGCGTCCGGCGTGAGCACGGAGGGCAGGCCGTCCTCGCCGTCCCGGTAGGGCCCCGCGTACGGGTGGTCCGGGTCGTCCAGCAGCGGCACCAGATAGGTGGGCCCCCCAGGGAGTACGTCCTGGGCGAAGATCCGCTGCACGGCGTACCGTACGTCGGCCGAGGTCACCGGAGTGCCGTCGTCGAAGCGGACACCTTCGCGGAGGCGGTAGGTCCAGGTCCGGTTGGAGTCGCTCGCCACCCCCGGCCCCTCGGCGAGGTCAGGTACGGGTACCAGGCCCGCCGGCCCGGGGTCGGTGGGGTACGCCATCAGCGTGCGGTTGAGGAGGCGTTGGAGCAGCCACACCCAGACGTAGTAGGTCCTGGCGGGGTCGAGGGAGTCGACGTCGGCCGAGGAGACCAGGCGCAGCGTGCCCCCGCGACGGCCCGAGGGGGCGACCTTCGCACCGACGGCGGCGTTCCAGCCGCCGCCTTCCTGGAGATCGGTGACGGGGTTCATCGTGTGGTCGTCTCCCGGTCGTCGGCGGGCGCGCCCGCGGTGTCTCCGGTGCGGGGCAGCGGCAGCAGGTAGGAGCGCTGCTCGCTGACCGCGCAGCCGCGGGCCAGTTTGGCCTGGACGCTGCCGATCCCCGCGTGCAGGACGGTCGCGCCCTCCTTGGCGGCGGCGTCCAGCACCTCGTAGTAGAGGACGTCGTAGTAGAGCGGCAGCTTGCCCTGGGCCTCGTAGTCGAAGCCGGCGCGGTGGCCGTACCACTGCTCCTCGCCACGGGCCCGGGAGCGCAGCACCATGCCGAAGCCGATGATGCTGCCGCGCTGCCGGGCCACCGACACCAGGACGTCGTCGCCCATGATCTCGGCGATCCGGCCGATCATCCGGGCGGAGCCCTCGTCGCTGGCCGGATTCCCGTACTTCCGCAGGAGGTTGGCGTCGAGCTGCCCGAGCCGGGGGGCCAGCGCCTGGGTGAGGGGTTCGACGTTCACCTCGACGCCGGCCTCCGCGAGCGCCCGCCGCTCCAGGCGCACCCGGCGGCGCCGGTGGGCGCTCATCTCCTCGACGAACTGCTCGAAACCGCCCGGCGGGATGTCCAGCCAGGCGTAGTGGTCGGACGGGTGGTGGTGGTAGCCGCGCTTCTCCAGCAGGGCGACGAGCGGGGTGTCCCGCACGTCGACGTGGGGGAAGCAGACGGTGGCCGCCCCCCGGTCCGCCGCCATCGCCTCCGCCCTCCCCACCAGGGCCGCGAGGTCGTCCTCGGTGGCGTCCTGGGAGGCGAGCGCCCGGGTGCGGCCGAGATGCCGCCCTCCGCAGACCAGTGAGGGCAGCAGGCTGTCCGGGTCGCCCCCTGCGACGTCGCGCAGCACACCGGCCGCCTCGGGGACCTCCTGCTCCAGGGCGCGCTTCAGCATGGCGTCCGGCCGGGCGAGCAGCCAGGCGACCGAGGTGTCGGCCCAGGCGGTGACCAGCCCGGCCACCGGGACGCCGTCCCGCTCACGCACCAGGAAGTCCATCGCCGTACCGGAGTTGTGCTCCTGCACGGTCAGCCACCGGGGGGTCTGGAAGAAGTCCTCCGCCCCCAGCAGCGCACTCCACCCCGCCGCTTCGAGACCGGCCGCGTCCGCGACCGGCCGCACCCCGTCCGAGCCCTCGGTATACGGGCTCACCGGAGGTCTTCCTCGACGACGAAGTCCAGGAGCGCGGCCGCCTTGTCCGCGAGCTCCTGCGCGGCGACCCGGTCCGGGCCGTTGCAGTAGGTGAAGCCGACGCAGGAGGAGTTGTCCATGCGCTCCAGCAGGTGGTCGCCCTTCTCGACGTGCAGCAGCACCTGGACGTTCTCCACCGCCGCCGCAGCCTCCAGACCGTCGATGTGCGAGAGGGTCCCGCGCCGGGTGGGGTAGATCATGCGCACGGCCGCGCCCCCGCGGTGGACGACGGGCTCGATCGGCGGGGTGACGCCGATGGTGAGCAGCCAGGCGTCGAGGATCGGGCTGCGGCCGGTGACGTCGGTCACCAGCATGGTCATGCAGCTCGACGGGGTACGGGGGTTGGCCTCGATGATGCGCCAGCCGGACTCGGTGCGCCGGACCTCGGTGTGGCAGGGGCCGTGCCGGTAGCCGATCATCTCCAGCGTCGTGCGGACCACGTGGTACAGCTCGTCGCGCTCGTCGTCGGGGAGCGGCACGGGGAAGGTGTGCCCGCACTCGATGTAGAGGGGGTCGCCGAAGAGGTCCTTGGAGGTGACGCCGAAGACGTGGGTGTACCCGTCCACGGTCATCGTCTCGACGCTGACCTCCTCGCCCTCGACGTACTGCTCCAGCAGGACCTCGCCGCTGCGCGGCTGACCGCGCAGGCTGTGCCGGACGGCGGAGAGTTCCTCCCACGCCTCGACGAGACCGGCCATGTCGTCGACCCTGCGGACGCCGTAACTGATCGCCTCCGCCGGAGGCTTGGCGATCATCGGGAAGCCGAGGCGGCGGGCCGCCTCCTCCAGCTGGCCCCGGTGGCCCACCAGCACGTGAGGGATGTTGAACGGCTCGTCGCCGAGGGCGATCCGCAGCTGGTCCTTGATGTTGGCGGTGCGCACGGCGGCCGGGTCCGGGCCCGGCAGCCCGAGACGGGCGGCGGCCTGCGCCGCGAGCTCCGTGTGGTAGTCGGAGAACGAGGTGATGCCGTCGACCAGGGGCGCCCCGTCCTCGCCGGTGACGACGGCGAGCACCGCTTCGAGGTCGGTGGTGTCGACGTCGATCACCCGGTCCACGATGGACAGGGGGTGGGTGTCCCAGTCGTGTCCGTGGGTGTACCAGGACCGGTCACCCGTCAGCAGCCACACTTCCAGGCCGTGTTCCTGGGCCTGCTTCAGGCCCAGGACGAAGGGGTGGTTCTGCATGTGCTCGACGATCGCGATCCGCTTTCCGGCGAACTGCGCGTAGTCGGCCAGAGGTGTTGTCATCGGACGCCTCCCGTGTGGGTGATGTGCATCGACCGGTTCCGGGTTCTCGGGGATCAGTTGAACCGTCTCCGGGCCGGCCGTGCCATGCATCGGGAGGCAGGACGCATAGGCGGCGTTCGAGGCGCATAGGAGGACCGGGGACGCCCGCAGGGACGGGCGGGCCGGCCCCGGACGTGCGCCGGCCCGGCCGCCGGACCCCGGTGCGGGGGCCCGACGGCCGGGCCGTGCGTGTGCTCCGCCGGGATCACCCGGCGCGGGCGTGCCGCCCTGCGGCTCAGATCGCGTCGTCGTCCTGGATGTGCACCGCCGCCTCCTCGGCGGAGGCCGCGCCCCCGTCGATGCCGACGTCCCGGCCCAGCACCCGGTTGTTGCGCGCGGGGGTGCCGGGCTCCTCGTCTGCCGTGGCGACGCGGCCGGCACGTGCGTCCCCGGCGTCGTCCTCCTCCGGACCGTTGTCCTCCGGACCGTCGTCGGACCCGCCGGCCAGGGGGTCCGCCTCCGGAACCTCCTGCGCGAGGCGCCGGTCGAGGGACTCGCCCTCCCGCTGCTCCTCGCCGGTCGTGCCGTACTTCGACACGCCCAGGGGCTTCTCCGGCGGGGAGTACCCCGTGTCCAGCATGTCGTCGAGGTCGGGTTCGTCGATCACGTTCTCGGGGTCGAGGTCGTCCGCCGGCCGGTTGTCCGTGTCCGAACCGTCCGGCTGGTAGACGTCGTCACCGCGTCCTTCTTCCGGCATCGGGCGCTCCTTCCCTTGAGGTATGCCGTGTCCGCCGTCGCCCGTACGCGGGGCGTGCGGCTTCGCCGCTCTCCTGCCCACGGAGGAGCGGCTCACTACTGCGGTTCTCCCGGATGTCCGCCCGCCCTCCCCGGCAGGGGCGCGGCGGCCGGACGGGACAGAAGGCCTGGTCAGGACCCTGATGACCGCTTCCCGTCGACCCCGGCAGCTTATGGCCGATCCCCCGCCGCTGCGACCGGGAGGGACGCGGCCCGCACCCGGGGGGAGGGCACCGGTGCAGGTGGCAGGTCTGGAGGGCCGCGGAGGGGGAAGACGCCGAATCGCCGGGGACAGCCCGGTCCCACTCGCAGCCCGAGGGGCACCGAACGACGGGAACGCCATGCCGACCGACCTGCCGGAAAGACGTACCGCCCTCACCGGGCGCGTCTCCGCCCTGCCGCCGAGCGCCGGTGAGCACACGCCGTCGCCGCCCCACCCGAGGGACGGGGCGCGCCCCGGGGGAGCCGCCGCCACCGGGGCCGGAACCCCGCAGGCGCCGGGCGGGGCCCCGGAGACCGCCGGGGGGATGGGCCGCGCCGTGGGGGTCATCGCCTCGACGGCGGTCTGCCAGACCGCCCTGATGGTGGGGCTCGGTCTCCTGCTCACCGGCCCGGCGGCCGGGGTGTGGCCGCTGACGTCCGAGGACGAGGTCAACGAGGCGCTCGAGCGGGCCCGCACCGGCACCCTCGACACGCTGTCCCTGATCGTGTCCGAGGCGGGCAACACGCTCACGGTCGTCGTCGGCACCGTCCTCGCCTGCCTGGCCCTGCTCCTGGTGCCCCGGCTCCCGCGGTGGCGGGACGCGCTCTTCCTGTCGGTCGCCGTGTCGCTCCAGTCCCTCGTCTTCCTGGTCATCACCGAGGCGGTGGACCGCACCCGGCCGGACGTCGACCGGCTCGACGCCTCGCCCCCCACCTCCAGCTACACCTCCGGACACACCGGTGCGGCGACGGCCCTCTACGCCGGTCTCGCGGTCCTGGTCCTGCACCGGGCGAAGGGACCGTGGCGCAAAGTGGTGGCGGTGCTCCTGCTGCTCGTGCCCGTCCTGGTGGGGTTCGCCCGGGCGTACCGGGGGATGCACCACCCGACGGACATCGCCGGGGGCCTGCTCAACGGCGGGCTGTCCCTGCTGGTCGTCGGACGCGCGCTGCTGACGGGTCCCCATGTCCCCGCCGCCGCACCGTCCGCGGCGACGGCCCCCGCGGGGGCGGTGGCCCCCGCGCCCGGCCGCACCGCGGTGGTCTTCAACCCCACCGTCACCGACGAGAGCGCCTGCGCCGAGCTGCGGCGGGTCCTGGAGGACCACGGGCACCACGAGGTGGAGTTCGTGCCGACCACGGCCGACGACCCGGGGGAGGGGCAGACGGATCGCGCCGTACGGGACGGGGTCTCGCTCGTCGTGGTCTGCGGCGGCGACGGTACGGTCCGCGCCGCCGCGGACGCCCTGGCGGGCACGGGCGTCCCGCTCGCGGTGGTGCCGTGCGGCACCGGTAACCTCCTCGCCCGCAACCTCGGCCTCCCGGTGAAGCCGGCGGATGCATTGGCCGTCGCGCTGCGCGGCGCCCCGCACCGCATCGACCTGGGCCGGATCGAGGGCGACGGCATGGCGCCCGCACACTTCACGGTGATGTCCGGCGCCGGTCTCGACGCCGCCATGCTGGAGGGCACCAGCGACCGGGCCAAGGCCGTGCTCGGCTGGCCCGCCTACGTCATGGCGGGCGTGCGGGAGCTGCGCGCACCCCGCATGCGCCTGACGGTCGCCCTCGACGGGGCGCGCCCGCTGCGCCGCAGTGCCCGTATGGTGCTCGTCGCCAACACCGGGAAGGTTCAGGGCGGGGCCGCCCTGGTCCCGGACGCCCGCCCCGACGACGGGCTGCTCGACCTCATGATCCTCGACCCGCGCGGCCCGGGAGGCTGGCTGAGCGCCGTCACCACGCTGATGCGCCCCCGCAGCGGGGCCGGCGGCGAGGGGGGTGCCCGTTCCGTGGAGTACTTCACCTTCCGCCGTGCGGACATCCGCTTCGACACCCCGCAGCAGCGCGAGCTGGACGGCGACCCCGTGGCCCCCGGCCGGCGTCTCACCGCCGAGGTCAGGCCCGGCGCGCTGACCGTGCTCCTGCCCGCGCGAGGGGAGTGACATGGGCACCGCCACGAGGGTCCCGCAGACCCGCGACATGGTCGGCAGCGAGCTCTCCGGTGACGAGGCCCTCGTCACCCTGAGGCGCTACGGCCGCTGGCCGCTGCTCCGCGACTCCTTCGTCCGCTTCCGGTACGCCGACGGCTTCAGCCACTCCCGGGCGCTCGCGCTGCAGACCGTGCTGGCCGTGGTGCCGCTGGTCATCGCCTTCGTCGGGCTGTCCACGGCCCTGCACACCGAGGACCTGGGCAGGGTGGCCGAGCTGACGATCCACCGCATCACGGCGGGGCCGAGCGCCGACGTGGTCGACGACGCCCTGGACCGCAGCCGGCAGCACGCGGACGACGGCGCCCAGCTCGCCCTCTGGTTCGGCCTCGTCTTCTCCCTCACCAACACCACGACCGCGATGTGCCAGATAGAGCGCGGCGCCAACCGCATCTACGGGGTCGAGCGCGACCGGGTCTTCCACCGGAAGTACCTGCGCGGACTGGTGATGTCGCTGACGGCCGGAATCCCGCTCGGCATCGGCTTCGTCGCGATGGTGGCCGGGGGCGACCTGGTCGCCGCGGTGGTCGACGTGTACGACCTGAGCCCCGGCGCCCGGTCCGCCTGGGACCTGCTGCGCTGGCCCGCCGGGGTGGTCCTCGTGCTCCTCTCGGCGAGCGCCATCTTCCGCCGCTCGCCGAGGCGCCGGCAGCCGGGCTACACCTGGCTGGCCTTCGGCGCCGCCGTGTACCTGGTGCTCTGGACCACACTGACCTGGCTGCTGAGCCTCTACCTCGCGGTCAGCGGTTCCTTCGACACCGTCTACGGCCCGCTCACGGCGTTCATGTCCCTGCTGCTCTGGGCCTACCTCACGTCCATCGCCCTCTTCCTCGGCCTCTCCTTCGCCGCCCAGCTGGAAGCGGTGCGGGCCAAGCGGCCCGGTCCCGTACAACCCGACCCTGGAGCCTGAATGCCCGCACGACCCGCTGTCCCGGCCGCCCTGCGACGGAGGCGCAAGGACGCCGACCGCCGGTTCGGCGTCCGGCTGTTCGGTTCCGCGGCGGCCGCCGCCGTCGCCGCCGTCCTCTTCGGCCTCCTGCTCGTCCTGGTGGAGAGCGGGTGGCTGCCGTTGCGGCGCCTCGACGCGGGGGCCGCCCGGTGGCTGAACCGGACCGCCCTCGACCATCCGGCGTGGACCGGCACCCTGCGCTTCTTCTCCGACGTGGTGTGGGATCCCGTCACCCTGCGCGCCGCGGTGGCCGTCCTCACCTTGTGGCTGCTGTACCGCCGCGCGTGGCGGCTCGCCGCCTGGTCGGCCGTCACGGCGGTGGCCGGAGGGCTCATCGGCCTGCTGGTCAAGATGGTGGTCGAGCGGGCCAGGCCGTCGCTCCCGGACCCGGTCGCGCACGCTCCCGGCTATTCCTTCCCGTCCGGTCACGCCATGGCGGCGACGACCTCGTTCGCGGTCCTGCTGCTCGTGCTCCTGCCCCTGGTCCGGCGCGGTCTGCGCCCCCTGTGCTGGGCCGTGGCGGTCGTCTCCGTCCTGGGGGTGGGATTCACCCGCGTCGCGCTGGGCGTCCACTGGTTCAGCGACGTGGTCGGCGGCTGGACCCTGGGGCTGGCCGTGGTGGCACTCACCGGCTGGTCGTTCGAGGCGTGGCGTGCCGACGCGGGCCTCGGCAGGACCGAGGTGGCCGAGGGCCTGGAGCCGGAGCTCGACGGCGACGACCCGGAGGGGACCGACCCCACCCACGGATAGGAACGTGTGTTCTATTCAGCGGTAGGGTGGTCCCCATGTCCGCTCATCTCCAGGGTTCCCTGTTCGACCAGGCCGACCGCCCGCACCTGGGCCCTCTCGCCGGCGTGCGCAGGACGGTCCTCGGGGACGGGGCGTGGATCGACCTGCTGCCGGGCTGGCTGAGCGGCGCCGACGAGCTCTTCGCCGAGCTCGCGGACGCCGTGCCCTGGAGGGCCGAACGCCGCCAGATGTACGACCGGACGGTCGACGTGCCCCGCCTGCTCTCCTTCTACGGCGCCGGGGACACCCTGCCGAGCCCCGTCCTGGACGAGGCCCGCGACGCGCTGTCCGCCCACTACGGCGACGAGCTGGGCGAGCCCTTCACCACGGCCGGGCTGTGCCACTACCGGGACGGGCGCGACAGCGTCGCCTGGCACGGCGACCTGACCGGGCGCAGCTCGCACGAGGACACCATGGTGGCGATCCTCTCCCTCGGCGCCCCGCGCGACCTGCTGCTGCGCCCCTGCCGCGGCGGCGACACCGTGCGCCGGCCGCTGGGCCACGGCGACCTGATCGTCATGGGCGGCTCCTGCCAGCGCACCTGGCAGCACGCCGTCCCCAAGACCGCGTACGCCCGCGGGCCGCGGATCAGCGTCCAGTACCGCACCCGCGGGGTGCGCTGAGGCAGGCCGAACGGCCGGACCGCTCGCCGTCGAGGATCACCCCGCATGTCGGCCGATGCCGAGGGCACGCGCTGTGGTGTGCAGGAACACCTCCTACGGAAGGGAAACCACCACATGCCCCAGGGGCAGCCCAAGAACATCTTCGTCATCGGTCTCGACGACTCCAACCTGCCGACGCTGCAAGCAGTCCCGGACGCCGGCTCCTACCGGTTCCACCGCCTGCTGGGCATCGACGAACTGCAGGAGGGCGAGGTGTCCGTGCCCGGTCTGATGGACCGTGCCCGAGCCGTTCTCGACGCGCACGACGGCAGCATCGACGCGATAGTCGGGTACTGGGACTTCCCGGTGAGCACCCTCGTCCCGATGCTCGGCAAGGAGTACGGAGTGCGTACGACCAGCCTCGAATCCGTGGTCAAGTGCGAGCACAAGTACTGGAGCCGTCTGGAGCAGCAGAAGGTCATCGACGAGATCCCGGCCTTCGGCCGGGTGGACCTGGACTCGGACGACCCGAAGCCGCCCGAGGGCGTGAGCTTCCCCATGTGGCTCAAGCCGGCCCTCGCCTACTCCTCGGAACTGGCCTTCGGCGTATCGGACATGACGGAGTTCAGAACGGCCGTCGACCGGATCCGGGAGGGCATCGGCCGGGTCGGCAGGCCCTTCGACTCCGTGCTCGACCTGCTGGAACTGCCTCCGGAGATGGAGGGCGTCGGCGGCCAGGTCTGTCTCGCCGAGGAGGCGATGACCGGGATCCAGGTGGCCGTCGAGGGATACGTCCACGAAGGCCGGGCGACCGTGTACGGCGTGCTGGACTCCATCAACTACCCGGGCTCTCCCTGCTTCCTGCGCCACCAGTACCCGAGCAGCCTCCCCGCCCCCGTGATCCGCAAGCTCCATGACGTCAGCGAACGGACCATGCAGCAGATCGGCATGGAGTCGGCCACCTTCAGCATCGAGTACTTCTACGATCCGAAGACCCAAGACATCAGCCTTCTGGAGATCAACCCCCGCCACTCGCAGTCCCATGCCGAGCTCTTCGACTACGTCGACGGCGCGCCCAACCACCACCGGATGATCAGCCTCGCGCTCGGTCACGACCCCGAACTCACCGGCGGCAAGGGGCCCTACGCCGTGGCCGCCAAGTGGTACTACCGCTGGTTCGGCGACGGCAAGGTCCACGAGGTCCCCACCCCTGAAGGGATCGCCGCCATCGAGCGCGAGATACCGGGGGTGCGCATCGATGTCGTACCCGAGGACGGGCAGAAGCTCTCCACGGTCTCGCAGCAGGACAGCTACAGCT
Source organism: Streptomyces sp. NPDC055962 (assembly GCF_042270185.1). NCBI lineage: Bacteria > Bacillati > Actinomycetota > Actinomycetes > Kitasatosporales > Streptomycetaceae > Streptomyces > Streptomyces sp. NPDC055962. The sequence continues at coordinate 18,285 of NZ_JBHJYN010000025.1, forward strand.
ACGAGGTGGCACACATCTTCACCGGCGGCGCCGACGAGGAGGACCTGCGCCGCAAGTTCGACCGCTGCGTGGCCGCCCTCGGACTCACCTTCGACGAGACGGAGCCCGGAGGCCGCGATGTGAAGACCGAGTGACCCGGAACGTCCCGCACGACGAAAGGAGGCCGCACAGGCATGCGCTACGTCGACCAGCTGCCCTGCGCGATCCAGGAAGAGAAGCACGTCACGATCCCGATGGACGACGGAGTCGAGCTCTCCGCACGGATCTGGCGTCCCACCGCCTCGGACAACGAACCCGTGCCGGCCGTTCTCGAGTACATCCCGTACCGCAAGAACGACCTCACCTCCACCCGCGACGCCATCCACCACCCCTACATCGCCGGGCACGGCTACGCCTGCGTACGCGTCGACGTGCGGGGGACCGGCGAGTCCGAGGGGGTGCTGCTGGACGAGTACCTGGAGCAGGAGCAGCGTGACGCCGAGGCCGTGCTGGCCTGGATCGCCGAACAGCCCTGGTGCGACGGCCGCACGGGGATGATGGGCATCTCCTGGGGCGCCTTCGCCGCCCTCCAGACGGCCGCCCGCCGCCCGCCGAGCCTGCGCGCCATCTGCATCGCGTCGTTCACCGACGACAGGTACGCGGACGACATGCACTACCTCGGAGGCGCGATGCTCTCCGACAACCTGGCCGAGGCCGGCACCATGTTCGCGTACGCCACGTGTCCGCCCGATCCGGCCGTGGTCGGTGAACGCTGGCGGGAGATGTGGCGTGAGCGGCTCGACGCCGCGCGCCCCTGGGTCCTGGAGTGGCTGCGCCACCCGAAGCGGGACGAGTACTGGCGCCACGCCTCCCTGAGCGAGGACTACTCGGCGCTGCGCTGCCCGGTGCTCGCCTCCAGCGGCTGGGCGGACGGCTACTCCAACGCCGTGACCCGGCTGCTGAGCCGGGTCGACGTGCCCCGCAAGGGACTCATCGGCCCCTGGTCGCACAAGCTCCCGCACCTCGGGGAGCCGGGACCGGCCATCGGGTACCTGCAGGAGGTCGTGCGCTGGTGGGACCACTGGCTCAAGGGCGTCGACAACGGCGTCATGGACGGCCCCATGCTCCGGACCTGGATGCAGGAGAGCGTCCCGCCCTCCACCTCCTACGAGGAACGGCCCGGGCGGTGGATCGGCGAGCCGTCCTGGCCCTCGCCCCACGTCGGTGAGACCGTCCTCCCGCTGCGTGACGGGAACCTCGGCCGGCCGGAGGACCTCGCGGACCAGGAGGACCGGGTCCACACGGTGCAGTCGCCGCTCTCCGTCGGCCAGTTCGCCGGCAAGTGGGCCTCCTACAACGCCCCGCCGGACCTGCCCTACGACCAGCGCGAGGAGGACGGGGGCTCACTCGTCTTCCAGACCGAACCGCTGGACGGACGCGTCGAGATCCTCGGCGCCCCCGTCGTCGACGTGGAGGTCTCCGCGGACGCCCCGGTCGCGCAGCTGAACGTCAGGCTGTCCGACGTGGCGCCGGACGGGCGCTCCACCCGGGTGACCTACGGCGTGCTCAACCTGACCCACCGCGACAGCGAGGAAGCCCCCGAGGCCCTGGAACCGGGCACGCGTCACCGGGTCCGCGTACCGCTGCACAGCGTCGCGCAGGCGTTCCCGCCCGGACACCGCATCCGCCTGTCGCTCTCCACCTCGTACTGGCCGCTCGTCTGGCCGGCGCCCGCACCAGCGCTCCTGAGCGTGTACGAGAAGGGCGGCACGCTCACCCTGCCCGTGCGGCGCGAGGACGTACCGGAGGACAAGGCCCTGCAGCCCTTCGGTGAACCCGAGGGCTGCGCACCCCCCGCCGTCACCCGGCTGAGCGAGCCGGAGCAGGCGTGGACCGTGTCGAGGGACCTGGTGAACTACCGGTCCGTGCTGGACATCGTGAAGGACCGCGGACTCCAGCGCCACGAGGACACCGGGATCGAGACCGGGCTGAGGGCCCGCGAGCAGTACAGCTGGACCGGGGAGGACTTCGGGTCCGTGCGCGGCGAGTCGGCCTGGGAGATGCGCTTCGGCCGTCCCGGCTGGGACGTCCGTATCGAGACGCGCACCGTGCTCACCTCGGACGAGGACGCCTTCCACGTGGACGCGACGCTCGACGGCTACGAGGACGGGCGGCGGGTCTTCTCCCGCACCTGGAACGAGGAGGTCCCACGGGAGAACGTCTGACGGCCGTCCGGGGCCGACCAGGGAACGTCCGGATACGGGCGTCCCCGGTGAGCCCCGCCCGTGGCACCCGAGGTGTGGCGCGAACTAGCGGGCGGAGGCTCCCGGCACACCACCGCCGGAGCCCGCCGGCGACACCGGCCGGCGCGCACGTACGGCGGTACGGACCGGGTCGTGCGCCCGCCGTGCCGGCCGTACGAAGCAGCCGGGTGTCCGGCCCGCCGCGAGGAGCGGCGGGCCGGACACCCGGCTGCGGGAGGTGTGGGGGGAGGGAGAGCCGCGAGATGTGGGGGAGCGGCCCCAGGAGCGGTGTCAGCGGGTGACGCGGAAGCTGTGCACCTGGTCGGCGCCGTCGAGGCCGGCTCCGGACTTGTCGACCACGTACGCCGTGCCGCCGGCCACGGTGACGTGGTTGGGGTTGGCGCCCGTGGTGACCGTCCGGACGACGGCGCCCTTGCGCGGGTCGACGACCGTCGCCGTGGCGGCGGTGCGGTTGACGACCACGACGTTGCCCGTGCGGTCGTCGGCGGCGACGGACAGCGCACCCGCGCCCGTGGCGACGGACTTGGTGACGAGCCCCTTCTTCAGGTCGATCACCGAGAGGCCGCCACCGGTCTGGTCGGCGGTGTACGCGGTCCTGCCGTTCTTCGACAGCGCGACCGAGATCGGGCCGTCGCCGGCGGGGATGAGCCGCGGGGCCGTGGACCGGGGGGCGACCTCGATGATCTGGTCGCCGTTGAGGTCCGCGGCGTAGGCGGTGCCGGTGCGCTCGTTCACGACCAGGCCGGTCGGGGAGGACCCGGCGACGGTGACCCGCTTCTTCTCCTTGAGGGTCTTCGAGTCGAAGGCGACGAGGGTGCCGTCCGCGAACGCGCTCGCCCACACCGTGTCGTGGCGCTCGTCGACGACGATCTCCCGGGCGTGACCCACGTCCGGGAGGGTGGCGAGGTGCGCGCCGGTGCGCTGGCTGTAGACGGCGACGGTGTTGTTGCGGGTGTTCGTCGTCCAGACGGTGTTGTGCTCGTCGTCCACGGCCACGCCGTAGACGGCCTCCAGCGCCCCCGTGGCCGTGTCGGTGACCGGCGGGGTGATGGTCTGCTCCACCGTGAGGGACTTCGGGTCCACCTTCAGCAGGCTGGAGGCGAGGACCGGCGGACGGCCCACGGCGGACGTGGTCCACAGAACCTTGTTCCGCTCGGAGTACGAGGACTGGTAGAGGCCCTTCACGAGCGGCGCGACCGTGACGGTGCCGGCCGAGGTGTGCGCGGAGGCGGTGCCCGCCAGCGCGGTGGTGTTGCCGGCGGCCACGGCGAGGGCGATGGCGGCACGGGTGACGGTGCGACGGCTTCTGCGGGGGGACGAGGTCATGCGGGGTCAACTCCCTGACAGGGGTACCAGTGGGAACTGCGTGGTTTCTGAGGAAACCTCAACAGTTGTAACTTAGCTTAGGCTTACCTAAGTAGCGCGCCTTCAGGTGTGTGACGAGGACAACAACGTGTCGGTGAAGGCGCTGTGCTGGGGCGTCAGCCCTGCGCGGCGCGGCCGCCCGGTCGCCGGCGCACGACGACGAGGGTCGTGGCGGCGGCGCCGGCCGCTCCGCCGGCCGCCGCGGCCGCCGCCGACCAGGCGATCGTCGCGTACGAGACGGAGCTCTCCGCGGACGCCGCGGTGACGGCGTCCGGCGTGGTCCCGGGTGCGGCTGCCGCCGCCGGGGCGGCGCCCGTGCCCGTCGTGCCGGGAGCGGTCACGGTGAAGTCGACCTTGAGGGTGGTGGACGGGTTCGGCGCGAGGAAGCGCAGCCAGTGCGCCCCCGCGGGGGTGCCGGCCGGGATCGTGACCTCACCCTTGTACGCGCCCGAGGCGTCGGCCTTCCACTGGCCGAGGATCTCCTCGTCGTCCAGCTTGATGGTGACGGTCTGTCCGGCCGGGAACGCGGTCACCTCGAAGGGGATCCTCCCGCCCGCCTGCACCTCGCTGGCCTGGATCGCGGCCTTGGCCCCACGGGAGTTGGATGCGCTCGCGGGTGCGCCCGTGGCCGCCGGTACCGCGGCGGTGCCGCCCGTGCCGTCGGGCGAGGTGCTCGCCGCCGCCTGCGCGGCCGAGGTGCCGGAGGTGACGGTGAAGCCGGCCCGGAGGCTCGTCGAGGGATTGGGAGCGAGGAAGCGCAGCCAGTGGGCGCCCTTCGCGGCATCCGCCGGGATCGTGACGGTGCCGGTGAGTGAGCCGTCGGCGCCGATGCCGTCCGGCCACTGACCGATGATCTTCGCATCGTCGAGCTTGACGGTGAGCTGCTGGCCGGCCGGGAAGCCCGTCACCCGGAAGGACACCTTGCCGCCCCCGGCGACCTGGGAACCCGCGGTGATCGCGGCGGACGTGGCCGAGGTGCCGCCCGAGCCGCCGCCGGATCCGCCGGTGCCGCCCGAACCGCCGCTCGTGCCCGTGACCGTACCGCCGCCGGTGCTGCCGCCGGAGTCGCCGCCGCCCGTGCCGCTGCCGGAGTCACCGCCCGTGCCGGTCGATGTCACCGACAGGTCGGCCCGGAGGCTCGTCGAGGGGTTCGGTGCGAGGAAGCGCAGCCAGTGGGCCCCGGCCGAGGCCGACCTGGGGACGGTGACCGTGGCGGTGAGGCTCCCGTCGGCCTTCACGGCCGAGGGCCACTGCCCGATGATGTCGGTGTCGTCCAGCTTCACCGTGACGCTCTGGCCCTTGGTGAACCCCGTGAGGGTGAAGGTGACCTTCCCGCCTGCCGTCACCGTCGAGGTCTTCAACCGGACCGCCGGGCCGTCCGTGGGCGGCGCGGTCGTCGGGGGAGCGGTGGGGGTGGACGTGGGTGTCGGGGTCGGCGTCGGCGTCGGCGTGCTGCCGGTCACCGTCAGGTTCTCGCTGCGGACGCTCGTCTGCGGTGCCAGGAAGCGCAGCCAGTGCCCGCCGCAGGGGGCGGCGTCGGCGGGGACCGCCACTGTGCCCGAGACGCTGCCGTCGTCACCGATGGGGAACTGCTCGAGCAGGGTCGCGTCGTCGAACTTGACGCTCAGGGTGGCTCCCGCGGGGAAGCCCGTCGCCTCGAACGGCAGTGAGCCGCCGGGCTTCACGTTCGTGGTGCCGAGGGTGACCGCGGGGGAGGCGCTGTCGGCGACGAGAGCGACCGTGCCGGTCGCGGCCGCTCCGGCGGGGCCCGCCGCGAGGGGCAGGGCGGCCAGGGTGCCGATGCCGAGCGTCGCGCCTGCGGCGAGGGCGGCCACCCGCCCCAGCCGGGGACGGGGCGCGGCAGAGGCGGGCGCGGTGGAACGGGAGGGTCTGGCAGGGTTCATGATGAGCTGCTCCAGGCAGGAGGCGGAGAGAGGGTGAACGAGGGCGCGGGGTAACGGCGTTGCAGATGCACCGGCAAGAGCCAGGCCCACTTAGGTTAGCCTAACCTAAGTACTGTGGATGTCCGGCGCCCCGGGCCGGGAGGTAAGGTGACCCTAAGTTGCAGTCCCCCTGCTGTTCCCGCTGTTCGGAGCTCTCCACGTGATCACATCAGTGCCGCCGCACGACGCCCCGCGCCGGCCCCCTCGGACCGTGCGTCCGGACGAAGTGCCGAGGCTCGGGAGGCCGGCACACCGGCTCCCCGCCCCCGGGGAGACCGAGGAGTTCTGGGCGGACGTCCGCGTCGGCGGCACCCCGCTCCTCGGGCCCGACCCGCACGGAAGCCCCGACCACCGGGCGGTGACGTTCCTCTGGCGCGGCACCGACGCCACCCGTGCCGTGCAGGTCCTCCCCAACAAGCTGGGGGATCCACGGCTGCCCGAGGGCAATCTGATGGAACGCCTGCCCGGCACCGACGTGTGGCACTGGACCCTGCGTCTGCGGCACGACTGGCGCGGCACCTACGACTTCTACGTCGACGAGGGCGACGGACCCGAGCCGGGCAGCCCCGGCTACTGGCAGTGGCTGCGCACCCGCAGACGCCCCGATCCGCTCAACGCCCGCACCCTGCCACGCCGCTGGGGCGGCGACCCGGTGTCCTACGCGGAACTCCCCGCCGCCCCCGGCGGACAGGACTGGCGGCCGAGGCCGGGCGTCCCCCGTGGCCGCGTGGCCGCCCACGACGTGCCGGCCGGGAAGCTCGGAGGCACTCGGACGGTCTGGCTGTACGAACCGCCGCCCACCCCGGGGCACTCGGACGCACTGCCCGTGCTCGTGCTCCTCGACGGGGAGCACTGGCAGCCGAACCTCGGGCTCGCGCACCTGCTGGACAACCTGATCGCCGACGGCCGCATCCCGCCGCTCGTCGCGCTCCTGCCGGAGTCCGTGGACGCGGACACCCGGTGGTCCGACATGACCTGCCGTCCGGAGTTCACCGCCTTCCTGGCCGACGAACTGCTGCCCTGGGCCGCGGCACGGCTCCCGGTCACCGGGGACCCCGCCCGCACGGTCGTCGCCGGACAGAGCCTGGGCGGCCTCTCCGCCGCGCATGCGGCGCTGACCGCCCCCGGCCGCTTCGGCAACGTCCTGGCGCAGTCCGGCTCGTTCTGGTGGCCCGACGGCCCGCAGGCACAGTGGCTCACCGACCGGATCGCCGGGTCCCCGCGCCTGCCCGTCCGCTTCTGGCTCTCCTTCGGGGAACAGGAGTGGGTCGCCCTGCCCGCCGCCCGGCGGCTGCGCGAGGTCCTGGCGGCCGCGGGCTACGACGACGCCTCCTACCGGGAGTTCAACGGCGGCCACGACTACCTGTGCTGGCGCACCGAGCTCGCCGACGGACTGGTCGACCTGCTGGGTCCGGCCGCCCCCACGGAGTAGGGGCGGCCGGACCTCAGGCCCGGTCCCGGCCCGGCTCCAGCGCGGCGGCACACGCCCCGTGCGGGGCCGGGCCGAACCGGACGGACCACCCCTCGGGCACCTCCCGCCAGACCGGCCAGAGGGACAGATACCCCCCTGCGTTCTCCAGCACCAGGTGCGTGGCGCGGTCCTCCGGCCCGGGATCGAACGGCCCGCTCCTCCCGCTCACGCGTCCAGCTCCTTCAGACGGGCCGCCAGGACGGCGGCGACGGTGTCGAGATGGCGGTCCTGCATCAGCTGCGGGTGGGTGCAGTCCAGATCATGGTTGTCGACGGACCCGGTCACATGGGCCCGCCACGCCTCGCGGGTCAGCCAGTCCTCCGCGCGGGGAGCGGCCGCCGTGAAGAACAGCAGGTCGCCGTCGTACTCCTGGTGCCGGTGCTCGCGCATCATCCGGGCGTGGTTCGGCACGATGTCGACGATCTTCGACAGGGTGCGGTCACCGAGTCCGGCGAGCGGGCTCCCCGCCCGGCGCAGCGTCGCCAGCACGTCCTCACGGTCCCGCTCGTCCGTGCGGTCGAAGCCCGCCATGCGCAGGACCGCGGTCAGCGCGTCCCCCTCCTCGGGCGCCGGCCGCTCCCGCCACTGCTCGGCCGGGAACGCGTCGAGCAGAGCCAGCAGCTCCACCTCCTCGCCCGCCTCCTGGAGCAGTACGGCGACGGTGTGCGCCAGTACCCCGCCGACGGACCAGCCCAACAGCCGGTAAGGGCCGTGCTCCTGGACCGCGCGGATATGCGCCAGGTAGTCGGCCGCCTCCTCCTGGAGGGTGAGCGGCAGCGCCTCGTCGCCCACGAGCCCGCGCGCCTGGATGCCGTACACCGGCTGCTCCGGGCCCAGGCGGGCCGACAGGCCGGCGTAGCACCAGGCGATTCCGCCCGCCGGGTGCACCGCGAACAACGGGGTACGCCCCTCCCCGCCGCGCAGCCGCAGGACGACACCCAGGGCGTCCTCGGACGTGGGTCCCGTGGAGCCCAGCCGGGCGGCCAGCGCGGCCGGGGTCGGTGAGGCGAACAGCGAGCCGATCGTCAGCTCGGCGCCGAACTCCTCCCGTACGCGCGCCACGAGACGCACGGCGAGCAGCGAGGTGCCGCCCAGGTCGAAGAAAGCGTCGTCGGGGCCGACCCGGCCGACGTCCAGCACCTGCGCGAACAGCCGGGTCAGCGCCTCCTCCCGCGCGTCCGACGGCCGCCGCGATCCGGCGCCGCCGCCGAACACCGGGGCGGGCAGGGCGCGCCGGTCCAGCTTGCCGTTGGGGCTCAGCGGGAAGGCGTCCAGCGCCACCACCGCCGCGGGCACCATGTGCTCCGGCAACTCCTTCGCCAGCGAGGCGCGTACGGCCACCGGGTCGGCGGCCCCCGTGATGTAGCCGACGAGCCGCTGCTCGCCGGGCCGGTCCTCCCGTACGAGGGCGCAGGAGGCGTCCACCCCGTCCCGGGCCGTCAGTGCCGTCTCGATCTCGCCGAGCTCGATGCGCTGCCCGCGGAGCTTGACCTGGTCGTCCGTGCGGCCGAGGTAGACGACCTCGCCCTCCTCCGTCCAGTGGGCCAGGTCCCCCGTGCGGTACATGCGCTGCGCCGGCGATCCGAAGGGGTCGGCGACGAAGCGGGACGCGGTCAGCTCCGGGCGGTTCAGATAGCCCTCGGCGAGCTGACGTCCCGCCAGGTGGAGTTCCCCGGGAACGCCCGGCGGGCACGGCTGGAGCGCCGCGTCGAGCACGTACAGCCGGGTGTTCCACACCGGCCGGCCGATCGGCACCGGGCCGGTGGCGTCGGGCACGCACGCGTGGAAGGTGACGTCGACGGCTGCCTCGGTGGGCCCGTACAGATTGTGCAGTTCCACGCCGGGCAGACCGCGTCCGAAGGCGTCGGCGGTCTCGCGGGGCAGCGCCTCGCCACTGCAGAAGACCCTCCTCAGACTCCCGCACGCCTCCGCCCCCGTGTCCGCCTCCGCGAGGAAGACCTGGAGCATCGACGGCACGAAGTGGCAGGTGGTGACGGAGCGTTCACGGATCAGCCGGGCCAGGTAGGCCGGATCCTTGTGCCCGCCCGGTTCGGCGACCACCAGCGTCGCGCCCTGGCGCAGCGGCCAGAAGAACTCCCACACGGACACGTCGAACGAGGACGGGGTCTTCTGCAGCACCCGGTCGTCCGCCGTCAGCCCGTAGGCGCTCTGCATCCAGCGCAGCCGGTTGTCGATCGCGCCGTGCGACACGACGACCCCCTTGGGGCGTCCCGTCGAGCCCGAGGTGTAGATGACGTAGGCCGGGTGCGCCGGAGTGAGAGGCCGCGACGGGTTCACCCAGAGGTACCCCGACACGTCGAGGCCGTCCAGGACGACCAGCGGCGTCCCGGTGTCCTCGGGGAGCCGCCCCGCCCGGTCGGTCACCGCGCACACCGGCGCCGCGTCCCGCAGCATGTACGTCAGCCGCTGCTCCGGGTAGTCGGGGTCGAGCGGCAGATACGCGGCTCCCGCCTTCAGGACGGCGAGCAGGGACACCACGAGCTCCACCGAGCGCGGCACCGACACGGCCACCACCGCACCGGGCCGGGCGCCGAGCGTCCGCAGGTGCCGGGCCAGCCGGTTGGCGCGGGTGTTCAGCTCCTCGTAGGTGAGCGCGGTGTCGCCGTACACCAGGGCTGTGGCGTCGGGGGTGCGTGCGGCGCGCGACTCGATCGGGCCGATCAGCGTCGTGGGCGGAAGCGTGCGGCCCGTGTCGTTGAACGTCCTCAGGACCAGTTCGAGCTCGTCCGGCGTCGCGATGCCGTGGGCGGCTGTCGGGACGTGCGGGTCGGCCCGGCTCAGCCGCTCCACCAGGTGCAGGAAGCGCTCCTGGTGGGCGGTGAGCTCCCGGTCGCCGTAGAGGGCGGGATTCGCGTCGTGGTCGATGCGCAGACCACGGCCGTCGGCCCGGTCGTAGATGTTCACCGTCAGGTCGTCGACCGGTCCGGCCGACAGGTTCCGCGCCCGCGCGGGGGCGCCGGCGAAGTCCACGTCGTAGTCGAAGGGCATGACGTTGACGAGGGGACCCACCAGGCCCCGGTTCTCGCCGAGGAGCCGCAGGTCGCGGCGGATGTCCTCGTAGCGGAAGCGCTGGTGGCGGCGGACCTCGCGGATGCCCAGCACCACCTGGCGGACCAGCTCGGCGAAGGTCGCGCCGGGGGACACGTCCAGCCGCAGCGGGAGCACGTTCATCACCATGCCGGGTACCCGCAGCGACACGGACCCCATGCGGCCCATCATCGGCAGTCCCAGCACGACCTCCTGACGGCCCGTCGCCCGCGCGGTGTACAGGGCCTGGGCGGCGATCAGCACGTCCGGCCAGGTGGCGCGTAGCCGTGCGGCCAGGTCCCGCACGCCCTCGGTGGCGTCCGGGCCCAGATGGGCCGTGCGGCGCAGGAACGTCCGCGAGGGCAGCGCCCCGCGCCCCGCGAGCCGCGGCACCTCGGGCCGGTCGGCGAACGCCCCGGTCCAGTGCGCGCGGTCGGCGGTGAACGCCTCCGACGAGCGGTACGCGGCGTCCTCCTCGACCAGTTCGGCGAGCGTCCCGAAGGAACGGGGGCCGGGGGCGTCGCCCCGGGCGAGCGCCGTGTAGACCGCGGCGGTCCTGCGCACGAGCAGCGAGTAGCCGAAGCCGTCCATGACGAGGTGGTGGATGCGCTGGTACCACAGCCACCGCTCCTCGCCGACGCGGAACAGGGCGTGGCGGAACAGCGGGCCGACCGTGAGGTCGAAGGGTTCGGCGAGGTCGGCGCGCATCCACTCCTCGGCCCGCCGGCCCGGGTCGGACGCGTCGCGCAGGTCGTGCGTCGTGAGCGGCAGCGCGACCGGGGCCCCCACGCGCTGGCGCGGGCCGTCGGGGGAGTCCTCGACGGTGACGCGCAGCGCGTCGGCCTCGGCGGTCACGTGGCGCAGGGCCTCGGCGAACACCTCCGGGTCGAGCGGACCGTCGATCTCCAGGCACTCCGCCGTGTTCTGCGCGGGGCTCGACGGATCGAGGGACTGTGCGAACCACATGCCCGACTGGGCGGCGGTCAGCGGCAGTACGAGCGGCGCGGCGTCCGTGCCGGGCGCACCGCCGGGATCGGTGAGCACGGCGGTCATGAGACCCCCAGCAGCGGAGCCCAGGCCTCCAGGGCGGGCTGCTCGGCGAGGTCCGCGAAGTCGGCCTCGACGCCGTGGTCCCGGCGCCAGCGCCCCAGCAGCGCCATGATGCGCACCGAGTCGAGGCCGTAGTCGAGGAGGTTCTCGTCGACGGGGATGTCCGCAGGATCCTCACCGAGGGCGTCGGCGACGTCGCGGCGGATCAGTTCGAGGGTGAGCGCCATGGTGGTCAGATCCCCTTCAGGAGCGCGTCGGTCGTGGTGACGACCGCGCAGCGGCCGGCCGCCCAGCGCAGCGCCATGTCGTGGTCCTCACGAGAGAAGTCCGCCACGGCGTCGGCGACGACGAAGGCCCGGATGTCACGCATCCACGCGTCGCAGGCGCTCATGAGCACCCCGATGTGCGCGTACACACCGGTGATCACCAACTGGTCGCGGCCGGATCCGCGGAGCAGCTCGTCGAGTTCGGTGCGGACGAAGGCGCTGTACTTCCATTTGGTCAGGACGGTGTCGCCGTCCGCGGGGGCCACGGTCCCGGGAACCGCCAGGGCTTCGGGGTCGTCGGCGGCGCCGGGGCCCCAGAAGTCGAGCTGGAGCCCGCGTTCCTCCGCCGTCTGGCCGCCGCGCTGCACCGAGTAGACGACCGGTACACCGAGGCGGCGGCACTCCTCGATGAGGCGGGAGGTGTTGTCGAGCATGCCGGTGAGCGGCTGCTCCCCGGGCGGGAAGGCGCCGAGGAAGTGGTTCTGCAGGTCGTGGACCAGCAGGACGGCGCGGGCGGGGTCGACGGTCCAGTCCACCCGGTTCGCGGGCAGTTCGGCTTCGGTCGGCAGTGCGTAGGGAGCGATGGCGGGAAGGGCCATGGGGTGGAACCTTTCGGTGCCGCTCGGGGCGGAACTCGGTGGTGGGACTCAGTGCTGGACGGACACGGCACGGCCGGGGCGCGCGTCGGAGCGCAGCCCCTTCTTGCTGACCTTGCCGATGCCGGTCTGCGGGAAGGCATCGACGAACTCGACGAGGTCGGGGATCTTGTACGCGGCGACCCCGCGCTCGCGCACGAGGCGTTTGACGGCGACCGGCTTCAGCGGCTCGGCGCCGGCGCGCAGGACGACGTAGGCCAGGGTGCGTTCCCCCAGGTATGCGTCGGGCACCCCCACCACGGACACGTCGTGCACCGACGGATGACCGAGGATGATGTTCTCGATCTCCTCCGGTGCGACCTTCTCGCCGCCCCGGTTGATCTGGTCCTTGGCGCGCCCCTCGACGACGAGATGGCCCGTCGGGGTGCGGCGCACGATGTCCCCCGTGCGGTAGAAGCCGTCCTCGGTGAACGCCTTCCGGTTGTGCTCGGGCGCGCGCCAGTATCCGCGGATCGTGTACGGGCCGCGGGTCAGCAGGTGCCCGAAGCCCCCCTCGGGCACCTCTTCGTCCGCGTCGTCGACGACACGGATCTCGTCGTCCGCGGAGATCGGCAGGCCCTGGGTGGTGACCACGGTCTCGTGGTCGTCTTCCAGGCGCGTGTAGTTGACGAGTCCCTCGGCCATGCCGAACACCTGCATGAGCCGGCACCCCAGCGCGGGCTCCAGCCTGCGGGCGGCCGCCTCGCTGTACTTGGCGCCGCCGACGAGGACCAGTTCCAGGCTGGACAGGTCGTGCCCGGTGCCCGGTGCCGCCTCCGTCCACACCAGCGCGAGGGGCGGCACCATCCCCGTCATCGTGACGCGTTCGCGCTCCACGAGAGGGAAGGCCGTGGCAGGGTCGGGGCCGGGGCACAGGACCACGGTCCCCCCGGCGTACAGCGCACCGAGCCACCCCGGTGAGCTCATCGGGAAGTTGTGCGCGGCCGGGAGCACGACGAGGAAGCGGGTGTCACCGTCGACCCCGCAGATCTCGTTGGACCCGCGCAGCGAGTAGATGTAGTCGTCGTGCGTGCGCGGGATGAGCTTGGGGACCCCCGTGGTACCGCCCGAGAGCTGGAGGAACGCCAGGTCGTGCGGTTCCGGCCCGGACCCGGTGTCCGTGGGCGTACGGGGTACGTCGGAGAGGGCGGTGTGCTCGCCCGGCGCTCCGACGACGAAGACGTGCTCCAGGCTCGGCGTACGCTCCTTCACCTTCGAGGCCAGCGCGCGGTGGTCGAAGCCGGCGTGGCGGTCCGGGACCACGTAGGCGACGGCCTCGGTGAAGGAGCAGAAGTACTCGATCTCCGTCTCCCGGTGCGCGGGCAGCGCGTAGACCGGCAGTGCGCCGATGCGGAAGAGCGCGAAGACGACCTCGATGAACTCGGCCACGTTGGGGAGCTGTACGACGACGCGGTCACCCCGGGAGATCCCGCGGGCGGCGAACCCGGCGGCCAGGCGGGACGCCCGCTCGTCCAGTTCCCGGTACGTCCACTCACGGCGTGCGGGGGCCGGATCGACGACCGCGACGCGGTCCGGGTGCGCGGTGGCGCGCTCACGCAGGAAGCCGCCGAAGGTCTCCCCGCGCCAGTGGCCCGCCGCACGGTAGCGCGCGGCGAACTCGTCGGGCCAGGTGGGCGCGTCGGCAGTCCGGAGGGCGGTCACAGCGAGGCTCCCACGGCGCTCAGGAACGTCCGGAACTTGGCCCCGGTCTCCGCCGTCTCGGCGGCCGGCGAGGACTCCGCCACGACCCCCGCGCCGGCGAACAGCCGCAGGGTGCGTCCCTCGGCCTCGGCGCAGCGGATCGTCACGACCCAGTCGCCGTCGCCGTCCGCGTCCTGCCAGCCGACCATGCCGGTGTACGCGCCGCGGTCGAACGGCTCGGAGTCCGCGATGACCTGCCGGGCCACGTCGGTCGGTGTGCCGCAGACGGCCGGGGTGGGATGCAGCGCGGACGCCAGGTCCAGGGCGGTGGACGACGGGTCGCGCAGCTCCCCGGTCAGCGTCGTCGACAGGTGCCACATGGCGGCGGTCCGTACGAGGGTGGGGCGTTCGGGCACGTCCAGGGTGACGCAGAACGGCGCGAGCGCCTCGCGGATGGCGTCGACCACGACGGCGTGCTCGTGGAGGTCCTTCGGCGAGTCCAGGAGGGCGGCAGCTCTGCGGACGTCCTCGGCCAGGTCACCGCTGCGCTGGGCGGATCCCGCCAGCGGGTTGGCGACGAGCCGGCCGCCCCGGCGGGCCACGAGGAGCTCGGGACTCGCACCGACGAGGGTGCGGCCCGGACCGCTGGGCACGGCGAAGGTGTATCCGTCCGGGTCGCGGCGTGCCAGCCGGCTCAGCATGGCCGGCAGGTCGAGGTCACGGGCCGACGTCAGCTCCAGCGTGCGGGCGAGGACGACTTTGTCGAACTCCCCCGCGCGCATGCGCTTCACGGCCGCGGCCACCGCGTCGGAGTACTCCCGCGCGGCCGGGACCTCGCGTATCCGCCAGTCGTCACCCTGGCCCACGTCGGGGCCGTGCAGTGCGATGAGCGGGTCCTCGCGCAGGGCGCCGGCCCGCCTGACCGTCTCCGGGACGGCGAGGGCCGCCTCGCCGCCGGGTGCGAAGGGCACCGAGCCCATGACGACCGGTACGGGTCGGCCAGGGCGCCGGGCGGCGTCCAGGACCTCCTGGACCCGCAGGGCCGGCGGCCGGGAGTCGTGCGGCACCAGCGCCGCGGTGCCCGATCCGAGCAGGGTGTGCCGGGGTGTGGCGAGGAAGCGGTCCGTGCCGGGCCGGTAGGCCTCCAGCAGGGCGGTCGCCGCACCGGGGGCGTCGTGTGGGGGAGAAGCGGTGGGAGCGGTGGGTGTGCGCAGAGAGGCAGACATGGGTGGTCTCCAGTGGGGATGGCTCGAACTGCGGCAGGGTGGCGGCGCGAGGCGGCGTTCAGGCCCGCAGGGTGGCTCCGCCGTCGACGTACAGGTCGTGCATGGTGATGTGGCGGGCGCGGTCGGACACGAGGAAGGCGACCGCGTCGGCGATGTCGGAGGGGTCAGCGATCCGGCCGAGCGGGATACCGGTGCGGTAGGCCGCCGGGTCGCCCTCGATGACGCCGCGGGCGGAGGCCTCCTCGTCGCCCGCCGTCCACATGCCGCGCTGCATGTCGGTCAGGGTCGATCCGGGCGAGACGGTGTTGCACCGCACACCCCGGGACGCCACTTCGAGGCCGAGGCACTTGGTGAACATGACGGCGGCCGCCTTGGAGGCGGCGTAGGCCGCCATGTTCGTACGGGGGATGCCGGCGGCGTTGGAGGCGACCGTGACGATGCTGCCCGAACCCCGTTCCGTCATCCGGCGGGAGACGGACCGTGACACGTGGAAGACGCCGTGGGTGTTGACGGCGAAGGTGGCCGCCCACTCCTCGTCCGAGATGCCGGCGACGGGCGAACCACGCAGGATCCCGGCCACGTTGACCGCGATGTCCAGCGGGCCGAGCGTGCTCTCCGCCTCCTCGACGAGGGTCTCGACGGCCGAGGAGTCCGTGACGTCGAGGATGCGCGCGGTCACCCGGCCGCCGTAAGCCCCGGCCAGGGCGGCGACACCGTCCCCGGCCAGGTCGGTGGCGAGGACGCGGGCCCCGCGGGCGGCCAGCGCGTGGACGACCGCCTCGCCTATGCCGCGGCCCGCGCCCGTCACGAGGGCGAGCCGTCCGGTGAGCTCCTGCTCCCGGCTCACTTGACCATGGCCTTCCGGATGTCGTCGAGCACCGAGACCGCTGCCTGCGCGCCACCGAGACTGGTCCACTTGGTGCCGTCGATGACGGTCGCGTGCTTCGCGCGCACGGCGCCCAGCTGCGCGTAGGCGGGCTTCTTCGCCAGCTCGCCGAGGAGGCCGGCGTCGGTGCCCGCGTCGAGGGAGCCGATGAACAGCCAGTCGCCGTCGATCTCTTCGAGGTTCTCGTCGCTGAGCGGCGTGGAGTGGCCCTCGCCCTTCTCGTTCTGGATGCCCGGACGCGCGAAGCCGAGGTCCTTCAGCACGTCGCTGATGAACACGCCCTGCTGCATGACCGCGGTGCCCTTGGCCGAGTAGCGGGCCACGGACACGCTCGCGCCGGCCTGTTCCCCGAGATCGGCCTTGAGAGCCGCGGCCCGGGTCTCGTAGCCGGCGAGGAACTTCTCGGCCTCGTTGGACCTGCCGAGCGTCCTGCCGGTGAGCTGGAGGGCCTTCTTCCAGTCCTTGGTGGCGTCGATGGTGACCACCGTCGGCGCGATCTTCCGGAGCTGCGCGAGCACCTGCTCGTCGGCGAGCTGCCCCGCGAGGATCACGTCCGGCTTCGCCTGGACGACCTTCTCGATGTCCGGGCCGGTCACGGCGCCCACGACGGGGACGGACCGCGCCTGGTCCGCGAGGTACTGGGGTGCGCCCTTCTGGCCGCGCCCCGCGGTGAGTCCCACCGGCTCGACGCCCAGGGCGAGCGAGGCGTCCAGGTCCATCTCGCTGAGGGCCACCACACGTTCCGGCGTGGCCGGGACCTTCACCTCGGCCCCGGTCGCGTCCGTGACCCGGGTCGTCGCCGCGGCCTGCGGGTCCGCGGAAGCGGTCCCGTCCTCGGACCCGCAGGCGCTCAGCGTGAGCGCGCAGAGGGTGAGCAGGGCCGCCGACATGACGGGGCGTGCGATACCGGGGGACGAGGGGGTCGAATACGGCGCCATGGCCTGGGTTCTCCGTTTGCATCAGACGAATCCCGTTCCGGCGGGCCGCTCTCCGACACCCGCATCGGCGAGAAGCGGTACGCGTCGCACCACTTCAGGGCACAGGTGTGTCCAGAGCCTCGCCGGAACCGGACGAGTTCACTTAGGTTAGGCTACCCTTATGTCGATAGCGCAAGGGGGTCCGCCGAGGTCAGCCGGATCCCGCCCGTCCGCAGGCCCGCCGCGTCAGGTGCCTCCCATTCCCCTGGCCACCACGGGACTTCTGGTCCTCCTCGTGGCCCTGGTGCTGCTCTCCCTCCTCATCGGCACGGGCAGCAGCCCGGTGGGGCGAGCCTGGGACTTCCTGGCCGGTGACCCCGCCGCCCGTGCCGACGCCCGGATCCGGCTGGCCGTCATGGACGTCCGCCTTCCCCGCACGCTCGCCGCCGTCCTCGTCGGCACCTGCCTCGGCGCCGCCGGCTGCCTGCTCCAGGCCGCGACCCGCAACCCGCTCGCCGAGACCGGACTGCTGGGCGTCAACTCCGGCGCCGCCTTCTCCGTCGTCCTCGGCCTCACCTTCTTCGGCGCCGACTCCCCGGGAGCGCTGCTGGTGTGGGCCCTCCTCGGCGGCATGGCGGCCAGCGCCGTCGTCCTGCTGTTCGCCGGATCCGGACGCACCGCAGGCTCACCCCTGCGCCTGGTCCTCGCCGGCTCCGCGCTGGGCGCCACGTTCCACGGCTGTACGTCCTACGTCCTGCTGGGCACGCAGTCGACGTTCGACACCTACCGCTACTGGACGATCGGCTCACTCGCCGGAATCGGGATCTCCGACCTCCTCCCCCTCCTGCCGCTCGTCGCCCTGGGGCTGCTCACCGCACTCGGCTGCGCCCGCCCGCTGTCGGCGCTCGGGCTCGGGGACGACGGCGCCCGCTCGCTCGGCCACCACCCCGGCCGGATCCGGCTCGTCGTCGCCGGAGCCGTCTCGCTGCTCGCCGGGTGCGCGGTCGCGGTGGCGGGCCCCATCGCCTTCCTGGGGCTGCTCGCCCCCTACGCCGCACGCGCGCTGACAGGACCCCGCATGACGGCCCAACTCGTCCTGTCCGCACTGATCGCGGCCGACATCATGATCCTCGCGGACATCCTCGCCCGCGTCGTCATCCGGCCCTGGGAGACACCCGTCAGCGTGCTGCTCGCCTTCGTGGGCGGCCCCCTGCTCGTCTGGATCGCCCGCTCCTCACGCCTGTCCACCGCGGGGGCCGGGGCATGACCGACCTGAGACCGACCGGAGGCGCGGTGCCGCACACCCCCCTGAGCGGACACCCGGAACCCCTCACCCGTACCCCCGACGTGACGCCGCCCGACAGCACCGTGCTGCGCACGGGCGCGTACTCCTGGCTCCTTCCGCGCCGCAGCCTGCTCGCCGCCGTGCTCCTCGTCCCCCTCGTCGCCGTCCTCGTCGCCCTCGCCGTGATGGCGAGTTCGACCGGCATGAGCCTCCCGCAGACGGTTTCCGGACTCCTCGGCACCGGCGACCCCGGAACGGTCATGATCGTGCGGGACTTCCGGCTGCCCCGCGTGTTCACCGGGCTCATGGTCGGCGCCGCGCTCGGCATCGCCGGCTGCCTGACCCAGACCCTGGCGGGCAACCGCCTCGCCACCCCCGACCTGGTCGGGGTCAACGACGGTGCCACGGCGGCCGTCGTCGCCGCCGCGGCGGGCTCCACCACGGGCATGGTCGGCACCTGGTGGCTCGGCCCCGTCGGCGCCGTCGTGGCCGCCGTGATCGTCGTCCTCTGCGCGGGAGGAACGGGCGGCGCCGGCTACCGGGTCCTGGTGACCGGCATCGGTGTCTCCACCTTCATCGGTGCCGTGAGCGACCTGATCATGTCCCGCGAGAACGACAACACCGCGGGCGGCGTCTTCCTCTGGGCCGTCGGCAGCCTCAACGGACGGGACTGGAGCGTCGGTACGCCCCTGGCCCTGGTCCTGCTCCTCCTCGTACCCCTCGCCCTCGCGACCGGCCACCGGCTGCAACTGCTGCGCTTCGACGACGACGTCGCCGCCTCCCTCGGCGTCGGTCTGCGCCGGCTGCGCGCGGGCGCCCTCGCCCTCGCCGTGGCCCTCGCGGGCACCGCCGTCGGCGTCGGCGGGCCCATCGCCTTCGTCGCCCTCGCCGCCCCGGTCCTGGCCCAGCGGCTCGCCGGGCCCACCCGGGTCCCCGTCACCGGCTCCGCGCTCACCGGTGCCGCGCTGATCGCCGCGGCCGACGCCCTCGGACGCGTCGCCGCGCCCGTCGAACTGCCCGTCGGCGTCGTCACCAGCGTTCTCGGCGGCCCCTTCCTGCTCTGGGTCCTGTTCCGCCCGGACCGCGCCACCGGAAAGGCATGACCTCCCCATGACCGACACGTCCCGCGAGACCGCCCCCGGCCTCGAAGTCACCGCGCTCCACGCCGGATACCCCGGCCGCCCGGTCGTCGAGAACGTCGACCTCACCGTTCCCGCCGGACAGGTCGTCGCGATCGTCGGCCCCAACGGCTGCGGCAAATCGACCCTGTTGCGCACCGTCGCGCGACTGCACCGCCCCGAGTCCGGGACGGTGAAGGCCGGCGGCGAGGACATCTGGGAGCTCGGCCGGCGCCGGGCCGCCCACCGCGTCGCCCTGCTGCCCCAGTCGCCCCGCGCGCCCGAGGCCGTCACCGTCGCCGGACTCGTCCGCTACGGCCGGCACCCCCGGCAGGGCCTGCTGCGCCAGTGGTCGCGGGGGGACGAGCACGCCGTACGCGACGCGCTGGAGGCCACCGGGACGACGGGGCTGGCCGCCGAGCGCCTGGACCGGCTCTCCGGCGGCCAGCGCCAGAGGTGCTGGCTCGCGATGGTCCTCGCCCAGGACACCCCGGTCGTCCTGCTCGACGAACCCACCAGCGCCCTCGACCTCGGCCACGCCGTGGAAGTCCTGGAACTGGTACGGGAGGTGGCCGCCGCCGGCCGCACCGTCGTCATGGTGCAGCACGACCTCGCGGCGGCCTCCCGGTACGCCGATCTCCTCGTGGCGATGAAGGACGGGCGCGTCGTCGCCCGGGGCGAGCCGTCCGCCACGGTCGACGGGGCGCTGGTGAAGGAGCTCTACGGCTTGGAGGCGGACATCCTCCGCGCACCGGGCGACGCCTCACCCGTCGTGGTGCCCAGGAGCCGTCGCCTCACGTAGCGGACGGGACGCGCCCCGGCTCCCGGACCGCCCGGCGGACCGGGGGCCGAACGTGTGGAAGCGGGAGATCGGCAGCCTGTCCAGCCGGTTCGCCGCATTGGCGTGCTGCATGGGGACGGTCCCTGTCGGAGTGCGGGTGCGAGTGCGGGTGGGGCGGGGAGCGGGTCAGACGCCCTCGCCGGGCCAGTACAGGCTCATCGGGTTGTCGACGAGGAGCCGCCGCTGCTGGACGGGGGTGACGGCGATCCGCGGCACGTGGTCGAGCAGGAGACCGTCGTCGGGCATGTGTCCGGTGAGGTTGGGATGGGGCCAGTCCGTCCCCCACAGCACCCGGTCGGGGAACTCCTCGACGACGCGGCGGCCGAAGGGCACGACATCGGCGTAGGCGCGCCGCTCACCGTCGAGGGCGGGGGG
>NZ_JBHJYN010000026.1:0-14112 GCF_042270185.1 Streptomyces sp. NPDC055962
TTTCCCTTTCCGGCGAGTCCGACTCTATCAGATCCTTTCGGGCCTGATTCCCAGTCAGCGGGGGTTGTCTTCCCGGCCCTCGGGCCGTTCCGACGAGTGAGACATTAGCGGAATCCCCGGCCCCGACGCTAATCGGGCCACCTTCGAACACTGATTCCTCATTTCGCACGTGCGCACGCAAAAAGACACGACAGATGTCGGTCGTTTCGAGTGGTTACTGCGGAATGGCTGCCCGGGGACCGACCGGAGTCGACGCTCACGTCGGACAACTCGGAGCACACTACGGACCGGGGCAGGGCGTGTCAACCCCCGTCCTGTCCGCCCCTGTCGTGGAAGGCCAGCCTGTAGTCGCGCGGGCTGGTGGCCAGGTGGGTCGCGAAGTGCTGGCGCATGGTGACCTCGCTGCCGAACCCCGCGCGCCTCGCCACCTCCGGCAGGGGCAGGTCGGTCCTCTCCAGGAGCTTCTGGGCTGCGGCGATGCGCTGGGAGATCAGCCAGCGCATGGGTGTCGTCCCCGTGGTGGCCTGGAAACGGCGGGCGAACGTGCGGGCGGACATGCCGGCCCGGGCGGCCAGCCCCGCCACCGTGTGCGGTTCGGCCAGACGGGTCAGCGCGTAGGCGCGGGCCTCCGCCAGCGCGTCCGCGTCGCGGTCCGCGCGAGGCGTGGGGTGCTCGATGAACTGCGCCTGCGTCCCGGTGCGGAACGGGGCCGTGACCATCGAACGCGCGATCGTCGCCGCCGCTTCTGCTCCGTGCGTCGTCCTCACCAGATGGAGACAGAGGTCGATCCCTGCCGCGGTGCCGGCGGAGGTCCAGATGTTGTCCTCGTGGAGGAAGAGGGCGTCACGCATCACGGTCACCCGCGGATGTCGCGTCCGGAGCAGCTCGGTGAGGTTCCAGTGCGTGACGGCCCGCCTGCCGTCCAGGAGCCCGGCCTGGGCGAGGGTGAAGGCCCCGCCGCAGAGCGCGGCGAGCGGCGTACCCCGCTCGTGCGCGCGGCGCAGCGCTTCGAGCACCGGCTCGGGTGCGGGCGTCACATGGTCGTCGAGGCCGGGGACGACGATCAGGTCCGCGCGGGTGAGCCAGCTCAGGGTCCTGTCGGGAGTGAGGGACAGACCGCCGCGGAGAGGGACGGCGGCCGGTTCGCTCGCGACGCGGCGCAGTTCGAATGCCGGGACGCCTCGGTCGGTGCGATCCACCCCCCAGACCTCCGTGATGACGGAGACGTCGAAGGCGCGGACGCCCGGGAACGCGACCAGGGCGATGCGGCCGGGGCGGTCCGGTGGTGCGGTCATCGTGGCAGTAAAGCATCGATCGATGGCTTCCATGCTCCTGGGAACGGGCGCTCGCCGGGAGCAGAGTGGTGCGCATGGAGATCGCGGAGAACGCAGCGCTGGTGGTCGTCGACGTGCAACAGGGATTCGAGGAGGAGGCGTACTGGGGTCCGCGGAACAACCCGGAGGCCGATCGGAACATCGCCGGGCTGATCGACGCCTGGCAGGAGAGCGGGAGGCCCGTCGTCTTCGTGCGGCACGATTCGCCGAAGCCGGACTCGCCCCTGCGGGAGGGGTATGCGGGGAACGCGTTCAAGGAGTACGTCGAGGAGCGGCGAGGAAAGGGCCGGGGGCCGGAGCTGTTCCTGACGAAGTCGGTGAACTCCGCCTTCTACGGGACGCCCGACCTGGATGCCTGGCTGCGGGAGTCCGGGGTGCGGCAGTTCGTCGTGGCGGGGATCCAGACCAACATGTGCGCGGAGACGACGGCGCGCATGGGCGGCAATCTCGGGTACGAGGTGTTCTTCGCCCTCGACGCGACGTACACCTTCGACGAGGAGGGCCCGTGGGGCTGGACGCTGAGCGCGGAGGAACTGGCGCGGGCCACCGCCGTGACGTTGCACGGCGGTGGGTTCGCGCAGGTGGTCCGCAGCGAGGAGCTGGTGGCCGCGGTGAAGTAGCGGGTCGGGGCCGGTCAGCCGTTGCCGGTGGCCAGCTCGCGGCTGCGGTCACGGGCGGCCTCGAGTGCGGCGATGAGCGCGGCCCGCACGCCGTGGTTCTCCAGCTCGCGGATGGCGCTGATGGTCGTGCCGGCCGGACTGGTGACGGCCTCGCGGAGCTTGACGGGGTGTTCCCCGCTGTCCCGGAGCATGACGGCGGCGCCGATTGCGGCCTGGACGATCAGGTCATGGGCCCGGGCTCGGGGCAGGCCGAGCAGGATGCCCGCGTCGGTCATGGCCTCCACGAGGAAGTAGAAGTAGGCGGGGCCCGAGCCGGAGAGGGCGGTGGCCGCGTCCTGCTGGGACTCGGGCAGGCGGGCGGTCTTGCCGACGCCTCCGAAGATCGCCTCGGCGTGGTCGAGATGCTCGGCGGTGGCGTGGCCGCCCGCGGAGATGACGGACATGCCCTCGTCGACGAGGACGGGGGTGTTCGGCATGACGCGGACGACCGGGGTGCCCTCGGCCAGCCGCTCCTCGATGAAGCCCGTCGTGATGCCGGCGGCGGCGCTGATGACGAGGCGGTCGGCGGCGATGTGGGGGCCGAGCTCGTCGAGGAGGGTGCCCATGTCCTGGGGCTTGACCGCGAGGATGAGGATGTCGGCGTTCTTGGCCGCCTCCGCATTGGTGACGGTCTGGACGCCGTAGCGGGTGCGGAGTTCCTCGGCGCGCTCCGGGCGGCGGGTGGTCACCAGCAGGTCGGCGGCCCGCCAGCCCGCCCGGATCATGCCGCTGAGGAGGGCCTCGCCGATCTTTCCGGTGCCGAGGACGGCGACTGTCTGGGTCATGCGGTTCATCCTCCGGGTGGCGCTGGGCGGTGCTCGGTGCGTGTCGTGGCCGCCATCCTCGCACCGCGCCGTCAGGTGGTGCGGCGGCGGAGGGTGGCGGCGCCCAGGCAGAGGACGAGCAGGGCGCACCCGGCGACGATCAGGATGTCGCGGTAGAAGTCGGCGGTGATGTCGGTGTGCGCGAGGACCTGGTTCATCCCGTCGACGGCGTACGACATCGGCAGGACGTCGGAGACGGCCTCCAGGGCCGGGTGCATCTGGTCGCGCGGGGTGAACAGCCCGCAGAGCAGCAGCTGCGGGAAGATCACGGCGGGCATGAACTGGACCGCCTGGAACTCGGAGGCGGCGAAGGCCGAGACGAACAGTCCGAGCGCCGTGCCGAGGAGCGCGTCGAGCAGGGCGACGAGGAGCAGCAGCCAGGGCGATCCGACGACGTCCAGGCCGAGGACCCAGACGGACATGGCGGTGGCCAGGACGGACTGGACGGCGGCGACGGTGCCGAAGGCCAGCGCGTATCCGGCGATCAGGTCGCCCTTGCCCAGCGGCATCGCGAGCAGGCGTTCGAGGGTGCCGGAGGTGCGTTCGCGGAGGGTGGCGATCGAGGTCACCAGGAACATCGTGATGAGCGGGAAGATGCCGAGCAGCGAGGCGCCGATGGAGTCGAAGGTGCGCGGGTCGCCGTCGAAGACGAAGCGCAGCAGCGTGATCATCAGGACCGGGACGATCAGCAGCAGCGCGATGGTGCGGGGGTCGTGGCGGAGTTGGCGCAGTACGCGTCCGCAGGTGGCGAAGGTCCGGGCCGGGGAGAGTGCGGGGGCTTGGGTGCTCATCGGGTGGTCTCCTGGCGGGCGGCGGCTTCGCTCTTCGCGGCTTCGTCCACGAGGTGGAGGAAGGCCTCTTCGACGGTGGCGGAGCCGGTACGGGTGCGGAGGGCGTCGGGGGTGTCGTCGGCGAGGATGCCGCCCTCGCGCATGAGCAGCAGCCGGTGGCAGCGTTCGGCCTCGTCCATCACGTGGGAGGAGACGAGGATCGTCGTTCCCCGGTCGGTGGCGAGGGTGTGGAAGAGGTTCCACAGGTCGCGGCGCAGCACGGGGTCGAGGCCGACGGTGGGCTCGTCGAGGACCAGGAGTTCGGGGGTGCCGAGCAGGGCGACGGCGAGGGAGACCCGGCTGAGCTGGCCGCCGGAGAGGTTGCCGGCGAGGGCGTCGGCGTGGCGGGTGAGGTCGACGTCGCCGATGGCGCGGACGACGGCCTCCTCTCGTCCGGTGCGGTGCGTGCGGCCCGGCCGGAGCACGGCCGCGAAGTAGTCGAGGTTCTGCCGGACGGTGAGGTCGGAGTAGACGGACGGGGCCTGGGTGACGTAGCCGACGCGCGGCCGCAGGGACGGGTGGCCCGCGGGGCGCCCGAGGACGTCGAGCGTGCCGGTGACCTTGGCCTGGGTGCCGACGACGGCCCGCATGAGCGTGGACTTCCCGCAGCCGGACGGGCCGAGGAGGCCGGTGATCCTGCCCGGTTCGACGGTGAAGTCGAGGCCGCGCAGGACCGTGCGGCCTCCTCGTACGACGGTGAGGGCGCCGGCCTCGACGGCGCGCGCGTCCGCGGTGCGCGGAGAATTCATCATGTGATGAATATTGATCCCGCCGACGGGTCCCGTCAAGGGACGTGGGGGCCCGGTGCGTGTGTCAGCCGGTCAGCACGGCGAGTTCGACCACGTAGCGCTCCTCGACCGTGCCGTCGGGGAACACGGCGGCGAGGTGCCCGCGCTCCTCGTCGAGGAATCGGCGGGTGGACGCGCCGTCGGCGCCACCGCGCACGAGGAAGGCGGAGTGGGTGGCGAGGTTGGCGAGGTGCATGTCGATGGGCACCGTGCGGGACCAGGGGAGCAGCCGCCGCGCGAAGTCGCCGGGCAGGGTCCCGAGGTTCCGCGAACCGGAGACCCCCGGCGTGCCGTGGGCCCCGTCGTCGGCGCCGAGGTGACGGCGCAGCCGGAGGTCCTGCTCGGCGATCCAGCCCGCGGAGTCGTCGGAGACGTTCCACCAGAGCGCCAGGGAGCCGCCGGGGCGCAGGACGCGGAGTGCCTCGGGGAGGGAGAGCGCGGGGTCGGTCCAGTGCCAGGACTGGGCGTAGGTGATCAGGTCGGCCGAGGCGGTGGCCAGGGGGAGACGGTTGCCGTCGCCGCGGACCACGGGGACGTACGGCAGCGACCGGTGCAGTTCCGCCGCCATGCCGGGCCCCGGCTCGACGGCCGTCACGCGGGCGCCGCGGGCGAGCAGCAGCCGGGTGGCGATGCCCGTCCCCGCGCCGACGTCGACGGTGCCGGCGCCGTGCAGCGGGCGGCCGGCCAACTCCTCGACGGCGTCCAGGAGCGCGGGCGGGTAGCTGGGACGGTTCGCGGCGTACTGGGCGGCAGCGCCGTCGAACGACAGGGCACGGGGCGTGGTGGAAGACATACGTTCATGCTGCATCCGGACCGGCCCGTGCGGGCGGGGACCGCGAAAGCTTCACCGGCACCCGGGGCGGCCGCCCGCGTCCGGGGGTGTTACCGGCGCCCGGAGCGCTTGCCCTTGGCGGCCTTGCGGGCCGCGGGGTTGCCGGTCCGGGACGAGCGCCGCTTCACGTACCGCGCGAGCGCCTCCTCGTACTCGGTACGCCGCAGCTTCTCGCCCGGCGCCTCCCGGAACGAACGGATGAAGTAGGCGAGGAGCGCGCCGATGAAACCGATCGACTTGAGGCCGCGGAGCCTGTCCTCCGCGGACGGGTCGGCGGGGCGGCGCGTGAAGCCCTCCCAGGTCTTGCGGAAGGCGATGGCGCTGCAGACCGCGAACATCAGCACGACGAGCATGCCGACCAGGCTGCCGACCTCGGCGATCTCCAGGCCCTGGTAGGCGAAGCGCAGGACGAAGCAGGAGGCGACGGCGGCGACGAGCGACCCGACGGTGACGGCCGCGCGCCGCAGCCCGTACCCGCCGTCGTGGTCGACCCAGGTCGTACCGAAGAAACGGAGGGGTTCGGGCTGCGGCCCCGGCGTCGTGGTGCCGCCGGACGGCGGGGCCGAGGGCGTTCCTGGGGCTTCGCTGTTCTCGCTCACGGAATCGATTGTCCCAGGACGCGCGCCGGTGCCGTCGGCGGCAGCACGGAACGGCCGTCCGCCGCGGCGGAGTCGTCAGTCACAGCGCGGCGCGATGTAGCCGTCGCTCCCCGTCCTGACGTAGGCGTCCGAGACGAACTGGCCGTTGGCGATGTTGTCCCAGAGGTTCGAGGTGCCGTACGGGCCGGACACCCGCTCACCCGGCTTCTGGCAGTACACCGGGACGCTCATGCCGTACGGCAGCGTGCGGACGATCCCGTACTGCGTGCCCGGTCCCCGCCGGACGTTGACGCGGTACCCCGGAGCGATCGGGTAGACGACGGTGTCCGCGGCGAGCGCCGTCACCTCCTCCGCGGCGGCCGCCGCGGTCTCCGCGGTGACCGTGCCGACGGCGTTCTCTTCCACACCCATGAGGGCCTCCCCCGTTGAAAGCGATGCGTGTGACGCGCAGGCTAACAAGCCCCACGGTCCTCGCACGCACCATCGACTAGGCTCCGTGCGTCGCGCTTGCGCACGAACACACGGGGGTGGGCGATGCCGCCGCTGCGAGGGACCGGATCACATCCGGAAGCGGAGCATCCTGAGTACGCCGGGCAGTACCGGCTCGAGGCATGTCTCGGAGCGGGCGGCATGGGTGTCGTACACCTGGCGCGCTCCGCCTCCGGGCTGCAGCTCGCGGTGAAGGTGGTACACCGCCAGCACGCGGCGGACCCCGAGTTCAGGGCCCGTTTCCGGCAGGAGGTGGCCGCCGCCCGGAGGGTCAGCGGGGCGTTCACCGCGCCGGTGGTGGACGCCGATCCGGCGGCCGCCCTGCCCTGGATGGCCACCCTGTACGTCCCCGGCCCCACGCTCTCCGCGCAGGTCAAGCGGAACGGGCCGATGAGCCCCGCCGAGCTGCGCAGGCTCACCGCCGGACTCGCCGAGGCGCTGCGCGACATCCACCGGGCCGGTGTCATCCACCGGGATCTCAAGCCGAGCAACGTGCTGCTCCCCGACTCCGGCCCGAAGGTCATCGACTTCGGGATCTCCCGGCCGTACGACAGCGATCTGCGCACCGAGACGGGCAAGCTGATCGGCTCGCCGCCCTACATGGCGCCCGAGCAGTTCCAGCGGCCCCGTGAGGTCGGTCCTGCCGCCGACGTGTTCGCGCTCGGAGCGGTGCTGGTCCACGCGGCGACCGGCCGGGGGCCCTTCGACTCGGACAGCCCGTACCTGGTGGCCTACCAGGTGGTGCACGACGAGCCCGATCTGGCCGGGGTGCCCGCGGACCTGGCCCCACTGGTCGGGCGGTGCCTGGCCAAGGATCCCGGGGACCGCCCCACCCCGGACGAGATCATGGACGCCCTGCACCCTCCGTCGTACGAGGCCGCGGCCTTCATCCCGGTGCAGCGCAGACCGGCCGCCGCCGAGTCGGTGGAGCCGGCCGGGGACACCACACACGTGCGGGCGGCGGGCGGTCAGGCGCCCGGGCCGGGGACGGCGAAGGGCCGCCGGACCCTGCTCCGGATCGCCGTCCCGGCTGCGGTGCTGGTGCTGGTGGCCGCGGTCCTCTGGGCGGCCACGGACCGGAGCGGCTCCGGCGCGCCCGGGAAGAAGGCGGTCGAGGTGCACGCGGCGGCCTTCGTGCCGTGGGAGACGCCGCTGCCGTCGCCGAACGGCTCGACCCCGTCGTGCACCGCGGGGTCAGGGACGGGCCAGGGGCTGTACTGCGTGTCCGGCGGTCTCTCCGCAGCGCGGCTGGATCCCTCCGACGGCCGGGTCCTCTGGTCGGGCGGGGACACCTCGGAGGGCGACGGGGACGCGGCTCACCGGAGCACGCCGCACGGGGGCGCGGCCTGGACCGTCGTGGCGGGCGAGGAACTCCGGGCGTACGCCGCAGGCACGGGCACGCAGCTCTGGCACACGGACCTCGCCGCCTATCTCGACACCCCCGTGCCCGCGGGCGACGTGCTGCTGACGGTCCGCCAGGACGGGAGGCCGCAGGCGCTGGACGCGGAGAGCGGCGCATCCCTGTGGCGGCGCGCTCTCCCGGGGCACGGACGTCCGGGCTTCGGCCTGTACGACGCCGGGACCGGGCTGGCGTACGCGTACGAGAGTTCGGCGCAGGGGACCAGCACACTCGTCACGGCCGTCGACGCGAGGACCGGCGACACGGCCTGGCAGCGGAGGCTGGACGGGATGCTCACCCCGGCCGGGACGTCCGGCGGCGCTCTCCTGCTGACCTCCATGAACGACAAGGCGCAGACCACGGAGCTCGTCCGCTACGACCCGGCGTCGCGGAGCACGGCCCGCATCGCCCTGCCCTTCCGGATGAACGGACCGGAGACCGTCGTCGACGGGGACACCGCCCTGCTGCTGGAGCGCGGCGGGACGCTGCTGGCCGTCGACGTCCGTCCGGGCGGCGGACGGGCCGAGCGGTGGAGGCTGGAGACGGCCGTGGGGACGACCTCCGCACCGGTCCTCGGGACGGGCGGCCGGCTCTACTTCTCGGCGGCCGACGGACGGCTCCTCGCCGTCGACACGGAGCGCGGGACGCTGCTGGGCCAGACGCGACCGCGGCTGAAGGACGGAAAGCTCGGCCACGCCTCGTCCCTGCCGGCCCCCGTGGTCGTGGGCCGCGCCGTCATCGGGACCGCCCCGGACGGATCCGTCTTCGCCGTGGACGCGGACGACCCCGCCGCCTGGTGAGACCAGGGGCGGGGCCGGACGGAGCAGCGGGCGGTCAGCCGAGCTTGGAGACGTCGCGGACGGCACCCTTGTCCGCGCTGGTCGCCATCGCCGCGTACGCGCGCAGCGCCTGGGAGACCTTGCGGTCGCGGTTCTTCGGCGCGTACACCCCGTTCAGGGCCTCACGGCGGGCGGCGAGGTCCTCATCGGCGACGAGCAGCTCGATCGACCGGTTCGGGATGTCGATCCGGATCCGGTCGCCGTCCTCGACCAGCGCGATCGTGCCGCCGGACGCCGCCTCGGGCGAGGCGTGCCCGATGGAGAGGCCGGACGTACCGCCGGAGAACCGGCCGTCGGTGACGAGCGCGCAGCTCTTGCCGAGACCGCGACCCTTGAGGAACGACGTCGGGTAGAGCATCTCCTGCATGCCGGGGCCGCCCTTGGGGCCCTCGTAGCGGATGACGATGACGTCGCCGTGCGTGATCTCCTTGCGGAGGATCTTGTCGACGGCGTCCTCCTGCGACTCGCAGACGACGGCCGGTCCCTCGAAGGTCCAGATCGACTCGTCGACGCCCGCCGTCTTCACGACGCAGCCGTCCACGGCGAGGTTCCCCTTGAGGACCGCCAGGCCGCCGTCCTTGGAATAGGCGTGTTCCATGTCCCGGATGCAGCCTCCGGCCGCGTCCGTGTCGAGGCTGTCCCAGCGCTCGGACTGCGAGAAGGCGGTCGCGCTGCGCACGCAGCCCGGGGCGGCGTACCAGAGCTCCACGGCCTCGGGGGACGGGGAGCCACCGCGGACGTCCCAGTTCTTCAGCCACTCGTCGAGGCTGCCGGAGTGGACCGCGTGCACGCCCTCGTTGAGCAGCCCGCCGCGGTGCAGCTCGCCGAGGAGGGCGGGGATGCCGCCGGCCCTGTGCACGTCCTCCATGTAGTACGTCCCGCCGGGCGCCACGTTGGGGGCGACCTTCGCGAGGCAGGGGACCCGCCGGGAGATCTCGTCCATCTCCGGGAGCCCGAAGGCGAGCTCGGCCTCCTGGGCCGCGGCCAGCAGGTGGAGGATCGTGTTGGTGGAGCCGCCCATCGCGATGTCGAGGGCCATGGCGTTCTCGAACGCCTCGCGGGTGGCGATGCTGCGGGGCAGGACGGAGTGGTCGTCCTCCTCGTAGTGACGCTTGGTGATGTCGACGATCGTGCGGCCGGCGTTCTCGTACAGCGCCTTGCGGGCGGTGTGTGTGGCGAGGACGGAACCGTTGCCCGGAAGGGCCAGGCCGATCGCCTCGGCGAGGCAGTTCATCGAGTTGGCGGTGAACATGCCCGAACAGCTGCCGCAGGTCGGGCAGGCGTTCTCCTCGATGCGGAGGATGTCGGCGTCGGAGATCTTGTCGTTGACGGCGTCCGAGATGGCGTCGACGAGGTCGAGGGTGCGGACCGTGCCGTCGACCAGGGTGGTCTTGCCTGCCTCCATCGGACCGCCGGAGACGAACACCACGGGGATGTTGAGGCGCATCGCGGCCATCAGCATGCCGGGGGTGATCTTGTCGCAGTTGGAGATGCAGATCAGGGCGTCGGCGCAGTGGGCCTCGACCATGTACTCGACACTGTCCGCGATGAGGTCGCGGGACGGCAGGCTGTAGAGCATGCCGCCGTGACCCATGGCGATGCCGTCGTCCACCGCGATCGTGTTGAACTCACGGGGCACCGCGCCTGCGGCCTTGATCGCCTCGGAGACGATCCGGCCGACCGGGGCGAGGTGGGTGTGCCCGGGCACGAACTCGGTGAAGGAGTTGGCCACCGCGATGATCGGCTTGCCGATGTCCTCGCTGGCTACGCCGGACGCCCGCATGAGGGCGCGGGCGCCCGCCATGTTGCGGCCGTGGGTGACAGTGCGGGACCTCAGCTGGGGCATCGTCTCTCGCTCCTTCGACAGAAAAGACTCTCCCCGAGCGTACGCCCCGGCTCCACGATCTGGACACTCCGTCCGGAATGCGGGACAAAGCGACCGGTGGGTGGTCGTTCGCGCGGCCCTCGCCGGGGCGCGGGCGGAACCGGCTACTCCGTCAGATAGCGCTGGAGCGTCGGTGCCACCATCGCGATGATCTTCTCGGGATCCGCGGACGCCAGCGGCTCCGCCTGGATCACGTACCGCAGGATCGCGATACCGATCATGTGCGAGGCCGCCAGCTCGGCGCGGAAGGTCGGTTCGGGAACGTCCAGCTCCGCCGCGATCCGCTCCAGCAGCCGCCGCAGCACGAAGCCGCGCAGCACTTTCGCCGCCGCCTCGTGGGTGAGCGCCGAGCGGACGATCGCCAGCAGGGGTGCCCGGGACACCGGGTTCTCCCATACGCCGATGAAGTACCGGGCCAGCCGCTCCCCCATGGCGTCCGCAGGGCCGTCGAGGATCTCGGGGATGACCAGCGCCGGCTCGAAGGAGACCTCGACCGCCGCGGCGAAGACCTCGTCCTTCGTGCCGAAGTAGTGGTGGACCAGGGCGGCGTCGACACCCGCCTCCTTGGCGATGCCCCGCATCGACGTCTTGTCGTAGCCGCGCGTGGCGAACTCCGTGCGGGCCGCCTCCAGGATGCGGGTCCTGGCGTCGGGGCCGGTGGCGCCCGGCGTACGGGAGGGCCGGCCCCTGCGCCGGGGGGCGGGGCCTTCGGCGCCGCGGGTCACGGGCGGGGCGCCCGCGCCGCCGACGCCAGGTGGAGCCGGGTGTAGGCGAGCGCCTCCGCAAGGTCGGCCTCGCGTTCGGCCGACGACATCGCCCGGCGGGTGTTGACCTCGATGACCACATGGCCGTCGAAGCCGGTGCGGGCCAGCCGCTCCAGGAGTTCCGCGCAGGGCTGGTCGCCCCGGCCGGGCACCAGGTGCTCGTCCTTGCCGGAACCCTTGCCGTCGGCGAGGTGGACGTGGGCGAGCCGGTCGCCCATCCGGTCCACCATGGCCAGGCTGTCGGTGCGGGCGGTGGAGGTGTGCGACAGGTCCACGGTGAAGTGCCGGTAGTCGTCGTTGCTGACGTCCCAGGCGGGTGCGTACGCGAGCATCTCGCGGTCCCGGTAGCGCCACGGGTACATGTTCTCCACCGCGAAGCGCACATCGGTCTCGTCCGCCATGCGCCAGATGCCGGAGACGAAGTCGCGGGCGTAGTTCCGCTGCCAGCGGAAGGGCGGGTGGACGACCACGGTCGACGCGCCGAGCTTCTCCGCCGCGGCCCTGGCCCGCTGGAGCTTCACCCACGGGTCGGTGGACCAGACCCGCTGGGTGATCAGCAGACAGGGGGCGTGCACGGCCAGGATCGGCACCTGGTGGTAGTCCGACAGCCGCTTCAGCGCCTCGATGTCCTGGCTGACGGGGTCGGTCCAGACCATGACCTCGACGCCGTCGTAGCCCAGGCGCGCAGCGATCTCGAAGGCCGTCGCCGTGGACTCCGGATAGACGGAGGCCGTCGACAGCGCGACCTTCGCATCCGGGATGCGCACCACTGGTTCTGCCACGTGGACAGGGTACGGGCAGCGCCGCGCCTCGCCGAGGGAGCCCGGCGGAAAGTGAGAAGGACCATGAGGGGCGGGGCACCTCGACGGGACGGGGGCCCGCCCGCCCGCGGGCCCCCCGTCCCCGGATCTGGGCGGCCTGCTCAGGGCCCCCGTCCTCGGACCCGGCGCCCGCTCACGGTCCCCGCTCTCAGGCCAGGGCCACCTGCCCCGTCGGC
The DNA here is from genome assembly GCF_042270185.1 of Streptomyces sp. NPDC055962. Lineage (NCBI taxonomy): Bacteria > Bacillati > Actinomycetota > Actinomycetes > Kitasatosporales > Streptomycetaceae > Streptomyces > Streptomyces sp. NPDC055962. The sequence goes on from NZ_JBHJYN010000026.1 coordinate 12,240, forward strand.
AGGTGGTCGAGACGGCGCAGGATGACTCCCTCCCGCAGCGCCCAGGGGCAGATCTCCAGCTCCTCCACCCCGAACAGGTCCATCGCGCCCTCGGCCACGAGCGCCCCCGCGAGCAGCTGCGCGGCCCGCCCCTCGGTGACCCCGGGCAGATTCCCGCGCTGCTCGACCGTCATCGTCGTCAGCTTCGGTACCCATTCCTCCAGCGCCTTGCGGGTGAGGACGCGCTGTACGTACAGCCCCTCGGCGGAGCGGGCGGCTCCCGAGATCCTGGCGAGCTGCCGGAACGTCTTGGAGGTCCCGACGACGTGGTCGGGCGGTCCCAGCCGGGTGAACTCCCCGACCGTACGGGCGATGCCCGCGCGGACGTGACGGCGGAGCGCCCGCACGTCCGTCGGGTCAGGCGGGTCGCCCGGGAGCCAGCCGGCGGTGAGACGGCCGGCGCCGAACGGCAGCGACACCGCGGCGTCGGGCTCCTCGTCCATCCCGTACCCGACCTCCAGCGATCCCCCGCCGATGTCCAGGACGAGCAGCTTCCCCGCCGACCAGCCGAACCAGCGACGGGCGGCCAGGAACGTCAGCCGGGCCTCCTCCTCCCCGCTGAGGACGGCCAGGGCCACACCGGTCTCGTCCCGTACGCGCGCCAGCACCTGGTCCGCGTTGCCCGCCTCGCGCACGGCCGAGGTGGCGAAGGCCAGCACGTCCTCGCAGCCCTTGTCCTCGGCGGCCTGGAGGGCTGCGGCGATCACCGTCACCAGACGGTCGACGCCGTCGGGACCGATCGCCCCGTTCTTGTCGAGGAGTTCAGCGAGCCGCAGCTCCGCCTTGTGCGAGTGCGCGGGCTGCGGGCGCGCACCGGGGTGGGCGTCGACGACCAGCAGATGCACCGTGTTCGACCCCACGTCGAGGACTCCGAGTCTCATACCGGAACGCTACTGCGGCTTACTCTGGGCAGGTGCCAAAGACGAAAAAGGCGAAGCCGGACAAAGCAACGAAGAAGCAGCAGAAGACGAAGCAGGAGACGCAGCAGCCGGAAGCAACGGGGCCGGGCGGGCCCGACGAGCAGGAGCTCGACTTCGCGCGGGCCTGGGTCGAATTCCCCGACCCGGCCGACGACGAGCAGATCTACCGCTGCGACCTGACGTGGCTCACGTCCAGGTGGAACTGCATCTTCGGCAGCGGCTGCCAGGGCATCCAGGCCGGCCGCGCCGACGACGGCTGCTGCACCCTGGGCGCGCACTTCTCCGACAAGGACGACGAGAAGCGGGTGGCCGGGCACGTCGCGCGGCTCACCCCGGAGATCTGGCAGTTCCACGACGTCGGCACCGAGACCGGCTGGGTCGGTGTCGACGAGGACGGTGAGCGCCAGACGCGCCGCTGGGAGGGCTCCTGCATCTTCCAGAACCGTCCCGGATTCGCCGGCGGCATGGGCTGCTCGCTGCACATCCTTGCCCTCCAGGAGGGCAAGGAGCCGCTGGAGACCAAGCCCGACGTCTGCTGGCAGCTGCCGGTCCGCCGTACGTACGACTGGATCGAACGGCCCGACGACACGCGCGTGCTCCAGATCTCGATCGGGGAGTACGACCGGCGCGGCTGGGGCCCCGGCGGTCACGACCTGCACTGGTGGTGCACGTCGGCGACCTCCGCACACGGGGCGGGTGACCCGGTCTACGTGTCCTACCGCCCCGAGCTCACCGAGATGATGGGCAAGGAGGCGTACGACACGCTGGCCGGGCTCTGCGAGCAGCGGCTGGCGTCGCTCCTCCCGATGGCACCGCACCCGGCCGACCCGGCCTGAGGCGGGGTCCGGCTCCCGCACTCCACGACGGCGGCCCGGTGCTCGCGGCGGACAGGCGTCCCGCCGCGAGCACCGGGC
>NZ_JBHJYN010000027.1:0-10546 GCF_042270185.1 Streptomyces sp. NPDC055962
TCACTCCCCTTCCGGGGTGCTTTTCACCTTTCCCTCACGGTACTGGTTCACTATCGGTCACTAGGGAGTATTTAGCCTTGGGAGATGGTCCTCCCGGATTCCGACGGAATTTCACGTGTTCCGCCGTACTCAGGATCCACTCAGGAGAGAACGAAGTTTTGACTACAGGGCTGTTACCTCCTATGGCGGGCCTTTCCAGACCTCTTCATCTACCTCGTTCCTTTGTAACTCCGTACAGAGTGTCCTACAACCCCAAGAGGCAAGCCTCTTGGTTTGGGCTGGTCCCGTTTCGCTCGCCGCTACTCAGGGAATCGCATTTGCTTTCTCTTCCTCCGGGTACTTAGATGTTTCAGTTCCCCGGGTCTGCCTTCTCATATCCTATGTATTCAGATATGGATACCACTCCATTACGAGTGGTGGGTTTCCCCATTCGGAAATCTCCGGATCAAAGCTTGCTTACAGCTCCCCGAAGCATATCGGTGTTCGTCCCGTCCTTCATCGGCTCCTAGTGCCAAGGCATCCACCGTGCGCCCTTTCTAACTTAACCGTTAAAAAGAATCACTATGTGATATCTTGTATTACTAATTGAATGTGAATGTCTACTGTTATCTAGTTTTCAAAGAACAACGCATAGGACATGCTAACACATGCGTTGCCACAGGATGTGGCGCATTTAGCAGGTGTTCCTATGTTTTGAAGGAATGATCCTTCAAAACTAAACAAGACAGGGAACGTTCTGTTTATAAGACCCAAGGTCTTATATTCCGTTAAAATCCTTAGAAAGGAGGTGATCCAGCCGCACCTTCCGATACGGCTACCTTGTTACGACTTCACCCCAATCATCTGTCCCACCTTCGGCGGCTGGCTCCTAAAAGGTTACCTCACCGACTTCGGGTGTTACAAACTCTCGTGGTGTGACGGGCGGTGTGTACAAGGCCCGGGAACGTATTCACCGCGGCATGCTGATCCGCGATTACTAGCGATTCCAGCTTCACGCAGTCGAGTTGCAGACTGCGATCCGAACTGAGAACAGATTTGTGGGATTGGCTTAACCTCGCGGTTTCGCTGCCCTTTGTTCTGTCCATTGTAGCACGTGTGTAGCCCAGGTCATAAGGGGCATGATGATTTGACGTCATCCCCACCTTCCTCCGGTTTGTCACCGGCAGTCACCTTAGAGTGCCCAACTGAATGCTGGCAACTAAGATCAAGGGTTGCGCTCGTTGCGGGACTTAACCCAACATCTCACGACACGAGCTGACGACAACCATGCACCACCTGTCACTCTGCCCCCGAAGGGGACGCCCTATCTCTAGGGTTGTCAGAGGATGTCAAGACCTGGTAAGGTTCTTCGCGTTGCTTCGAATTAAACCACATGCTCCACCGCTTGTGCGGGCCCCCGTCAATTCCTTTGAGTTTCAGCCTTGCGGCCGTACTCCCCAGGCGGAGTGCTTAATGCGTTAGCTGCAGCACTAAAGGGCGGAAACCCTCTAACACTTAGCACTCATCGTTTACGGCGTGGACTACCAGGGTATCTAATCCTGTTCGCTCCCCACGCTTTCGCGCCTCAGTGTCAGTTACAGACCAGAAAGTCGCCTTCGCCACTGGTGTTCCTCCAAATCTCTACGCATTTCACCGCTACACTTGGAATTCCACTTTCCTCTTCTGCACTCAAGTTCCCCAGTTTCCAATGACCCTCCACGGTTGAGCCGTGGGCTTTCACATCAGACTTAAGGAACCACCTGCGCGCGCTTTACGCCCAATAATTCCGGACAACGCTTGCCACCTACGTATTACCGCGGCTGCTGGCACGTAGTTAGCCGTGGCTTTCTGGTTAGGTACCGTCAAGGTGCCAGCATTTACTCTGGCACTTGTTCTTCCCTAACAACAGAGCTTTACGATCCGAAAACCTTCATCACTCACGCGGCGTTGCTCCGTCAGACTTTCGTCCATTGCGGAAGATTCCCTACTGCTGCCTCCCGTAGGAGTCTGGGCCGTGTCTCAGTCCCAGTGTGGCCGATCACCCTCTCAGGTCGGCTACGCATCGTGGCCTTGGTGAGCCATTACCTCACCAACTAGCTAATGCGCCGCGGGCCCATCTGTAAGTGGTAGCCGAAGCCACCTTTTATGTCTGAACCATGCGGTTCAAACAACCATCCGGTATTAGCTCCGGTTTCCCGAAGTTATCCCAGTCTTACAGGCAGGTTGCCCACGTGTTACTCACCCGTCCGCCGCTAACTTCAGGGAGCAAGCTCCCATCCATTCGCTCGACTTGCATGTATTAGGCACGCCGCCAGCGTTCGTCCTGAGCCAGGATCAAACTCTCCGAAGAAATGTTTGACTTGCTCATTTGCTTTTAGAGTGTGTGCTCACTATTTTAAAACGTTGGCGCTTAGTTTTGTTCAGTTTTCAAAGAGCAATCACTTTAACAACTTAATCATCATATCACGAAGTTGAGTAGTTGTCAACTTCTGCGAAGAATGTTAGTTATTTTTAAAATCGCTATTTCTTAGCGACTACCTAATCTTACTACTATTTCAATAAGACGTCAATAGTTTTTTTCAAGAACATGTTCGATCTTGTTTTTACTGCTCTATCAATAATTTCTAAGATCAAAAATGCCTTGCTTGCTAAATAAGCAACTCCCTTATGATAAAAGAGTTTACACATGATGTCAATGATTTTTTTAGCAAGTTACTTTATGTATGATTCTGTAGACGACCGTACATTCATTTCCTTGATTTCATTGACTTCCTTCGTTTTTAATCCTTATAATGAAGATAAATACATAAAATCATACATTCAAGTATCCGTTTTATAAGGGCTCGCAACCTTTTCGGAACGTCTTGAAAAAGAAGGGGACACAATTATGAACCCTATTAAGAACGTGCAGCCCATTCGGAACCAGCAGCAGCTGGAAGATATGAAGTGGGCGCTTAAACGCCATTGTTCGGAACGTGATTACATTCTGTTTGTCCTTGGCTGTGAAACCGGGCTGCGAGTTGGAGATCTTTTACGACTCAAAACCAAACAGATTCTGAATTTGAAAGGAAAGTACACGAAGATACTGCGCATCAAAGAGGGAAAAACACAAAAAATCAGGGAGATGTACCTTGAAAACTGTTTTCAGGAAGTCTACGGCTATGCCGTCAATGTGGACAGTGAGTGGCTTTTTCCATCCCGGAAGGGGGACGGCGCCATCACGCCGACCCAGGCATACCGGCAGTTAAATAAGGCCGCCGACTTTGCTGGTGTCGACCATGTCGGCAACCATACCCTGCGGAAAACGTTCGGATACTGGTTTTACAAAGCGACAAAGGACATTGCGATGCTGCAGGGAATCCTGCACCATTCGGACCCTTCGATTACCCTGAGGTATATCGGCATCACAGAAGAAGAAACCAATAATGTCTTGAAAACCTTCAGTGTGTTTAAATAACGGTTCCGAACGAAGGAGCAGTCTTTGACTGTTCTTTTTTTTTACTTCCGAAAGACCCTCGTTATCAGACGTCCATAAAGGCTGTTTTTAGAGGTTTGAACTCCCTATCTTTATTTTCCTATTCGGAAAAAAATCAAACAGCTTAGAAAGGCAAATACAAAGCTTAAACAGCGTATTTTTTAAAAACCTCTTGGTGAATCATACACTTTTATGCCTGTTTTTCATTTTTCCTTTTCGGAACCCTCGAATCCTACATCTGTAGCTTTATCTACTTTCATTTTTCTCTTTTTCTTTTTCTAAAGCATTTATTTTCTCTTAACTCACATCTTGCCTGACTGTTCACATCAAGACAGAAAACTTTCCCTACCGGCCGGCGATATCTTTAGAGTGCCAGAAGACCTCAGCATTCCAAAAGGTACGTTGGCAGGGTGAGGTCTTCTGGCGTTTACGAAAAAGAATGAGCCGGCCGGTATCCTGAATATGTATAAGATCATGCTAGAAATAAGACAGAAATAAAGCCAGACATTGAATTCTTTATAATTTCTCTCTTTTTATCGCTCTATCAGAGGTGTAAAGACAGATCATTAAAACCTTTTAAAAAAATAATAGTCTTTAACCTTTGATACACAAATTAGTGTTTTGAACTTACTCTATCTTAAAGTTTTCAGAATTTTCACAACAAAAAACCCCCTGTTGTGTTTGTTTTACTAATATTGTTTTAATTGTTTTACATTGTTTTAATTGTTTTCGGAGGCCTCAAACCATTGGTATGACTGGCCTCAAGACCTCTAACTATAACATTTTTGGTGCGAACTATAACATTTTTGGTGCGAACTATAACATTTTTGGTGCGAACTATAACATTTTTGGTGCCTGAACTATAACATTTTTGGTGCGAACTATAACATTTTTGGTGCGAACTATAACATTTTTGGTGCGAATTATAACAAAAAAATCCTTTTGTTATCGATGGATTTTTGTCATAATGAAGAAGCTCGAAAGGGAGGAAATTGTGATGAAAATTTTAGAAAAAAACGAAACACAGAACAACCATTTGGTGACTAAGTCGAATATGCTCATTGAAGCAAATTATAAATTAGGCGTGGTAGAACAAAAAATCATCCTTTGTCTGGCGAGCCATATTACACCTGCAGATTCAGATTTCAAAACCTACACCCTGCCTATTCAGGAATTTTCAGATCTCCTAAGCTTAAAAGGAACACCCAAATATACAGAACTGAAGCAGATTACGAAGGATTTGATGAAGAAGGTATTTGAAGTGCGGATTAAAAAAAAGGTCATACAGGTTTCGTGGCTCAGCTATGTAGCGTATAACGAAACGGAAGGAACTGTAGACATAAGGTTTGATCCCTTCCTGCGGCCGTACCTGCTTCAGCTGAAAAGGGAATTCACAAGCTACAAACTTGAGAATGTGGTGAAGCTGAAAAGCTCCTACGCCATAAGGATATATGAATTACTGAAGCAATATGAAAGACTGAAGGAAAGATCCTTTTACCTGAAGGACCTGCGCAAAATGCTCGGGGCTGAGGATATCTATCCTGCATACGGAAACTTTAAGCAGCGTGTTCTTGTACCAGCCCAGAAGGAATTGAAGGCTAAAACGGATATATCCTTTGAAATAGAAGAAATCAGGACAGGACGAAGAGTGGATAAAATCAAATTTTTCATTACTTCAGGAAGCAATGGAAAACCTGATCAATTGGACCTGCTTCAAAATCATTTGCAGGAATTTGCCGATACGTTTATAGAGAAAGTGAAAAAACTCGGCTTAAAGATGGGGGTAAGGTTAACGGACGAAGTCATTCTTTCATGGGAAAAGCATGGACAGGACAATGTAATGAGCCTCCTGGAGAAAATACAGGACCGCAAGGACATCGAAAACCCCGTCGGATACATAACCAAGGTCTTAAAGGCAGCAAACAAGGATAATGATGAATCAGAAGACATCCTTATACGCTTAGTATCTGACTTCAGAAAATCAAAAGAAGTACTGCCTGCTTGGTATATACGGGAAAAGTCCATTGAAAAAATGGAGGAAGTACTGAAATTGGATCATGAATCAGCAGCAGTTACATTTGAAGAAATTAAAGAAGAATTATTTGAAGTTCTGCAAATTCAGGAGCCGGAGGCTGAAAGTGATTCAGTAGAGGAGCTAGAAAAGCGCAAGCGTAAGTTCGAAAAGCAACTTAAGAAATTAAAAAAAGGCACCCATTAATGAGTGCCTTTTTTAATTGGATGACAAAGGCATCGTATAAAATAAGAAGAAAACAACGTTAGAAGAAAGGAAGAAAAGAAGAAAAGAAGAAAACAACGTTAGAAGAAAAAAATAAAAGAAGAAAGGGTGATAAAGGGATGGCGATTACTATTACAATGGGAATTCAAAAGGGAGGCTGCGGAAAATCCACCACAACCGGCATTCTCGCGCACTTGTTGAGCAGAAATGGATATAGGGTCCTTGCAGTGGATATGGACTCACAGGGCAACCTTACAGAGCTTCTGTCTGAGCAGCCTTCAAATGAGTATATGGGCAAGTCCGTGCTGGAAGCGATGCAGGAAGATAATGTTGAGGGCTACATACTGAATATCAACGATCACCTCGATCTTCTGCCTGCCAACAACTTTTTGGCAACTTTCCCGCGCTGGCTGTATACGGGAAAAACATATAAAGGCGATACGATCCCTTTTAGCGGGAATCCAAGTTCTGTCTTAGATCATGCTTTGAAGTCCGTCAGGGACAGATACGATTTTATCGTTATTGATACTCCTCCCTCCTTAAGCGAACAGACAACAAATGCACTGTGTGCCAGTGAATACGTGGTTGTTTTATTCGAATGTTCAAATTGGTGCTATTCAGCTATCCCGAATTTCATGGATTCTATCCATGGAGCCAATGAATTCGGAAAGAGAAATACTCAGGCGATCGGCGTGCTGCGCACGATGAATGATGTAAGGCGAAGCGATGCCAAGGCCTTTAATGAACTAATTGCGGAAGATTACCCGGACCTGGTATTTGATACGGTGATTACCAGGAAGGCGCCTGTTGGCAGATTATCTCTGTATGGATTTAACCAGAACGCTGAACTGCGGCAGGCATTGGGACAATACGAAGGATTCTATAAGGAGTTGATCAGCCGTGTCGAAGGTAAATGACATCAAGAGTAAAATGCGCAGTCAAAAGCACATTAGCCCCAGTTTTGCCTTGAACGAAGAAGTATTACCGGAAGAAACCAAGGAACGTTTAAACAGTGGAAAAAAAGAAGAAAAGAAGAAAGACCGAAAACGGGTATCCTTCGATCTAAGAACGGACCTTCATAAAGAACTGAAAATGCAGTCGCTGCTTCAGGAAAAGAACATTTATCTATTGATCGAGGAAGCATTGGAACAGTATCTTAAATGAACACGATAAAAAAGAAATACCCGAATAACTGGGTATTTCTTTTTTATCAATCAAATGTATTTTGAATAGCTGCATCAAGTCCCTGTCCGGATTCTTTGATATAGCGTTTAGTCATATTTAAATCCTTATGGCCGACCAGCTTTGAGACGGTTTGAATCTCAATTCCTTTATCGATAAGATTCTGGCAAAAAGTATGTCTCAACTTGTGCGGGCTCACATCGTACTTGCTCAGCATATATTGAACCGCCCTCGGTGTCATACGCTGGTTAACACTGGATAAGAAGACTGCTTCATTCTCGGCCTTCAGAGAGTCTTTATAACGCTTAATATGCTCACTGGCAGCTCTTGATAGGGGGATAACCCGTTCAATCTCGCCTTTTGAATCCCGGATAAGAATAGATTCTCTTTCACCGTCTTTTTTTATATCGGTGTGATTTAATTCACAAAGCTCGGAGACCCGAATCCCGGTATGAAGAAGAACATAAACAATAGCAATGTTCCGCACATTTCCTTCGTCTTCCACTTCTTTTATTAGTGCTGACTGTTCAGCTGGCTCCAGTGACTCTGGTGGTTCATCCTTCTTTTCCTTGGCTTTGCGGTCAATGTTGGCCATAATCTCTGGTTTGTTAAGAAACCGGGAAAATACAGTGATGGCTGTATAATGCTTTTCGATTGTTCCGGCACTTTTATTGGAATCGTCCATATAATCAAGATAGGCCTGCACATGGGTCGATTCAATCTCTTCTATTTCTTCTTTCATCCATTGAAAAAATTGAGAGAGAACACCTACATATGTTTTAGCCGTACTGTCTGATTTATTTTGATCCATTAACCATTCAGCAAAAGAATGAAGGATTTGGTCAGTATTTCGGATTTCTTCTTTATTCATCAAAAATCCTCCCGCCTAGAGTTCATCCAAACGCTTCAGATGAAAAAATATACAAAAAAACCTTAGGAAAAATCCTAAGGTTTTTTTGAAAAGAGATAGGATTTTGAACCTGCATTCTTCGGGTTATGAATCCTAAAACTAGAAATTGCTTGGCGGCGTCCTACTCTCACAGGGGGAGAACCCCCAACTACCATCGGCGCTGAAGAGCTTAACTGCCGTGTTCGGAATGGGAACGGGTGTGACCTCTTCGCTATCGCCACCAAACTATGAGGAACGTTGTTCCTTCAAAACTAGATAATAGAAGAAGTAAATTCTGCACGTCATTTTGGTTAAGTCCTCGATCGATTAGTATCTGTCAGCTGCACGTGTCACCACGCTTCCACCTCAGACCTATCAACCTGATCATCTTTCAGGGATCTTACTAGCTTGCGCTATGGGAAATCTCATCTTGAGGGGGGCTTCATGCTTAGATGCTTTCAGCACTTATCCCGTCCGCACGTAGCTACCCAGCTATGCCTTTGGCAAGACAACTGGTACACCAGCGGTGCGTCCATCCCGGTCCTCTCGTACTAAGGACAGCTCCTCTCAAATTTCCTGCGCCCGCGACGGATAGGGACCGAACTGTCTCACGACGTTCTGAACCCAGCTCGCGTACCGCTTTAATGGGCGAACAGCCCAACCCTTGGGACCGACTACAGCCCCAGGATGCGATGAGCCGACATCGAGGTGCCAAACCTCCCCGTCGATGTGGACTCTTGGGGGAGATAAGCCTGTTATCCCCGGGGTAGCTTTTATCCGTTGAGCGATGGCCCTTCCATGCGGAACCACCGGATCACTAAGCCCGACTTTCGTCCCTGCTCGACTTGTAGGTCTCGCAGTCAAGCTCCCTTGTGCCTTTACACTCTGCGAATGATTTCCAACCATTCTGAGGGAACCTTTGGGCGCCTCCGTTACCTTTTAGGAGGCGACCGCCCCAGTCAAACTGCCCACCTGACACTGTCTCCCCGCCCGATAAGGGCGGCGGGTTAGAAGGTCAATACAGCCAGGGTAGTATCCCACCGATGCCTCCACCGAAGCTGGCGCTCCGGTTTCCAAGGCTCCTACCTATCCTGTACAAGCTGTACCAACATTCAATATCAGGCTGCAGTAAAGCTCCACGGGGTCTTTCCGTCCTGTCGCGGGTAACCTGCATCTTCACAGGTACTATAATTTCACCGAGTCTCTCGTTGAGACAGTGCCCAGATCGTTGCGCCTTTCGTGCGGGTCGGAACTTACCCGACAAGGAATTTCGCTACCTTAGGACCGTTATAGTTACGGCCGCCGTTTACTGGGGCTTCAATTCGCACCTTCGCTTACGCTAAGCGCTCCTCTTAACCTTCCAGCACCGGGCAGGCGTCAGCCCCTATACTTCGCCTTACGGCTTCGCAGAGACCTGTGTTTTTGCTAAACAGTCGCCTGGGCCTATTCACTGCGGCTCTCTCGGGCTTGCACCCTAACAGAGCACCCCTTCTCCCGAAGTTACGGGGTCATTTTGCCGAGTTCCTTAACGAGAGTTCTCTCGATCACCTTAGGATTCTCTCCTCGCCTACCTGTGTCGGTTTGCGGTACGGGCACCTCTCACCTCGCTAGAGGCTTTTCTTGGCAGTGTGGAATCAGGAACTTCGCTACTATAATTCGCTCGCCATCACAGCTCAGCCTTCACGGGAAACGGATTTGCCTATTTCCCAGCCTAACTGCTTGGACGCGGATATCCAATACCGCGCTTACCCTATCCTCCTGCGTCCCCCCATTGCTCAAATGGTGAGGAGGTGGTACAGGAATATCAACCTGTTATCCATCGCCTACGCCTTTCGGCCTCGGCTTAGGTCCCGACTAACCCTGAGCGGACGAGCCTTCCTCAGGAAACCTTAGGCATTCGGTGGAGGGGATTCTCACCCCTCTTTCGCTACTCATACCGGCATTCTCACTTCTAAGCGCTCCACAAGTCCTTCCGGTCTTGCTTCACAGCCCTTAGAACGCTCTCCTACCACTGTTCGAAGAACAGTCCGCAGCTTCGGTGATACGTTTAGCCCCGGTACATTTTCGGCGCAGAGTCACTCGACCAGTGAGCTATTACGCACTCTTTAAATGGTGGCTGCTTCTAAGCCAACATCCTGGTTGTCTAAGCAACTCCACATCCTTTTCCACTTAACGTATACTTTGGGACCTTAGCTGGCGGTCTGGGCTGTTTCCCTTTCGACTACGGATCTTATCACTCGCAGTCTGACTCCCAAGGATAAGTCATCGGCATTCGGAGTTTGACTGAATTCGGTAACCCGGTAGGGGCCCCTAGTCCAATCAGTGCTCTACCTCCAAGACTCTTACCTTGAGGCTAGCCCTAAAGCTATTTCGGAGAGAACCAGCTATCTCCAGGTTCGATTGGCATTTCACCCCTACCCACACCTCATCCCCGCACTTTTCAACGTGCGTGGGTTCGGGCCTCCATTCAGTGTTACCTGAACTTCACCCTGGACATGGGTAGATCACCTGGTTTCGGGTCTACGACCACGTACTCAATTCGCCCTATTCAGACTCGCTTTCGCTGCGGCTCCGCATCTTCTGCTTAACCTTGCACGGGATCGTAACTCGCCGGTTCATTCTACAAAAGGCACGCCATCACCCGTTAACGGGCTCTGACTACTTGTAGGCACACGGTTTCAGGATCTCTTTCACTCCCCTTCCGGGGTGCTTTTCACCTTTCCCTCACGGTACTGGTTCACTATCGGTCACTAGGGAGTATTTAGCCTTGGGAGATGGTCCTCCC
>NZ_JBHJYN010000028.1:0-3207 GCF_042270185.1 Streptomyces sp. NPDC055962
AACACAGTGGACGCGAGCAACTGAGGACAAGCCCTCGGCCTATTAGTACCAGTCAGCTCCACCCGTTACCGGGCTTCCACATCTGGCCTATCAACCCAGTCGTCTACTGGGAGCCTTAACCACTCAAGGTGGTGGGAATACTCATCTTGAAGCAGGCTTCCCGCTTAGATGCTTTCAGCGGTTATCCTTTCCGAACGTAGCCAACCAGCCATGCCCTTGGCAGGACAACTGGCACACCAGAGGTTCGTCCGTCCCGGTCCTCTCGTACTAGGGACAGCCCTTCTCAATATTCCTACGCGCACAGCGGATAGGGACCGAACTGTCTCACGACGTTCTAAACCCAGCTCGCGTACCGCTTTAATGGGCGAACAGCCCAACCCTTGGGACCGACTCCAGCCCCAGGATGCGACGAGCCGACATCGAGGTGCCAAACCATCCCGTCGATATGGACTCTTGGGGAAGATCAGCCTGTTATCCCCGGGGTACCTTTTATCCGTTGAGCGACAGCGCTTCCACAAGCCACTGCCGGATCACTAGTCCCGACTTTCGTCCCTGCTCGACCCGTCGGTCTCACAGTCAAGCTCCCTTGTGCACTTACACTCAACACCTGATTGCCAACCAGGCTGAGGGAACCTTTGGGCGCCTCCGTTACTCTTTAGGAGGCAACCGCCCCAGTTAAACTACCCATCAGACACTGTCCCTGATCCGGATCACGGACCCAGGTTAGACATCCAGCACGACCAGAGTGGTATTTCAACGACGACTCCACAACCACTGGCGTGGCCGCTTCAAAGTCTCCCACCTATCCTACACAAGCCGAACCGAACACCAATATCAAACTATAGTAAAGGTCCCGGGGTCTTTCCGTCCTGCTGCGCGAAACGAGCATCTTTACTCGTAGTGCAATTTCACCGGGCCTATGGTTGAGACAGTCGAGAAGTCGTTACGCCATTCGTGCAGGTCGGAACTTACCCGACAAGGAATTTCGCTACCTTAGGATGGTTATAGTTACCACCGCCGTTTACTGGCGCTTAAGTTCTCAGCTTCGCACACCCGAAAGTGCACTAACCGGTCCCCTTAACGTTCCAGCACCGGGCAGGCGTCAGTCCGTATACATCGCCTTACGGCTTCGCACGGACCTGTGTTTTTAGTAAACAGTCGCTTCTCGCTGGTCTCTGCGGCCACCCCCAGCTCACCGAGTAAATCGGATCACCAGTGATGGCCCCCCTTCTCCCGAAGTTACGGGGGCATTTTGCCGAGTTCCTTAACCATAGTTCACCCGAACGCCTCGGTATTCTCTACCTGACTACCTGAGTCGGTTTAGGGTACGGGCCGCCATGAAACTCGCTAGAGGCTTTTCTCGACAGCATAGGATCATCCACTTCACCACAATCGGCTCGGCATCAGGTCTCAGCCTTAACGTGTGACGGATTTGCCTACCACACGGCCTACACCCTTACCCCGGGACAACCACCGCCCGGGCTGGACTACCTTCCTGCGTCACCCCATCGCTTACCTAGTACAAGTCTGGTTCGTCGGCTCCACCACTACCCTCAACTCCGAAGAGATCGGGCCGGCTTCACGGACTTAGCATCGCCTGATTCAGTATTGGGCGTTTCAAAGCGGGTACCGGAATATCAACCGGTTGTCCATCGACTACGCCTGTCGGCCTCGCCTTAGGTCCCGACTTACCCTGGGCAGATCAGCTTGACCCAGGAACCCTTAGTCAATCGGCGCACACGTTTCTCACGTGTGTATCGCTACTCATGCCTGCATTCTCACTCGTGAACCGTCCACAACTCGCTTCCGCGGCTGCTTCACCCGGCACACGACGCTCCCCTACCCATCCACACAGGCGTTGGCCCTATATGTGTGAATGACACGACTTCGGCGGTACGCTTGAGCCCCGCTACATTGTCGGCGCGGAATCACTTGACCAGTGAGCTATTACGCACTCTTTCAAGGGTGGCTGCTTCTAAGCCAACCTCCTGGTTGTCTCTGCGACTCCACATCCTTTCCCACTTAGCGTACGCTTAGGGGCCTTAGTCGATGCTCTGGGCTGTTTCCCTCTCGACCATGGAGCTTATCCCCCACAGTCTCACTGCCGTGCTCTCACTTACCGGCATTCGGAGTTTGGCTAAGGTCAGTAACCCGGTAGGGCCCATCGCCTATCCAGTGCTCTACCTCCGGCAAGAAACACACGACGCTGCACCTAAATGCATTTCGGGGAGAACCAGCTATCACGGAGTTTGATTGGCCTTTCACCCCTAACCACAGGTCATCCCCCAGGTTTTCAACCCTGGTGGGTTCGGTCCTCCACGAAGTCTTACCTCCGCTTCAACCTGCCCATGGCTAGATCACTCCGCTTCGGGTCTAGAGCGTGCAACTCAATCGCCCTGTTCGGACTCGCTTTCGCTACGGCTTCCCCACACGGGTTAACCTCGCTACACACCGCTAACTCGCAGGCTCATTCTTCAAAAGGCACGCAGTCACGACTGACAGCACAAGTGCTGCCAGCGACGCTCCCACGGCTTGTAGGCACACGGTTTCAGGTACTATTTCACTCCGCTCCCGCGGTACTTTTCACCATTCCCTCACGGTACTATCCGCTATCGGTCACCAGGGAATATTTAGGCTTAGCGGGTGGTCCCGCCAGATTCACACGGGATTTCTCGGGCCCCGTGCTACTTGGGTGGTTCTCAAGCAAGCCGTTGATGTTTCAGCTACGGGGGTCTTACCCTCTACGCCGGACCTTTCGCATGTCCTTCGCCTACACCAACGGTTTCTGACTTGCCGACCAATCGGCAGATTGATCAAGAGAACTCCCACAACCCCGCATGCGCAACCCCTGCCGGGTATCACACGCATACGGTTTGGCCTCATCCAGTTTCGCTCGCCACTACTCCCGGAATCACGGTTGTTTTCTCTTCCTGCGGGTACTGAGATGTTTCACTTCCCCGCGTTCCCTCCACACTGCCTATGTGTTCAGCAGCGGGTGACAGCCCATGACGACTGCCGGGTTTCCCCATTCGGAAACCCCCGGATCAAAGCTTGGTTGACAGCTCCCCGGGGACTATCGTGGCCTCCCACGTCCTTCATCGGTTCCTGGTGCCAAGGCATCCACCGTGCGCCCTTAAAAACTTGGCCACAGATGCTCGCGTCCACTGTGCAGTTCTCAAACAACGACCAGCCACCCATCACCCCACG
>NZ_JBHJYN010000029.1:0-2970 GCF_042270185.1 Streptomyces sp. NPDC055962
GAGCATATGCAAAAGCTTGGCTTTGATTTGGAGCGTGGAGAAAAAGGTTCTACTCGTGAGCATTTGGAAACGAGGGAATTCAAAAAGCAGACGCTGGAAAAAGAAATTGATTTTCTAGAAAAAAATCTCCAGGAGAAGAAAAATGAATTGCTCGCCCTCAATGAAAAAGTTCCAGATGAAATTAAAGTTCGGGCCAAAAGGGAATTTCAGCAAATCGAGGTTAAGAGCGAGGAAAAGAATCTTTTTGGGATTCCCAAAAAAGAGTTGAAAAAGACACCGACTGGAAATGTGATTGTTCCCGAACAAGACTTTAAAAATTTGGTTCATGCTGCCAAAGAAAATAAACAGCTAAAAGGCAAGATGGAAAAAATATTGAACACCGATTTAGCAAAGGAAAATAAAGCTTTGGGTCAAAAGCTTAGAGTGATTTATAAAGAGTGGGAAACAGAAGCCAATTCAAATAAAAAATTAAGACAGGAAAATATGCAGTTGCTTCGAGAGAATAGCAAATTAAAAAGCCATATAAGCGATTTAAAGCGTGAAATTGGTTTGATATATAAAAGCACCAAAGAATTTTTAAAAGCCCGTACAAACGATTTAAAGACGTTTAAGAGCCTTTTTAATGATTTGGTAGGCAAAATTAAAGAAAAAGCCCCTGAGGGCGAATTTGAGCGTTTAAACAGGGTTGAAAAGCGTCGTGAAAGAGAAAATGGTCTTGAAAGATAAAAAGCACCTGAAAAAGGTGCTTTTTTTGGTTTTTTGAACTTGGATTTTTTGGGGTGAGAGAGGAAAAAGGGGGGGCTACTACGACCCCCCCTTTAAGTGCCGAGTGCCAAATTGAGAGAAAAAGCCATTCAAACCCTAGAGCCACAAGGGTTTGAAGCTTGCGACATTTGAGCGACATTTCGGCGACATTTTGAGCGACATTTTGCCTTTTACATATTTTTTGTGTATTTTATTGCAAAAATTACACCACTTTGTTATATTATTTTTAACATGCAAAAAGGAGAACGATATGACAAATAAAAAGAGATTTACAATCACTATGTCAGAAAGTGTTCACGCTTATTTAGAGGAGTTGTGCAAAGAGAAGGGTTTGAGTAAGTCTGCGATGATTACAGTAGTTTTGGAAGAATACAAGAAAGGGCAGAAATGAACACAAAAAAAGCGACCCCCTGGAAGAGTTCGCTTTTTGGAATTCCTTTGTTTCTGTTAGGGTGATTATAACATTATGGCTAAAGATAAGGCAAGATACTTTACGTTTCTGTTGTACCCTGAAAGCATACCCGAAGATTGGGAAACGAAATTGGAATCGCTCGGTGTTCCTATTGCGATTAGCCCACTTCATGATAAAGATTTAAGTAAAGTTGAGGGACAAAAATATAAAAAAGCCCATTATCATGTGATTTATGTGGCGAAAAATCCTGTTACTGCTGATAGTGTCCGTAAAAGAATACAACGAGCATTGGGTAATAAAAGTGTTTCCATGGTGCAA
Source organism: Streptomyces sp. NPDC055962 (assembly GCF_042270185.1). NCBI lineage: Bacteria > Bacillati > Actinomycetota > Actinomycetes > Kitasatosporales > Streptomycetaceae > Streptomyces > Streptomyces sp. NPDC055962. Next base: position 1,496 of record NZ_JBHJYN010000029.1, read on the forward strand.
ATTGTAGTTCAAAGCATGGAAAATATGTATTTATATTTAACGCACGAATCAAAAGACGCTATCGCTAAAAACAAGCATGTATATGACAAGAAAGATATTAAACTACTAAACAATTTTGATATTGATAGATACATAACGCTTGATGTTGAAGAAAAAGACGACATGCTGAATGATCTTTGTGATTTGATTGATGAACATGGACTGGCTAATATTCGTGAATTAAGAAGGTTTGTAAGGGTTCGTGGGGAAGAATATAACTTACCCAGCATGAAGATTATCAATTCTGTTTTACGTTCGCATACTGGATTGATTAGACTGTATTTTGATGCCGTTTATCAAGAACGGAAATATGGTCGGGGCGATATTGATAGAGAAACAGGAGAGTTAAAATAATCGACATAAAACGACAGAAAAGGATTGAGATACAAGAGATACAGAAGATTCTTCTGTATCTTTTTCTGTATCTTTTTTTATTTTGTTCTGGTGGGCGCTTGAAGGAGAAAGCGACACGTGGCGTCTGTCAATAGAATCGTGGAATACCGGAATGAGCGATAGCGAAATGAGGATATGCCGCGAAAGTCGATTGACAGACTCACCACACCCGAACCCTCTTGGCATTGAATCGAATCCCATTCGATTCCTGCCGACCGGCGAGGGAGTCCCCTCAAAATTGAGGGGGTTGGGGGAGTTTTTATTGGGGGGATCAAGGGGGAATCATTTCCCCTTGTGGGTTTGGGCAAAGCCCAAGGTTTTCCCATGCGTTAGCATGGTTCGGCGGGTAGCCGAAAAAGCCTCGCAGAGCACACACTTTACGAATGTAAAGTATAGTGTGTTATACTTTACATGGAAGTGTTGCCGAAAAACTGACCCCGAAACGGAGCTGATTTTATGAGTTATGCGGTCGTCCGAATGCAGAAAATGAAGGCGCATGATTTGAAAGGAATTCAGTTTCATAATCAGCGTGAAAGAGAAAGCAGGACGAATTCGGATATTGATAAAGAGCGTTCCCATGAAAATTATGATTTGGTCCATGATGGGAAAATTGATTATAACCAGCATGTCAAAGAAATCATTGAATCGCAAAAAACAGGTACGAGAAAAACTCGGAAAGATGCGGTGCTTGTAAACGAGTTGCTCGTGACATCTGACAAAAATTTTTTTGACCGTCTGGATCCTACAGAACAAAAACGATTTTTTGAGGAAAGTTATAAATTATTTTCCGAACGCTATGGCGAGCAAAATATTGCTTATGCAACGGTACATATGGACGAAAAAACGCCCCATATGCATGTTGGCGTTGTGCCAATGCGTGATGGAAAACTGCAAGGGAAAAATGTGTTCAATCGTCAAGAATTGCTTTGGTTGCAAGATAAGTTTCCCGAGCATATGCAAAAGCTTGGCTTTGATTTGGAGCGTGGAGAAAAAGGTTCTACTCGTGAGCATTTGGAAACGAGGGAATTCAAAAAGCAGACGCT
>NZ_JBHJYN010000030.1:0-1003 GCF_042270185.1 Streptomyces sp. NPDC055962
CTGTAGTCGGTCCCAAGGGTTGGGCTGTTCGCCCATTAAAGCGGTACGCGAGCTGGGTTCAGAACGTCGTGAGACAGTTCGGTCCCTATCCGTCGCGGGCGCAGGAAATTTGAGAGGAGCTGTCCTTAGTACGAGAGGACCGGGATGGACGCACCGCTGGTGTACCAGTTGTTCTGCCAAGGGCATCGCTGGGTAGCTATGTGCGGACGGGATAAGTGCTGAAAGCATCTAAGCATGAAGCCCCCCTCAAGATGAGATTTCCCATTCCGCAAGGAAGTAAGATCCCTGAAAGATGATCAGGTTGATAGGTCTGAGGTGGAAGTGTGGCGACACATGGAGCTGACAGATACTAATCGATCGAGGACTTAACCAATTTGAATGTATGCTTACTGTTATCTAGTTTTGAGAGAACACTCTCAATGGTTTGGTGGCGATAGCGAAGAGGTCACACCCGTTCCCATGCCGAACACGGAAGTTAAGCTCTTCAGCGCCGATGGTAGTCGGGGGTTTCCCCCTGTGAGAGTAGGACGCCGCCAAGCTATTACACGTAAGTGTAATATATGGAGGATTAGCTCAGCTGGGAGAGCATCTGCCTTACAAGCAGAGGGTCGGCGGTTCGAGCCCGTCATCCTCCACCATTATTATCGCGGGGTGGAGCAGTTCGGTAGCTCGTCGGGCTCATAACCCGAAGGTCGCAGGTTCAAATCCTGCCCCCGCAACCAAAAAATGGTCCGGTAGTTCAGTTGGTTAGAATGCCTGCCTGTCACGCAGGAGGTCGCGGGTTCGAGTCCCGTCCGGACCGCCATTTTTATTGTAAACGAAACGATCATGTTTTCGTTTTTTTTGTGTTTTCTTTTAAATGCTGGCAGCTTGGTATCTAACCAAGCTTTCTTTTATATCGTTAAAGTCTTGGATATTGAAACATAATCCGATACACTAGAAAGAGCTGTATTTCACAAGAGCGTCAGAAAGGGAGACGGGAGATATATGGATGAGTTTGATT